>NZ_JBICWC010000004.1:0-772885 GCF_043199535.1 Streptomyces sp. NPDC048590 | reverse complement strand
TACTGCAGGGGGGACCCTGTGGGAGAGTAGGACGCCGCCGAACAATTATTCCGGGAAAGCCCCGTGCCCTTGTGGCACGGGGCTTTTCTGCGTTCCGGGTACCTTTGGAGGCCGGCCCCACGAGCTGCGGTCCACCCGCTGGCCTGCCCGCCCATGACGTATCGTCGAGCTATCGGAGTAGAAACGTGCTCAGGGCGGGGCAGGATGCCGACCGGGGAGCACGCACACACGCGGTGTCCGGATGATCCGCCACTTCTTCCATGGAAGGAGTGCGCCATGAGGGCAGCACGGTTCAGCCGTTTCGGCGGCCCGGAGGTTCTCGAGATCGTTGAGCTCCCCGATCCTCACCCTGGTGCGGGCGAGCTACGGATCAGGGTTCACGCGGCCGGGATCAACGCCAGTGACTGGAAGAAGCGCCAAGGGCTGCTGGACCAGGAGTTGCCGCAGACCCTGGGCTACGAGGCCGCCGGCGTCGTCGACGAGATCGGCGAAGCCGTCTCCGGTGTCTCGGTCGGCGATCGGGTCTTTGGCGTCTCACCGTACGGGGCCGCCCAGGCGGAGCTCGCTGTGCTCTCGGACTGGGTCCCGGTTCCGGCCCTGCTCGACCACGCGCAGGCCGCCGCGATTCCTGCGGCGGCCGAGACCGCGGCCCGTGCCCTCGACCAACTGGGCGTCGCTGCGGGCATGGATGCCACTGTGGGCAGCACTCTCCTCGTCAACGGTGCCTCCGGCAGCGTGGGGCGTGCGGCTGTCCAACTCGCCAGGGAGCGTGGAGTTCGGGTCGTCGGTACGGGCAGTGCCGGAACGCACGATGATCTGCGCTCGCTCGGGGCCGAGCCGGTGGCGTACGGCGAGTGCATGACGGACCGGGTGCGGGCCATCCTTCCGGCGGGGGTGGACTTCGCGCTGGATGTCGCGGGGAGCGGCGTCCTCCCCGAGCTGGTCGAACTCGCGGGTACGCCTGAGCGTGTGATCACGGTCGCCGACTTCCAGGGTGCCAGGCTGACGGGCGTCCGCTTCAGCCGAGGCGACGCGGGCCGCGCCCTGTACGCCCTGGGACATGTCGCGCGGATGGTGGAGGCGGGACGCTTCTCCGTTCAGGTCGGCCGGACCTTCCCCCTGAGCGAGGTGGCGCACGCGCACCGCGTCGGCGAAGCCGGGACCCTGCGGGGCAAGCTCGTCCTGGTCGTCGGCTGACCGGTGCCGGACCGACCCCTGCCGGCCGGGCGGTGTCAGCGTCTCGTCGTGCTCTCGATGACGGGTGCCAGCCCGTCGAGGAGCGAGGTGAGGCCGAGCTCGAAGAGGGCGTCGAGATCGAGGTCGTAGCCGTCGCCGAATGAGCCGACGACCTTGGTGAAGGTGGGGAAGCGCCCGGAGTCGACGAGTCCTTGCAGGGCGTGGGCGCGGCTGTCCATCCACTCCTCGTCCGTCTGTCCGGTGGTGGCGGCGGCCTGTGCCTCCCGTTCGAGGTGGACGGCCAGTCCCTGGACGTGGCTGTAGAGCAGGACATGGATGTTGAACAGGGTGGTGTGGTCCAGGCCGTGGCCGTCGAGGGCGCTGAGGATCCACTCCCCGTGGACCATGAGGCGGGGCACGAGCAGGGGCCGGGTCAGCGAGGAGAGCTGGGCGAGCCAGGGATGACTCCTGTGCAGGGACCAGAGGGTGCGTGCGCCCAGCTCCAGCCGTGGCCGCCAGCCCCGGGGTACGTCGGCGGGATAGGCCTCCTCGCCGAAGGCGGCATCGGCCATGAGCAGGGTGAGCTCGTCCTTGCCGGGGACGTACCGGTACACCGACATGGGGGCGACGCCGAGGCGGGCCGCGATGCCCCGCATGGACAGGGCGGCCAGGCCTTCGGCGTCGGCCATGTCGATAGCGGTGCGGACGATGCGTTCGGTGGTCAGCTCGTGTGCGGGCGGGTCGGCCGGGGGCCTGTGTCCGCGGGCCGGGGCCGTCGGCGCGGGGGTGGGCGCCGACGCGACGACCGTGCCGACGCGTGGGAGTGCCTCGACCAGTCCCTCCAGGCGCAGCATCGTGAGGGCCTTGGTGGCCGTGGCGAGGGCGACGTTCCACTCGGCGGCGACCTGGCGGGTCGAGGGCACACGGTCGCCGGGGGCGAGCCGGCCCTCCGTGATGCGCCTGCGGATCTCCGCGACGATGCGCAGATAAGGCGGCCCGTCCTGCCCTGGTGTGAGCTCCGCCACAACTCCCTCTCGGCTTGACCTGTACTAGTGCAGACGGTACCAGCGCGCTTGGTTCCGCGGCGGGCTCTGTCCTAGGTCAGGCCGTGTGTGCGGGCGTTGAGCAGCCTGCGCGTACGCCGTACATTCAGCCCGGACGCGTTGAGCGTACGGCGTACGAGAGGGGATTGTGATGCGTACTGTTCTGGTTTCCGGTGGTGGGGTCGCCGGTCCCGCGCTCGCCTACTGGCTGCACCGCCACGGTTTCGCGGTGACGGTCGTCGAACGCGGGGCGGGGCTGCGGTCCGGCGGGCAGGCCGTGGATGTCCGGGGGGTGGCGCTCGAGGTGGTCGAGCGGATGGGCCTGCTGTCCGAGGCCCGGGCCGTGCGGACCCGGATGCGGGGCATGTCGGTGCTCGATCCCGAGGGCAGGGAGATCCACCGCTCCACCGAGGCGACGTACAGCAGCGGCCGTCTCGACAGCGACGACATCGAGGTGCTGCGGGACGATCTGGTGCGGCTGGTGTACGAACGCACCCGTGAGGACGTGGAGTACCTCTTCGGGGACACCGTCACCGCGCTCGACGAGGACGACTCCTGTGTGCGGGTGGACTTCGCCCACGCGCCGTCCCGGGTCTTCGACCTGGTCATCGGGGCGGACGGTCTGCACTCGACGGTGCGACGGCTGGAGTTCGGGCCGGAGGAGGACTTCGCGCACCACCTCGGCAGCTATCTGTCCGTCTTCAGCGCGGACAACTTCCTGGGCCTGGAGGACTGGCAGGTGTGGCTGAGCGACGGGGGGATCGGTTTCGGCATCATGCCGGTCCACGGGAACAAGGAGCTGAGGGTCGCGTTCGGCTTCGAGTCGGAGCCGCTGCCCCGGGATCCCGGCGAGCTTCGCCGCATGATCACGGAGAAGCTCGGTTCCCTGCGGTGGGAGGGGCGGCGCCTGGCCGAGGCCTCGCGCGTGGCGCCCGACTTCTACTGCGACGCCATGGCTCAGATCAGGATGGACCGCTGGTCGAAGGGGCGGATCGCGCTGCTCGGCGACGCCGGCTACTGCCCTTCGCCGCTCTCGGGCCAGGGGACCAGCCTGGCCCTGGTGGGCGGCCATGTGCTGGCCGGCGCCCTGGCCGCGGCTCCGGACGACCACGCGGTGGGATTCGCCCGGTACGAGGAACGGATGCGCCCCTTCGTCGCCGTGAACCAGGCACTGGCCACGGAGAACCCGGGGGGACCCGCCTCGGAGGAGTCCGTCGGGCGGGCCAAGAACGCCATGTCGCTGGACGGCTGACATCCGGCCGCCCACGTGCGTCGGCAAGGAGTCGGCAAGGCCGCGCTTTCTCGTTTGCCGCGCCGGGTACGGCAGGGGACGATCGGCGCATGGACTATGTCGTACGTACGGTGCGGGCCGATGACTGGGAGCGGGCCAAGGAGATCCGGCTGGCGGCGCTGTGCGACCCGGCGGCCCCGATCGCCTTTCTGGAGACGTACGACCATGCCGTGGCACGGCCCGATGTGTTCTGGCAGGAGCGGACGGCGAACGCGGCGTCGGGTGAGCATGTACGCCAGTTCGTGGCCGAGGCGCCCGACGGCGGGTGGGCGGGCACGGTGTCGGCGCTCGTGGAGCGTCCGGGGACCGAACCCGGTTTCGGGGAGGCCGCCGAGATGGACCAGTCCCACCTGGTGGGGGTGTACGTCCGGCCCGAGCACCGGGGCCGCGGGGTGGTGGACGCGTTGTTCCGTGAGGCGGTCGACTGGTCGTGGTCCTTGTCGGGGCCGCCCCTGGCCCGGGTGAGGCTCCACGTCCACGAGGCCAACGCCCGTGCGGAGGCCGCCTACCGCCGCATCGGCTTCGCGCCGACCGGTGCGACGCTGCCCATGCAGGGTGACCCGGCCGCGCTGGAGCTGGAGTTCGAGATCCGCCGCCCGCTGTCCGGCGGGAGTGGCTGAGCGAAGGGGGTGCCGGCCGTGACGCCCGCTGGCAGGACAGGTCCGGATCAGTGCGGGCCGGGAGCCGGGAGGCGGTCCTGCCAGCGTGCGCGGGCCTGTTCCTCGGACCGGAGCCGGACCAGGGCCGGCATCCCCTGGTCCTGTCCGGTGGACAGCAACTCCGGGAGCTGGGGAAGGGGCGCCACGGCCGCGACGTCGTCGAGGACGAGCGTCATTGGTGGGTCGAGCCGACCGTCGGTTGACCGTGCGGCCATGCGGCGGCCGTGCTCGACCACGTGTGAGGCGAGTGCGGTGAGCAGAGGCATCGCACCGGGGTGGTGGTGGGGATCCTCGATGGGTTCACCGACCACATAGAGCGTTCCCCCCTCGCGTGCAAAAGATTCCAGGGAAAGTGCATCAGCTCGAATCGGTGTGCACGCCTCCCGGATGTGGACCGAGGAGAGCGAGCTGAAGGCACGCACCGTCAGTTCCTGCGCCACCTCGCGGCGTTCGGGATATCCGGTGAGTGCCGACTCCAGGAGTCCGGCGAGCCCCGAGGCGGCCTTGGGGTGGCTGCGGAGCAGGCGGACCGGTTCGTGTCCACCGGAGCCCGAGGCCCAGCGGTGGACCTGCCGGAAAGGGCGGCCGTCCACCGCGGCGGCGTGCAGCCAGCACTGCAGGAGGGTCTGTGCGGTGTCCGCGACCGCGGCGTCGGACCTTGCCGGGGGACGGACCGGGGCGAGCAGCGCGGCGGCGCGGGAGGCCGCCGTGGTGGGGTCGTCGCAGCCGGCGGTGGGCGCCCAGTGCAGCCGGGCCGGGGTGTCGCAGAGGTGGCCGGGGTCGTAGACGAGGACGGGGCCGAGCTTGCTGCGGGCGTCCTTCGTCTCGGCCCAGACGCTGGGGTCGGAGGTCACCACGAGGGCGGGGCCCTCGGCTTCCCGGACGGCCTGTACGACGGTGGGGCGACGGGCGGCGGAAGCCCCGTAGAGGACATGCGGTCCGCGCGGCATGGGCACGAGCAGCGGCGAGGGCACGAGCAGTGGCGAGGGTCCGGGCTCGTGGGCCGATGGAGGCTCAGCGGTGGTACGGGGCGGGTCGGCGGGGTACGGGGCCGGCGTGGGCACGGCGGTGTGCGGGGCGCGGGCTGCGGGCGGCTGCGGGGCGTACGCGGTCGGCGCCTCTGCGGTGTACGGGGCGGGCGCCGGGGATGCCTCGACGGGGGGCGACTCCTGCGTGGCGGCTGCCGGGGCGTGGGACGTCCGGTCCTCGCGGCGGTGTTCGCGGACCATGCGCCAGCGGGTCACCACACCCAGCGCGAAGACCGACAGGACCAGGAGCACCATCACCTCTCCGATGAACAGCCCCCAGAACAGGCCGTACCCGGAGAGTGAGGCGGCCGGGGTGTCGGGCCAGGCGCCGGGCAGGTCCGTCGGCTCGACGGCCAGGGCGCGCAGGGCCAGTGGCGTCCGCATGAACGTGACGCCGTCCGGCCACCCGCCGTGTGTGAACAGCCCGGCCAGACCCGTCGCCGTCCAGGCCAGGACCGTCAGCGCGAAGAGGAACACCAGCAGGCCGATGAGCAGACCGTCCGGGATGCCGCCCTGTCCCTCGCCGCCGCGACCGGAACCACCGGAAGTCCCCTGACGCGCCATGTCAGGCCACCGTTGACTCGGACGACTCGCTCAGCCGTTGCTGGTGCTCGATCCGCGCCGCACGCTCCTCCGCCTCCAGCTCCGCCGCCCGTACGTCCTCGGGGAGCAGGTCCGCCGCCGAGCCCTCGGTCATCGCCCGGTCGGTGAAGACCAGCGGGCGTTCGGCCTCCGTGATCAGGTGTTTGACGACCTGCACATTGCCGTTGACGTCCCATACGGCGATACCGGGGGTCAGCGTCGGGATGATCTCCACCGCCCACCGTGGCAGGCCGATGACCTTGCCGGTGGCTCTGGCCTCGTCGGCCTTCTGGGCGTAGATGGTGCGGGTGGAGGCCATCTTCAGGATGGCCGCCGCCTCCTTCGCGGCCGCGCCGTCGACGACGTCGCTGAGGTGGTGGACCACCGCCACGAAGGACAGGCCGAGGCGCCGTCCGAACTTGAGGAGCCGCTGGAAGAGCTGGGCGACGAAAGGCGAGTTGATGATGTGCCAGGCCTCCTCGACCAGGAAGATGCGCTTCTTCCGGTCGGGCCTGATCCAGGTGTGTTCCAGCCACACGCCGACGATCGCCATCAGGATCGGCATCGCGATCGAGTTGCGGTCGATGTGGGAGAGGTCGAAGACGATCAGCGGGGCGTCGAGATCGATGCCGATCGTCGTCGGGCCGTCGAACATGCCGCGCAGGTCACCGTCGACGAGCCGGTCCAGGACCAGGGCGACGTCCAGGCCCCAGGCGCGTACGTCGTCTATGTCGACGTTCATCGCTTCGGCGGACTCGGGCTTCGGGTGGCGTAGCTGCTCCACGATGTCCATCAGGACCGGCTGGCGCTCCGTGATGGTGTCGTTGACGTACGCGTGGGCGACCTTGAGCGCGAAGCCGGAGCGCTCGTCGAGGCCGTGGCCCATGGCGACCTCGATGATCGTGCGGAGCAGGGCGAGCTGTCCCGTGGTGGTGATCGAGGGATCGAGCGGGTTCAGCCGGATGCCGTCGTTCAGGGCCGCCGTCGGGTCCAGGCGGATGGGGGTGATGCCCAGCTGCTCCGCGATGAGGTTCCACTCGCCGACGCCGTCCTCGCCCTGGGCGTCCAGGACGACGACCTGGCGGTCGCGGAAGCGGAGCTGGCGCAGCACGTACGTCTTCTCCAGCGCGGACTTGCCATTGCCGGACTCGCCGAGCACCAGCCAGTGCGGGGCCGGCAGCTGCTGGCCGTACAGCTGGAACGGGTCGTAGATGTATCCCTTGCCCGAATACACCTCCCGCCCGATGATCACGCCGGAGTCGCCGAGACCGGGTGCTGCGGTCGGCAGATAGACGGCCTGGGCTTGGCCCGTGGACGTGCGTACCGGCAGCCGGGTCGTCTCCACCTTGCCGAAGAGGAAGGAGGTGAAGGCATCCGACATGGCGGACAGAGGATCTCGCATGGCGTCACTGCCCTCTCGTCAGCGCCGGATGCCGGTGGCGAACGGCAAGGTGTTCACAAAGGCGCGGTGGTGTTCCCGGTCGCACCACTCCAGCTTCAGGTACGACTTGCCGGCCGAGGCGCGGATCGTCCGCTTGTCACGGGCGAGGGCCTCAGGGGAGCGGGACGACACGGTGATGTACCCCACGAGGTTCACCCCGGCCGCGCCGCTGGCGAGATCTTCACCCCGCTGGTCGAGCCTGCCGTGGGCGGCGATGTCGCGGGGGTCGACCGTGCGGTTCATCTTGGCCTGGCGGCTCGCCTCGGCGTCGTCGTTGGTCTTCTCCGTCAGCATGCGCTCGATCGCGATCTCGGTGGGTTCGAGGTCCATGGTGACGGCGACCGTGCGGATGACGTCGGGCGTGTGGACGAGGAGCGGCGCGAGGAAGTTCACGCCGACGGGTGTCATCGGCCATTCCTTCACCCAGGCCGTGGAATGGCACCACGGGGCCCGGGTCGTCGACTCCCGGGTCTTGGCCTGGAGGAACGTGGGCTCGACCGCGTCGAGTTCGGCCGGCCAGGCGTTGCGCTTCGTCATGGCCTGGATGTGGTCGATCGGGTGGTCGGGGTCGTACATCGAGTGCACGAGGGAGGCCAGGCGGCTCTGTCCGAGCGGCTGCCTGACCCGGATGTCGGCCTCGGCCAGGCGGGCGCAGATGTCGGTCAGTTCGCGTGCCATGACGACGGCGAGTCCGGCGTCCCGGTCGAGCTTCCGGCCGCCCTGCGGGCGGACCGCGCGGGCCATGGCGTTGGCCTCGGCGGCCAGGTCGCGGGTGTAGTGCATGCAGGCGACGAGGTAGGCGCGGTGCTGCTCGCTGGAGGTGGACACCATGGACTGGAGCTGGTCGTACGAGTCCTGGAGCCAGGCCGGGGCGGACCTGTCGCCGCGCTGGGCGACGTCCTTGGCATGGGCGTCCGGGTCGGCGGGCAGCGTACGGGCCAGCATCTGGAGGCGCGTCACGAAGCCGTCGCCGTTGGCCACGTGCTTGAGGAGGGTGCCGAAGCGGTCGACCAGGGCCTCCTGGTCCTCGCTGTCGCGCAGGCCCACTCCGGGGCCCTCGATCTCGATCGCGGCGGTGACGGTGCGACGGTCCGCGTGCAGGAGTACGGCGATCTCGTCCGGCCCGAACGGCGCGGCCAGCCAGCTGATCCGGCCGATGCCGGGCGGCGGCCCGATCTCCACCTCACGCCCGTCGGCTCCGATCCCGGCCTCCATGGCGGCGGAACGGTAGGCGGTCCCGCGGCGCAGGGTGCGCTTGAAGCTGCGGTTGATCTCGAACCACTTGTAGAAGGTGCGTCCCTTGTAGGGGACGTACACGACGGCCAGGGCGAGCATGGGGAAGCCGACGAGCGCCACGATCCGCAGGGAGAGCGTCGGGATGAGCAGCCCGCTCATCATGCCGAGGAACGCTCCGGCGATGATCAGCGCGATCTCGCCCGTCTCGCGGTTCTTGCCGACGATCGCGTTGGGCCGGGCGCGGCCGATGAGGTACGTACGGCGGGGCGCGATCGTGTGGGCCTGGGTCGTCAACGCCCTCCACCTCCTGAGCTCGTGTTACCTGTGCTGCCTGATCCGCCGGCTCGCGGGGAGCGGCTGCCGTGTGGGGTGCCGGAGGTGGGTCCGGAGGCGCTGCGCGGTGACGGGGCGGTGGAGCCGCCCGAACCGCGGGAGCTGTGCGCGGCGACGCCGCCGCTGACGGGGTTGGACGGGCGGGCGCCGCCCCCGCTGTTGCCGCCGTCCCCGCCCCCGCGGCCGCTGTGGGTCTTGATGCCCTGGGAGACCAGCGCGGCGGGCGAGCTGATCAGCGCGGCGGCCTGCGAGCCGTCGGTGGCCTGCTTGCGGTTGGTACGGGCGCCCTGGATCTCGTCGCCGAAGCCGGGGACGAAGCGGTAGATCATGGCGGAGGCGAAGATGGCCAGCAGGATGATGGCCAGGCCGGAGACGACGGCCGAGAAGGCGTTGGGGCCGTCGTCGGCGGAGAGTGCCCCGGCGAGTCCGAGCACGATGACGATGACCGGCTTCACCATGATCACCGCGATCATGATGCCCGCCCAGCGGCGTACGTGGCCCCACATGTTCTTGTCGACGAGGCCGGAGTACACGACGACACCCAGCAGGGCGCCCACGTAGAGCAGGGCGGCCCGGATGACGAGTTCCAGCCACAGGATGCCGGCGGCGAGGATCGACACGAGCGAGACGACGATCAGCATGATCGGCCCGCCGCCGATGTCCTTGCCCTCCTTGAGCGCTTCCGCGAACGACCCGAAGAACACATCGGACTGGCCACCGGTCGCGGCGGAGATGACCTCGGTGACGCCGTCGGTCGCGGAGACGACCACGTACAGGATGAGCGGGGTGAAGGCGGAGGCCAGGACGGTGAGCCAGAGGAAGCCGATGGCCTCGGAGATCGCGGTGGTGAACGGCACGCCCCTGATCGCGCGCTTCGCCACGGCGAAGAGCCAGAGGACGAGGGTGAGGATGGTGGACGCGGCGAAGACCACCGCGTACTGGGTGCGGAAGGTGGAGTTCGTGAAGTCCACGGTCGCCGTGGACTCGACGGCCTCGCTGAGCTTGCCCACGATGTACGCGGCGGCGTCGGCGCAGCCGCGGGCGAGGGAGGTCAGGGGGTCCAGGGCGTCGTCCACGGGGGGTGTGGAGCGGCCGGTGGCGCCTGCTTCGCCGTCCTCGCAGTAGTCCCGAGCCGCGCCGTAGATGAGGTCGCAGGGATTATTGCTACTGCTAGGGCTGGGTGTAGGGCTTGGGGCAGCCATCACTCTGGTGGCGAACAGGATGAGCGACGCCTGCAGTGAGGCCAGGACGGCAGCGACAGCCCGCAGGCGTCGCCAAGGCTTACCGGGCATAGGTGAAGCCTCCGAACCCGCTGACCGCTCCAGCGATCTCTTCCGCGCTGGAAGCCCTGTTGTCGCCACCCACGGGGGCAGGACCGTCCTTTTGCGAGTGGGTGACGGCCTTCCAGTCGCCATCAACCCACTTCAGTTCCATCGTGATGGTGAACCAGCCATCTGTGACGGGCTTGGTCGACCCCTCGCCTGCGAGGCCGATCAGGCCTGAGCACCAGACCTCGACCGTGGCCTCATCTGTGGAGGACTTCGTCATCTTGGTCCCGATAGGTGTCGTGCGGGAGATGAATGCGAACCCCGCCGGGGCGGTGCCGTCGTCGTTGAGCCCAAGTTTCTGGAAGAAGTCGATCGAGTATGCGGCGTCGAGCGTGGACCGAAACCGGTCGATGGACTGGGGCGCAATCACCGAGTCGAGGATGTCGTCACGCTTGGTCTTGTCGAACATGTCTGCCGACCCCAACGCCACCGCGTAGTTCGCAGCCGCGCTCTGCGCCCCCTGCTGGTCGTGGGCGAAGCCCGAGGCGATGGTGCCGTTCCTGCCCTGGACCGGCTTGGTGCCGGTCGCGGCCGTGGCATCGGCGCCTGCGGCTTCCGGCCGCTTCCCGCTGTCGCCGTTCGAGGTGTTGTCGCCCCCGCCCTGGTTCGCGAACGCGATCGCCGCGATCAACAGGACCACCACGCCCACCGCCATGATCAGCGAGCGTGAGTTCCTGGCCGGCCGACGGCCGTACGGGTCCCCGTCATCCCCGCCCCCGGGCATGCGGGTGCGGGTCTGCCGGGTGCCGCCGAGGGTGCTGTACGCGTCGTCCGAACGGCCGCCCGGCTCGTCGGTGCCGTAGCCGCGCTCATCGCCCATGCTCATGCCGCGTACGTCCCCTCAGCCGTGTGCAGTGCCTCGTGATACGACGGTAGCGCCGCTGTTCTCCGCGTGGGCGCGGTGTGGTGACGTGACATCAGGAGACGCAACCTCTGCCGGTGGGCACGACGACGGGTAGGGGCGAGCAGGCGAGACCCGGGGTGGGCCTCGAAGGCGTGGACTGACCGGGGGTCAGACAGCCATGCCGTACACGATGGTGAAGAGCGTGCCCAGCGATCCGATGATGAAGACGCCGGTCAGCCCGGCCACGATGAGCCCCTTGCCCTGCTCGGCGCTGAAGGTGTCGCGGAGGGCTGTCGCGCCGATGCGCTGCTTCGCCGCACCCCAGATCGCGATTCCGAGGCACAGCAGGATGGCGACCGCCATCACTACTTCGATCATGATGCGTGCCTCGTTGCCCAGCGTCCCGAACGGCCCCCAGTTCGGGGCGATTCCGCCGATGATGGTGGTGATGTCGCCCTTTTCAGCTGCCAGGATCATGTAAGTCACCGCCCCTGTTGGGTAGTTCGCCTCCCGTGCCGTGCGACACGGGTCGGTCTCTATCTTCGCTGATGAAACCGGCATCGCACGACGCCTTCCCGGGTCTCTTTACCCGGATCTCGCACATTTGACCGGAGGGGCCGCCCTGACCTGCGACTCCTGCGCCGATCCGTCTGCGTACGCATGGTTACTCTGTGTATCACGCGGTGTGACGGCTAGCAACGACGGTGGCCATGGTTCCGGATGCGGTCGATGCGTTCACGGCGGACGGGCTATTCGCACGCGCTGTTCGAGAGCCTTCCGTGCGCCGGTGGCTTCAGGTCGATGCGGCGTCAGACAGGCGGCGGGCAAACGGACTCGGCGCCGGTGCCCGGCTCACCCGGAGGCGAGCCGGGCGCCGAACCGGGAACGACCGCTCGTTCTTACTTCACCGGCCGCGAAGAGACCCGGCGCGGTGAGACGGGCGCGGTGTTCGGCGCCGGTCACGCCGAGAGGAGGGCCAGGTCCTCGTCGGTGAGCCGCAGTGCCCCGGCGGCCACGTTCTCGGCGAGATGGTCCGGGTTCCCCGTCCCCGGGATGGCCAGTACGTGCGGACCCTGATGGAGCGTCCAGGCCAGGCGCACCTGGGCGAGGGTCGCTCCGTGCGCGCGGGCGACGGTGTGCAGCGCTTCGGCGCCGGTGTCGGCTCCTCCGCCGTCCTGCCCGTTCCCGGTGATGGCGTAGAAGGGTACGAAGGCGATGCCCTGATCCCCGCAGTGGCGCACGAGCTCGTGCTGCTCGGGAGGTGCGTCGATGCCGTACTTGTTCTGGACGCAGACCACCGGGGCGATGCTCATGGCCTCGGCGAGCTGCTTCCGGGAGGTGTTGGAGATGCCCAGGTGGCGGATGAGTCCGGCCTCGCGGAGCTCGGCCAGGGCTCCGAAGTGCTCGGAGACGGACTGCGATCCGTGGCTGCGGGCGATGCGCAGGTTGACCACGTCCAGGTGGTCGCGGCCGAGCTGGCGGAGGTTCTCCTCGACCTGTCCCCGCAGCTGGTCCGGGGTGGCCCAGAGCCAGGTGCCGGAGGGATCGCGGCCGGGGCCGACCTTCGTGGTGATGACGAGGTCGTCGGCGTAGGGGGCCAGGGCACTGTTGATGAGTTCGTTGGCGGACCGCAGCGGAGAGAAGTAGAAGGCGGCGGTGTCCACGTGGTTCACGCCGAGCTCGACGGCTCGGCGGAGGACGTTCAGCGCGCGGGTCCGGTCGCTGCTGGAATCTCTGGAGAAGGCCGCGCCGTCCTGCGTCAGGCGCATCGCGCCGAAGCCGATGCGGTTGACCGTCAGATCGCCGAGTTTCCAGGTGCCGACGGCCGAGGCGTCGATCGTTTCGGAGGGTGAGATCATCATCGGATTGTCTCACCGGGTCGAGTTGATGGGCCGGCAACCGATCATTCGGTGCCGTGGACGCCCCCGAGCGTCCGCGGGGTGCGCTCAGGGGCTCCCGCTGAGCGTGGTGGTGAGACTGCGCCCGTACGCCTGATGGGTCATGAACTCGATTCGGGTGCCACCTGGGACGCGGCGTACGTGCACCCCCGGGTCCGCCGATACGAGCCGCAGCGGCCGGCCGTGGAGGGTGACCGTCACGGTCCGCCGTGCCGTCGTCGGGTCTGACACCGCGAGGGTGCGGGTGCCGTCGGCGTCGCGGTGCAGCAGCACGGAGGCCGGACCGTCGATCGACAGATCGGCAGCCCTGTGCGTTCCGGCGGTGAAGGCGTTCGCGGCGGTGAGGCCCAGCCCGGTGTGTACCACTGCCTGCAGGCGGGTGGTGTTGGACAGGACGGTGAGCGGGCCGTGCGCGTGGGAGCGGGTGTAGGCGGCCAGCTGTTCCGCGGTGGCGTTCGGGACGAGGACGTGCGCCATGGCGGCCGGGGGAGCACCGGCTGCCTGCTCGTAGGAGACCGTGAAGACCTGTTTGGTCGCCGAGGTGTCCGGGTTGGTGGTCCGTACGAGGCGCCGGCTGCGGGTGACGGTGTCGAGCCGGACGACGGGGGGCGGGCCGGACAGGAAGACGTAGCCGACAGATGTCCCCTGGTCCTCGTCGGCGTAGCGCAGCCAGGCCGGGATGGAGGGCCGGGTCCGCTCCCAGCGCGAACCGTCGCGGAGCGCTCCGGTCAGGGAGATACCGGACGTGGGAGCGGCGATGCGGCTGTCGACCGTCGTGGTCACCGCTCGCCCGGCGAGGCCGGTCACACCTGCCGAGAGCACGACTATCTCGTCGTCGAACATGAACCAGGACCTGGTGGCCCGCGCGGCCCGGTAGGCGACGAAGTCCTCGGGCAGCTCGCCCGCCTGTTGTGCGGCGTAGGCGGCGTCGTCGGACTGTACGAAGCCGGCCGCTCCGTAGGCGCCGAGCCGGGCGCCCCCGGAGTACGGGTGTGTGGCACGGGGGAAGTAGACGTAGGCGTTCTGCGACTCCGAGGAGGCGGTGAAGCCGCGTTCGGGGTTGTCGTACCAGAGGGTGCCGTAGAGCTCGGGGACGGTGCGCCGGGTCTCCACCGGGGCGGTGACGCCCGCCAGACGGTGGGGCTCGACCGCGGTGAAGTAGTCGATTCCGAAGGCCTCGCGCTGGTCCACGCCCGAGAGGTACAGGTAGTGCGCGCCGGTCCCCTGGAACCAGGGCATCAGGTTCTCGCCGCTCATGTACTCGTACATGCTCGTGCGCGCGGAGCTGCGGGCCAGGGCGAAGGTGTAGCCGGGGCGGCGGTGGACGGTGCGGTCCATGGCGTTGAACGCGGCGTGTGAGGCGGCGGGCGCGAGGTCCTCCGAGGGGCCCGGGACGTCCACGATGTCGGCATAGCGGGCGATGCTGACCGGGGATACGAAGGAGACCGGGGTCAGGCCGGCCTTGGAGGTGCGCCGGACGTACCGGACGTAGTTCTCCAGGGCGTTCCGCGCGTCCCCCGCCGTGTGGGCGGAGAGGTCGACGACGGCCTCCACCACGGCGGTCACGTCCGCGTACCCGGTGCCGGTCCTGGAGACGGCCCGGCCCTTGACGATCTCCATCATCCAGCCCTCGAAGATCAGCGGGGCGAAGCTGTCGGAGATCCATCGCCGCACGACGTCGACCAGGCTGTCGTCGGTCAGATACCCGGTGCCGTCGAGAATCTTGATCGTCTGGACGATCCGGGTGAGCAGTCCCTTGCCGTACGAGCCGGTGTAGGCGACGGAGCCGTGCTGCACGAAGGAGCCGTCGGCGTAGAAGCCGTCGGTGACTCCGTGGCGCAACCGGTAGGGGTCGATGGTGGAGAACACGGTGAGCTGGTCGGCGAGGGCCTTGGTGATGCGGGCCTCGTCGCCGAGGAGGGCGCCCTGGAGGACCCGGTTCGTCGTGATGTCGGCGAGGTTGGCGCCGGTGTGGAAGCGGGAGTCCAGATCGACGTCGCCGTCCTCGCCGTTGCGCAGGTACGCGTCCATCGAGGCGACGTACGTCGCGGTGAGGTCGGGCCGGTGTGCCGCGAGGTCGTCCCCCAGGAGGATCAGGGTCTTCGTCACGAAGGCCGGGATTCCGATCTCCCAGTGGAACCAGTTGCCGTAGTAGCCCTTCGCCTGGTCGCCGAACCATCTCTCGTGCAGCAGTGCCAGGCCGTCGATGACCAGGCGCCGGGTGGCCGGGGCGTCGGGTTGTCCCGGAGTGCCAGGGTCTTCGGCTCCGGGGAGCGCGGCGGCCAGGGCGATCTCGTAGAGGTACTGGTACGAGGTGCTGAGGTTGACGTCGCTGGTTCCCAGCGGCAGTCCGGCGAAGAGCTCGTCCTGGCCGGCTCCCGCCATCCGTGCCAGCCGGTCCTGCGCCGCCGCTCGTACGGCCGTGAGCTTGGGCGCCACTTCGGGCCGGGCGTTGGAGTCGGCTGTGCCGGCGAAGACCGCCACGGTGTTGCCGAGGAGGGCCTTCAGCGCCTCGTCCGTCGAGACCTCGAGGCCGTCGCCGCCCGGCGAAGGGCGGGAAGCGGCCTCGGCCCGCGGGGACCGGGACATGACCCACAGACCGGCGGCGGGGAGGGCGGACAGTACGGAACGACGCGAGATCTCCACCGGCATGCTCCGAAGTCGGGTTCTGAAAGCGCTTGTTCCTGGGAGGTCAAGACAAGCAATCGCCTCCGACGGATGTCAACGGCCGTGACGGTACGGACCCGAGTGGTGCGTGGGGCGGGTCGGAAACGGTGAAGCCGTCCGCCCCGCGGAACGGACGCCCGGGGCGGACGGCTTCACCTATGCGGTGTCGATTCAGCGGGTCGCTGTGCGGCGCGTCAGACCTGGGTCGGGTTCTTGCACATCCACGGGTACAGGGGGATGCCGCCCTTGCCGAGCAGCTGCCAGTACATGGCCTTCCGCGTGTTGGGGCCGTAGACGCCGTCGACGGCGCTGCCCGTGAAGCCGAGCTGGTTCTTCTGCAACAGCTTGACGGCCTTGACGGTGCCCGCGCCGTAGACGCCGTCGACACCACCGCTGTTCCGGATCGCGTCGTAGGCGGCCGTACCGGAGTAACAGGTCATGATCGCGTCCTGCAGCGCCTTGACCGCCGACTTCGATCCCGTGCCGAGCTTCAGGTTGCAGCTGAGCCCGCTGTTGGAGTGGGAGGGGACCTTCACGTACTCGTAGTTGCCGGTGTACACCGTCTTCGTGGTGTTGCACGCGCTGTACGTGGCCGCCTGGGCGGGTGCGCCGGTGGCGACGGCCAGCGACAGTGCCGCCGCGGTCATCGCCCCCGCCGACAGCAGGACCTGCAGCTTGCGCGAGATGGCACGCATGTTCTCCCCGTTCGTTCACGATGTCTTGACGGCCTGGACTCTAGGCACGGCAGGACCGGACGGCGTAGGAACGTGGCGTTCCGGTGATCAACACTGATCGTTTCGTCGCAATGTAACGACTGGTTCACCAGGGGCTCAGGTGGACTCGGTTCCGCCACGGGTGAAGTGATCGAACTCGCCTGCCACGACCCCCTTGGCGAACGCCTCCCACTTCTCCGCCGTGGTGGTCACCACCGTCCCGCGGTCGTTGGAATCCCGCAGGTGGACCGAGCCCTCGGGGCCGAAGGCGATCTCGATCCAGGGCCCGGGGCCCTCCATGTCATCGGGTGCGGCGCGGGTCCAGTTGAGGTGTGACCAGGAGGTGGTGTCAGCCACGGTCGTGGGACTCCTTGACGGTACGGAGGAGTGCGGCCAGGGCGGACGGGCTGGTCCGGAGTATCGCGCCGCCGGGGTCGCCGCTCTCGGTGAGGGCGATCGCGCCGTGGTCGGCGGCGATGTGTATGCAGGAGTTTCCCTGTGCGCAGTAGGAAGACTTCTGCCAGCCGAGTACGGACATCGTGTACCTCACAGACTCCGAGCGATGTTGTGGATGAACTGTCTTGACTGTTCAGGAGGGAGCGCGATGTCCCTGATCCTTTTCAGCAGGACGCGGTACTTGGCCAGTTGGTCTTCGGCGTCCAGGAACACCGGCCCGTGCGATTGGTCGAGATTGACACTGTCGAGCTGTTGCACGGGCCCGTGGACGTAGTAGATCGACTGTCCCGACCCGGCAAAGGCGCCTGCCGAAAAGGGAATCACCCGTATTTCGACGTGCGGGAGTTCACTCGTCGTCAACAGGTGTTCCAGCTGGTGCCGCGCAACCTGTGCTCCGCCGAACTGCATGCGCAGCGCGGCCTCATGAATGACGACCTGCTGAGGAGTGGGAGGGTCGCGGTGCAGCACGTTCTGCCGCTGCATGCGGAACGAGACGCGGTGCTCGATCTCATGAGGTGAGAGCTCCGGCGCGTCCTGATGAAAGATCTCCTGGGCATGCTCCGGGGTCTGGAGCAGGCCGGGGATATGGACGGTCACAGCGGTGAGCAGCCCTGCCGCGTGATGCTCGGCCTCGGCGAGATCCAGCAGTGGAGTGGGCAGGACGCCCCGGTACTCCTCCCACCACCCACGGGTACGGTCGGCGGTCATACCGCAGAGCGCTTCGACGACCTTCATGTCCCTGTACTGGTAGTTGTCCGCCAGGAACCGGATTCTCTCCGCGCTCACGCCGACGCGGCCTGCCTCCATGTTGCTGACCTGGTTCTGCTTCACGCCGAGGAGTCGACCGGCCTGGGTGGCGGTGAGGCCGGCGCCTTCACGCAGCTTGCGCAGCTCGGCGCCCAGGCGCAGATGGCGACCCGTGGGGCTGGATCTCACCGGACGGCTCGCCTCCTTGAACGCCTTGTCACCCACATGGGTGGGAGTTCACTCATAACTCGGCTTTCGGTTAATACATTAGCCAGGAGTGGCTAGTTTGGAGTTCAGGCCGACCCGCCCGGAAGTACCCCGCTCGACGGAGCGGCCTCGTCACCGGGCCATGCGAGACGCACATCCCAACACTCCTCCGTGAACGGAGACTTCCATGGCTCTGGCCACCGTAACGCCGCCCTGGGCGTACACCCTCCAACTTCCGCAGGATCCACGCGGCCCCGGGATCGCTCGGGCGACACTGCGCACCGTGCTGTCGGTGCACGGCATGCGGGATCTCATCGAAGACGCCGAACTGCTGGCGAGCGAGCTGGTGACCAACGCGTACGAGCACTCCTCGGGGCCGTACTCCCTGCGTCTGAGGGGCGCCGGGCGGAATCGGGTGCGGGTGGGCGTGTGGGACAGCAATCCGGAGATTCCCGAGCCCTTCGTCGGGGGCGTGACGGACGTGCCCTGCCCCCTGACGGAGCGCGGACGGGGGCTTCAGCTCGTACGGGAGTGCGCGGAGAGCTGGGGCGCCTACCCGGTCGGGGGAGCTCTGCCCGGGCAGGGCGGCAAGGTGCTCTGGGTGGAGTGCGTATGGCGGCCCGACCGCGACTGGGCGAGCGAGCTGCGGTGAGCACAGGGGGGTCTCGGACCGGCCGGCGGGCTCGGGCTCCGGTCAGATGCGCAGGTCCGGGGGGAATCCCGTCCAGCGCAGGTCCTCCGGCAGGTGACCGGTGTCGTTGACCGCGACCAGGGCGGCCGGCCTGCCCGGGGCGTAGCGGATCACCGTCAGTGCGGCGTTGGCGTGGTTGAGCCCGAGCCAGCGCCACGCGGGCGCGTCCAGGGCGTCCCGTACGAACCATGCGGCCAGGAAGGCGTGGGTGACGACGAGCTCATGCTGGATCCCGGTGCCGTCCGCCGGTCCGGTGAATCGAGCCAGCGCGTCCGCGGCCAGCTCGGGCCCCTTGCCTCGCTCCTCCTCGGTGAACTGGCCGACGAAGGCGAGGAACCGGTCCGCAGACTCCTCCGGGAGTTCCTCCCGGGCGGGGCTGTACGGAACGTAGTCCCCGACCGCTTCCGAGACGTGCAGAGGCACCTCCCGCCCCAACTGCTCATGGATCAGCCGAGCGGTCTGTGCGGCGCGGGGGAGCGGGCCGTGGTGTACGGCGGCGAGCGGTACGTCCCGGAGCCGCCCGCCCAGCAGGGCCGCCTGGCGGCAGCCGCGTTCCGTCAGTTCGCTCTCGTCCGGCGAGGCCTCGGCGTGCCGGGCTATGTAGAGAACGCGGGTGGCGGATGCGGTCATGTGGCGGTCTCCTGCTGCGGTCGGGCGGCCTCGTCCCCGGAGGTCGACTTCGACTCAGCCTCCGGGACGTGGCCGCATCGGGGAGGTCCTGGGGTGACCCTCGTGACACGCAGCCGGGCGGCCCTCAGGTTCCCTGCCCCGTCATCCCCGGCCCCGTCATCCGAGGCTGGTTCGCCAGGATCTGCCTCAGAGCCTCCAGGGCCGGCAGATGCGTCAGGCCCTCCGCGAGGGGCAGGTGCGTCGAGCAGAACCAGACGCAGTGCTCCGGGTGACCGGTCCAGTCGTCCGGGTAGGTTCTCGCAGGCCTGAATTCCACGAGGGTGAAGTCGCTGGGGTCGGAATCCGAGATCTTGGATGGAAAGCGGCATATGTCGCAGTTCGGCGGCATCATGAGATCGGCTCTCTCCTTCTGTCGGTGACGGCAGAAAACGGCAGATCGGATTCCGCGTCCTCGGATGGCAGGGGCGTGGTCATTGTTCTCCGCGAGGTCTGTTGCCGTACGGATTCGAGACGATCCCGGACGATGACACCGTTCGGGCGCCCGAACTAATGTATGAACGTGATCTTCAAGAGGAAGCGGGGGGCCAAGGGCCTCACCGCCACCGTGTCCGAGCTGGAGGAAGCGGTCGCCGCTCGCGACGGCGGACGTACCGAGCGCGCCTTCACCGCCATGGTGAACGCGGTTCAGTCGGCCTCGGACGACGAACGCGTAACGGCGGGGCCCCGGTTGGCGGCTATCCTGCCCGCCTTTCCGCCCAGCGGCCCCCGCCCGCTGCTGGCCATGGCGGCCGGCCTCTGTGTCGAGCGCGGGGCCGATCCGCTGGACTGCGCGGAACCGATCCTCGGGGCGGTCCACCAGGACCTGCTCGATGCGCTGGAGTTCGCCCGTCGCTGGACCGGGACAGGCGCGTCCGAGGACGGGCTGCCGGAGCCGGACGAAAAGATCATCGACGACAGGCTCCTGAACCGGCTCGGTGGCGATGAGTATGAGGCCAGGCGGCTGGCCCTGGCCTGGTGTGCGGTCGAGCAGTGGCAGCCGCCGGCGCTGGCGGTGCTGTGCCGAAGCGTCGAGGTGCGCCGACGGTACTCGTCCGAGCTCCTCCCGGCCTGCCGCGAGCTGGCGGCTCTGGAGCAGCACGACCTCAAATGCCTGGCCCACGCGTTGGCGGTCCTGGACGACGAGCCGCTCGTGGTCCTCCACAGGCCGACCGGGACCGGGTTCGTGATACGCATCGGCGGCATCGGGGACAACTTCCAGCTGCACACCCTGCTCGCCCACGTCCTCATCGGCGGCGGCAAGGTGCCCGGCACCGCGCCGTCGGCGGAGAGCGTCCGCCTCGCCACCGACCCCGAAGCCGCCCTGGGGGCCACTCGTACCGTCGCGACCGGCGCGTTCGAGCTCCTCGCCGCGAATGGTGAGCGCATCTGGAACGAGGGGCTGCCGGACGACATTCCGGAGGTGGAGGGACGTCGTCTGCTCGTGCTCGACGACCCGGCGTACGAGCGTTCCTGGAACGCCGACCGCTTCTTCCCGCACCTTCCGGGCACCGCCGAGCTGACTCGCGTCCTGAGCGAGGACGAGACCCGCGAATGGTTCGACCGCACCTCGTGCGGCAGTCCGACCCACGGATCCACCTGATCCGGCCGGCGACCCTTCGCCTTCCGGGTGGTGGGCTGGCTGGGAAGCGGTGATGCCCGTTGCAGGGTCCCGGAAGCCGGTAGCTTGCCTCCTCGAACCAATCGGTTCGCCGGTTCGGGGAGGAGCTGCAGTGGTGTTCACGTTGACGCAGATCGCCGAGGTCCCCTCCCGCCTGACGAGGCGGCTGAACGCTCATGGTGGTCCGGACGTCGTGATCCGGCCGCTCGTGCACGCCGACAGCGGGCAACTGGCGCAGTTTCTGGCTGCGTTGAGTGCCGAGACAAGCCGTTTCAGCACATTCGACGGCTATGACCTGGCGGCCGCGCAGGACCTGTGCGATGCGATCGGGCGCTACGACAAGCTCAGGCTGGTGCTCGAGGAAGTGCCGTCGGGCAGGATCGTCGGTCTTCTCGAATTCAGCCTTGCTCTTACCGCCACCGACATCGCGCGCTATCAGGACGCGGGCATTCGTATCACCGAGACGACGGATTGCCGCTTCGGTGCCACCCTGGCTGACGACTACCAGGGGCGAGGCATCGGCACACTCGCCTTCCCGCTCGTCAGGGAGGTTGCGCGGCTGCTCGGCAAGTCGAGGATCATCCTGTGGGGCGGGGTCCGGGCCGACAACTTCCGGGCCATCCGTTACTACGAGAAGAACGGCTTCCACGCGGTGGGCCACTTCACCGAGGCGGACGGTTCCCTGTCGCTCGACATGATGCTGCACCTGAGTCCTGAGCCGGATGCGAGAAGCCTCCCGGCCCGACGCACCGACTCGTAGCCGCGATCCCCGGCCGGTCAGGCGTCGCGCGTACGGGTGATGTCGGGCATCGCGTATCCCTTGCGGGGAACGGGATCCGGCCTGCAGAACCGGTAACTCTCCTGCGTTCCGTGCACGCTGCTTCTGACACAGTGCCGCTCCGTGATCAAGGAACGGGGTGAGTGCCATGGCGTTGGTGGGCGGGCCGAGTGACCCGGTGGGGCCGCCGAGCGCGGGTGTCCAGGGGCCGAAGCTGAAGCACAGCGACGGGCCGTGGCTGAGGGCGGCCGGTGGAGCCGACGAACTGGTGACCCACCTGGCTCCTGTACGGACGGAGCTGGCGACCGCCCATGCAGGGCTCATGGCAGGTGCGGGGCGGCTGTCCGCGCTGGCCGAACTGGCAGCCGTACGGGAGTCCTGGGAGCGCCGAATCCGAGCGGCCCAGGGCGAGTGCGGCAGCCTGGCGGGCAAACTGCGGTCGGTGGCGCGGATCCAGGGGGCCACGAACGAGGACGTCCGGTCGTCGATGGCCGCGGTGCCCGTCCCGCGCACGGGTGACGAGCGATGACGCCGGGGCTGCCCGGGTTGTCCCTGACCTGGGCACAGTTACGGGACCTGAAGTGCGACGAGCTGGAGGGCGCGGCCGACGGCTGGGGCAGATCGAGCAACCGGGCGGATGCCGCGAGAGACCGGATCGAGCAGCAACTGCTCACCGGACTCCGTGACACCCAGGAGGGCGAGGCCGCCCAGGCGGCCGTCCAGCGGCTGCGGCAGCTCGGCCGGAACTTCCAGTACGTGTACACCGAGTGCGGGCTGCTGCGTACGACGCTGAACTCGCTGGCGCACGAGATGAAGATCCAGCAGCGCGCGCTGAACGAAGCCCTGGACGACGCGGCCGCGCTCAAGTACACGGTTCACCCGGACGGATCGGTGACCTACCCGTCCGGGGGAGAGGGCCTGGTCGACGGCGCGCCGCTCAAGGGCGGAACCGCGGCGTCGAGTGGCCTGCACGGGCTGCTGCCACCGTCCGGCCTGACAGCCCCGAACCCGCACGCCGCGAAGGCCCAGGACATCGCCGACCGGGTGACGGGGGCGGTGCGCGCGGCAGCCGAGATCGACTGGCGCTACGCGGGCATCCTGCGGCGGCTCAAGGCGGAGGACGGCCTCAAGGTCCCTGACTCCACCTGGAGGGATGCGGCCGGCGACGCGGCGGAACTCAGGAACGCGGCCGGCGCCTACCTCAAGGACGCCATCCCACGCGACGCGTCCCCGGCGGACCGGCGCGACTGGTGGGCGGGGCTGACTCAGGAGCAACGCGAGGAGTACCTCGCGGTGTACCCGGACCTGATCGGGAACCTGGACGGCATCCCCGCCCTGGTCCGCGACGCGGCCAACCGGGACAACCTGCAACTGCTGATCGGGGAACTGTCCGGCCGGGACGACGACAAGGCGATGACCCAGTTGGCGGGGCTGCGGGAGATCGACCGGCAGCTGGGGGCCGCTCCGAAGCCGGGGGAGCCGCCGATGATGCTCCTGGGGATCAGCGACGAGGGGAATGGGCGCGCGATTGTCTCGTACGGCAACCCGGATACGTCGAAGAACGTTGCGGCTTATGTGCCTGGGTTGAACACGGCGTTGGACGCGGACTTCGCGGAGAGCGATTTGAAGCGGGCCAAAGATACTGCAATCGCAACACGTGAAATCGACCCGTCGAGTGCGACGATCGCGTGGCTCGGGTACGACGCGCCACAGTTGCTCGATGGCCTTGACAGTCTTGCAGTGGCTGCCAATGCGCGGGCGGAGGAGGGCGGTCGCGCTTTTGGTGAATTTGTAGACGGCCTTGAGGTCGTGAATGAAAACGATGATCCGCACATGGTGGCGATCGGGCATTCCTACGGTTCGCGTACGGTTGGCGCGGCAACTCAGCAGCCCGGTGGAATCGCTGGGGTCGACGACATCATCCTTGTCGGCAGCCCTGGGGTTGGGGTTGATCATGCTGAGGAACTGGGAGTCGGTAGGGAGCACGTGTTCGTCGGTGCAGCCGAGAATGACCAGGTAACCAAGGCCCCATCTAAGTTGCAGGGAAACATGTTCGCTGCCGCTGGGCCGGTGGGATACATCGTCGGTGGTCTAGTTGACCGAAACGACGACGACCTGTGGTTTGGGAAGGATCCGGCAAGTGAGGCCTTCGGAGCCACGCGTTTTCACGCTGACGAAGGCCCTGGGGTTGTCACCGGAGGGTTTGCAGCCCACTCGTTGTACTTCGATCGTGCGCGTGCTGACTCAGCCTCCGCGGACAGCATTGCTCTGATCGCTGCTGGTAAGTCTCATAGGGTTAAGGTTGAGGAACCTCGGTGACGCATTTCTGGCGCTTGTTGACGCCTGTAATTATCGGAGCTTCTTTGGTGTCTGGGTGTGGCGAATCGGAGGTAGGTGGCGTGAACATGCAAAAGGCTGCTGAAAATTCAGACCGCATGCTGGACGATGTTTTTCAAGCTATCCATCCGGGTGTGTCCTGGACGCATGGTCCGACCACGTCGGGGGGCTGCGAAGTGACACGTAGGCGAACCGTGATGACGGTTATCTCGCGAGAGCGGAGGGGAGGCTTCCTCGGTTTGGTGGACCGGCAGTTCCAGAAGTCTGGCTACCGTGTCGACGCGATCAATAATGACGCCGAGTACCCAGCGATCTATGCGAAGAATGATGAGGGATACTCGGTAAGCCTGCGATTCGGTGGTGATGGGCAAGCATTCTTCCGTGTCGACTCCCCCTGCGTGGAGAAGTCCGAGGTAGCCGAGTCGACCACCCCCGCGACGGCGCCCACTTACGAGGGCATGGAGCACATTCCCCGCCCCAACATCCGCTCCGCCTTCTGGTCCGCCGGCGCCCCCTGACCCGTTACGGCCGCCCCTGACGCCCCCTCATGCCTCCATCCACCCGTACACACCAGCGAATCGCATCATGAACCGCGCCCGTATGGGGGATGGTTGAGGGGTGCGGAAATACTGGGTGTTCGTCGGCGGCGGGATCGGGCTCGGGCTGTGCTTCATCGCGCTGCTCGTCGTCGGTACGTACTCCGCCGCCGCCGGGATCGCCGGGGCGAGCGGGGCTGTCGGGCTGGCCAAGGGGGCGGTGCCGGCGCGGTACCAGCCGCTGGTGGAGAAGTGGGGCAACCTCTGCCCGGCCATCAACCCGGCCTTGCTGGCCGCGCAGTTGTACCAGGAGAGCGGCTGGAACCCGCGGGCTCAGAGCCATGCCGCCGCACAGGGCATCGCTCAGTTCATCCCGGGGACCTGGGCCTCGCACGGCATCGACGGGGACAAGGACGGTGACCGGGACGTATGGGATCCGGCCGACGCGATCCCGTCCGCCGCTTCCTACGACTGCGAGCTCGCCGGTTACGTCAAGAAGGTGCCGGGGGACCCGACCGACAACATGCTCGCTGCCTACAACGCGGGTGCGTACCGGGTGATCCAGTCGGGCGGCGTGCCGGCCATCAGCGAGACGCAGAACTACGTCAAGATCATCCGTTCGCTGGAGAAGAGCTTCGCCAGGCCGGTCGGCCGGGTGCAGCCGTCGCAGCAGGCGGCGGGGGCGATCTACTTCGCGCAGAAGAAGCTCGGCACCCCGTATCTCTGGGGCGGCAACGGCACCGCGGCGCAGGGGGGCCGCTTCGACTGCTCCGGGCTGACTCAGGCCGCGTACAGGACCGTGGACATCGAACTGCCCCGCGTGGCCAACGATCAGTACAACGCCGGTCCGCACCCCTCACGGGACGAGCTGCTTCCGGGAGACCTCGTCTTCTTCTCCGATGATCTGAACAACTCGCGGGCGATCCGGCACGTGGGTCTCTACGTCGGCGGCGGGTACATGATCAACGCTCCGTACACGGGTGCGGTGATCCGTTTCGACAAGATCGACACCCCTGACTACTTCGGTGCGACCAGGGTCACCAAGGACGGTGCGGCGGCGCTTCCCACCGACCTTCCGGAGAGCTGAGAATCGCGCGGCCGTGGCTGGAACTCTCCGTGAAGCCAAGGCCCTGAGCTGCGACGATGAGTCACTCTTCGGTAACGTCATGGTGATCATTCGGTGGAGAGTGGAACGTGCGCGGCCGTCAGGCCGTTCCCTGGACCGGGACACCATGCGCACATGACAGTGTGTGACTGCGCAGACCGGTCGGGCGTGACGGCACCATGGCGTTCACGCCTGACAGAACCGCACCGACCACGGGGGTCAGAACAGGAGCGACGCACGTCGTTGTGTGTCGCTGCAGCAGACAAGGCAAGGGGCCGCAGCAGATGGCTGGACTCGCACTCGATGGGTCGAACCCCGACGTCAGCCTGCTCTACGACATCAACGGGCTGGCGAAGGCGGCTCCGACCTGGTTCGACCGGGTCATGGAGTTCGTCGGTGAGTTCGGGATCATGTTCGCCATGGTCCTGGCGGTCCTGTGGTGCTGGTGGAGCGTGCGCAGGCGCGGCACGACCGAGGACTCGGTGACCGCGGTCGCCGGACTGGTGTGGGCGCCACTCGCAGCCGGGATCGCCCTGCTGATCAACATCCCGATCCGGGGCTTCGTGGAGAGGCCGCGCCCGTTCTTCGACCACAAGGGGCTCGAGGTCCTGGTCGACGGCAAGAACGACTTCTCCTTTGTCAGCGACCACGCGACGATGGCGATGGCCATCGCCGTGGGGCTCTTCGTGGCGAACCGGAAGTTCGGCTTCTTCGCGATCGCGCTGGCGCTGCTGGAAGGGTTCTGCCGTGTCTACATGGGCGTGCACTACCCGACGGACGTCATCGGCGGCTTCGCCCTCGGCACCGCCGTGGCGCTGCTGCTCGCGCCGCTGGCGATGATGCTGCTCACGCCTCTCGTGGGGGCTGTGGCCCGGGCAGGGGCTCTGGGCCGGCTCGTCAGGTCCGGCCGCCCGGTCGGCGTCGTCGACGCCCGGGGCGAGTCGTACGGGATTCCCGAGCCCAGCCGTGGATCGGGCCGTGGTGGCGCGCCGGGTGAGAAGGACCTCGCCGCCTGAGGACTGTCCGGCGGCACAGGAACTCGTCCGGTGAGGGGGTGTCCCGAGGGGCACCCCCTCAGTCGTGTCCGGGCTCGGGGGCGCGGCCGGACATGGCCGGGCTCCGGTACGACGCGGCCTGGCCGGGCTCGGGTACGCGGCCGTGGCCGGGGTGGTGCCGTCGGAACCGCCGAAAAATTGGAAATGGCTGAAAGCGATCGTTCCCTGACCGGGTCCCCGCCGCCGGGGCGTCATCATGTCCGGGAATCGGGGGGTGGTCTCTGTGGCAGGTCGGCGACCGTCACGGCAGGAAGTGAACCGGCGTCACGAGCGGACGGGGTTCGTGGGCCGACGCGGTGAACTGGCCGTCTTCCGGGAGACGTTCGCCCGGAACCCGGAGGAGACCGACTTCCCGTTCCTGTTCCACGTCCGCGGGAACGCGGGCGTCGGCAAGTCGACGCTGGCCCGGCAGTGGGAGGCCGCCGCGATCGAACAGCCCTCCGCCATCACGGCGTTCGTGGGTGACGAGGTGCACGACGCGGTCGAGGCGATGGAAGCGGTGAGCGACCGGCTGGGCCGGCGGGGGCACCCGCTGAAGCGATTCGACAAGCAGCTGGCGACCTACCGTCAACGCCGTCACCAGGCTGAGAGTGCCGTCCCGGCACCGCAGCCCGTATCCCCGGGCGACCCGGGAGCGGAGCCGGCGCCGACCGCCTCGCCGTCGAGCACGGTGGCGGCGCAGGTGGGGCTGGCAGGGCTGGGCCTTGTGCCCGGGATCGGAGCGTTCGTCGGGGCGGTCGACCCCCAGCAGGTCGCCCTGGGCGCCGACAGGATGCGGGCCGCCCTCAACACCCGCCTGCGCAGCCACGACGACGTACAGCTGGTGATGCGACCGCTGAGCGTCCTCACCCCGGTCTTCCTGGAGGACCTCGCAGAGGTCGCCGAGCGGTGCGAGCGGGTGGTGCTGTTCTTCGACGTGTACGAGCGGACCGCGCCGGTGCTCGACACCTGGCTCCGCGACATCGTCTTCGGCGACGAGTACGGGGGCCTCCCCGTCAACGTGCAGGTGGTGCTCTCCGGGCAGCTGCGCCTGGACGCCAGGATCTGGGGAGATCACCTCGGCCAGATCACCGAGGTGCACCTGGAGGTGTTCTCCGAGGAGGAGGCACGCACGCTGCTCGCCGGCCACGGGGTCGTCGAGGAGGCAGGCGTCGAACTGGTCCTGCGCCTCTCCGGACGGTTGCCGCTCCTCGTGGACATGCTGGCCCGCAGCGGCGCCCGCACCGGTGAGGGCTTCGAGGATCCGTCCGAAACCGCGGTCGAGCGGTTCCTGAAGTGGGAGCCGCTCGCGGAACGCCGGGAGGCCGCCCTGGCCTGCGCGCTCCCGCTGCAACTGGACGAGGACATCTACCGGGCGGCCGCGCCGGAGGACGCCGTCGACGGATACCCGTGGCTGCGCGGCCTGGCGTTCGTCTCCTCGCAGTCCGGCCGCTGCCGCTATCACGAGGTGGTACGCGCCGCCATGCTGCGTCTGCAGCGGACGCGGTCGCGTCTCCGGTGGGAGCGGGAGCACATGCGGCTGGCCGAGGTGTTCCGGGGTTGGCGTCTTGCAGCGGAGGGGGAGATCGGCACGGATCCCGAGGACCACTGGCGTGACGCCGCCTGGCGGGAGTTCCGGAGCAACGAGACGTATCACCTGCTGTGCGCCAACTCCCGTGCCGCCCTTCCCGACGCGTTACGCCAGAGCGCGCACGCGGTGGGCCGTGACGCCGCCACACTCCGTCGGTGGGCTCAAATCCTTGTGGGGGCGGGTCTCGACGCCGATGTGGAGGCGTTGAGGGTGTGGGGTGATCGGCTGGAGGCCACAGCCGATGACGAGGAGGAGGGGGGCCTGACCGCGCTCACGCTGCTGCTGGGCGCACCCGAACTGGACAGTTCCGGGAGGGCGTTGGTGCACAGTCTCCGCGCGCGGGAGTACAGGATGGCACGTGATGCCGAGAGCGCGCTGGCCGACTGCGTGGCAGCGGTGGCGCTCGCGCCTGACGAGGCGGGCTCTCACGCGGGGCTGGGGGAGACCTACCGGTTGCTGGGGCGTCACGAGGAAGCGGTCAATTCCTGCGGCCGTGCGCTGGAGATCGACCCCGGGTACGTCATCGCCCTCGGCAGTCGTGGTGACGCCCACCGCAACCTGGGGCATCACGAGGAGGCATTGGCCGACTTCGGCCGGGCTCTCGGCCTCGATCCGCAGTACGCGTGGGCCCACTCCTGCCGTGCGCAGGTGTACGAGGCTCTGGGGAGGCCCGACGACGCGCTCGTCGAGTACGACCGCGCCATCGAGGCCAACGCGGAGTACGTCAGGGCCATGGGAAGCCGGGCGGAACTCCTGCGGAGGCTCGGCCGCTATGAGGAGGCCCTGGAAGGTTTCGGCCGGGCTCTCGGTCTCGATCCGCAGTACGCGTGGGCCCACGCGAACCGGGCGCTGGCGCACGAGGCTCTGGGACGTCACGACGACGCACTGGCCGATTACGCCAGGGCCGTCGAGATCGATCCGCTCTATGAGTGGGCCTACGCCAGCAGGGCCGAACTCCTCGGGCGTCTGGGCCGTCACCAGGAGGCCTTCGCCGATTACGCGCGGGCGATCGGGATCGATCCGGAGTACGCGTGGGCGCACACCATGCGGGCCGCGCTGTACGAGTCCTCGGGCCGCCACGAGGAGGCCCTCGCCGGCTATGCGCGGGCGATCGCGGCCGATCCGGAGTTCGCACCGGCGCATGCCAAACAGGCCGCGCTGTTCGGGGCCTTGGGCCGCCACGAGGAGGCGCTCGCCAGTTACGCGCGGGCGGTCTCCGTAAGTCCCGACTACTTCTGGGCGCTCGCCTCCCGCGGAGAGCTGTACGGCGGGATCGGGCGCCACCAGGAAGCGGTGGCCGACTTCACCCGCGCCATCGAGCTCGATCCGCGCTCCGGCTGGGCCCTGTCCGCCCGTGCCCAGACGTATCTGCGTATGGGCAGGTACACGGACGCACTCCCGGACTGCTTCCGGGCCGTCGAGATCGATCCTGAGGAGGGCTGGTACCAGATGCTGTACGGCCTGGCGCTGCGTGCGGCAGGCGAGCGGGAGAGTTCGGACGACCGCTTCTCACGTGCCCGGCGCCTGTTCTCCGAGGCCGGCGGGAGCCCTGCAGACATCGCGGACGCGTCCAGGGGGCTGCTTGTTCTGGCCTGTGTCGTCCTCGACGACGAGGACGCCGTCGCGCGGTGCGAGCGGTTTCTCGCGCTACGGCCTGATGGGCGCACCGTGCGGGAGACGGTTGACGACCTCTCGTTCCTCCGTGACGTCCTTCCGGAGTCGGGCCCGTGCGCAGAGGCGATTCTGGCGCGTCTTCGGGAGACGCGCTGACCCGAGCCGCTGTAGCGCGCGCAGTCCTAGCGGGAGCCCGCCCGCCCCGCGCTGTGTTCGGCCGCGTCGGTGCGGGCGCGGTCGCGGGAGCGGCGGGCGGGGCCGGCCCAGCCGCAGGAGCAGCGTGCCAGGCAGAACGATCCGCGTTCGACGGTGGTGGTGCTGTGTGTGGGTTCCGGGCCCTGGGAGAGGACACGCGGGGATGCCAGGACCGGGGAGTCCGCGGGTTCGTGATGCACGCGTCCACCGTACTGGGGACGCCGGGCAGGGGCCGAGGTGTGGGCCGATCGGTGCCGGGGCGGGCCGGGGTGGCGTGACGGTGCGCCCCGGCCGTCGTTAGGCGAGACGGGCGGGTTCCGGGTCAGGCGTACGTCGTTGGGGGTTGGCAGGCGATGGTGGTGCGGCAGCAGAGGTGCGGAGGCGGGGCACTGGCTGTGTGCGCCCTGGCCGTCGCCGGAGCGATGACGGTGGGCAGCGGGTGCTCCGCCGGGGACGTCGAGGGCGGTGACGCGGCGGGTGAGCGCGCCCTGACCGTGGGAGCCGAGGTCGGCACGCCGGCGGCGGTGGTCGGCCGGGCGGCCGAGGCGCTGGTGGACGCGGGGAGCGCGGAAGCCCGTACGTCCATGGAGACGGCGGCCGGTGGGACGCGGGTGACGATCAGAGGGCAGGGGGAGTACGACTTCCGCAAGCAGCTCGGCCGGATCAGGGTCGTCCTGCCGAAGGACCCCGCCGGTGCGCAGGAGCACCGTCCGATCACCGAGCTGCTGGCGCCCGGGGCGGTGTACATGATGAACCGGGGGGCCGGGGTGCCCGACGGCAAGTGGGTGCGGATCGACACGACCGCCCTCGAGGACGGCAATCTGGTGACCGGCGGCGTGACGGACCCCATGGCCGCCGCGGAGCTGCTCCGGGGTGCGCGCGACGTGATGTACGTCGGGCGCACCGAGCTGGCCGGGGTGAAGGTGCGCCACTACCGGGGGACGGCTGATCTGGGTCGGGCCGCGCAGGGCGCCTCGCCGTCCTCGCGTGGAGCGCTGGCCGCCGCGGCGAAAGGGTTCAGCAAGGACACGGTGCCCTTCGACGCCTTCCTCGACGACGAGGGGTTGCTGCGGAAGGTGCGCCACCGCTTCACCTTCGCGACTGAAGGGCCGGGGGTGACGGTGATCTCGACGATGCTGCTCTACGGCTTCGGGACGCCGGTGTCCGTGAAGCTGCCGTCCGAGACTGACATCTACACCGGGAGGGTTCAGCAGGGCCCGACCGGCTCGGAATCGCCGTAGGGAGGGGGCCGAAATGGTCCGTCCGTGCCATGCGCGGTGGGTATCGCGCTCCCTACGCTAGGAGAAGTCCCGCAGGGAGTCGGTGTGCCAGGACTCGGCGACATCAGAGAGAGGCGACGCAGGTGGTGACGGTCAGCTCTCCGAACGCTCAGGACTGTGTGGCCCTCGCCGAGATCGAACTGTGCGCTGATCTCATGATCGCGGCGGCGGACGCACTGGAGGACCGGCTCAGCCCGGACCGGATCGACGAGGTGCTGAACGTCAGGGCCGGCGGCGGGGCGGACTCCGCCGAGCCGGCGCCCACGATCCCCCGTCAGGCACGTCAACGGCAATGACCCCTCCCCGTCGGGAACGGCGATGACCTTTACCCTCCCGTCGGGAGGGGCGATGACCGTTCCCCGGCCGGGTACGGCATGACCTTTCCCACTGCCGGGAGCGTCGCCCCGGCCCGTCCGCTCCTTCGCTATCAGGTGCGCAGGAGGCGGGCGATGGCCTTGGTGGCCTCCTCGACCTTGGCGTCGATCTCCTCGCCGCCCTTGAGGGCCGCGTCCGCGACGCAGTGGCGCAGATGCTCCTCGAGCAGCTGGAGCGCGAAGGACTGCAGGGCCTTGGTGGAGGCCGAGACCTGGGTGAGTATGTCGATGCAGTAGACGTCCTCGTCGACCATCCGCTGCAGGCCCCGGATCTGGCCCTCGATGCGGCGCAGACGCTTGAGGTGCTCGGCCTTCTGGTGGTGGTAGCCGTGGATACCCCGGTCATGGTCCGTGACGACGGGTTCCGTAGCGGTGACGACGGGTTCCGTGCCGGCTGAGTCAGCGGCCTCGGTGGTGGTCATGGGGTCCTCCGTTGTCCTCGTGGCCTGCGGCTTGCGTGCCATTCCATGCGGTCTGCATACCCCTGCCGGGTATATGGTAACGAATCCTGCTGAAACGTGACCGGGGGGCCGTGCCGTTCAGCGTGTTCGATGCGCGACACTGAAGAACGCCGGTTAGCCGTGGCCGGATGATGCGCCTAGCATCAGCCTGACCGAATCCAAAGCACCCCGAGGACCCCACGTGCGCTTTCGTCTGACCCCCAGGGAGACGAGCTTCTACGACATGTTCTCCGCTTCCGCGGACAACATCGTCACGGGCTCGAAGCTCCTGATGGAACTGCTCGGGGCGGATTCTGCCTCCCGGGCCGAGATCGCGGAGCGTATGCGGGCAGCGGAGCACGCTGGGGACGACGCGACCCACGCGATCTTCCACCAGCTGAACTCCTCCTTCATCACGCCGTTCGACCGCGAGGACATCTACAACCTCGCGTCGTCGCTCGACGACATCATGGACTTCATGGAGGAGGCCGTCGACCTGGTCGTGCTGTACCAGATCGAGGAGCTCCCGAAGGGTGTGGAGCAGCAGATCGAGGTCCTGGCCAGGGCGGCGGAGCTGACCGCCGAGGCCATGCCGAGCCTGCGCACCATGGACAACCTCACGGAGTACTGGATCGAGGTCAACCGTCTGGAGAACCAGGCCGACCAGATCCACCGCAAGCTGCTGGCGCACCTCTTCAACGGCAAGTACGACGCCATGGACGTGCTGAAGCTGAAGCAGATCGTGGACGTACTGGAGGAGGCGGCCGACGCGTTCGAGCACGTCGCCAACACCGTGGAGACCATCGCGGTCAAGGAGTCCTGAACCTCGTGGACACCTTTGCTCTGATCGTGACCATCGGTGTCGCGCTCGGTTTCACGTATACGAACGGTTTCCACGACTCGGCGAACGCCATCGCGACCTCGGTCTCCACGCGGGCGCTGACCCCGCGGGCGGCTCTGGCGATGGCCGCGGTGATGAACCTCGCGGGCGCGTTCCTGGGCCAGGGGGTCGCCAAGACCGTCAGTGAGGGCCTGATCGCCACGCCCGAGGGCCAGAAGGGGATGGGGATCCTCTTCGCGGCGCTGGTCGGCGCGATCATCTGGAACCTGATCACCTGGTACTACGGTCTGCCGTCGTCCTCCTCGCACGCGCTGTTCGGCGGGATGGTCGGTGCGGCGCTGGCCGGCGGGACGATGGTGCACTGGGACGGGGTGGTCGAGAAGATCGTCATCCCGATGTTCCTGTCCCCGGTCATCGGCCTGGTCTTCGGCTACCTGGTCATGGTCGCGATCATGTGGATATTCAGGAAGGCCAACCCGCACAAGGCCAAGCGCGGTTTCCGTATCGCGCAGACGGTCTCGGCGGCGGGTATGGCCCTGGGCCACGGTCTGCAGGACGCCCAGAAGACGATGGGCATCGTGGTGATGGCGCTGGTCATCGCCGATGTCGAGGGTCCGAACGACGAGATCCCGGTGTGGGTGAAGATCGCCTGTGCGGCGATGCTCTCCCTCGGTACGTACGCGGGTGGCTGGCGCATCATGCGCACGCTCGGCCGCAAGATCATCGAGCTGGACCCGCCGCAGGGGTTCGCGGCGGAGACCACCGGCGCGTCGATCATGTTCGGCTCGGCGTTCCTCTTCCACGCACCGATCTCCACGACTCATGTCATCACCTCGGCGATCATGGGCGTCGGTGCGACGAAGCGGGTCAACGCGGTCCGCTGGGGCGTGGCCAAGAACATCATCCTGGGATGGTTCATCACGATGCCGGCTGCCGCGCTGGTGGCCGCGCTCAGCTACGGGATCGTCGTCCTGCTTTTCGGCTGACGCCGTTCCGCCTTTCGCAACGGGCCCGCCCCCGCTCTCCCTGAGGAGAACGGGGGCGGGCCCTTCGCCTTGCGGTGGCACCGCCATGCAGCACCGCAAGGCCGTATGTGGCTATCCGAAGCGGCCGGAGATGTAGTCCTCGGTGGCCTGCACGGACGGGTTGGAGAAGATCCGCTCGGTGTCGTCTATCTCGATGAGCTTGCCGGGCTTGCCGACCGCCGCGAGGTTGAAGAAGGCCGTGCGGTCGGAGACGCGCGCCGCCTGCTGCATGTTGTGCGTCACGATGACGATCGTGAAGCGCTCCTTGAGCTCGCCGATCAGGTCCTCGATGGCGAGGGTCGAGATCGGGTCGAGCGCGGAGCACGGCTCGTCCATCAGGAGCACCTGAGGCTCCACCGCGATGGCGCGGGCGATGCACAGGCGCTGCTGCTGGCCGCCGGAGAGCCCGGAGCCCGGCTTGTTGAGGCGGTCCTTGACCTCGTTCCAGAGGTTGGCGCCCTTGAGGGACTTCTCGACGATGTCGTTCAGCTGGCTCTTGCGGTACGAGCCGTTGAGCCGGAGGCCGGCCGCGACGTTGTCGAAGATCGACATGGTCGGGAAGGGGTTCGGGCGCTGGAAGACCATGCCGATCGTGCGGCGCACGGCGACCGGGTCGACGTTCGAACCGTAGAGGTTCTCGTCGTCCAGCAGCACCTTGCCCTCGACGCGGCCGCCGGGGGTGACCTCGTGCATGCGGTTCAGGGTGCGCAGGAAGGTGGACTTGCCACAGCCGGACGGGCCGATGAAGGCGGTCACGGAGCGGGGTTCGACGGTCATCGAGATGTCCTCGATGGCCTTGTGGGAGCCGTAGTAGGCGGTGAGGCCGCCGACGTCGATGCGCTTGGCCATGTGGAATCAACTGCTTTCTGCGTGGCCTCAGCGGCCGGACTTCGGGGCCTTCCAGCGGGCGATGCCGCGGGCCACCAGATTGAGGATCATGACGAAGGCGATCAGGACCAGTGCGGCCGCCCAGGCGCGGTCGTAGGACGCGGCCTCGCCGATCTTGTACTGCTCGTAGATGTAGAACGGCAGCGACGACTGGGCGCCTTCGAAGGGGTTGGTGTTGATCAGCTGGCTTCCGAAGACCAGCAGGATGATCGGTGCCGTCTCACCCGCGATACGGGCCACGGCCAGCATGACGCCGGTGGTGATGCCGCCGATCGCGGTGGGCAGGACCACCTTCAGGATGGTGCGCCACTTGGGGATGCCGAGGGCGAGTGAGGCCTCGCGGAGCTCGTTGGGGACGAGCTTGAGCATCTCCTCGGTGGAGCGGACCACGACGGGGATCATCAGGATCGTCAGGGCCAGGGCGCCCATCAGGCCCGAGGGCTCGATGCTGCCGATCAGCATGATCGACAGGATGAAGAGGCCGGCCACGATGGACGGGATGCCGGTCATCACGTCGACGAAGAAGGTGACGGCCTTGGCGAGCGCGCCCTTGCCGTACTCGACGAGGTAGACCGCGGTCAGCAGTCCGAGCGGGGCGGAGATCACCGTGGCGATCCCGACCTGCTCCAGGGTGCCGATCAGCGCGTGGTAGACACCGCCGCTGTCCTCGGAGCCGAGGACCCCGGCCATCGAGTGGGTGAGGAAGTAGCCGTCGAGGCGCTCGGAGCCGCGGACGATCGTCGTCCACAGGAGCGAGGCGAGCGGGACGACGGCCACCAGGAAGCAGACCCAGACGATGCTGGTCGCGAGGCGGTCCTTCGCCTGGCGCTTGTTCTCGACCACGCTCGTCGCGATGTACGAGAGGGTCAGGAAGAGGAGGGCGGAGATCAGGCCCCACTGGACCCGGCTCTGCCAGCCGGCGGCCAGCGAGACGCCGATGCCGAGGGCGATCGAGACGGCTGCGAAGCCGAGCGGCGCCCAGCGGGGCAGGCTGCGGCTGCTGAGGCTTGGGCGGGAAGGGTCGGGCGAGATGCGGGGACGCCCGTCCTGGATGCCGGTGGTGGTCGCGTGGCTCATGCGTTGGCCCCCGAGTACTCCTTGCGGCGGGCGATGATGAGCCGGGCCGCGCCGTTGACCAGCAGGGTGAGGACGAAGAGGACGAGGCCCGAGGCGATCAGGGCGTCACGTCCGAACTCGTCGGCCTCGCCGAACTTGGCCGCGATGTTCTGGGCGAAGGTTCCGCCGCCCGGGTTGAGCACGTGCAGCGAGATGAGGAAGCTCGGCGACAGGACCGTGGCGACGGCCATCGTCTCGCCGAGCGCGCGGCCCAGGCCGAGCATCGAGGCCGAGATGATCCCGGACCGGCCGAAGGGCAGCACCGAGAGGCGGATGACCTCCCAGCGGGTCGCGCCGAGGGCGAGCGCCGCCTCCTCGTTCATCTTCGGGACCTGGAGGAAGACCTCGCGGCTGACGCTGGTCACGATCGGCAGGATCATGATCGCGAGCAGCACTCCGACGGTGAAGAGCGAGCGGGCGACGCCGACCTCGGTCTTCTCGAAGATGTACGTCCAGCCGAAGAACTGGTCCAGCCAGAGGTTCAGGCCCTCCAGGTACGGGACGAGGACCAGGGCGCCCCAGATGCCGTAGACGATGGAGGGCACTGCTGCGAGCAGGTCGATGACGTAGGCGAGGGGCGCGGCCAGCTTGCGCGGCGCGTAGTGCGAGATGAAGAGGGCGATGCCGACGGCGATCGGAACCGCGATGACCATCGCGATGATCGAGCTGACGACCGTGCCGAAGAGCAGGACCGCGATGCCGAAGACCGGCGGGTCACCGGCCGGGTTCCAGTCGAAGGTGGTGAGGAAGTTGCCTTCGTCCTTCGAGATGGCGATCACGGCGCGGTAGCTGAGGAACAAGGCGATCGACGCCATGATCACGAGCAGCAGGATGCCGGAGCCCCGGGAGAGGCCGATGAAGATCTTGTCGCCGGCGCGCCCGGTGGACTTGGGGCGGCCTCGCTTGGCCGGCGGAGCCGGCGGGATGTCGAGCGGTGTCGTGGAAGCCATGGTCTTTCCGGTCTGTGTGGGGGAGCCGTGGGCTCCCCTGGCGGCGGTGCACCGGATGGGGGTCGGGCGGTGGGGCCGGTCCGGAGGGGTGCGCCGGACCGGCCTCCCGTGCGTACGGGGCGTGCGTCGTCGTGACCGGCCGGCTCGCCGGGAGGGACCGGTCACGACGGGGTGTTACGAGAGGCCGGCGACCGTCTCGCGGACCTTGGCGTTGATCGCCTCGGGGATCGGGGCGTAGCCGGCCTCGGTGAGGACCTTCTGGCCGTCCTCGGAGGCCGTGTAGGTCAGGAAGGACTTGACGGTGCCGAGGGTGTCGGCCTTGTTGCCGGTGTCGCAGACGACCTCGTAGGTCACCAGGACGATCGGGTAGGCGCCCTCGGCCTTGGTGGTGTAGTCGAGGTCGAGCGCCAGGTCCTTGCCGGTGCCCTTGACCTTGGCGGCGGCGATGGCCTTGGAGGCGTTCTCCGAGGTGGCCTCGACCGGGGCGGCGCCGCCGGTGTTGATGTCGACGGTGGTGATGTCCTGCGAGGTGGCGTAGGACAACTCGAAGTAACCGATGGCGCCGTCGACGGCCTTCACCTGGGAGGCGACGCCGGAGGAGCCGGACGCGGCCTGGCCACCGGGGGCCGGCCACTTCTTCTCGGCCTCGTACTTCCAGTCGCTCGGGGCGGCGGCGTTCAGGTACTTGCCGAGGTTCTGGGTGGTGCCGGAGTCCTCGGAGCGGTGGAAGGCCTGGATCGCCTTGTCCGGCAGCTTGACGCCGTCGTTGAGCTTGGCGATGGCCGGGTCGTTCCACTTCTTGATCTTCGTGTCGAAGATCTTCGCGAGGGTGGGGGCGTCGAGCGTCAGCTTGTCGACACCCTCCAGGTGGAAGCCGATGGCGATCGGGCCGCCGACCATCGGGAGGTTGATCCCCTGGCCGGTCTTGCAGACCTTCTTCGACTCGGCGACCTCTTCGGGCTTCAGGGCGGAGTCCGAGCCGGCGAAGCCGACGGTGCCCTGGTTGAACGCGACGATGCCCTCACCGGACGAAGAGGAGCTGTAGTTGACCTCCACGCCGGAGCAGGCGGCCATGTAGTTCTTGACCCAGAGGTCCATCGCGTTCTTCTGTGCGCTGGATCCGGAGGCGCGCAGCTGGCCCTCGGCGCCGTCGCACTTGATGTTCGAGGCGGGGGCCGCGGACTTGGAGGAGCCGCCGGTGTCACCGCCGGTGTTGTCGTCCGAACCGCACGCCGTGAGGACCAGGGCGCCGGAGACGGCGAGGGCACCGAGCGCGGTGGCACGAAGCCGGTTCTTGCGCTGAAGCTTCACTTTCGGGGTGTTCCTTCCAGGAGCCGCCGCGGCTGGTGGGGTCGAGGCGGCGTGCGATGGGCGGTGGTGCGGTCGGCGTGTCGCCGTGCACCTCGTAAGCCCGAAATTAGGCAGAACAGGTGAAGCGGCCCACGGAGGAGAGTGAACGGAAGGTGAACCGTGTCGGGCGGGCTGGTTCCGCTGCGCGCGGTGGATCGGCGGTCACGACCAGGTCACGGCCTGGTCACGGCCCGCGGAGGTCCGTACGGCCGGGGCGGACGCCGCCACTCGGGCGGGAGAAGCCGGGCGCCGGCGAATGGCCGGATATCGAGCCTCCGGCCCGGCGACGGGCAGGCCTCCCGCCGGGGCCCGGCCCATACCCGTCACGTCTCGCGCGAACGGCCGGACCTCAGCCCGTGGGCAGGCCCTCGCCGAGGAAGGCGTCCAGCTGTATGCGGTCGCCGGGGCGGGTCAGCCGGGACCGGGCGGTTTCCGGGGCGAGCCAGGCCAGCCGGTCGACCTCGTCGTTGGGTTCGAAGGCGCCTCCGGTGGCCTCCGCCTCCCAGTAGCTGACCTCCTTCGGGTGCCCGTTGGCCAGGTACCGGGCGGTCGGCAGGGCGGTGCCGGGCCGGCAGTGGTGGCCGGTCTCCTCGAGGACCTCGCGCAGCGCGGCCTCGTGGGGTGTCTCGCCGCGCTTGAGCTTGCCCTTGGGGAAGGACCAGTCGTCGTAGCGCGGCCGGTGGACCAGGCAGATCTCGACACCTGCGCCGCTCCGAGCCCTGCGCCACAGCACGCAGCCTGCCGCGCGTACGGGGCCGCCGTTCACGGCGAGATCACCGTCGCGTACGGCCAGCTCTCCCGGAACACGCTCCGCGCCGCTTCCACCTCGTGACGCTGGTCGGCGTGGAGCACGCCGAGGGCGTACGCCGTGGCCGGGGCGATGCGCGGGGTGCGGGCGGCGGCGGAGGCGGCCGCGGCGGCCTCCGCGGCGTCCCGGTGCAGGTCGAGCGCGTGGCCGGGGCCGGACAGTGCGGGGTCCGGGCCGCCCCGCAGCATCTCGTGGGCGTACCGGTGGAGCCGCAGGAGGAGACGGGTCTGGTGCCAGAGGGCGTCGTGGGCCTCGTTGTACGGCTCCACCGCCTCGTCTGGCGGGAGCGCGGAGACCGCGTCCAGCATCCGCTGCTCGGCGAGCTCCGCGGGGGCGCGCAGCACCGATTCCGCGGGGTCGGCGGCGGCCGGCGACAGGGGGACCTCCGAGGCCAGCAGCGCGACCGCGTCGGCGACGGCGTGGAAGCGGGAGGAACCCAGGGCCTGGAGGGCGGCCGAGTGGGCGCGGGTCCTGGCGAGGGTCAGCCGTCTCTCCAGAAGTGCTCCGGCGCGGGCGGCGCCGACGCCGAGGGCGGCGCGCTCCTTGTCGCTCTCGGAGGGGCTGTCCCCCGGGGCGCGGGCCGCCGGGAGGGCGGCCCCGGAGAGCTGGTGCAGTGCCTCCAGCAACCGGGCGAGCCGGGTGGCGTAGGCGTGCTCACGGGCCAGGGTGCCCGAGAGCCAGGCGAGTTCGGTACGGAGCTGGTCGGCCCAGGCCGTCTCCAGCGCGCCGCGGAAGGTGTGCAGGGTGCCGCCGATCCGGCGGGCCGCGTGGCGCAGTGCCCGGGCTGCCTCGTCGGCGCACTGCGTACCGGCGTCCACGGGAGCGCTGTGTTCGCGGTGCAGCCGCAGCCCCCGCAGGAAGGCCGCGGCCTGGTCGCGCAGGTAGGGCGCGAGGACGGCCTCCGCGGAGAGGGTCGTCGTCGGGTGGTCAGGGCGTCGCACGCCGGCGCCTCCGGGCGTCAATGAGCATCTCTTGTACGTGCCTCAGCGGCTGCCCGTCCGCGTCCGTGGAGTGCCGGGTCCAGTTGCCGTCGGGACCCAGGTGCCAGGACGAGGTGGTGTCGGACATGCCGGTTTCCAGGAGCCTGCTGAGGGCGGCGCGATGCGCGGGGTCGGTGACGCGGACCAGTGCTTCGATCCGGCGGTCGAGGTTACGGTGCATCATGTCGGCGCTTCCGAACCACACTTCGGGCTCGCCGCCGTTGCCGAAGGCGAAGACCCGGGAGTGTTCGAGGAAGCGGCCAAGTATGGAGCGGACCCGTACGTTCTCGGAGAGCCCGCTGACGCCGGGGCGGATGGCGCAGATGCCGCGCACCCAGATGTCCACGGGCACACCGGCCTGCCCGGCCCGGTAGCAGGCGTCGATGACCGCTTCGTCGACCATCGAGTTGACCTTGATGCGTACGTAGGCGGGACGCCCGGCGCGCTGGTGGGTGATCTCCTTGTTGATCCGGGCGATCAGCCCGTCCCGCAGGGACTTCGGGGCCACCAGCAGCCTGCGGTAGGTCTCGCGGCGCGAGTAGCCGGAGAGCCGGTTGAAGAGGTCGGAGAGGTCGGCGCCGACCTGCGGGTCCGCGGTGAGCAGTCCGAGGTCCTCGTAGAGCCGTGCCGTCTTGGGGTGGTAGTTGCCGGTGCCGACGTGGGAGTAGCGGCGCAGCGTGTCGCCCTCCTGCCGGACGACGAGCGAGAGCTTGCAGTGCGTCTTGAGGCCGACGAGGCCGTAGACGACGTGGCAGCCGGACTCCTCCAGCTTGCGCGCCCACTTGATGTTGGCCTGCTCGTCGAAGCGTGCCTTGATCTCGACGAGGACGAGGACCTGCTTGCCGGACTCGGCGGCGTCGATCAGGGCGTCCACTATCGGGGAGTCGCCGGAGGTGCGGTACAGCGTCTGCTTGATCGCGAGGACGTCCGGGTCGCCCGCCGCCTGCTCCAGGAAGGCCTGGACGGAGGTGGAGAAGGAGTCGTAGGGGTGGTGGAGCAGGACGTCGCGTTCGCGCAGGGCGGCGAAGATGTCGGGCGCGGAGGCGGACTCGACCTCCGAGAGGTCGCGGTGGGTGCCCGCGACGAACTTCGGGTACTTCAGCTCGGGCCGGTCCAGCGAGGCGATGCCGAAGAGGCCGGTGAGGTCGAGCGGTCCCGGCAGCGGGTAGAGCTCGGTCTCGGAGATCTTCAGCTCGCGGACGAGCAGGTCGAGGACGTACGGGTCGATGGACTCCTCGACCTCCAGGCGGACCGGCGGGCCGAAGCGGCGCCGCATGAGCTCCTTCTCCAGGGCCTGGAGGAGGTTCTCGGCGTCGTCCTCCTCGACCTCCAGGTCCTCGTTCCTGGTGACCCGGAACATGTGGTGGGCGAGGACCTCCATGCCCGGGAAGAGCTCCTCCAGGTGGGCCGCGATGATGTCCTCTATGGGGACGTAGCGCTGCGGGGACGCCTCCAGGAAGCGGGTGAGCAGCGGCGGGACCTTGACCCGTGCGAAGTGCCGGTGGCCGCTGACGGGGTTGCGTACGACGACCGCGAGGTTGAGCGAGAGCCCGGAGATGTACGGGAACGGGTGCGCGGGGTCGACGGCCAGCGGGGTCAGTACGGGGAAGACCCGCTGGCGGAAGAAGGTGAACAGGCGTGCCTGTTCCTTCTCGGTCAGTTCCGGCCAGCGGACGAGCTGGATGCCCTCGTCGGACAGGGCGGGGGCCACGTCCTGCTGGTAGCAGGCGGCGTGGCGGGCCATGAGCTCGCGGGAGCGGGTCCAGATCAGGTCGAGGACCTCGCGCGGCTGGAGGCCGGACGCGGACCGGGTGGCGACACCGGTCGCGATGCGGCGCTTGAGGCCGGCAACCCGGACCATGAAGAACTCGTCCAGGTTCGACGCGAAGATGGCGAGGAAGTTAGCCCGTTCGAGTAGTGGCGTGGTGGGGTCCTCGGCGAGTTCGAGAACGCGTTCGTTGAAGGCGAGCCAGCTGCGTTCCCGGTCGAGGAAGCGGCCCTGCGGCAGCTCGTCGCCGTCCTGCTCGGGTTCGTACGCGTCCGGGTCGTTGTCCAGGTCGGGATCGAGGTCGGCGGCGGTGGACAGGCCGGCGGGCATGGCGCCGGCGACGGCGTGGGGCCGGTGCGCGGCGAGGGAGCCGACCGACGGCTGGGCGGGCTGGACCGGGACCTCGGAGCTGGGCTGCTGGCTCATGGACCTATTCTTCCGCGCGTTCGGCCGGTCAGGCGCGTCGGAGCCGAGAAAGATCGCGGAAGAATCGGGAGTGGTCCCCCGGACGGGGCCGCTCCCGTTGCGCGGGGTGGGCACAGCTGGCTGCATCCCGCGAGGGTCGCAAGGCCGTCTGAATGGCCGGTAACGATGACATGACGTACAGGAAGCGGTGTGACTGCGGTGCGTCCCCGCGGACGTGCTTCGGTCACTCGGCGTGAACCCCCTGCCCGGACTCCCCCCGAAGCCCGGACAGGGGGAGCCGGGTCAGCCGTGGAGACGGCGCAGGACTCGGAAGGCGAGCGCGAGGGCCAGGGCGGCGAGGGCGAGCAGGATGCCGGTCTCGACGAGCTGGAGGGGCCAGAAGTGGGACTGGGGGTGGTAGTCGACGTAGCTGCCGGTGATGCCATGGTCGGTGAGGCACTGTTCCCAGTTTTCGCCCGAGGAGGAGGCGTAGCACGAATCGGGTGGGGTGACCCTCTCGCCGCTGCTGGTGAGGTGGCCGCTCTCCACCCACCAGGCGTTCTCCTCCAAATGTCCCTGTCCGCTCACCGTGGTGCGGGGCCAGAGATAGGGGCGGAGGTAGGCGCCGAAGCCGATGGTCACTGCACCGACGGTGAGCGCGGACACGGACAGGGCGATGAAGGCCCGGCGGATCAGCAGTCCGACGAGCGCTCCCGTGCACACGGCGAACAGGATGTACGCGGGCAGGACGATGCCTGTGACGGGGAAGACGTAGACGTCGAACCACTGCACCGGGTAAGGGCTTGCGGCCTCCCGGGTGCGCGCCCAGTGGAGGAGCGGTGCCAGGACGGCCGAGCCGGCGAGCAGTGCGGCGGTGGGTACGGCGAGCCTGGCGGCGAGCCAGCGGGTGGGTGACACCGACTGGGTCCAGGCCATCCTGAAGGTGCCGCTCTCCAGTTCCCGGGCGATCAGCGGGCCCCCGACGAAGGCGCCGAGAAGCGCGGGCAGGACGGTGAGGCCCAGGGCGACGTACGTGAAGAGGCGGCTGTACAGATTCATGCTGTCCGCGAAGTTGCGGCTCATCTGAATGCAGGCACGCGTCTCGCCTTCGCCGTAGAACTGGCAGCCGGTCGCCTGGAAGACCTCGCTGACGTGGGCCGATCGCATGGCGACGGCGACCACGCCGATCGCCGTGAGGAGGGCGACCCCGGCAGCGATCCAGAAGATCCAGCGGTGCTGGCGCATAAGGACGCGGACCGGGGCGCGCAGCGTGGCGGGGGCGGTGGTGAGGGTCGCGCTCATACGGCGGCCACCTCCTGGGACGCGTGGGCGCTCGCGGTCAGCAGCGGCGGGGCCTCGGGGGAGCGGAGGTGCGCCAGCAGCAGTTCCTCCAGGGACGGCTCGGTGACCTCCCACGCGGCCCCGTCGACGGGACCAGCCGGGCGAACGAGCGCCGTCAGCTGACGCCCCGTCGTACGCGACTCGACCACCGTGTGCGGGGTGAGGTCCCCCTCCCGGCCGGTGAGCAGGGAGTGTGCGGCGACGATGTCGTCGCTCTCACCGCCCAGCCGTATCCGGCCGCCGTCGACGAGGAGGACGTAGTCGCAGGCCCCCTCCAGCTCGGTGAGGATGTGCGAGGACATCACGATGGTGGTCCCGTGCTCGACCGCCTCGGCCATGAGCACCCCCATCAGCTGGTGGCGGGCGAGCGGGTCCAGGTCGGACATCGGCTCGTCCAGCAGCATCAGTTCGGGCCGCTTGCCCAGCGCGAACGCAAGGGCGAGGCGGGTGCGCTGACCGCCGGAGAGGGTCTTGACCCGGGCGTCCTGGGGGAGCGGGGCGGCGACCCGTTCGGCTGCCGCGCGGTCCCAGGTCCCGGGGTTCAGCTCGGCGCCCGCCCACAGGGTGTCGGCCACGGTCAGCTGCGGGTACAGCGGCTTGTCCTGCGCGACGTACGCGATACGGGTACGGGCCTCGGCCGGTGTGCCGCCGAGCACCCGCACCGAGCCCTCGGTGGGGCGGAGGAGGCCCGCCGCCAGCGAGAGCAGGGTGGACTTCCCCGCGCCGTTGGGTCCGACGAGGGCGCAGATCCGCCCCGTGGGCAGGCGGAAGGAGCAGTCGTTCAGCGCGGTCCGTCGCCGCCGCCGTCCATAGGTCAGACCGAGGCCGTTCGCCTCGATCGCGGCACCTGTCATGAGTGCGGTTCCCCCTTGAATGTGCTGTCCAGTACGTCGGTGAAGAGCGCGCTCATGTCGTCCCGGTCCAGTCCGGCGGCGCGTGCCCTGCGGGTCCAGTCGGTCAGCTCGGCGCGCAGGGGCGGATCGGTCGTGGCCGCCACGCTGCCGAGGGTGCGGCGTACGAAGGTGCCGAGGCCCCGGCGGGCCTCTACGAGGCCCTCGCGCTCCAGCTCGCGGTAGGCCTTGAGCACGGTGTTGGGGTTGATCGCCGTGGCCTCGACGACCTCGCGGGCCGTGGGCAGCCGGTCCCCCGGCTCCAGCACACCCAGGCGGAGTGCCTGCTTGGTCTGCTGCACGATCTGGAGGTAGGTGGCGACGCCGCTGCGCCGGTCGATGCGGAACTCGACCGCTGCGGGCTCTGCCATGGGTTCACCACCCTTTCACTAATTGAGTAGTGAAAGGGTGACGTAAGGAAGGGGCGGCGTCAAGTGACGCCGCCCCTGGTCGTGTTGAGGAGTCCTCAGGACTCCGTGCGGTACATCAGGTCCACCTCGTGCGTGGCGAAGCCCATCCGCTCGTACACCGACAGGGCTGCGGGGTTGTCCGCGTCCACGTAGAGCATCGCGGTGGGCAGCCCCAGGGAGGCCAGGTGCCGCAGTCCGATCGCGGTCAGCGCCTTGCCGAGGCCACCGCCCTGGGCGCCGGGCAGTACGCCGACGACGTAGACCTCGCCGAGCTGCTCCTCGGCGTGCACCTTCGTCCAGTGGAACCCGACGATCTCGCCGTCCCGCTCCGCCAGGAAGAAGCCCTTGGGGTCGAACCACGGCTCGGCCTTGCGGTCGTCCAGGTCCCGCTGGGTGAGGGAACCCTGCTCCGGATGGTGCGCGAAGGCGGCGCGGTTGACGGCGAGCCAGGCCTCGTCGTCCTGGCCCGGCACGAAGGTGCGGACGGTGACATCCGGCTGGAGCGCCGGCTCCGGGATGTCCAGGGAGTCCAACGGGCGTTGCAGCTGGCGCAGTTCACGGAAGAGCGAGAGGCCGAGTACCTGCGCCAGGTGACGGGCGGCGGACCTGCCGCCGTGCGCCCAGACCCGCAGCCGCTTGCCCGTGGCGGCGAGGAGGGCGGCGCCGAGGGCGCGGCCGTGGCCCCGGCCCCGGTGCGAGGGCGCCACGACCAGCTCGGCGGCGGGAGCCTCCACGGGGTCGGCGTCCTCCAGCTGTGCGTACCCGGCCAGTTCGCCGTCGACGGTGAGCAGGAAATGCCGCACTCCCTCACGGTGTCCGCCCTTCAGCTGAAGCCGCCCCTGCTCGGAGACGGCCTGCCGCCCGTCGGTCCCGGCCGCCTCCGCGAGGAGGGCGAGTACGGCGCCGGCCTGGTCGTCGGTGAGCGCGTCGAGGGTCTCGATCTCGCGCCCGGGGGAGGGAAGGGGTGCGTCAGTCGTCATGGGTACGAGCGTACGGCTGCGGGGCCGGGCGTTCCCGGGAACGCCCCACCGGGAAGGGCGGCAGCGGCTGTGGGCGACCAGAACCCGCGCCGTGATCGGGCCGCCCGGTACCGAGGTGCGGAGACGACAGCGGGACGGCCGCTCGCGCGTCCGCCCCGCTGTACCCCCGTGTCCGGGCCGGCTCTCCGTCAGGCGGAGACGCAGCCGGCGTCCGGCACTCATCCGGCCCGGCACTCATCCGGCCCGGCACTCACCCGGCCCGGAACGAACCGGACCCGGTCCGCCTAGTCGGCCTCCTCGAAGCCGGGGGCGTTGTAGCCGGCCTTGCCGATGGTGATGTTCACCGTCTTGAAGCCGCCGTCACCGTCTTCGCCGCCGTACTTGCTCCAGAACTGGCACGTGTAACCGCTGTCGGAGTCGAAGTCGAAGGCCTTGGCGGTGGGGATCTCGTCGCAGGACAGCTTGCTCGCGTCGGACCGCCCGGACTCGGCGCCGTAGCTCTCGTTGAACTGGTTGTACGTGGCCTTCGCGACCAGCAGCATCTTCTGGGGCTCGGCGGTGTACGAGGTGATGAAGCTTCCCTCGCGGTACGAGTCGCTGATGGTGACCGTGTAGGGGATCTCAGCGCCCTCGTAGGTGACCGTGCACTTGCTCACGGCGGAGGCCTTCTGGGTCACACCGTCGGGGCAGTTCGCCTCGGTCTTGCCCGGCACCTTGGCGTCGCGGACGACGTCCTCACGCAGCTTGTGCTCTATCTGCTCGGTGAACGGTGCGTCGCGAGCGGGCTCAGGGGTGACCTCCAGCCCCTTGTCCCCGCTCTCCAGGACCTCCTTCTGCGGACCGGTGATCGCGACCGCCAGGTCCTTGCCGGATGCCTGGTCCCCGGACCCGCCGGACTTCCCGGCGGAACTCGACGAACGCTTGCCGGAGCCGGACGACGCCCCCGTGGAGCTGTCCGTGTCGTCCGAGCCGCAGCCGGCGGTGAGGAGCCCGGCGGCGAGCAGGGGGATCAGAAGCTTCGTGTGTCTCATGAGGCGGAGACTAGAGCGTCGTGCCGACATGCCATCTCGATCTTCCTGGCCTCCGTCACGCCCTGATTGGGCGGACATGACGTCATATACGGGGCTGTTCGAGCGGTCCTCGACGGCCGGGTGCTCGCGCACCGCGCGTAGACACGGATCATCCTGTGGCGTTCCTGTGGTGTGAACGTGACAGTGACACGGCGTCAGTTGCCCTGTTGGAGCGGTATGCAGAGTTTGCCGCCTCTGCGTTGGTTCGGACCTGGAAGCAACCAGCTCGTAACCACCGGACCCTGTCGCGCTACGCGCGTTGACCCTAGGCTGCCGCACGCAGGATCCAGACACTCACAAGGGGACCGATGTCAGCGACTCCTCAGAAGAACCGCGCGTCCCGGCGGGTGCTCGCCGCCGCGGCAGGGCTGGCCACCGTGGGCGCGCTCGTCGCCGCCATGCCGGCGGGCGCCCATGACCGGGGGCACGGAAACGGCCACGGGCACGGCCACCCGTCCCGCACCGTAGATGTGCAGCTGCTCTCCTTCAACGACCTCCACGGCAACCTGGAGCCGCCGGCCGGCTCCGCCGGATCGGTCTCCGAGACCCAGCCCGACGGCACGGTGAAGTCCGTCCCGGCCGGAGGAGTCGAGTACCTCGCGACCTCGCTGCGCACCGCGCGCAAGGGGCACCCGTACTCCGTGACCGCGGCCGGCGGTGACATGGTCGGGGCGAGTCCGCTGCTGTCGGGCCTCTTCCACGACGAGCCCACCATCGAGGCGCTCAACGGTCTCGACCTCGACGTCACGGCAGTGGGCAACCACGAGTTCGACGAGGGCGCGGTCGAACTGGCCCGTCTGCAGAACGGCGGCTGCCACCCGGTCGACGGCTGCTACGAGAAGGGCAAGAAGTTCAAGGGGGCGGACTTCCCCTACCTCGCGGCCAACGTGACGAGCGAGAAGACCGGCAAGCCGATCCTCAAGCCGTACACGGTCTGGAAGAAGAACGGCGTCAAGATCGGCTTCATCGGGGTGACCCTGGAGGGCACGCCGAACATCGTCACGGCCAACGGCGTCAAGGGCCTGAAGTTCCACGACGAGATCGAGACGGTCAACAAGTACGCCAAGGAGCTGGACCGCCAGGGCGTCAAGTCCATCGTCGCGCTGATCCACGAGGGCGGTGCCCCGGCCTCCTCCTCGTACAACTACGACTGCGACAGCCCCGGCGCCGGGGACGGCATCTCCGGACCGATCGTGGACATCGCCAAGGGCATCACGCCGAAGGTCGACGCGCTGGTCACCGGCCACACCCACCAGGCGTACGTCTGCACGGTGCCGGACCCGTCCGGCAAGCCCCGCATGGTCACCTCGGCCTCGTCCTTCGGCAAGCTGTACACCGACACGACCCTCACCTACGACCGCCGCACCCAGGACATCGTGCGTACCTCGGTGGAGTCGGCCAACCACATCGTCAGCCGGGACCAGGCCAAGGCCACCGACATGACGGCTCTGATCGCCCGCTGGAACACGCTGGCCGCGCCCATCGCGAACCGGCCGCAGGGCTTCATCTCCGCCGACATCAACGGCCGCGGGTCCACCGCCCCGGAGAAGCCGCTCGGCAACCTGATCGCCGACGCCCAGCTGGAGGGCCTGGCCCCCGCGGACAAGGGCGGCGCGGTCGTCGCGTTCATGAACCCGGGCGGCATCCGCTCCGACCTCGTGTACGCGGCCTCCGGGAGCGAGGGCGACGGGGTGGTGACGTACGGCGAGGCGTTCACCGTGCAGCCGTTCACCAACATGATGACCGTCGTCGACCTGACGGGCGCCCAGCTGGTGACCGCGCTCCAGCAGCAGGTCAGCGGATCGAACGAGGCGTCCCCGAAGATCCTCCAGGTCTCGAAGGGGCTCACCTACACCCTCGACATGACGAAGACCGGCGCCGACCGTGTGGTCACCTCCTCGATCCTGCTGAACGGTGAGGCGATCGACCCGGCGAAGACCTACCGCGTCGCGATGAACGAGTTCCTCTCGGGCGGCGGCGACGGCTTCGCGGCCCTCGGCCAGGGCACGAACAAGCTGGTCGGCGCCTCCGACCTGGACCTGTTCAACGCCTACCTGGCGGCCCACTCCACGGCCGACGCGCCGCTGGCCCCGCCGGCCACGGACCGGATCACGGTCGTGCAGTAGTCAGGACGGGCCGAGCGGGGCACCTCCCCGCTCGGTCACTGCTCGACACCCCCCGACGGCCCGCCACGCGATGTGGCGGGCCGTCGGCGTCTTGGTAGGGCGGTACGTGCGTACCGGCGGGGGTGGGTGCGCGGTCGGCCCAGGGTGCGGGGCCGTTCGTCAAAGTCAAGAAGCACGTCGCCGCCCGCACATCGGCCGCCCGCGCCACGACCGCTTGCGACGCACTGTGCCGCCGGGTGTCCGCGGGGTCAGCCGGTTTCGGCACGCCGGGCGCGCAGAGCGCGGACGCGGCCACGGCTGGCGCACGCGGGCGAGGGGCACCAGCGGCGGCGGCCGACAGGGTCCACGAAGACGCCGCGGCAGTCATCCTCCGGGCAGACCTTGAGGGCGAGGCGGTCGGCGGTGGTGAGCTGTTCCACGGCCTGACGGGCGATGCGGGCCAGTGCCTCGGCGGCGGTGACCGGCGGTTCGCGGTGGAGCCGTGTGCCGGCGGAGAGCCGTGCGGGTGTGTCGTGCTCGGAGAGAAAGGCGGTCAGGTCGGCGGCGGCCCCGGCCGGGGGAGGCTCCTCGTCGACCGAAGCCAGGGCGAGTGCCCGCAGCGTCTCCCGGAGCTCGTGTGCCCGCGGCAGGTCGTCATCGGTGACCGTTCGGGCGGGAGCCAGGTCGACACGGGTGAGCCACTCCGTGAGCCGCTCGGGCGTGGCGATCCGCTCCACCGGCTTCGCGCTGAAGGCGCGCCCCCGGGTGGCCAGGAGGTTGAGCCAGACGGCACCGCAGTCGAAACGGAAGGCCGTCGGGTCCACGGAGGAGGGCGTCCGGGAAGTCGTCACAGAGCAAGCGTAACGGGTGTGGCGTTACGCGTGCTAGCTTCATTCGTAACGGGTCAGTCGTTACGAATCCTTCAGCCGGGAGTTGCCATGTCGATCGAGGAACCACAGAACGAGGCTTCGGCCGACCAGAACTTCCTGGTGACCGGCCCGTCGACGCGAGCCGTTCTCGATCGTGAGGCCGGTTACCGGACCCTCGTCGAGCTGCAGGACGAGACCACACGGGCGGAGCTCTTCTCCTCGTTGGAGGCCGCCGCGCCCGGTTTCGCCGACTGGATCGTGACCGCGCTCTTCGGCGGCACCTACCAGCGCGACGGGCTCTCCCCGCGCGACCGCCAGTTGGTCAACCTCGGCGCCCTGACCGCCCTCGGCGGCGTGGATCCGCAGCTCGCGGGCCACGTCCGGACGGGGCTCCGGGTCGGCATGACCCGGGACGAACTCATCGAGGTCTTCGTCCACCTCGCGCCCTACGTGGGTGTGCCCAAGGCGCTGGCCGGCCTGCGCGTGGCCACCGCCGCCCTGGCCGAGGCCGGAACCGGGACCGGGACCGAGGAGGCCGCCGCATGACGACGGAGGGTCCCACCGTCCGCACCGTTCTCGGCGACATCGCCCCCGGGAGGCTCGGCGCCTGCGACTCCCACGACCATCTCTTCATCCGCTCGCCCACGCTCCCCGGCCAGGAACTGGACGACCCCGAGGCGGCCGCCGTCGAACTGGCGGCGTTCGCAGCGCTCGGCGGCCGCGCCGTCGTGCAGTGGACACCTTGGGGTATGGGGCGTCGGCTCGCCGAACTCCCTGAGCTGTCACGGAAGTCCGGCGTCCACGTCATCGCCGCCACCGGAATGCACCAGGCCAAGCACTACGACCCCACTGTCCTCAAGGGTGCCTACGACGGCCTCGCCCGGCTCTTCATCAGCGAGCTGACCACCGGCCCGGTCCGGGCAGGGATGATCAAGATCGCCGGCGCGTACCACCGGCTCGACCGGCACGCGGAACACGTGCTCGTCGCAGCCGCGGAGGCCCACCACGCCACGGGGGCACCCATCGGCGTCCACCTGGAGGGCGGTTCGGCGGCCGTGGACGTGATGGGCGCCCTGTGCGAGCGCCACGGTGTACCTCCGGGCAGCGTCATCCTGGGCCACCTGCACCGGTTCCCCGACAGCCGTGTCCACCGCCAGGTCGCGGAAGCCGGCGCCTTCGTGGCCTTCGACGGCCCCTCCCGCGCCCACCACGCCACCGACTGGCGGCTCCTGGATGCCATCGCGGCACTCGCCGAGGCCGGGCACGCGGACCGGCTGCTTCTCGGCGGGGACACCGTCACCGCCTCCGCCCGCTCCACGGCCGACGGCCCCGGCATGCCGTTCCTGCTCGACGGCATCCGGCCGCGGATCGAGCGCGAGCTCGGGCCCGACCTCGCCACCGCCGTCTTCGTGGACAATCCGGCCCGCGCCTTCGCCGTCGACTGGCGGTCGTGATGGGGGCCGGTGGCTGCGACCTTCGGCCGTCACGCGTCGGGGGCGACGGTCGCCATCGGTCCCGAACTCTCCGAGTACGACGACGAGGTACTGCTGAGTGGGAGCGACAACCCGGACGTCGTCGTACGCACCACCCGCGCCAAGCTCCGGGCGTTCCTCGGCGGGGCCAAGGAGGGCGAGTTCGACGACCTGGCCTGAGCGGGCGAGGGCGGTTCCCGAGAGCGGTTCCGGTCTCGGGCGCCCTGCAATCGCGTACCAGGAGGGCCGACTACCCGGTTGCCCCGTCGGTCCGCTCCCGCAGGAAGTCGGCGTGGCCGTTGTGACGGGCGTACTCCTGGATCATCAGTACGTAGACCCAGCGCAGGCTCAGGACGGTGCCGCGGGAGGACACGAAGGTCTCGTCGAGGCCGTGCCCGGCCGCTGCCGCGTCGCATGCCGTGACCTCGGCCTGGAACACCCCGATGTCTCTCTCCGCGTCGGCTGCCCGGACTCCGTCGAGTCCCTCGTTGCCGTCGGAGGGGCCGGTGAACACATCGCCGACGGTCTCACCTGCGAAGCTTCGCCGGAACCACCATCGCTCCACCTCCGCCATGTGCCGGACCAGACCGAGGAGGGTGAGGTCCGACGGCTCCACGGTCGCCCGCGCCAGTTGGTCCGGTTCGAGTCCGGCGCACTTGGCCAGCAACGTCTCCCGGTGCCAGTTCAGCCAGCCCTCGAGCATGTGACGCTCAGTCGCGGTGCCCAAGTCGCCGAGCTGGCCGCTCCGCTGAGGTGGGGGTGCCTTCCATGTCATGGATTCATTCTGCGCGGCTGCCCGGCCGCTCCTACACCCCCGGCGGCGGCGTGGGCGCCCCCGGGAGGCGGATGGAGGCAATCGTGCCGCCGCCGTTCGCAGGGGCCAGGCCGATCTCGCCGCCCGCTTGCTGGACCGTACGGGCGACGATGGAGAGGCCGAGGCCGGAGCCGGGGAGCTGGCGGGCCGAGGGGGAGCGCCAGAAGCGGTCGAAGACGTGCGGGAGGTCCTCGGCGGGGATGCCGGGGCCGTGGTCGCGCACGGTCAGTACCCCACGGTGCAGTACGACGTCGATCGTGCCGCTCTCCGGGCTGAACTTCACGGCGTTGTCGAGGACGTTGACGATCGCCCGCTCCAGCGCCGCCGGCTCGGCGCGCACGTACCAGGGGGCCAGCTCCTCGGTGACGGTCAGCTCCGGCCCGCGCAGCCTGGCGCGCTGGAGCGCCGTGCGGGTGATGTCGTGCAGGGCGACCACCTGGAGGGGGCCGGGCTGGGCGGCGTCGGGGCGGGAGAGCTCCTGGAGGTCGCCGATCAGGGCGGCCAGCTCCGTCATCTGCGCCTTGACCGAGGACATCAGCGCCTTGCGGTCGTCGGGCGGGATCGCCCGGCCCGTGTCGTCGCTGCGGGCCAGCAGCTCGATGTTGGTACGGAGCGAGGTGAGCGGGGTCCGCAGCTCGTGCCCGGCGTCGGCGATGAGCTGGGACTGCCGGTCGCGTGAGGTGGCCAGGGAACTGGTCATGGAGTTGAAGGAGCGGGAGAGCCGGGCGATCTCGTCGTCGCCCTCGGCGGGGATACGGACGCTGAGGTCCTCGGTGCGGGCCACGTGCTCGACGGCGTGCGCGAGGTCGTCGACGGGTCGGAGGCCCGTGCGGGCGATCCACAGGCCTGCCGCCCCGGCGCCGATGACGCCGATCCCGGCGACCAGGAAGAGAACCCAGGCGAGGGTGGAGAGCGGCTTGGTGATCTCGCTCATGGGCCGGGCGATCGAGACCGCGAGGTTCCCGGTCCCCAGGCCAGGGCCCCGGCGGACATCGAGCGTGGAGGTGTAGACCCGCATCTCCGAACCGTCCTCGGCCTTCTCGGTGTGCAGGGTGAAGTCCCGCTCACGCTTGGCTACCTGCACATCGTCGTCCGTCGCCGGTAGCTTGGACGTGCCGGGGGCGACACACACGGTGCCCTGGGCGTCGATGAGCTGGATGGTCACGCCCGTCGGCGTGGGCGGGATCGCCTGCGAGGTGCCGCCCTTGCAGTACGTGTACAGGTTCGCCAGGTAGATGTCGTCGACCTTGGAGTTGCGCAGCGTCTCGTCCATCTGGTGTTCCAGCTGTTCGCGCGTCACGAACCAGCAGGACGCCGCGACCGCCGCCACCGCGGCCGCTACCGCCGCCGCGACCAGCAGGGCGAGGCGGGAGCGGAGCGGCAGGGCGCGGAGCCGGCGGATGAGGCCGGTCACCCGTCACCGCCGCCGGAGCGCAGGGCGTAACCGACGCCCCGCACGGTGTGCACGAGACGCGGCTCGCCGCCCGCCTCGGTCTTGCGGCGCAGGTACATCACGTACACGTCCAGGGAGTTGGAGCTGGGTTCGAAGTCGAACCCCCAGACTGCCTTGAGGATCTGCTCCCGGGTCAGCACCTGCCGGGGGTGGGCCAGGAACATCTCCAGGAGGGTGAACTCGGTGCGGGTGAGCTCCACCCTGCGGGCGCCCCGGGTGACCTCGCGGGTGTTGAGGTCCATGCGGAGGTCGGCGAAGGAGAGGACGTCGTCGTCGGGGACGGGACCGCCCGCCGCGACCGCGTACGAACTGCGGCGCAACAGGGCGCGGATGCGGGCGAAGAGCTCGTCCAGCTCGAAGGGCTTGACGAGGTAGTCGTCGGCGCCGGCGTCGAGGCCGGTGACCCGGTCGCCGACGGTGTCGCGCGCGGTGAGCATCAGGATCGGTGTGGTCGACCCCGTGGAGCGGATGCGCCGGGCGGCGGTGAGGCCGTCCATTCGGGGCATCTGGATGTCCAGGACGATCAGGTCGGGGGCGTACGACTCCGCCTTGGCGAGGGCGTCGTAGCCGTCCACGGCCACCTCCGTCCCGTACCCCTCGAACGCGAGGCTGCGCTGCAGGGCCTCACGGACGGCGGGCTCGTCGTCGACGATCAGGACACGCTGGGGATCGTCTTCGGCGGGGCTCATCGCTTCTTCGTCCTCTTCCTTCGTACCGGGTAGGAGGTGCTCTTCACTCAGCCTCGCACGGTCGCCGTCCGACGGCGGGCGGCGCGGCGCCCGCGGCCCGGGGTGGTGCTACGGATCTCGGCCGGGCGGGCGGCGGACGCCCCGGCGGCCGGTGACATGGCTGCCAGTTCGGCGACCAGGGCGAGCGGCAGGGCCAGGTCGGACGGGCCGGTGGCCATGGTGGCGGTGGCGGGGTTCATGTCGACCTCCTCCGGTTTCAGGAACCGCTGCCGGAGCGCAGGGTGTCCAGGTCGGCCTTGACGGTGTTGACGGGGATGGCGAAGCCGAGGCCCACGCTGCCGGCCGACGAGCTGTCGTCCGAGGCGGAGGCGGAAGCCGGGGAGTACATCGCGGAGTTGATGCCGATGATCTCGCCGTTCATGTTGATCAGGGCGCCGCCGGAGTTCCCCGGGTTGAGCGAGGCGTCGGTCTGCAGGGCCTTGTACGTGGTCTTGGACGAGCCGGTGTCCCCGTTGAACTGCTGCCCGCCGAACTCGAACGGCCAGTTCTGCCCGCCCTGCTGTTGCTGCTGCTGTTCCTCCTTGGCGACGGTGACGTCGCGATCCAGTGCCGAGATGATCCCGCTGGTGACCGTGCCGGTGAGGCCCTCGGGGGAGCCGATCGCGACGACCTCCTCGCCCACCTTCACCGAGGAGGAGTCGCCGAGTGTCGCGGTCTTGAGCCCGCTCGCGCCCTGGAGCTTGATGAGCGCCAGGTCCTTGTCGGCGTCCGTGCCGACGACGTCGGCCGTGTAGCTCTTGCCGGTGCTGAGAGTGACCTTGATCTGCGAGGCGCCGGAGATGACGTGGTTGTTGGTGACGATCTCGCCGTCCGAGGTGATCACCACGCCGGAACCGGTGGCGTCGCCGGCCGAGGAGGAGGCCCCGATCTCGACGATGGCGGGGGAGACCGCTTCCGCCACGCCGGAGACGGTGCCCGCGTTGCTCCGCGAGACGGTGGTGCCGCTGACGGCTCCGCCGGTGCCGGTGATGTTCGAGCCGCCGTCGGCGAGCTGTCCGATGAGGGTCGCGGTGCCGCCGCCGATCGCCGCCGCGGCGATGGCCACGGCCGCCAGCAGGGCCACGGGCCGCTTGACCCGGCGCTCCCGCTGCGGGGTGTCCCCGGCAGCGAGGGGCGCGGGGGCAGGGGCCGGCCAGGCGTAGGCGGCGGTGTCCGGCTCGTGGGCGGGCGGCGGCGGGTAGCCCGCCCCTCCGCTGCCGTACGTGGAGCCGGTGCCGGAGCCTGAGTACGCGGACCCGGAGGCGTCGTGGGAGTAGCCGCCGTACGGGGCACCCGCCTGCGGAGCGCTGCCGTACGAGCCGTCGCCGTACGAGCCGTGCTCGTGCGTGGCGCTGTCGCGCGAACCGTTGTCGTGCGAGGGGGACATCGGGTACTCGCCGCTCGGGCGGTGGCTGTCGGTCATGCTTCCGAGAGTGGCGAGCGAAGATGAGAGCAGCCTGAGTAGCCCCTGAGAAGCCCGGCAGAACCGTGTATGCCCGATATAAGGGTGCTGCGTGTCAGCGCGCGCTCACGGGCGGTTCCCCGCAGCCGCACGACCGGCGCACCACGAGTGCGGAGGGGAACTGCTTGAGCCGTTCGCGACGCGACCCCGAGACCCGCAGCGAGTCGTCGAGGACCAGGTCCACGGCGGCACGGGCCATCGCCGGACGGTCCGAGGAGACGGTGGTGAGCGGCGGGTCGGTCAGGCCCGCCTCCTTGACGTCGTCGAAGCCCGCGACCGCGAGCTCACCGGGTACGTCGATCCGCAGCTCACGCGCGGCCCGCAGCACCCCGATGGCCTGGTCGTCGGTGGAGCAGAAGATGGCGGGCGGCCTGTCGGGCCCGGCCAGCAGCTCCAGCGCGACCTGGTAGGCGTCGTAGCGGTTGTACGGCGCGTGGAAGAGCCGGCCCTCGGTCGGCAGTCCGGCCTCCCGCATGGCCCGGCGCCAGCCCTCGATGTGGTCGGCCACGGGGTCGCCGACCACCGGGGTCGACTCCGTGCCGCCGAGGCACGCCACGTAGGCGTTGCCGTGCTCCAGGAGGTGGCGGGTGGCGAGCTGCGCGCCGCCGACGTCGTCGGTGACGACCGCGACGTCGTCGATGGCCTCGGGGCGCTCGTGCAGCAGGACGACGCGGGCGTCCCAGGCCTCTATCTCGGCTGCCGCGCGCTCACTGGGGCCCTGGCTGACGAGGATGAGACCGGAGACCCGCATGCCGAGGAAGGCCCGCAGGTAGTGGACCTCGCGTTCGTCGCGGTAGTCCGAGTTCCCGACGAGCACCATCTTCCCGCGCTCGGCGGCGGCCTGTTCGACCGCGTGGGCCATCTCGGCGAAGAACGGCTGCCGGGCGTCCGGCACGATCATCCCTATGAGATCGGTACGCCGTGAGGCCATGGCCTGGGCGACCCGGTCGGGGCGGTAACCCAGCTCCGAGATCGCGGCAAGTACCCGCTCGCGCGTGGCCGGGGCGACCGGCCGGGGTCCGTTGTTGATGACATAGCTGACGACCGCTGTCGAGGTCCCCGCCAGTCTCGCCACATCGTCCCGCGTCACCTTGGCCACGCGCGGCAGTCTACGCGGATCGACCTACCGCTTGGCAGGCCGGACCGGGGCTTCTTCCATGATCTCGGCCTCGGCGGACTGCTCCGAACGGGTGTGGTCCTCGTCCGCGGTCTTCGCGGCCGCCTTGGCCTTGGCCTCCTCGGCGGCCCGGTCCACCTTCTCCGGGGTGACGAAGCGGTAGCCGACGTTGCGGACGGTGCCGATCAGGGACTCGTGCTCGGGGCCGAGCTTGGCGCGCAGCCTTCGCACGTGGACGTCGACCGTTCGCGTGCCGCCGAAGTAGTCGTAGCCCCAGACCTCCTGGAGCAGCTGCGCCCGGGTGAAGACCCGGCCGGGGTGCTGCGCGAGGTACTTGAGCAGTTCGAATTCCTTGAAGGTCAGGTCGAGGACCCGGCCCTTGAGCTTGGCGCTGTACGTCGCCTCGTCGACCGACAGGTCTCCGTTGCGGATCTCCATGGGGGAGTCGTCGGAGGTGATCTGCTGGCGGCCGGTGGCCAGCCGCAGCCGCGCCTCGACCTCGGCGGGCCCCGCCGTGTCCAGGAGGACGTCGTCGATGCCCCAGTCGGCGGTGACGGCGGCCAGGCCGCCCTCGGTCACGACGAGGATCAGCGGACAGCCGGGTCCGGTGGACCGCAGAAGCTGGCACAGCGACCGCACCTGGGGAAGGTCCCGGCGGCCGTCGATGAGGATGACGTCGGCACCGGGGGTGTCGACGAGTGCGGGGCCCTCGGCGGGGGCGACCCGCACGCTGTGGAGAAGGAGACCGAGGGCGGGGAGCACCTCCGTCGACGGTTGAAGGGCATTGGTCAGCAGCAGGAGTGAACTCATCGCCGCCCACCTGCCTGGGTCGTCGGTCGATCGTGCACGTTCAGCTCGCCCATTACGTCGGTCCTCCTCGTTCCCTGCCAGAGGGGCACTCCCGGGTCGGACCCGGGGGAGTATGCGGCACTGCTTCGTACTCCCGTACAAGCCGTCACCTGCGACGGCTGTCATACGGTTTTTACTGCGCGGTCCCGCGCCCCGGGGACCGCTGAGCTTGTGGAAACGTCGCCGTAACAACGCTCGGAAAGCACAAAAGGACCCGGGGGCTGCTTTGCCCGGATCCTCTTCGCAGCAGAATAGCCCACATGAGTTCAGTGTCCGAGGGTCGATTCACGAGTTCTTCTGTTCCCTCGATCACGGGGACGCCCCTGCGCACGACGTTGCTGACGGGTGACGGAGTCCGTATCGAGGCGGTGTACACCCCGTGTACGGCCGGTTCCGAGGCCGCCGGGGCCCGCGCCGCGGACCGGACGGCCGTGGTCCTCGCACACGGTTTCACCGGGGCCGCCGACCGGCCGGCGCTGCTGCGGGCGGCCGCGGTGTTCGCCCAGCGTGCGGCGGTGATCACCTTCTCCTTCCGGGGCCACGGGAGGTCCACCGGACGGTCCACGGTGGGGGACCGGGAGGTCCTCGATCTGGCCGCCGCGGTCGCGTGGGCGCGGTCGCTGGGACACCGGCGCATCGTTACGGTCGGCTTCTCCATGGGCGGTTCGGTGGTGCTCCGGCACGCGGCTCTGTATACGGCCCGCGGGGCCGGGAAAATCTTTGCCGAGGCCGAACCCGCCGAGGGGACCGATCGGGTGGAAGGGCGCGCGGAGGTGCCCGGGGCGCACGAAGGGCGCGCAGAAGCGCACGGGGCGCATTCGGACGGGACATCGGCCGAGCGTGACGGGACGTCCGCGGACGACGACCGGACATCGGCGCATACGGATGCGTGGATGAACGCGTACACGGACGCGGTGGTGGCCGTCAGCGCCCCGGCCCGCTGGTACTACCGGGGTACGGCCCCCATGCGGCGTCTGCACTGGGTCGTCACCCGGCCCATGGGGCGGCTCGTCGGCCGGCTCGGCTTCCGTACCCGGATCCACCGGGAGGACTGGGACCCCGTCCCGCTCTCACCGGTGGAGGCGGTCCCGCTGATCACCGCGCCCCTGCTGATCGTGCACGGCGACCGGGACCCGTACTTCCCCGTCGACCACCCCCGGATGCTGGCGGAGGCCTCGCGGGGCCGCGCGGAGCTCTGGCTGGAGCACGGGATGGGCCACGCGGAGAACGCGGCGGACGAGGAACTGCTGACCCGCGTGTCGGACTGGGCGGGCTCCGCGTGATTCATCATGGGTTGCTGACGTACGAGGAAAGGGGTGCCGCCATGCCGGCGGGAACGATCCGCTACTGGGCCGCGGCCAAGGCCGCAGCGGGAACCGCGGAGGAGCCGTACGCGGCGGACACGCTCGCGGAGGCCCTCGCCGGAGTGCGCGAGAGGCACCCGGGTGAGCTGTCGCGCGTACTGCTCCGGTGCTCCTTCCTGATCGACGGGAATCCCGTGGGGACCCGCGGTCATGAGACCGTACGGCTTGCCGAGGGCGGCACGGTCGAGGTGCTCCCGCCGTTCGCAGGAGGGTGAACACCGGACCATGAGCAACAGCGATCAGCAGTATCCGTACGACCCGGGGTACGGGCAGCAGGACCAGCGGTACCCCGGACACGGGCAGCCTCACCACGACCCTGCGACCGCCGCGCCGTCCCCGGGCCAGGAGGCGCCCGCCCAGGGGCAGCAGGCCGGGTACGGGCAGCAGCAGGCGGCGTACGGGCAGGGCTCCGGTTACGGGCAGCCCGCGTACGGGCAGGACCCCGCGTACGGGCAACAGCAGTCCCCTGCGTACGGAGGGAACGCCGGATACGGACAGCCCGCGGCCTACGGCGGGCCGGACGCCGGGTACGGGCAGCAGCAGCCACAACAGCCACAGCAGCCACAGCAGCCGGAGTACGGCGGTCACGCCTCGTACGGGCAGCAGGCCGCCGGCTATCCGGAACCCGGTGCTCAGCAGGCCGCGGGTGACCAGGGTGTGACGCAGACCTGGCAGGGCCAGACCTGGGACACCCAGTACCAGCCGACCATCCAGCCGCCGCAGCCGCAGCAGCAGTCGCAGGTCTACTCCGGGGGCTCTCCGGCCCCCGGGTACGGCGCCCCCGCCGCACATCCGCTGCCGCCGGAAGCCCCGGCTGCTGCCGCAGCGCGGCCCGCACCCGAGGCCACGGCGGCCGCCGCCGACACCTCCGGGTACGGCGCGCCCACCACCCTGGGCAACAGCCGCATCACCGATGCCCAGCGGGCCCGCGCCGAGGGGCGCTCGCCGATCATCGCGCCGGGCATGCAGCCCGCCGCGATCACCGTCGGGCTCGGCCTGCTCCTCGCGATCGGGGCAGCGGTCGGTTCGTACGCCCTGCTGGTGCCCGTGGTCCTGCTCCAGGCGGTGACGGCGGCCGGATGGTTCAGGCTCAACGGCATGTGGCCGGCCAGGCAGGGCATCGCCCTCGCCTTCGCCGGCGGGGTCGTGGCCGACGCCGTACTGCTCGCGGCCGGCCGGAGCCACGCACCCGCTGCGATGCTCGGCACGCTGGGCGTCTGGGTGCTGCTCACCCTTGTCCTCCAGCTCCGCAGCCACGCCGGCGCCGACGAGCGGATGTACGGCCTGACGGCCACCGTCGTCTCCGCCGCGCTCGCCGTGCTGGCGGCAGGCCATCTGGCGGCCGCCCCGGACGCCGTGACGGCCGGTGCGATCGCGGTCGCCGTAGCCGTGCTGGTCAGGGCCCTGCCGCTACCCGGGCCCGCCTCGGTCGTGGTGTCGCTGCTCGCGTCCGCGGGTGCCGGACTGGCCGCCGCAGCGGTCACCGGCTTCGGCGCGGAAGCCGCGCTCCTCGGCTTCGCCGCCGGCGGTTGCGCGCTGATCGGTCTGCGGGTCGCGAGCTACGACTACCCGTCCCGCTTCGTGCACATGACCGCCGGAGTGGCACTGCCGCTCACGGCGGCGGCCCCCGCCGTCTATCTGATCGGCCGGGCCATCGTCTGACCGCCGGTTGTTCCCGCCCGCCCCGCCAAGTGGGGGGAACCGGCCGGGCCTTCCGCTCGTCGATCATTCCGGGCGCGCCGCACAGAGGCAGTAGGCTCACGCGCTCGTCAGAGGTCCGGCCGGTCCGAGTGGGGGAACAACAGGCATGCGCGCACTGCGAATACTGCTGATCATCGCCGTGGTGCTGGGCGGCGTCTTCGTCGCCCTGGACCGGGCAGCCGTCCACTTCGCGGAGTCCGAGGCAGAGAGCCGGGTGTCCTTCGGCGGCGTAGAGACCGGATCGACCGATGTCTCGATCAAGGGCTTCCCCTTCCTGACCCAGGTGGCCGACTCCGAGCTCGACCGGGTCGACGTCACGGTGAAGGACATCCGCGCCAGCGCGGCCGGCCGGGACATACGGATCAGCGAGATCCGGGCCGAACTCTCCCAGGTGACCCTGGGGGCCGGCTACACCAGCGCGACCGCGTCGCACGCCACCGGCACCGCCGTCGTCTCGTACGCCGCCCTCACCGAGGCCGCCGACGACGGAGTCACCGTCGCCTACGGCGGCGACGGCAAGGTCAAGGTCACCGGCAGGATACGGATTCCGCTGCTGGACAAGGTGCTCACCCGCAGCGTGACCTCCACCGTCACCCTGGTCGGCGGGAACACCGTCCGGGTGCACGCCGACGAGGTGCCCGGTGAGGGCATCCCCGGCCTCGAAGGCCTGGTCAGGCAGAAGACCGACTTCGAGCGCAAGATCGGCGGGCTGCCCGACGGTCTCGAACTCAAGAAGATCGAGGTGGCTCCGGGTGGCCTGGAGATCTCGATGACCGGTTCGGACGTCGCCCTCGCCGGATGACGCGACGGCGGCGGAGCGGTGCGGATGACCGCCGGGTCTCCGGGGTAGGGACTGCCGGGGGCGGCCCGGAGGCCTGAGGGCTGTCCCGCCACGAGGCCACGAAGCCGGGATGCCGGTACCGCGGGCCGGGCACACGACGGCGGGTCCCGGCGGGCGGGTTCCGGCGGGTTCCGGACCCCCGATCCGCACCAGGACGGCTCTGGGCGGCCCATGGACCGGATGCTGAGACGGCCGCGTCCGGCCAGTAGATGCCTGTCGGGCGAAGAATGCCCGGCCGCTGCCGGCGAGGTGCCGGGATGCCTGGTCCGTCTCGCATCGCGGACGATCGCGTCTCATCATCCGACACGACGGTGACATCTCCGCCCGTACCTCCCTACGATCGGACGCATGAAGCGACAGGCGGATCTCACGAAGCGGCGGGCAGTAGACCTGTGCCGCGTCGCCGCCATGCTCTGTCGCACCTTCTGAGCGGGACCTCTCCCGTTTTCCCCGGCCCTTCGACCACGTCAGGGCCGAACCGTGCCTTCCGTACGCGTTCCGCTCGAAGACCTGCGCGTACACCTCGCACTCCGCACACCGCACCACCCCGCCGCAGACTGCCCCGGAGGAGAATCACATGAGCCGCGCAGACGTTCTGGTCGACGCCGACTGGGTCGAGGCCCACATCGACGACCCGCAGGTCGCGATCGTCGAGGTCGACGAGGACACCTCGGCGTACGAGAAGAACCACATCAAGAACGCGATCCGGATCGACTGGACCCAGGACCTCCAGGACCCGGTCCGCCGTGACTTCATCGACCAGGCCGGCTTCGAGAAGCTCCTGTCGGAGAAGGGCATCGGCAACGACACCACGGTCGTCCTCTACGGCGGCAACAACAACTGGTTCGCCTCCTACGCGTTCTGGTACTTCAAGCTCTACGGCCACCAGGACGTCCGCCTCCTCGACGGCGGCCGCAAGAAGTGGGAGCTCGACTCCCGCGACCTGACCGACGCCGTCCCGACGCGCCCGGCCACCGAGTACAAGGCCAAGGCCCAGGACGAGTCGATCCGCGCCTACCGCGACGACGTCGTGGCCGCCATCGGCAGCAAGAACCTCGTCGACGTGCGTTCGCCCGACGAGTTCAGCGGCAAGCTGCTCGCCCCGGCGCACCTCCCGCAGGAGCAGTCGCAGCGCCCCGGCCACGTGCCGAGCGCCCGCAACATCCCGTGGTCGAAGAACGCCAACGACGACGGCACCTTCAAGTCGGACGACGAGCTCAAGGCCCTCTACGAGGCCGAGCAGGTCGACCTGTCGAAGGACACCATCGCGTACTGCCGCATCGGTGAGCGCTCCGCCCTGACCTGGTTCGTGCTGCACGAGCTGCTCGGCCAGGAGAACGTCAAGAACTACGACGGTTCGTGGACCGAGTACGGCTCCCTCGTGGGCGTGCCGATCGAGCTCGGCGCCAACAAGTAATTCCGCAGGATCCGACCAGCAGGACCCCGACCAGAAGGACAGAACACCATGTGTGGAGCACAGGCCGGCGGCCCCGACGCTTCGACGATCAAGCCGGGCGAGACGACCATCCAGGGCAGCGTGACCCGCGACGGCGAGCCGGTCACCGGCTACGTCCGGCTGCTGGACTCGACCGGTGAGTTCACCGCCGAGGTCCCCACCTCGGCGACCGGACAGTTCCGCTTCTACGCGGCCGAGGGCACCTGGACGCTGCGCGCCCTGGTCCCGGGCGGCACCGCCGACCGCACGGTCGTCGCGCAGACCGGTGGCCTCGCCGAGGTCGCCATCGCGGTGTAGTTCCCGCGTACGAACGGCCGGAGGGCCGCACCCCAGGGGGTTGGACGCCACCTGGACCGGGGTGCGGCCCTTCGTGCCGTCCGTGTGTCTCCGGACGCCGGGAGGTTCCACATGCAGCCGGGCGCAGGGCAGTTCTACGCTGGACTCATGTACGCCCGCCGTAGGCGCGTCTATTTCATGATGATGGGCGGATGCCTGCTTCTCTTCGTCTCCGCGTGGGCCTTCGTGCGCCTGTGGTCCGTACCGGCCGCGGTGGCGATGTGCGTCGTCGCCATGGTCATCCCGCCCGTCGCGGCGATCGTGGCCAACCGCCGGGGGCCCGAGGACCGCTGGTGGGACGACCCCGAGCGGACGCCCCCGAAGTCCCGGCCCGACCGGCCCGCGGGAACGGACGACCGGCCCACAGGGACGGACGGCTCCTCCGGAGCGAGTGCCCCGGTGCGGGGTTCCCGGCCCCGCACGGCACGGGAACAGCCCACCGGCGACCCGCAGTCGGACGCCTGGTGGGACGAGCTGGACGGCCGGAACCGCCGCCGGTAGGACGCCCCGGCGCGTCGTTGGCAGGGGTCAGGGGGTCAGTAGACGAGGGCCTGGGTGCCGTCCGCCATGGCCTCCTGCACGAACACCTGGGCGCCGGCGATCCGTACGCCCTCCAGGACGTCCTTCTCGGTGATGTCGCGCCGGGCCGCGCACTGGGTGCAGAGCGTGATGCCCCCGCCGGCCATGATCGACTCGATCAGGTCCGGCAGCGGTGCGGAGTGCGGCAGTTCGAACTCGGCGGCGCGTCCGGGCAGGGCGAACCACGCGGATTCGCCGGTCAGCCACAGCGAGACCTCCACGCCGCTGGCGACGGCCACGGCCGCCACGGTGAAGGCCTGCGAGCAGCGCTCGGCTGCGTCGGCCCCGGCGGTCACCTTGATCACGAGCTTCTTCGACATGTGCCGAACTGTAATCCTCGGCCGTGCAACCTCTCCTGTGACCTGTGAGTCAGTTGTGTGCGCGGATAAGGGAATCCGCGCTTCAGGTCTCTTGGGGGGACCCCTTTGGAAGAGAACGACGCCACCTCCGGCGTGCCCGCCGAGCCGCCCGTGGCGCCAGGGAGCATGCGTCCTCGCGGGCGTACGGCGCTGATCATCGCCGCCGCGGCACTGCTCGGCATCTCGGCCGGCACCGCGGTCGGGTACGGGATCCAGGCGGAGCGGCCGCCCACGCCACTGCCCGCGCTGTCGCAGGCGGAGCTGGCCTACCCGGCGAAGCCGCTTCCGGCCGGCAAGGTTCCGCCGCCGCTGCCGGCCTCGCAGGACCATCAGGTCAGGACAGACGGTGACCTGCGCAAACTGCTGCTCGACCGCCCGGCGGGCTGGAGCGAGGACAAGGACGCCGACTGGCTGAACGACGGCTGGATGACCGTGGGTGATCTGGCACGGGGCTACAAGGACGAGGGACACATGCTCGAGTACTTCCTCGAGTCCGACATCCGCCGTGTGGCGGGAGCCGCGTGGAAGAAGGGTGAGCACCGCCAGGCGACGATCACCCTCGTCCAGTTCTCCGCCGGGGTCGAGGTCATGGCCGAGGACTATGCCGCGGGTCAGCGGTCCTACATGGCCGGGGACGACTACGCGGGCAACGAAGGCGACCTGGTCAAGGGCAGCGGCGAGGGCCGCTACTACATCTACGACGTCGACCGGGAGCCCGGTTACCTGCCCTCGTACCAGGCCAGGGCAGTCATGCACCGCGGCGACATCATGATCGAGATCGATCTGTACGACACCCGGCCGATCAGCAAGAAGGACATCCGGACGCTGGCCGAGCGACAGCTGGAGCGCGTGTGAACGACATGAACCACGCCGAGCCCTCCGGCACGGCACCGCTCCCGGACTCCTCCGAGGCAGCGGAAACAACCGCCGGGACCATGCACACTCCAGCGACCCCGGAAACCGACGAGGCTCCGGACGCCGATGCGGTTCCGGCCGCACCCGTGCGCTCCGGCAGGGCCCGGCGCGTCCTGGTCACCGCGCTCCCCTTCGTACTGGTGCTGGCCGCCGTGGGGAGCGCCGCCGCGTACACGAAGGTCACGGTGGACGGCGCCGACCGCACGGTGGAGACCACCGTGTGGAAGGTGTCCGACCGCGAGCCCGGCAAGGACCCCGCGCCGGACGCGAGTCGTGGCCGGACGGACAGCGAGCTGAGCAAGCTGCTGCTCCCCGTGCCCAAGGGATACAGGCTCGGATCCGACGACGGGGAGTACGGCAACGACGACGAGGTCGACGGTGAGCGGGCCGCCGCCGCGATGAAGGCGTCCAGCGGGCTGGCAGGCAAGGAGCGCCGGGAGTACGAGAAGCGGATCGACAAGCTCCGGCTCCAAGGGCTCGGCATCCGGTCGTACGTCTCCGACGACAACGACCTGGAGGTGCACGCCACGGTCGTCCGGATGAAGGACAAGAAGGCCGTGCGGGACCTCCATACCCTCCGGACGGGCCTGTTCGATCTCGTCGGGGTCTTCCGCGACGGTCCGAAGATCAAAGGCCACACCCGCCAGGCGTCCTGCTATCTGCAGCCCAAGGACGGCGACAGCGACATCGAGCAGATGCTGTGCTCGGCGTACGACGGCGAGCTGAGCATCTCCTACCGGGCCACCGGCATCGAACCCGTCGACAAGGCGGCCGTCGCCGAACTGCTGAAGGACCAGCTGGAGCACATCGAGTCCCCGGGGGAGTACATATGACCGAGCAGACGGGCGGAACGTCCGGCCCGGCCGTTCCCGCCGCCACGGCCACCCTCCCGCCGGCCCCGCAGGATCCGCCGGTGGTCCCGGCGGCGGACGTTGCCCCCGAGGCGACCGCCCCCGAACCCGCCTCGCCCCGCCTGCCGAACCGGGCCCTGCGTGCCGCCCTGCGCTGGACGGCCGCCGTGCTCGTCATGGGCGGGCTCGGGGTGGGCGCGGTCGCCGGGATCACCTCGATGAAGCGCACCGACGTGCCAGGGCTCTCCACGCAGGACGACGGCCGCTGGGACTACCCGGCGCTCACGCTGCCCGCCCTGCCTGCCGACGCCCCTCGCCCGTACAGCGACCACAACCAGGCGGAGGTCCACCACGCGGACCTGCGGCGGCTGCTGCTTCCCGCACCCGCCGGTGCCACCGTGGACAAGGAGCTCGACGGAGGCTGGACCGACATCGCCCACTACGCCGCCGAGTACGGCAAGGACGACCGGGCCACCGTCAGCCAGTTCCTGAAGGACTCCGCCCTGCGGCACATCGCCGCGCGCGGTTGGACCATGCCGGACGGCACCTCCTCCAGGGTCTACCTGCTCCAGTTCAACTCGGTGGCGTACTCCACGGCCTTCCACGACAGCCTCTTCGACAACGGTGGCTCCCTGCCCTTCCCGCCTGCCGGGACGGGCGAACTCGCCTTCGACGAGGACTGGACTTCGGAGACCCGGGCGGAGAACACCACCGTGCGCGCGTACGCGGAGGCGGAGCCCTTCGGAGCCGGACAGGTGCGTCACGCGTACGTGGTCGCCGGGGACACCCTCGCCCTGGTCGTCCACAGCCGCGAGGGGAAGGCGGGTACGGAAACGGTCCCCTTCCACCAGACGCTCGTCCTCCAGGACCAGCTCCTGGGCTGAACCGACCGGCCCGGGGCGAAACCCCGGGCCGCCGTCCCGGGCCCCCACCCATTAGGCTGGGGGCCCGGCCGCATGCTGCCGTCATACCGTTCGTACCGAGGAGCTCCCGTGCTTGAGGCTTTCTTCTCCGCCCTGCTGGTCCTGGTCTGCGTCGGCGTGCTCGCCTTCGCCGCCGTGACCGTGAAGAAGCTGTACCAGGGCCAGCGCTGACCCTCGCCGAACACCTCCCGTACACCCTCACAGATCGTCTGAGCCGCTCATGATCGAGATTCCGTCCGACCTCCACCCGGACCTCGTGCCGCTGGCCTTCCTCCTGGGCAACTGGGCGGGTGCGGGCGTCTCCGACTTCCCCGGCGCCGAGAAGTGCAACTTCGGCCAGGAAGTGACCTTCAGCCACGACGGCCGTGACTTCCTCGAGTACGTCTCGCACTCCTGGGTGCTCGACTCCGAGGGCAAGCAGGTCAAGCCGCTCGAGTCCGAGTCCGGCTACTGGCGCATCGACAAGGACCGCAAGGTCGAGATCGTCATGGTCCGTGACCAGGGCATCGTCGAGGTCTGGTACGGCGAGCTGGCCAAGCAGAAGCCGCAGATCGACGTCGCCACCGACGCGGTGGCCCGTACGGCGGCCTCCGGCCCGTACAGCGGCGGCAAGCGGCTCTACGGCTATGTGAACAGCGACCTCATGTGGGTCGGCGAGAAGGCCACCCCGGACGTCGAGCTGCGGCCGTACATGTCGGCGCACCTGAAGAAGGTCGTCACCCCGGAGGAGGTCGCCGAGATGGCGAGGGGCCTCGGGGATCTGCCGGACGACGGCATCGCGTTCTTCAAGTAGGCCGCCCGGCCGGGTGCTCACCCCGCTCTACACTGGGGCTGTGGTGAGCACCGACTGGAAGACCGATCTCCGGCAGCGCGGCTACCGGCTCACGCCTCAGCGCCAGCTCGTGCTGGAGGCAGTGGACACCCTGGAGCACGCGACCCCCGACGACATCCTCGGCGAGGTGCGCAGGACGGCGTCGGGCGTGAACATCTCCACGGTCTACCGGACCCTGGAGCTCCTGGAGGAGCTCGGGCTCGTCAGCCACGCCCACCTCGGGCACGGTGCCCCGACGTACCACCTCGCCGACCGGCACCACCACATCCACCTCGTCTGCCGGGACTGCGCGGACGTCATCGAGGCCGATGTGGACGTCGTCGCCGAGTTCACGGCGAAGCTGCGGGACACCTTCGGTTTCGAGACCGACATGAAGCACTTCGCGATCTTCGGGCGCTGCGCCGGCTGCACGGCCGGGGCCGCCCGCGACGAGGCGCCGGAAGGAACCGCCGGCGGGCGGTAGTCCGTCCCGTACGAGTCGTACGCTGGTCGCATGAAGAGCCCCCTGCTGTCCCTGCCCGGCGCCGTCCCCGCCGAGGGGCGCGACGAAGGAGTCGCCGCCCACTACGGCGACCTGTTCCGTGAGCAACGCGCACTCGCCGACGGCAGCGGCTTCGTCGACCTCTCGCACCGCGCGGTCGTCACCGTCACCGGCGACGACCGGCTGTCCTGGCTGCATCTGCTGCTCACCCAGCACGTCAGCGATCTCGCGCCGCACCAGGCGACCGAGGCGCTGATCCTCTCCGCCAACGGGCACATCGAGCACGCCCTCTACCTGGTCGACGACGGTACGACGGTGTGGATGCACGCCGAGCCGGGGACCCAGGGCGAGCTGATCGCGTACCTCGAGTCGATGAAGTTCTTCTACCGGGTGGAGGTCGCCGACCGCACCGAGGACTTCGCCGTGGTGCACCTGCCGGCCGGTTCCATCGCCGAGGTACCGGAGGGCGCCGCCGTGCGGGAGACGGCCCACGGCCGGGACGTGTTCCTGCCACGGGCCGAGCTGGAGGCGTACGCCGCCGCGAACGGCCCGGCCGCCGGGATCCTGGCCTACGAGGCGCTGCGGGTCGAGGCACACCGCCCGCGCCTCGGCTTCGAGACCGACCACCGGACCATCCCGCACGAGCTGGGCTGGATCGGCACCGCCGTGCACCTCCAGAAGGGGTGCTACCGGGGGCAGGAGACGGTCGCCCGTGTCCACAACCTGGGGAAGCCGCCGCGCCGCCTGGTCTTCCTGCACCTCGACGGCAGCGAGGTCCACCTCCCCGGTCACGGGACCCCGGTCCGGCTCGCCGCGGACGGCGAGGAGGGCCGCCAGCTCGGCTTCGTGACCACCTCGGCCCGCCACCACGAGCTGGGCCCGATCGCCCTGGCGCTGGTGAAGCGGAACGTCGCCGTGGACGCGGAGCTGATCGCGGGCGACACCGCGGCGGCGCAGGAGACGGTCGTCGAACCGTAGTCCTGTCGGGAGAGAAGCCCCTCGGCGAGAGGCCTTCTACACCTCGACCAGCACGGTGAACGGGCCGTGATTCGTGAGCGTGACGCGCATGTCCGCCCCGAACCGGCCCGTCTCCACCTGGGCGCCGAGCGCGCGCAGCTGCGCGACCACCTCGTCGACCAGCGGCTCGGCGACGTCGCCGGGGGCCGCCGCGTTCCAGGTGGGCCGGCGGCCCTTCCTGGCGTCCCCGTAGAGGGTGAACTGAGAAATGACCAAAAGCGGTGCATTCACGTCCGAGCAGGACTTCTCGCCTTCGAGAATCCGCAGGGTCCACAGCTTCCGGGCGAGCTGCGCGGCCTTCTCCGGGGTGTCGCCGTGAGTGACCCCCACCAGCACACACAGTCCCTCGCCGACGATCTCGCCGACCGTCCCGCTCCCCGAGGGATCGTCCGAAGCGCCTGCCACGACGACGCTCGCGCCGTCCACTCTCTGTATCACTGCACGCATACAGACCAACCTATCTTGGGCTGAACGGGTACAGAGCACCTGCGTGAACACCCTCCGTAGTGGCACCATGCACGATGTCGGTGTGCCGACGCACCGGTCGAGGGGACGGAACATCATGACGACACAGGGAACCGGGCCTTCACCCGGCGCCGTACCAGTGACACGTACATCCACCGGCCCGCGGCCGCCCGTGCAGCGGACGGTCGCGGCGGCCGGCCAGCCGCCCACCCCGCTGCCCGCGCACCTGCCGGGGGCGGTGTGCGTTCCGGGCCAGACCGGAGGTGCCACGGCCGCAGGACTGGCCTCGGTGCGTCCGCAGCCCGAATTCGGCGGACTGCGGCTACCGGAACTGCGCACCCTGCGCCGTGACGCGCAGCGCGACGAGGCCGATCTCAGCTACGTACGACGCCTGGTGCAGGGGCGCATCGACATCCTGCGGGCGGAGCTCGCCCGGAGGGTGGACCCCGAGTCGCCCGTCGTGGACCGGCTGTCGGAGATCCTGGCCGACACCCCGTCCGTGCACCGCTCCTCGGTGCGGCACGTCACGCTGACCACGCCGCGCAGCGACGAGTACCGGCAGCTGGCCGCGGACACGCTCGCCGAGGTCGAACTCTCCGACCTCGACGCCCGGACGGACGAAGAGCTCCTCACCGCCATGGGGCGGCTCGTCCGCTACGAACAGCAGGTCTCCCGGCGCCGGAGCCGGCTCCAGCGGACGGTGGACGACTGCAGCGCGGAGATCGCCCGCAGGTACCGTGACGGAGAAGCACAAGTAGAGGACCTGCTCGCCTGAAGCGACCCTTCCGGGGGCGGGTCACGCCCGTCACCGGAAGGCCGCCCACCAGCATGACCTCCTCCATATCCACCTCCGCGTCCCCCGAGCTCCCGGTCCTGGCCGAGGTCGTACGGTCCGGCTTCACCGAGGGCCACCATCGGGGGTCGCTGGTCGTCCTGGCGGCCGACGGGAGCATCGAACTCGCCCTCGGCGACCCGGCGAGCCCGGTCTTCCCGCGGTCGTCCAACAAGCCGATGCAGGCCGCGGCGATCCTGCGGGCCGGGCTGGATCTGTCGGGGCAGCGGCTGGCGCTGGCCGCCGCGAGCCACTCGGGCGAGGCCTTCCACCTCGACCTGGTGCGCACGATGCTCGCCGAGCACGGGCTGAAGCCTGATGACCTGCAGACCCCGCCCGACCTGCCGCTCGACCCGGTCGAGGCCGAGTCGTACCTCGCGGCGGGCGGCGTGCGGGAACCGCTCACCATGAACTGCTCCGGCAAGCACGCGGCGATGCTCGCGGTCTGCCTGCGCAACGGCTGGGACACCGCCACCTATCTCGACCCGTCCCACCCGCTCCAGCGGCTCGTCGGCGAGGTCGTCGCCGAGGCGGCGGGCGAACCGGTGGCGGCGATCGGCACGGACGGCTGCGGCGCCCCGCTGATGGCGATCGGCCTGGTGGGCCTGGCCCGCGCCTTCCGGTCGTTCGTGCTGGCGGAGCCGGGCACGGCGGAACGCCGGGTCGCCGACGCGATGCGGGCGCACCCGGAGTACGTTGCCGGCACCCGGCGGCCGGACACCTGGCTGATGCGGGAGGTGCCGGGCGCGCTCTCCAAGATGGGGGCCGAGGCGGTGCAGGCGGTGGCGCTCCCGGACGGGCGGGCTTTGGCCTTCAAGATCGACGACGGCTCCACCCGTGCCCTGGGCCCGGTGCTGGCCCGCGCGCTTGGGCTGCTGGGCGTGGACAGCCCGGTCGTGTCCCGCATCGGGCGTGCCCCGCTGCTGGGAGGGGCGGCGGAGGTGGGCGGGATCCGGGCGGCGTTCTGAGGGCCCCGGGTGCGGCGGCGGGATATCTATGCGACATCGGACGATCTGCCCGCCTAGCGTGGACCCATGAGCCTTGATCCGCGCACCGTCTCCGCCGCCGAGTTCCCCGACTGGCTGCGGGCCGTGGGCACCGGGTTCCTGCGTCCGCCGGCGCCCGTCCCGGAGGAGGAGGTCGAGGTGCGGCTCGCTCAGGTGGATCTCGGCCGCACCCAGGGGGTGTTCGAGGACGGGCGATGCGTGGCCACCTTCCGCTCGTTCGCCCAGGAGTTGACCGTCGTCGGCGGGGCGAGGATCCCGGCCGACGCGGTCACCGCCGTGACGGTGACCCCGACGCACCGCCGCCGGGGTCTCCTCAGCCGGATGATGGCCGTGGACCTGGCGGCGGCGAAGGAGCGGGGCGACGTGGTCTCCTCGCTGATCGCGGCGGAGTACCCGATCTACGGGCGGTACGGATTCGGCCCGGCCAGCTGGACCACGGAGTGGGAGATCGACGTCCCGAGGGCCGGCCTGGACCCCCGTGCGAGGGTGCCCGACGAGGCGGACGGCGGCCGGATCGACCTGGTCGACGGGGCGGACGTACGCAAGCTCGGGCCGGAGCTCCACAACCGGCTGGCGGCCCGGCAGCACGGGGTGGTCTCCCGCGACGAGCGGTGGTGGCACCGCGCGACCGGGCTGGAGGTACCGGCGTTCGAGACGTGGAAGGAACCGTTCCACGCGGTGTACCGGGCGCCGGACGGTTCGGTGGACGGGCTGCTGACCTACCGCGCCGACGGCCACTGGGGCGACGGCAAGCAGCCGCTCAACACGGCCAAGGTCGTCCGCATGACCGGCGTGACCCCGGCGGCGGAACGCGCGCTGTGGACGTACCTCTGCTCCATCGACTGGATCACCACGGTTCGCACGGGCTTCCGCGCCCCGGACGATCTGCTGCCGCACTTCCTCCCCGACCCCAGGGCCGCCCGTGTCGTGACCCACGCGGACTTCCTGTGGCTGCGCCTGCTGGACGTGCCCCGGGCGCTGGAGGCTCGTACGTACACGGCCGTGGGCTCGCTGGTCCTGGAGGTGCGGGACGCCGCCGGGCTCGCGGGTGGCCGTTTCCTGCTGGAGGTGTCACCCTCCGGAGCCTCGTGCGTCCCCACGACACGGTCTGCCGATCTCACCCTGGACGTCGCCGATCTCGCCTGCCTCTACCTGGGCGACGAATCGGCGCTGCGGCTCGCCGCCCTGGGGCGCCTGGACGAGCACAGGGCGGCCGCGTCCGCGACGGCGGACGCGGTCTTCCGGGCGCCACGGCGTGCGTGGTGCCCGGATGTGTTCTGAGAGGTCAGAGAGCGGTCCCCACGACGAGAACGACGAGGAGCACCGCACCGGCGGTGGTGCACTGCTCGCTGCCGGACTTCAGGCCTCCCACCAGCAGGGAGGCTGCGAAGGTGCTCATGACGCCGAATTTCCATTCCAGGTAGCGCTCGACGACGAAGATGACGAATGGCATGGCGGACCCTCCTGAGGAGGTGGGGAGCCAAAGCTCCGGAAGCGGCCGATGCGCGAGCCGTGCCCGTACGGCGTTGGACGGGGCGGCGGTGAACTGGCTTACATTCAAGGTATGTTGGTAAAGTTGGCTACCAACTCTCTTATCAGTGTCCCCTGTTGGTAAGTGTTCGTAACCAACGCGACAACATGTTCCTTTAGATGGCGGGAAGTTGTAACGTCCTGTTGTGACCCATGAGCGCACAGCGATGAACGACGCCGGAAGTCTCTCCTCCGAAGATGTGGCCGACATTCTGCGGGGGCGTATCCGAGACGGTGAACTGCGAGCCGGTGACCATATGCCGACCCAGGCCGAGCTCGAGCGAGAGTTCGGAGTCCGGCGCGGCGCGGTCAGGCGCGCGCTGGGCCACCTCAAGGCGGAGGGCCTGCTCACCGACGTGACCAGGGGGGCGCCACCTCGTGTGGCGGGTCAGCTGCCGTCCCCGCGCGCGACGGACGGCCAAGCGCCTCAGCAGACGGCGGCCGGTCTTGGGCCACGCATCCTGGCGGCGTTCGACGCTCCCGATGTGCGCATCGACGCGGTCTGCCTGACGGCCGAGTCCCTGGCGCTGGCACTGGCCGAGCCCTTGCAGCGGATACGGTCCGGCCGTCTTGTCCCGCGCTCGGTCAAGGTGCGCATCCTGCTGCCCGGCCGCCATCTCGAATTGGCTTTCCCTCGTCCGGCCGACGAAGCCGGCGACGTACGGCCGGTCCACGAACGCTGGCTGGACCTGCGCAACGTCCAGGGCGCCTCGCTGCGACACAACCTGCTGGCCCTGCGCAGCACGCGTGATCTCGACGTCGAAGTGACATTCAGGGCATTGCCGTTCACCCCGCCGGTGAAGGTCTACCTCCTGAACGGAACGGAGGCGCTCTTCGCCTACTACACCGTCACCCGGCGTACGGAGGAGATCGATGGACGCTCGGTGGAGCTGTTCGACGTGCTGGGGAGCGACTCGACGCTCTTTCCCTTCACCGCAGCGGGAGGCGTGCAGGGCGACGCCTTCGTCGCGGAGTCCGCACGGTGGTTCGACAGTCTCTGGAACACCGTCGCGTCGGAGCTGCACCTGGACAGGTGACGGGAAGGCCCGGTTCGCGGAATGCTGCCGTGGGGAGCGTGGGCACCATGAGGGTGTGGATTCACGCTCCCGCACGTGTCGTGTCTCCGCGTCGCGTGTGTCCTGCCCCTGCCCGAGCCCCCCACGGACGGAGCGTTGTGACCCGACCGGTGACCGACCCGTGCGGCATGCTCGTCGCCGCCACATGCGTCCTCTTCGACTTCGACGGCCCGCTGTGCAGACTCTTCCCCGGGCGGCGGGGCGCGGACGTGGCTCAACGGCTCGCCGGGCTGCTGGCGGAGTCGGGCCGCGATCCGGCGCTGGTGGCCGGCGAAGTGGTGCGAGGGGATCCGCTGGGCGTGCTGATCGTGGCGTCGAAGCGGTTTCCCGAGGAGCAAACCCTACTGACGGCGCTGGACGACCTGCTCACGGCCGAGGAGGAGATCCTGGCCGCGGAGGAGGCGGTACCCACGGTGGGTGCGGCCGAGCTCGTGCGGGCGCTGGAGGCGGCCGGCAAGGACCTGGCGGTCACGACCAACAACTCGGCCCGTGCGGTGGTGGCGTACCTGGCACGCCAGGGGCTGGCCCCCACCTTCGGCAAGCACATACACGGACGGACGGCGAACCCCGCACGGCTGAAGCCCGACCCGGACTGTCTGCACCGTGCGCTGGAGTCGACAGGTGCCAAGGCGGAAGAGACGCTGATGATCGGGGACTCCGCCGCCGACCGGATCGCCGCGGGCAAGGCCGAGGTCGGATTCCTCGGATACGCCGAGAACGGGAGTAAACGCGACGAGCTCCGCGGTGCGGGCGCCGACGTGAGCGTCAGCACGTTCACCGGGCTCCGGCTCGAGCGGATACTCGGAGCGTTCGATCCGGAGGGCTCCTGATCGCCTCGGTGTTCGACCACCGCGCCACGGAGGGGGGCCCGTTGTGTGGCGTCACGCGAACAGCCGGGTGACGACGGTGTCAAGCTGCCGCGTGCCGGGCGATCAGCAAGGTATCTTCCTCGTCAGTTCTTGAGTTCCGTATCCATGAGGCCGCCCCTGATGACAGTCGAGGTTGAGTCCCCGGTCCGCCGGGTGGCGGCGAAGAGGGCCGGGCTGGAGTACCGCGACCGGGCGATCGAAGGGCCGCTGCAGGGGTACCACCACGAGACGTACGTCATTCCGCTTCCGCCGATCGACGGTGTGGGAGCGGAGCCGCGGCGTGGCAAGGTGCGGGAGCCGCGCCCCGGGTTGTTCTGGTATGACCGCCGGTGCTTCCGCTCCGAGGAAGTGCTGCTGGCCGCCTTGTGGGGACGGGTGCACAGAATCCCGGAGATCATCGAGGTCGCCCCCGGAGTCAGGCTGCAGGGCTTCGTGGAAGGGCGGACGCTGACTGGTGGTGTGCCGGGGAACCGCCCGCTCTCCTTGCGTCATGGCAGCCAACTCGGCCAACTTTTTCGCGAGTTGGCTGCCATCAAGACCGAGGAGATCGATGTCGAGCGGATCTGTCGAGCCGAGGACCGTCCGGAGGAGGGCGACTGTGTCGGCTTTCTGGCCGGGTTGATCCGGTTCACTCACGAGCGCGTCTATACGGAGCACGGCGCTCCGTTCCACGGGCTCTTCGAACGGCTGGGCGTCGGCGGTGCTCCGCTGCAGGGTCTGCTGACGCGGGCACGGGGGCTGGGGTCCCGGCCGTTCACCCTGCTCCACGGTGACCTGCACCGGGAGAACTTCATCGTCGACCCGCACGGCGATCTGTGGACGATCGACTGGGAACTCGCCCTGTTCGGTGATCCTCTCTACGACTTGGCGACGCATCTCCACCTGATGCGCTACCAGGCGGACGAGGAGGAGCGGATCTGCCGGATCTGGCAGTCGGCTGTGGAGGGGGCCAGGCCGGGTGCCACCCAGGGCTGGCGGGAGGACCTTCCCGTTCTGCTCGAGTACAAGCGGGCGCAGTCCGTCTACACCGATGTGATTCGGGGCGCGCTGGCGCTTGAGCAGCCCGAGGGCGCGTTGGACCGGCGCACGCTTCCCGAAGTGGCGCGGCAGGTTCAGCTGGCGTTGGCTGGCGCGCAGAAGGTGCCGGGGATGCCGACAGCTCCCGCGCTCCACGAGGTGGCCCGTGCCTATCGGTGGTGGGTCACCTCGCGCCCGTCCTTCACCGCGTCCGCCTCCTGAACAGCACCCCCGACAGCCCCACCGCCACCAGCAGGATCCCGGCCGCCCAGCTCAGGGCGATCCAGGGGGTGTTGCCCACCGGCTGGTCCAGCAGGAGGCCCCTGAGGGACTCGATGGCCGGGGTGACCGGCTGGTTGTCGGCGAAGCCGTGGAGCCAGCCGGGCATGCTGTCGACCGGGACGAACGCGCTGCTCGGGTAGGGCAGGAAGGACATGAAGAAGGTGAAGCCGCTCGCCGCTTCCGGTGTGCGGGCGAGCAGGCCGACCGCCGCGGCCGTCCAGGACAGGGCGACGATGTAGGCGAGGAGTACGGCGGCGACCCCGAGCCAGCCCGTGAGGGTCGCGGCCGGCCGGAAGCCGATGAGGAGGGCGACGGCGAAGACCAGGGCGGTGGAGACCAGGTTGCGGACCGTGCTCGCCGCGACGTGACCGGCCAGGACCGGGAGTCCGGCGACGTCCAGGGAGCGGAAGCGGTCGATGATGCCGTTCTTCATGTCCTCGCTGACCGCCACCGCGGTCGTGGCCGAGCCGAAGCCGGCGCAGAGGAAGAGGACGCCGGGGACGACGTACATGACGTACGAGTCGTAGTCGGCCCCCGTGTCGATCGCTCCGCCGAAGAAGTAGACGAAGATCAGCATCAGCATGATCGGCAGCGCCATCGCGGTGATGAGCGCGTCGATGTTGCGCCGGCTGACGAGCAGGCTGCGGCCGGTCATGACCGCGGTGTGGGTCAGCGTTCCTGGTGCGTCAGACATGGGCCGGTGCCTCCGTCTTCTCGGTGGTGAGGGCGAGGAACACGTCGTCGAGGGTCGCCCGGTGGAGGGTGAAGCGGTCGACGTCGGTGCGGTGCGGGTCGATCTCGTCGAGCAGGGCGCGGGCGTGGGCGGCGGAACCGTCCGTGGGGAAGCCGACCGTGAGGGTCTCGGGGGAGTGGTGGACCGCGCGGGTGGCGAGCCGGAGGTAGGCCTCGCGGGTGGTGAGGACGAGGTCGAGGCGGTGTCCGGAGACCCGCGCCTTCAGCGCGTCGGGTGTGTCCTCGGCGACGATCCTGCCCTCGGTGAGTACGGAGATCCGGCCGGCCAGCTGGTCCGCCTCCTCCAGGTACTGGGTGGTGAGGAGCACGGTGGCGCCCCGCCCCGCGAGGTCGCGCACCACCTGCCAGAGCTCCCGGCGGCTGCGGGGGTCGAGTCCGGTGGTGGGTTCGTCGAGGAAGAAGACGCCCGGCTCGGGTGACCCGACCAGCCCGGCCGCGAGGTCGAGGCGCCGCCGCATCCCACCGGAGTACGTACGTGCCTGGCGGCGGGCGGCGTCGGTGAGGTCGAAGCGGGTGAGGAGTTCATCGGCACGCTGCCGCGCGCGGGCGCGGTTCAGTCCGTGCAGCCGGGCCATCATCCGCAGGTTCTCCTCGCCGGTGAGTGCCTCGTCGACGGCGGCGAACTGGCCGGTGAGGCTGATGGCCCGGCGTACCTGGCGCCTCTCGGAGACCACGTCGTGCCCGGCGACACGGGCCGTGCCGGAGTCGGCGGTGGTCAGGGTGGCGAGGATCCGCACGGTGGTGGTCTTGCCCGCACCGTTCGGTCCGAGCAGGGCGTGGATTCCGCCGCGGGCGACGGTCAGGCCGACACCGTCCAGGACGCGGACCCGCGAGCCCGCTCTGCCGTGGGACTTGGTGAGGTTCTGCGCCTCGATCATGACGTCGGGCGTGGCTGTGCTCATACCGTTCCCCCATCTGCGTATGGCGTACGCGTTACTGCGTAAGCATTACGCAAACCTAGGATGGTGGCAAGCCGGTACTGGGGAAGGTGGCTTCGGATGACGGAGAAGAACGGTGCGTCCGCGCCGGGCGAGACAGGCCTGCCGGCCAGCATCGAGGCTGCTTGGGGCCTGCGTGACCGTCCGGTCAAGGGACCGAAGCCCGGGTTGAGCCTGGACCGGATCGTCGCTGCTGCCGTGGCGCTGGCGTCCTCGGAGGGCGTGTCCGCGGTCTCGATGGGCCGGGTCGCCAAGGAGCTGGGCGCCTCCACGATGTCGCTGTACCGCTACGTCTCCGCCAAGGACGAGCTGTACGTCCTCATGCAGGAGGCCGCCATGGGCGCCCCCGAACCGCTGCGTGCCCTGGAGGCCGGGGCGGGCTGGCGGGAGGCGCTCGGCGAGTGGGCGTGGGCCCAGCGCCGGATGTTCCGGCGCAACCTGTGGTCCCTGCGTATCCCGATCACCGGTCCGCCCGCGAGCCCCCACTCGGTCGCCTGGTGGGAGCAGGGGCTGCAGGCGCTGGAAGGCACCGGGCTGGCCGAGGGCGAGAAGATCTCCGTGATCCTCCTGGTCTCGGGATTCGTACGGAACGAGGCCCTCGTCACCAGCGACATCGCCTCCACGGTGGAGGAGAAGGGCATCTCTGTCGACGAGGTGATGGCACGGTGGGAGCGGACGGTGAACCGGCTCGTCGACCCCGTCCGCCACCCGGCGCTGACCAGGCTGCTCGCCTCGGGCGCCCTCAGTGAACCGGACCCGGACGACTACGACTTCGAGTTCGGCCTGGAGCGGGTGCTCGACGGCATCGAGGTGCTCATCGCGAGGGAGGCGCGGTCGTGACCGCCGAGAAGATCAGCCTGCGTGAACGCAAGAAGCAGCTGACCTATCAGGCCGTGTCCGACGCGGCGATCGCGATGTTCCTGGAACGCGGCTTCGACAAGGTCTCGGTGGCCGAGGTGGCGGCCGCGGCCGACATCTCCAAGCCGACCCTGTTCCGGTACTTCCCGTCCAAGGAGGACCTGGTCCTGCACCGGTTCGCCGACCACGAGGACGAGGCCGCCCGAATCGTCTCCGGCCGGCCGGACGGCATGTCCCCCCTCGACGCGCTGCGCCACCACTTCATGGCTGGCCTGGACAGCCGTGATCCGGTGACCGGACTCTGCGACCACCCGCATGTGCTCGCCTTCCACCGGCTGCTCTACGGGACCCCCTCGCTCGTCGCCAGGCTGTACGCCTACCAGGGCCGTTCGGAGGAGGCGCTCGCCAAGGCGCTGGACCGCCGAGCACCCGTGGAGGCGAGGCTCGCGGCGGGGCAGATCATCGCCGTACTCCGCATCCTGGCCGAGGAGAACTGGCGGCGCATGGACGCGGGGGAGAGCGCCGACCAGGTGTACGGGGACGCGAGGGCGGCAGCCGGGCTGGCCTTCGGCCAACTGGCGAAGGGGCTGTTCATCCCCCGGTCGGGGTGAGCTCGAACGGCCCGTACAGCTCGAACGGCCCGTACAGATCGGCCGGTTCGCGGTAGTGGACGGCGGTCATGCCGAGCGCGAGAGCGGTGCCGACGTTCTCGGCGCTGTCGTCCACGAAGAGACATCGCCCCGGCGGTACCCCGGCTCGCTCCGCGGCGGTCAGGTACAGGGCCGGGTCGGGCTTGGCCACGCCCTCCTCGGCGCTGCTGACCACGTGGTGAGCGAGGCCGGTGAGCCCGAGGGTGGCGAGATCGTCGTGCAGCCGGGGCGTCGCGTTGGTGATCAGCACGAGGGGCATGCGGGTGCGAATTCGCCGCAGCATCGCCACCACCTCGGCGTCCGCCCGGAAGGGCGCCTCCGCCAGAGCCCGGCCGAGCTGCCGGCTCCGCGCCATGCCGACCCGTTCGGCGAGGCGGAGGGCGATGGCCTCGACCCAGGCGTCGAGGGTGACACGGCCGAGGAGGAGCGGGAGATCGACCTCGGGGGAGTAGGCGATGTCCTCGGTCGTGCCTTCCTCCAGGCCGGCGGCCCGTTCCAGGGCGTTCACGTGGGTCACGTCGTAGAAGCGGATCACGTTGTCGAGGTCGCACAGCACCGCGTCGTAGGGGAGCTTCTCCGGGGCGGCTCCTGACGGGGTCACTCTCCGGCCGCCGTGATGTCCAGGGCGGTCCCGTAGAGGCGCGACACCCGGATACGGATGACCACCCGCCGCTCGGCCACCGCCCCTTCGAGGAAGGCCCGTTCCTCCGTCGGGTCGTCGAAGCCGGGTGTCAGGGAGAGGAGTTCGAGTCCCACCTCGTCCCCGGCCGCCGTGGTCGGCTCCGACACCTCGGCTACTCCCTCCGCGACGGCGAACGACCAGACGTCACCGCCGGCGACGTGCAGGGAGGCCATTGGGTTCCCGCGCAGGATGCGGGGCTTGAGCCGGTCCGCGGTGGAGGAGATCCGAAGGACGCGCTCCTCGTCGTCCCATCGGTACAGGACGGTCGACAGGTGCGGATGGCCGGTCGAGCGGACGGCGGCGAGTACGCCGAACTGCTGGTCCCGCAGGATCCGGGAGAGCGCCTGGTCGGTGAGGGTGCGGGGCGCGGGGCCGCTGTTCGTCTCTTCGGTGGTGTTCATGGCCGTGACCTTTCGCGGTTCAGGAGCGGGGCGCGGGGCGCAGGACGACGAGGGCTACGAGGAAGGCGGCGACGAGCAGCCCGGTTCCGACGCCGAAGGCGAGCTGGAAGCCTCCGGTCAGGGCCTCGGCCCGGCGGTGTCCCTCTGCGAGCAGCCGGTCGGTGCGGCCGGCTGCCAGGGTGGTCAGCACCGCGACGCCGACGGCCATGCCGATCTGCTGGGTGGTGTTGAAGAAGCCGGAGGCGAGGCCGGCGTCCTCCCTGCCCGCTGCTGACATGCCGAGGGTCGTCAGTGCGGGGAGGGCGAGCCCGAAGCCTGCCGCGAGGAGCATCACCGGGAGCAGGTCGGTGACGTAGCGCGCCTCGACGGGGACCCGGGTGAGAAGTCCCAGGGCGGTGATCAGCAGCAGGATGCCGGTGAGCAGGACGGCGCGTTCGCCGAACCGGTGGTTCAGCCGTGCCGAGATCCCCAGCGACACGGCGCCGATGGACGCGGCGGCCGGGAGCATGGCGAGGCCGGTCGCGGCCGCGCCGTACCCGAGGACGTTCTGGAGGTAGAGGGCGACGAGAACCTGGAACGCGAACAGCGCTGCCACCATGAGCACTTGGACGATATTGGCCCCGGCGACGTTGCGTGAGCGGAGGATGCGCAGGGGCATCAGCGGTGTCCGCGCGGTGGCCTGGCGGACGGTGAAGGCGGCGAGCAGCGTGAGGGCGAGCGCCCCGAGCCCCAGGGTGTGCCCGGATGCCCACCCGTACTCCTCGGCCTTGACCACGGTGTAGATCCCCAGCATCAGCCCCGTCGACACCAGCGCGGCCCCGGCGAGGTCCGCCCCGGCCCCGAGCCCGATGCCGCGGTCGGCGGGCAGGACCCTGCGGGCGACGAGGAGGATCGCGGCACCGATCGGCAGGTTGATGAAGAAGATCCAGTGCCAGCTGAGCGCGTCGGTGAGGATGCCTCCGAGTGCCTGCCCGAGCGACGCGCCGGCGGCCCCGGTGAAGGAGAACACGGCGATGGCCCTGGCTCGTTCGCGCGGCTCGCCGAACAGGGTCACGAGGATGCCCAGTCCGACGGCGGAGGCCGTGGCGCTGCCGACGCCCTGGAGGAAGCGAGCGGCGACGAGCAGCGCGGGGGTGGTGGCCACTCCGGCCAGCAGGGACGCCGCCGTGAAGACGGCGGTGCCGGTCAGGAACATGCGGGTACGTCCGACGAGGTCACCGAGGCGGCCTGCCAGCAGGAGCAGGCTGCCGAACGCGATCAGGTAGGCGTTGACCACCCAGCTCAAGGCGGCGGGGGCGAATCCGAGGTCGCGCTGAACGGCGGGCATGGCCACCGTCACGATCGAGCCGTCGAGGGTGATCGTCAGCATTCCTGCCGCGACCACGCCGAGCGCGAGGCCGCGGTGCCGGGCGGCCGGCTCGGCGGGCGCGGGTGTGGTGGGTGTCGCGGGGGCGGGCGTGGTGCCGGGTGCGGGGGACGGGCCGTGGGCGGAGCGCGGGGCAACAGCAGCCATCGGTCTTCTCCTGTCGGGTGGGCTCGACAAGACTGACCGTAGCAGATGGTTTTGTTGCGGACTATATTTAACGGTCCTTCTTGCGGTGGCTACCTCTGCCCCTGGCGGGCGCGCCGGACCGGACGGGGATTCTCGGCGGGGGTGGCCAGGTGGCCCGTGGCCAGCTGGTTCAGGGCGCGCAGCAGGGACTCCCGGTCGCCGTCGGGGATCGCGGCCAGGGCCTCGCGGTGCACCCGGTCGACGATCTCCTGGCTCCGCACGGCGGTCCGCGCGCCCTCCTCCGTCACGGCGATGATGCGGGCCCGCCGGTCCCGACTGGAGGGTCGGCGCTCGGCGAGCCCCGCGCTCTCCAAGGCGTCCACGGTCACCACCATCGTCGTCTTGTCCATGTCCCCGATCTCGGCGAGCTGGATCTGGGTGCGCTCCTCCTCCAGGGCGTGAACCAGTACGCAGTGCATGCGTGCGGTCAGCCCGATCTCGGCGAGCGCGGCGGCCATGCGGGTGCGCAGCACGTGGCTCGTGTGGTCGAGGAGGAAGGAGAGGTCGGGTGCGCTGTGGGTGGGGCTCAGGGCGGTCATGTCCGCCAGCGTAACAATTCGTACGCTCGCGGATCGTCTGCAAGGAGACGTTATTCGGGAGGGTTACCCGTACAGGTGCTTCGGGAGGGCTACCCGTACAGGTGCTCACGGACCAGCACGTCGGCGTACGGCTCGCCGGTGCGCTCCGCGTGGACCATCCGCTCCTTCACCTCGCGCAATGTGTGCGGGCGGTATCCGGACCCGGTGCAGCAGCCCATGTGGAAGCGGACGCCGGCGTTGAGCAGTGCGGAGAGCGCACGCCATGCGGCGCTGTCACGCCGTCGCGGGGGCTGGAACGCCGCGCCCACACCGATCAGAGCCCCCGCGCACCGGGGGCACCGGCGCTCCGGACTTCCGCCGCCGGGCTGCTTGTAGGAGGCCCGGCAGGGGAGGCAGACGAAAGAGCTCTTGGCGGGCGGCATGGGGGGAGCGTAGGCCGGGGCGGCACTGCGTTTCCAGCGGTTTGAAACGGATTTGGCGGCGCGTGGCCGTTCGCTCGGACCACGGGCAAGACGCGGCGCTGTCGGTGGTGTCGGTGGTGTCCGCCGAGGACTTCCAGGAGACGAGTGCCGGGACCGAGGCCGTGTGTCGAAGTGCGGCTGCCGACGCCGTGAGCGCCGGAAGACGCGCCGGAGGACGCGCGTGATCGGCCGACTGCCCGGGAAACCGTTCGCGCGACGGAGCCCGCCCTGATGTTCTGACGCTGCAGGGCCCGAACGGGCAGCCGTGTCACCGCTGTTCCGTGAGGGCCGCCCCACGAGGTCCGGCGCAGGCCGCCGATGGTCAGGAGAGCCGTATGTCCCCGCAGATGGAACTGGTCGCGATCACGCTGGACTGCCCCGACCCGATGGCGCTGGCGGAGTTCTACCGGCAGGCCACCGGATACGAGCCGCATCCGAAGTCGGACGGCGAGTTCGCCGGTCTCAACCGTGAGGACGGCCTCTTCATGGGGTTCCAGCGGGTCGAGGACTACCGGCCCCCGAGCTGGCCCGGGCAGACCGTCCCGCAGCAGCTTCACATCTGCTTCAGGGTCGCGGAGAGCCTGGACGCGGCCGAGGCGCGGCTGCGGGAGCTGGGCGCGGGGAAGCCGGAGCACCAGCCGCTGGGCGACAGAGCCCGGGTACTCACCGATCCCGCCGGGCACCCCTTCTGCATCGTCATTCGCTGATCACCTGGTCCTCGCTGATCACCTGGTTCGTCAGGGCCCGGCACCCGCAGGGTGCCGGGCACACGCGACGGCGCGTCAGAACTCCGCGAGGCCTGCGAGCAGTTCGGCGGCGGGCTTCGGGTGGACCAGCCAGCGCAGGTGGCTTCCTTCGAGCGTCCGCACGTCGAAGCGGTTGTCCGGGGTGAGCGCGTCGGCTTCGCGGATCATGCGGTCCTGGACGGCGGGCGGAAGGCTGGCGTCCGCGTCCAGGCGGACGTACGTCCTGGGGATGCGCCCCCAGGTCGCGGCCTGGGCCCGGTCGTCGGTCGTACCTGCGTCGAGGTTCTCGTCGGGCTGGAAGCTGTTCAGGAAGGTCCGGAACTCGTCGTCGGTGAGGTCGGCGGCGAAGGCGCTCCTGAACGCGGCCAGCGCAGAGGGGTCGGCGGTACGGAAGTTGGTGCGCAGCAGGCCGAGTTCCGCCGGATCGCCGACCATCGAGCCGGCCAGCGCCATGACGTCGACCTCCGCCATCTCCGGCTGCCCGTAGTAGCCGCTCACGTCCAGGTCGACGGGGCACCAGGCGGAGACGTACACGAGCCGGTCGATCAGCTCGGGCCTGGCGTTGGCGACCGCGGTGGCGGTGATGCCGCCCCGGCTGTGGGCCACGAGGACCGTGGGTCCGTTCCGCTTGGCCCGCTCCAGGACAGCGATCACACGGGCGGCGTTGTCGGCGAGCGTGACGCCCTTGATACCTCCTGGTTCCCCGGCGAGCGTGTCCAGGTCCTGCGGGGCCTGGTAGGCAGCGGGGAAGGTCGCCTCGAAGCCATGCCCCGGCAGGTCGACCGCCGCGGATCGGTGCCCCAGCAGGGCGAGTTCGGCCTGGAGCGGTGCGAACGAGAACGAGTTGGCGAAGGCTCCGTGGACGAGGACGAAGGTAGGTGAATTCTGCATGCCTCACCCTGCGACAGGACCCCGCGTGTGGCAAGACCGGGATCGGCGCGGGGCAGGACGCCTCCGCGCGGACACTCGGTCAGCGGAGCGGCGCACCCATGGGGCCGCTCCGCTGATCCCTGGACCGGTCCCAGGTCAGGGACTCAGGGTGCCGCTCTTGATCCCGGAGAGGTGGCCGGTCGTCAGGTCCACGATCCACAGGACCACCTCGGCCACGACGAAGAGGGCCGCGAAGCTGACGACGAGGACCCTGGCCCATCGTGGGAAGGACGAAGGCTCCCACCGCGGGGCGGGCTCGGACCTGCGGCTCCACAGCCACAGGTACAGGCCGGCCCGTATGCCCTCGCCGAGGACGAACATCGAGACACCGAGGGCGTCCCGGCCATCGATCTCCGTGGTGGCGGTGTGCCCGGTCAGCGTGGTGGCGGTGATCACCAGGAGATTGGGTACGAAGAGCCAGGCGGCGGCGGTCCACTTCTGATTCCTCGTCCACCACCGGGACATGCAGAGGGCGGCGATGCCCCCGTACATGAGCAGGAACACGGGCAGCCGGAGGATTCCGTGCACTGCTTCGCCCGGTGCGAGCTGCGCGATGATGCCGAGGACGGTGCCTGCGGCCAGGAGTCCGACGACCCTTCCCGGCCATGTCCAGAAGGATTCCTTCACCGCTGGACCCGCATCGCGCACCGCGGCGGCGCCGAGCTCGTACGGGTCTCCGTACTCGTCGAGGATCGCGGCGACCTCTCCGGGCCGCTCGGCGAGGGCTACGGCGATGCGCTCGGCGAGGTCGCCGGTGAGCCGGGCGCGGGCGGCGGGCGGAAGGGCGGAGGCCGCTCGGTCGACGGCGCTCAGATAGCCGCGGATCTCGTTCTCCGCGCTGTCGGGGCGGGTGGTGTTCACAGGGCTCGATTCGGGTTAGCTGTCGGTGCGCGCGGGACAGCCCTGAGGGAGGCGGGACCGGCCGGCATGGCAGCCGCGGTGTCGGTGTGGACGGTAGGGGGCGGGTGCCGGCCGGTGGGAACGCATGGCAGCGGCGTCGGCAGCCGGCCCGGGGCCGGTGGTGTACCCGGGGCGCCGCGTCACGCCGTGCGGCGGCGCAGGGTGCGCAGCGCCGCCCACCCGAGGAGCGCCGCCACGGCGAGGGCGAGCGCGCTCGACGCGATCTGGTAACCCCAGTAGTCGCCGCTGTCGAGGGAGTTGATGAGGTAGACGTCCTGGGGCAGCGCGTCGTAGAAGGTCAGGCCGAGGACGCCGCCGGGGTGGAACCCGTGCACCTTGGAGAAGATCGGGAAGTCGACCAGCAGGACCAGTCGCGAGCGGACCAGGGCCGCCGTCGCCAGCCAGGTCAGCAGTGGTGCGGCGATCAGCGCGGCCCAGGTGCGGCGCAGCAGCGTGCCGGCGTAGGCACCGGCGGCGGCTCCGAGGACGGTGTAGGCGACGGTGACGGGGCCGATGGTGAAGGCCGCCGTCGACCACTGGGCACCGTGCACCAGCAGATCGTGCTGGACGGCGTACCCGGCGCTGCGCTGGAAGAGCACCGTCAGCGGTGCGGTCAGCACGACGAAGACCGCCGCGACCGTGGCCCAGCGGACGCTGAACCACCGGGTGGGGGTGACCGACTGGGTCAGGGCGAGGACGACGCTGCGGCTCTCCCACTCGCGGGCGGTCAGCACCGCCACGGCCGCCGCGGCGAGGAGCGCCGGCTGGAAGGCGAGGCCGCTGCCGTCGTTCAGCAGCCTGGTCGTCAGGGTGTGGGCGTCGGAGACGAAGCTCTCGAAGTGGTAGGCGTGGTTGCCGACCCGTTCGCGCAGCGCGATGGCGTACGCCCAGCCGTCGTAGTGGTACACGATCGGCACGGCGATGCGAACGGCCAGCAGCAGGACCACTGCGGCCACGAGCCAGTACTGACGCAGGGCGAGGCGCAGCAGGGGCAGCCGGGGGGACTCGTTCGCGGTGGTGACGGTGGTGGCGCTCATGCGGCGTAGTCCTTGATGATCGGTGCGGTGTCCCGGCTGCGGCCGGGTGCCTCGGGGCCCGTGAGGTGGGCGAGGACGAGTTCTTCCAGGGAGGGGGGACGGGCCTCCCAGTCCTGGGGCAGGTCGCCTGCCGGGCGGATCAGCGCGCTGGTGCCACGTCCGGCGGGCCGTGACTCGATCACCGGGTGGTCGCCGAGCCGGTCGGCCCCGCCGGGGACGGTCACCACCGCGTGGGCGGCGGTGAGGTCGTCGATGTCGCCGCTGAGCCGTACCGCGCCCTCGTCGAGGAGCAGCAGGTGGTCGCAGGCGTCCGCCAGCTCGGAGATGATGTGCGAGGACATCACCACGGTGGTCCCGGTCTCGGCGACATGGGCCATCAGAAGGCCCATCACCTCCCGGCGGGCCACCACGTCCAGGTCGGCCATCGGCTCGTCCAGCAGCACCAGGTCGGCCCGCTTGCCCAGGGTGAGCGCCAGCGCGATCCGGGTGCGCTGCCCCCCGGACAGGTCCCCGACCCGGTCCGTACGGTGGAAGCGCGACGGGTCCGCGATCCGCTCCACCAGCTCCGCGTCCCAGTCGCCCCCGTTGAGGCGCTCGACCGTGCGCAGGGTCTCGGCGACGGTGAACCGGTTGAACAGCGGCCGGCTCTGGGCGAGGAACGCGACCCGGGGGTGACCGGCGCGCGGGGCTTCGCCCAGGACCTTCACCGTGCCCGAGGTGGGTCGCCGCAGGCCCGCGGCCAGTTCCAGGAGTGTGGACTTCCCGGCGCCGTTCGGCCCGACGAGCGCGCAGACGACGCCGGCGGGTATCTCGAAGGTGCAGTCGTCCAGGACGTCCGGTCCCCGGCGCCGGTGTCGCATGCTCACACCGTCGGCGGCGAGCGCCGCGTCAGGGCTGTTGGGGTACGGCATCTGCTGTCTGCTCCTTGGAGGGATAGAGGTCTTCGAGTACGTCGGTGAAGAGCGCGGCCAGGTCGTCCCGCTCCAGTCCCGCCTCACGGGCTCGCGAGGCCACGTCGGCGAGTTCCCGGCGCCAGGGCGAGTCCGCCGCGGCGGCGGGAGCGCCGAGGGTTCCGGTCACGAACGTCCCGTGTCTTCGCCGGGTCTCGACCAGTCCCTGGGACTCCAGCTCGCGGTACGCCTTGAGCACGGTGTTGGGGTTCAGCGCGGTCGCCTCGACCACCGCCCGCGCCGTCGGCAGCCGGTCACCGGGCACCAGCAGACCCAGTCGCAGGGCTTGCTGGACCTGCTGGACGATCTGGACGTAGGCGGGAATACCGCCGCCCCGATCTATCCGAAAGGTGAACCCCACGGCGGAACCTCATTCCATTAATGGACTAATGGAATGATGCATTGAACTAGTGGAGTGAGTCAACCGGGTCCCGCCGGTCAGGCCTCGGTGTGGCTGACCGGCCGTCGGGTGTTCGGGGCGAAGCGTCACGGAGTGGTCACAAGCCGCCCGGAACACTTTTGCAAGCAGCCGCTTGCAAAAGTTAGCAAGGGTGGGCACTATCGAGGCATGGCATCACTCAACGTCGGCAATCTCGGCGAGTACCTGCGGGAGCAGCGGCGTACCGCGCAGCTCTCGCTGCGGCAGCTCGCCGATGCCGCCGGGGTGTCCAATCCGTATCTCAGCCAGATCGAGCGCGGTCTGCGCAAGCCGAGCGCGGAGGTGCTCCAGCAGGTCGCGAAGGCCCTGCGGATCTCCGCCGAGACGCTCTACGTGCGCGCCGGGATCCTCGACGAGCGGGAGCGGGAGGAGCTGGAGACGCGGGCGGTCATATTGGCCGATCCGTCGATCAACGAGCGGCAGAAGAGCGTACTGCTGCAGATCTACGACTCCTTCCGCCGGGAGAACGGTTTCGATGTCGCGCCCGACACCGGCGCCGAGTCCCACGGCGGGACCGGTGCGGAGAGCAGAATCGACGCCGAGGCGGAAAGCGGTGCCGGTGACGCGAACGGTGCCGGTCCGGATGCCCGCGGCCCCCGTACGGCCGGCGGCAGTGATGCAGACCCACCAGCTAACTGACTTCTGATGATCCGGGAGGACCACAGTCATGGCCATCACCGATGACCTGCGTAAGACCCTCACCGACCCGACCCCCCTCTACTTCGCCGCCGGCACCGCCGACCTCGCCGTGGAGCAGGCGCGCAAGGTGCCTGGGCTGATCGACCAGCTGCGCGCCGAGGCGCCCGAGCGGTTCGAGGCGGTGCGCAACACCGACCCGAAGGCCGTCCAGGAGCGGGTCACCACGGGAGCCAGGGAAGCGCAGGCCACCGTGCAGGCGAAGGTCAGCGAGGTCTTCGGCTCGCTGGACACCGACCTGAGGAAGTGGGGCGAGAGCGCCCAGGACCTGGCCCTGCGGGGCGTGGGCGTGGCCGCCGAGTACGCGGTCCGGGCCCGTGAGACGTACGAGAAGGTCGCCGAGCGCGGCGAGCTCACCGTCCGTACGTGGCGTGGCGAGACGGCCGAGGAGATCGTCGAGATCGCGGCCGTCGTCGAGGCCGAGCCGAAGGCGGTGCCGAAGCAGAAGTCCGACGCGGCCGTGAAGCCGGCGACCCCCGCGAAGCCGGTGGCCCCCGCCGCGAAGAAGCCCGCGCCCAAGGCCGCCCCGGCCGCGACGGCGAAGAAGCCGGCACCGGTGCGCAAGCCCGCTGCGAAGAAGGCGACCCCGCCCTCCGCGAAGTAGGCGGACGGCGGATCCAGGATTGCCGGGCCGGGGACCCGGGCACCTTTCGGGGTGCCCGGGTCGTTGTCCCAGTACCTCGTCGTCCCGGTACCTTGGCCGCGAGGCGCTCATCCACTGACTAGGCGGTGCTCACCGTGTTGCTCGAAGCATTCGGCTCGTTCCTCCAGCTGCTGTACCTGGCCATGCTCGTCCTGGCCGTGGTCGCGCTGGTCTTCGCCGTGACGGCGCGCGAGGACGCCTACCGGGCCGCGGACAAGCAGAAGAAGTCCTTCTGGCTGATCATCCTCGGCGTGACCGTCTTCGTGAACCTCGTGATCCCGATCCTGTTCCTGCAGATCGCGGGTGTCATCGCGTCCATCGTCTTCATGGTGGATGTGAAGCCCGCGCTGAAGGCGGTGTCGGGCGGCGGCCGGCGCGGCGGTTCCAGCAGCGACGGACCGTACGGCCCCTACAACGGCGGGCGCTGAGCGCCTGCGGCTGACGCGGCACCGGGGCGGGAGCGCAGGGCGCTCGCGCCCCTTCGCCGTATCCGGGACTCGTCGCGTTCCAGGAGGAGCACCGCCACGTCGTCGGTCAGCTCGCCGCCGTTCAGGTCCTGGACCTGGGTGACCGCGGCCTCCAGCAGAGCCTCCCCGCCCAGTCCCTGGTCCAGGCGGCCGTTGACCATGGCGACCATGCCGTCCTGGCCCAGCCGCTGGGTGCCCTCCTGTCCGACCCGGCCCTCGATCAGCCCGTCGGTGTACATCATCAGGCTCCAGGAGCCGCCCAGCTCCACCTGCCGGCGCGGCCACCGGGCGTGCGGGAGCAGGCCGAGGGCCGGGCCCCCGTCGTCGTAGGGGAGGAGCCGGGCCGCCCGGCCCTTGCGGGCGATCAGTGGTGCGGGGTGGCCGGCGATGCACAGGCCGGCGCGGCGCCCGTCGGGGGCGATGTCGAGGGTGCAGAGCGTCGCGAAGATCTCCTCGCTCTGCCGTTCGTGCTCCAGGACCTGCTGGAGGGTGGAGAGAAGGGCGTCGCCGCAGAGCCCGGCGAGCGTGAGGGCACGCCAGGCGATGCGCAGCTCCACACCGAGCGCCGCCTCGTCCGGACCGTGCCCGCAGACGTCGCCGATCATCGCGTGGACCGTGCCGTCGGGCGTGCGGACCGTGTCGTAGAAGTCCCCGCCGAGCAGGGCGCGGCTGCGACCGGGCCGGTAGTGGGCGGCGAAGGCGAGATCGGAACCTTCGAGGAGCGGGGTGGGCAGCAGCCCTCGTTCCAGGCGGGCGTTCTCCTGGGCGCGCAGCCGGGACTCGGTCAGCTGGTGCTGGGCGATGTCCGCGCGCTTGCGCTCCACGGCGTAACGGATGGCCCGGCTGAGGAGGCGCCCGTCGAGCTCGTCCCGGAAGAGGTAGTCCTGCGCTCCCACGCGTACGGCTTCGGCCGCGCGCTCGGCGTCGTCCTCCGCGGTGAGGGCGAGCACGGCGTGGCGCGGTGCGATGCGCAGCACGTGCTTGAGGGCGGCGAGCCCGTCGGGTTCGGTCTCGGCGTCACGGGCCTCGGCGCGGGCACCGGCCGGGCGGGCCGCCGTCTCCAGGTCGAGGTCGAGCAGGATGCAGTCGACGTCGTCGGTGAGCAGACGCCCGGCCTCGGTGAGGTTGCGGGCGGTACGGACACGGACCCGAGCTCCGGCGGTGGACGACAGTTCCGGTACGGCGAAGGTGCCCGCAGGGTCGTCCTCGATCACCAGGAGTGTGAGGTCGGCGCCGTGAGTGGTCTCCGCAGCGGGAACGGCACGTTGCTGCGGTACGGGTACGGGCATCGGTTCGGGTTTCCTTCCCTCCCCCCGAGGGCGCGACGGGTCGACGAACGACGACCCGCCGACGGGACGATAGCGGTCCGCAGCGGGGGAACGGAATGGCGCTCGACGATCATCCTGCGTCATATGCGGGGCCATAAGCCGCTTCCCACCACGGATCCGGCGTGATCGGCGCGCATGAAACGGACATGAGGTCATGACAAACATCACGCGGTCGACACGCACCGCACACATGCGCCGACACGTCCGCGGGCGCGTGGGTGCGGTGTGCGTCACGTGCGCCCGAGCGCGTGCCGCCCTTTCGCGCGCGTGGGGTGATGCGCGCCGGAGTGATCGCCTTGTGGCGGCGGTTACGTGTGCCGCGTCACCGACGGGCCCTTTGTGAGCCGTTCGTGGGCCGACGGAAGCGCCGCGCCGTCGATCTCGTACGCCGACGCACACCGGGCCCGGCTCCCGGCGACGGGCGGGCCCGGTGTGCGTCGGTCGCGGGACGCCGGCCTACGTGAGCCCGGGCAACTCCCTTTGCCTACTTGTCCGGCCGGACCACACCGAGGATCTGCATGGAGCCGGCGCCGGTCAGGGTGACGTGCCGGCCGGGCCGGGGCGCGTGCACGATCGAACCGTCGCCCACGTACATACCAACGTGGCTGGCGTCGCTGTGGTAGATGATCAGGTCGCCCGGGCGCATGTCCTGGATGGCGATGTGGGGCAACTGCCTCCACTGTTCCTGGGACGTGCGCGGGATCGGCTTCTTCGCCGCCGCCCAGGCCTGTGAGGTCAGCCCGGAGCAGTCGTACGAGGCGGGGCCTTCGGCTCCCCAGACGTACGGCTTGCCGATCTGGGCCGTCGCGAAGGCCAGCGCCTTCTTGCCGGCGGCGCTCGCCTCCCGGTTGATGTCCTTGAGCGCGCCCGAGGAGAGCCAGGCGGCCTGGGCCGTGGAAGCCGCGTCCTGTTCCATCTTGAGGAGCCGCGCGCGCTCCTCCTTCGCCAGCTGCGATTCCAGCTTCTCGGCGGCCTTGATCTGTGCGTTGATGCTCTTCTTGGCCTTGGCCTGCTTGACGCGGCTCGCCTCGACCTTCTCCCAGTTGAGGTTGGCGTCCTGGGTGTACGTCTCCAAGTCCGCCTGGGCCTGCTCCAGTTCGGTCAGCATGCCCTTCGTGGCCTGCTGGCCCTGGCGGGCCTGGTTGATCCCGTCCAGGAAGAGGCTCGGATCTCCGCTCAGGACCAGCTGGGCGCCGGGCGGAAGGCCGCCGTTGCGGTACTGCTCGCGCGCCTGCGCGCCCGCCCTGTCCTTGAGTTCGGCGATCCGTGCCTTGCCGTCCGCGATGTCCTTCGTCAGCTTGACGATCTCGGCGGACTGCTTCTTGGACTCCTCCTCGGCGAGGTTGTACGCGTCGGTCGCCGCCCCGGCCTTGCGGTAGAGGGTGTCAATCTCCTCGCGCACCTCCTCCAGGCTCTTACCGGGGGCGGTGGACGCCGTGGCGGAGGGGGTGGGGTCCGGTATCGGGGCGGCCATGGCCTGGACCGGCGCGGTCAGCAGGGCCAGTGCGCAGACCAGAGTGATCGCGGCAGAGGCGCAGTGGCGTCGGTTCACAAGCTCCCCCTCGGGCGAGCGGCAAGGAGAGCCGTCTCGCGTACATGTGACTTACCGTTAGTAACGTTTGGGTGACGACGCGATCGTGTCACGGTGTCCCGAAAAGCAACAGAGGTCCGCGTCACCGGCTCCGTCACACAATGAGACGACCGATGATCCGCTGGTGTTCCCGGAATCGCCCGTGTTCATGGCCCGTTTCCGCCCCGGGCGCCCCTTGTCCACCGGGGGCGGAGCGAGGGACCGGCCGGCCGGTCCGGTGGCGGCCCGTCCTCATCCACCCGGGCGCAGCGCGTCCCAGCGGACGGTGATCTCGCCCTGCCGCCAGCGGCGTCCGCCGTCCGTCAGCGGCCAGTCGGCGGAGACCGCGCGTACCGCCGCGATCCAGCGCTGCCGGGCGCCCAGCGACGCGTAGGGCGAGGCCGTGGCCCAGGCGCGGTCCAGGTCCCGCAGGAAGGCGTGGACCGGTTCGCCCGGAACGTTGCGGTGGATCAGCGCCTTGGGGAGGCGCTCGGCGAGGTCCGAGGGGCGGTCGAGGGAGCCGAGCCGGGTCGCGAAGGTGACGGTCCGGGGGCCCTCCGGGCCGAGTGCCACCCAGACGTGCCTGCGGCCGATCTCGTCGCACGTCCCCTCGACGAGCAGACCTTCCGGCGCGAGCCGGGCGCACAGGCGCTGCCAGACCGCGGTGACCTCACCCTCGTCGTACTGCCGGAGCACGTTCGCTGCCCTGATGAGGACGGGCCGGCCCGCCAGGGGGACCTCGAAGCCGCCGTGCGCGAAGGTGAGGCCCTCGCGGGCGTAGGGCTGCGCCGCCGCGACGCGTGCCGGATCGATCTCGATGCCCACGACGGTGGTCCGGGGCTCGGCGGCGCGCAGGCGTTCCAGCAGTTCGACGGCGGTCCAGGGCGCGGCGCCGTATCCCAGGTCGACCGCGACGGGCGAGTCGCTTCGGCGCAGGGCGGGGCCATGGGTGGCGGCGATCCAGCGGTCCATGCGGCGTAGCCGGTTGGGGTTGGTCGTCCCGCGGGTCGCGGTGCCGATGGGGCGCTGGTGCATGGGAGCGAGCGTATGCGAAGCGCCGTGGGGCAGACGCCGGAGAGCGGGGCGCGAGGAGGGTTCTCCGGCACGCCGAGGGGATGGCAATGATTTGGCAAAGTGGAAATGAAAGGCTCGGTTCCACTGTTGCCGCCCTTCGGAGGGGTCCTGCGCCCCGTACGTGTCATGCCCTGAGCGAGGAGGAGCGGACCGTGAGTCAGTACGTCTCCCGGCTCGGCAGCAGCCGTGCGGCACCCCGTATCCGCTTCCCGGGCGGATTCGCCGGGCACCGCAAGCCACGCCGGGTCGCGATGCTCTCCGTGCACACCTCTCCGCTGCACCAGCCGGGCACGGGCGACGCCGGCGGTATGAACGTCTACATCGTGGAGCTGGCCAAACGGCTCGCCGCGATCAACGTCGAGGTCGAGATCTTCACCCGGGCCACCACCGGTGGGCTGCCCCCGACGGTTGAGCTGGCGCCCGGGGTCCTCGTCCGGCACGTCGACGCCGGCCCCTACGAGGGACTCGCCAAGGAGGAGCTGCCCGCTCAGCTCTGCGCCTTCACCCACGGTGTGATGCAGGCCTGGGCCGGCCAGCGGCCCGGCTACTACGACCTCGTCCACTCGCACTACTGGCTCTCCGGCCAGGTCGGCTGGCTGGCCGCCCAGCGCTGGGGCGTGCCGCTCGTCCACGCCATGCACACCATGGCGAAGGTGAAGAACGCCGCGCTCGCCGAGGGCGACACCCCCGAGCCCGCCGCGCGCGTCATCGGCGAGACCCAGATCGTGCACGCCTCCGACCGGCTCATCGCCAACACCGCCGGGGAGGGTGACGAGCTCATCCGCTTCTACGAGGCCGATCCGGCGTCGGTGGCCGTCGTGCACCCCGGGGTGAATCTCGAACGGTTCCGTCCCGGCGACGGCCGTGCCGCCGCCCGCGCCCGTCTCGGCCTGCCGCAGGACGCGCTGATCCCGCTGTTCGCGGGCCGCATCCAGCCGCTGAAGGCCCCGGACGTGCTGCTGCGCGCCGTCGCCGTGCTCATGGACCGGGATCCCTCGCTGCGCTCGCGCATCGTCGTACCCGTCGTCGGCGGACCCAGCGGCAGCGGGCTCGCGAAGCCCGAGGGCCTGCAGAAGTTGGCCGCGCGCCTGGGTATCGCCGATGTCGTCCGCTTCCACCCGCCGGTCGGGCAGGACCAGCTCGCCGACTGGTTCCGGGCGGCGTCCGTGCTGGTCATGCCCTCGTACAGCGAGTCCTTCGGGCTCGTCGCCATCGAGGCGCAGGCGGCGGGTACGCCCGTGATCGCCGCGGAGGTCGGCGGACTGCCGGTCGCGGTTCGCGACGGGGTCAGCGGATTCCTGATACAGGGCCACGCCCCCGAGTCGTACGCACGGGCGCTCGGACGGTTCGCCGACGACGCGGGGCTGGCCTCCCGGATGGGCGAGGCGGCCGCGGCACATGCCCAGTCGTTCGGCTGGGACACCGCCGCGTCGGCGACAGCCGACGTGTACACGGCGGCGATGCAGGACCACAGGCGCCGCGCCCGCTCGCACCACGGCTGAGGGGCCGGCCGCCGGCATCCGGGGCGGGGCCGCCCTGCCGTACGCTCGCAACCATGGCTGACGTATCCGAGGAAGCAGCAGCGGCGCAGGTCATCGAGGCGACGCTGAGCGACGCCGAGCTCGAGTGGGAGAGCCCCGCGCCCGGCAACTACGTCGTGAAGCTGCCCGGCACACGCAAGCTGTCGACGACCTGCTCCCTGATCGTCGGGCAGCACTCCCTCTCCCTCAACGCCTTCGTCATCCGGCATCCCGACGAGAACGACGCCGCGGTCCACCGCTGGCTGCTGGAGCACAACCTCCGGCTTTTCGGCGTGAGTTACGCCATCGACCAGCTCGGCGACATCTACCTCGTCGGAAGGCTCCCGCTCTCCGTCGTCACACCCGAGGAGCTCGACCGGCTCCTCGGGGCGGTGCTGGAGGCCGCCGACGGTGCGTTCAACCCCCTGCTGGAGCTGGGGTTCGCGAGCGCGATCCGCAAGGAGTACGCCTGGCGTGTGGAGCGCGGTGAGTCCACCCGCAACCTGGATGCCTTCACCCACCTGACCCGGCGACCTTCCTGATCCGTTCGGCAGGCCCGCCGCTCAGCGCGTCGAGCGCGGACCCGAGCCGTGGCGCCACCAACTTCCAGGTCAGCTCCACCGCCTCCGGCCCCGAGCCCCGGGGGACGGTCTCGGTGAGCATGATCAGGTAGAGATAGCTCCGGTAGAGGTCGAGGCGGCGGCGTACGGACGGGGAGAACACGAGCGGTTCGGGCGCCGTGGCGGCGTACCCGGAGAGGAACTCCCTGTCGGTCTCCGGATCCCCGAACAGTGAGGTGGAGACCAGGTCGGCGACCGGGTCGCCCCAGAACATCCGCTCCCCGTCGATGACCCCGCCGATGCGTCGGGCTCCCGGCTCGCCGGTCACCAGGACGTTCCCCTGCCACAGGTCGAAGTGGACCAGCGAGGGCCGGGTCACCTCGTCCAGTACGTCCGACGCCCCGGCCAGTACCGACCTGATCTCCTCCACCGGGTACGGCAGCCTGGCCTCGAAGGTCACGGCGTCCGCGAGCACGGCGTCCGTCATCGAGGTGAACGCCGCCCGCCAGGTGGAGGCGAGAGGGCCCAGAGCGTGGGAGGGATACCCGAAACCCCCCGGGCCCGTCACCCCGTGAAGCCTGCCGACGACGCCTCCGAACTCGGCGCGCAGCGAACGCGCGTCACCGTCCGGCAGTTCCTCGACGATGGTGTTCCAGGGGCGCCCGGGGCAGGTGCTCATGACGAGATGCGCGCCGGCGGCTCCCGTGGGGGAGAGCTCGCTCCGCACGATCTGAGGGATCACACCGCCGCCCGCTTCGGCGGCCGCGCCGTAGAAGGTGACCTCGTTGACGAGCAGACGCCGCTCGTAGCTCAGCCCTTCGGCATGCGTCGGCGGGACCTTCACCACCCAGTCCCTGCCGTCCTCCAGAACCACGCGGGTGACGGCGTTGTAGGTGCCCCCGGTGAGCGGGCGGCGGGAGATCACCTCGGCATCCTCGATTCCGAGCGAAGCGAGAACTGCCGTCACGGCATCGAACGACATGGACGGGACCCCCTTGCTGAACTGGGCGAGTCTGCCACCCCACAGGGATTTCACGGCATGATCACAGCGGAATCACGATCACATTCCGCGAGAGCCCGGGGCGGGCATCGGACAGGTGTCCGATCGTAGAGTGTCCCGCATCGCGACAACTCTCTCCCGGGTGCCGAACTGCGCTTCCGAAAGGCGTTGTTGCTCTCTTGAACGGAGAGTTGAACGAACCATGCGCACCACTGCCGTACGCCGCACCGCACTCGCCGCCGCCGTGTCGTCCCTGATGTTGCTGGCCACCGCGTGCAGCGGTTCGGACTCCGACGCCAAGGGTGACGGCGGTGCCGCCGGAGGCAAGGACGAAGCTTCCGCCAAGCCCTCCGCGGTCAAGGCGCTGACCACGGCCGAGCTGGAGAAGGCGTCGCTGGAGCAGGGTGACGTCGCGGGCCACAAGGTCACGAAGACCGGTCCCGAGGACATCGCCAAGCCGGGAGAGGTCACCGTGGACAAGAAGGAGTGCGAGCCGATCGGCTTCGCCTTCTACGGTGTCGAGCGGGGCTCCCCGGTGGGGAACGCCGGGCGCAAGGTCGTCGAGGAGCCCAAGGTCGACGAGACCGCCGACCCCGAGGACGCGCTGGCCGGCATGCTCGACATGACCTCGTCCCTCGTCACGCTGGCCTCGTACGACGGTGACGGGGCGGCGAAGAACATCGCCGAGCTGCGTGAGTCCGCGGCGAAGTGTGCGACCGGCGGGTTCACCCTCACCATGAAGGGCTCGAAGCAGAAGGTCACCAAGCTGACCGAGGAGAAGGTGACGGGCGGCGAAGAGGCGCTCGCCTGGCGGGTGCAGATGGGCGAGGGCGACGAGGCGGCCCCCTTCAAGCTGGTGAGCCTGCGTCAGGGCGGCACGGTCGCGACGTTCTTCTCCTTCAACCTGGGCAAGACCGGTGCCGGGGCGGACTTCCCGCTGCCGACCGCGATCATCGAGGCGCAGGTCGGGAAGCTCGGCTGAGCCGGCTTTGACGGGAGGGCGGAGGCGGGGAGACCCGCTTCCGCCCTTTCGGCTTCCGGGGCAGAGCGAGGCACACCGCGACGAGGACCAGGAGCGCCCCGCAGAGCTGCGCCGGGGACAGGGTCTCGTCCAGGACGACGTACCCGAGCGTCATCGCGGCGAGCGGTGAACCGAACCCGAGCACGGACACGGTGAACGCGGGCAGCCGCTCCACCCCGCGGAACCACACCGCGTAGGCCAGCAGCGCGCCGATGAGGCCCAGATAGGCGAACCCTGCGACGTTCCGGCCGTCGACCGACGCCGGCAGTCCCTCGCCGAACAGCATCACCGGCAGGAGGACGACCCCGCCGGCGCTCAACTGCCAGCCGGTGAAGGTCAGCAGGCCCGTCCCGGGCGGTCGGCCCCACCGCTTGGTCAGAACGATGCCGGCTGCCATGCTCACCGCGCCGAGGAGCCCCGCGCAGACGCCGACGGCGTCCACACCCGCCCCCGGCGCAAGGGCCAGCAGGCCGACACCGGCCAGCCCCAGCCCGCAGGCGACGGCGCTCGCGGCGGTGATCCGCTCCTTCAGCAACCCCGAGGACAGGGCGAGCACGATCGTCGGCTGGACCGCCATCACCAGGGCGGCCACCCCGCCGGGCAGGTGGTAGGCGGCGACGAAGAGCAGGTAGAGGAACGCCCCGATGTTCAGCGTGCCGAGCGCGGCGGCGCGCCACCACCACTCGCCCCGGGGCAGTTGCCGCCCGATGGCGAGCAGGATCAGCCCCGCCGGCAACGCCCTTACCGTCGCGGCCAGTAAGGGCCGGTCGGGGGGCAGGAACTCGGTGGTGACGAGATAGGTGGAACCCCAGACGAGTGGGGCGAGAGCGGTGACGGCGGAATCGGCGGCGATCCGGTCGCTCCTCATCGGGCACCTCCGTTCGAGACGTTCTGCGGCATGGCAGGACCGTAGCGCGATTGCTTAGCGCTAAGCAACCAGGTATCTCAACGCTAAGCGAAAGTTATGCTGAACGCATGAGTGACCATGTGGACCGCGTACTGGCGCAGTGGGCGGAGCAGTGCCCGGAGCTCGACACCTCGTCGATGGGCGTGATCGGGCGGATCAAGCGGCTGGCCAGGATCGTCGAGGCGGAGCAGCGCGCCGTGTTCGGCGCGCACGATCTCGACCCGGCCGCGTTCGATGTCCTCGCCACGCTGCGGCGCAGCCCGGCGCCGCACCGGCTCACCCCCGCTGAGCTGATGCGGTCCGCCATGGTCACCTCGGGTGCGATCACCCAGCGGCTCGACCGCCTCGAGGAGCGTGAGCTCGTCATGCGTACCCGCAGGGCGGAGGACGGCCGCAGCGTGCACGTCTCGCTCACCCCGGCGGGCAGGAAGCTGATCGACCAGGCGCTCGGGGACCACGTGGAGAACCAGAACCGTCTGCTGTCGGGCCTCGGGGAGGGGCAGCGCGACCGCATCGGCGACGACCTGCGCGACCTGCTGGAGTCCCTCGGCGACACCGACCGGCAGGTCGGACTGCGCTGACCCGGCCGGGTGCGTGAACCGCTCCCGCCGTGAGGTCAGGGCAGAGGTACGAGCCTGACCACGGTGACCGTCAGCGAGGTCAGGGCAGAGGTACGAGCCTGACCACGGTGACCGTCAGCACGGATCCGGAGACGTAGTAGAGCACGATGGCGCTGGCGACCGTCGCCTCCCGGCGGTCGCGTTCGCTCTTCACGGCCGTCGAGGCGTGACCGTACGGGTCCAGGCCCAGGGTGCGCGCCATCTCGTCCCGGAACGTGTCGCCGTCGCGCATCTTGGCCAGCGTGTCATCGGCGGGCGGGGCGAAGGAGATGCGGAAACTCAAGCCACGTGCCGCCTCTCGGCCTCGTCCCGGGCCAAGCGGTCCAGGATCTTCTCGGCCTCGGGGTCGGGTACGGACTCGAGCATCCAGTGGCGCATCACGGCCTGGATCTCGTGCACCCCTGCGTCGTTGATGGCCTCGTCGAACTCCGCGCGTCTCTCCTCGGGGAGTGCGGCACGGATCGCAGGAATGCTGTTGGGCACCTCGACCTCGGTGCCGCCGACGAAGGTCCTCAGAGACTCGCCCATGACCGCTCTCCCGATCTCCTTGCTCCGCGCGCCCCGCCCGCCCGTACCGTCGGGGTGTGTCCTGGGTAACAGGCCGGTGTGGGGGACACGTTAGCGGGTGCCGCGCCGCCGGGGCGCGCCGCGTGGCACCGGGTCGACCGGACACCTGAATCGGTGGCCGGTGCGGACGGTGCGCATGGGCGGTGCGGTGCGGACGGCGAGGTGCGCTGCGCCGCGGGGTCCGGAGGCTCGCGCAACGCACCGCACCCACAAGGCTGTCGGGCTCTCAGGAGGCAATCACTTGTGCCCCTTGTGCGGGTCCGCCCTACACGACCGGCTGACCGATGCCGAGCATGTTGCCCTCGCTGTCGCGGAACCAGGCGCCGCGTTCGCCCCGGGCGCCCTTGCTCGGATAGTTCCCCTCGATCTCCGCGATGCCGCCCCGTGTGCGGAAGCCCGGCAGGTCGACCTCCTCGAACACCACCCCGCGCCGCCCGAGTTCCGCCACCACCGCGTCGACGTCGTCGACGGTCCACCCCATCTGGGTGAACGTGCCGGGTGACGCGCCGGTCGACAGGAACAGCGCGAACTCCGACTGCCCGCACCGGTAGAGCAGCCCGCCGGGCCGCTCGTCGACGGGTTCCAGCCCCAGCTTCTCGGAGTAGAACCGCCGCGCCCGCTCCAGATCCTGAGCCGGCAACCGCGTGGCCGCCCCATGCGCTCCGGCCAGGGTGTTGCCGCTGTGTGCGTCCATGGGGCCACTGTGCCGTGCTGTGGGGCCGGGGCGGGGGAGCGGGAAGGGGCGATTCGTTCCGGTGGTTCCGGAGTCCCCGCTCCGCGTCAGCCTTCTGGGGACATGTACTCCTTCTCGGGTACACCGATGTCGTCGAAGATGGCCCGTGCCTGCTGACCCAGGGCTTCGGACGCCGCGAATCCTGTCCGGTCGGCGGTCCGGGACAGTGCCAGGAGCGTCCGGGCCTCGCCCGGACGGTGTCCTGTGTCGCGGTGGATGGTCAGCGCGTCCTGAGCGAGCCCCGGGTCCGCCCCTCCGTTCATCTCGAAGAGGGCTGTCAGCACGCGGCCCTCGGTGGCACGGAAGGAATGGGCGCGGGCGAGGGCCAGGCCCTCTTCCGCCAAGGCCAGGGACTCCTTGGAACGGCCCCGTCGGTGCTGGGTGAGGGCCATGCTCAGAAGTGTGTCGGCCTCTGCCCGTCTGAACCTCGCGGTGCGGGCCAGGGCGAGCCCCTGTTCGTCGGCGGACAGGGCCCTGTCAGGCTGGATCAGCCTGCGATGTGCGGCAGCGATGGTATTGAGGATGGCCGCCTGAACCCAGTAGCGCTTGGTGTCCCTGATCAGTGCCAGTGCTTCCCGCGCCTCTTCCAGCGCCTCCTCGTGACGGCCGAGGTCGAGATGGATCTTGGCGACCACATCGAGCATCATCGCGTGGCCGTCGCGGTATCCGACCGTTCGCTTCGATTCCATGGCGGGCCCGACAAGGTCGAGGGCTTCGGTGAAACGGCCGAGCTCCCAGTAGACCCCGCCCAGGACCTGCACGGACGTCCTGCTGCTCCACCAGGTGACTTCCGTGCCGAGAGCGACACCGCGCTCAAGGTGCTCCGCGGCCTCGTGGAGTCGTCCGAGGTCGCGGTAGGCCATACCGAGGCCGGTGTGCCCGAAGCCTTCGAAGTAGCGCGTTCCGGTCTCCCTGAATATGCGCAGACCCTCGGTGAAGTCGTCGCGGGCCTTGCCCAGATCGGCCAGACTCCATTCCACGAAGCCCTTCAGGCCGAGAGCCGTTGCTTCGCCCGCCTTCCAGCCGAGATCGCGGCTGATGCTCAGCGCGCGGGTCGCGTGCTCCATGGCTTGCGGGATGTGCCCACGGTCCCACTCGGCGGCCGCGATGCTGGAATGCATCGCGCTCTGCCCGAACAGGTCCTGCTCGGCTTCCGCCGCGTCGAGAGCCGTCCGCGCGACTGCCTGCCAGGTCCTGCGGGGCAGATGGATCCAGAAGTGGGTGAACAGCGCGGATGTCAGATGCCAGGAGACGTGACGGGGACCGTGGCGGCCCGCTTGCTCAATCGCGACCAGCAGATTTGACCGCTCCTCCCTCAGCCACTGCTCGGGATCGCTGAACGACGGTACAACCGACTGTGCTGAGGGGCGGAGGCCGCGAGGGAGTTCCGGGAACTGGGCGAACCCCGCAGCGGCGCGGACCGTGTGCAGGTACCAGATCAGGAGTCGGTCCAGGGCGGCACCTCGCTCGGCGCCCGTCTCCTCGGTCCGCGCGCGGGCGTGAGCGTATTCACGAAGAAGATCATGGAATCGGTATCGGCCCGCCGTCACGGGTTCGACCAGGTGCGCCGAGACCAGCACCCCGAGCAGCCGGCGGGCAGGCGCGAGCTCAGTGTTCAGAAGCGCCGCCGCGGACCCGGCCGTGAAGTCCGCTCCCGGGAAGAGACCGAGGAGTCGGAACAACCGACGCGCGTCGGGCGGCAGGACCCGGTACGACACCATGAAAGCGGTGCGCAGCAGCGATTCCCCGGCCCCGTCCGGCTCCAGGGCGACCAGTGCGCTGCTCTCGGACATTTCGGCGGCCAGATCGGTCAGTCGCAGGGCGGGGTCGTTGGCCAGCCGGGCTGCGGCCACGCGCAGGGCGAGGGGAAGGCCGCCGCAGAGCCGTACCAGTTCGTCCACGGCGTGCTCGTCGTCGACCCGGTCCGTCCCGAGAGCCGTGATCAGGAGCGCCCGTGCCTCTGCCGGACGGAGAAGATCCAGAGGCAGAGCGTGCGCCCCGTCACTGGACACCAGATCGCCGAGCCTGTTGCGGCTGGTGATGATCGTGCAGCAGTTCGCGGAGGCCGGCAGCAGCGGGCGTACCTGGTCGGAGGAGACCGCGTTGTCCAGGAGGAGCAGGACACGGCGGTCGGCCAGCACAGAGCGCAGGATGCGGCTCTGTGCCTCATGGTGCGGGGGTATCTCCGACGCCGGCAGGCCCAGACTCCGCAGCATCGACTCAAGCGCCTCGCGCGGTTCGAGCGGGCCGCGGTCGTGGTCGAATCCGTGAAGGTTGACGTAGAGCTGACCGTCAGGGAACCGGTCGCGGACCCGATGGGCCCAGTGAACGGCGAGCGCGGTCTTCCCGATGCCCGCAGCGCCGCCGATGGCGGAAAGGACGACGGGATGTCCGGGAGCAGGAGCGGTCGCCCCGTGTGACATCAAAGCGTCGAGACGGGCCAGTTCGGCGGTGCGCCCGGAGAACCCGGGAACATCGTGCGGCAGTTCGGACGGTACGCGGGCCGGGGAGGTAGCCGACACCGACGACCGGAGCAGCGTCCCGTCCTGCTGCAGTACGGCCGCGTGCACCCTGCGCAGTTCTTCACCCGGATCGGCTCCGAGCTCGTCACGCAGCCGGATACGCATGTCCTCATAGGCGCGGAGGGCCTCCGCCTGCCTACCGGAGCCGTACAGGGCGCGTATGAGCACGGCCCTCAGCGCCTCGTCGTACCGGTCGGCATCCGGAGAGTCCGTCAGGCCGTCGAGATCATCGAGGATTTCTCCGAACCTGCCGAGCAGGGCAAGGCACCTCAGCCGTTCAAGACGGAGCGTCCGCCGACGCTCCCGTAGCCGCCGTCGCTCAGCGCTCATCATCGGACCGGGCAGTCCGGCCAAGGGCTCGCCCCGGTAGAGCCTCAATGCTTCGGTCAGTTGTCCGACGGCAGAGGCCGGGTCCCCTGACGCGGCCGCGCGCACGGCCGCCTCGCCCTGCTCGTCGAACTCGTCGGTGTCCAGGAGGACCCCATCGGCAACGAGTCGGTACCAGCCCTTGCCGCTACGGATCACGGACTCCGCGAGCGGTGTGCCGCCCGGATCCAGTACCCGACGGAGCGAATTGATGTGGGTGGGCAGCACCTTGCGCCCAACTGCGGGCGGCTCATGCCCCCATACCGCGTCGAGAAGCCGTTCATGGCTCAGAGCGGTCCCTCTGCTGAGCAGCAGTGCGGCCAGGACGCTCTGCCGCTTGACCGGCCCCAATTCCAGAGGCGCCCCGTTCCGCCATGCCCGCAACTGCCCGAGCACCGCGAACCGGAGTCGCCGGGGCGATCCTTCGCTCACCGCTGTCTCCGCCCGCCACTTCGTCCAGGTCATCGAAATTTCATCAGCATTGCAGCACGCACGGCGATGGTGATGCGCATGTCGTCGCACAACCAGCACAATCGAAGGAGTCCCCGAGTGACGGACATGGAGCTGTTGACGACCGCGTTGGCCATCGGTGCGGCGTGCGGGCTCACCGGCGTTTCCGGCTCTGTCGTACCCGACCTTCACGCCGCGCTGCGGGCCGCTGTACACCGACGGTTGAACGGCGACAGCTACGGAGCGCGAGTTCTGGACGGGTACGAGTCGGATCCCGACCTGTGGCGCACGCGGCTGCTCCGGGTGCTGGCCCACGAGGTCGAGATGGACGAGGAGATCCGCGTCGCGGCCCGGGCGGTACTCCGCGCGCACCGTCCGACGGGATGCACCACCCGGCTTGGCCACCCGGTAGGAGGCGTCAGGGACTGAACAGCCAGCGCTCGATCTCGTCGCTTCCGATGGTGCGCCCGTGCCGAGCGCTCTCCTCGGAGGCCCAGCGCTGCAGAAGCGCGCAGTAGCGGACGTACGTGGCAGTCGGCCACCCGTTGTCACCGAGCGAACTCCACCCGCAGGTGTTCCTCAGAGTCGCGGCCACCCGGGAGTCCAGGATCACGCACGGGTGGCCCGGAGCGCCCCCTCCCGCGAAATACAGCAGCTTGGTCGAGAACGCCGGGCCCAGGTAGCTGATCACGTTGTGCCCCGAGGGGCGCAGAGCCTCGTAGGCCTCCTCCGGATCCTGCCGGGCAGCCGCCTCCAGGGCCCGGCGCAGCGCTGCCACGGATGACGACCGGGCGTCCGCCACAGCGCCGATGCGCTTGAGATCGAGGCGGAGCTTCATGCCGCTGCCCCAGGCGAGCACTCGCCAGAGGAATCGCAGCAGCGCCGCCTCGGAGCCCTCCGCGAGACCGGCGGCGTCCGCGAACAGGTCACCGCGGCTCAGCTGCTCGACACCTGGTCCGGCCACGGGCCCCCCGGGCAGGCCTGCGGCGGCGATCTCGGTGTTCCACCAGTCGGCAGCTATGCGGATCGTCTGACCGTCGATGCGCTCCGATCGTGACTGAGCAAGAGCCTCATGGCACTCGCGCGGCAACTGCAGGCGGACGAGATCAGTAGGTGCCATGCCGCCATCCTGCCCTCGGCTAAGGGGGGTTGGGGAGGAATCGACGGAGTTGGTCCGGGCCGGGGGGTGCAGCTCACGCCGCGAGATTTACACAGCGCACCGCACCGGAGGCTCCGGCCGCCGGAGGATTCGCGCCGATGAGGTTCCACAGGGGGCCCAGGCCATGAAAATGCCCCCGACCCGCGCCCTAAGCGCAGGTCGGGGGCGTGATCGCGAAGGCTACTTCTTCTTGCCCTGGTTCTTCACTGCCTCGATGGCGGCCTTCGCCGCGTCCGGGTCGAGGTAGGTGCCGCCCGGCTTGAGAGGGCGGAAGTCGGCGTCGAGCTCGTAGGCGAGCGGGATGCCGGTCGGGATGTTCAGGCCCGAGATGGCGTCGTCGGAGATGCCGTCCAGGTGCTTCACCAGGCCGCGGAGGCTGTTGCCGTGGGCGGCGACCAGGACGGTCTTGCCGTCGAGGAGGTCCGGGACGATGCCGTCGTACCAGTACGGCAGCATGCGGGTGACGACGTCCTTGAGGCACTCCGTGCGCGGGCGCAGCTCCGGCGGGATCGACGCGTAGCGCGGGTCGGCGCTCTGCGAGAACTCGGTGCCGTCCTCGAGGACGGGCGGCGGGGTGTCGTAGGAGCGGCGCCAGAGCATGAACTGCTCCTCGCCGAACTCGGCCAGGGTCTGGGCCTTGTCCTTGCCCTGGAGGGCGCCGTAGTGGCGCTCGTTCAGGCGCCACGAGCGGTGCACCGGGATCCAGTGGCGGTCGGCCGCCTCCAGCCCGAGCTGGGCGGTGCGGATCGCGCGCTTCTGCAGGGAGGTGTGCACGACGTCGGGGAGCAGGCCGGCGTCCTTGAGCAGCTCACCGCCGCGGACCGCCTCCTTCTCGCCCTTGTCGGTGAGGTCTACGTCCACCCATCCGGTGAACAGGTTCTTCGCGTTCCACTCGCTCTCGCCGTGGCGGAGGAGGATCAGCTTGTACGGTGCGTCGGCCATGGCTCCGAGCGTAATCGAACCCGTGCGCCCGCCGCGCGCTCGGCCACAGGGCGGACGGAAGGCGAGACGTCGAACAGGCTGTGGACGGACGGCATCAATCGAGTGGCGCTCCGCGTCGGCGGTTACGTAAGGTTCATAGCGCCACCAAGGCACTTACAGGCCGGAGCGGCACCCCATTCGCACACATTCCTAGGAAGCCCCATGCCTGTAGCCGGTCTCCGGAAGGCGGCACACCAGACCGTCGCAGGTCTCCCCAGGGAGTTCTGGTGGCTGTGGACGAGCACGCTGGTCAACCGCCTCGGGGCGTTCGTCGCCACCTTCATGGCGCTCTACCTGACCCTGGACCGCGGCTACTCGGCCTCGTACGCCGGTCTCGTCGCCTCGCTCCACGGGCTCGGCGGAGTCGTGTCGTCGCTCGGGGCCGGGGTGATGACCGACCGGCTCGGGCGACGCCCGACGATGCTCATCGCGCAGATCTCCACGGCGGTTTCCGTGGCCGTGCTCGGCTTCATGGTCCATCCCGTGGCGATCGCGGGCGTGGCCTTCGTCGTGGGGATGGCGAGCAACGCGTCCCGTCCGGCGGTGCAGGCGATGATGGCCGACATCGTCCGCCCCGAGGACAGGGTGCGGGCGTTCTCGCTCAACTACTGGGCCATCAACCTGGGGTTCGCCGTCTCGTCGGCCGGGGCGGGCTTCGTCGCGGAGTACAGCTACCTGGCCGGCTTCATGGGCGAGGCGGCGCTCACCCTGCTCTGTGCCGTCGTGGTCTTCCTCAAGGTGCCGGAGTCACGGCCCGAGGCCGCGCCCCTGGCCTCGGGGGCCGACGCCCCCGACGACGTGCGGCTGAGCACCGTGCTGCGGGACGGGCGGTACATGGGGGTCGTCGGGCTGTCGTTCCTGGTCGCGCTGATCTTCCAGCAGGGGTACGTCGGTCTGCCGGTGGCCATGGGCACGGACGGACTGTCCAGCTCCGACTTCGGGACAGCCATCGCCGTCAACGGTGTGCTGATCGTCGTCCTGCAGATCCCCGTCACCCGCTTCATCCAGCACCGTGACCCGCGGAGGCTGCTGATCCTCTCCTCGCTGGTGGCGGGCTACGGCTTCGGACTGACGGCCTTCGCCGGGTCGGTCGGGGTGTACGCGCTGACGGTGTGCGTCTGGACCCTCGCGGAGATCGTCAACGCGCCGACGCAGACGGGCATCGTCGTACAGCTGTCACCCGCCCACGGTCGGGGTCGCTACCAGGGGATGTACACGATGTCCTGGTCGGTGGCGGCGCTGATCGCCCCGCTGATGTCGGGCTTCGTGATCGACCACTACGGCGCCACCTGGCTCTGGGGCACCTGCGCGGTACTGGGCACGGTGACCGCGTTCGGCTACTGGCTGCTGATGCGGAACATCGACGGGCCGGAGGGGCCGGCCCGGGCGGACGCTCAGGCGCACGATCCGCAGTCGCGGCCGGCGGACGAGCCGGTGCCGGTGGTGCCGGTGGTTCCGGCTGTCGCGCAGGCGCCTGTCGACCGGACGGAGACCGGGCCCGCGGCCTGAGGAACGCGAAGCCGGTGCCCGTACGGCGGAGGCGTGTCCGCCGTACGGGCCCCGCGCGCAGGACAGGCCCTGTTCAGCCGCCGCACTGGCAGGGCGCGCCCGACTGGCATCCGCACCCGCAGCCCGAGCCGCAGCCGCAGGCCCCCAGTACGGGCAGACGCACCAACTCGGTCGGGGTCTCCTGCCGGGGTTCGGTCACGGGGGAATCGGCCATGGTCCCTCCTCAGGGGCGTACGACTCGACGGCGTACGGCACGGGCGTCACGCGCGCATGCCGACGGCGGGGACGTGCGGCCTGCCCGCCCCCGCACCCATTGCATGCCCACGGCCGAGGGCGCATCAACGGCGCACGAGTGCGGGAACGGACGTACGGGGGTCGCGAAGCCCGCGCCCCCACGCCCCCACGCCCCCTCCGCCGGGTGGACGGCACCCTCCAGGGCCCCGCCCCTCGACAGGCCGGCTGCTACGCCCCCTCCACCGGGGTCGCCGCCTGGATCTCGTCCGCGTGCTCACCCGTGACCAGGTAGACGACGCGCTTGGCGACCGAGACGGCGTGGTCGGCGAACCGCTCGTAGTAGCGGCCCAGCAGAGTGACGTCGACAGCGGTCTCGATGCCGTGCTTCCAGCGGTCGTCCATCAGGTGCTGGAAGAGCGTGCGGTGCAGGAGGTCCATCTCGTCGTCGTCCTGCTCCAGCTGGAGCGCCAGGTCGACGTCCTTGGTGATGATCACCTCGGCCGCCTTGGCCATGAGCCGCTGGGCGAGCTGTCCCATCTCCAGGATGGTGGCGTGCAGGTCGTTCGGCACCGCCGACTCGGGGAAACGCAGCCGCGCGAGCTTGGCGACGTGCTGGGCGAGGTCGCCCGAGCGCTCGAGATCGGCGCTCATCCGCAGGGAGGTGACCACGATCCGCAGATCGGTGGCCACCGGCTGCTGGCGGGCCAGCAGCGCGATGGCGCGGGCCTCCAGATCGTGCTGCAGGTCGTCCACCTTCTGGTCCGCGGCGATCACGCTCTCGGCGAGCTTGAGATCGGCGTCCAGCATGGAGGTCGTGGCCCGTCCGATCGCCGACCCGACCAGCCGGGCCATCTCGACCAGGCCTTCGCCGATCGAGTCGAGTTCCTCGTGATAAGCGTCGCGCATGGAAGTCCCTCTCCAGATCCTTACTGAGGCCGGGGTCCGGTACCGACCCCCACGCTGCCACGGTGCGGCCCCAACGCGTCGGGTTCCGTCCGCCTAAGTGAACCGTCACTTTCCCCTTGGTGAACTCTGGGCGACGAGTGTTCGAGATTGCACCCGGATGGCTGTGAGACCGTCGGCGCGCCCGCATAACCTTGAGACATGGACGTGAACGCGGCGGTCGCCGCAGCTGCCGCGATCGCCGGTCTCTGCACCGGTGTGATCGCCATGCTGGCGTTCCGCTGGAGCGAACGCGAGCAGAAGCGCCCCACGCGTACGTCCCTGCGGCCCGACGGCAACGCGGTGCTCCCCCCGGGGGTCGACACGGTCCTCTCCGTGCTCAGCTCGTCCGCCGTCGTGCTCGACGAGAGCGACAGCGTGGTCAAGGCCAGCTCGGCCGCCTACGCGCTGGGCCTCGTCAGGGGCGGTCGTCTGGCGGTCGAGCCGATGCTGCACATGGCCAGGGACACCCGGCGCGACGGTGAGATAAGGCAGGTGGAGCTCGACCTGCCGCGCCGGGGCACGGGCCGCGGCGAGGCGCTCGCGGTGTCCGCCCGGGTCGCCCCGCTGGGCTCCCGGCTGGTGCTGCTCCTGGTGGAGGACCTCACCGAGGCCCGCCGCATAGAGGCGGTACGCCGTGACTTCGTCGCCAACGTCAGCCATGAGCTCAAGACGCCGGTCGGCGCGCTCTCCCTGCTCTCCGAGGCTGTCATGGACGCTTCGGACGACCCGGAGGCGGTGCAGCGGTTCGCGGGCCGTATGGAGATCGAGGCGACCCGGCTCACCAATCTCGTGCAGGAGATCATCGACCTCTCCCGGGTGCAGAACGACGACCCGCTGGAGGACGCCGAGCCCGTCCGGGTGCAGCAGCTGGTCGAGGAAGCCATCGACCGGTGCCGCCAGCAGGCCGGTTCCAAGCAGATCACCATGGCGTCGGGTGGCGCCTCGGACCTCAGCGTCTGGGGGAACCGCAGCCAGCTCGCGGCCGCTCTCGGCAATCTCGTGGAGAACGCCGTCAACTACAGTCCCGCCCGCACCAGGGTCGGCATCGCCGCCCGGAAGGTGGCCGCGCAGGGTGGGGACCTCATCGAGATAGCCGTGACCGACCAGGGCCTCGGCATCTCCGAGAAGGACCGCGAGCGCGTCTTCGAGCGGTTCTACCGCGTCGACCCGGCCCGCTCGCGGGCCACCGGTGGCACCGGTCTCGGCCTCGCCATCGTCAAGCATGTGGCCGCCTCGCACGGCGGGGAGGTCACCGTATGGAGCTCTGAGGGACAGGGCTCGACCTTCACCCTGCGGTTGCCCGAATCGGGTGTCGCACGGAGGCGTAACACCGGCCGGTCCCTCGTCGTCGACGGAGCTGTCGACGACGACGGGCCGTACGAGACCGACTCTTTTGACTCAATTCCCGCCCCGGAGGCTCTTCCGTGACCCGAGTGCTTGTCGTCGAGGATGAGGAATCCTTCAGCGACGCCCTGTCCTACATGCTGCGCAAGGAAGGTTTCGAGGTGGCCATCGCGGCCACCGGCCCGGACGGCCTCGACGAGTTCGAGCGCAACGGCGCCGACCTCGTGCTGCTCGACCTGATGCTCCCGGGTCTTCCCGGCACGGAGGTCTGCCGGCAGCTGCGTGTCCGGTCCAACGTCCCGGTGATCATGGTCACCGCCAAGGACAGCGAGATCGACAAGGTCGTCGGCCTGGAAATAGGAGCCGACGACTACGTGACCAAGCCGTTCTCCTCGCGGGAGCTGGTGGCCCGCATCCGCGCGGTGCTGCGCCGCCGGGGGGAGCCGGAGGAGGTCACTCCGGCGGCTCTGGAGGCCGGGCCGGTGCGGATGGACGTGGACCGGCACGTCGTCACCGTGTCCGGGGGCAAGGTCGATCTCCCGCTGAAGGAGTTCGACCTGCTGGAGATGCTGCTGCGCAACGCGGGCCGGGTGCTGACGCGCATGCAGCTGATCGACCGGGTGTGGGGCGCGGACTACGTCGGCGACACCAAGACCCTGGACGTCCACGTCAAGCGGCTCCGGGCCAAGATCGAGCCCGACCCCGGAGCACCGCGCTATCTGGTGACGGTGCGCGGTCTGGGCTACAAGTTCGAGCCGTAAACCGGGGCCGGAACGGCGCGTGGGGGGTGTCTCCGGATCCGGAGACACCCCCCACGCGTGTGACGTCAGGTACCGCCCGCGGATCAGTGACCGGCGTCGGCGGTGTCTCCCGCGGCGGCGTCGTCGGACGGGGAGGCCGAGTCGGTCGGCGTGGCCGAGGGGCTGCCGGACTCCTCGCCGGGCGCCTGGGACTCCTCACCGGGGGTCTCGGACGCGTCGTCCGAGGGGGTGGGCTTCGGCGACGGCACGGCACTCGGGCCGAACTTCTCGAAGAAGCTGGTCGCCGGGACGACGGACGCGCCGAGCGCGATGTCACCCGTCTCGCTGAAGGTGAACGCGACCGTCTGCACGTCGCCGTTCTTCCCCGCCTCACGGCCGTTCTCGATCACGGCCGAGGCGTTGTTCTTCCCGCCGATGACGAGGCGTCCGCCGGCCGGGACCACGAGCGGACCCGAGCCCTTGGCGGGCTTCAGTTCCACGGTCGCACCGGTGCCCGGCAGCGAGATCTTCTCGACGATCTCGCGCTTCGCGCCGTCGTTGAACAGGGTGGCGGCGACCACCGCCGGCCCCTCGGCGTCGGCCTCGGGCTGGGTGATGATGTTCAGGTTCTGGATCTTGATGGAGTCGACAGTGGTGGCCGCGTTGTCCGGCCTGACCTGAAGGGTCTGTGCGTCGTTGCCCGCGCCGCATGCGGAGAGGGCGGCGATCGAGAACACGATGGCAGTGGCGGCGAAGGCGCCGTGTCGAAGGCTGCGGCTCACGGCGGCGGCAACTCCTTGAACGTTCGGACTGCGGACTTCGGACTCTGCGGACAGGAAGGCCCGAGCGGCCGTAAAGCCGCCCTAAGTGTGTGTCAGCGGCCTCAGGTTACCGAGCCGCGCTCCCGGGTCCGCACCCGACCCGCCCCTCCGGCGCGGTCCGGCCTCCGCGCCCCGCCCTCGTGATCCGGACCGCGGGGGATTCGGGCGGCGTACACAAAAACGCGGGTCGGCGGTGCCTTGAACGACGGATGATCGATTTCCCACCGGTGGCGCATTTCCCGCGCATAATCCGGCCGCCCAATCCGGTGGACCCGGGCCGTTGATCAATTTCATTGACCGCGAGGCTAAGAGCCGAACGAGTGATCCAGATCCGAACGGAGTACGGAAAGTTCACCGTCCGGAAACCGACAAAACGGGACTTTCGACCTCTTCTGGAGGGCTTCCGGCATGTGTGACGCACACGTTTCAGCCCTGCCGCACCCATGCTCCGACCTGCGAATATCGCCTTCCGGAAGGCTGTCGCAGCACGTTCGTGTCTCAGTTGTCAAGCCCCGAGATATGCCCTGACCTGCGAAAACGCCATTCAGGAGAAGCAGTTCTCGTGTTACTCTGGATAGCCACGGAAGGGGTACCTGTCACATGACGTTCAAGGTTGGCGACACCGTGGTCTATCCCCATCACGGGGCCGCGCTGATCGAGGCTATCGAAACTCGCCAGATCAAAGGCGTGGACAAGACCTACTTGGTGCTCAAGGTCGCCCAGGGCGACTTGACGGTTCGTGTGCCGGCGGACAATGCGGAGTTCGTCGGTGTGCGTGACGTAGTCGGGCAGGAAGGGCTGGACCGGGTCTTCGAGGTGCTTCGCGCGCCGTACGCCGAAGAGCCGACGAACTGGTCCCGACGCTACAAGGCGAATCTCGAGAAGCTTGCCTCGGGCGATGTCATCAAGGTCGCGGAAGTGGTGCGTGACCTGTGGCGTCGTGAGCGTGAGCGCGGACTCTCCGCAGGTGAGAAGCGCATGCTCGCCAAGGCCCGCCAGATCCTGGTGAGCGAGCTCGCTCTTGCCGAGAACACCAACGAGGACAAGGCCGAGGCCCTGCTCGACGAGGTTCTCGCGTCCTGAACCGGACGACACCGGTCGACCGGATGACGCCGGCGAACTGAATCCGGTCGCACGACAACATGCCGCGGTGCCCGCTGACCATCCGTTCCTACGGAGAGTCGTCGGGCGCTGCGGCATGTTCGGGTCCAATATGACATGTTCGCATCCGAAAAGGACCGGCGTGTCCCGACTGGTCAGCGTGTCCCGAACGAGTCCGCCGGAGCGGTGGCACGCGCGCGTCCGTGCACTCTCCGGCGGTCATCTGCCCCGGGTTCGCCGCAACTCGTCCGGCCGGGGTTCACGGAAGGGGTCCCGGCCAGGTCGAGGCGTCGCGCCCGGTCCTCCCCCAACCTATGGCCGGGGGCACGCCCAGGCCATACCCACGTACGCCCCGGAAACAAACCTGCCGAAGCTTCGGAGTGCTACCGATGTCATCGATGTCACCGCCGCCCGCACCGAGCCCCTCGCGTACCGCGGCGGTGATCCCCGCAGCGGGCCGCGGCGTCCGGCTCGGCCCGGGTGCCCCCAAGGCGCTGCGCGCGCTCGGAGGTACCCCCATGCTGATCCACGCCGTACGGGCCATGGCCGCGTCCCGTGCCGTCTCCCTCGTCGTCGTGGTCGCACCCCCGGAGGGCGCCGCCGAGGTGAGGAACCTCATCGACGGTCACGCGCTGCCCGAGCGCACCGACTACGTCGTCGTGCCCGGTGGTGCGACACGCCAGGAGTCGGTGAGGCTCGGCGTGGAGGCCCTCCCGGGTGATGTCTCCGTCGTGCTGGTGCACGACGCGGCGCGGCCCCTCGTCCCGGTCGACACCGTGGACGCCGTCGTCGAGGCGGTGCGCGACGGGGCTCCCGCCGTGGTGCCGGCGCTGCCCCTCGCCGACACGGTCAAGGAGGTCGAGCCGGGGGACCCGGGCAAGCCGGAGCCGGTGCTCTCGACCCCGGTGCGGGCGCGGCTGAGGGCCGTGCAGACGCCGCAGGGCTTCGACCGGGACACGCTCGTGCGGGCCCATGCGGGCGTCGCCGTCGACGGTGAGGGCGCCACCGACGACGCGGGCATGGTCGAGCGGCTGGGTTCGCCGGTGGTCGTCGTGCCCGGTCACGAGGAAGCGTTCAAGGTGACCCGCCCCCTGGACCTGGTCCTGGCGGAGGCCGTACTCGCACGACGGAGGGCGAACGATGGATTCTGAGGCAGTGAGCGAAACGACCGGGGAGGCGCGGGGGCAGGCGGCGCCGCTGATCCCGCTCGTCGGCATCGGGACCGACATCCACGCGTTCGAGGAGGGGCGCGAGCTCTGGTGCGCCGGTCTGCTGTGGGAGGGCGAGGGCCCCGGTCTGGCCGGGCACTCCGACGCCGACGTCGTGGCGCACGCCGCCTGCAACGCGCTGTTCTCGGCCGCCGGACTCGGTGACCTGGGGCAGCACTTCGGCACCGGCCGTCCCGAGTGGTCCGGCGCCTCGGGCGTCACCCTGCTGACCGAGGCCGCGCGGATCGTGCGCTCCGAGGGCTTCGGGATCGGCAACGTGGCCGTGCAGGTCGTCGGCCTCCGCCCGAAGATCGGCAAGCGGCGCGACGAGGCGCAGAAGGTGCTGTCGGCGGCGGTGGGAGCCCCGGTGTCACTCTCCGCCGCCACCTCGGACGGGCTCGGCTTCACCGGCAGGGGCGAGGGCATCGCGGGGATCGCGACCGCGCTGGTCTACCGCACCGGCGTCTGACGCGGAGGGCCCGCCGGCGGAGGTCGCGCGGGCCCGCCCTCTTGTTGCACACCATTCGCACGTACGCTGTTTCCGCAAGGGAAGTGCCGTACGGGTCGAGGGTGAGGGTGAGCTTCAGTGGTGAGCGCGACCGCCGGGGTGGCGGTGTCCGCCGCCGATGCGGACGGATACGTCCTGCGGATCGCCGAGGCCCATGACGTCGGTGGCGCCAGGGCCGTGATGCTGGACACCGTCTACCACGATCTGCGATCGGGCTACGTGCCCCGCTGGCACGGCGACATCATCGACCTCGAGGGCGCCTATCTGCGCCCCGAGCGCTGCACCCTGATGGTCGTCGTCCGGGGCGGCGAGGTCGTCGCGACGGGTGCCGTGCGGGACCGGGGGCCGCAGGCGCCGCCCAATCCCCGCTGGGTCGCCGACCGCTTCCCGTCCGTCTCGACCGCGCAGCTCTGCCGGATCTACGTACGCCCCGACCACCGCCGGCACGGCCTGGCCCGCAGGCTGGTGCGGGAGCTCGGCGACTTCGCCGCGCGAGCGGGCGGCTACACCTCGCTCTACCTGCACACCGACCCGTCCGTACCGGGCGCCGAGCCGTTCTGGCGGTCCCTCGCGCACGAGGTCTGCGACGAGCGGGAGCTGCCGGGAGGCGGCCAGGGCATCATCCACTTCGAACTGCCGATGCCAACCCCGGGGGATCGCCCGGGGCCGCCCGTCAGGTGATAATCGTTTTCACGTAAGGTCTCCGTCATGCCCACGCCTCGAAGCCGCCGCTCCCGGCTGCCCATCCTCGCCGCGTCCCTTCTTCTCCCGCTCGCCGCCTGCTCGACGTCGGGCGGTTCAGAGGCGTCCGGCGACGCGCAGCGGCTCAAGGTCGTCATGGCGTTCCCGCCGGCCCAGGCCATGTCCCCGTACGGGGACGACGCGGTCACCCTCAGCCGGCTCTCCGTCGTCGAGGGGCTCACCGGCCTGGACGAGAACGGCGCCGCGAAGCCGGCCCTCGCCACGTCCTGGAAGCAGAGCAACCCCACCACCTGGGACTTCACCCTCCGCGACGGCGTGGTCTTCCAGGACGGCGCGAAGGTCGACGCCGGATCGGTGGTCCGTTCCCTGACCGCCGCCACCAAGGCGTCCCCGCTGCCCCGTGCGCTCTCGGGCACCACGCTCCGGGCCACCGCCACCAGCGGAAGCACCGTACGCGTCGTCACCGGGAAGGCGGACCCGCTCCTGCCGCAGCGGCTCGCCAACCCCTCGCTCACGATCCTGTCCGCCGGGGCGTACGAGAACGGCAAGGTGAACCCCGCGGGCCACGCCACCGGCCCGTTCACCCTGACCCGCGTCAAGGGCGCGGTCTCCGCCACCCTCGAGCGGAACGCGGACTACTGGGGAGCCAAGGCCAAGTCCCCCGGCGTCGACGTCACCTTCGCCGCCGACGGCACCGCCCGCGCCAACGCCCTGCGCACCAAGGCCGTCGACGTCGCCGAGTACGTACCGATCGCACAGGCCTCGCTCCTCGGCGACGAGTTCGTCCACGAGTTCCCGTCCGCCCGGACCAACGGCCTCTCGCTCAACACCACGCGCGGTGTCTTCGCCGACCCGGCCATGCGCGCCGCGGCCCGCGAGGCGATCGATTCCAAGGCCCTGGTCGACGGCGTGTACGAGGGCCGTGCCGACACCGCGCAGGGACTCTTCGGCCCCGGCATCCCCTGGGCCGCCGGCCTGCGGAAGGACCCCACCGGCCGGACCCCGGCCGCGAGCCGGGCGGAGGTGTCCCGGACGAAGGAGATCGTCCTCGCCACCTACACCAACCGGCCCGAACTTCCCGAGGTCGCGACGCTCGTCCAGCAGCAGCTGGAGAAGAAGGGCTTCACCGTCAAGCAGGTCGTCCGTGACTACGCGCAGATGGAGGCCGACGCGCTCGCGGGGAAGTACGACGCCTTCATCCAGGCACGCAACACCCTCCTCGACACCGCCGACCCGGCCTCCTACCTCGCCTCCGACTTCACCTGCGACGGCAGCTCCAACATCTCCCAGCTCTGCGACAAGAAGGTCGACGCCGCCGTCGCCGACGCCTCCGCGCAGAAGGACCTCGACGCCCGGCACCGCGCGGAGATGACCGCCGAGACCGCGGTCCTCGGCACCGACGCACTGGTGCCCCTCGTCCACGAGCGCTTCGTCCAGGGCTACGACGAGGCCCGCGTGGAAGGTGTCGCCCTCGACCCGATGGAGCGCGCCCTCATCACCGCCGACACCCGCGTCGGGTGACCACGTGAAGTACCTGGCGGGCAGGCTCGGCGCCCTGCTGGCCGTCGTCGCGGTGATCGGCCTGCTGCCCTGGCTGACCCGGACCGATCCCGCGCTGACCATCCTTCACGCCCGCTACGCCGACCGCCCGCCCACGCCGGACGTGCTCGACGCGATCCGGACCGAGACGGGGCTCGACGGCGGCCCGCTGCACGTCCTCGGCGGCTGGGCGTCCGGACTGCTCCACGGCGACCTGGGGGAGTCCTGGGTGTCCGGGCAGCCCGTCCGCCCCGACGTGACGTCAGCACTCGGTGTCTCCCTCACCCTCATGGGGGCGTCGCTCCTCGTCGCCGGCCTCCTGGCGCTCGCCCTGGCGGCAGGCACGCTCCGCAGGGGCGCCCGGCGCCGGCTCACCACCACCCGGGCCGGCGTCGGCGCCGCCGCGCTCGCCGCACTGCCCGAGTTCCTCGTCGCCGCCGTCCTGGTCACGGTGCTCGCCGTACAGCTGGGCTGGTTCCCCGCACTCGGCTGGGGCGGCCCCGCGGAGACCGTGCTGCCCGCGGTCGCGATGGGGATCCCCGCCGGGGCCCTCCTCGGACGGCTGCTGGACGACGCCCTGCCCGCGGCGTTCGCCGAACCCTGGGCCCGGGCCGCCACGGCCCACGGGATGCGCCCCCTGCGGATCGCCGCCCACGCCCTGCGCCGCACCCTGCCCGCGCTGCTGCCCCAGATCGGCCTCGCCGTCGTCGGACTCACCGGCGGCGCGGTCGCGGTCGAGACGCTCTACGCGATACCCGGCCTCGGGGGCACCGCCCTCTCCGCCGCCCTGGCGCAGGACCTGCCCGTACTCCAGGCATGCGTACTGCTCCTGCTGCTCCTCGGCGTCGCCGCCGGACTCGCCGCGCGGCTGAGCTCCCGGGCCCTGCTCGGCCCGGCCCGTGCCGACGGCGCACTGCCCCCGCTCGTCGCGCCGCACCTCCCCGCCCGTCGCGCGGTGGTCGTCGGCGCGGCGGTCCTGGCGGCGCTCCTGCTCGCCGTGATCGCTGCCGGGCTCCTGCGCGACCCCCTGCACGCGGACACCGCGGCACGCCTCGCCGCACCCTCGCCCGCCCACCCGCTGGGCACCGACTCCCTGGGCCGCGACATCCTCGCCCGCCTCGGCCGCGGGGCGGTCACCACCGTGCTCACGGCGGTCGCGGTCAGCGCGGTCACCCTGGTGCTGGGGCTGCTCGCGGGGTTCCTCCGCGCCGGAGCCCTCACCGAGACGGCCAACGCGCTGCCCGCCGTCCTCTCCGGGCTCGTCGTCGCGGGCATCGCCGGACCCGGCCCCTGGGGCGCGGCGGCGGCCGTCGCCGTCGTCGCCTGGGCCCCGCTCGCCGCCCACACCTCCGCGCTCCACGCCCAGGAACGCGCCGCCCCGCACGTCGACGTGGCCCGCGCCCTCGGCGCCGGGCCCTGGCACCGCCTGCGCCGCCACGTCCTGCCCGGCGTCGTGCCGCCGGTGGTACGCCACGCCGTCCTGAGGGTGCCCGCCATCGCCCTGGCACTCGCCTCGCTCGGCTTCCTCGGCCTGGGCACCCCCGCCCCCGACCCGGAGTGGGGCCGCATGCTGTCGGAGAACATGCCCTACGCGGAACGCGCCCCCTGGGCGGTCCTCGCGCCCGCCGCCGCTCTCGCCGCCCTCGGCGTGCTCGCGGTGCTCACCGCGGCGGCCGTACGCGGCGGGAGGCGCCGGTGACGGTGCGGCCGGAGGTCCGGCCCGTCACCGGCGCGCGGCTGAAGCCCTACATCCGGCTCCTGACCGCCACCCAGTTCGCCTTCAACACAGGCTTCTACGCCGTCCTGCCCTATCTCGCGGCCCATCTCGGCGACGGGCTCGGCATGGCGGGCTGGCTCGTCGGACTCGTCCTCGGCCTGCGCACCTTCAGCCAGCAGGGCCTCTTCGTCATCGGCGGCGCACTGACCGACCGCCACGGACCCCGCCCGGTGGTCCTCACCGGCTGCGCCCTGCGAATCGCCGGCTTCTGCTGGCTCGCTCTGGCCTCCTCCACCGCCGGGGTGATCGGGGCCGTCCTCCTCATCGGCTTCGCCGCCGCGCTCTTCTCACCCGCCGTCGAGTCCGAGACCGCCAGGAGCGCCGTCACGTACGAGAAGGAGACCGGCACGCCCCGCGCCCAGGTGCTGGCGGTGTTCTCCGCGGCCGGGCAGGCCGGGGCGTTTCTCGGGCCGCTGCTGGGAAGCCTGCTGCTGCTCCTGGGGGGCGGGTTCCGGACCGCGTGCCTCGCCGGCGCGGTGGTCTTCGTCGCGGTGCTTGCGGGGCACGCCCGCCTCATGCCCCGTCGGCCCCGCAGGGAACGGACGGCCGGGGCGGGCGCGGCGAGCGTCCGGGACGTGCTCGTGAACAAGCCGTTCCTCCTGCTCTGTCTCGTCCACAGCACCTATCTCGTCTCCTACAACCAGCTCTACCTCGCGCTGCCCGAGGAGGTGGAGCGGGCGACCGGCTCCCAGGCGGCGCTCGGCGGGCTCTTCGCGCTCTCCTCGCTGCTCGTCGTCGTCGCGCAACTGCCGCTGACCCGCTGGTCGGCGCGTCGCGTAGCGCCCCGTACGGCCCTGGCCGCCGGTCTCGGGCTGGTGGCCGCCGGCTTCGCCGCCGTGCCCCTGGCGCCGGGCGGCCCCGCCGGGCTGCTCCCGGCCGCCGTGTTCGTCGTCCTGCTCACGCTCGGCCAGATGCTGCTGGTCCCGGCCGTCCGCGGGCTCGTCCCCGACCTCGTGGACGACCGCCGGCTCGGGCTCGCCACCGGAGCCCTCTCCTCGGTCTCCGGCCTCGCGGTCCTCGTGGGGAGCGCCGCGACCGGCACGCTTCTGGGCGCCCCGGACGGGGTCATGTGGACGGTGCTCGCCGCGGTCCCGCTGACCGGCGCCGTCCTCGCCCTGGGGACCGCCGGAGGCCGGCGCGCCGACGCCGTCACCGATCAGTTGTGACACGTTTTCCACAGGGGGCGCCGGGCACTGGTGCGGGCCCACTACCCTTGAGGGGTGACTATTCGCCTGCATGACACCAACGCCCGGCAGATCCGTGACTTCGTCCCGCTCACCGCGGGCTGTGTCTCGATCTACCTCTGTGGCGCGACGGTGCAGGCAGCCCCGCACATCGGGCACATCAGGTCCGGCCTGAGCTTCGACATCATGCGCCGCTGGTTCGAATACCGCGGCTACGACGTCACGTTCATCCGGAACGTCACGGACATCGACGACAAGATCATCAACAAGTCCGCCGAACAGGGCCGCCCCTGGTGGTCCATCGGCTACGAGAACGAGCGCGCGTTCAACGCCGGCTACGACGCCCTGGGCTGCCTCCCGCCCACGTACGAGCCGCGTGCCACCGGGCACATCACCGAGATGGTCGAGATGATGCGCGGGCTGATCGAGCGCGGTCACGCCTACGAGGCCGACGGCAACGTCTACTTCGACGTCCGCTCGTACGAGGGATACCTCGAGCTGTCCAACCAGGAGCTGGACGATCTCCGCCAGCCCTCCGGGGACGGCGAGACCGGCAAGCGGGACAAGCGCGACTTCGCCATGTGGAAGTCCGCCAAGCCCGGTGAGCCCAGCTGGGAGACCCCGTGGGGCCGTGGCCGGCCGGGCTGGCACCTGGAGTGCTCCGCGATGGCCCACAAGTACCTCGGCAGCGCCTTCGACATCCACGGCGGCGGCATCGACCTGATCTTCCCCCACCACGAGAACGAGATCGCCCAGGCCAAGGCCTTCGGCGACGAGTTCGCGAAGTACTGGGTGCACAACGGCTGGGTCACCCTGGCCGGCGAGAAGATGTCGAAGTCCCTCGGGAACTCCGTGCTGGTCGCCGACATGGTCCAGCGGTGGCGTCCGATCGTCCTGAGGTACTACCTCGGCACCCCGCACTACCGGTCCATGATCGAGTACAGCGAGGAGGCCCTGCGCGAGGCCGAGTCGGCGTTCGCGCGGATCGAGGGCTTCGTCCAGCGCGTGGTCGAGAAGGCGGGCGGTCCGGTGGAGCCCGCCGCCGAGGTTCCGCTCGCCTTCGCCGAGGCGATGGACGACGACCTGGGCGTCCCGCAGGCGCTGGCGATCGTCCACACCACGGTCAGGCAGGGCAATTCCGCCCTCGCCGCGGACGACAAGGAAGCCGCCGTCGCCCGCCTCGCGGAGGTGCGCGCGATGCTCGGCGTCCTCGGCCTCGACCCGCTCGACCCGCACTGGGCGGGCGAGAGCGACCGCGGCGACGATCTGCACGGCGTCGTCGACACCCTCGTACGGCTCGTGCTCGACCAGCGCCAGTCGGCACGCGAGCGCAAGGACTGGCCCGCCGCCGACGCCATCCGCGACCAGCTCAACCAGTCCGGTCTGGTCATCGAGGACAGCCCCAGCGGGCCGCGGTGGTCCCTCGGACCGCGCTGAGCGGACCGCGCACCATGCGTGAGCAGCGCAAATGTGCCGCCCGGCCGTCCGGGCGGCACACTTTCACTTGACGACGTTTTTCTGAAGCAACGAAACAGGTAGGTCATGGCCGGGAACAGCCAGCGCAGGAACCGCCGCACGTCCAACAAGAAGGGCATGCAGGTCGGCAGCGGCGGTAACCGACGCCGTGGTCTCGAAGGCAAGGGACCGACGCCGCCCGCCTCCGCCCGCAAGGGACACAAGAAGAACAGGGTGGCGAACGCCCAGGCCAAGCAGGCCGCGGCCCGCCGTCCCGCCCCCCGCCGTGGTGGCGTCAAGGGCACGTCGGAGATGGTCGTCGGCCGTAACCCGGTCTTCGAGGCACTGCGTGACGGCGTGCCCGCGACGACGCTCTACGTGCAGCAGTACATCGACAACGACGAGCGGGTCCGTGACGCGCTCAAGCTCGCGGGCGAGCGCGGCAACATCAACCTGATGGAGGCCCCCCGCCCCGAGCTGGACCGGATGACGAACGGCCTGAACCACCAGGGCCTCGTCCTCCAGGTCCCGCCGTACGAGTACGCGCACCCCGAGGACCTCACCGCCGCCGCCTACGACAACGGCGAGGACCCGCTGATCGTCGCCCTCGACGGGGTCACCGACCCCCGGAACCTCGGCGCGATCGTCCGTTCCGTCTCCGCCTTCGGCGGTCACGGCGTGGTCGTCCCCGAGCGCAGGGCGGCAGGCATGACCGCCGGCGCCTGGAAGTCCTCGGCGGGCACCGCCGCGCGCACGCCCGTCTCCCGAGTCACCAACCTGACCCGGGCCCTGGAGGGTTACCAGAAGGCCGGCCTGACCGTCGTCGGTCTCGCCGCCGACGGTGAGCACACCGTCGAGGACCTCGAGGAGCTCGCTGGCCCCGTCGTCATCGTCATCGGCAGCGAGGGCAAGGGCCTGGGCCGCCTCGTCGGCGAGACCTGCGACTACCGGGTCCGGATCTCCATGCCGGGTGGCGCGGAATCGCTGAACGCCGGCGTCGCCGCCGGCATCGTCCTCTACGAGGTAGCCCGCCGCCGGGCCTGACAGCCGCCGGGACGCCCGGGACCAGGACCCCGGGTCCCGGGCCCGGGCGCCTCTGCCCCCGGCTCCGCGCGCCGTCCGTCCGTCCGACGCCGCCGCCGGGCCGGACGGGCCACGTCAGGCGCCCGTACCGGCCCCTCCCGACCGGCGGCCCGACTCCACCCGGGCCCCCCACGAGCGGCCCGGGCGGGGCACGGAAGCCGGTCCGGGGACCGTTGACGGGTCTCGGACACTTCGGGCGCGTCAAGGCAGTGTCCTAATCACACATCACTCGGTTAGATGAGTGTGGACACCAGAACGCCTCGGTTCGACGATCAACCCCCCTTGAGCATGACGAAGGTGGACAGCGACCCCGCGCAGGTCATCGTCAGCCACGCCAGCTTCCGGGTGCAGCTCGCCCCGGGTCAGCGCACCCGTCTGCGCCCCGTGGGCTCTGCCGGACCGGTCAGGATCCCCGCCATGGGCGGCGCCGGCGGACGCCGGCGAGCTCCTGTCGTCTGGAGCGGCAGGTCCGAGCCGGGCGACCCCGGCGCGACCGGGCTCCTGCAGGCCGTACGGAACTCCACCGCCGGCCACCTCGACTCCCGCCCCGGCGGGGACTTCGGCGCGGGCTACGACGACGCGGGCGGAGGCACCCAGGTCATCCCGCGCCTCGACGAGACCCAGCCCAACCCCGTGCTCGTCGCCCCGCACCGGACCGGAGGAGGCAACGGCGGGCCGCTGCTGCCGCCCATGCGGCAGGCCGTCGGCGCCTACGACTCCCTCGAGACGCCGTCCCACGACGCGTACGGCCTCACCGACGGTCAGGGCCACGAGGGCGAGGACCAGGACGGTGGGTCCGCCGGTGAACGCCGGCACGCCGGCGACTCCGTACGGCACGCCTACTACCCCGGCCGCCGGATGAACCTCGGCGTCGTCCTGCTGCCGCTCCGGGTGATCCTCGGCTTCCTCTCCATCTACGCGGGCATGGGCAAGCTCTGCGACCCCGCCTACTTCGACGGCGGCGACCGCGGCTCCATGGTCAAGTGGCTGACCTCGCTGCACCCCTGGGCCGCCGCCGAGCCGCTGCGCGACTTCGCCCTCGGCCACCCGGTCGCCTCGGGCCTCTGTGTCGCCTTCCTCCAGGTCGTCGTCGGCGTCCTCACCGTCCTCGGACTCTGGCAGCGGGTCGCGGCCGCCTTCGGCGCGCTGCTCTCCGCCGCGCTCCTGGTGACGGTCAGCTGGCGTACCGCCGCCGCCTACGACACGCCCGACATCATCCTGCTGGCCGCCTGGAGCCCGCTCGTCATCGCCGGCGCCCCCGTCTACTCCCTCGACGGGCGTCTCGCCGGCGAGGCCTGGCGGACGCTCGGCCCGCGTTCCGAGATCTGGGACCTGCGGCGCCGGGTACTGCGCCGGGGCAGCGCGGTCGCGACCGTCGTGGTCGGTCTGACCCTGCTGGTCGGTTCCATGCTCGGCGGGGCGGTCCGTTCCACCGAGGTCGTGACGGTTCCCGGGCCCGACAGCTACCCGACGAACCAGCTGCCGGGGTCGCCGCTGCCGGGCGAGTCCAAGGGCGAGAAGCGCAAGCCGTCGTCGACGCCGGAGGGCCGTACGCCCGAGGCGGCCCCCTCCAGCGCCCCTGGCACCCCGTCGGCCGAGGAGTCGACGCCGGGCGGCGAGTCCTCGCGTGACTCCGGTCCGACGGCGGGTGCGGAAGCGGGCACCCCGAGCCAGACGCAGGGCACCGGCCAGGCGCCTCCGCAGGAGCCCGCCCCGCAGGAGCCCCCGACGGGTGACGCGGGCCCCAGCTCGTCCGGTTCGGCGGCCTCCGGCGGCTCCACCGGCGGTGCGGACGACGGCGGTTCGACCGGCGGCTCCGACGGCGGTTCCTCCTCCGGCGGCGGCGCGGGCCAGAACCCCATCGGCGGCCTGCTCGGCTGACGGCACCACCACACACCGCGAGGGCGGCCACCATGCACCGGGTGGCCGCCCTCGCGCATGCCGTGCGAATGCGAGCGTCGTTCCCCACAGTAGGTGGGCCGGGGACGCCATCCACGTGTGCCGCGGGCACGGGGGCCGTCAGCGGCCCGTGTGGCCGCCCAGCTCCTTCGCCGCCTCCGTGAGGTCCTTCGCGGTGTCGATGGCCCGCCAGTACGCCCCGTGCGGCAGCGGGAACCCGGCCAGCCGGCGCTCTCGGGCCAGCCGGGGGAAGGTCGTCCGCTCGTGGTCCCCGCGCTCCGGCAGCATCCCGGTGAACGCGGGCGCGAAGACGTACACGCCGGCGTTGATCAGGTAGGGGGACGGGGGCGACTCGATGAAGTCGGTGATGTGCCCGAAGGCATCCGTCTCGACCGCACCCCACGGGATACGCGGACGGGCCAGCGCCAGCGTCGCCGTCGCGTCCCGCTCGGCGTGGAAGGCCGCCATCTCCCGCAGCGAGAACCGGGTCCAGATGTCACCGTTGGTCGCGTACCAGGGCTCCGACGGGTCGGGCAGCCGCGCCGCCGCATGACGAAGACCGCCGCCCCGGCCCAAGGGCTCGGTCTCGACGACGGTCGTGACACGCAACGGAAGATCGACGGAATCCAGCCAGTCCCGCAGCACGTCCGCGAGATGGCCGCACGAGATCACGGCGTCCGTGACGCCCTCGGCGGCCAGCCACGACAGCTGATGGCCGATGATCGGCGTCCCGGTTCCCGGGATCTCGACCATCGGCTTGGGGCGGTCATCGGTGTACGGGCGCAGCCGCGAGCCCTGACCACCCGCCAGGATCACGGCCTGCGTCGGATACGTATGCATGCGAGGCACGATAGGCCGTGCCCCGGCGCACCCGGCTCAGCTGAACTGCGCGACGCCCGAGGCGAACGAGGTGTCGCAGACCGGGCGCGAGAATCGGTGGGCGCGGGTCGGGCCGTACTGGTCGACCGCGGCCTTGCCGAGCGACCTGGCGATCGACATGCAGTGCTTTGCCAGCGAGGGGCGGCCCTCGACCGTGCGCTGGAGGTGCGTCAGCGCGACACCCGGGTCCTTCTCGCGGAGCTCGAGCAGGAGCTTGTCCCGGAGGATGTCCTGAGGTGCCTTGGCCTTCGCCTGCTTCGACACGGTCTCGGAGGCGGCGGTCAGCAGCTGGGTCTCTGTGTCCTGCCCCGACCACTGCACGCGGGTGACCGCGAGGGTCCCGGACAGGACCATGACGACGGGCAGTACGAGAGCTAGGGTTCGGCCGATTCGGCGCGCGGTGTGGGTCACGCAGGCGAGCGTAGCGGGCAGTGATGACTCGGCGACATTTCGTCACCCTTGCGGGGGATGGTTCGAGTGGCTTTTTCGAATCGCCCGTTGACGGCTGAGGGTGAATTGACCGGTGTGCCGGGGTATTTGGGGCCTGCCCGAGCCGAAACCCGAAGGCGATCACGACACGCGAACGGCCCCGCGTCCGGAAGGGACGCGGGGCCGTGGCGACGGGAACCGGCTGTGTGCCGGACCGGATCAGTCGGTCAGGCGCTCGCCGGTCGAGGTGGCGAAGACGTGCAGCTCGTCCGGGCGCGGGACGACGTGCAGCTCGGTGCCCTTCTCCGGGACGGCGCGGCCACCGACACGGACCACCAGGTCCTTGTGCTCGCCACCGACCTGCGCGGCACCGTAGACGAAGCCGTCGGCGCCGAGCTCCTCGACGACGTTGACCGAGACGGCGAGGCCGGCCGGGGCGTCCGAGGTGGCCTTGGAGAGGCCGGTCGCGGCAGCGCCACCGTGCTCGACGATGTCGAAGTGCTCCGGGCGGATACCGACCGTGACGGTGGTGTCACCACGGTTGGCGGCCGCGGTCAGCGCCTCGCGGGAGACCGGGACGACGCTGTTGCCGAACTTCACGCCACCGTCGGTGATCGGGACCTCGACGAGGTTCATCGCCGGGGAGCCGATGAAGCCGGCGACGAAGAGGTTCGCCGGGCGGTCGTACATGTTGCGCGGCGAGTCGACCTGCTGGAGCAGACCGTCCTTGAGGACCGCGACACGGTCACCCATGGTGAGGGCCTCGACCTGGTCGTGGGTGACGTACACGGTGGTGATGCCGAGGCGACGCTGCAGCGAGGCGATCTGCGTACGCGTGGACACACGGAGCTTGGCGTCGAGGTTCGACAGCGGCTCGTCCATGAGGAAGACCTGGGGCTCACGCACGATGGCGCGGCCCATCGCCACACGCTGGCGCTGACCACCGGAGAGCGCCTTCGGCTTGCGGTCCAGGTACTCGGTGAGGTCCAGCATCTTGGCGGCCTCTTCGACCTTCGCCCGGATCTCGGTCTTGTTCACACCGGCGATCTTGAGGGCGAAGCCCATGTTGTCCGCGACGGTCATGTGCGGGTAGAGCGCGTAGTTCTGGAACACCATGGCGATGTCCCGGTCCTTCGGGGGCAGGTGCGTGACGTCGCGGTCACCGATGCGGATCGCGCCGCCGTTGACGTCCTCGAGACCCGCGAGCATGCGCAGGGAGGTCGACTTGCCGCAACCGGAAGGACCGACGAGGACGAGGAACTCGCCGTCCTCGATGTCGATCTCGAGCTGGTCCACAGCCGGCTTCGTGGAGCCGGGGTAGACGCGGGACGCCTTGTCGAACGTGACACTGGCCATGGCGATGCTTCTCCTCAACCGGCAGGAACGTGCCGGACGATCCGAGTAAAGGGTGATTGGTCCACCTGAGTGAACCTGAGGTGACGCTACCTGGCGGTTTCGAATATGTCAGTAGTTCGAAGGTCACGAAAAATTCGCCGGCGTCGGCAGAGCAACGAACTTTTGACCGTGTGCAGCCCCGAGAGGCAGAGCGAGATACTTTTGACCTCTGCCACAGAAACGGCACTTCCTGCTTCAGCGCCCTCTGCCGACCGGGCGCACCCCTGAGGGGCCCACCCGCCCGGTCTTACATGGGCTCCACAGGCATCACGGCCGACGGCCCGTCGGTCCGTACCGCTCTTCGTCACGCAGCCAGCAGCACGTCTGCCAGCTCCGATGCCTTGATCACAGAGGGTGGCCTCCGCCCCGGCGGCAGCGCGGAGGCCACCAGCCGGTACAGCCGCATCCCCTCGTCCCGGAGGTTCCGCGCCGCATTCACATCCCGGTCATGCATGGCGCCGCACTCCCCACACGTCCACTCCCGCACCGACACGTCGAGCGACTGCCCCTTCGTACGGCAGTCGGAGCACCGGCGCGTCGACGGGAAGAAACGGTCGACGATCACCAGGGTCCGGCCGTACCACTCGCACTTGTAGCGAAGCTGCCGCAACAGCTCCCCCCAGGCCGCGTCCATGATCGACCGACTGAGCGCAGCCTTGCGCCGACGTCCTCTCCCGACCGACGGCCGCAGCAGATTCATGACGGCCAGATCCTCCACCACGAGCACTTGGTTCTCGCGCACGAGGCGGGTGGTCAACTGGTCCAACATGTCCCTGCGCACATCGCTGATCAGCGCATACAGCCGAGCGATACGCACCCGCGCCTTTCCCCGGTTCGCCGACCCCTTCTTCTTCCGGTGCAGCCCCCGCTGCAACCGCGCCAGCTCCTTCTCGTACTTCCGCAACAGTCGCGGATGATCCAGCTTCGTTCCGTCGTCCAGCGTCACCAGCGCCGCCAGACCCAGATCGATCCCCACCACCCTCGGCTCACGCCCGCCCGGCAGGAACACGGCGGGCAACGGATCGAGCCGCTCCTCGACGAGAACCGAGAGGAAATACCGACCGGCACGGTCCCGCGTCACGGACAACTTCACCGGATCCACGCCCACCGGCAACGGCCGCGACCACCGCACATCGAGCGGCTCCGACTGCTTCGCCAGCGTCAACCGCCCCGTGCCCGGAAGCTCCGGATCCTCCACCCACCGGAAACCCGTCCGCACATACGTCGCCGAGTCCCGCGAGCAGTGCTTCCTCTTCCGCTGGGGATACTTCGCGGACTGTTTGAAGAAGCGCGTGAACGCCCCGTCCAGATGCCGCAACGACTGCTGCAGCACCGTCGACGACACCTCACGCAACCAGCCCGTCTCCGACGCCTGCCGCCACCCCGTCAACGCCCGGCACGACTCGGCGAACCCCACCGACACCCGATGCTGCTCCCAGGCACCGGCCCGCAGAGCCAGGCCTTCGTTGTAGACCCAGCGGCAGGCCCCGAAGGTCTTCTGCAGCTGTTCGGCCTGTGCCGGGTTCGGATAGAAGCGGTAGCGGTACGCGCGCTGCCGGGTGCCGGGCTGCTTGGCCCGGCTCTTCATGGCGGTGGACGCGCGGCCGTGGTGCTTTGTGCGGTCGGCGATGCCCAGGGCGTCGCGTTTGATGCGCTCGGCCTCTTCGCCCGTCACCCGTACCGGCCGGTCCACCGTGTCCGTCATGTTCGCTCCCCCCGACTGTCCGATATACGGAACAGCACGTCAGTCCTCTTAACGCACGGGTGGTCGGGTGGTCACGGGGGCGGCGAAACTTCGTGGAGCGGGGGGTGAGCCGCTGTGTAGAGTGAGGGCTTGCGTGCGGTTTCGGCGTGCGCGGTGCCGCCTTAGCTCAGTTGGTAGAGCTCCGGCTTTGTAATCCGAAGGTCGTCGGTTCGATTCCGACAGGCGGCTCAAACACCAGGTCAGCGCCATGCTGGCCTGGTTTTTTGTTGCCTGGGCCGAGAAGCCGTGAGGCTGCGCGGACAGTCGGAGGCCGCGCCGCCTTCGGCCGTCTCGGGGGTCGCACCCGGCACCCGGGTTCATGCGCCCGGCGGGGTGCCGTCGTCGGTGTCCGGGGCGCGCTCGAAGTCCTCCTCGGCCCGGCGCTGGATCCCGTCGGCGTCGGCCAGCAGCCGCTCGACGCGCTCAGGGCCGCCGGGGACGGGCGGGGGTGCGTCGGTGAGCCGTTCGTACAGGTAGGCGCAGGCCTCCGCCTCGGTGGCGAAGCGGGCGATGACGGCGTCCTCTCCGCGCTGGCGGAGCAGGACCGACCAGGTGCCGTCCTCGGGGCGCAGGACGTAGAAGGCGTCGAGCTGGATGGGGACGGGGTGGACGCCGGGGATCTCGTACAGGGCGTCGGGGATGCCCTCGCGGCTGAGGCGTTCGGTGAGCTCGGTGGTGTTCATCGGCGCGGGTCTCCCCCTCTGCGTACGCGCCCGGGCGGGCTCCGGCAGTGCCGGAACCCGCCCGGGAGGGTGCGGTGCTTCGATCAGTTCAGGGCTTCGAGCTTCTCGGCGTTGACGAGCTCGGAGACGCGCTGTGCCGTCTTGTACTGGATGCCAAGGCCGGGCTGGCCGAACCAGGGGCGGATGCGGCCGGCCTCGACGGTGAAGGCTTCCTCGACCCGGTACAGGTGGTAGCTGTACGGGTAGTCGTCGGTGTAGCGGACGAGGTTGCTCGGCGGGATGGCGCGCTTGGCGTACGGGGTGCCGGCCGGGGCCAGGAAGTTGCCGCGGCCGCTGCCGAAGAGGTCGACCAGCTGGCCGACCTTGAGGGTCAGGGTTTTCTTCACGGGGTTGCCCGCGCGGTCGAGGACGAAGCCGTCGTTGTCCGGGTACCACCAGCCGGACTCGCCCGTCACCGGGTTCGTCTGCCAGTAGCAGCCGAGGAACCAGTACGCGGAGGTCGGGCCGGTGCGGTCGTAGCCCCTGAGCATCGTGCCGATGGCGCCGGTCCTGGGCAGGACGCGGGGGCCGAGCCGCCAGTCGTCGAGGTAGTAGCGCTCCAGTGCCGGGTTGGGCGCGCCGTTGGTCGCCCGGGTCCGGTCCTCCGTCGGGCAGGTGGTCCTGGGGCGGGCCGTGGCGGCGGTGTCGCCGGTGTCGGCGTGGACGGTCGTCGGTGTGAGGCCGACGAGGAGGAAGAGGGAGGCGATCGCACTCCAGGCGATGTTCCGCAGCGCCCGCATAGAGGTGGGTCCCTTCGCACTGCCCGTGCTGCCCGGGAAGGGGCGCGTGGGCGTAGAGGTCGCGTGGCGGCGGCCCCGGTCGGGACCGCCGCCAGATGTGATGGACCTCAGTCAATTGCGCCCGTACGACCTGGTGGGGGCAGGGATACGTGCCGTCACCCGCACGGAGTCGCGGGTTCTCCTGATCGGGCTAACTCGCCGTCCGGCGGGGTGCCGGGGTGCCGGTCGCTGGTTGAGGCAGCTCTCAGCCCCGCAGGGTCACTCCGTGGATCGTGCGGAGCCGGTCGATCTCCCACCAGGCCAACGCCGAGACGGAGAGCGGGCCGCCGAGGATCGCGCAGACCTGGATGAGCGGGGGGCCGGGTGGCATCCCCGACACGATCAGGCTGACGACCGCGAGGATCCATACCAGTGCGCCTGTCAGCAGGGCGGGGAGCGCCGCGTGCACCTCGGATGTGCCGAACAGGGTGCGGACGACGGCCGAGGTGGCGAAGAACATGAAGAAGCCCATCCACACCACCGGGGCGAACAGGGCCATGGTGAGGAGTGGGCTGAACAGGCCGCTGTCCAGGTACATCCCGGTGGTCACGTTCACGGAGACGGCCAGGGAGATCAGCAGGGGAACGCAGACGAATCCGCCGAGGTACCAGAGGGCCGAGCGGCTGACGGGCCGTAGTCGCTCTCGCATGCCCGGTCGTGCGGCGGGGGGCGCGAGGCGGAAGACGGCCATGATCACCAGGGGGCCGGTGAGCAGGAGTGCCAGGGGGGTGAGGGCGCTGCGCAGCATGTACTGGCCTTGGAATTCCTCGAAGTCCGCCGCGGTGCCGTAGGCGAGGAGGATCAGGAGGGTCGCTGTCACGGCGGCCCATGCCCTGATCCGCTGTGCGCGCATCACCTGCGGGTCCAGGATGCGGCGGTGGAGGTGCGGGGGGAACCTCCGGTGTGCTTGGCGGCGTGCGGAGCGTGCGAGCGGATAGGCCAGTACGAGCATGAGTGCCGGCCAGAGGCAGCACAGGACGGGAACCCAGACGCAGCCGTGGACGGGTATGCGTCGGAGCAGGTCGCGGAGGGGCGGCCACTCGTCGTCGCGTATTCGCTGCCAGAGAGAGCGGGGTGGTGTGTACGGGGGGTACGGGGGTGGCGGCGGGACGGGGCCGCCGGCGGGCCGCGGTGGTGGTCGGCCATCGTCCGGTCGTCGACCCGGGTCGTACGGGTTCCGTCCGCCTGCGGTCACGACGGCTCTCTCTCCTCCGGGGTGCGGTTGGGCCGGATGGTGACTACATCATTCAACTGGGCTGTGTGAAAAGCGATTTGAGGGGCCCGGTCATTCGGATGGCATTGCCCTCGTGCCGGGCCGGCAGTTGCGGCGGTAGGTCAGTGGCGTCCTGCCACACGGTCTGCGAGCCTGGCGATCCGGTCGGTGGCGAGGGAGCCGGAGCGGGCCTCGCGGCGGTCGGCGGCGCGGTAGGCGGCGTAGAGGGTGTGGACGCCGAGCCAGCGGAAGGGTTCGGGTTCCCAGCGGCGGACCTTGTGGTTGACCCAGGGGAGTGTGGTGAGTTCGGTGGCGCCTGCCTGGCCGGAGTCCTGCTGGATCAGGTCGCGCAGGGTGCGGGCCGCGAGGTTGGCGGTGGCGACTCCGGAGCCGACGTAACCGCCTGCCCAGCCGAGGCCGGTGGAGCGGTCCAGGGTGACGGTGGCGCACCAGTCGCGGGGGACGCCGAGGACCCCGGACCAGGCGTGGTCGACGCGGGTGCCCGCGGTGGTGGGGAAGAGGCGGACGAGGAGGTCGCGCAGCGCCTCGATGGTGGCGGGCTGGGTGCGGCCGTCGTTGTCGGTCGCCGAGCCGAGGCGGTAGGGGACTCCGCGGCCGCCCAGGGCGATGCGGTCGTCCGCGGTCCGCTGGGCGTACATGTAGGCGTGCGCCATGTCGCAGAGTGCCTCGCGGCCGTCCCAGCCGATGGTGTCCCAGAGGGCCTTGGGCAGCGGCTCCGTGACGATCATGGAGGAGTTCATCGGGAGCCAGGTGCGCCGGTGGCCCTTGAGCCCCGCGGTGAAGCCCTCGGTGCAGCGCAGCACGTAGGGCGCGCGGACGGTGCCGTACGGGGTGACGGCGTGCTTGGGCTTGATCTCGGTGACCGGGGTCGACTCGTGGATGGTGACGCCGAGGGCCTCCACGGTGTCGGCCAGGCCCTTGACCAGCTTCGCGGGGTGCAGGCGGGCTCCGTGGGGGGTCCAGCTGGAGCCGACGGCACCGTTGACGCGGACGCGTTCGGCGGTCTCGCGGGCCCCGCGCAGGACGCGGTCCGTCTCGCCGAAGGCGATCTCGACGGAGTGGTAGTCCTTGAGGCGGGCGAGTTGTGAGGGGGTGTGAGCGACTTCGAGGACTCCGCCGTGGTGGATGTCGGCGTCGATGTTCTCCTCGCCGGCGAGGCGGACGACCTCGCCGACGGTGTCGTTCATCGCCTTCTGGAGGCGTACGGCGGCCTCGTGGCCGTGGAGCCTGGCGTAGCGGTCGCGGCCCGCGATGCCGTTGTACAGCCAGCCGCCGTTGCGCCCGGAGGCCCCGTAGCCGCAGAACTTGGCCTCCAGGACGGTGATGTTGAGGAAGGGGACGGCCTTCTTGAGGTAGTACGCCGTCCAGAGCCCGGTGTAGCCGCCGCCGACGATGCAGACGTCGGCGGACGTGTCTCCGGGCAGGGGTTCGCGGGGGGCGGGGGTGCCCTCGTGCGCGTACCAGAACGAGATGCCGCCGTTGACGGTGTCCATGTGTCCCCTGCTTGTCCGTGTGCAGCCAGTCGCTGGAGGGACCGTACCTCTACGCTCGGGGGGGTGATCGACGTACCCGGCGAGCTGGTCGTGAACCTCGGGGAGTACGGGGGTGCGGAGGGTGCCGCCTTCGCGGAGGCGTTGCCCGGACTGGCCGGGAGGTTCCTGGGGGAGTGGGGGCTGCGGCCCGACGGAGCCGCGATGCACGGGGTGTGCGCGCTGGTGCTTCCGGTGGTGCGGGAGGCGGACGGCCGGCGGGCTGTGCTGAAGCTTCAGAGGGTGGACGAGGAGACGGCCGGGGAGCCGGTCGCGCTACGGCTCTGGGGTGCGGCGGGCGCGGGTGCGGTCGCCCTGCTGGCGCACGACCCGGCGACCGGGGTGATGCTGCTGGAACGCCTGGACGAGCGGCGCCCGTTGACCGCTGTCGCGGACACGCGGGCGGCCGTGCGGGTGCTCGCGGGGAGCCTGGCCCGGCTGGTCCGGGTGGAGGCTCCGCCGGGGATGCGTACGCTCGGCGAGGCCGCGGCCCGGATGCTGGAGGCGGCCCCCGGGGCCGCCCGGGTGCTGGCCGCCGAGGACGAGCGGGGGCTGCTGCTTGACTGCGCGGCGGCTGTTCGGGAGGTGGCGGGGGAACCGGGGGACCGCCTGCTGCACTGGGACCTGCACTACGGCAACGTCCTGGCCGGGCGGGCGGAGGACGGCAGGGCGGGGGAGTGGGTCGTGCTGGACCCGAAGCCGCTAGCCGGAGATCCGGGGTTCGAACTGTTCCCCGCCCTGTGGAACAGGTTCGACGCCGCCGAGGTGCTGTGGCGGTTCGATCTGCTCTCCGGTGTGGTGGAGCTGGACCGGGAGCGGGCGAGGGCGTGGACCCTGGGCCGGGTGCTGCAGAACGCGCTGTGGGGGATCGGGGCCGGGGAGCGGCAGCTCGCGGCGGCGCCCGCGGAGATCGCCCGCCGGCTGCTGGGACGGGACTGAGGGGAGGGGCGGACAGCCTTTAGGCTGCCCCCATGATTCGTGTCGCCACGTCCGAGGACGTTCCCGCCATCCACGCCATGGTCCGTGAGCTCGCCGAGTACGAGAAGGCGCTCGACGAGGCGAACGCCACCGAGGAGCAGTTGCGCGAGGCTCTGTTCGGTGAGCGGCCGGCCGCGTACGCCCACGTCGCCGTCTCGGACGACGACGGTGAAGTGGTCGGTTTCGCCCTGTGGTTCCTCAACTTCTCGACGTGGCGCGGGGTGCACGGTGTGTACCTGGAGGACCTGTACGTACGCCCGGAGCGGCGCGGCGGCGGGTACGGCAAGGCGCTGCTGCGGGAGCTGGCGCGGATCTGCGTGGAGCGCGGGTACGGGCGCCTGGAGTGGTCGGTGCTGGACTGGAACGCCCCGTCCATCGCGTTCTACGAGTCGCTGGGCGCGCGCCCGCAGGACGAGTGGACGGTCTACCGGCTGACGGACGGGGCGCTCGCGGAGCTCGGGGCTGCCTGAGCGCGGAGCCCGGGGCGCTCGGCCCCCGTTGTCGGTGGTGTGCGTCACGATGGGGGCATGGCACGAACGAGCGGCAGGGGCGGCAGGGGTACGGCGGCGAAGGACGGGGTCGCACCGGCGCGGCGTCCCGAGGTCCGGCTTCCCCCTCTCGTGGAGTTCGACGGCGAGGGCCTGGAACCCGACGGTGACTATGACGGTGTGCGGTTCGAGGGCACGGACCTCGCCGACGCGTCGGGTCCGGGCGCGCGCTTCATGGACTGTGAGCTGCGCGGCTGCGCCCTGGACCGCGCGGAGCTGGTGCGGGCCAGGTTCATCGACTCGGTGCTGACGGGCGTGCGCGGTGTGGGCACCGATCTCGCGGGGGCTTCGCTGCGGGACGTCGAGGTCGTGGACGCCCGGCTGGGCGGGGTGCAGCTGCACGGGGCGGTGCTGGAGCGGGTGGTCGTGCGCGGCGGGAAGATCGACTACCTGAATCTGCGTACGGCGCGGCTGAAGGACGTCGTGTTCGAGGGGTGTGTGCTCTCGGAGCCCGATTTCGGTGAGGCGCAGCTGGTGCGGGTGGAGTTCCGGGACTGTGTGCTGAAGCGGGCGGACTTCTCGTCGGCCCGGATGGACTCCGTCGATCTGCGGACGGTCGCCGAGCTCGACATCGCGCGGGGCGTCGAGCGGCTGGCGGGTGCGGTGATCAGTCCGGTGCAGCTGATGGAGCTGGCTCCGGCGTTCGCGGCCCAGATCGGGGTGCGGGTCGAGGCGTGACCCGGTCCGGCGCCCGTCAGAGGCGTGGGAAGCGGGCCTGGAGGTCCCAGATGGCGGGGTTGTCGGCGAGGCCCTCGTGCATGTCGGCCAGGTCCGCGATCAGGTCGTGCAGGAAGTCGCGGGCCTCGCGGCGCAGCAGGGAGTGGCTGAAGGTCAGCGGCGGTTCGTCGCCGGGCATCCAGTCGGCCTCGATGTCGACCCAGCCGAACCTTCGCTCGAAGAACATGACGTCGGACGACTCGGTGAAGTCGAGCTCGGCCTGTTGCCTGCGGTGCGAGCGGTTGCCCCGGGGGTCCTGGTCGATCCGTTCGACGATGTCGCAGAGTGCCCAGGCGAAGTCGAGCACGGGGACCCATCCCCAGGCTGTGGACACTTCCCGGTCGGCCTTGGTGTCGGCCAGGTAGACGTCCCCGGAGAACAGGTCGTGCCGCAGGGCGCGGACGTCCGCGCGGCGGTAGTCGGTCTGCGGGGGGTCCGGGAAGCGCCGGGAGAGTGAGTAGCCGATGTCGAGCACGGTTCGATGGTGTCATGCCGTGGGGGCGCCCCGTGCCGCACGGAGCACCCGGGCGGGACGGGAGCGGCGCGGGAGTGGGCGGTGGCGTGCGACGTGAGCCGTCACCGGCCGCCGGGTCCGGTCAGGACAGCAGCCGCTGCTCCTTGGCGACGGCGACGGCTCCCGCGCGGGTGTCCACACCGAGCTTCTCGTAGATCCGCCCCAGGTGGGTCTTGACCGTCGCCTCGCTGATGAACAGGGCCCGCGCGATCTCCCGGTTGCCGAGCCCCCGCGACAGCTGGCCCAGGATGTCGAGTTCGCGTTCGGTGAGAGTGGGCCGCGGGCTGCGCATCCGGGCCATCACTCGGCTGGCGACGGGCGGGGAGAGCGTGGTGCGGCCCTGGGCGGCGGCGCGGATCGCGGCGAAGAGCTCCTCGGGGCGTTCCGCCTTCAGCAGGTAGCCGGTGGCGCCGGCCTCGATGGCGCGGGTGATGTCGGCGTCGGTGTCGTAGGTGGTGAGGACGAGTACGTGCACCGCCCCCGCCCCCGCGGCGGCGATGCGGCGGGTCGCCTCGACGCCGTCTATCCCGGGGCCCAGCTGGAGGTCCATCAGCACGACGTCGGGGCCGAGCCGGGAGGCGAGCGCGACGGCCTCCTCGCCGCTGCCCGCCTCGCCCACCACCTCGATGTCGGACTCCCCGCCGAGCAGCGCGAGCAGCCCGGCCCGTACGACGGCGTGGTCGTCGCAGAGCAGGATTCTTACGGGCGCGGTCATACGGGTTCCTCCGGTGCGGGCGGTGCGGGTGGCGTGGCGGTCGCGGCGGTGTGGGGCAGGGGAACGGAGGCGGACAGGACCGTGCCCTCGCCCGGCGCCGACTCGACGGTCAGGGTGCCGCCGAGCTGTCGGACCCTGGCCCGCATCGCCGGGAGGCCGTGACCGCGTACGTCCTCGGGCGGCCGGGCGGGCGGGTCTCCGGTGCCGAACCCCCGGCCGTCGTCGGCGATGTCGAGGACGACCCGGTCGTCGAGGTGGGTGAGGGTGAGCGCGGCGACGGTCGCGTCCGCGTGCTGGGTGACGTTCGCCAGGGCGCCCTGGGCGATCCTCAGGAGCGCGGACTGCACCCGGTCGGGGAGCGGGGCGGTGGCGGCCCCCTCCACATGGCAGCGGACGGAGAGCGTGCCGCGCGCCTGGGCTGTCTCCCTGGCGGCGAGCGCGCGCAGCGCGGCCTCCAGCCCGCCGCCCTCGGCGAGGTCGGCTGGTGCGAGGTCGTGCACGAAACGGCGTGCCTCGGCGAGGTTGCGTTCCGCGATGCCGGTGGCCGTCAGGACGTGACGGCGGGCGGTGGCCGGGTCGGCGTCCCACGAGCGGTCCGCCGCCTGGAGCAGCATCTGCTGGCTGGAGAGGCCCTGGGCGAGGGTGTCGTGGATCTCCATCGAGAGCCGCTGCCGCTCCGCGAGGGTGCCCTCACGGCGCTCGGTGGCGGCCAGCTCCCGCCGGGTGCGCAGCAGATCGTCGATGAGGTCGCGCTGGCGGGCGGCCTGACGCTGCATGTGCACGAAGACGGCCGTCGCGACGGCGGCGACGGCGGGCGGGGCCAGGACGAGGTTCGGGTCGAAGCCGGTGGCCAGCCGCAGTTGCGCGGCGACGACGAACACGGTGAGCAGGGCGACCAGCGCGAGGGCGGCGCGTGGCGGCAGGATCCGCAGCCCCGTGTAGAAGAGCGGGACGGCGCACCAGGCGAAGCTCGGTGCCAGGACGACGAGGACCATCCACACCACGACGAGGACGCCGAGCCAGGCCACCCGGCGGGGCGTGGGGCGGGAGCCGAGCACCGGGCCGAGGAGGTACAGGACGGCGAGCACGGCCGACAGGGCGATGATCCAGGGGGTGCGGGTCTCGCCGGGGTGGCGCATCAGGAAGCGTGCGAGGGAGGCACCGAGCAGCAGGAAGAACGCCGCGTGCATGAGCAGGGCCAGCCACCGGGCGTCCGGGTCCCCCGTCGTGACCGTCGCACCCCCGCCGCCCGTACCGCTCCTCCCGGGAGCCCCGCCCGCCCGGCTGCCCGGGTCCGGGGCCCGTCCGCCCGGGTCCGGGGCCCGTCCGCCCGGCGCGGGCTCCGTCCGGCCCATGCGCGCCCTCGGAGAAGCGGCATCCTCCGCGGCCCGGGGAGTTGTCCCCTCCGGGTCCGGCCCGCCGGTTCCGATCCGCCGCACCTCGTACCCCGCGTTCCCTCGTCCGTGACCGGTGCTGCCGTACCGCTCCGGCGGTGCTCCGCCGGACCGCGCTTCTGACCTGCGCGGACACCCATGGTGACCCCTCCGGGCCCCCTCCGCATCAGCCGATCGGCTGACGGCGGTGTCGCCCGACGCGGCCTCCGCCTCCAGCCGGTACGCCGACGCTACGCGCCCGGATCCGGCCGGAGGATCGATAGCGGAAGCCATCCGGTTCGAGGCCGAGCCGCAATCACCCGAGGAGCCCACCATGAAGAAGATGTCGCTGCGCACCCGTGTCCTGACGGGCGCCGTCGCCGCCGCTGCCCTGGGAGCCGGAACCTTCGGCACGATGTCCGCGAACGCGTCCTCCCCGGCCGCCGCGCCCGCCGCCGCCGTGAAGGCCGACGCCGCCGACCGGAACCTCCAGCAGTCCACCCACCTGACGGTCGCGGCCGCCACCAAGGCGGCCCAGGCCGCTCTGGACGCCGCGAAGAAGGAGAACCAGCGGGTCTCGGTGGCCGTCGTCGACCGCAACGGCAACACGGTCGTCACCCTGCGCGGCGACGGTGCGGGCCCGCAGTCCCCCGAGTCCGCGGTGAAGAAGGCGTACACCGCCGTCTCCTGGAACGCGCCCACCTCCGAGCTGGTCAAGCGCCTGGAGCAGGCCCCCAACCTGAAGGACATCCCCGGCACCCTGTTCCTGGCGGGCGGCGCCCCCGTGCAGGTCAAGGGCGCCCCGGTCGCGGGCATCGGTGTGGCGGGTGCCCCGAGCGGCGACCTCGACGAGAAGTTCGCCGCGGCGGGCGTCGCCGCCGTCTCCAAGTAGCGTCCGGGCCGTCGCGGACGCCACATCCGGGAGGGGCCGGGTTGGCGGGGCCGGCCCCGAGGCCTTCGTAGGATCGGTGGGTGGATCAGCCGACAGCGGCAGCGGCACACCGCTCCGTCCCCGCCGCCGCCCTGCTGGCGGCCCTGCTCACTCTTGCCACGGGCTGCGTACCGGAGCTCGGCGGGAGCTTCGGGTCGCCGGGCGGGGCGGGGGTACGGGACCCGTACTTCCCCCGGCTCGGCAACGGCGGGTACGACGTCACGCACTACGCCCTCGACCTCGATGTCGGTCCCTCGGCCGAGCGGCTGAGCGGCACGGCGGTGATCACCGCCCGGGCGACCCGGGACCTCAGCGCCTTCAACCTGGACCTTGCCGGTCTCGACGTCCGTTCGGTGACCGTCGAGGGGCGCCCCGCCGCCGTGAACCGGGCGGGTACGGAGCTGACGCTGCGCCCGGCACGCGCGGTCGCCGCCCACCTCCGGGAAGGCCGCACCTTCCGTACGGTCGTGCGCTACTCCGGTTCGCCCCTGACCGTGAAGGACGCCGACGGCTCCGAGGAGGGCTGGCTGCGGACGGGCGACGGGGCGGTGGCCCTCGGGGAGCCCACCGGTTCCATGGTCTGGTTCCCGGGCAACCACCACCCGCGCGACAAGGCGGCGTACGACGTCCGGATCACCGTGCCCGAGGGCCGCACCGCGGTCTCCAACGGCGAGCAGGTCTCCCGGCGTACGGCGGCGGGGCGGACCACCTTCCACTGGCGCACCCGCGAACCCATGGCGAGCTACCTCGCGACCGTAGCCGTCGGCCGCTACACGGTGCGGCGCACGACGACCGGGGGCGGGCTGCCGGTGGTCACCGCCGTCGAGCCCTCCGCCGCGAGGGCGAGCGCCGGGGTGCTGGCCCGCATCCCGGAGGTCGTCGCCTGGGGGGAGAAGCGGTTCGGCCCGTACCCCTTCTCCTCGGCCGGCGCGATCGTGGGCCGGCCGGGCGACGCGGGTTACGCCCTGGAGACCCAGAACCGGCCGTTCTTCCCCGGCCCGCCGGACACCGCCCTGCTGGTGCACGAACTGGCCCACCAGTGGTTCGGCGACTCGGTCACCCCCGCGAGCTGGCGGGACATGTGGCTCAACGAGGGCTTCGCGACGTACGCGGAGTGGCTCTGGAGCGAGGACCACGGCGGCGCCTCCGCGCAGGAGCACTTCCGCGAGGCGTACGCCGACGAGGCCAACTGGGCCTTTCCCGCATCCGATCCGCCGGGTCCCGCGGATCTGTCACGGCCCCCGGTGTACGGCCGGGGCGCGATGGTCGTCCACCGGATCCGTCAGGTGCTGGACGACGACGCGGCCTTCTTCGGCATCGTCAGGGGATGGCTGTCGGAGCACCGGCACGGCAACGCCTCGACCGCGGAGTTCACCGCCTACGTCGAGGAGAAGTCCGGCCTCGACCTGACGGAGTTGTGGGACACCTGGCTCGCCGGCGACGACCGCCCGGACATGGGACCGGACGGGAGAGGGGCCGCTCCCCGGTGACCGGGAGGAGCGGTGTCCGCCCGTCCGGCGCGGACGCGCGGGAGCCCCCGTCCGATTCTCGTCGGACGGGGGCTCCCGGGAAAGCCGTACGTCAGAGGTTGACGCCGAAGTCCTGGGCGATGCCGCGCAGGCCGGAGGCGTAACCCTGGCCCACCGCGCGGAACTTCCACTCGGCGCCGTTGCGGTAGAGCTCGCCGAAGACCATGGCGGTCTCCGTGGCGGCGTCCTCGCTCAGGTCGTAGCGGGCGATCTCGGTGCCGCCGGCCTGGTTGACGATGCGGATGAAGGCGTTGCGCACCTGGCCGAAGTTCTGGTTGCGGGTCTCGGCGTCGTAGATGGAGACCGGGAAGACGATCTTGTCGATCTCGGCCGGGAGGCCCGCGAGGTTGACGTTGATCTGCTCGTCGTCGCCCTCGCCCTGGCCGGTGACGTTGTCGCCGGTGTGGACGATCGTCTGGTCGGGCGTCGCCTTGTTGTTGAAGAAGACGAAGTGGCCGTCGGAGTGCACCTTGCCGGCGGCGTTGACAGCGATGGCCGAGGCGTCGAGGTCGAAGTCGGTGCCGGTGGTGGTGCGGACGTCCCAGCCGAGGCCGACCGTGACGGCGGTCAGGCCCGGGGCCTCCTTGGTGAGCGAGACGTTGCCGCCCTTGGACAGGCTTACAGCCATGGGAAGTCCCTTTCCTCGTCGTGTGCTCGTGCGCGGGCTCTCGTGCCCTCACGAAAGCTACCGTCACCCGTCCTAACGCAGACAAGAGACCACAAGGTTCCTGCTCGCTTTACTTTCTTTGCCGAACTTCTGGCCTAACGCCGCAAAACAAGGTGACGAACCCGGCCCGAGCCGGGGAACATGGGTGTCATGTCCGGGCCCTATGTCATCCGCGGTTCGGTCTCCCTGCCGGAGGCCGAGCTCATGTGGCGTTTCTCGAGGTCCTCCGGGCCCGGAGGGCAGCACGTCAACACCAGTGACTCCCAGGTGGAGCTGCGCTTCGACCTCGCGGCGACCGACGCCCTGCCCGAGGTGTGGAAGGCCCGTGCGCTGGAGCGCCTGGCGGGCCGGCTGGTCGGCGGTGTGGTCTCGGTGCGCGCCTCGGAGCACCGCTCCCAGTGGCGCAACCGTGAGACGGCGGCGGTGCGGCTCGCCGCGCTCCTGGCGGAGGCCACGGCGCCGCCGCCCAAGCCCCGCATCAAGAAGAAGGTTCCGCGCGGCATCAACGAGCGGCGCCTGCGCGAGAAGAAGCAGCGCGGTGACACCAAGCGCGGGCGCTCCGGCCGCGACTGGTAGGCGCCGCCCGCCGGAACTGCCTCCGCGCCCGCCGGAACTGCCTCCGCCTCGCCGGAACCTCCGCGGCCGACCGGGCCGCCGAAGCTCCCGGGTCGCTCAGCCCAGCTGCCGGTAGCGGCCCTTGAAGTACGTCAGTGGCTCGCCGTCCCCGCTCGGCAGGGACGCCGTCAGCACCCTGCCGATCACCAGCGTGTGGTCCCCGGCCGGGACCCGCTGCTCGGTACGGCACTCCAGGGTGGCCAGCGCGCCCTCCAGCAGGGGCGCTCCGGTGATCCCGCCCCGTATGCAGGGCAGTTCCTCGAAGAGCAGCCGGTCGCTGATCCGCCCCTTCATGGCGAACCGCCCGGCGATGTGCCGCTGGTCCTGCGCCAGCACCGACACCGCCCACAGGGGCTGTTCGGCCAGCAGGTCGTCCATCCGCGAGTCGTTGCGCAGGCTCACCAGGACGAGGGGCGGGTCCAGCGAGACCGACATGAAGGCGGTCGCCGTCATCCCGGCGTCCTCTCCGCGGCCGTCCTCGCCGAGCGGCGGCTCCTGCGCCGTGACCAGGACCACTCCCGCTGCCAGGCGGGACAGGGCGGCACGGAATTCGTCGTTGCTCACCCCTTCAGCATGCGGGACGGTTTCGGGGCTCGGGGAGGGATGAGTCTTCTGCAGCACATCGGGCACGCTAGTCCCGGTGGGCGCGCCCTCGCATCGGCCCAGGGGACCAGGCTGGTCCTAGGACCCCGGAACCAGGTCTGCCGCTTTGCGTTCGGCAAGGTCGTCGCGGTGTCGGAGGAATCCGGACCAAACCCTGCCGTTTGTTGTGACTTGACTCACAGAGGCCATATTTTGCTGACCCTGAGTACCGGGTGCGCAGCGCATTGTGATTCAGTTGCCCGGACACTGCGACAAGTACGTCGATATGAAACCTGGAGTTGCTGTCGAGGTCCCGGGGAGTGCGAGCGATGGAGGCCGAGTCGGAGCCGTACGTCCGTCTTGCGACCATGCGGCAGTTGCACCAGGCGGTCGCCGATCTCAACACGGCGCGGAGCCTGGCGGACACGCTCCAGTCCGTCGCGGACGGCATCGTCACCGGCCTCGGCTACGAGCTGGGGTGCGTGAACCTCGTCCGCCCAGACGGTGACCTGGTCGTTGCCGCCTTCGCCGGGAACAGCGCGGCGGAATCCCTGATCACCGGACGCGTCGGCTCCCGAGCGTCGTGGGAACGCAGGCTGTCGATGGGTGAGGCCTGGGACGAGCTCCGCTTCATACCCCACAGCGAGGGATGGGTGCTCCTCGACGACGACGTACCGCAGTGGCACACCGACGGGCCGGAGCCCCGCTTCGAGGACGAATGGCACCCCCTGGACCGCCTCTACGCGCCCATGTACGCCTCCGGAGGAGGTCTGGACCTCCTGGGCGTCATCTCCGTCGACAGGCCGCGCAACGGCCGCCGCCCGGGCGCCTGGGGGCGGGAGGCGCTCCAGATGTACGCCTCCCAGGCGGCCATTGCGATCAGCAACGCCCGTCTGCGAGCAAACATGCAGCGCGCCCTGGTCCGGCTGGAACGCGAGCAGCAGGCGCTGCGGGCCAGTGAGGAATCCTTCCGCCAGGCCTTCGAGTACGCCCCCAGCGGCATGGCCATCGCCGAGATGGGCGGCGATCAGCGCGGCAGGCTCCTGCGCACCAACGACGCCCTGTGCCGGCTCCTGGGCCGCCCGGCCTCGGTCCTGCGCCGCTACTCGTTCGCGGACCTGGTCCATCCCGAGGACATCGGGACGCTGCTCCGCACCTCGGCCGAGGGCGGGCGGGCGGAGCTGCGGCTGGGGCGCCGGGACGGCACCTACCTCTGGGTGTCGCTGCGCAACTCCGTCGTTGCCGACACCACCGACGGCCCGCGTTTCCTGCTCACCCACGTCGAGGACATCGAGGAGCGCAAGCGCAACGAGCTGAACCTCGCGCACCGCGCCTCGCACGACGCCCTCACCGGTCTTCCGAACAGTGCCGAGCTGCGTTCCCGGCTCGCCGCGCGGCTGTGTGAGAGGCCTCACTCCACGATGACCTCGTCGGTGGTCGAGGCCCTGGACGCGGCGTACGGCGATCTGGAGAGCGCCGCGCTCGGCTACGGCACCGGGTACGAGGCCGAGGTGGCGCCGGGCGTCGGCCCTTACGACCACCACGTGCACATCGTCGCTCCCGATCCCGACCGCGACGACGGCACCAAGGGGCTGGCGGTGCTCTTCTGCGACCTCGACGGCTTCAAGTCCATCAACGACCGCTTCGGGCATCACGCGGGTGACGCGGTTCTCATCGAGGTCGCCAGGCGGCTGACGACCTGCGTACGGGACGGTGACACGGTCGCGCGGCTCGGGGGTGACGAATTCGTCGTCCTCGCGGACGGCCTCGGAGGGGCAGATGCCGCGGATCTGGCCGTACGCTTGCGTAACGCCATCATTCCGCCCATCCGGGTGGACGGCCGGGCAGTCAGGGTCGGGGCGAGTTTCGGTATCGGCTGGGCCGAGTGCGGGATGACCGAGGAAGAGGTCCTGCACTCCGCCGACCAGCGGATGTACGTGGAGAAGCGGTCCCGATCGAAGGTTCACCGCAGAGCCGGCTGACGTTCACGCCCTGGCTTTCCCTGTGCATCACCCGGTTTCCCGGGGGGCCGAGGGCAATTCGACGCGTGCTCCGTTCGGGGTAGGCTCGGCCGGTCGGCGACGGCTGGCGACATGGTGAGGAGTGACCCAGGGATGACGGCCGGGAACAACGGCGCGAGCAAGCCCGAGGACGACGATCCGTTCGGCTATCTGTACGCGGACGGGCAGGCGGCGGGCGCACAGCCGCCCGGGCAGGGAGGCTACGGCTACCCCGGTCCGGCCGCGCAGCCCGGCGTGCCCAGAACGTCGTACAACCAGGTGCGGACGGTCGGCGAGCGCCAGTACGGGCAGGTCCCGCAGCAGCAGGCCTACGGCCAGCAGCCGCCGCAGTACGGCCAGCCGAACGCACAGTACGCGGCGCCGGAGACCTACCCCGGTGGTGCGGTGACCGCGCAGCACGGTTCGGTCGGGGGCGGCGGGCGGAACGCCGGCGGTCCCGGACGTGGCGGCCCCAACACCAAGGCGATGCTGATCGCGGCGGTCGCCGTGGTCGCCGTCGTCCTCATCGGCATCGGCGCCGCGCTGATGACGGGTGACGACAGCGAGGGCAAGAAGGACGAGGCCGGTTCGTCGGCGGGTCCGGCCGACGAGGTCCAGGAGTCTCCGAAGCCGGAGAAGTCCGACAAGCCGTCGAAGGAGCCCGTCGAGCTGCCGGAGCAGGACGCGGCGACACTCACGCTGGGCGGCACCGCCAAGCTGGACAACACGGTCAAGGGCGCCAAGAGCGCCAACGGCCAGTACATCAGCCTCAACGAGGTCGGCAGGTCCGCGACCTGGACGGTCGACGTGCCCGCGAGCGGTCCGTACACGCTGTTCGTGACCTACGGCGTGCCGGGCAAGGACGCCAAGACGTCCCTCACGGTCAACGACGAGGCGCCGCGGTCGATCAACATGAAGAACTTCGCGCAGGCGGCGGAGGGCGACCTGGAGAAGGGCTGGACGCGTACGTTCGCCTGGGTCCAGCTGGAGAAGGGGTCGAACTCGCTGATGCTCTCGTGCAACGAGGGCGATTCCTGCGACGCCAACCTCGACCAGCTGTCGCTGAAGTCGGGTCACGTCAAGAAGTGAGTCAGCCCGGAGTCTCCTCCGCCGTCGTCCCGGTCATCGCGCGCAGCGGGCCGGGACGCGGTGGTTTCCGGGCCGTCGCGGGGGCGCCGGTTCAGGCCGCGGGTGCCTGCCGCTCGGTCCGGACGCGGCCGAGCAGGTCCTCGTAGGCGGCGCGGTCGAACTCCCCGGCCGCGGGGGCGAGTACGGTCGCGGTGGACAGGGCCACCGCGCGGGCCAGCCGGTCCTGCCAGCCGAGCCCCTCGGCGAGGGCGGACAGCAGTCCGGCGACGGCGGAGTCACCCGCGCCCGTCGGGTTGCCGGCCACGGCGCGGGGCGGGCGGGCGCGCCAGATGCCGTCCGGGGTGACGGCGAGGAGCCCTTCCGGGCCGAGCGAGGCGACGACGCTGTGCGCGCCGCGGCGGCGGGCGTCGCGGGTGGCGCGCAGCGGTTCGCGGGCGCCGGTCAGCTGGGCGAGTTCATCGGCGTTCGGCTTGATCAGGTCGGGGCGGGCGGCGATCCCGCGGCGCAGGGGTTCACCGGCGGTGTCCAGCAGTACGGGGACCCCGGCGGAGCGGGCGAGCCGTATGAGCTCCGCGTACGCGCCGACGTGGATGCCCGGCGGCAGGCTGCCGCAGAGGGCGACGGCGTCGGCCTCCGGGAGCAGCTTCCCGAACGTCCCGAGGAAGGCCGCCCACTCGTCGCTCCCGATGTGCGGTCCCGGCTCGTTGAGCTGGGTGGTGTCGCCGGTGGAGCGGTCGACCACGGCGACGGTGCGCCGGGTGTTCCCCGCGACACCGACGAGCGCGTCGGTGGGGGCGTGGGGGAGAGCGCCGAGGAGTTCGCGCAGGACGTCACCGGTGCGGCCGCCGGCGAAGCCGGTGACCACGGTGTCGTGGCCGAGCGCGGCGAGGACCCGGGCCACGTTGACGCCCTTGCCGCCGGGGCGTTCGGTCACCTCGCGGACGCGGTGGCTGCCGTGCGGGACGAGGACGGGCACCGAGTACGTCAGGTCGAGCGCCGTGTTCAGTGTGACGGTCAGTATCACCTGTACCGGCCCCCGGTTCCTTCGTCGTACGTCCCACGCGCCGTCTCCTCGCGGCGCCGTCCCTGGTGATCATGCCAAAGAGGCGGCGGCCGTCCCAGATGTCCGGGACAACCGCCGTCTCTTCGTTATGTGTTCGACCGGGCGTCACCCCGGTGTGCCGTCAGACGCCGGCGGGCTTCACGATCCACTCGCCGCGGCGCATGACGCCGCGGAGGGTGAAGTCCGCGTCCAGGACCACCAGATCGGCGTCCTTGCCCGGCTCCAGCGAGCCCACCCGGTCGTACATCCCGATGAGGCGGGCCGGGTTGGCGGAGATGGACTGCACGACGTCCTCGACGGGGAGCTTGTCGATGGTCACGGCCCTGCGGAACGCGGTGTCCAGGGTGAGGGTGGAGCCGGCGATGGAGCCGCCCTCGACCAGGCGCGCGACACCGTCCTTCACCTCGACGGCGAGCGGCCCGAGCTGATACTGCCCGTCGCCCGATCCCGCCGCGTCCATGGCGTCGGTGATGAGTGCGACCCGGTCGGCGCCCGCGCGGTGGTAGGCGAGTTCCAGGGCGGCGGGGTGCAGATGCGTGCCGTCGTTGATGAGCTCGACGGTGACCCGCTCGTCCTCCAGGAGCGCCGTGATCGGGCCCGGTGCGCGGTGCCCGATGGGGGGCATCGCGTTGAAGAGGTGCGTGGCGACGGTGGCGCCCGCGTCGATCGCCTCGACGGTCTGCTCGTACGTCGCGTCGGTGTGGCCGACGGCGGCGATCACCCCGTGCTCGGCGAGCAGCCGTACGGAGTCGATGCCGCCCGGGAGCTCGGTGGCGAGCGTGACCATCTTCGCGGTGCCGCGCGCGGCGTCGAGCAGCTTGCGGACCTCGGCCGGGTCGGGGTGCCGCAGCAGTGCCTCGCTGTGGGCGCCCTTGCGGCAGGGGGAGATGAAGGGGCCCTCGAAGTGGACCCCGGCGATCTCGCCCTGTTCGGCCAGCTCGGAGAGCATGCCGGCCTGGCGGGCCAGGAAGTCCGTCTCACCGGTGACGGTGGAGGCGACGACGGTGGTTGTGCCGTGTTCCCGGTGCGTCCTGACGCCGGTCAGGACGTCCTCTGCGGTGCCGGTGGCGAAGGAGGCGCCGCCGCCGCCGTGGTTGTGGATGTCCACGAATCCGGGGACCACCCAGTGGCCGGAGAGGTCGACGGTCCGGGCGCCGTCCGGCGTGCTGCCGGCGATCCGGGTGCCCTCGACGATCACCCGGCCGTTCTCGACGGTCCCGGTGGGGAGTACCACCCGGGCCCCTGCGAGAACCGTGCTGTCTGCGCGTCCGGCCATCAGGCGGAAACCTCCGTGGAGAGTAGATCCCAGGCGAGCAGCCCTGCGCCCAGGCATCCGGCGGTGTCCCCGAGGGCCGCCGGGACGATGTGAGGCAGCTTCTGGAACGTGACGCGTTCCTCGACAGCCGCACGCAGTGGTGTGAACAAGGTTTCCCCTGCCTCGGCGAGACCGCCACCGATGATGAGTGTGCGGGGGTCCAGCAGAGTGAGGGCGGTGACCAGGCCGGCGGCGAGGGCGTCGACGGCGTTCCGCCAGACGTCCAGTGCGGCCGGATCGCCCGAGGCGACGGCCTTCGCGCAGTCGGCGGCGTCGGCGTCGGGATCGCCCGACGCGGAGGCCCACGCCCGGGAGACCGCGCCGGCCGAGGCGAGGGTCTCCAGACAGCCGCGCTGTCCGCAGCCGCACTCCGGTCCGTCCGGCCGGACGACGACGTGGCCGATCTCGCCCGCGTAGCCGTGCGCGCCCGCCTCGATGGCGCCGCCGATGCCGATGGCTCCGGCGATCCCGGTGCCCAGGGGTACGAAGAGGAAGCGGTCCGCTCCCCGGCCGGCTCCGATCCTGCCCTCGGCGAGGCCGCCGGTCCTGACGTCGTGTCCCAGCGCGACGGGTATGCCGCCGAGCCGTTCGCCGATCAGGGCGCGCAGCGGGACGTCACGCCAGCCCAGGTTGGCGGCGTAGACGGCGATCCCGCGCTCCGCGTCGACGATGCCCGGTACGGCCACCCCGGCGGCCACCGCGCCCTCGCCGAAGTGCTGCTCGCCGTAGGCGTACAGATCCGCGGCGAACCCGAGGATCGTCTCCACGACGGCCTCGGCCCCGCGGTCCCTGCCGGTCGCCCGGCGGGCCTCGTGGAGCAGGGTGCCGTCGCTCCCGACCAGAGCGGCCTTCATTCCTGTGCCGCCCACATCGAGGGCGATGACGTGTCTCACGGGAGACAGTTTCGCCCGACGACCCCTAAAAGGTCTAGTCCACTAGCGCAGTTTGTTGAGCACCCATACAAAACGCTCCTGCTACATTGCCCGATCGATACGTGAGTGGTGTAGACCTCAGTGCGTACGTGAGGCAGGATCGCGGGTCATCGCCGGAGTGGTGACCTCCGCGTCGACCGATCTAGGGATGGACAGGGCTGTGCAGCGGCGCTTTGTGGGTCTGACCGCGGCGGTTGCCGCACTTGGTATGGCGGCAACGTTGTCGGGCTGCGGCTCGGAGGCCGGCGGAGGCGACGTCACCCTGCGGATGGTCGCGGCCGACTACGGCACCAGTGAGGCGAACAGCTCCCAGAAGTACTGGGACGGCGTCGCCGAGAAGTTCGAGCAGCAGAACCCCGGGATCGACGTCGAGGTCAGCGTCTACTCCTGGAAGGACGTCGACCGCAAGGTCGCCGAGATGGTGAAGGCCGACGAAGCCCCGGACATCGCGCAGATCGGCGCCTACGCCGACTACGCCGAGGCGGGCAAGCTCTACACGGTCGACGAGATGCTCGCCATCCGCACCGGATCCAACTTCCTGCCCTCCCTCACCGACGCCGGGAAGGTCGACGGCGACATCTACGGCCTGCCGTTCGTGGCGAGCACCCGGCTGCTCTTCTACAACAAGGGCCTCTTCGCCAAGGCGGGCCTCGGCGCCCCGCAGACCTGGGACGACATCGAGTCCGACGCCGCCGCGCTCGAGCAGCGCGGCGTGACCTACCCGTTCGCCCTCCCGCTCGGGCAGGAGGAGTCCCAGGCCGAGACGCTGATGTGGCTGCTCAGCGGCGGAGGCGGCTACACCGACGACGTCGGCAACTACGACATCGACTCCCCGGCCAACATAGAGACCTTCACCTGGCTGAAGAACCACCTCGTCGGCAAGGGCCTCACCGGTCCCGTCGCCCCGGGGAAGCTCGACCGGGCGCAGGCCTTCGAGGCGTTCACCAAGGGCGACGTGGGCATGCTCAACGGTCACCCGACCCTGATGCAGGAGGCCGAGAAGAACGGCGTCGACGTCGGCATGGTTCCGCTGCCCGGCGTCGACGGCCCCACCAAGGGCTCCATGGGCGTGGCCGACTGGATGATGGGCTTCAAGCAGAACGGCCACGCGGCGGAGATAGGCAAGTTCCTCGACTTCGCCTACACGGACGAGAACGTGCTGGCCTTCGCCGACCAGTACGACCTGCTGCCCGTGACCAGCACCGCCTCCGAGGAGATGGCCGCCGACAAGAAGCACAAGGCGCTGCACGAGTTCCTCACGGCGCTCCCGAACTCGACGCTGCCGCCCTTCGGCAAGACCTCGTGGGCGAAGGTCAGCGAGGCGATCAAGGGCGAGATCGGGTCCGCGGTCGAGCCCGGCGGCAACCCGGAGAACGTCCTCGTGCAGCTCGCCACCCAGGCCCGTCAGGCGGAGAGCGCCACCTGAGCGCGGTCCCGCACCGGGAACGCCCTCTCGGTAGGTTGGTCGTATGACCGCCAGTGACTCCGGCCCCCCCGGTTCCGACGCCCCGCTCTCCGCCCAGGAGCGCGGGGTGCTCGCGTTGGAGCGGCGCTCCTGGCCCGGACCCGGCGCCAAGGAGCGGGCGATCCGTGAGGAGCTCGGCCTCTCCCCGGTCCGCTACTACCAGCTGCTGAACGCCCTCCTGGACGACCGCCGCGCCCTGGAGGAGGACCCGGTCACGGTCAACCGGCTCCGCCGGGTGCGCGAGGCGAGGCGCGGCCGGCGCTGAGCCCGAGCCCACGCACCCGTGTCCGGAACGCCGGAATTGCCCCCGCCGTGATAGGTGAGGTGCATGCTGAGCAGAGTTCGCGCCCGAGTCCTCCCCGCCGCCCAGCGCCGCTCCCTGGACGAGCTCGCACAGGACCTGGACCTGTCCTCGGGGGACAGGGGGGCCAAGCGCTCGGCCTTCTGGACGATGCTGGTGCTGTCGTCGGTCATCGCCGCGGGTGGGGTGCTGACGGACTCGACGGCCACCGTGATCGGGGCCATGATCATCGCCCCGTTGTCCACACCGATCATGGGCATCGCCCTGGGCTCGGTGCAGCGGCGGCGCAACGGCGCGGTCCTGGTCGTGTTCCTCGCCTGCCTGCTGGTCATCGCCGTCGGCGTGGTGATGTCGCTCGTCCTCCCCGGTGACTACGACCTGCTGTCCAACAGTCAGATCTCGGGGCGTACGTCACCCGGCTTGATGGACCTGATCGCCGCGCTGGCGACGGGCTTCGCCGGTGCGGTGGCACTGGCCAGGCGCGACGTCGCCGCCGTACTGCCGGGAGTGGCGATCGCGATCTCCCTCGTGCCGCCCCTGGTGGTCGTGGGTGTCTGCCTCGGCAGCGGGGCCGGATGGCTGGCGCTCGGGGCCCTGGTGCTGTTCGTCTCCAACCTCTTCGCGCTGGTCTTCGGGGGCATGGTCGTCTTCGCCACCCTCGCCTACGGCTCCCGGGCCGAGGGCGCCGCCGAGGCGGCCGACGCGGCGGGCCGGCCGACACGCAGGGCCTACGCCGCCATGGGTGTGCTCTTCGCGGTGGTGTTCGTGCCGCTCGCGGCCAACACCGCGGCGACCCTGCTGATCAACGTATGGACCGAGCGGGTCCACAACGCGGCGGACCAGTGGCTGGCCGACGAACCCGGCGCCTCCGTCACGGGCGTGGAGACGGTGTCCAGGACCTTCCACGTCCGCGTACGGGTGCCCGGCGACCTGCCGCCCGTGGACGGACTCCTCCGGCGGATCGACGGCCAGGTCCCCGACGGCGTGCCCGTCGTCGTCGACGCGACGCGCGGCCGCCGCATCGAGGTGGGCCGCGTCGGACAGTGACCGGTGGGCCGTGCGCGGCCGGTGAACCACGGGGCGCGCCGCACCGGCCACCCCGTACCGGCCACTCACTCCGCGGGCCGCGCGGCGGTACGGCCCGCCCGCTACGCTCACCCACATGGGCAACCCGGCACACCCTCTCCCGACCCCGTCCACCCAGGCCGGCCGCGAAGGCCTCGCCGCGCTCCTCGCCCGCCCCGCCGGTGCGGTGATCGCACTGGACTTCGACGGCACGCTCGCCGACATCGTCCCTGACCCGGAGCGCTCCCGCTCCCACCCCGACGTGGTCCCGGCACTGACCGCCCTGGCCCCGCTCGTCTCCGCCGTCGCGGTGATCACCGGCCGCCCGGCGGACACCGCCGTCCGCTACGGCGGCTTCGCCGGGGCACCGGGCCTCGACCACCTCGTCGTCCTCGGTCACTACGGCGCCGAACGCTGGGACGCCTCCACCGGTGCGGTGAACGCCCCCGCCCCGGACCCCGGGGTGGAGGCCGTACGCGCGGAGCTCCCCGCCGTGCTGGAGGCGGCCGGCGCCGGCAACGGCACGTGGATCGAGGAGAAGGGCCGCGCCGTCGCCGTGCACACCCGCCGCGCGGACGACCCGCAGGCCGCCTTCGAGGCTCTGCGCACCCCGCTGGCCGGCCTCGCCGCCCGCCACGGACTGATCGTCGAACCGGGCCGCCTCGTCCTGGAAATCCGCCCCGCCGGCATGGACAAGGGCGTGGCCCTGGAGGCGTACGTCAAGGAGGTCGGCGCCCGGTCGGTGCTGTACGCGGGTGACGACCTGGGCGACCTCGCCGCGTACGCCGCGGTGGAGAAGCTCCGCACCGAGGGCGTCCCCGGCCTGCTGGTCTGCAGCGGCACCGAGGTACCCGAGCTGTCCACCCGCGCCGATCTGACGCTGCCCGGACCGGCGGCGGTGGCCGGCCTGCTCGGCTCGCTGGCCCGGCAGCTCGCGGACGGCTGACAGGGCCCCGTCGAGGGCGGCCCCGCCGTCAGTCCCGGAGCGCGTCCAGCTGGTCCAGGAACCACTGCTGCGGCGGGAGAGCGGTCGCCGCTGCGGCCAGGCGCTTGGTGCGGGAGTCCCGGTCGCCGGCCTCCATGGTCAGGGCCTCGTGCAGCGCCGTGGCGGTGGCCGACACGTCGTACGGGTTGACCACGATCGCGTCCTCGCCCAGCTCCTCGTAGGCCCCGGCCTCGCGGGAGAGCACCAGCGCGCAGCCCCGGTCCGAGACGACCGGGACCTCCTTCGCGACCAGGTTCATGCCGTCGCGGATCGGGTTGACCAGCGCCACGTCCGCCAGCCGGTAGGCGGCCAGGGAGCGGGCGAAGTCGTCGTCGACGTGGAGGATGACGGGGGTCCAGCCCGGTGTGCCGTACTCCGCGTTGATCGCGTCGGCGACCCGCTGTACCTCGGCGGTGTAGTCCCGGTAGACCGCCAGGTCCTGCCGCGACGGGTAGGCGAACGCGATGTGCACGACGCGTTCGCGCCATTCGGGCCGCTCCTCCAGGAGCGCACGGTAGGCGTGCAGACCGCGGACGATGTTCTTCGACAGCTCGGTGCGGTCCACCCGGACGATTGTGCGCCGGTCCGCGCCCACCTGCTCCCGCAGCACGTCCATGCGCTCGTCGACGTCCGCCTCGTGGGAGCGGCGGCGCAGGAAGTCGGCATCGGCACCCAGCCCGTGCACCCCGATCCGGGTGTGGCCGGTTCCGCCGAGGATGCTGGTGCAGCAGCCGATGAAGGCGTCCGCCCAGCGGCGGGTGAGGAACGCGGCGCGGTCGGCGCCCAGGATGCCCTTGAGGAGCTGCTCGCCGATGTCGTCGGGCAGCAGCCGGAAGTAGTCGACGGGAGCCCAGGGCGTGTGCGAGAAGTGACCGATCCGCAGGTCGGGGCGGAGCTCGCGCAGCATCCCGGGGACCAGCGAGAGGTGGTAGTCCTGCACCAGCACCGCGGCGCCCTCGCCCGCCTCCTCGGCGAGCGCCTCGGCGAAGGCCCGGTTGTACGCCTCGTAGGAGGCCCACTGGCGGCGGAACTCCGCGTCGAAGACGGGCTCCACGGGCGTCTGGTAGATCATGTGGTGCACGAACCACAGCACCGAGTTGGCGATGCCGTTGTACGCGTCGGCGTGGACCCCGGCGTCGATGTCGAGCATCCGTACGCCGGGCTCGGACACCCCGCGCCTGACCGCCTCGCGGTCGCCGTCACCGAGCGCGGCGCACACCCACAGCTTGTCGTCGACGGCGCTGAGCCCGGAGACGAGCCCGCCGCCGCCCCGTTTCGACGTGAGCGTGCCGTCCTCCCGCCGTGTGTACGACACCGGGCCGCGGTTGGACGCGACGAGTACCTGCGCAGCGTGCTCGGAGACCATGTACCCGAACCTAGCCCGTTCGGGAAGCCGCCAAACGTCAAGTGAGCGTGGAGCCCGGCGGGAAGAACCGTTACGCCGCCACTCGCGCCGCGTACTCCACGATCTCCCGCATCGGCGGCCGTTCCTCGGTGTCCACCGCGTGGGTGCGGGGGACGAAACCGCCCGGTCCGCGCTCGAACTGGGTGATCTCGGGGCGTACCAGCGGCCCCCGATTCAGGCGCAGCTGCGCCGTGCGGTAGATCGTCGCCGCCATCCGGCCGAGGGCCTGGCCGTCCTGGTGGCGGTGCTTGCGCACGCCCACGTCGACCTGGGCCAGCGCGTCCAGACCGACGGTGTGCAGCGCGTCGACGAGGAGCGCCAGCTCCACCCCGTAACCGACCGGGAAGGGGAGCTGCTCCAGCAGGGAGCGCCGGACCGCGTACTCGCCGCCGAGCGGCTGGACGAAACCGGCCAGCGCGGGCCAGTGCAGGTTGAGCAGCGGGCGGGCCACCAGCTCGGTGACCCGGCCGCCCTGGCCGGCGGTGTCGCCGAGGGGCCGGTCGTACATCGCCTTGACGAAGTGCACCGACGGATCGGTGAGCAGCGGTCCGACGGTCCCGGAGACGAAGTCCGCCGAGAAGTCCTTGAGGTCCGCGTCGACGAAGCAGACGATGTCCCCGCTGGTCACCAGGAGTGACCGCCAGAGCACCTCGCCCTTGCCGGGCACCGCGGGCATCCGGGGGAGGATGGCGTCCCGGTGGACGACCCGGGCACCGGCCCGGCGCGCGACCTCCGCGGTGGCGTCGGTGGATCCGGAGTCGATCACCACCAGCTCGTCCACGAGCGGGACCTTCTCGACCAGCTCCCGCCGGATCTCCGCGACGATCTCCCCGACCGTCGCCTCCTCGTTCAGCGCGGGCAGCACGACACTCACGCGTGAGCGGTGCGGATCCTTCGTCCGCGCCGCCACGAGATGGTCCAGCGGGCGGTCGGAGGCCGACCACGAACGCCTGGACAGCCAGGACTCGACCTCTTCCAGCACGGGCGATACTCCCTGTATGTGATCCATCTCGCGGTTCGGACGACTATCTCGACCGCTGTGTGCGTCGGTTACAGTCTTGAACAACGCGGACGACTCCCGCATCTCGGGGTCGGTCCACGGACAAACGCCCGGATCCATGATCCGGTGCCACAGCGCTCATCCAGAGGGACTGAGGGAACGGCCCGTTGAAGTCCCGGCAACCCTCCTGCCGACCGCGAGGTCACGGTGGGGAAGGTGCCAATTCCGTCTTGCGGCGAAATACGTCGCGAGGAAGATGAGGAGAAAGGGCCTCCGCCATCATGGCCGTGCAGACAGTTGCAGCAAACACCGACTCTTCCGCCGTGGACCTCGGTCCCGCAGCGGCGCTCTCCTGCCGCGAATGCGGCGAGCGATTCGCACTCGGCCCCATTTTCGCCTGTGCGTCCTGTTTCGGGCCGCTCGAAGTCGCCTACGACCTGCCGAGCGGCTCGCCCGAGGAGCTGAAGAAGCGCATCGCCGAGGGTCCGGACAACATCTGGCGCTACGCGCCGCTGCTGCCCGTCCCCTCCGACGTCGCGGACAAGCCCAACATCAACCCCGGCTTCACCAAGCTGGTCAAGGCCGACAACCTCGCCCGCGAGCTGGGCGTAACCGGCGGTCTGTACGTCAAGGACGACTCCGGCAACCCGACGCACTCCTTCAAGGACCGTGTCGTCGCCATCGCCGTCGAGGCCGCCCGCGCCTTCGGTTTCACCACGCTCTCCTGCTCCTCCACCGGCAACCTCGCCGGTGCCGTGGGCGCTGCCGCCGCCCGCGCCGGCTTCCGCTCCTGCGTGTTCATCCCGCACGACCTGGAGCAGGGCAAGGTCGTCATGGCCGCGGTGTACGGCGGCGAACTGGTCGGCATCGAGGGCAATTACGACGACGTCAACCGCTTCTGCTCGGAGCTCATCGGCGACCCGCTCGGTGAGGGCTGGGGCTTCGTCAACGTCAACCTGCGCCCCTACTACGGCGAGGGCTCCAAGACCCTGGCGTACGAGATCTGCGAGCAGCTCGGCTGGCGGCTGCCCGACCAGATCGTCATCCCGATCGCGTCCGGCTCGCAGCTCACGAAGATCGACAAGGGCCTCCAGGAGCTGATCAAGCTCGGCCTCGTCGAGGACAAGCCGTACAAGATCTTCGGCGCCCAGGCCGAGGGCTGCTCCCCGGTCTCGACCGCCTTCAAGGCCGGCCACGACGTCGTGCGCCCCCAGAAGCCGAACACCATCGCCAAGTCCCTGGCGATCGGCAACCCGGCCGACGGCCCGTACGTCCTGGACATCGCCCGGCGCACCGGCGGTGCCGTCGAGGACGTGAACGACGAGCAGGTCGTCGACGCGATCAAGCTGCTGGCCCGCACCGAGGGCATCTTCGCGGAGACCGCGGGCGGGGTGACGGTCGGAGTGACGAAGAAGCTCATCGAGGACGGTCTGCTCGACCCGTCCCTGACCACCGTCGTCCTGAACACCGGCGACGGTCTGAAGACGCTCGACGCGGTCGCCCCGACGACCGGCCTGTCGGCGACGATCCGGCCCAGCCTGGACGCGTTCCGCGACGCGGGCCTCGCCGCCGCCAACTGACCACCCGAGACCGAAGGAAGGCACCCACATGAGCGTCAAGGTCCGTATCCCCACCATCCTCCGCACCTACACGGGCGGCCAGGCCGAGGTCCCGGCGGAGGGCGCCACCCTCTCCGAGGTCATCGCGTCCCTGGAGGCGAACCACCCGGGCATCGGCGCCCGCGTCCTGGACGACCAGGGCAAGCTGCGCCGCTTCGTCAACGTGTACGTCAACGACGACGACGTGCGCTTCGAGGGCGGCCTGGACGCGGCCACCCCGGACGGTGCCGGAGTCTCGATCATCCCCGCCGTCGCCGGCGGCTGACGCCCGGCGGTACGGACCGGCGCGGCCGGCCGTCCGACCGCGCAGCGTGACCACGATGCCCTCCTCCGCGAGAGAAGCGGAGGGGGGCATTCTGCATGGTTGAGCGCGGTACAGTTGGGGAAGTCCCCGCCGCTGCCCGTGCCGCCCGCATATGAGAATGCGCCCGGCCACGACAAGAAGCAGCCAAAGTACGTGAACTCCTTGAGGCATTAGCGGCCTTTGTCAGGCCCGACTTGCCCTGGAATCCAGTGAATTCGCCCTTTCCGTGCGGTCGCGCGTGCTCAGAATTCTCGTCCGATTGACCTGTTGCAGAGGGCAGTTGGGCAGATACATTCGGCCGCGGTCGACGCGTTCCGGCGCACACCGCCCTCTCCTGTCGGAGGGTGAGTTCTGACCCGGGCCCGCGAAGTGCGGCGCTCGTGCAAGGGCCAGTAATAGGGGAGTTGGGCATGGCTCAGGGCACCGTCAAGTGGTTCAACGCGGAGAAGGGGTACGGCTTCATCGCGGTCGACGGTGGTGCGGATGTTTTCGTCCACTACAGCGCGATCCAGATGGACGGATACCGCACCCTCGAAGAGGGTCAGCGAGTTGAATTCGAGATCTCGCAGGGCCAGAAGGGGCCGCAGGCGGACATGGTCAAGCTCGCCGTCGGCTGAGCTCGGCACGGTCGTCCGACGACACCACTCACACACGCGGGGCCCGTACCTCCCACCGGGGTACGGGCCCCGCGTGCGTCCGCTCCCGGGGTGGAGGTGCCCCACGTGCGTCCGCCCCCGGGGCGGAGGTGCCCCACGTGGGAGTGCCGCATCCCGAAGACGCTTGCACTCTCATGGGTCGAGTGCTAATCATTGGCGTTAGCACTCTCCAGGTGAGAGTGACAGAACTTGGACCGGGCCGGTGAGGCCCGCAGGTCCGGTGGGGCAAGGAACCACCGGTCACGCAGGCCGTCCGTCGCGGGCGCCACTCGGTCCGGAGAAATCCACCCCTGTCCGGGAGGACCACTTCACATGGCCAAGATCATCGCGTTCGACGAGGAGGCACGGCGCGGTCTCGAGCGCGGGATGAACCAGCTCGCCGACGCCGTCAAGGTCACCCTCGGCCCCAAGGGCCGTAACGTCGTCCTCGAGAAGAAGTGGGGCGCGCCCACGATCACCAACGATGGTGTTTCCATCGCCAAGGAGATCGAGCTCGAGGACCCGTACGAGAAGATCGGTGCGGAGCTGGTCAAGGAGGTCGCCAAGAAGACGGACGACGTCGCCGGCGACGGTACGACCACCGCCACCGTTCTCGCCCAGGCGCTCGTCCGTGAGGGCCTGCGCAACGTCGCCGCGGGTGCCAACCCGATGGCTCTGAAGCGTGGCATCGAGAAGGCCGTCGAGGCCGTCTCCGCCGCTCTGCTGGAGCAGGCCAAGGACGTGGAGACCAAGGAGCAGATCGCTTCGACCGCCTCCATCTCCGCCGCCGACACCGAGATCGGCGCCAAGATCGCCGAGGCGATGGACAAGGTCGGCAAGGAAGGCGTCATCACCGTCGAGGAGTCCCAGACCTTCGGTCTGGAGCTGGAGCTCACCGAGGGTATGCGCTTCGACAAGGGCTACATCTCGGCGTACTTCGCCACCGACATGGAGCGTATGGAGACGTCGTTCGACGACCCGTACATCCTGATCGTCAACTCCAAGATCAGCAACGTGAAGGACCTCCTTCCGCTGCTCGAGAAGGTCATGCAGTCGGGCAAGCCCCTGCTGATCATCGCGGAGGACGTCGAGGGCGAGGCCCTGTCGACCCTGGTCGTCAACAAGATCCGTGGCACCTTCAAGTCCGTCGCCGTCAAGGCCCCGGGCTTCGGTGACCGCCGCAAGGCCATGCTCGGCGACATCGCCATCCTCACCGGTGGCACCGTCATCTCCGAGGAGGTCGGTCTCAAGCTGGAGAACGCCGGCCTGGACCTGCTCGGCAGCGCCCGCAAGGTCGTCATCACCAAGGACGAGACCACGATCGTCGACGGTGCCGGTGACAGCGACCAGGTCCAGGGTCGCGTCAACCAGATCCGTGCCGAGATCGAGAACTCCGACTCGGACTACGACCGCGAGAAGCTCCAGGAGCGCCTCGCGAAGCTGGCCGGCGGCGTGGCCGTCATCAAGGCCGGCGCCGCCACCGAGGTGGAGCTCAAGGAGCGCAAGCACCGCATCGAGGACGCGGTGCGCAACGCCAAGGCCGCCGTCGAGGAGGGCATCGTCGCCGGTGGTGGCGTGGCTCTGCTCCAGGCCTCGGCCGTCTTCGAGAAGCTCGACCTGACGGGCGACGAGGCCACCGGTGCCAACGCCGTCAAGCTCGCGCTGGAGGCCCCGCTCAAGCAGATCGCCGTCAACGGTGGTCTCGAGGGTGGCGTCGTCGTCGAGAAGGTGCGCAACCTCCCGATCGGTCACGGCCTCAACGCCGCGACCGGCGAGTACGTCGACATGATCGCCGAAGGCATCCTCGACCCGGCGAAGGTCACGCGTTCCGCCCTGCAGAACGCCGCGTCCATCGCCGCGCTCTTCCTCACCACCGAGGCCGTCATCGCCGACAAGCCGGAGAAGGCCGCCGCGGCCGCTCCGGGCGGCATGCCGGGCGGTGACATGGACTTCTGATCCTCGGATCAGCTGTTCCAGGCAGTACCCGCAGTACCGTGCGACGCCGGCCCCCGGGATTCATCTCCCGGGGGCCGGCGTCGTCTGCGCTGCGGGCGTCTCACCGCACGGGAGCGGCCAGGACGCAGAGTTCGCCGTCGTCGGGATCGCCGATCCAGGCCCAGAGCTTGAGCGTCCCGCCTTTGCGCAGCGTCTCGTAGCTGGTGAAGGCGGTCCCGTACTCCACGGTGATCCTGTTCCCGCCCACCTCGTCCGCCCGCTTCTGGCTCCAGGTGCCTGAGCCCGACTCCCGCCGGTCGTCCGCGCAGGCGCGGTCGGCCGTGTACGTTCCGTCCGGCCTGAGTTCCAGCGTCCCGCCCCACCTGTCGGTCCATGTCACGGCGGCCTGGGCCCTCGAGAGCGCGACCGGCTCGCCTTCGGGAGGCGGCGGGGGGAAGAGTCTGCCGCAGGCGGTGAGGGAGAGTACGGCGGGGGCGACGAGCACCAGCAACGACCAGCGGGAACGCGACATGCAGCACCTCGGAACCTTGCGCCAGGCACGGGCACGAACAGTCCGTGCAAGCAGGAGCGTAGAGCAGGGTGCGGAGCTCCGGCCGTCAGGGGGTGCTCCCCTCGTTCCGCCGCTGAGGCGGCCCCGGATACTGGGCGTCCATACCCCGCGACCGAGGAGTACGCCGATGACCGACGACAACCGTGTGGGACCGCCGCTCACGGGCAGCGAGCGCGAGACCCTGCGGGCCTTCCTCGACTACCACCGGGCCACCCTCGCCATGAAGTGCGAGGGCCTGGACGACGACCAGCTCCGGCAGCGGTCGATGGACCCCTCGACGCTCTCCCTGCTCGGCTTGGTGCGGCACATGGCCGAGGTGGAACGCACGTGGTTCCGCAGGGTGTTCGAGGACAACGACATCCCGCTGGTCTGGTCGGACCGGATCGACTTCCAGGCCGCGTACGACGCGAGCGCCTCGACCCGGGCGGAGGCGTTCGGCGCCTGGCAGGCCGAGGTGGAGCACTCACGCCGTATCGAGCGGGAGGCGGCGTCCCTGGACGTCATCGGGGTCCAGCCACGATGGGAGCAGGAGGTGTCCCTGCGCATGGTGATGGTGCACGTGCTGCTGGAGTACGGCCGCCACAACGGGCACGCGGACTTCCTGCGGGAGGGCGTCGACGGGACCGTCGGCGCCTGAGTCGCCGCACGGGTGCCACCCGCCCCGCCCCGGATCCCCGGATTGCGGGTCCCGGCCCCGCCACGAACTGAGGGCGGGGCGGCGGCCCCCGCCCCGTTTGCCGACAACACTCGAAGGCTCGGCGACTGTCAGTTACACCCAACTCCCTTCTGTGTCCGCTCTATTGACCCGGAGTTTCAGAAGTTTTACCTTCCTCGCATCTGAGAGCGCTCTCAAGAATGGCTCTCCCCCACGACGAGGTGCTGCCCATGCATCCCTCCCTCTCCAGACCGGCAGCGGCGACGGTCCTCGCCATAGCGCTGGCCGCCGTCGGCCTGGGCCCTGCCGCATCCCCGGCGGCAGCCGCCACCATTCCCGCAGGTTCCGGCAGTTACACCGACAGCCGCCCCGCCGGCACCTCCGGGCCCACCACCAACACCGGCGCCCCCGTGACGCCCAAGGTCACGGCGGCGGCCAAGGACAAGCCGGTCCCGACGAACGACTGGTGGTCCTCCCTCGCTTTCCAGCGCTACGGCGACAACCCGTACTCCACCCCGATGTACGGGCACCCGCTGACCTACCAGGCGACCTCCGGCGGGCTGGAGGTCGGCTATCCGACCACCCCGGCGATCGTCGGGGAGGGCCGCCAGTACGAGTACGCGCACAAGGCTGATCTCACCCTCGGCCTCAGCGGTCTCAACTCCCCGGACACCAAGGCCGACGACTGGTCCGACTGGACGGTCACCCCCTACTGGTCGGACGGCACCCGCACCCTGCGCACGACCATCGGGCACGGCATGCCCTTCGTCTACGCCAAGGGCTCCGGCGGCGACGCCCGCGTCACGACCGCCTCCACCCCCACCGTCTTCGCGGACAACGGCAACGTCCTCGGCATCACCGTCGCCGGACACCACTACGCGCTCTTCGCCCCGACCGGCACCGACTGGAACGTCTCCGGCACGGCGATCACCGCCGGGCTCGGCGGCAAGGACTACTTCTCGCTCGCCGTGCTGCCGTCCACGGACGCCCTCGCGACCTACCGGAAGTACGCCTTCAGCTTCGTCACCGGCTCCAAGGTGACCTGGCAGTCCACGGGGGGCACGGTCAACGCGACGTACAGCCTGACCACTGAGGCCAAGGAGGGCACCGAACGCGGCACGCTCCAGGCCCTGTACCGCCACCAGTGGCTGCACACCTCCGACGCGCTCACCGGATACACCTACGTCTCCCCGCGCGGCACGATGAAGGTCCGGGAGTCCGCGTCCTTCACCACCAGCCAGAAGAACCAGGGCGTGCTGCCGGCCCTGCCCGCGTCGAGCGGGGTCGACAAGGCGCGGCTGACCGGATACCTGAACGAGGTGGCGAACGCCTCCGACCCGTTCTCCGGGGCCAGTGACACCTACTGGACCGGCAAGGCGCTCGGCAAGCTCGCGCAGCTGGTGCCCGTCGCCGACCAGATCGGCCAGACCGGTATCCGCGACAAGCTGCTCGGCCTGATGAAGGGCCGTCTCCAGGAGTGGTTCACGGCGGGCGGCGCGTCCGAGTTCAGCTACGACAAGAACTGGAAGACGCTGACCGGCTACCCGGCCTCGTACGGCAGCGACACCGAGCTGAACGACCACCACTTCCACTACAGCTACTACGTGTACGCGGCGGCGATCGTCGCCCAGTACGACCAGGCGTGGGCCGCGGACTCGGCCTGGGGCACCATGGTCAAGACCCTGGTCCGGGACGCCGCCAACCCCAGCCGCACCGACACCGCGTACCCGTTCCTGCGCGGCTTCGACGTGTACGCCGGGCACAGCTGGGCCTCCGGGCACCAGGGTTTCGCGGCGGGCAACAACCAGGAGTCCTCGTCGGAGTCGATCAACCTCAGCGCGGGACTCGTCCTGTGGGGTGCGGCGACGGGTGACACCGGGCTGCGCGACCTCGGCAGCTACCTGCTGACCACCGAGTCCGAGGCGATCAGCCAGTACTGGTTCGACGCCGACCAGCAGGTCTTCCCGGGCTCCTTCACCCACGACACCGTCGGCATGGTGTGGGGCAGCGGCGGCGCCTACTCCACCTGGTGGACCGCCAACCCGGAGGAGATCCACGGCATCAACGTCCTCCCTGTCACCGGCGGTTCGCTGCACCTGGCCCGTAAGAAGGCCGCGATTACCCGGAACATCGCCGAGATGGAGCGGGAGAACGGCGGGCCCGCCGTGGAGTGGCGCGACATCCTGTGGGAGTTCCAGTCGCTGGCCGACCCGGCCGCAGCCAAGGCCAAGTGGGACGCGGGGAACGCCGGTTACGGACCCGAAGCGGGTGAGTCCAAGGCGCACACCTACCACTGGATCACCACGCTCGACAGCCTGGGCGCGCCCGACATGAGCGTCAGCGGGGACATCCCGACGTCCGCGGTCTTCGCGAAGGGCAGCGTCCGCACGTACGCCGCCCACAACTACGGATCGACCGCCCGCACCGTCACCTTCTCCGACGGCGCGACCCTCTCGGTGCCGGCCCGTTCCACGGCCACCGGCACGGGTACCGGCGGGGGAGACCCCGACCCCGATCCGGAGGAGCCGGGCCCGTCCACCGGAAACACCTTCCGGCTGAAGACCGGCGGCACCCTCACCACGGCCACCGACGGTGCTGCGGGAGCCGACACCATCGCCTCGGCCGAGGGGGTCAACCGGGACGGCACCCCGTACAGACCGACGGTCTACGAGATCAAGAAGGTCGACGGCGCCTACGCGTCGGGCTCGTCCACCACCTTCCGCCTCCGGGTCGACGCCGGCACGACGGTCGCACTCGCCCCGCAGGTCAGGGTCAGTTACGACCTCACCGGTGACGGCACCTTCGACCGCACGGAGACCTTCCGCTACTTCGCGACCGACCCGGTCGCCGGGTGGGAGGAGTACACCCAGGCGGTGGGCACCAAGGCGGTGACCGGGAGCCTGGGGAATCTCAAGGGCGGCACGGTCCGCCTGGAGATCTGGAACGCGCTGGGCGCGGGAACGTCCAAGGTGCAGACGGGCACCGACGCGGCGGTCCTGAAGATCCCGTTCGTGTGATCCGGTGACGGGCCGGGCGGGGGGAGCTGCCCGCCCGGCCCGTCATGTGTACGGGGAACGCACCATCAGCCCCGGTTTCTCTGTCATGACCCTGGCGGAACGTGCGTTCCGCCCGCACAATCTGCTGGGAGCGCTCCCACAGGCGCTTCGGTTCTGCTGCCCTCCCCTTCCCCGACCTGTCTCCGCCGACGAAAGGCCTTCCCGGTGACTGCCTCACCACTCCCCGCACGGCCCACGCGGTCGCGCCCCCGGCACGGGCGCCGCGTGTTCGCGATGCCGGCCGCCGCGTTACTGTGTGCCGCCGCGCTGGCGATGCCCGGCACGGCCCTGGCGGCCGACGACGCCGAGCCCGGCCCCGAGCAGATCACCAACGGCGACTTCGCCGCCGGTGTCGCCCCCTGGTGGGCGACGGCGAACCTGTCCCCGGCTGTGACGGACGGCCGGCTGTGCGCCGAGGTGCCCGCGGGCACGGCCAACGCCTGGGACGTGATCATCGGCCAGAACGACGTCCCGATCGTCGCGGGTGAGAGCTACGAGCTGTCCTACAAGGCCAGTTCGACCGTCCCCCTGACCGTGCAGACCCGCGTCCAGCAGGCGACCGAGCCGTACACGACGGTGCTCGCCACCGCGGACCCGGTGGGCACCGAGGTCACCGAGGTGTCCCGGACGTTCACCGCCTCCACGGACCAGCCGGCCGCCTCGGTGCAGCTCCAGATCGGTGGCGGCGAGAGCGCGACGACCTTCTGCCTGGACGACGTGTCCCTGCGTGGCGGGGCCGAACCCCCGGTGTACGTCCCCGACACCGGATCCCCGGTCCGCGTCAACCAGGTCGGCTATCTGCCCGGCGGCCCCAAGAGCGGCACGGTGGTCACCGACGCCGAGGCGCCGCTGGCCTGGACGGTGAAGGCGGCGGACGGTTCGACTGCCGCCACCGGCACCACGGAACCGAAGGGCGAGGACCCCACCTCGCACCAGAAGGTCCACACCTTCGACTTCAGCGACCTCACCACCACGGGCGACGGCTACACCGTCGAGGTCGACGGCGAGGTCAGCGAGCCGTTCTCGATCCGCGGCGACCTCTACGACGGCCTGCGCTCGGACGCGCTGGCGTACTTCTACCACAACCGCAGCGGCATCGAGATCGACGCGGACCTCGTGGGCGAGGAGTACGCGCGCCCGGCCGGTCACATCGGTGTCGCGCCCAACAAGGGCGACACGGACGTCCCCTGCCAGCCAGGGGTCTGCGACTACCGGCTCGATGTGTCGGGCGGCTGGTACGACGCGGGCGACCACGGCAAGTACGTCGTCAACGGCGGTATCTCCGTCGCCCAGCTGATGTCCACCTACGAGCGCACCCTCACCGCCGCCGACGCCGAGTCGGCGCAGCTCGGTGACGGGAAGCTACGGGTCCCCGAGCGCGACAACGGGGTGCCGGACATCCTGGACGAGGCCCGCTGGGAGATGGACTTCCTGATCAAGATGCAGGTCCCGGCCGGTGAGCCGCTCGCGGGCATGGTGCACCACAAGATGCACGACGCCGAGTGGACCGGGCTTCCGACGAAGCCGCACCTGGACCCGCAGCAGCGCGAACTGCACCCGCCGTCCACGGCGGCCACGCTCAACCTCGCCGCGACGGCCGCCCAGTGCGCCCGGCTCTACGAGCCCTTCGACAAGGCCTTCTCCGACCGCTGCCTCGCTGCCGCGGAGACCGCCTGGGCCGCGGCCAAGGCCCACCCGGACGTGCTCGCCGACCCCAACGACGGCACCGGCGGTGGCGCGTACAGCGACAACGACGTACGGGACGAGTTCTACTGGGCGGCCGCTGAGCTGTTCACCACGACGGGCAAGGACACCTACCGCCAGGCGGTGCTCTCCTCGGAGCTGCACGACGACGTCGACGCGGTCTTCTCCGCCAACGGCGGTATCTCCTGGGGCTCGACCGCCGGGCTCGGCGCGCTCACCCTGGCCACCGTGCCCAACGGCCTGACCGCCGGCCAACTCGCCGGCGTACGGGCCACGGTGACCGCGGGCGCCGATCGTTACGCGGCGCAGTCCCGCGAGGAGGCGTACGGCGTGCCCTACGCCCCCGTCGGCGAGGACTACGTCTGGGGTTCCAACAGCGCGGTGCTCAACAACATGGTCGTCCTGGCCACCGCCCACGACCTGACCGGCAAGGCCGCCTACCAGGACGCCGTGCTGCGGGGCGCCGACTACCTGCTCGGCCGCAACCCCCTCAACCAGTCGTACGTCACCGGTTACGGCGAGCGGAACTCCCACAACCAGCACCACCGCTTCTGGGCGCACCAGAACGACCCCTCCCTGCCGAACCCGGCACGCGGGTCGATCGCGGGAGGCCCGAACCTCACGGCCATCGCCTCCGGTGACCCGGTGGCGGCGGAGAAGCTGACCGGCTGCGCGCCCGCCATGTGCTACATCGACGACATCGGCTCCTGGGCGACGAACGAGATCACCGTCAACTGGAACGCCCCGCTCGCCTTCATCGCCTCGTACCTCGACGACGCGGGCGACGGCGGAACGGTCGCACCGGCCCGGACCTGCGAGGTCACCTACTCCTCGCACCCGTGGAACAGCGGCTCGACGGTGACGGTCCGGGTCCGGAACACCGGCTCGGAAACGGTCTCCCCGTGGTCGCTGACCTGGCTGCTGCACGGTCAGCAGAAGCTCAGCCACACCTGGAGCGCGGAGTTCACGCAGTCGGGCCGTACGGTCGCGGCGGCGCCGCTGTCCTGGAACCGGACCCTGGCGCCCGGCAAGGCGGTCGACTTCGGCTTCAACACCTCGGCCGCCGAACCCGCCCCGGACCCGGGCTCGTTCAAGCTGAACGGCCGGGCCTGCGCCTCGGGCTGACCGGGGCCCGCTGAACGTGCGCCCGTCGGGCCGGGCGCACCGGATGCCGGCGGCGGTGAGGGTGTCAGGCCCTCGCCCCCGCCGGCCTCCTGCTGTGCGGGGTGTGCTGCCTTACGCCGGTTCGACGGGCAGCCACAGCTCGCAGGTCGCGGTGGAGAAGTCCGCCGCGCGGTCGAGGACCGCCACGACCGAGGGGCCCGGACGCAGCCGCCACGGGTTGGAGGGGAACCAGTCGGTCGCGGTCGCCGCCCAGGTGGTCTGGAGGCTCTCGGGATGCGGCCCACTGCTACGGAAGACCGCCCACATCCCGGCCGGCACCTCGACGGCGTCGAGGTCGTCCGGCGCCGGGGTGTCCGGGCCGAGGGCGACCCCGTGCAGATAGGTCAGTTCGGTGCCCTCCGCGCTGTCGGGGTCGAGATCGTCGCAGACCTGCAGCAGTCCCGGGGGTTCGGCGTCGCTCAGGGCCTTCAGCCGCTGGTGGGCCTCCATCGGCAGCGAGGCGATGTGCTCCTGGATGTGCGGGTTGACGCCCTCGTGGATGAGCGGGACGCGGGTGGCGTGTCCGACCAGCCGGAGTGCGGCGCGGTCGACGAGGCGGGTCTCCATGGGAGTACTCCCTTCGACGGTCAGGCGGAACCTGAGCTGCGGTTGTGTCCTCAAGGGGCCCCCGTCGCGGCGTACGTCGGCGGGTCCTGCGCCGTGGACGGCCCGGAAGGCACGTCCGAACGCCTCGGTCGAGCCGTATCCGTGCCGTACGGCGATTCCCAGCAGATCGCCCTCGCCCCGGACGACAGGTCCGGCGGCCACGGTCATGCGGCGCCGCCGCACGTACTCCGACAGCGGCATACCGGCCAGCGACGAGAACATCCGGCGCAGGTGGTACTCGGTCGTGCCGAGCGCTCCGGCCAGCCGTGCGACGTCGAGCTCCTCGTCGAGGTGCCGCTCGACGTGGTCCACGAGCTGGTTGAGTGCCGAGATCATGGGGCCTCCCTTTCGATGTCGACCCTGGCAGCCGGGACCTCGCCCGCGCCCGATCGCTGCGGTCCGATCGGATCGCCTTCGTCCGGCGCCAGGAGGTTGTCCCGCATTCCGGGGCTGCCGCGAGCGCTACCCGGGCCCCGGGGGCAGGTGGACGGTCATGATCAGATGGCAGGCCTCGGTGCCCGAACCGCGGTAGGTGTGGGTGGCGTCGGCGTCGAAGGCGGCGGTCTGTCCGGCGGCGACGGGGTATTCGGTGCCGTCGACGACGAGGACCATCTCACCGGCGGTGACACTTACGGTCTCGGTCACGCCGGCCTGGTGGGGATGGCTCGGGTATTCCTCACCTGGCGTCAGGGTCCAGCGCCAGACTTCGGTGGCCGCCGGTCCGCCGGTGGTCAGCATGAGCCGGGCCTCGCTGCCGTGTTCGCCCTTCCACAGAGGCATGACGCCGTCGGCGCCCACCACCCGTACCCGCTGTTCCGGGCGTCCTTCCAGCAGGGCGGAGACGGAGGCACCGAGGGTGTCGGCGAGGCGGACCAGGGTGGCGAAGTTCGGATTGCCCTGCGCCTTCTCCAGGGCGACGAGGGCGCCCTTGCTGACCTTGGCGCGGCGGCCGAGCTCGTCCAGGGAGAGTCCGGCGCGGGTGCGGGCCGTGCGGACGTTGTGCGCGAGCGTTCGCAGCGCTTCCTCGGTCTCGTTCATCGCTGTCACCCCTTCAACCATGTCGGTCACTTCACTGGCCCGTGCGGTCGTTCAGTTGACGACCTGCGGTCGGTGCGTTGTACGGTGTAGTCGTTCCATTGATAGTAAGGGATGGACTACCTGTGATCGCTCTGCTGTTGGCCCTGGGCAGTTCTCTGGCCTACGGATGCGCCGACTTCCTCGGCGGTCTGGGTGCCCGCAAGGCCCATGTCCTGCGCACCGTGATGATCGCGGCCCCGGCCTCGCTCGCCGTCGAGCTGCTGCTGTGGCCCTTCCTGGGCGCCTCGTTCGCCCCGGCCACCCTCGCGTGGGGCGCTGCCTCCGGCGTGGCCTCGGCCGCCGCGTTCGCGCTGCTCTACAGGACCTTGGCAATCGGCCCGATGAACGTGCTGTCCCCGGTCACCGCGCTGGTGTCGGCGATGCTGCCGGTCGGCGTGGGCCTGGTGCAGGGCGAGCACCTGGGGCCGGCCGGGCTGATCGGCCTGCCGCTGGCACTGGCCGCCGTGGTCCTGGTCAGCGCCGGACACGGCGCGAAGTCGGCCCGCCCCTCGCGCACCGCGCTGCTGCTCGCCCTCGGTGCGGGGGCCGCGATCGCCCTGCAACTGATCTTCCTGCACCAGGCGCCCTCGGACAGCGGCGTGGGCCCGCTGATCGTCGGCCGTGCCGTCTCCTCCGCTGTCACCCTGGCTGCCGCCGGCGTGATGTTCCGGCGCCTGGGCGCGGAGAAGCCCGCGTACGGGATCTCGGCGACAGCCGGTGTACTGGACTCGGCCGCCAACCTGCTGTTCCTGCTCGCCGCCCGCAGCGGCGACCTCGCCGTCGTCGCAGTGATCACCGCCCTGTACCCGGCCGGCACCGTCCTGCTCGCCCGCAGCGTCCTGTCCGAGCGCATCCACCGCGGACAGCTGATCGGCCTGGGTACCGCCGCCGTCGCCGTCAGCCTCCTCGCCCTCACCTGACCCCTCGACCTGTACCTCTGAAAGGAGCCCGGCGATGTTCATCCAGCCCTGGGACGCCGCCCTGGACGACGCCGAATGGCAGACCTGGATCGCGGACGGCCACGACTTCGGCGTCCTGAGCGTCAACGGCCCGCTCGGACACCCACCCATCACCGTGCCCACCCACTTCACCGTCGACGGCACCGCCCTGCTGATCCACTTCGCCCGCCCCAACCCCGTCTGGAAGGCGATCGAAGCCGACCCGAACGTCACCTTCACCGTCATCGGTGACTACGCCTTCATCCCCGGCCCCTGGCGCGCCAAGCCCGACGTCCCGCCCACCGACGGCGTGCCGACCAGCTACTACTCCGCCGTCCAGTTCACCTGCCGGGGCGCCATCGTCGACGAACCCGAGGCCAAGGCCGAACTGCTGCGCCGTCAGATGGCCCACTTCCAGCCCGACGGCGACCACGCCCCCATCGACCCCGACCAGCCGCCTTACGGGCGGATGCTGCCCGGCATCCGCGGCCTGCGCCTCGATGTCACCGAGGTCCGCGCGAAGTTCAAGTACGACGACCACAAACCCGCCGAGCAGCGCACCGACACCGCCCGCCGGCTCACCGAGCGCGGCACCGCACTGGACGCACCCTCCGCGGCCCAGCAACTGCGCCGCCTGGACCGCATCGGCACCTGGAAGCCCTGACCGCCCCTCGGCCCTATCACGAACGGAACTGCTCCCACGATGACCGCCTTCCGCATCAGCCCCGCCGTCGCCGAAGCCTTCCCCGACACCCTCATCGCCGTCGTCACCGCCACCGGCCTGAACGGCCACGAGTCCTGGCCCCGCACCGCCGCCGCCGTGCAGGACCTGGAGCAGGATCTCGCCTCCGGCACCTGGGCCCCCGCCGACGAGAGCGACCCGCGCATCGAGGCGTGGCACACCGCCTACCGCTCCTTCGGCACCAATCCCCGCCGCATCCGCCCCAGCGTCGACGCCCTCGGCCGCCGCCTGGCGAAGAAGGGCACCCTGCCCCGCATCAACCCGGCCGTCGACTCCTACAACGCCGTCTCCGTCCGCCACGGCCTGCCCGCCGGAGCCTTCGACCTCGACCACGTCACCGGCGACATCGAGATCCGCTACGCCGAAGGTGCCGAGACCTTCACCCCGCTCGGCGAACCCGACACCGTCGAGAACCCCAAGCCCGGCGAGATCATCTACACCGACACGACCGACGTCCTCACCCGCCACTGGAACCACCGCGATGCCCACCGCACCCGTGTCACCGAGGACTCCACCCACGTCGCCTTCGTCCTCGAAACCCTGAGCGCCAACCGCGACGGCCACCTCCTGGCCACCGCCGCCGGCGAACTGCAGGCCCTGCTCACCGAGCACTCCGCCCGGAGCGCCGTGCACCACCTCAGCCCCGTACACCCGCAGATCATCGTCTGACGTCACGACTTCGCCGTGAGGTCTCGACATCATCATGCAAAAGAATGACGGTTCTCTGCATTTATCCATCATCCAGGAGGAAACTGTTCGCACGCCTCTTGTGGTGATGATTCCGCGCGCCCTACCGTCGCCTCACCTCCGAGAGAAACGGGCATGCGATGTCACGTCACATCACGGTCGCCGCGCTGATGGCCGCCGTAGTCGGACTGGGGGCGCTGACCGGCGCACCGGCGGCGCAGGGTGCGGAGAGGGGTGCGCCGGTGGTGACCCGGGCCGGGCTCGATCCCGCGCTGGTGGCCGGGCGCGGGGCCGATGTGCCCTTCGCCGAGCAGGAGGCGGAGAACGCCGTGACGAACGGGACGGTCATCGGCCCCGACCGCACCGCGTACACGCTGCCCGCCGAGGCGTCCGGACGTACGGCGGTGAGTCTGAAGCCCGGGGAGCACGTCGAGTTCACCCTTCCTGAGGCGGCGAACGCGATCACCGTTCGCTACAGCATCCCGGACGCCCCCGGAGGCGGCGGGATCACCGCCCCGCTCGATGTGGCAGTCAACGGCAAGAAGCGTTCGACGATGACGCTGACCTCGCAGTACTCCTGGCTCTACAACCAGTACCCGTTCACCAACGACCCGCAGGCCGGGCTGCTCCAGCCCGGCTGGTGGATCACCGAGTGCTCCTGCGTGCCCAGCGAGACGACCCCGGCACCCGAGATCTCCAAGCCCTTCCGGCCGAGCCACTTCTACGACGAACAGCGCCTGCTGCTGGGCAAGAGATACGGGGCGGGTGACACCGTCCGGCTCACCGTCCCGGCCGGGAGCCGGGCCGCGTGGACGGTGATCGACGTCCTCGACTCCGAACTCGTGGGCCTGCCGCATGTGGAGCTCCGGGCCGCCAACGCCCTTCTCTTCGGGGCCGATCCGACGGGTCGCCGGGATTCGGCCGACGCGATGGACCGGGCGATCGCCTTCGCCAAGCGCAAGAACCTGCCGGTGTACGTGCCGCCGGGCACCTACCAGGTCGACCGGCACATCCTCGTCGACGACGTGACGATCAGGGGCGCGGGCAGCTGGTACACGAAGTTCAAGGGCAGGGAGGTCGCCCTCTCCACCCCTGCTGCCGACGGCTCGGTCCACACCGGGGTCGGCTTCTACGGCAAGGACGCGGCCGACGGCGGCAGCCGCGATGTGCACCTGTCCGGGTTCGCCATCGAGGGCGACGTACGGGAACGGATCGACACCGACCAGGTGAACGGCATCGGCGGGGCGATGAGCGACTCCTCGATCGAGGGGCTGCACATCCGGCACACCAAGGTCGGCATGTGGTTCGACGGCCCGATGTCGAACCTAAGGATCAAGGACAACGTCATCGTCGACCAGATCGCCGACGCGATCAACTTCCATGGCGGGGTGACCGGTTCGGAGGTCTCGCACACCTTCGTCCGCAACTCCGGTGACGACGGTCTGGCGATGTGGTCGGAGAAGCGGGCCAACACCGGCAACACCTTCGCCCGCAACACCGTGCAGAGCCCGGTCCTCGCCAACGGCATCGCGATCTACGGCGGTACGGACAACACCGTCTCCGGCAACCTGATCGCGGACCCCGTCCGGGAGGGCAGCGCCCTGCACGTCGGCGCCCGCTTCGGCGCGGAGCCCTTCCGGGGCAGGCTCGACCTCACCGACAACACGACGGTGCGGGCCGGGACGTACGAGCTGAACTGGAAGATCGGGCTCGGGGCCGTCTGGTTCTTCGCCCTGGACCGTGACATCGACGCCGACATCCGGGTCACCGGCGGCCACTTCCTCGACAACACCTACAACGCGATCATGCTGGTCACCGACTGGCCGGTGAAGGACACCTACAAGATCCGGGGCGTGCACTTCAAGGACATCCGAGTCGACGGCACGGGCACCTCGGTGGTGAGCGCGCGGGCGGCGGGCTCGGCGACCTTCGAGAACGTCGACGCGAGGAACGTCGGGGCCGTGGGCGTCAACAACTGCGGTTCCTTCAACTTCACCCCCGCCGGTTCGGAGTTCTCCCTGACCGATCTCGGCTCCAACGACGGCGGCGGCCCGACGGGCGACTGGCTGGCGCCGTGGCTGCTGCCGAACACGATCACCTGCGACGACCGGCCGCCGGTGGTCGCCCCGCCGGCACCGGGAGCCTGGTGACCCATGGATACGCGCCCACGTACGGATGACCATCCCGTACGTGGGCGCGGCAGGTGCGTGGCCGGGCGTGAGCGCGGCTCACCCCCGGCAGAAGGCCGCGTGCACGCACTTCCCCGCCGACAGGGGCTCGATGAAGATCCGGGCGCCCAGGTCCTCGGCGATGTGCAGGCCCATCCCCCCGGTGCCGTCGCTCAGGTCCGGTGTCCGGGGCGCGGGCTCGGTGCGCGAACCGTCGGTGACCGCGATGTCCAGGGCCTCGGCGGTGGTCGTCAGGGTGAGGGTGTTCGGGCCGGGTGCGTGCCGGACGGCGTTGGTGACCAGCTCGGAGACGATCAGCAGGAAGTCGTCGCAACGGTCCTGCGTGAGGGCGGGCCATGACCAGTGGAGGAAGCCGAGCGCCGCACGGCGGGCGTGCGCGGGAGCTTCGGGTCCGGACGGCAGGGGAATCGTGAGGGTGCCGGCCGTGAGGGACGCGGGGGTCGGAGTGGCTGCGGGCTGTGGTGCGGTCAGGGTGGTCATGGCACGGTCCCGAGGAGGGTGGCTTGCCTGCTTCGTATGTCCGCCAGGCGCCGTTCCGGTTGCGAGCGCCGGTTCCGATGGTCCGGGCGGCATTTCACATGGGATTCGGAGCCACCGGAGGAAAAGTTTGGTCAAGTTCATGGTGATTCGGCCTGTGATTCGGCCTGTGGAGCGAGCTCAGGCGTACAGCGGCACCGCGCCGAGCGGTGTGGTGGTCGGCTGCGGGGACCCCCCGGCCGGTTCCACCGAGAGGGCGACGGCCGAGGCGTTGTCCAGGGTCCCCTTCAGCAAGGTCACCCGGCGTTCCGGGTTGTTGGTGAGCAGCCCGGCCGGCACCGGGGTTCCGTCCTCCATGAACCACGCCGCGTACGTCCGGCCCTCCGGGAGCTCCGGCAGGCCGGAGACCGCGAGGGTGGCCGAGTCCTCGCTCCGGGAGAAGGTGACGGAGGCCGTGGCACCGTCGCTGAGGGTCTGGGTCTGCAGCCGGACGTCGGGAGCGGTGAGCACCTTCGTCACGTTCTCCTGCTGGGACTCGGCCCGGCTCGCGTCCGCCTCCACCTGGCGGACGTGCTCCTCGGCCCTATCGGCCCGCGCCTCCACCTGGCTCGCGTGGTCCTTGGCGTCCGAGGCCTCCTGCCACTGCCAACCGGCGAGTCCGAGGCAGACCAGGGCGACGGCCACCGACGCGGCGAGCGCCATGCGCAGGGCCCGGGCCGGTCCGCGCCTGCGGACCCTCGCCCTCGTGTCCGGGCCGGGCTCCCCGGCACGGGGGCCGGGTGCCTCCGCACGCGGGCGGGTCTCCTGGGGGGTGGTGGCCAGCTGGCTCAGGACGCGGTCCCGGAGGGCGCCCGGCGGGGATTCGGAGGTCGTCTGCCCCAACAGGGCAGTCGTGGCCCGCAGTTCGGCCACCTCTTCCTGGCACTGCCGGCACCCGGCGAGGTGTTCCTCGAACGCCCGGCGCTCCTCCTCGGGCAGCGCGTGCAGGACGTAGGCGCCGGAGGGCTCGTGCGGGTCGTCGGCGTTCACGCTTTGCCTCCCAGGCAGCGGCGGAGCCGGATCAGGCCGTCCCGCAGGCGGGTCTTGACCGTGCCCAGCGGCAGCGAAAGGGACTGGGCGATCTCCTTGTAGGTGTGTCCGCCGTAGTAGGCGAGGACGACGGTCTCGCGCTGGATGTCGGTGAGTCCACGCACGCAGCTCCGGACCCGCTGCCACTCCATGCGGGTCTCCACCTGCTCGGCGACCTCGTCGAAGGGGGTGTCCTCGCTGAGCGTCGCCGCCCGGTGCTCGCGGTCCTGACTGGCCTGCGCGGAGCGCACCCGGTCGACTGCCCGCCGGTGCGCGAGGGTCATGATCCAGGTCATCGCGCTCCCGCGCTCCGGCCGGAACCGGCCGGAGGTGCGCCACACCTCCAGCAGCACCTCCTGGGTGACCTCCTCGGACTGGGCGGTGTCCCGCAGGATGCGGCGTACGAGCCCCATGACGGGGGCCGCGGTCACGTCGTACACCTCGGCGAAGGCCTCCCGGTCCCCTTCGGCGGCCGAGACCATGAGCCGGTCCAGCTCGGGGCCCGCCGCGTCCTGCCGGACGTGCCCTCCGCGATCGTTGGAATGCACCCGGGGCCTCGCTGTCGGGTCGGCGTGCGGGCGCGGGGCTGCGGTCCCGGCACGGTGTGCGGCACACGAGTCGTGTGGCCGCATGACGACGGCCACACGCCGAATATGGCACCGGACCAGCGGCCCGGCCTCCCGTGCGCACCCGAACCGGTCGCTACCGGGGAGTAGGGGAGCGGCGGGGCGCGAACCTTCCGGAGCCCCGCGGAAGAGCCTCCAGGCTGAGTGGTTGAACACCGGGTCAAACCCGGCACGTGCGGCTACCTCGATCGGATGGAGCCCGGCTTACCCCTCTGGCGCGGCGCTCCACGACCTCTCCATGATCACCAGTGGCGGGGCCCTGGCCAGCAGGTTCTGGGGGAACAGGGGCACTCGCATGCCGTCGAACGACCGAAACGGGAGTGACCGTGGCGAACGAGCTGAAGTACGGCGACAAGATCCACCTGCAGAACGGCTACAGCGACTGGAAGGGCGGCTACCTCGACACCAACGGGCACAGCAGCGACTCCGGCGGCAAGTACGCCGTGTCCACCGCCGAGTCACCCACCCGAGGCGAAGGCACCGGAACCTGGGAGATCCTCTCGCCGACCGGCAAGGCCGCGGGTACCCCGGTCGTCAGCGGCGACGTGATCCAGCTGCGCAACCTCTACGGCGGCGACGGCGGCTACCTCGACACCAACGGCCACGCCACCCCTGACCAGAGGAACGCGGGCGCCCGGTACAACGTCTCCACGTCCAAGGACAAGGACCGCGCGCCCGGCTCCGGCACCGGCCGCTGGCGCATCACCGCACGGACGTCCACGCCCGCCGACGGGAACATCCGCCCCGGGGACGTCATCCACCTGTGGAACCTCTACGCCGACAACGGTGGCTTCCTGGAGACCAACGGCCACGGTCCGGCCGGCGGGAAGTACGACGTGTGCACCAACGCCTACTCCAACCGCTCCTCCGACGTCGCCGACTGGAAGGCCCAGCGCCCGTAACTCCGTTCGCCCGGGCCTCGCCCCACGGGCCCGAGCTGGAGTCGCCGTCCCGGTGGTGCGGTGCCGGGACGGCGCACGGCGGCAGGCAGTTACAGGCAGCCGCATTCTCCGGCGTAGAGCAGCAGGAAGAGAGCCGTGGCAGCGGCCGGGGTGAAGCCCGCGATGCTCAGGGAAGCGATGGTCCGGCGGCTCCGCTTCCTGGGGATCAGGGATCTCTGCCATGCGCCGTAGACGAGGAAGAGCGCCAAGGCGCCGCCTCCCGCCACGGTCAGAGGCGGACTGAGTGGCCAGCTCAGGGGAGGCTCCCAGTACCAGGCAGCCGAGTAGGGCACAGGCGAGCAGGCTGAGGGCCGTCTCGAAGATGAGGTCAAGCCTTCTTCGCGCATCACGCGTTGACCTGCGGAAAAGCGGCAGGTACAGGAATACCCGACGCGGACACTCAGATCGGCTCGACGGCGATGCGAGGGTGGCACAGTCGGCGCAGGTCATCGGTGTCGCTCGTGAGGACAGTGACGTCACCGTGCTCCGTATGAGCCGTGGCTGCGAGCATCGCATCAATGGCGTACTTGTGGCCGTGCAGACTTTCGGCTGCGAGCAGTCTGCTCGCCGCACGCGCGCTCTCCTCCGTGACGGGGCGCACCTTGGTCAGGGAAACGGCATGGTCGAAAGCCGCCTGCGGCACCTTCGGATCGCGTGCCTCCACCAGCGTGGCCGCGCTCGTCACGACGAGCAGGTCCAGGCTGCGGGCGACGTCCAGCCACACGGTCATGTCGCGGTGCCGGCGGGAGAGCTTGGAGAGAGCCTCGCTGTCAAGAAGGAGAGTCCCGCTCATGCGGCGTCCGCCGGAGCGGAGTCGCCGCGGTGGGCAGCGTGGTGGGCGCGGATGCGCTCGGCCTTGGCCGACACCTCGGCAGGATCGACAGGGCCGTGCTCCGCTTCAGCGGCGGCGATGTACTCATCGATGGCCTCGCGCTGGAGCTGCCGCTGTACGGCCTCCTCGATGTAGGACGAGATGCCTTGTTTGCCGGCTCGTACGCGGATCGCCTCCAGGGTCTCGGCGCGCAGGGAGACGCTGGTGACTCGGGTCTTGCCGGGGCGGGGCGTATCCATGGGGAAAGTGTAGTACATGACCTATTAACGTGCTGGCGTTCCGAGGCGGCTTCCGCGTCCTGGCGCAGCTTCCGGGACGAGCCTTCCTCAACGGGCGGACGGCGCCTCGGGTTCGGCATCCGGCTTCCGCCGCGCCCGCGCGGTGCGCTCGTACCGTGGTACGACGCCCGCCCTGATCTCCGCGATGCGCGCGCGTACGTCCTCGGTGGGCACAGCGTCCGGCGGCCCGGCGGAGACGGGTGCGGCCTCGCCACGGCACCGGGAGCAGAGCCCGCCCGCCAGTGCTTCCGGGCTGCCGGGTGCGCGGCACTCGCCGCACTCCAGGGTCAGCAGGGCCGAAGACCGCTCGGGGGCGGGCCGGTACGGCGGCAGCTTGTCGGCGAGGCGCCTGCGGATCAGTGCGGACGCGCGGTGCACCGGCACGGGCAGCCCGTCGGTCAAGGCGTGCATCACTTCCGTCTCCGTGGCGCCCCGCTCGAACCACTCGTCGACCTGCGGCTCAAGGCTCTCGCACTCGGCCGCCGACAGGCTCAGCGACGGCGCCTTGCGCCCCAGGGCGGCCAGCAGGGCGTAGGCCCGGGACCGGGTCGGCCGCTGCGGCGCCGTCTCGCGCGGCACGTCGCCCCGGACGAAGGCGGCCCACCACTCGTCGTCCCGCGCGGTCCGGGAGAAGAACGTACGCGTCACCCAGATCATCAGCTGGTCGGTGGTGACGCACTCGCGTCCCCGGCGCAGATGTCCGGCGGCCTGGAGCCTGTTGAGTGCGGTCCGCAGCGCGCACTGGCCGTAGGGGAGGGCCCTGGCCAGGGTCTTCACGGAGATGTCGGAGCCGTCGGGCAGCCGGTCGATGTACGCGGCGACGGCCGCCTCACGGGGCGGAAGGTGGGCGAAGTCGCGCTCGCCGCGCGGGCTCTGGTCCACGGCGGAACGCTTGCCGTAACCGGGGTTCGCCATGGGGTGCGGGGCAACCGTGGAGGTGTGGGGGGCCGCACTAAACTGCGTGGCAGTCATTCAGTTCGCCTATTCCGTGCTGGGTGATCAGACCCCTGTCCGGTGTTGGCGCACCGACGGGGGTCGTTCTGTCTGTCGATCCGCACGCTAGAGCGTCGCCACGATGCGTGGCAAGTCGCTCACGAAAAGTCACTCTTTCCAGCTCGGGGAGGGTGGGTGGGCGGGAAAAGGACCCTCCTTCCAATCCACTGAAAGAGCGCTCGAAGCTGAGGACTTGAGCTTCGGGTGGTCGGGAAACGCGGTTGTCCGGGAGGGGCGGTTCGCGTTGGCTGGCGGCATGACGGAACGATCTGCCGAACACCCCGCCCTGACCACAGAACGCCTGGCCCTGCGCCCGTGGAGGGACTCCGACCTCGCCCCCTGGGCCGCCATGAACGCCGACCCAGCCGTCCGCGAGCACCTCGGCGACGTACTGACCCGCGAGCAGAGTGACGCATCCGTTGCTCGCTTCCGGGCCGACTTCGCCCGGCGGGGCTACGGCTGGTGGGCGGTCGAGGTACGCGCCACGGGCAAGTTCATCGGCTTCGCGGGCCTGGACGAGGTCGATCCCGGCCTCCCCTTCACCGGCGTGGAGATCGGCTGGCGCCTCGCCCGGCCCGCCTGGGGCCACGGTTACGCCACCGAGGCCGCGCGCGCCGTACTCGCCTTCGGCTTCGACACCCTCGGACTGCCGGAGATCCTCGCGGTGACCACGGCCACCAACCACCGCTCCCAGGCGGTGATGCGCCGCCTCGGCATGACCCGGGACCCCGACGACGACTTCGAGGACCCGACCGCCCCCGAAGGCCCGCTGCGGCCGAACGTGGTCCTCAGGAAGGCGGCAGGGGTCTGACGGAAGGTTCTGCGGCACAGGTGCGGCGGTGCGTGCTCATGCCGAACGGGACGCTCGTGGAACCGGATCGGTTGGCCGTGGCTAAGGACTTGCCGGGAATCAACTTGCTGTCGAACACCCTGCATGAGCTGCGGTGTCAAGAGCGGGTAATTCCCGCCGGTGTCCTGCGCCGGGATGATCGGCCTTGTGGGGCGTGGGGGATCTTGAGTGGCTGTGATGAGGTTCCCGAGCCTCTCCTCGTCCGACGATCAGGGGTGGGGTGGGCCCGAGTGACCCCGTCGCAGGCGGAACTCCGGCCGGTTCGAGCTGCGCAGCAGTGTCAACTGCTGCGCGCGTCTGCGACGGCCGCCCATTCGTTCGGCAGGAACGGCCGTGGGCCGACTCCCGTCGTCCTGCCGGCAGGCGGCCTTGCAGTCCGGCTCGCAGCGCGGCCACATCTGCCCTCCCCGTTCGGGTCATGGACGTTCTCGATCTAGGTAGCCGCTCCTCCTCGGCACCCTCGCTGATCAGGCGAGACGAGTCGACGTGACGAGATTTGACCAAGATCGCCCGGTTGCGCTTCGCCAGCACTGGACCATCACGTTCCGCTCGTGAATGAATACCTAGAGTTACCTTCTGTCTCATCCCCTCTTCTCGTGGGCCTCTACGAAAGGGCACAGCCATGTCTTCTGCCATGCGTAAGACGACCACTCCCAGGGCGCGGCGGCTGGTCGCAGCCACGATCGCGTTCGGCAGTTGCCTCGCACTCGCCGTGCCGGCGGGAGGTGCCGCCGCGGCGCCCGCCGACCCCCTTCCGACCGTCTTCTTCGGCGACTCCTACACCGCCAACTTCGGCATCGCTCCCGTGAACAACCAGGGCAGCGAGAGGGGCTGGTGCTTCCAGGCCACGGACAACTATCCAGCCGTCGTCACCCGGAGCCTCGCGGACAAGAGCATCACGCTGGAGGTCCAGTCGGACGTCTCCTGCGGAGGCGCCCTCGCCCGCCACTTCTGGGACAAGCAGGAGCTGCCCTTCGGCGCCGGGACGCTACCGGCGCAGCAGGACGCGCTCAAGCAGGACACCCAGCTGGCCGTGGGAAGCATGGGCGGCAATACGCTGGGCTTCAACCGCATCCTGAAGCAGTGTTCCGACGAGCTCCGGAAGCCCTCTCTGCTGCCGGGAGACCCGGTGGACGGGGACGAGCCGGCCGCCAAGTGCGGTGAGTTCTTCGAGACCGGCGACGGAAAGAGCTGGCTGGACGGCCAGTTCGAGCAGGTCGCCGGCGATCTGGAGGAGCTGCTCGACCGCATCGGCTACTTCGCCCCCGCCGCGAAGCGCGTCCTGGTCGGCTACCCCCGCCTCGTGCCCGCCGACACCACCAAGTGCCAGACCGCTGCGCCCGGCCAGACGCAGCTGCCGTTCGCCGACGTCTCCCAGGACGCCCTGCCGGTCCTGGACCAGATCCAGAAGCGGCTCAACGACGTCATGAAGAAGGCTGCCACCGACGCCGATGGCGGCGCCGACTTCGTCGACCTCTACGCCAGCACCGGCGCCAACACGGCGTGCGACGGCGCCGACCGAGGTATCGGCGGCCTGCTGGAGGAGTCCCAGCTCGAACTCCTCGATACCAAGATCCCCTGGTACGCGCACCCCAACGCGAAGGGCCGCGACATCCAGGCCAAGCAGGTAGCCACCAAGATCGAAGAAGTACTCAACCGTTGACCGGCACCACAACCGCTCTCCCCGCATGAACGAAGCCCCAGGACCCGCCATCGGCCTGGGGCATCGCAGCCGGGCTGACTCCAGGCGAGTTGCCTCAACTCGCCCTCATGGAACCGGCCGAAGTCTCCCTGCGGGCGGCCGGCGCCGCCTACCGAACGCGACTGTCCGGCTCGCCCGACGACCTCATGGCGCTGATCACCGTCGCACCCGAGCTGACGAACCCGGCCTACCGGGACCTGCTGATCGGTTACGCGTGCGTGGGACCCGGGCTGCCCGAAGAGCTCGTCACCCGCGCCCGGGGCCTTCGCGGGAAGTGAGCGCGCGGCCCCCGCAGCCGCAGAGTGCGCTGTTCCCGCCGGCTCAGGGCCCGTGCGCCCGTAAGGGGGGATCCGCGATCCCTGGATGAGTGCTGCCTTCATCCGCCTTCCGGCCTGGGGCACCGTCGTAGGTGAGGCCACGCGGGACCACCAGGGTTCCGCCGGGCCACCACGACAGCCAGGGAGTACGACATGACCCGCATCGCACTTGTCACCGGCGCCAACCGAGGGCTCGGCCGCAGCACCGTGCTCCACCTCGCGGAGGCCGGCACGGACATCGTCCTCACCTACCGTTCGCACCCCGAGGAGGCGCAGGCCGTCGTCGAGGAGGTGCGCAAACTGGGGCGTACGGCGGTCGCGCTGCGCCTGGACACCGGGGACACCTCGACGTTCCCCGCCTTCGTGGCGGAGCTGCGTACCGCGCTCAAGGAGAACTGGGGCCGGGAGGACCTCGACGCGCTGGTCAACAATGCGGGACACGGGGTCCACGCACCGTTCGCCGAGACCACCGAGGAGCAGTTCGACGGGCTGATGAACGTCCACGTCAAGGGCGTCTACTTCCTCACCCAGGCGCTGCTGCCGCTGATCGTGGACGGCGGCAGGATCCTCAACGTCTCCACCGGCCTGACCCGCTTCATCGCCGCGCCCACCTCGGCGTACGCGGCGGCCAAGGGCGCGGTGGAGATCCTCACCCGCTACCTCGCCAAGGAGCTCGGCCCGCGCGGGATCGCGGTCAACGCGATCGCCCCGGGCGCCACCGGCACCGACTTCGGCGGCGGCGGTGTCCGCGACAACGAGGAGATGCGCACCATGCTGAGCAGCGTCACCGCCATGGGCCGCCCCGGGGAGCCGGACGACATCGGTGCTGCCGCAGCCGCACTCCTCGCGGAGGGCACCAGCTGGGTCACCGGGCAGCGCATCGAGGCGTCCGGCGGAATGATGCTCTGACGTGTACGTACATCTGTGAGGGAGAGCGGAACCGTGGACCGAGCACAGCTCGCGGACTTCCTGCGCACCCGCCGGGAGGCCCTGCAACCTGAGGACGTGGGCCTGCCGCGCGGACCGCGCCGCCGTACCCGTGGCCTGCGCCGGGAGGAGGCGGCCATGCTCAGCGGCATGTCCACCGACTACTACAGCCGGCTGGAACAGCAGAGGGGCCCGCAGCCCTCGGAGCCGATGCTCGCCGCCATCGCGCGCGGCCTGCACCTCACCCTCGCCGAACGCGACCATCTCTTCCGCATCGCCGGGCACAACACCCCCTCCCGGCCCGGCGCCCTGCGCTCGGATCACATCACCCCCGGCCTCATGCGGATCCTCGGCAGGCTGAACGACACCCCGGCACAGGTCATCAGCGATGTGGCGGAGACGCTGATGCAGACTCCGGTAGCCACCGCCCTCCTCGGCGACCAGACGCAGTACACGGGTCCCGAACGCAGCCTGATCTACCGGTGGTTCACCGATCCGGACGCCCGGTTGCTCTATCCCGAGGAGGACCACCCGCTGCACAGCCGTTTCTTCACCGCCGAGCTGCGCGCCTCCTACTCCCGGCAGGGTGCGGGAGGCCGGGCGGAGGAGCTGGCGGGCCTGCTCCAGGACCGTAGCGAGGAGTTCGCAGAGCTCTGGAGCACCCACGAGATCGGTGTGCCACGCGTCGACCCCAAGCGCATCCGCCACCCGGAGCTCGGCGTCCTGAACCTCCAGTGCCAGGTGCTGCTCGACCCGGAGCAGTACCAGGCCCTGCTGGTCTACACGGCCATTCCGGGCTCCGAGGACGACGACAAGCTCCGCATGCTGCCGGTGCTGGGGACGCGGGCCGCGGGGACGTGAGGGGGCGGGGGCGAAGCGTGCTGGAGTCGCGGCCGTAATTCGGGCTTCTGTTCCTCGGGGCTAGACCGTTTCTTCCGGCTCGTCTCCCGGAGCGTCGGCGAACCATGAGCGGCCCTGGGACCAGTGGGTCACCCATCCGGTGAAGCCAGGGGTACCCGGCATGGGGGAGGCGTTCGACGAGGTACCGAAGGGCATCGCGCCGTTCTCGTCAATCAGCCAGATGTGACCGCGCTGCGGGCCGGTGACGACCAGGTGCCAGTACATGCCGCAGCCGTCGGTGCCCAGCAACAGGGACCCGTGGTCGTACGCGGCGTCCGTCCGCGCCTCGAGTTCCTGCTCCGACAGTCCCTCCTGGTCCTCCTCGTCGTACTCCCACATCCACGTCGCCGTGAGTGGAAACGGCTTGGCGAGAAGGCGCTCGGGGCGGTCGGCGCCCCAGTCCGAGGGCGTTTGCGCGAAGGGCAGCAGGCCGTAGTAGGGCGGCCCGGCCCGCAGGCCGTCGCAGACCTCCGCAACGAACGTGCGGTACGGCTCCGGCAGCACGATGCCGTGCTCCGTTTCGAAGGACAGCACCGCCTCCCAGCCGGCCGGCGGCGCCGCCTCGGGACGAGGAGCGAAGAGTTCGCGGAGGGTGGCCAACTCGGCCGGATCACAAGCTTCTGTGTTCATGACGGCCATGATGCAAGATCCGAAGACGGCCCAGGGCTGCTTCCCCGGCGATCACACCCGGAGCTGGATGAACGCCGGCCGTCACGTCGGCAGCACCCGCCCTGTGCGCTGGCCGCTCTCCGGGGTGGAGAGAAGCACCCGGCGGGCCTGCAGATCTACTTCCCGAACGACGACGGCAATCTCATCCCCGGTCTCGAAGTTGTTTGCCGGGCTCGCAGCAGGGCGCCCGTCGATCTGCTTGAAGGGAACCAACCCCGAGATCCCATCCCCGAGGTCGATGAAGACGCCGATGGGAACCACCCTCTCAACCCGCCCGAGGAGTTCCTGACCACCCACTGTGCGGTCGGCGAAAGCCTGGAGAGGGTCGGGCTCCATGGCCTTCAAAGACAGCCTGGCCTCAGCGTTGTAGGTGTCGGAGCCGAGGAACTCGCAGGCAACACGCTGCCCTACCTGAACGACATCGGTGGGATCGTCGAAGCGCCGCCAGGACAGTTCGGGGATACCGAGGAACCCGACACCGGGCAGGGTTGGATGATCGGGCCCGTCGTCCAGCGCCACGAAGACCCCGAACCGCTCGATGGCCGCGACCGTGCCGGACAGAATGTCGCCACAGTGCAGGGACTCCAGGTACGCCCAGAGTTCCGGGCTGTCGGACTGCCAATCCATACCCGCAAACCTGGCACAGCGAACCGCCCCGAACGCGGCCTGCTCTCGGAGTGGTTCACCGGCCCGGGCGCCCGGTTGCTCTACCCGGAGGAGGGCCAGGCCCTGCTGGTCTACACGGCCACCCCGGGATCCGAGGACGACGACAAGCTCCGCTTGCTGCCGGTGTTGGGGACGCGGACCGCGGGGGCGTGAGGGGGTGGGGCGAAGCTTGCCGTAGTCCAGGCCGCAACGTGGACTCCGGCGCCTCGGGGCTCGGCCCGTGCCGAACTCCGCATCGCCGCGACCTCCGTCTGTTCCACGAGATGCTCCGTGCGGACCGTCAAGCGGTGTGGCGCTGGTCCGCTCAGTCGTCGAACCACACAACGAGGCGCACATTGTCGTCACCGTGCTGCTCTGAGAGTGCTTCCATCGCTTGCCAGACGGGTCGCCACTCGCCGGTTTCGGTGACGGCATCTCTGCGGCAGATGGTGACTGATTCGTAGAGCGTTTCCCTGACGAGCCACTCACTTCCTTCAGGGAACTCCATCACTGAAGGGGCATCGGGGGCCACGGCAACGCATCCCGCAGCCCTCTCGGCGATTTCCCCGGTCGACCTCCCGGTCTCGACCACCACGCCGCACCGCCCGCCGCAACCACATACGGCTGACCTTCCTCGACTCCGGTGGCCGCGCCCTGTACGCCTGCTGGGAGGAGGTGGGCCGCGATTGCGTCTCGTACCTCCGAAAGCTCCCTGGATTCGGACGCGTTGATCACTCGAGGGTCTTCGGATCAGGCCTCTGAGCCGGGGCGGGAGTACCTGGCGAGCATGGTCCGGACGGCCTCTTCGACGGCGTAGTCGACGTCGGAGGCTGCGGGGTTCCAGTCGCTCAGCAGCATGCGGGGCCACAGGACGTAGTTGGCGATCATGCCGAGGAACTGGTTCGCGGCGCTCTCCGCATCCGGGACGTCAGCGTTCCCGACCTCGTGCTCGGATTCCAGGTAGCGCTGAACCGAGGCGAAGTAGGGCAGCTTGCCGAGCTGGAACTGCATCCGTCCCAGCTCGGGGAAGCGAGGCAGCTCGGCGATGACGATCCGGAACAGGGCTGCCATCCCTGGTCGGCCGACCAGGCCGGCATAGCGGTGACCGATCATCGTCAGCCCGGAGCGCAGATCTCCGGCCGGTGGCTGCGCCACAGCGTCGTCGGCGTCCCGCTGCCAGGACTCGGCGACGATGGCCTCGAAGAGAGCCGCCTTGGTGGGGAACTGCTTGAACAGGGTGGACTTCGAGACCCCGGCCGCATCGGCGATCCGCGCCAGGGAGGTGCCGTCGTAGCCACGCTCCAGGAACAGTTCCGTGGCCGCGGAGGTGATCGCCTCGCGCTTCTGCTGAGCGAGTCTGCGGTGGTGCGCGGAGAGTTCTGCTGCCATGCGAGCAGTATGCCCCAGACCCGAGGCGAGTCACTTGACTCGCCTCTTTAGGTCTGCCTACGGTTGATTCGTAAGGCGAGTCGAGTGACTCGGCTCTTGTCCGTGACGCCTGGGTGCGCCCTGGTTGTCGCACGGTGGAGGAAAGCTCATGACGAACGACAAGATCGCTCTGGTGACCGGTGCGAATCGCGGCCTCGGGCGCAGTGCGGCCATAGCTCTGGCCAGACGCGGGGTCCGGGTCGTGGTCACCCACCGTGGTGACGCGTCAGGGGTCGCGGAAACGGTCGAGCAGGTGCAGGCCGTGGGCGGGACGGCCGCCGCTCTCCGACTCGACATCGGCGACGTCTCCTCGTTCGCGCCGTTCACCTCCGAAATGCGGGCGCAACTGGAGCGCTGGGGTGCGTCGCGGTTCGACGTCCTGGTCAACAACGCGGGGGTGGGTGTCTTCGGGCCGCTGGAGGCGGTCACGGCCGACGACTTCGACACGGTGATGGGCACCAACGTCCGGGGTACGTTCTTCCTCATCCAGGCGCTCGTGCCGCTGCTGGCCCAAGGCGGCCAGGTCATCAACGTATCGACGTCACTGACTCGCCACACCAGCCCCGCCACCTCGGTCTACTCCGCGTCGAAGGCCGCCGTCGAGGCTCTCAGCCGTACCCTCGCCGCAGAACTCGGACCTCGCGGCATCCGGGTCAACTCCATCGCTCCGGGGCCGACCGCCACCGACTTCAACGGCGGGGCGATGCGGGACGACGCCGGAATGCGCCAGGCTCTGGCCGGACAGACCGCGCTCGGCCGGGTCGGCGAACCTGAGGAGATCGGCGACGCCATCGCCACCCTGGCCTCCGAGGGGATGCGCTGGGTCACAGCCCAGCGCATCGAGGTCTCCGGCGGCGCCTTCCTGTGATCCCGGGCGACGGTCGGCAGGGCCCCGAGAGCTACCTCGCCGGACTCCGCCTTCGGTGCCTCGGTAATCTGGATCAAAGATCTCACCAGGGTGACCCGTTACTCACGACTCGTGCGGCACTAGCGCCGTCGCCCGCGTCCGCCCTGTTCCCTGCTGGGTCGTCTGCCCGCGGCCTTCCCCTTGCGCGCGTCGGGAGCCTGCACCGGACGCCCCTGCCCGTCGATGCTGTCGTCGTCCTCCGACAGGGTCGCCGCGTGAGAGAGCGCATGCCGGATCAACAGCGACAGCTGGGCCTTGGACTCCGCCGAGTGAAGCTCACTCTGCCAAGGGCAGACCGAGTACCAACCTTGGCCGGGATCTGTCAGCGGCGGGCATGGTTCCGCGAGCTCCAGGGGCTCGGCCGGTGCTCCGGGAAGGCGCACCAGCAGGATGCCCGTGCCCCACGCAACGACCGCGGCGATGCCTTTGGCTGCGAGCACCGGCACCCCGAACATCGCTAGGACAGGCCACGGAGGAGCAAGGTCGTCCAGTCTCTCGACCAGATCGGGGTGGGCATGCAGTTCCCACCCTTCGTAGGCGTAGGCACCACGCTCTTGCCGAACCCCCTGCTGCCGCAGCAGGTCAAGCAGGGCCCTGTTCTGAGGCAGCTCCGGCAGTGTCATGCCGCGACACGCTACGCGCCATTCAGCGGCGAAGACAGGGTGGTGCTCCTGTCCAGCGGGCCTACCGGAATACGGCGGATTCGGTCTCGGGATGTTCATCCCGAGCCCCGGGACGGTCCTGCTGCTCGCGCCGCCGCGGGCTGGCCCGCCTCAGTGCCCCTGGCGGCGCTGGGCGTCGAACCGGAGCAGCACGCGGACGAGGCGCCAGAGTCCTGCCGCCGCCCCGAGCACGGCGCCTCCCGTCAGCACCCCGTGTCGCACGGGGCCGCTGACCCGGAAGACGTGTGTGAACGCCCACGCGGGAGCGAAGACCGCGAGGGCCAGTGCGGCGGCGGTGACCAGGGCGAAGACGATCTCCACCGTCATCGCGTCCTTCTCCCACCGCGACTCACGCCCCTGGTCCATGCCGCAAGTCTCGCAGCGCCGTCAAGGTGTGGTGGCGGCTTACACGGGCGAGGCGTAGGCAACGTGTCGACGCGGCGATGCGTCCTTGTGGCCAGACCGGGGCGTCCGCCTCGTACGTCCCGAGCGAACGGTGACAGCAGCGTCATGAGCGCCCTCACGGCCGACACCTCGGCGCCCGCCGTCACGAGCGGCAGACTCTGGGCTGGTGCGATCGCGTCGGCGTTCGCGGGCGGTCTGCTCCTCGGCATCCTGACCAACCTCGCCCAGGGTTGGCTTCCCGGTGCCTGGAACCAGATCGCCAACTCCGGTGCCGTCTGGTCGGTCGCCGGGTTCCTCGCGGGAGCGGTGCTCGCCCGGCGAGTGGGACCGCGCGCCGTCGCCGTCGCCGGTCTGTGCGCCGAGTCGGGGCTCGTCATCGGTTACTACGGTTACGCCGAGCTCGGGCGCGACGGCATGGGCTCGCTGTTCGCGCCCATGGTCTGGCTCTGCATGGCGTTCGTCGCCGGCCCCTTGTTCGCGGTGGCCGGCTCCTGGTGGCGCGGCGACAACCCGCGCCACCGGGTCATCGGCCTCGCGGCGCTCGGCGGGGTCTTCGGTATGGAGGGCGTCCATTACGCCTGGGGGCTGCACTACGCCCCACAGGCGTGGGCGTGCCTCGCCGCGCTGATCGCCGTGGCGTTGCTCATGGGGCGCTCCCACAAGGAACGCGTGCTCACCCTCCTGACCGCGATTCCCTTCTCGTTGCTTGCCTACGGCACCTTCGAGAAGTTGATCCTGGAGACGCTTCTCGGCTGACGGTCAGCCGCGCTTGAGATCCGCGACGAACGCTGCCCACGCGCCGGTACGGAACACGAGCATCGGGCCGTCGGTCACCTTGGAGTCCCGGACGGGGACGACGTCGGGGAGACCGTCGGCTACTTCGAGGCAGTTGCCTCCGTCCCCACCGCTGTAGGACGACTTGCGCCAGGTGGCTACTTCGAGGCAGTCACCGCCGCTGCCGCCGCTGTACGAGGACTTGTGCCAGGACGCCGTCGAGAGGTCGTCATCAGAGATGCTGATCTTCATGAAATCCATCCTCCGCCACGGACCGGATCAGAGCTAGCGATGATTCCGGCGAGAGAGCGCCAGCCACCAAGAGATCGTATGTGAGGTGGTAGCGGGCAACAGCTGATGGATCGTCTTGAAGGCGTCCCATACCAAGGCCATCCACGTATGCCAGTGGGGGAGCGTCGGGGAAGGACATCAACTTCATCCCACCGTCCAGAGCCGCGTGTGCCCCGGCTGAGAACGGCATCACCTGCACGATGATCCGGTGTTGATGCCCCAGCTCGGCCACGTGGCGCAGAGCTTCTGTCATCACGGCTGCACCGCCGACGCGTCTGCTTAGCACCGCCTCGTCCAGGACGACCCACAACAACGGCGTCGTTGGATCGGCGAGCAACTGAGCCCGTTCCAGCCTCGCCGCCACCAGCTCGTCGATCACGTCCTCCGTGGCCGTCGGCTGGTACGCCCGGAACACGGCTCGTGCGTAGCCCTCCGTCTGGAGCAGCCCCGGGATCAGCAGTGGCGCGTACTCCTTGATGGTGGTCGCCTGGCGTTCCGCCTCCGCCGCCTCCGCGAAGTGGTCCGGGTACTTGGACTGCTTGAGGGCCGCGCAGTTCCGTACGAAGAACCCTTCCGAGCACAGCGCCTCGTCCAGTCTCTGGGCCTGGTCCGCCTGCATCCGCCGGGTGCCGGCCTCCAGCTGGCCGATGAACGATCCGCTCACGAACAAGGGTGCTCCCAGGTCCTCCTGGGACAGGCCCGCCGCCTCCCTGCGGTGCCGTAGTTCCGCGCCGAGCAGGGCGCGGGGTGAGGAGGAGGGATCGAGCTTCTTCGGTCCGGGCAAGACGGCCCCCTGTGCCACATCTGCGGGTGTTGGAACTGCGCCTCTTCCACGGTAGCCGCGAATTGGACACGCTGAGTAGGCATAGCCACTACTCAGCGTGGAAATGGGGAAGATCATGATGACGGCTACGGAACGGCGCAGGGACGCAGCGGGCAAGGTCCGGGCTGCGGAGGACGCGGTGGTGCGCTTGCGGAGCGGGCTCGCGGGTGTCGGCGTGAAACTGCCGTCGCTCCGGATCGACCTGGCGTCCTGCGCGGGAGACGAACCGGCTCCGCTCGTCGACCTTGGCCGCTGCTCGCTGGAGACGGCGCTGCTGCTGAGCGTGGCGCTGGAAGAAGCGGTCGGCCATGACAGTTGAGGGTCTGGAGCCGTGTACGCCGGAGCCCGGGACGTACGCGGTCGACGCGCGTGACGGGCGGGTCGGCCGGGTGATGGGCCGGGTCGGCCCGTACGTACAGCTGCGCCCGCCGGGCGGGGGAGCCGAGTGGGACTGCCCGCCGGACTTCGTCAGACCGGCCCCACCCGGGTTGGTGCTCCGGGCGCGGGTGACGGAGATCAACCGCGAGGGGCGGCTGCCCTCCTGACCGCCGTGCCCGCACCCGGCGGCCGCTCGGCCCGGGTGAACCGCTGGTGAAGCGCCGCCAGCGCGGTGTGGGCCGGCGGCAGCACCAGGGCGCCGGTGAGCAGCAGGGCGACGGCGATCGGGGCAAGGACCCCGGCGACGTAGGCGGCGTAGGTGTTGTCCGGGCCCCACTCAAGGAAGAGCGATGCCGTACCGGCGCGGACCGGCTGGGCGGCGGACCACAGCAGGACGTACAGGCCGACGGTCAGCCCGCCCAGGGGCAGGGTGACGGCCAGGGCCCGGAGCCAGGCGGTGGCCCGGCTCCACGTCAGCGTCCAGGAGCGGCGCAGCGCGGCCCAGGGGCCGAGCACTTCCGTAGCGGCGACGGTGGGGGCCAGGGCCCAGCCGAACCGGAGCAGCAGCGTCAGAGCCAGGCCCAGCAGGGGCGGACCGTATCGCAGCAGAGGGAAGAGGTGGGGGTACTCCCACTTGGGGACGATCGCGGTGTACTCCCTGAACGCGGTGGTGGTGAAGTACTCCTGCACCAGGACGCCGACCACGAGCGGGGTCCACACGAGTGCCCCGCGGAGTGCGTACGTACCCAGCACCGGACGGAAGCGGGACCGCCCGTGTGCTGAGTTGCCTCCCTGTTCCGCCGTCGCACGGGCGCAGGCCGTCTGTACGGCGGCGCATCCCGCGTGCAGCAGCGCGATCAGCACCGGAAGGCAGACGAGCAGGATGACCCACAGGGTGTGGACACGGCTTCCGTCGGGCGCGTAGGAGTCCTCGTCCAGGTGGGCCTGTATCGCACCCCGGCGTATCTCGGTGAACGTGGGCCAGGCGGCCAGGAAGCCCACGGCGGTGACCAGCAGGCCGCCGATTGCGGCCGAAGCGGTGACGCGAGCGGACACCCCGTACAGGCGAGGGCCCGCGTGGCGCAGGGCGGTGAGTGCCGTGGCCGCGATCCCGTGCCGGCCGTGTCCGTGTGGGTCCAAGCCCGGCAGGAGGGTGCCGTGGTCGGCCGTCATACGTACTGCCCTTCCGGTCCATGGGCGTCGTCGGTGATCAAGCGCCACCACTCGGAAGGTGGGATGACGGACGACGGGCGTCCGGTTCCCGGGCGGGGTCGCTCGGGGGAGCCGCCGGTGGCTTACTGCGGGCGTCACACGATCGTGGGAGCTTTGCGGGGGCGGAGGATCGCCGCTGGTGAGTTGGGCTACGCTCCCCGCGCACGGCCACAGGAGGAGGCACCCGCGAATGGCCGAGTGGAACAGGGGCGCGGATGTCCGGCTGTGGGACAACCTGCTGAGTGTCTGGCAGGTGCTGGACGTCCCCGAGGGGTGGCGCGCCGAGATCGACGACCTGCGGATCGTCATGACACCACCGCCGCATGCGCACCACAACGGAATCGCGGCACAGGTGCAGCGGACGCTCTATTCGGATCTGCCCGAGGAACTGGGTATCTACCAGAGGCTCGGTGTGCACATCGCCCCGCTCGACAAGCTGTACGTTCCAGACCTCCTTGTGATGCCGATAGACCTGATCGCGGCCGCCGACCCGGAGACGAGCGATCTGCTGGACGCCTCGGAGGCGTTGCTGATCGTGGAGATCACCTCCAAGGGAAACGCCCGCGAGGACAGGACGAAGAAGTACCGCGCCTACGCGCGCGGCGGAGTCCCGATGTATCTGCTGATCGACCGGTTCGACACCCGCGGTGCGATGGCCACGCTGTTCACCGAGCCGAACGAGGACGGCACGTACAAGCACAGCGAAGCCGTGCCGTTCGGGAAGCCGCTGCCGCTGCCCGCGCCCTTCGACGTCACCCTGCTCACGGACGACTTCCCGGGCTGATCCGTCCACGCCTACCGCTTGGGGACGTAGACGTGCACCCGGACGATGCTGCACCTGCGGGTCCGCCTCGCCTGGGGCATCGTGGCACCGAGCCACCGGGTGCGGTGCCGGCGAAAGGCGTCAGGCTGATGACGGACGAGAACCCCCTGGGCGCAGGGCACGGACGAGCCGTCAGTGCCCTGACCCGTATGACGGCGCGTGACCGCCATGAGCCGCACCGGGCCGCCACTCCGCTGGAACTGCTGTTCGACCTGTGCTTCGTCGTCGCGGTGGCCCAGGCCGGTGCGCGCCTCGTCCACGCCTTGGCGGAGGGGCACCCCGCGCAGGGCACCACCGGCTACCTGTTCGTGTTCTTCGCCATCTGGTGGGCGTGGGTGAACTTCACCTGGTTCGCCTCCGCCTACGACTGCGACGACGTCCCCTACCGCCTGGCCACTCTGGTGCAGATGTCGGGCGTCCTGGTCCTGGCGGCCGGAATTCCGCGCGCGTTCGACGAGTCCCAGTACGCCGTGGCGATCACCGGATACCTGATCATGCGGGTGGCGCTCACCCTTCAGTGGCTGCGGGCGGCGCACGGCGAGACCGGAGCGGCGAGAACCGCCGCCCTGCGCTACGCGGCGGGGCTGGTGGTGGTGCAGGTCGCCTGGGTCGTGCTTCTGCTGCTGCCCGACGATGCCTGGACCTGGGGGTTCGTCCTGCTGGTCGCTGCCGAACTCGCGGTGCCCGCCTTCGCCGAGCACCGCCACCGAACTCCCTGGCATCCGGCCCACATCGCCGAACGCTACGGCCTGTTCACGATCATCATGCTCGGCGAGACCATCGCGGCGGCGACCGTGGCCGTGCGAACGGCCCTGGACGAATCAGCGGCCCTGGACATGCTGCTCCCGATCGCGGCGGGAGGGCTCGTCCTCGTCTTCGCCGCCTTCTGGATCTACTTCGCGGTGCCGATCCACCAGTACCTCACCTCCAACCGGCAGGCGTTCGTATGGGGGTACGGCCACTACCTGATCCTGGGTTCCGCCGCGGCGATCGGCGCCGGCCTGGAGGTCGCCGTCGAGCAGGCCACTCACCACGCCCACATCTCCACGCTCGCGGCCTCCCTCGCCGTCACCGTGCCCACCGCTCTTTTCATGATCACTGTGTGGCTGCTGCACGCACGCCACTTCAAGCAGGGCAGAGCTCAACAGCTGGTGCTGCCGATCGGCGCCCTCCTGGTGCTCGCAGCCGGCTTCGCCGGGCACTGGGCGGTCCCCCTGGCCGGCCTGGCGGCAGCCTGCACCGTCGCCGCAGGCGTCGGTCTGGCCAACGCACGAGCCCGGTAGTCACGGGCCGGCCACAGGAGAAGCGCCGGGATCGTCTCGTCCGAAGCCGGACGAGCAGGAACAGGCACACGCCTCTGCCCCGCGACCAAGTCACCGGCCCCCGGATCAGGGATCGCCTGCCATCATGAGCCGGTGTCCACGTCTGCCGGCCTTCCCGTCCTGACTCGACAGCGACTCGGACAACTGCTGCCAGGACTCGCCGGTAACCCCTCCGCACCACCGGCCGTCATCGTTCGACTCGTGGCGGCCGAGGGCGCTCGGGGGGTGCTGGTGCAACGCCGTGACCTCTCACCTGAGGCCGCGGTGATCCTCGCCACCGTCCCCGAGGCGCACCTGCGTTCGGATCTCGCGGCGAACCCGGGCATTCCGCGCTCGGTGCAGGACGTCCTCGCCCGCGACGCCGACCCGAAGGTGCGCATGCGACTGGCGGAGGGGGCCGAGTTCTTCACCACGGTCGGCCTGCACGGGATCAAGTACCCGGCGCCGCTCCCGCACGACCTGTACGAACTCCTCGCCCGTGATCCTGAGCCCATGGTCCGGCGCGCCCTGGCCTTCAACCGGCAGCTCCCGGACGATCTCCGGATCATGCTGCTCGACGACCCGGACGGGCGAACGGCAGGCATCGCCGCCACCGAATGGCCCTCCGTGCCGGTCGGCAGGATCACCCAACTGCTCGATTTCACCGGTTCATTCGGTCAGCAGCTCCTTCTGGGTCGACTCGACGGCCCACTTCCGGCCGAGACGGCGCATGCCTTGCTCGCCGGCATCGACGCCGCAGCCGCCGACGGCGAGGACCCTGACACGGACCTGTTGTGCCGCATCGCGAAAGTCACCTCACTGACGCCGGAGTTGACCGCGAGATTCCTCGCCGGCGCACAGTTGCGTGCGGCGGTTGCGGGCAACGCGACGCTGCCACCCGAGCTCGTCGCGGAGCTGGCGAACGATCCGGACAACGGCGTACGAGCGGCGATCGCCGTGCGCCGCGGACTCGAACCGGCTCTGCGCGAGTCCATACCCGTCGAGTACGACGACCGGAGCAGCGCGGTCGTCGACTGGCTGCTCTCCGACGACCTGTCGCGGGACGATCTGGTGGCACTGGCCGGAAGCCGTCACCAGATTCTGCGCAAGACACTCGCCATGCGTCCGGATCTGCCGGACGAGGCGGTCCAGGTCCTCGCGGAGGACGAGAGCTTCGCGGTACGCCTCTTCGTCTGCGAGCGTCAGCCGAACGCCCCCGCCCGGCTGCTGGCCCGTACCGCCGATGAGTGGGCCGGTTACAGCCGATGGGACCTGCTCGCCCACAAGAACTTCCCCGGCGACGCCGCGGTTCGCCTGACCCGCTCCGCGGATCCTGCCGACCGGGCCGTGGCGGCCGCCCATCCCGGCCTGCCGGCCGAGACGCTCGATGCTCTCCTGGCCGACGGCGATGCCACCGTGCGGCGCCGGGCTGCCGCCAATCCCGCCCTTGGTCCTGGGCGGGTGGTCGAGCTGCTCGCGTCCTCAGACCCCGCGGTCGCGGCAGCGGCCGCCGGTAATCCCGTACTGCCGGTGACCGCGATGCTGGGCATCGCCGACCAGGCGGGTCTGTGACGCCGGAGCGGGGCTCCCGCGCACGACAGCGAGGCCGGCTCCAGGGGAGCCGGCCCGGCCTCTGCGCATCGTTCCCTGAGGGTCACATGATGCGGTAGCTGTCGTAGTAGCCGCCGACCTGGGCGTGGTAGCCCGGGTTGCCCGCATGCTTGTGCTTGTCGAACTCCGGGGAGTCCTTGATCTGGGCCTTCGTCAGATCGACGTGCACCGTGTGGCTCTCCAGGTCGATCGCCTTGACGGTGCCGGCCGGCAGCAGGACGTCCTTGCCGAAGATCCACACTCCGGTGTCGACGACGAGATAGGCGGAGCCCACTTCGTCGGAGTGCTTGTCGACCTTTCCGATGGTTCCGTCCGTCGCCTCGACCGAGTATCCGGTCAGATCGGCGCCCGCGGTGTGACCGCTGGAAGGCTGGTAGCCCCACAGGTTGTCACTCATGAATTGGCTCCTTCCTCGACGGGTTCGATCGGTGCGGCTGTTCTCACCTGACCGTTGGTAATGGGTGGTGAGTGCCGCTCGATATTCGCCTGCCCGCGTAATTCCGGTCCATGCGCGGGGATTCGGCGTAGTCACGGAAAACGCGGGTGGGGCGGGGCCCGAAGGTCCCGCCCCACCCGCGTATGTGCTGGTCGTGGCTGTTTACCAGCGGTACCAACGGCCACGCTTGCCGCCACTTGCCGCCGGCCGGACGAAGAATCCGATGAGCCATACGACGAGCACGATCACTGCGATCCACCAGAGTGCCTTGAGTGCGAAACCGGCACCGAAAAGGATCAGGGCGAGCAGAAGAACGAGAAGCAGGGGAACCATAGTTATCAACCTCCGAGGCATCTGGTGCCCTGCGATTTTCCGATTACACACACCTTCTTCTCGGAGGTGCCCACCGCGTGTGTTCTGGGTGCCCGGGCCCTGGTCGCGGAGTCCGGTACGACCTACCGGCGGCAGCCAGGTCCCCGGGGTCAGTCCTGGTCCGGGGCGTACTGGGCCGCGTACCAGCTGGAGTCGATGGCCGGGTTCCTCAGGGTGCCCCAGAAGCGGTCGTCAGGTATCGGCGGCAGAGGTGGGCTGCCCAGGTCCTCGTGCAGATCCGCACGCCAGTCGGGAGTGAAGTGGCTTCGGAGCTCCGCGCTCTCGCACACCGACCTGTAGGGGGACCCCCAGATCCCGAGAGCCATCCTCTCCGCTGCCCACCTGTGAGTGGCCACGCGACCGGTGTCGGCCTGCGCGAGTACCGACCGGAGCCGCAGAACGAACGGGTCGGCCTGATCCGGCCGTGGTGCGGGCAGCCCCTGCTCCTGTGCGTCCAGGGCGGCCCTGACTTCCGGGTAGTCGTTCAGGCCCGTTTCGACCGCCAGTCTGCGCAACTGCTTCCGTGCGGCCTCGGCCACCCGCTCGTACGGCAGGACGGCTATCAGCGCCCCCAGTTCCTCGTGTCCGTCCAGGTGGCTCACGTGGAGGACGTCCGTGGGGCTGAAGGACAGTTCCAGCTCGGGCAGTTGCTCGTCCGGTGCGGGGAGCGGTCCGTCGGCACCGAGCTTCGGCCTGGCAGGCCGAGGCGTCTCCCAGAGCAGTCGGCCGTTGAACGTGACGACACCGGCTTCCTGGCCGCGTCCGAGCGTGTCGGCCAGCTCGGCCAGATACCCGCCCAGCGAGTCGGCGTTCCCGAAACGGGTGCCGGTCTCGTCGAAGAACCGTCCGACCGCACCGAACGACACGCGTCCGGTACGGCAGTCCACCAGCAGGCCGTCCGACGTCGAGTCGTAGGACCCGAACTTCACGTATTCGTGGAGCCAGTAGTCCTCGTCCTCCCCGTCCGGGCCTTGGTCGACGGCGCGCATGAAACCGGTGTCCCCGAGCAATCCACCCAGTCCGAGAAGCCGGTCGCCGGTGCTGAAACGGAACGCCGCGGGTCCCTCCAGTGCCCCGTTGTGCCGGAGGAGTGAGGAGACCAGGTCCGGAGGGAAGGTGACACCGAGTTCCTCCTGGGCTGCCGCGATTTCCTCAATTTCCGCAGGCGGCAGAAGCGTGGCGAGGGTGCGGGGCGCGTGCTCACTCAGCCACGTGTCGATGCGAGTCCAGGAGTCCTGGACGAGGTCTGCTGACATGGGCCCGACCCTACGGGCTGACCCGTGACACCAGGGGGGTGTCGTCACGGCCGTCGCAGGGCAGTGACGACACCCCCGGGGTGCCTCACAGCGTGCGACGCACCCCCGCCTGCCGTTCCAGGTTGCGCAGTTGTACGGAGAGGTCGCCCTCGACTGCGGTGTGGGCGGGGCCGCTGCGGCCGATGGGGAGCACTTCCTCGCTGCGTACGTCCTCCAGCAGCAGGGCGAACGCCGCGTAGGCGGCCACCAGCGCCACCAGGATGCCGAGACCCCCGGAGGTGTACCGAAGCCAGTCGGCTTCGGTCAGCCCGGACAGCCCGGTGGCCGCCCAGCGAGGCAGGGAGGCCACGATCACGAACCACAGAGCGCGCTTCGGCCGGGTGACGGCGGCCATCAGCGCCCCGAAGCACAGGAGGGTCAGGTTGAAGACGGCGAGTACGCGGGTCCCCCCGGCGGACCCGGTGCCGAGGACGAGGGCGTAGGCCAGCCAGCTGCTCGCGAAGGTCCCCATGAGGGTCGCCGCGATCACGTCCCGGGCACCGAAGGCCAGGTAGCTGACCAGGAGCTGGAGGAAGAAGGCGGGCAGCACGCACAGGGCGACGGCTTGGCGGTCCGCAGCCTCGAAGACGTCGAGTTGCAGGCAGGCCGTCATCACGGAGGCGATCGCCACGGTGAAGAAGCCCAGCGGCATCGGTGAGGCGATGGGGCGCAGGTTGATACGGGTCATGGACCGGAGGTCCGCTTCGAAGCGGCGGCCCGGGAGGGTGCCCGTGGAGTGGTCCGGCTCTGTGCCGGCCGAGGTGGTCATACGAGGCTTTCCCTTGGTCAGTGGAGGAAGCAGGGGTCGAGGAACGGCGGTGGGGTGTCGGGGGTGAGGCCGCGCGCGACGCGCCACAGCCGGTGTTCGTCGGACTCGGCGACCGCGTCGGCCATCAGATCGGCCTGGGCCGCTCCGGCGGAGCGGTAGCCACCGAAGTGGGCCACCGGGCTCCACAGCGGGCTGACCGGCGGGACGGGCTCGTCGAGTCCGGCGTACTCGGCGGCGGCGTGGACGATCCGGCCGCCGACGACGGTGAGCACGGACTCGATGTCGGGGATGACGGCCTCGGGCACGGTCAGGTAGTCGTCGGACAGGATCGCCAGGTCGCCGTAATAGCCCTCCCGGAGGATGCCCTTGACGTCCTGCTCGCCGGTCAGTTGGGCGCCTCCCCGGGTGTAGAGACCGAGGGCGGTCTCCCGGTCGATCAGGTTCTCCGCCGGGTACAGCGACGTGCCGCCGACGGTGCGGCCCGTCACCAGCCAGTGGAGTGCGACCCACGGGTTGTACGAGGAGACGCGCGTGGCGTCCGTCCCCGCGCCGACCGTCAGGCCGCGGTCCAGCATCGCCCGCACCGGAGGGGAGTGCGCGGCGGCCTCCGCGCCGTAACGGTCGAGGAAGGCGGTGCCCTGGAAGGACATCCGGTTCTGGACGGACAGCGCGCCGCCGAGCGCGGCGATCCGGTCCAGGCTGTGCGCCGAGACGGTCTCGGCGTGGTCGAAGAGCCAGCAGTTGCCGCCGGGGAACAGCCCTTCGGTGGCCAGCTTCTCGAAGACGTCCAGGTCGCGGCGGATCGTCTCGTCGTAGGTCGCGTGGAGGCGGAAGCCCCAGCCGTTCTCCATGAGCAGCCGGACCGCCTGCTCGAACTCGGCCTCGTAGCCTTCGGATAGCTCGGGGCGGGGCTCGGAGAAGTTCTCGAAGTCGGCGGCGGCCCAGGTCAGGTTCTCCCCGGCGCCGTTGAGGCGTAGCCACTCGTCGCCGTCCCCGGGCTTGACCGTCTCGGTCCAGCGCCTGAGGTCGGCGAGTTCCTGCCCGGCGGTCTGCGGGAAGAGGTGGTAGGCGATCCGCAGCGACAGCTCCCCGGACTTCGCCAGGTCGATGACGGTGGCGTAGTTGTCGGGGAAGTTCTGGAATCCGCCGGCGGCGTCGACTGCCGAGGTCAGCCCGAAGCGGTTGAGTTCACGCAGGAAGTGCCGGGTGGACGTCCGCTTGTCCGCCTCGTCCAGGGCGGGTGCCTTGGCCAGGGTGGAGTACAGGATGAGGGCGCTCGGGGCCGCGAGGAGGACCCCGGTGGGCTCTCCGTCCCGGCCGCGTACGATCTGCCCGCCGCGCGGGTCGGGTGTCTCACGGGTGAAGCCTGCCGCCTGCACGGCGGCGCGGTTCATCAGCGCGGACTGGTAGAGGTGCAGGACGAAGACAGGAGTGTCGGGCGCGGCGGCGTTCAGCTCCGCCACCGTCGGCATCCGGCGCTCGGCGAACTGCTCGGCCGTCCAGCCTCCGACGACACGGATCCACTGGCCCTTGGGCGTACGGCCCGCCTGCTCGCGCAGCATGGCCAGGGCCTGGCGGAGGCTGCGGACACCGTCCCAGCGGAGTTCGAGGACGTAGTTCAGACCGCCTCGGATGACGTGCAGGTGTGAGTCGTTGAGCCCGGGTATCACCCGGCGGCCGAGCGCGTCGACGACCTCGGTCCCGGGGCCGATCAGGGCCGAGAGGGAGTGGTCGTCGCCGAGGGCGGCCACCCGGCCGTCGCGGATGGCGACGGCCTGGGCGGCGGGGCGGGCGGGATCGCCGGTGAACACCTTGGCGTTGCGGATCAGCAGGTCCGCAGGCCGGCCGTCCGGGACCGGGGCGGGGGCGACCCCCGCCACGGGCATGCTCGCGGGGCCGGTCATGCGAGGGCTCCGCGCAGGGTCCGCGTCGCGAGACCGATCGCGAGCTCGGCCCCGGGGGTCCCGCGGAGCGCGTTCAGCATCACGAAGTCGTGGATGACCCCCTGCACGCGCAGGGCCGTCACCGGTACGCCGGCCGCGCGCAGCCGCGCCGCGTACGCCTCGCCCTCGTCGCGCAGGACATCGGCCTCGGCGGTGATCACCAGGGCCGGCGGGAGGCCGGTCAGCTGGTCGAGGGAGGCGCGCAGCGGGGAGGCGGTGGGCTGCGCCCGCTCGGTCTCGTCGGTCGTGTACTGGTCCCAGAACCAGCGCATGGCGTCGCGGCGCAGGAAGTACCCCTCGGCGAACTGCTCGTAGGACTCGGTGCCGAAGGAGGCGTCGGTGACGGGGTAGAAGAGCACCTGGTGGGCGATGCGCACATCGCCGCGCTCCTTGGCCATGAGGGTGAGGGCGGCGCTCATGTTGCCGCCGACCGAGTCGCCCGCGACGGCCAGGCGCTGCCCGTCGAGGTTCTTCTGGTGGCCTTCGGTGGTGATCCAGCGGGCGACCGTGTAGTTCTGCTCGATGGCGACCGGGTAGCGGGCCTCGGGGGAGAGGTCGTACTCCGGGAAGACGACGGCCGCACCCGTCCCGACGGCGAGTTCGCGTACCAGCCGGTCGTGGGTGTGGGCGTTGCCGAAGACCCAGCCCGCGCCGTGGATGTAGAGGACCACGGGGAGGGGGCCGGTGATGCCGGCGGGGCGGACGATCCTGGTCCGGACGGTGCCCGTGGGGCCGCCCTGGACGGTGATCCACTCCTCCTCCACGGCGGGCAGCGGGACGCCTTCGCCGCTCTGGACGTCGTCGACGGCCTTGCGGCCGTCGGGCACGGGGATCTGGTAGAGGAACGGAGGCTGGGAGGTGGCTTCGGCGAACGCCTGGGCGGCGGCGTCCAGTACGGGCTGGTCGGGCATGTGGATCTCCTTGGTGGCGGGTGGATCGGTGGGTCAGGCGAGGAAGGCGAGCAGGGCCGCGTTGACCTCGTCGGCATGGGTCCACAGAAGGCCGTGCGGACCCCCGGGGATCACCTTCAGCTCGGCGCCGGTGATGCTCTTGGAGAGCGGGATCGCGGTGGCGCCGATCGGCAGGGTGCGGTCGGCGTCGCCGTGGATGATCAGCGTCGGGATGTCGAAGGCGGGCAGGTCCGCGCGGAAGTCGGTGAGCCAGGCCTGTACGCAGTCGAGCGTCGCCTTCGCTGAGGCACCGGCTGCGACGTTCCAACTGGCCTGGACCGCCTGCTCGCTGATGCGGTCGCCGCCCAGGACGTCCACGTTGTAGAAGTCGGCGAGGAAGTCCGTCATGAAGGCGAACCTGTCGGCGACGATCGCCTCCTCGATGCCCTTGAACACGCCGGCGTCGACACCGGTCGGGTTGTCGTCCGTCTTCAGCAGGAAGGGGGGAACGACGCCGATCATGGCGGCCCTGGCGACGCGTGCGGAGCCGTACGTGCCGAGGTAGCGGGTGACCTCGCCCGTACCCATGGAGAAGCCGACCAGGGTGACGTCGTCCAGGTCGAGGGCGGTGAGCACCTCGTTCAGGTCGGAGGCGAAAGTGTCGTAGTCGTAGCCGTCGGCGGGCTGGTCGGAGCGGCCGAAGCCGCGGCGGTCGTAGGTGATGACCCGGTGGCCCGAGGCGAGCAGGGCCGCGGTCTGCCGCTCCCAGGAGGCGCCGTTCAGCGGCCAGCCGTGGATCAGTACGACCGGGCGGCCGGTGCCGTGGTCCTCGTAGTAGAGCTCGACGGGGGCCGAGTTGCCTTCGGCGACCTTGATGTAGGGCATGGTGTCTTCCTTGTTCGGGTTGGTGAGTCGGGGTGAGGGGGGCGCCTTTCAGGCGCGCACCAGGGGGGTGTCCACCAGGTGTTCGGCCAGGAACCACACCTGGGCCTCGCCGGTGCGGACCACCTGGGAGATCAGCAGGTCGTTGCTGCCCTCGTCGCCCTCGGTGGAGAGGCGGGCGGCGGCGTCGCGGGCGTCGGTCAGGATGCGCTCGTGCGCGTCGAGGAGACGCGACAGCATCACCGGCACCTGCTCGACGCCGTCGGGAGGCCGGGGAATCGAGGTCAGTTCCGCCACGTGGCGGGGGTCTCCGACGGCCACGCCGCCCAGGGACTGGACCCGTTCGGCCAGCGCGTCCACGATCGCCAGCTGCTCGTCGGCGTGCTTGTCGAGCATCAGGTGGAGCGAGTAGAAGGTCGCCCCGCGCATCAGCCAGTGGTGCTTCTTGTAGAGGGAGTACAGGATCTGCGTGTCGGCGAGCAGGTGGTTCAGCCGCTGACAGGCGTAGAGCCGGGTGTCGTGGCCGAGTCCGATCGGGAGCTGCTTGAGCGTGCCGAACGGCTGGGTCTCCTCGCCGGTCTGGTGCAGGAGGGGCTGTCCGCCGTCACGGTGGGGTGCGGTCGTGGGCGCTTGCATCGATGACTCCGATTCGGGTGCTGACGGGTGTCCGGTCGGCACGGGGTGGAGAAGTGGTGGCCCGCCCGCTCGGGCAGGGGAGAGCGCCGGGCGGGCGGGCCGGCTCGGGGCGGTCGCTCAGCGCCGTACGGGCGCCGGTTCGCGGTGGAGTACGAGGCGGGCCAGCAGCCCGCTGCCGGCACCGGCGGCCAGGACAACGGCCGTCCACCACAGGGGGAACGGCGTGAGGCCGATGACGGCGTCGACGGACCAGGCTCCGGGTCCGGTGGCGGCGAGGGCCACGGCGGCTCCGATCAGGACGAGCGGGTACTCGTAACCGTCGTTCTGCACCCAGAGCCCGTTGCGCCACTTCACGGTGGCGGCGACCGTCATCACCCCGACGGTGCCGGTCGCGGCGAGCGGGGTGAGGAGACCGGCGGCGAGCAGCAGGCCGGAGCCGATCTGGCCGCCGCCCGCGGCGAGCGCGGTGAGGACGCCGCCCCGGAAGCCGTCGGCGCGGAACTCCTCGGTCCCGCCGTCGAGTCCACGGCCGCCCAGGTGGAAGCTGACCTTCTGGACTCCGTGCCCGGCGACGAGCAGGCCCACCAGCAGACGCAGGATCAGAATGCCGGTGTCCACGGGGTCAGCCCGCCGCGTGCTCGCCGATGACGGACTGCGCGTAGACGACGCCCAGACCGTACGCGCCCGCGTGCTCCTTGACGATGTCCATCACGGCGCCGTACGTCTCCTGGCGCGCCCAGTCGCGCTGGAGCTCCAGGAGGACCTGCACCCAGGTCACCGGGACCGCGCCGGCGGCGATCATCCGCTGCAGGGCGTGCTCGTGGGCGGCGGGGCTGACGCCGCCGGAGGCGTCGGAGACGACGTACACCTCGTACCCCTGCTCCAGGGCGGAGAGCGCGGGCAGCACCAGGCAGACCTCGGTCCACAGTCCGGACAGGACGATCTTGCGGCGGCCGGTCGCCTTGACCGCCGCGACGAGGGCCTCGTCCTCCCAGGCGTTCATCGACGTACGGTCGATGATGTCGGCCTTCGGGAACACCTCGGCCAGCTGTGGGAGGAGGGGGCCGGAGAAGGACTCGGCGGCGACCGTCGTCAGGACGGTCGGCACGTCGAAGGCGCGGGCCGCCTTGGCGAGTCCGACGGTGCTGTTGATGATCGCGGCACGGTCGCCGCTGCCGGTGCCGAAGAACATCTGCGGCTGGTGGTCCACGAAGAGCATGACCGCGTTGTCGGGGGTGATCAGGTCGGCGCTGGGGGCGGCCTGCACCTTGGTGATGTCGAACATGGCTGTCCTCTCGGAACGGTCGGTGTGTGTGCGCCCGCTGCGTTCTCAGGGCCGGGCACGGTCCGAAGCTACGAGGGGACCCGGGTGCCGGTGTTTCTCCCCGTGCACGAGGGCTAGCCCCTCAGCGCACTGCCGGGCCGGACGCCTGTGGTGCCGACCGCCGTGGGCCAGGAAACCGTCATTTACATCTTTTATGATCATTCCCCTGGGGGGTTGGGGCGGCTCCGCCGAGACGGCGGGGCCATGAGTCCGGGAGTGGACCAGGTGGTGGAAGAGGGGCGGGAGGCGTTCGGTGCGCTGCTCCGGGAGCTGCGGCTCGCCAGGTCGCTGACGATCGAGGGGCTGTCCGAGGCCTCGGGAATCAGCGTCAGGGGCATCGGGGACCTCGAACGCGACCGCAGGGCCGCGCCGCAGCGACGCACGGTCGCCGCGCTGGCGAACGGACTGGCCCTGGGCGAACCGGAACGGGAACGGCTGCTGGCCGCCGCGCGTACCGGGCGTGGTACGTCCTACCGCCCGGTCGGAGTGAGCTCCTTCCCGCGAGGCGTCGACGACTTCACCGGCCGGGAAAGGGAGTTGGCCGTGCTCACCGGACTCGCGCGGGAAGTGGGGGCGGGGCCGGCCGTGGTCGCCGTCTCCGGTGCACCCGGCGCGGGGAAGACGACCCTGGCGCTGCACGCCGCGAGGCGGGTCGCCGGTGAGTTCCCGGACGGTCAGCTGATGGTGGACCTCAGGGGCACGCACGACTCCCCGCCCGGCCCGGCCGAACTGATCATCACCGTGCTGAAGGCTCTGGGAACACCGGACAGGGAGCTGTCGAAGGCCGGGCCCCAGGGCCACGCGGCGCTCTACCGGCAGGTGATAGCGGACCGGCGGATGCTGCTCGTGCTGGACAACGTCGCGGACGAGACCCAGGTACGCCAGCTGCTGCCGGGAGCCGGCGCGACCCTGACCGTGGTGACGAGCCGGCGGATGCTGACCGGCCTGGAGGGCGTCCACAGGCTGTGGCTGGGCCAGCTCGACCCGGAGGACGCCGAAAGCCTGCTGGCCTCCATCGTGGGAACCGGGCGGACGGCGGCGGAGCCGGCCGCTCTGGCGGAAGTCGCCGAACGCTGCGGATACCTGCCGCTGGCTCTGCGGATCGCTGGCAACCTGCTGGTCACCAGGACCGGCTGGACCGTGCGACGACTCGCCCAGCGGCTGGCGGAGGAGGACCGGCGACTCGGTGTGCTGTCCGCGGGCGACGTGCGGGTGGAAGCCGCCTTCGACCTGTCGTACCGGCAGCTGACCCCGGACGCGGCGCGCATGTTCCGGCTGCTGACCCTGGTTCCCGGGCCTGACGTCGGCCCCGCGTCCGCCGCCCGGCTCACCGGCCAGGATCCGTTCGACGCCGAGGACACCCTGGAGGACCTGGTCGAAGCCGGACTGCTCGGGGCGAGGGGAAGCGGATACCGGCTGCACGACCTCCTGCACCTCTACGCCCGGGCCCGGCTGGGCGAGGACGAGCCGGCGGACGCCGTGGAACGTTCGCGTGGAGAGCTGTACCGGTGGCTGCTGGACACGGCCGTGGTGGCCGGCCGCTGGTACGACCCCGACTACGGCGCACCGTCGGACGGCCGGCAGGGCACGGTTGACCTGTCGAGCGCCGAACGCGCCAGGGAGTGGCTCCAGGCGGAAGGCGTCAACTGGCTCACCGCCCTCCGCGCCGCGTCGGTGGAGGGCCGTCACGCCGACGTGGTGGAGGTCGCGGAGGCGCTGCACTGGTTCTCGGACCAGTGGATCTTCTGGGGCCACTGGGGCGAGGTGTTCGGACGGGCGGTCAGTTCGGCCGAGGCACTCGGCGACCCGCTGGCGGAGGCGACCCAACTGAACTATCTGGCCTGGGCGGTGCTGTTGTGCGAGGCGCGCCCCCGGGAGAGCCTGGCCGTCTCGGCCCGGGCCCGGGAGGTGGCCGTACGAGCGGGTGACCTGGTGCAGCAGGCGTGGTCCCACCAGTACAGCGGATGGGCTCACCGGCTGCTGGACGAGATCGGGGAGGCCTTCCGCCACGTCGACGAGGCGACCGCCCTGTTCACACGCGCCGATGAGGTCCACGGGCTGCTGCAGGCCCTCCTGCACCGAGTCCTGCTCTTCGAGCGCGCGGGACAGGCGGAGAAGGCCCTCGACGCCTGCTGGGAGACTCTGGGCGTGGTCGAGGAGAATCTGGGTCGGCTCGCGCCGCACATCGCTGCCTTCACCATGATCGGAGTCCAGGCGAGCATGGGCACCGCGCTTGATGGCCTGGGCCGCTGGAGCGAGTCCGCGGAGCGGTTCGGCATGGCGCTCGCCCTCGCCCAGGAGACGGGAAACACGGCGCTGCAGAGCCGCCAGTTGGTGAAACTCGGCGACGCCCTGCGGGCCGCGGGCCGCGTCGACGAGGCGCGTGACTGCTTCGAGCGCTGCGTGCGCCTCGGCCAGGACGCCGATCCGCAGCGGGTGCGTACGGCGCGCGAGCGGCTCGCGCAGCTGGACTCCGCCGGGTGATGCCGTCTTTCTGCCTGTCTTCTGCCTGGAGTGTCCGGGCGCCGACTGGTTCGCTGTCCCTGGGTGGGGAAGGGCGGCTCCGATGCCGCCAGGCCAGGGCCGCACGGCACACGAGCGCCGTGCGGCATGGGGGGATCCATGCGTGACCGGGTGACGACGGCGTCACCCGGCATCCGCTCCTGACCAGCCGTGCGTACCGCGGCACACAGGCCTCAGCCCAGAGCACCGTGTGGAGATGCAGCCAGGTGAGCCAGGTTTCGCTGACAGAGACGGTTTCCTGCGACGACGGACGAAGACGGTGGCGCGCCGCCGTCGAAGGGGTGCTGGGTTCGGTGGGTGTCACCACGGGCGGACGGGGGGACGTCAGCGCGCGGTCCCGCACCACCCAGGTGGGGTTCGTGCGGGTGAGTGACCTGGAGGCGGATACCGGCGGTGTCCACCGGACGCGGGCGCACATCGCCGAAGACACCGAACCCTTCGCCGTCTTCGGCGTCCAGGAACGTGGCACCTCGGTCCTCACCCAGGCCGGCAGGACGGTCACCGCCGGACCGGGGACGCTGTTCCTGTGGGATGCGAGCGCCCCGTACACCCTGGAACACCCGACGGCGTTCGCGACGCGCATCGTGCGTCTGCCACGTCGCGTCCTGGCGGCCGGGGACACCCGTGCGCAGGCGGGCGGAGCGGTCGTACCCACCACGGCCGGGCTCGGTCTCGCCCTGAGAGCCCTCCTGGACACGCTGGTCACGGCCGAAGGTCCGCGCTCTGCGTCGATCGCCGACCTGTCAGCGGAGGGTGTCGCGAACCTCTTCTGCGCCCTCGTCGCCGAACGCGAGCGGATGTCCGGGACCGGCCGTGCGGACACCGCCACCGACGATCCCCGCCGCCAGCTGCTGGCCAGGATCCGCGCCCACATCGACGACCACCTCGCCGATCCGGAACTCTCGCCGGGCACGGTGGCACAGGCGCACCACATCTCCGTGCGTTACCTGCATCGCCTCTTCGAGGCGGAGGGCGTCACGGTGGCTCGCTACATCAGACGGCGTCGGCTGGAACGGTGCGCACGCGAGCTGGCCCGCCGGAGCGTGTCACCTCCGACCGTCTCCTCGATCGCCCAGCGGTGGGGATTCGTCAGTCCGGCGCACTTCAGCCGGATGTTCCGAGCTGTTCACGGTCACTCGCCCGTGGAGTGGCGCGCCCTTCGCACGTCTGCCTCCCTGGACGCCGCCGCCCTCGGGGACGGGCCCGAGACCTGACCCAGGGCCGCCCTGTCACGGCCGGCCGGAGCCGCCGGCGCGAGGGCACCAGTGGTCTTGCCCCCTCGACGTGCTGCTCGAACTCTGGGGACCCGGGCGACGGTGCCCGGCCCGTGGACACCGCCCCTCCGGGAGGCGCCCGCCTTTTATGATCATTCCTCCGATATGGGGGAGTTCCGGCTGTGGCACCGGGATCAGGATCAGGGGAGGGCGCGCGTGAGCGGGCAGGTGGCTTTCGGGGCGTTGCTGCGGGAGCTGAGAGTGGCCAGGTCGCTGACGATCGAGGGGCTGTCCGCGGCCTCGGGTGTCAGCGTCCGCGGCATCGGTGACCTGGAACGCGAGCGGAGGGCCGCGCCTCAGAGGCGTACGGTCGCCGCGCTCGCGAACGGGCTGGCGCTGGAGGCACCGGAGCGGGAACGGCTGCTGGCCGCCGCGCGCGCCGGCCGTAGCGCGTCCGACCGGCCGGCGGGCGTGCGCTCCTTCCCACGCGGGGTCGACGACTTCACCGGTCGGGACCGGGAGGCGGCCCTGCTCGCCGAGCTGGCGGAGGAGTCCCGGGACCGGCCGGTCGTGGTGTCCGTCTCAGGTGCTCCCGGTGCGGGGAAGACCACCTTGGCGCTGCACGCCGCGAGACGTCTGGCCGAGGATTTCCCGGACGGCCAGCTCCTCGTGGACCTCCGGGGCACGGACGACTCCCCACCTGGTCCGGCCGAGCTGATCGTCACCGTGCTGAAGGCACTCGGCACTCCGGACCGCGAATTGGCCAAGGCCGGAGCGCACGGGCACGCGGCGCTGTACCGGCAGGTACTCGCGGACCGGCGGCTGCTGCTCGTCCTGGACAACGTGCGCGACGAGGCGCAGGCCCGCCCGCTGCTGCCGGGGGCGGGCTCGGTGCTGACCGTGATGACGAGTCGGCGGATGCTCACCGAGCTGGAGGGTGTCCACCGGCTGTGGCTCGGGCAACTCGCCGCGGAGGACGCGGGGAAGATGCTGGCGTCCATCGCCGGAACCGAGCGCGCCGCGGCTGAGCCGGCCGCTCTGGCCGAGGTCGCCGAACGCTGCGGATACCTGCCGCTGGCGCTCCGGGTCGCGGGGAACCTGCTGGCCACCCGGACGGGGTGGACCGTGCGGCGGCTCGCGGACCGGCTGGCGCAGGAGGACCGGCGGCTCGACGTGCTGTCGGCGGGCGACGTCCGGGTGAAGGCGGCGTTCGACCTGTCGTACCGGCAGCTGACGCCCGTGGCGGCCCGGATGTTTCGCTCGCTGACACTGATCCCCGGTCCGGACACCGGCGTCGCCTGCGCGGCCGTGCTGACCGGCCAGGATCATTACGCCACCGAGGACACCCTGGAGGAACTGGTCGAGGCTGGGCTGCTCGGCGCGGAGGGCAGCCGCTACCGGCTGCACGATCTCCTGCACCTCTACGCTCGCGTCCGGCTGTCGGAGGACGAGCCGGCGGACGCCGTGGAACGTTCGCGTGGAGAGCTGTACCGGTGGCTGCTGGACACGGCCGTGGTGGCCGGCCGCTGGTACGACCCCGACCACGGCGCACCGCCGGACTCCTGGCGCGGGACCGTCGACCTGTCGGATGCGGAACGCGCCAGGGAATGGCTCCAGGCAGAGGGGGGCAACTGGCTCGTGGCGCTTCGCGCGGCCTCGGAGGAGGGCCGTCACGCGGTTGTGGTGGAGGTTGCCGAGGCGCTGCACTGGTTCTCGGACCAGTGGATCTTCTGGGGCCACTGGGGCGAGGTGTTCGGCCTGGCGGTGCGTTCGGCCGAGGCGCTCGGGGACGTGCGTGCCCAGGCTGCCCAGCTGAACTATCTGGCCTGGGCGGTGCTGTTGTGCGAGGCGCGCCCCCGGGAGAGCCTGGCCGTCTCGGCCCGGGCCCGGGAGGTGGCCGTACGAGCGGGTGACCTGACGCAGCAGGCATGGTCCCACCAGTACAGCAGCTGGGCTCACCGGCTGCTGGGTGAGACGGACGGGGCCTTCAGCCACGCCGAAGCCGCGCAGGGCCTCTTCGATCGCGCCGGTGATGTGCACGGCATGTTGCAGGCGTCGTTCAACCTTGCGCTGGTCTTCGAGGACGCGGGGCAGGCAGAGGAGGCGATCGCCGCCTTCCGTACCACCTTGGACGCCGTCGAGGCCTACGGGGACGGCATCGAGCCGCATGTCGCGGCACTGACCAGGTTCGGGGCGCACCAGGGAACCGGCAGCGCGCTGGGCAGACTGGGGCGCTGGCAGGAGGCGGTGGAGCACTTCGTCACGAGTCTCGCGCTCGCCAGGCAGATGAGGAATGCCGCGGTGGAGAGCCGCATCCTGCTGTTCCTCGGTGACGCGCTGCTGGCCACGGACCGGCCCGAGGAGGCACGCGGGTACTTCGAGTCCTGCTTGCGCCTGGGCCCCGACGCCGACCCGGAGAGGGTGGCCATGTCGCGGGAGCGGATCGCCGCGCTCGACGGCGGACACCACAGCCGGTGCCCGTCCGCGCGCTGATGCCCGGGCTCGCGCGTGGGCCCGGAGGCCCCCGGCCCCTGGATGCCCGTCGCCCGTAAGGGGGCGGCACGGGCGAAGCCCCCGGCGGCACGGTCTCCTGTTAGGAGAACCGGCCGCCGAGGGCTTCGCGGACCGTACGGGCTTCCGCCCGTGCCTCAGACCTGTGCGGGTTCCTTGGCCGGGGAGTCGCCCGAGCCCGAGCCCGAGCCCGAGCCCGAGCCCGGAGCGGCGGCCCCGCCGCCCGAGGCGGCGACCGTCGAGGCGGCCGGCTCCTGGGAGACGTTGAACTCCGCCAGCAGGGACTTGCTGAAGCCGAAGAAGTACGTGGCGACGAAGCCCGCGACATAGCCGACCAGCAGACCGCCCGCGTAGATGGCGATGGTCGAACCGAGGCCGTGGTTGCCGTCGAGCAGCGGGAAGAGGGCCCAGCCGGACGGGCCGATGGCCGTGGAGCCGACGGAGTCGCCGAGCTGGTTGAAGAGGCCGACGAAGCCGCCGCCGAAGGCGCCGCCCACGCAGGCGGTGATGAACGGGCGGCCCAGCGGGAGCGAGACACCGTAGATCAGGGGCTCGCCGACACCGAGCAGACCGGCCGGCATGGCGGACTTGATGGTGCGGCGGATCGACTCGTTGCGCGGGAGGCGGAGGTAGACGGCCGCCGCGGCACCGACCTGGCCGGCTCCGGCCATCGCGAGGATGGGGAGGAGGACCGTGTAGCCCTGCTGCTCGATCAGGGTGGTGTGGATCGGGATCAGGGCCTGGTGCAGGCCCAGCATCACCAGCGGCAGGAACAGCCCGCCGAGCAGGAAGCCCGCGCCCGCGCCGCCCGTGGAGAGCAGCCAGTCGGCGAACGTACCGATGGCGGAGGAGACCTCACCGGCGACGTACATCAGGCCGAAGATCGTGACGAGGCCGGAGATCAGGACCGTGAGGGTCGGGGTGACCAGCACGTCCAGCGCCTCGGGGACCCAGCGGCGGCACCACTTCTCGACGTACACCGCGAGGACGGCCGCACCGAGCGCGCCGAGGACACCGCCCTGGCCGGGGGAGAGCTTCTGGCCGAACGCCTCGATGTTGGCGACACCGGGGAAGACGATGATCGCCGCGACCGCACCGCCGAGGATCGGCGTGCCGCCGAACTCCTTCGCCGTGTTGAAGCCCACGAACACCGCGATCAGGGCCATGAAGCCCGACGCCATCGCCGCCAGGGCCGGGGTGACCGAGGTCAGCCAGCCGAGGTTCACCAGCAGGCCGTTGAGGCCGGCGATGATGCCGCAGCCGATGAGGGCGGGGATCAGCGGGACGAAGATGTTCGCGATCTTGCGCAGGAAGAGCTTGAACGGCGTGGCGTTCTTCGCCTTCCGCTGTGCCTTCAGGGCGGCGCCCTTGTCGGCGAGCTCCTCGGCGGAGTGACCGGAGGCGGGAGCCGCCGGCGCGGGGGCGCCGGAGGCCTTGCCCTCCTCGACGAGCTGTTCGAACTCGGGGGTGACCCGGGCGACGGTGCCCGGGCCGAGGACGATCTGGTAGGTGTCGTCCTCGACCACGCCCATCACGGCGGGGACCGCCTTGAGGGCCTCGTCGTCGACGAGGGAACGGTCGTGCAGGCCCAGCCGGAGCCGGGTCATGCAGTGGGCGATCGAGCTGACATTCGCAGCGCCACCGACGAGCGGCAGGATCGCGGCGGCAGTGGCGCGGTTCTTGTCTTCAGTAGCCATGGTGCGTGGTGCCTTGCTGTGCGAGGAGTGGTGCGTCAGGTGGTACGGACGGCCGCGAGGGCGGCGCGGAGGTGGCCCTGGGAGTCGGCCAGGAGCGCGGCGGCCGTGGGGCCGTCGACGCCGCCGAGGATGGTGAGGATGGCGTTCTTCACCTCGCCGTCGGTGGCGGCGAGCGCCACCTCGATCTCCGCGTCGGAGGCGCCGGTGGCGAGGGAGACGATCCGGCGGGAGCGGGCGCGCAGCTTCTCGTTCGAAGCGCGTACGTCGACCATGAGGTTCCCGTACGTCTTGCCGAGCCGGATCATCGTGATCGTCGACAGCATGTTGAGGACGAGCTTCTGGGCCGTGCCCGCCTTCAGGCGGGTGGAACCGGTGAGCAGCTCGGGACCGACGACGATCTCCAGGCCGTGCTCGGCGGCCGCGGCGAGCCCGGAGTCCGCGTTGCAGGAGAGGCCGATGGTGAGCGCGCCCTTGGCGCGTGCGTGCTCGACGGCACCGATGGCGTACGGGGTGCGGCCGGAGGCGGAGATCCCGACCACCGTGTCGTCGGCGGTGAGGTGCAGGCCGTCGAGGTCGGCGGCGGCCAGCTCCTTGCTGTCCTCGGCGCCTTCCACGGCCTTGACCATGGCGGAGGGGCCGCCCGCGATGAGGCCGATGACCTCGGACGGGTCGGTGTTGAAGGTGGGCGGGCACTCGCTCGCGTCGAGCACGCCCAGACGGCCCGCCGTGCCCGCGCCCGCGTAGATCAGCCGGCCGCCGCGCGCCATGCGCTCGGCGGTGGCGTCGATCGCGGCGGCGATCTCCGGGAGCTTGTCGGCAACGGCGGCCGGGACGGTGGCGTCCTCGCCGTTCATGATGCGGGCGATCTCCGCCGTCGGCAGCTGGTCGATCTCGGCGAGCTCGGGCCGGAACGCCTCGGTGGTGAGGGTGGCGAGCTGGGCCTGGAGTTCGCCGTAGCCGCCGGGGGTGGCTGCGTCGGCGTTCGCGTCGGTCGTGGAGGTCATGGACTGCGGCTCTGCTTTCTCGTACTCGTGCGGGTGCGGGTGCTGGGGGCGCGCGCTCAGCGGCTGCGCGGGGTGTGGCGGTGGGCGAGCGCCTCGTACGACGCGGACAGCGCGGGGGCGGCCGTCTCGTACGTCCGCTGGGCGACGCCGATGAAGAGGCAGTCGACGACGAGGAGCTGGCTCGTGCGGCTCGACATGGCGGCCGGCCGCAGCTCGCTCTCGCGGGCGGTCGACGTCGTCAGCACATGGTCGGCGTACTGCGTGACCGGTCCGTCCGGGCGGCCGGTGATCGCGATCGTCGTCGCACCGCGGTCGAAGGCGACCCGGAGCGGCTCGATGACGTCACCCGTGGAACCGGAGTGGGTGATCGCGATGGCGACGTCGCCGGAGCGGAGCTGCACCGCGTTGGTCACCGCGAGGTGCGGGTCCATGTGGGCGTGCGCTATCAGCCCGATGCGCAGCAGCTTCTGCGCCAGGTCCTGGCCGACGAGGGAGGAGGCGCCGACGCCGTAGACGTCGATACGGCGTGCGGTCGCGGCGGCGGCCACCGCCGCGCCGAGCTGTACCGTGTCGAGACCGGCGGCGGTGTCGGCGAGGGTCTGCTGCTCGTCGTAGGCGAGCTTGGCGACGACGTCCGCGATGGGGTCGTCGACCGCGATGTCGGCGGTCACCGCGGGGGCCCGGCCGGACTGCTGCTGGGCCGCGAGCCCGGCGAGCGCGAGGCGCAGGTCCCGGTAACCGGGGTAGCCGAGGAGACGGGCCGTGCGGACGACGGTCGCCTCGCTCGTGCCGGTGTGCTCGGCGAGACCGGTGACGGTGAGGGCGGCGCAGCCGGCGGGGTCCCCCGCCACGGCCTCGGCGACCCGCTGCATGGACCGGGTCATGGACGGCGAGAGCGTCCGCACCTTGGCAGCGAGAGCCGCGGGGGCGGGCGGCGACTCCCGGTTGAAAATTTCCTTCACGTCATTGGTCACATTTGAAAGTTATTTCCAGTCCTTTCGTCCGTCAAGCCCCTCTTCCGTGACGCCGGTTACTCGAAATTGGATGACATGCCCCGATTTGCCGTCCGTGATCTTGGCGGTGGCCTGCCGAAACGGCGGCGGGGGACAATGGAGGGATGGAGTTGAACAGGCTGGAACAGGAGCTGCACACCGCGCGTGCGCTGGTGATGGCCGACCTGGTGGCCGGGGACGTGGCAGAGGCCGGGATCGTCTCGATGGTCGAGGACGCGGTGACCCACCGGCGGTGGTGGGTGGAGCAGTGGCCCGAGGGTGTGGGGTTCGTCACCGGGCTCGTCGCCCAGGACGTCCAGGACGCGCTTCTGGAACAGTACGGACGCTGGCCGCTCTGCCCCGTGTGCACGGGTGAGGAGCCGCACGCCCTCGACGTCGAGCCGGAGCTCGGCGCCGACCCGCACTGGGTCTGCACCAAGGCCACCGTCCAGGTCGCGCGGGTGGGAGGGCTCGCCGAGGTGCTCGGCCGGTGACCCTCTACATCGACCCGCCGACCTGGCCGGGCCACGGACTCATGTGGTCGCACCTGGTCAGCGACGTGTCGTTCGAGGAACTCCACGCCTTCGCCGCCGCCATCGGCTGTCCGCCCCGCGCCTTCGAGCGGGACCACTACGACGTGCCCGAGGCGCGCTACGCCGACGCGGTGCGCGCCGGGGCCCGCGAGGTCGGCTCGAAGGAGATCGTGCGCCGGATCACCGAGGCGGGGCTGCGGAGGCCGAAGGGGCGGCCTGCTCCGGGGCCAGCTCCGAGCTGACGGGCCCACCCGCCACCAGCCGGGACCGCGAGCCGCCGCGCAGCCGTAGTGAGACCACCACGGCCGCCAGGCCGACGACCAGCATCCCGGCACCCGCCCAGGCCGTCGAACGGAAACCGAGACCCGCGTCGATCACCGCGCCGCCCAGCCACGGACCGGCCGTGTTGCCCAGGTTGAACGCGGCCGTCGTCGTCGCTCCGGCCAGGGTTGGGGCCGCACCGGCCACGTTGAACATCCGGGCGTTGAGCGCCGGGGCGGTGTAGAACGCGGAGAGGCCGAGCAGGAAGGCCAACGCGACCACCGCGACCGGGTGGGACGCGAACAGGGCCATCGCCACCAGGAAGACGGTCGAAGCGCTGATCCCGCTGAGCAGCACACCGAAGAGGTGGGCGTCGGCGACCCGGCCGCCGATCGTCGTGCCGGCCAGGGCGCCCACGCCGAACAGCGCCAGCACCCACGGCACCCAGCCGGAACCCAGACCGGCCACGTCCGTCAGCAGCGGGGCGAGATAGCTGAAGGCGCAGAAGACACCGCCGGCGGCGAGGGCGGTGATGACGATCGACAGCCACACCTGACGGTCCCGGTAGATCGAGACCTCGCGCCGCAGCTGCGGCCTCTCGTCCGGCAGCGGGATGCGCGGGATGCGGGTGACGACACCGACCAGGGCGACCGCGGAGGCGGCGCCCACCGCCCAGAACGCCGAACGCCAGCCGAAGCTCTCCCCGAGGAAGGCGCCGAGCGGCACGCCCAGCACATTGGCGATGGACAGCCCGCCGATCATCACGGCCATCGCCCTGGCGCGCGCGTTCACCGGCACCATCGCGATGGCGACCGCCGCACCGACCGCCCAGAAGCCCGCGCACGCCAGCGCGCTCACCACCCTGGAGAGGAACAGCACCTCGTACGTCGGTGCCAGGGCCCCCGCGACCTGCCCCAGCCCGAAGACGGAGATCAGCCCGATGAGGGTCGTACGCCGCGGGAGCCGCAGGGTGGCGACGGCCAGCAGCGGGGCGCCGACCACCATGCCGATCGCGAAGGCGGATATGAGGAGCCCGGCCTTCGGGATCGACACACCCATGTCGTCCGCGATCGGCGGCAGCAGCCCGGACAGCATGAACTCACTGGTACCGAGGGCGAAGACCGAGAGGCCGAGGATGTAGACGGCCATCGGCATACGGGGGCGGCTGGGAGTGGAGTCAGGCATGACAGTGGGCAACAGCGTCCTCAGCCCTGGAATTCCCCTGTCTCAGTGACTGAGAAGCTCAAGTTCGGTGGTCAGGTTCTGCCGCGCCCTTGCTTCCCACTCCGCGACGCCGTGCGGCGTACGGAACAGTTGGGGCAGCTCCAGCAGTTGCCTGAGCACGGCGGACCGGCCCTGGGTGAAGGCCTCGTCGGGGACGAAACCGTACTCCTGCCGGACCTGGGCCGCGTACGCCGCGTACTCCTTGGGGGCCGAGGCCAGGATCGCGAGGTCCGCGTCGCACAGCACTTCGCCGTTGGTGTCGCCCGGCGCCGGGTCGTGAGTGACGGTGAGCCGGACCAGCCGGGCGACCTCCGCCGTCGCGCGGTCCGGCAGGCCGGCCTCCGGCAGCGCTCGCTCGGCGAGCGCAGCGCTGCGCTCCTCGTTCTCCGAGCGGTCGGGCCGGTAGACCGCGTCGTGGAACCAGACGGCGAGGCGTACCAGGTCCGGGTCGGCGGCGTGCCCGGCCAGGGTGTCGACGCGGTCCAGGACCTGGGTGAGGTGCGCGGTGGTGTGGTAGCGCCGCTGGGGCTCCGCCCAGCGCGCGAGGAGGGCGTCGGCGTACGGGGCGGGATCGGGCCCGGAGTCCGCCCCGCCGCGGGCGGCGAGCAGGGCCCCGCGCCAGCGGTCGCGGAGGAGGGTGTCGCCGCCGGGGGTGCCAGGTGCGCTGTCGCTCATGTGCCGAGGGTAGGGCGTACGCCCCGCGCGGATGCCCGCCGCCCGGTCTTCACGGGCGGCGGGCACGAGTACGGGACAGGACGCGACGCGCTCTCAGTGGCCGGGCGCGGTGTCCAGGGCCAGCACCGCGTAGGTCGCCAGCCAGTGGTCCGAGGAGAAGTCCCCGGACGACACCGTCGGCAGGCCGCGCGTGAGGTGGGCGTCGGCCGAGGCGAGGAGCGCGGAGCGGGCCGGGCCGTCCGGGAGCGCCCCGGCGATCGAACGCAGCGCCGCCGCCCGGCTCAGGGTGAGGCCGAGCAGATGGCCGATCTGCGGGTCGGCGTGGTCGGAGACCACCGGCGGTTCGAGGAGCGACGAGTCGGGCGCGTCGGAGACCAGCGCGGGCAGGAACCCGGCGAGCCACGTACGGAACTCCGCGACCGGCAGCACCCGGCGCATCGCGTCCGCCTCGGCCAGGGCGGGGGACAGGAAGTCCTGGCCGGAGGGCTCCCAGTGTGCGGGGGCGTCATGGTCGTCGGTGAACCAGGACCGCAGCCGGCCGGCCGCGGAGTCGAGCACCGGCTCGGGCAGCCCGGCCGTCCTGCCCGCGTCGAGGATCAGACCGAGGCCGAAGGCGCTGTTGTTGTGGACGCCGTGGCGCACCGGGTAGGTGGCCTTGGGCAGCCAGGCGGCCAGCAGGTCGCCGACGGCCGCGACCCCGGGGGCCAGGGCGTCGGCCCAGCGGTCTCCGTCGGGGGTGGCGAGCGCCCGGCACTCCGCCGCGAGGGCGATCAGCCAGGCCCAGCCGTAGGGGCGCTCGAAGTGCGGCCTGCCGCGCAGGTAGTCCGCCTCGACCTCGATGTTCTCGCGGGTCAGATGGGTGTCGAGCACCTCGCGGATCCGGGTGGTGAGCGTGGCCGGGAGGTCGCCGGTGGTGGAGAAGCGGCGCATCAGGCGGACGAGCAGCCAGTGCATGTGCACGGTGGAGTGCCAGTCGTAGCCCCCGTAGAACGCGGGGTGCAGCGTACGCGGCGGCACGAGTTCCTCGGGCCCGGCGTAGAGGTGCGCGGGTGCGTTGGGGTACTCGCGTACGACGTTGGCGAGGGCCAGCTCGGCGAAGGGGACGGCGTGCGCGGCGGGGAGCGCGGGGGACATCGGGAGACTCCAGAGGGTGGGGCGCGGGACAGGCGGTGGGGGCCGACGGGCCCGGTCCGGGGCGGCGCGGATCAGAAGGCGAAGAGGGCCATGATCGCGACGTTGCAGACCAGCAGCGCGGCCGCCGTGGGCAGCTGGGCCTTGATCGGGCCGTACGGGTCCTTGAGTTCGAGGAGCGCCGCAGGGACCAGGTTGAAGTTGGCGGCCATCGGCGTGACGAGGGTCCCGCAGAAGCCGCAGAGCATGCCGATCGCGAGGACTGCGGGCGCGTTGCCGTTCATCTGCTCGATGAGCACGGGCCAGCCGATCGCCGCCGTCATCACGGGGAACGCGGCGAACGCGTTGCCCATGACGATGGTGAACAGCGCCATGCCGCCGCAGTAGACGGCCACGGCCAGGAGCCTCTGCCCGTCCGGCAGTACGGCCTCGGTGATCCTTCCGACCTGCTCCCCGACGCCCGCGGACTGGAAGATCGAGCCGAGCACGGAGAGGAGCTGCGGCAGGATCAGCGCCCAGCCCATCGACTCCAGCATGTTGCGCCCGGCGTGCAGCGGTACGGAGATCCTCCGCTCGCGCAGCAGCACCATGCCCACGACCAGCGCGGCGATGGCGCCGGCTCCGAGGCCGAGGATGGTCTCGTAGCCGGGTTCCAGGACCGGTTCGCCGCCGATCTTCCAGTTCTTCACCAGCGTCGCGCAGATCATCGCCACGACGGGGATGGTGAGCGCGGGGAGGAACAGCTTGCTGCCGAGGCGGGCGGCCGAGGCGGCCCGCTTCTCGCGGGGAGGGGTGTGAGACTCGCCCTTGCCGGTGAGGCCGAATCCGCCCAGGACGATCAGGACCAGGACGGCGACGCCCAGGGGTTCGGCGGGGAGTGACTTGTCGACGACCCCGGTGGAGTAGAAGAACGCGGCGCCCAGCAGTCCCCAGAAGCCGGCGGAGCCGAAGCGCTTGGGGTTGGTGCGGTCCATGGCCATCTGCCCGGCCATGACGAGGAAGACCGCGCCGACCAGCCAGAAGAAGTACTCGGACGTGATCACTTGGCGTCCTCCGTCCGGAGCCCGGCGTGTGCCGTGAGGTCGTTCTCCGCGGCGGCGACGGCGAGTTCGCGCTCCAGCTGCCGGTCGAGGTTGAGCAGGCGTGCCCCGTGGATCAGGAAGGCGCAGATCGCGGAGGGGATCGCCCAGAGAGCGAGGTGCAGGGGTTCGAGGTGCTGGTCGTACGTGGAGTTCACGAAGCCGGTGATCAGCAGGATCGACCCGATGGCGATGAAGCAGTCCTCACCGAAGAACACCCCGATGGTGTCGGCTCCGGACGCGTGCGAGCGGACCTTCTCGCGCACCTTCTGCGGCAGCGGCCGGCCCGCCTTGGCCTCGGCGGCCGCCTCGGCCATCGGCGCGATCAGGGGCCGCACGCTCTGCGCGGGACCGCCGATGCTGGTGAGCCCGACGGAGGCGGTGAGCTGGCGTATCAGCAGGTAGATCGTCAGGAACCGGCCGGTGGTCAGCTTGCCCAGCTTGCCGATGAGGGTGCGGGCCTGCTCCTGGAGCCCGTAGCGCTCCAGCAGCCCGATGACGGGCAGTGTGATGACGAAGACCGTCACCGAGCGGGCGGAGGCGAAACTGCTGCCGAAGGAGGCCAGCACCTCCTGGGGCGAGAGCTTGCCGAGCAGTCCCGTGATGATGCCTGCGGCACCCACCACGAGGAGGGGGTTGCGGCGGGTGGCGAATCCGAGGATCACCACGAGCACGCCGAGGAGAACGATCACGCGTCGGCCTTCTTCCGCGCAGGGACGTGGCGGTGCACGGTCCTGGTCAGACGGGGGTGTCAGCCGAGACCCTAGGGTCTTGTTCAACAATCCCACAAGGGTGTGAGCTACATCGATCGTGATCCGCAGCGGCCAGAGGGCAGGTAATGGGTGAACTGTCCGCATAAGACAGCAATGTGAGGGTACTCGGGCGCGCGAGAGCCGGTGTCAGGGGACGGTGATCGTGGAACAAGGTGAGCGGGGGCGGCGGTCTACCGCTCGGTGAGCCGCTGCGCGTACGCCTCGGCCACCTGGCGCCGGGAATCCTCCAGGTAGAAGGCGAGCGCCCGCTCCGCGCCGGCCGCGTCGCCCGCGGTGAGCCGGTCCGTGATGTCGCGGTTGCGGGTCAGATAGGGCTCGTGGAAGCGGCGGGGGTCGGCCATCACGTGGAAGGCGAGCCGCAGCTCGGCGAGGACGTTGCGCATCAGTTCGTCGGTCCGCGGGCTGCCGGCCAGCCCGGCCAGTGCCTGGTGGAACCGGATGTTGGCGGTGGAGCAGGCCGGCCAGTCGTCCCGGAGCGCGGCTTCCTCGCCCGCGGACACCGCCGCCTCGACGGCCGTCAGTCCGTACGGCGGCTCGTCGAGCGTGCGCAGGGCCGCGCACTCGACGAGGCGCCGCACCCGGTAGATGTCGACCACGTCGTCCACCGCCAGGACCCGGACGAAGACGCCGCGGTTGAGCCGGTGCTCCAGCAGACGTTCGTGCGACAGCAGGCGGAACGCCTCACGCAGGGTGTTGCGTGACACGGCGAGTGCGCCGCTGATGCTCTCCTCGGAGAGCCGGCTCCCCGGCGGGAAGTAGCCCTCGGTGATCCGGTCCCGCAGGACGGCGGCCACCCGCTCGGCCGTGCCGGACCGCTCCAGGGAGGTGCTGTGCGCGGCCAGTTCGGAGAGGTCCGGTGTGCCACCGGCCGTCCAGCCGCTCTTCGTGCCCGCCATGCCCCGTCCCCTGTCCGTCGTGCCCGCGCGCCGGTCGCGCGGTCGTGTCCGCTGTGCCTGCTGTTACCGGGTGGCAGGGCGTGCCTGGTGTCCCGTCAGGTGTCCGCAGTGCACAGTGAACCGTACGAGTGTCCCAGGTGGTGAGCGGGTCCTTGTCAGATTGTTGAACAATCGCTAGCGTGCGTATGTGACGGATCTGACGAGTGTGACGCCCCCGGCGCGGCCGATGGACCTCAACGCGGACCTGGGCGAAGGGTTCGGCCGCTGGACCCTCACCGACGACGACGCGCTGCTGGCCTGCGTGACCAGCGCCAACGTCGCCTGCGGCTACCACGCGGGGGACGCCTCCACGATGCGGCGGGTCTGCGACGTCGCCGCCTCGCGTGACGTACGCATCGGGGCGCAGGTCTCCTACCGGGACCTGGCCGGCTTCGGGCGGCGCTCGATGGACGTACCCGCCGCCGAACTGACCGCTGAGATCGCCTACCAGATCGGCGCCCTGCGGGTCTTCGCCGAGTCGGCCGGTTCGGTCGTGTCCTACGTCAAACCGCACGGCGCCCTCTACAACCGCGCGGTCCACGACGACGAGCAGGCGGCGGCAGTCATCGCCGGTGTGCTGCTCGCGGGCGGCCGCCCGGCGGTCCTCGGGCTGCCCGGTTCGAGGCTGCTCGCCCACGCGGAGGCGGCGGGGCTGCCCGCTGTGCCGGAGGCGTTCGCGGACCGCGCCTACACCCAGCAGGCGACGCTGGTACCCCGGAGCGAGCCGGGGGCGGTGGTCCACGACGCGGACGAGGTCGTACGCCGCAGTGTCCGCATGGCCGTCGACGGGGCGGTGGACGCGATCGACGGCGGCAGGATCGCCGTCACGGCCCGTTCCCTGTGCGTCCACGGCGACACCCCGGGCGCCTCCGCCATCGCCCGGAGGGTCAGGTCGGCACTGGAGGAAGCCGGCGTGCACGTAAGGGCGTTCGCGTGAGCGGCATCAGGGTGCGCGCGGCGGGACCGCACGCACTGCTCGTCGAGCTCGGCTCCGGACAGGAGGCGGAGGCCTTCCACGCCGAGCTCCTGCGCCGCCGCGCCGCCGGTGACCTCCCCGCCGTGCGCGAGATCGTCCCCGGTGCGCGCACCGTGCTGCTGGACGGGGTGGAGGACCGCGCGCTCGCCGGGCGGATGCGATCGTGGACCGTGCCGCCGCTGAGCAGGGAGGACGGCGACGCCGTCGAGATACCCGTCGTCTACGACGGCCCGGACCTCGCCGATGTGGCCGAGGCCTGGGGCGTCGGCGCCGACGAGGTGCCGCGCATCCACGCGCGTACGGAGTTCCGGGTGGCCTTCTGCGGGTTCGCCCCCGGCTTCGGCTATCTCACGGGACTGCCGGACCACCTGGGAGTGCCGCGCCGTGCCACCCCCAGGACCCGGGTGCCCGCCGGGGCGGTCGCCCTCGCCGGGCCGTACACCGGCGTCTATCCGCGCACCTCGCCCGGCGGCTGGCAGCTCATCGGCCGGACGCCCGATCCGGAGGTCCTCTGGGACCCGGCACGGGAACCGGCCGCGCTGCTGAGCCCCGGGGTCCGGGTGCGGTTCGTACCGGTGGGGGTGGCGGGATGAACGCGGCCGTCGAAGTGGTGCGGGCCGGCGCGCTCACCACCGTCCAGGACGAGGGCCGCACGGGCTGGGCCCATCTCGGCGTACCCCGGGCGGGCGCGCTGGACGGCCCGGCGATGAGGCTGGCCAACCGGCTCGTCGGCAACGCCCCCGACGCGGCGGTGCTGGAGACCACGGTCACCGGCTGCGCGGTCCGGGTGACCGGGGACCGGCCGGTGCTCGCGGTCGTCGGCGGGGCGGCGTGCCGGGTCACGGTCGACGGACGTCCGGCCGCCTGGGGCGCGCCCGTGCGCGTACCGGCGGGCGCGGTCCTGGAGGCCGGGCCCGCCCTCCAAGGGCTGCGCGGATACCTGGCGTTCGCCGGCGGCCTGGTGCCCGAGCCGGTGCTCGGCAGCCGGTCCACCGACCTGCTCTCCGGGCTCGGCCCGCCGGTCCTGCGCACCGGCGACGTGCTGCGGCTCGGCACGCCCGGCGGAGCCCCGTACGCGGACACCGTGCCCTGGCCGGGCGCCCCCGGGGAGCTGGTGCTGCCCCTGCACCTGGGGCCGCGCGACGACTGGTTCACCGAGGCGGCCCTGCGCACGCTGACCAGTGCGGTGTACACCGTCTCGGAGCGCAGCAACCGGATAGGGCTGCGGGTCGACGGTCCCGCGCTGGCACGCGCCCGGGACGGCGAACTGCCCAGCGAGGGAATGGTGCTGGGCGCGGTGCAGGTGCCACCGGACGGACGGCCCGTGGTCTTCCTCAACGACCATCCCACGACTGGGGGTTACCCGGTCGTCGGCGTCGTCGCGGAATCCGCGCTGGCGAGGGCGGCCCAGGCCGCCCCGGGGGTGCCGGTGAGGTTCGTACGGGCGTGACGGGAACCGGGGCGCGGGCATCGGCCAACAGGAGGTGACCGTGCCCGCCTCCCCGAGGGAAGCCAATGAGCCCGAGAGCCGACCAGTGACCGCCCCGCCGGGCGTCGAAGCGGCGCAAGCCCCCGCCCCCGCGGCCCCGGGGGAGAGCGCCGGCCGGGGCGAGTCCGACGCCTCGGTCGTGCGGCGCTCGCTGACGGACCCCGACGCCTTCGCCGCACTGTTCGACCGGTACGCCGACGACATCCACGGGTACGCCGCCAGGCGCCTCGGCACGGAGGCGGCCGACGACCTGATGGCCGAGACCTTCGTGATCGCCTTCCAGCGGCGGCGCGGCTACGACCTGTCCAAGCCGCACGCACGCCCCTGGCTCTACGGCATCGTCACCAATCTGGTCCGGGGGCACCGGCGCGCCGAGGCCCGCAGGCTGCGTGCGCTGGCGCGCGCCGCGCACGCCCCGCCCGGTGGCCAGGGAGAGGCGCTGGAGGACCGGGTCGCGGCCCGGGTGAGCGCCGAAGGCATCCGGGCCGAACTCGCGGGCGCCCTGGCCGCGTTGCCCGCCCGCTACCGGGACGTGCTGCTGGTGGTGGCCTGGGGGGATCTGGACTACGCCGAAGCCGCCGAGGCGCTCTCGGTGCCGGTGGGCACCGTGCGCTCCCGGCTGCACCGGGCGCGGAAGAAGCTCCGCGAGGCGCTCGGCGGTTCGGACCCCACCCGACTTCACGACGATTCCGAGGAGCCCGGCCATGGATGAACTCACCGCGCTGCGCGAGCTGGAGTCCGAGGTGCCCGCGCTCACCGAGGAGGCCCGGTCCGCGGCCCGCTCCCGGCTGACGGGAGCCGTCGCGAAGGAGCGCGGGAGGTCCCCGGTCCCGTCCCGGCGACTGGTGCTGCGGGCCGCCTTCACCGCGACCGCGGCGGCAGCCGCGGCTGGGGCGTACGTCGCCGCCACACGGGAGCCCGGCGACGGCGTGCGGCTGCACACGCTGTCCGCGGCGCAGGTGCTGCGCCGGGCTGCGGACCGGACGCGAGCCCAGGGGGCCGGTATCACGGTGCCGCGCGGCGATCAGTACCTCTACTCCAGGGAGGTCTACACGCGGACCATGCTCGGGAGTGGGAAGCGCACGACGCACACGGACGAGTTCTGGATCTCCGAGGACGGCTCCCGGACCTCGCGGTACCTGTACGACGGGCGGATCAAGGACGAGCCCCCGTTGACGAAGCACGAGGTGGCGTGGCCGCCGACCCGGTACGCGAAGCTGATGGAACTGCCGACCGACCCGGACGGTCTGCTGAAGGCCTTGGGGCACGCCGAGTTCCGCACGGAGGACGGTGCGCAGAGTGCCTACTTCGACCTCCTGATGCTGATGCGCGGCCCGCGGGTGATGCCGCCCGGGCTGCAGGCCGCCGCGTTCGAGGCCTTCGCGAAGCTGCCCGGCATCGTGATCCAGGACAGCGAGGTGGACGCGCTGGGGCGGCACGGGATCGGGGTCTCGCACCGCCGAGAATCGATCGGTCTCGTCTTCGAACGAGGTACGTACGCCTATCTGGGGCTGCGTCTGGAGGGCGTGAGAGGGGCGCGAACGGTCGGAAAGGAGCTGCGGGGCGGCGAGAAGTACCTGGAGGTCAGGGGGCTCGTGGCGTCCGGGGTCGTGGACGAGATCGGTCAGCGGCCCCGGTAGACGGCGGCGGGGGCGGGCCCGGTCGGGGGGCCGGGCCCGCCCCCTCCGCACGCTGTTCCCGGCGGCCCAGCACGTTACCGAAGCGTAACTTACCGACGAGTTACTTCAGGTAACCCCTCGGTGCTAGCTTGCGACCACCTTCATCGGAGCAGAGCGAGGAGTGAGCCGTGAGTCCGCGCAAGACCACCCGTTCGAGCTCGACCGTGAACACCCCCCACCTCGTGGAACCCCGCCGGCCGGGACGCCGTGCGGGGCGCCTGCTGGCCGCCTCCGTCGCCGCTGCGGCCTGCCTGGGCGCGGTGGCGGAGCCCGCCTCGGCAGCCGGATCGGAGCCGGTGGTGTCCCGGGGGGTCACCATCCCCGCCTTCTACAACCCGCCGGCGCAGCTGCCCTCCGCCGACGGGTCCCTCGTACGCACGGAGCCGCTGCCCCTCGGGCTGAGCCTTCCCGGGCTCGACGGGCGGCAGATGCCCGGCACGGCCACCCGGCTGATGTACAAGTCCACCGATGCCAACGGGGCTCCCGTCGCCGTCACGGGTGCGTACATCGAGCCGTCGGCCGCCTGGAAGGGCGGCGGTGAACGCCCGTTGGTCGCGCTCGCCTCGGGGACGATGGGCCAGGGTGACCAGTGCGCCCCCTCGCTGTCCCTCCAGCACCCGCTGACCATCGGCGAGGGCACGGTCTCCATCGGCTACGACAACATCGCGGTCTACCGCTTCCTCGCCGCCGGAGCCGCCGTCGTCGTCACCGACTACGCGGGCCTCGGCACCACCGACCGGCTCCACACCTACGTCAACCGCCTCGACGAGGGGCACGCCCTCCTGGACGCGGCCCGCGCCGCCCGCTCGGTCGAGGGCGCGTCCGTCACCGCCACCTCGCGGGTCGGCCTCTACGGCTACAGCCAGGGCGGCGGCGCCAGCGCGTCGGCCGCCGAACTCCAGTCCTCGTACGCCCCCGACGTCAACCTGGTGGGCACCTACGCCGGAGCCCCGCCCGCCGATCTGACCGAGGTCATGAAGGGCATCGACGGCAGCGCCCTGGCCGGTGCGCTGGGCTGGTCGATCAACGGCTTCGCCCAGACCGACCCGGAGCTGAAGGCCATCGTCGACGCCCGTACCAACGACACCGGCAAGGCCGCCCTCAAGGGCACCTCCACCATGTGCGTCGGCGACGCGATACTCGGTTACGGCTTCGCGAACAGCAAGAAGTGGACGAACGACGGCAGTTCGCTCGCCGACATCATCGCGGCCGAGCCCAAGCTCCAGGCGATCCTCGCGAAGCAGCGCATCGGCAACCTCAAGCCGGCCGCGCCGGTGCGGCTGGTGACCGGCGTGCAGGACGACATCGTCGGGCACGCGCAGGCCCGCCAGCTCGCGGTCGACTGGTGCCGCAAGGGCGGCAACGTGACCTACGAGCCCGTCCGGCTGCCCAACCTGGGCGACAAGATCCTCACCAACCACCTCGCCCCCCTCCTCACCGACCAGGGCAGTGCCATCTCCTGGATGAAGGACCGGCTCTCCGGCAAGAAGGCCGTCTCCAACTGCTGGTCGATGCCGCTCCAGCCCTGACGCCCATCCCTTCGTGACCCCCGAGGCCGCGGCACGTCCCTCCCGGGACGCGCCGCGGCCTCGCGCATCCGCCCGTACGCGTTCGCGTGGGAGGCTGCGTCGCGGGTGGCCGACCCGTAGTCTGGTTATTGGACTAGACCTGTAGGTCCGTAGCCGCTCCGAGGGAATGGAACACCATGAGCAACCGTGCAGTCCTGGAGGTGATCGCTCTCGACGCGGAGGACGCGGTCGCGGCGCAGGCAGGCGGTGCGGACCGCCTCGAACTGGTCACCGACATGGCGGCCGACGGCCTGACGCCCCCGCTGGCGGTCTTCGAGGAGATCCGCGACGCCGTAGACATCCCGCTCCGGGTCATGATCAGGGTGGCGGACGGGTTCGCCGCCGGTGACGTCGACGTACTGGTGGAGAAGGTCCGGACACTGCGCGCCGCAGGGGCCGGGGAGTTCGTCCTGGGCTTCCTCGACGAGGGAGGCCACGCCGACCTGGTGGCCGTCGAACGGCTCGTCGCGGAGTTCGAGGGCTGCCCGTGGACCTTCCACCGCGCCATCGACCGGGCATCCGACCGTGACGTCCTGCGCAAGCACCTCGCCGACCTGCCGGGGCTCGACACCTACCTCACGGCGGGCTCCCCGGACGGCGTCGACGCGGGCCTGGAGACGCTGATCGCCGAGGCATCGCGCTCGGACCAGCCGGGATACGAGCCGCGGATCATGGTCGGCGGCGGTCTGCGCCTGGAACACCTGCCGCGCCTGCTCGCGGCCGGGGTCGACGCCTTCCACATCGGAGGCGCCGCCAGGCCGGGCGGCTGGAGCGGCCCGGTGGACGCGGCGGCGGTACGGGAGTGGCGCGAGGCCCTCGACGCCTGAGGGCGGTCAGCGGGGCGGGCGCCGGGCGGGGCGCCCGGCCGGGTGCGGCGGTGACAGTGGGAGGGTGCTTCACCCGTTCCACCGCTCCGGCGTGCCCCGGTGGCGGGTCCGGCCTTGAATGCGGAGTGTCCCAGGCCTCCGTTCGAGCCCCGGAGTTCCCATGTCACGTCTGCGGCCACCCGGCGACCAAGGTACGGCCGCGCGACGGGCAGGGACCCTGCACCGGACCGGGGCGTGGTGCGCGCGTCACTTCGTGACCGTCCTGGTGCTGTGGCTGGCCGCGCTCGCCGCACTCCAGGTCCTGCACCACGCCTACGGTGGCGACTACTCCGACAACTTCTCCATCTCCGGCACCCAGTCGCAGGACGGCCTGGACGTGCTGAAGGCACACGCCCCCTCGGCCGGCGGCTACAGCAGCCAGGTGGTGGTGCACGACGGGGACAAGTCGCTCAGCGGGCTGAGCAGCCAGATGTCCACCACCGTGGCGGACCTCCAGAAGCTGCCCGACGTGCTGTCCGTCCAGAACCCGCTCACGGCACAGAGCGGCAGCGGCGGCGGGCAGAACGTGGGGCCGCTGTCCACCGACGGCCGGACGGCCTACATCACCGTCCGGTTCAGCGTGCAGCCCTCCACCCTCGGCGCCGGTTACCTCGACGGCGTGGACTCGGCGGTGAAGCCGCTGCGCTCGGCGGGCGCCGAGGTCGAGTACGGTGGCCCGCTCGGCGAGCTCGCCCGGCCCCCGGCGAACGACCGGGTCAGCGAGGCCATCGGCTTCGGGGTCGCCGTCGTGGTGCTGCTGGTCGGCTTCGGCAGTCTGCTGGCGGCCGTGCTGCCGCTGGTCACCGCGCTGATCTGCGTCGTCTGCGGCCTCGCCCTGCTCGGGCTGCTGGCGGCCGCGACGACCTTCGCCACCGTGTCCCCGACCCTGGCCACGATGATCGGCCTCGGTGTCGGCATCGACTACGCGCTCTTCCTGGTCACCCGGCACCGGCAGAACCTCATGGACGGCCGCGATCCGGTGGCCGCGGCCGGAGCCGCCACGGCCACCAGCGGAAGGGCGGTGCTGCTGTCCGGGTGCACGGTGATCATCGCGCTGTGCGGGCTCTGGGTCTCCGGCATCGGCTTCATCGGCAAGCTGGGACTGGCCGCGGCGGTCACCGTGGTCACGGCCGTGCTCGGCGCCCTCACCCTGGTGCCGGCCGTGCTCGGGCTGATCGGGCGGCACATCGACCGGATCCACGTCCGCAGGCCGATCGCCGAGGTCGAGGCCGCCGGACCGGCCCCGGACGCGGGGGCGGGCAGGGCGGAGGGTGAGGGGCAGGGGGCCGGTGCGCGGAGCACCCGGAAGGACGGCCACGAGTCGGCCGGTGACGGCCGGGAGACCGGGCAGGGAACCTGGCACCGGTACGCGCGCCGGGTGGAGCGCAGGCCGTGGTGGTTCCTCACCGGTGGCGTCGTCGCGCTGGCCGTCCTCGCCTTCCCGCTGCTCTTCATCCAGCTGGGGCACATCGGGGACGGCGCCGACCCCAGGTCCTTCACCGACCGGCGGGCGTACGACCTCATGTCCTCGGCGTTCGGCCCCGGCTCGAACGGTCCGCTGACCCTCGTGATCGACCAGACCGAGGTCCCGCAGAGCGACCGGTCGGATCTGGAGAACCAGGCGAAGCAGGCACTGGCCAAGGTGCCGGACGCCGCCGTGATCACACCGCTGACCGCGACCTCGGACGGGGACGTCCTCACCGCCACCGCGTACTCCGTCGCCGCGCCCCAGGACGAACGGACCACGGACCTGGTCAACCACCTGAAGGACGACGTGCTGCCCGACGCCGTCTCCGGCACCGCGGCGAAGGGCTACGTCACCGGGACGACGGCCGCCCAGGTCGACTTCCTGGACATCGTCTCCAGCCGGCTCCCGCTCATCATCGCCGTGGTCGTCGGGCTCGCCTTCCTCGTCATCCTGGCGGTGTTCCGCGGGGTCCTCGTCGCGCTCAAGGCGGCCGTGCTCAACGTGCTGTCGATCGCCGCCTCGTACGGGGTGGTCGTCGCCGTCTTCCAGTGGGGCTGGGGCGGCCCCGCGCTCGGCGTCTCGGGGGACGTGCCGATCGAGAGCTACGTCCCGATGATGATGTTCGCCATCGTCTTCGGCCTCAGCATGGACTACGAGATCTTCCTGCTGTCCCGCATCCACGAGGCGTGGACGGCCACCCGGGACCCCAGAGGCAGCGTCGCGCACGCCCTGGAGATCACCGCCAGGGTCATCACCTGCGCCGCGCTGATCATGGTCAGCGTCTTCGCGGCCTTCATCATCAGCGACAACATCGTCGTCAAGATGCTGGGCCTGGGCCTCGCCGTCAGCGTGCTCATCGACGCCACCGTGGTCCGGCTGCTGCTGGTGCCCGCCGTGATGACCCTGCTGGGCCGCGCCGCCTGGTGGACCCCCCGGTGGCTGGACCGGATCCTGCCGCACCTCGACCCGGAGGGGCCGGAGGGCCGGGAACCGTCCGCCGCGCCCGTTCGTCACTGAAAGTAGGCGAACGAAGGGGGATCGTGACCGTGTCGGTGACGCTGGGCGAAGAGATCATGCTGCTGTCCCTGGACGACGAGTCCGGAGCGGCGAAGAACAGGCAGGCCGCCGGCTGGGCGGTCGCCGGCGGAATCGTGCTCGAACTCGTCCTGGCGGGACGCCTCTCGGTGGACGGAGGGCGGTTCACGGTGACGGACCGCACCCCCACCGGGACCGGTCTCCTGGACGAGCGGCTCGGGCTGATGGACGCCTGGGCGGCGAGGAAGTCCAAGCCGCCCAAGGTGACGGACTGGCTGACGAGGGACCACGACAAGGCGGTCGGCGCCACGATCGAGAGCCTGCGCGCACGCGGGCTGGTGCACGAGGAGCGGCAGAAGGTTCTTGGGCTCTTCCCGGTGCGCCGCTACCCCGAGGCCGACGGGGCTGCCGAGCGCGAGTTGCGCGAGCGCCTGGACTCGGTGGTGCTGCGCGGCGTGGACCCGGACGACCGGACGGCCGGTCTCATCGCCCTTGTACACGCAGCGAAGCTGCACGGTCTCGCCTTCCCCGGCCGTCCGGCACGCGAGGTGAAGCCGCGCATGGAGAAGATCGCGGACGGCCAGTGGGCCGGGGACGACGTCCGTAGGGCGATCCGCGACATGCAGGCCGCGATGGTCGCGGTCACCGTCGCCACCGCCGTGGTGGTCACGGGCTGAACCGTCCGGATCAGGCCGTGACCGACCCGGACGAAGGTCCTACGCGAGCTGTTCCGGCAGCGGGGCCGCGTGCAGCACCGTGAGGCCGGACACCGCACGGGTCAGCGCCACGTAGAGGCGGCGCAGGCCAGTGCGTTCGTCTGGTTCGCCGTCGACCACGGCCGCCGGCTCGTCGAGCACGACGTAGTCGTACTCCAAGCCCTTCGCGAGGGAGGCGGGGACCAGGGTCAGCCGGGAGTCAGCGGTCGTCTCCTCGCCGGGGGAGAGGACCGCGTGGCCCGCCGCCGCGAGGGCGTCGGCCAGGGCGGGGATGCGCGCGTCGGCGGCGATCAGGCCGATCGAGCCCTCGTGCCCGAGCGATTCCTCGCACGCCGCGACGACCGCCGCGTCCATCTCCTCGGCGGAGGCGACCTCGCGTACCGCCAGGGAGCCGGGCGTCTCACGGACGGACTCCACCGGGGCCAGGCCCGGCGAGATCGAAGGCAGCAGCCGCGAGGCGTACGCGATCACCTCGCGCGGCACACGGAAACCGGCCGTGAGCTCCTCCACGACCGCGTCCGCCTTGCCCAGGTGGAACAGTGCCTGCTCCCAGCTCTGCGTCGACCACGGTGTCGTGCCCTGCGCCAGGTCGCCGAGTACCGTCGCCGAACCCGTCGAGCAGCGGCGGCCCACCGCGCGGTACTGCATGGGGGAGAGGTCCTGCGCCTCGTCGATCACGACATGGCCCAGCGACTGGGTACGGGCGACCAGGTCGGAGGCCTCGTCGATCAGGACGGCGTCCGCAGCCGTCCACTTCGCCGACTTCACACTGCGGGCCGGCTTGACCATGAGGATCCGCTTCTGCTCGTCCTCCGTGAGGACATCACCGGCGTGCTCGGCCAGGAACTCCGCGTCCGTCAGCAGCCGCAGCACCAGCTTCGCCGGGTCCACCGCCGGCCAGATCGCCTTCACGGCGGCCTTGACCGCGGGATTGCGCGCCACCGAGTTCTGCACCCGGTCGTCAGGGGCCTCGCCGGCCTCCTCCATGCGTACGAGCACGGCGTGCGCGATGCGCTGCGGCAGCGCCTCGTGTGCCGCGCCGTACCGCATGTCGCGGGCCAGCAACTCGCCGACCATCTCCTCGACTTCGTACGCCGGAACCCGCCAGCGGCGGGAGCCGCGCACCACGACGACCGGCTCGGTGGGAGGGGTGACGTGCGAGCGGATCGCCCGCCGCAGGACGTCCGCCATCCGGGCGTCGCCCTTGATCACGGCCGCGGCCGCCTCGTCCGTGCCCCGTACCTCGACACGTGCCGCGACCAGATCCTCGACGGTGGCCTGCCGCACCTCCAGCTCGCCCAGTGCGGGCAGGACCTGCTCGATGTAGTGGAGGAAGGACCGGTTCGGGCCGACGACGAGGGTGCCGGTGCGGGCGAGACGCTCCCGGTGGGCGTACAGCAGGTACGCCACCCGGTGCAGGCCCACGGCCGTCTTACCGGTGCCGGGACCTCCCTGGACGCAGACCGTGCCGCCCAGCCCGCTGCGGACGATCTCGTCCTGCTCCGGCTGGATCGTCGCGACGATGTCACGCATGGGGCCCACACGGGGGCGTTCAATCTCCGCCTGGAGCAGCTTGCTGGTCTGCTCCTCCTCCGCCGCGTCGGTGAGGTGCTCGTCCTCGTACGCGGTCAGTTCGCCCCCGGTGTAGCCGAAGCGACGGCGTTGGCCGACGTCCAGGGGGTTGTTCCGGGAGGCCTGGTAGAAGGGCTGGGAGACCGGCGCGCGCCAGTCGATGACCATCGGGTCGCCGTGGGCGTCGTGGACGTGGCGGCGCCCGATGTAGAACCGCTCTCCTTCCGCCCCCTCCGCCTGCTCGCCGCCGACCACGTGCAGGTAGTCGAGGCGGCCGAAGAACAGCGGGGTGTGGGACAGGTCGGCGAGCGCCTTGATGCGGTCGTCGATCTGGGCCTGGAGGACCTCGGCGTTGACCCAGTTCGCGGTGACGTCGCGGATGTCGAGTGCCTGGACGTCCTCGCGCATGGCGCGCAGGGCGGCACGGGACGCGGCGAGGTGCGCCTGCTCCCTGACCAGGGGATTGCTTGACTCTTCGTGCGCGGGCACGGTGTTGCCTCCGGCTTTTCGACGCAGGACGGCGGACAGGGCTCACCGCCCTGCCCGCTCGGGGACTTTCACACACACGCGGATGCGCACACGCCGTGGCGCGTGCGGTTGTTGTGTCGGCCGGTTTCCGTCCGGTCGGCGGCGCTCCCCCGGCTGCCGGCCGCTCGGAGGCGGGCCGGTACCTCGGTGCGGGAGGCGGGCAGAGCGGAGATTGTATAGACCGGCGTCCCCCGACGCGAACGAATTACGGGCGGATCCCGGTACCCCCGCGCATCAGGGGCGCGCCCGGACCCGGGTACCGAGCCTCCCTCCCGTAGGGGAGGCATACGACTCCAGGCAGACCCGTGCCCCCGCACGCTTCGGTCCGCAGGCCGATTCCGGGGAACGGGCGGGCGGAGCACCATGGAACGTATGAGCACCGCAGTCACCAACCCGCGCAGGACCGGCCCCGCGCACGGCGCCACGGCGGCGACCGGTCACCCGAGGAACAACCGCATGGGGAACGCGGTACGCGCCGTATCGGTCTTCGCACGCACCGCGTTCGGTGTGGCCGTCCTCGGCGAGTACGCGGAGGAGGCGGGCCTGGTCCGCCGCCACCGCTGAACCCGCACCCGTCGTCCCCGTCAGCTCTCCGACAGCAGCTCGTCCGCGTCGACGATCCGGTACGCGTACCCCTGCTCGGCCAGGAACCGCTGGCGGTGGGCCGCGAAGTCCTGGTCGATGGTGTCGCGGGCGACGACCGAGTAGAAGCGGGCCTCGTGCCCGTCGGCCTTCGGCCGCAGCACCCGGCCGAGCCGCTGCGCCTCCTCCTGGCGCGATCCGAAGGTCCCCGACACCTGGATGGCGACCGTCGCCTCCGGAAGGTCGATCGAGAAGTTCGCGACCTTCGACACGACCAGTACGTTGATCTCGCCCTGCCGGAACGCGTCGAAGAGCTTCTCGCGCTGCGCGTTGCTGGTCTCGCCCTTGATCACCGGGGCGTCCAGGTGCTCACCGAGCTCGTCGAGCTGGTCGATGTACTGACCGATGACGAGGGTCTGCTCGCCCCGGTGCTTGCGCACCAGCGCCTCGGTGACCTTCCGCTTCGTCGCGGTCGTCGCGCAGAACCGGTACTTCTCCTCGGTCTCGGCCGTCGCGTAGGCGAGACGCTCGGAGTCCGTGAGGTTCACCCGGACCTCGACGCAGTCGGCGGGCGCGATGTAACCCTGCGCCTCGATCTCCTTCCACGGGGCGTCGAACCGCTTGGGGCCGATCAGCGAGAAGACGTCCGACTCGCGGCCGTCCTCACGCACCAGCGTCGCGGTGAGGCCCAGACGGCGGCGGGCCTGGAGGTCGGCGGTGAACTTGAAGACGGGCGCGGGCAGCAGGTGCACCTCGTCGTAGATCACGAGCCCCCAGTCGCGGGAGTCGAACAGCTCCAGGTGCGGGTAGATCCCCTTACGGCGAGTGGTCAGCACCTGGTACGTCGCGATGGTGACCGGCCGGATCTCCTTGCGCGTACCGCTGTACTCGCCGATCTCGTCCTCGGTCAGCGAGGTCCGCTTCACCAGCTCGTGCTTCCACTGCCGGGCGGAGACCGTGTTGGTCACGAGGATCAGCGTCGTCGCCTTCGCCTCGGCCATCGCACCGGCACCGACCAGGGTCTTGCCCGCGCCGCAGGGGAGCACGACGACACCCGAGCCGCCGTGCCAGAAACCGTCGACGGCCTGCCTCTGGTACGGGCGGAGCGCCCAGCCGTCCTGGTCGAGGTCGATCGGGTGCGCCTCGCCGTCGACGTACCCGGCGAGGTCCTCGGCCGGCCATCCCAGCTTCAGCAGCGTCTGCTTGATCTGCCCGCGCTCGGAGGGGTGCACGGCCACGGTGTCGGGGTCGATGCGGGCCCCGACGAGCGGCTGGACCTTCTTGGAGCGGAGGATCTCCTCCAGCACGGGCCGGTCGTTGCTGGTCAGCACCAGACCGTGGACCGGGTGCTTGGACAGGGTGAGGCGGCCGTACCGCGCCATCGTCTCCGCGATGTCGACGAGCAGGGCGTGCGGCACGGGGTAGCGCGAGTGCTCCACGAGCGCGTCGACGACCTGCTCGGCGTCATGGCCCGCGGCGCGCGCGTTCCACAGGCCGAGCGGGGTCACCCGGTAGGTGTGGATGTGCTCGGGGGCACGCTCCAGCTCAGCGAAGGGCGCGATCGCACGGCGGCAGGCCTCGGCCTGGTCGTGGTCGACCTCGAGGAGAAGTGTCTTGTCGCTCTGGACGATGAGAGGTCCGGACACGCGGCGCCCTTTCCGGCGTGGGGTGGCCGCCCGGGTGCGAACGGTCAAACGTCCAGTGTGCCGCATCCGGCGGAAATGGGAGGGCCAGGTCTTTCGCGGGCCGCGGCGGCGGGCCTCACGCCCCGGCGGCCGAACCGCCGGCGGAGTCGCTCCGGGCCGTCCAGGCCGGTGCGGCACCGACCAGCGAGTCGAGACGTTCCAGACGCTGGGCGGTGGTGTGGTCGAGGGGCGTCATGACGATGATCCGCTCGCCCCGCGCCCGGTCCAGCCACAGGCTCTGGAACTGGACGTCGAGGGAGCCGACGCGCGGTGACACGTAGCGGCGCTGCTGGGTGCGGTCACCCGCCACCTCGTACGACTCCCAGTGCCGCACGAAGTCCGGCGATTCCTGGCGCAGCCGGGCGATCAGCGCGTTCCACCGGGGGTCGTCGCGGTGTTCGGGCTGGCGGTTGCGGAGCCGCGCGGTGATCTCACGGAGGACGGTGTCCTCGTCGACCAGGCTGTTGCGCCAGCTCGGTTCGGTGAACATCAGCCAGGCACAGTTGCGTTCCTCGACCGGGTACGTGTCCAGATCCGCGAAGAGGTACCGGTAGGTGCGGTTGGCCGCGACCAGGTCGTAGCAGTCGGTCTGCACCGCGGCCGGGTACGGCAGAAGCTTGGCCAGGACGGCCGTGTGCTCGGGGCGCAGGTCCATCGGAGGCCCGGGCTCGGGGGCCGTGCCCCGGCCCGCGAGCACCATCAGGTGCCGGTGCTCGGCGGCGTCCAGCCGCAGGACGCGGGCCACCGCCTCCAGAACCTGGTCGGACGCGTTCCTGGCCCGGCCCTGTTCGAGCCAGGTGTACCAGGTGACCCCGACGCCTGCGAGCTGCGCGACCTCCTCCCGCCGCAGACCGGGTGTGCGGCGCCGGCCGCCCGCGGGCAGACCCACGTCACCGGGGGTCACACGGGCACGACGGGCGCGGAGGAAGGCGCCGAGGGCGCTGCGATCGGATGCCGAGGTGGTCACCGCCCCATTGTCGTGCCCCCGAATCGGCGGATCCAGGTGGTACCGGTACCCGTATCACCAGGCTCCTGGTACCAGGATGGTGACAGGAGCAGGGTCGCGGTCATGACCACGCAGCCCGTTCCCACCCGACGATCCGTCCCCCTCACGCGAACCGCTCCCGCCACGCACCCCGTGGCGCCGCGCCCGGCGCGTGCCCTCACCGGTGCGGGCCTCGCCGTCCTGCTCGTCGCCTACCTGCCCGTGAACATGACGTTCGGATCGGTCAACCTGCTCGAACCCGCGATCACCGAGGACCTCGGGGTGACCGCGTCGGGCGGGCAGCTCGTGCTGTCCGCCTACACCACGGCCTTCGCCGCGACCCTCGTCGTCGCTGGGCGGCTGGGCGACCGGTTCGGGCGGCGCCGGCTGCTCGCGGCCGGCGTCGGCGCGTTCGCTGTGGCATCCGTGCTCGCCGCGCTCGCCCCCGACCTGGTCACCCTCGTGGTGCTGCGCGCCGTACTCGGCCTAGCCGCAGGGCTGTTCACCCCGCAGGTCCTGTCCACCATCCAGTCCACGGCGCCCGAGAGGCTGCGGGCGCTGGGCGTCACCCTGTTCGCCGCGGTCAGCGGCATCGCGACCGTCACCGGGCAGCTGCTCGCGGGCGTCGTCGCCCAGGCCGCCGGCGACCACTGGGGCTGGCGGCTCGTCCAGATGCTCACCGGGGTGATCGGGGCGGCGGCGCTGCTCGCCCTGCGGACCGTGCCCGAGTCCCGTTCGACGGCACCGCTCGCGCTCGATCTGCGCGGGGCCGTGCTCCTCGGCGCCGGCCTGCTTCTCATCGTGGTGCCGTTGACGCTCGGCACCTCCGCGGGCGGCCCCGCCCCGGTGCTCGCGATGCTGGCCGCGGGTGGTGCGGTCCTCGCCCTCTTCGCCCGCTCGCAGCGCGCCGCCGAACGCCGCGGCGAACTGCCCGTCGTACCGCCGAGCCTGCTGCGCACCCCGGTCGTACGCCGGGGCCTGGTCATGACGTTGCTGTTCTTCACCGGCTACGGGGCCTTCCTGTACGAGTTCTCGGCGCTCTCCCAGGGCGCGTTCGGCGTGGACGCCTGGGGAGCGGTCGTGATGCTGCTCGGCTTCGGGGCGGCGTTCGTCGTCACCGCTCTGGCCCTGCCGGCCGTGGAACGCCGTACCGGGCGCTGGACGATGACGGGTGCGGCCGTCGGGCAGGCGGCGGTGCTCCTGGGCCTCGCGTTCACGGTGAACGGTGCGCACGGGGAGGCCCCGACGGCGGTGCAGCCGCTGCTGATCCTGCTCGGTGTCAGCCAGGCGCTGATGTACGGTCCGGTCCTCCGCACGGTCCTGTCCCGCACCCCGACCTGGGCGGCGGGTGTCGCCGGCGGACTCTTCACCACCCTTCAGCAGCTCGGCCTCGGCCTGGGCGTTGCGCTCCTGGGCGGCGTCTTCCACGCCGTGGCCACCGCTACGGCGGGCGGCCCCACCGCCGGACTCCCGCACGGCTTCGCGGTGGCCGTGGCCGTACAGGCACTCCTGGCGGTGGCGTTCGCCTTCCTGGCCACCCGCGTCGCCCGGGCCGGCGAGGGCGGCCGGAGGTGATGCGGGCGGCCCCGGCGGGCGCATCGTCTCAGTCGGCGTGCGCGTCAGCGGGTGGCAGTGCCAGCACCGCGACCACCGCCCGGTGGTCCGTACCGGGGACGGTTCGCTCGCCGACGGAGACCCCCACCAGGCCGGGGCCGTGCAGGACGTGGTCCAGCTGGATCAGCGGCGGTACGAGGGGACGGCCGACAGGCCAGGTGGGTGCCCATCCGCGGCCGAGTTCCGCATGGGAGTCGGTGAGGCCGGCCGCGAGCAGTTCCCGCATGGGGCCGTGGTCGAGGGAAGCGTTGAAGTCGCCCAGGAACACGGTGGCCGGGCCGCTGCGCCGGGCCATGGAGGTCAGGGCGGCCATGTCCCGTGTCCAGCGCTTCGGATCTCCGAGCGGGTAGTAGGTGTGGACTGCGACGAACCGCACCTTGTGACCGCCTACCGCGACCTCGGCGGTGGTCTGGGGCCAGGCGGTGTCGATGTCGGTCGAACCGCCTTGGGTCAGCGGGTGTCGTGAGTAGATCGAGGAGTCGTACTCGGGGTGGAGTTCCCGGTAGGGCATAAGGGCACCCAGGCCCGCTCCGGCCAGCGCGTCCACCCCCGCCGACGGCATCTGCTGCACGGCCAGCACGTCGATCCGCTCGGTGCGGACCAGTTCCACCAGCGCACGGGCATCGGCTCCGGCGCCCTCGGTGTTCAGGGTGGCGACCCGCAACTCGACCGCGCCCGCCGGCACGTGCTGACGATCGGATGTGAACCGCGGTGCCAGCAGCGACACATGGGCGACGACCACGGCCGCGACGACGGCCATGGCCCGCCAGGACCGCAGCGCGGGAACGGTGGCCAGTACCACCAGCACCAGCACGCCCAGAGCGGTCGAGCAGGGGAAGAGCGCCATGGGCATCGCCAGCGGCGTTCCCGCGTCGAGTCCGGCCAGCCGGACGACCAGCAGAACGGTGGGTACGGCAGCGAGGAGGCCGCAGCCCAGCAGTGCCCATGGCCGCCCGCGCAGGCCGGGCGGCCGCCGCCGCGACGAGTGGTACCGGACGTCTGCCGGCGTGCTTTTCATCGGTCCTCGCTCCGGAGTCGTGCCCGGCAGGGTATGCGTGATCGTTCACCGGTCCCGGACGGGGGACGTCCGCACCGGTGCGGATGGTTCCGGTCGCCGAGCCGCTGCCGGAAGCAAGTCCCGTTCCCGGAGTCCGCGAAGCCGTCGACGGGAACACACATCGGGGCGAGAACGGTGTGGACCTCGTGCAGCCGCACCCCCGGTCGGTTTCCGGACAGCGATATGCCGTGAGGACGGGAACAAGTCCGGCGAAACGCTCGGGAGAACGCCACCAATGCCCCTACCCGGCCTGTGGCACGGAGATCGAACCAGATGTCCGGTTCGATCGGCTGATTGCGGTTCCGGCCCCCGATGCCATCAGGTGCAGCTTTTCGGTGACTGCGCGCACGCGCGATGGTTGTGCTGCTTCGGATAACGATTGGGAACGGCTCGAACCCACAAGTCCCATTCATGGTCTGTTGAATGTTCTCGGACGCCCGTATCTACTGATCTCCGCTTCGGCGGAACTGATACTTCGGCGGTCATCGCTGGTCGCCGCCATCCCGGGGAAACCGGACCGGCACCCGTCCGGGCCTCGCGTCTCCGGGGACACAAAGCGAAAGGGCAAGATGGCTGACGACATGGTGCTCCGCGCCCAGAGGTTTATCAACACGACCTATGGAAACGGTGCGACACTCGGTATCTCCAAGCTTGCGGAGGACGGGAAGACCGGCTGGCCGGTCATGTACGCCCTCACCCGGGCGTTGCAGTACGAAATGGGCATCTCCTCGCTGTCGGACGCCTTCGGGCCGACGACTCTGGCGACCATCGGTTCCGAGTACGGCAAGCTGGACGACACGACCATCCCGTCGGCCAACTTCTGCCGGGTCATCCAGTCCGCCCTGTACTGCAAGGGCTACGACGGTGGCGAGATCGACGGCACCTACAACGACCGGGTCAAGGCGGCAGTCGCCGAACTGCACCGGAACATGGGAGTGGCCGAAACCTACCCGGGCAGCTCGCTGTGGCCGAAGACGGCCAAGGGCCTTTTCAACATGGACGCCTATACGACCGTCGGTGGTGGGTCGGACACCATCCGTGCGATCCAGCAGTGGCTAAATGGCCGGTATGTTCTGCGCAAGGACTTCTACATCATTCCTTGTGACGGATACCACTCCCGCGATGTCGCCAAATCGATGCTTTTCGCCATCCAGTACGAACTGGGCATGGCGGACGGCGTGGCGAACGGTGTGTTCGGACCTGGAACCCAGTCCGGCCTGAAATCCCACACCGTCTCGGTCTCCGCCAATGCGACGGGCGTGTGGGCGCAGCTCTTCACGGCGGCCATGGTCCTGAACAAGAACACGGTGCCCTTCGGGAATTTCACCGAAACGGTGCGCCAGGCCGTGGTCGCCTTCCAGTCCTTCTGCGGCCTTTCCACCACGGGGGCAGGAGACTTCTCCACCTGGGCGTCCCTGCTCGTCTCCTACGGGGACCAGTCCCGGAAGGGGACGGCCTGTGACGGCGTCACCAAGATCACTCCGGAGAAGGGCGCGGCGCTCAAGGCGGCCGGCTACGAATTCGTCGGCCGCTACCTCTACAACCCGTACCCCGACGGGGATCTCCCTGAGAAGCAGATCCAGCCGGGAGAGCTGTACAACATCAAGGAAGCCGGGCTGCGCTGCTACCCGATCTATCAGACGTGGAGTCGTTCCGCCGACTACTTCAGTACCGCCCAGGGCACCAGGGATGCCGTCGAGGCCATCAACTGGGCCCGTTTTCACGGGTTCAAGGCCGGCACCGTCATCTACTTCGCGGTCGACTACGACGCGATGGACGGTGAGGTCACCTCGTACGTGATCCCCCACTTCCGGGCCGTGACGCGCACCATCAGCGAGAACTCCGGTTACAACGTGGGCGTCTACGGTGCTCGCAACGTGTGTCAGCGCGTGGTCGACGCCGGATACGCGTCCGTGTGCATGGTCTCCGACATGTCCAGCGGCTTCTCCGGAAACCTCGGTTACCCGCTGCCCTCCAAGTGGTCCTTCGACCAGATATCCACCATCACGGTGGGTTCGGGCAGCGGTTCGATCGAGATCGACAACAACATCGCGTCGGGCCGGGACACCGGCCAGGGAGACTTCGCCGCTCCCATACCGTTCTACGGCATCGACACGGACCTGGACACGGACTCCTACCGTGCCTCCATGCTGACCGACGTGAAGAGCTATCTGAACTCGATCGGAGTCGCCGAGACCGGAGGGGACGGCTGGACGGACTCGGACTGGGCCACCCTGGGCGGGATCTCCACGACCGAGGCCTACGACGCGGTAGTCGACACGGACGCGCTCTTCACCTCGCTGGCCCGGACGCTGAAGATCCGAAAGGCTCTGATCCAGGCTCCGGTCATGTGGGAACTGCGCAAACTCAACCCCCTCGACTTCGTCTCCGACGCCGCCGTGCAGGCCGGGCAGATGGACGACTGCAGCACCGGCTGGGGACAGATCTTCGCCAAGACGGCCATCATGGCCCGCAATTACTGCATCGGCGAAGGCATCATCAACGGCACGGGCCTGGACTACGACGACAAGGACGACCTGAAGGCCGTGTGGGACAAACTCCACAACGACCAGGAGTACAACATCCGTTCCGTCGCCTACACCCTGATCTTCAACGCGGAACTCCTCGGCATTCCCCGCCCGGACCTCACCAGTGACGACCACATCGCCGAAGCCGTACTCGGCCGCTACAACGGCACAGGGCCGGACGCCGAGCAGTACGGAGCAGAACTGATGGGCCTGTACCGGGTCCTGGAGAACTACAACGCTCTCTCCCGGGCAGTGTGACGCGAGCAGGAGAGCGAGCCGGGGAGATGTCCAGAGGGTGGCCTGCGGCGCTGGTGCCGAACCTGCTTCTCGGAATTCCCGCAGTCGTCCCGTTCTGGCTGCTGTGGTACCTCGCGGCGATCTGGGTGTCAGGTCCGCCGGCCGAGGAGAACGACGGGACGGCGCCCGTGCTGGTGGTCGTCGTGACCGTCGTCGGCCTGTACGCCCTGCTGTGGTCGGCCGTCAACCGGCATCTGAGCCGACGAAGTCCGCTCACCGGGCGCACCTACTGGCTGCTCAGTGCACTGGGCACTCTCCTGCCGACTGCGGCACTCATCATCCTTTACCCGTGAAGGGACTCAAGAAATGAAGCGCGAAGAATCCGGGTTCTCCAGACGAGCTGTGCTGGCGCACGCGGGTGTCATCACCACCGCGGCAGCTGTCACTTCTCTGACCCCGAGCGTTGCGACAGCCGCGCCGGGGAAGGTGACGGCGGGAAAGCCGGTCGATCCGCCCACATCGGTGAACGGTTGGCCTCTGGTCGATGAGCCGAACCACGTCTCCTCGGTGTGGACCCGGCCCGTTCCCGGCACCGGACTGGACTTCGACGTCCGGATCGGCGACGCGGAAGCCATCCTGCTCCACGTCATCCGGCGTTTCCATTACGAGGTCGAGCAGCTCGGTCGTGCGGACCTGGTCGGCTGGCAGGCGATCCACAGCGTGAACGAGAAGCTGCCGGAATCGAATCTCTCCTCCGGTACGGCGGTGCGCATCCGCCCCGGTGCCGCCGCCGAGGGGGGCTTCTTCCCGCTCCAGGAGATCGTCCTGCGCGACATCCTCGCCGAGTGCGAGGGCATGGTTCGCTGGGGCGGTGACGACCTTCCGGTCGACGAGTCACTCTTCTACCTCGACCGAGGTCCGAGTGATCCGACAGTGCGTCAACTGGCGGCAAGGTTCCGCAAGGCGGAGGTCACTCCCGGGCTCGGCGCCGGCAGTGCCGTGAACGTGATGGCACAGCCCCGGCGGGAGCGCGCCGACCGCCTTGCCGCGGAGCAGCACAGGGGGTGAGTTCCCTTCAAGGCCGAGCGCAGCGAGAGCTTCTCGTTCCGCTCGGCCGGGGTGTCCCCTCGCCCGCGCGAGTACGGCGAGGGTCGTCGTCAGTTCGTCTGCTCGTCCGCCAGCTCCGCGACACCCGTGATCCGGTGCAGCGGATACGTACGGACCTCGTCGGCCGTGTGGTCGTAGGCCGTCACGAAACCGCCCTCGACCTTGACCGGGGCGATCACCCGCTGGCTGGCCGCGCCGTCCGCGTTGACGTAGCCGATCCAGACCGCGGATCCGGTCATCGCCGCGGCCTGCACGGTCGCAAGGGTGTCCGCGGGGGTGGTGCGGGGGAGCGATCCCGCCGTCGCGGCCGGGGAGTCCGGGGTGTCGCGCTGGACGGCCCTGGCAGCCGTGTCCCCGGCCCGGACGGCACGGACAGCGGCGGCCAGCAGGGTGGAGTCCGGGACCGGAGGCCCCTCGGGGACGGGGACGGGGGGCGTGCGGGGCGGGGTGCGCCGGGCGCCGGCGCGGGTGATCAGCACATCGCCCTCGGCGGATTCGGCGGCCGGGGCGTAGCCCATCTCGCGCAGACCGTCGAGCAGCGAGGCCGGGTCGGTCTGCGCGGCCAGGACCGTCGGGGCGAGGCGGCGCAGCCGCAGGGCGGCCGAACGCTTGTCGGCCAGGATCTCGCTGAGCACGGCCTCGTCGTCGCAGCGTACGTAGGCGGAGGCCGCGCCGATCCGGAGATGGCCGTGGCGCCGGGCCACGTCGTCGATGAGGTAGCTCAGCGGTTGCGGCACCGGTGTACGGCTGTGGGTGGCCAGGAAGGCGTGCAGATCGGCGGCCGCCTGCCCGGCGTCGAGGGCCCGGCGTACGGAGCCGGGGGTGAAGCGGTAGACCGTCGCCCCGCCCTTGGACTCGACGTCCGCGAGGACCGACAGCATGTCGGCGAGGGGGCGTTCCAGCGGTCCGGGCGCGACCGCCGTCAGGTCGGCCTGGAGCAGTACGTGGTCCAGGGGTTCGGGGATCAGCGGGGCGAGACGGGAGGCCGCCTCGGTGGGTCCCTCCTCCAGCAGGGCGCGGGCCTGGGAGGAGAGGGCGCCACGGCCGGTGATGCCGAGCAGCTCCGCCTCGTTGACCGTCCACAGGGCGATCCGGGAGCGGAGGTCGGTGGCCTCGCCCTGGCCGGACGTCCCGCCGGGCGCGGTGCTGCGCAGGGGGCGTTCCCAGCGGAGCCGGGCGAGCAGGGTCTGCGGGTCGGGCGCGGTGCCGGGCGGGAGCGAGGCGAACAGGGCCAGGACCCGGCGGCGTACCTCGGGTGCGGGGGACCGGTCCAGGTCGGGGCCGAGCGCGGAGAGTGCCCGGCCCTTGGCGTCCGTACCGCCGATCAGGCCGGCGGTACGGGTCGCGGCCAGCCAGGCGGTGGCCAAGTGGGTCCAGCGGTCCTGGGCGGTGAGGTCCAGCCACTCGTCGGACGCGGGAGTCGGCGCGTATCGTTCGTCGGTCTCGCCGTCGGAGGCCAGCAGGCCCGCCGCGTAGGCGAGTTCGACCCAGAAGGCGGCGACGGGCTCGGATACGTCCAGCGAGGTGGCGGTGCGCTTCAGCTCGCGCACGCTCAGCCCGCCGGCGCGCAGGATGGCCGGTCCGCCGTTGTCCCAGAGCTTCAGCAGCTCCTCGACGGTGGACAGCGCCATGAACCCCTGGCCGGCCGCGGCTCTGTCCACAGCCTGGGGATCGCGTTCGGCCGCGGCCACGAGCACCGGCGGCACCGGTTCGGGCAGCCGGTGGGCACGGCCCGCCCGCAGATGGAGCGCGGCCTCGCGGGGCAGGACGACGGTGCGTGTCGACACGGGCAGCAGGAGTCCGCGGTCGCGCAGCCACTGGACGGGAGGTGCCGGGTTCGGGGTGACCTCCCCGTACGGGGGGCCCCACACCAGCCGGTCGAGCACGGACAGCGCCTCGACGGGCGCGGTGTCCAGCAGCTCCGCCATCCTCGTGCGGTCCGTGAAGAGTTCGGCCAGCGCGGTCACCGCGGACACCGGGTCGTGGGTGGCGGGCAGCCCGGCGGCGGCCAGGATCTCCTGCAGCCGCCCGGGCGACATCCCGGCGGTGGCCTCCGCGACGGTGGGCCCGAGGCCGGTGGGGGAGGGGTGCTGCGGGGAGGGGGACAGCAACTCGCGCGCGGTGCGTACGAGATGCAGCCGGGCGTCCTCGCCCCAGACCAGGGCCTGTTCGCGCAGGGTCGCCAGTGCGCCGGGAAGAGCCGCGGTGATCGCCGCGCCCGCGTCGTCGCGCCCTTCACCGTCGTCCTGGCCGTCCCCGGTGAGGAGCGCCAGCAGCGTCTCGTACGGGGCGGGGTCCGGCGCGACGGCGAGCGCCTCGGCGGTCTGCAGGGCGAAGCGGTCGAGGTGCTCCAGCGCCCGTACGACGGAGGCCCGCGTGCCGGCCCGCGTCGCCAGCTGCGTGATGTCGTTGGGCACGGGGCTGAGCAGGTCGGGGCGGGCGCGCAGCAGCCCGGCCAGCGATTCGTCGCCCCGGGCGCGCAGGGCTTCGGCGAGCGTGCGCGGTGGTGTGGTCGTCCCCATCCGTCCCACGGTAGCGGCTGGAACGCTACCGTCGGGGCAGGGCGGGTGGAGGAGGACCATCGCGTGGGGATCGAGAGCGACCAGCTTGTCTACGACTACCTCAGCCGGGTCGGTGACCTGGCGCAGCGGCAACAGCTGTCGTCGGGCGACCGGATGAGACTCGTCGCGACGCTGAGGGGCGAGATCGACCGGCAGCGCGGAACGGACGGTTCGGACTCTCCCGCCGTGGTCCGGCGCATTCTCGGCCGTCTCGGGGAGCCGGGCGAAGTCGTGGCCGCCGCCGCGGAGTCGGGCGCCGACGGGACGTCGTCGCCCGCGCCGCGGACGGCCCCGACCGTGGCCGACGAGGGCACCTCGGCGGTCCCGAGGGCGCGGCGCGGGATGTTCCGTAAGGACACGCCGCGCAAGGGCGCGTCGCCGGAGGCCGGTCGGGCCGGTGAGGGGACGCCGGGAGCCGGGGGCCCGGAGGCAGGCGCCCCCGTGCCGGGCTGGCCGTCGGCGAACGCCCCGCACATGGCCGGGCTGGACCAGGTGCCGACTCAGGGCGGGCCCGAGTGGTGGCGTGTCGAGCCGGGGCCCTTCGGTGAAAGCGCGCGTGGCGGGCCGGGCGCGGCGGGCCCGGGGACGGCCGTGCCGGGTTTCGTGGGCGGGCTGGAGCGCCCGGAGTTGTTCGGTGCGCCGGGCGTCCCGAAGACCCCCGCGCCGCGCGCGCCGGGGGATCCGGCGGAGCCCGTAGCGGCGGACGGCGGGAAGGCGGACGGCAAGGAGGCCGCCGAACGCCCCGCGGCAGTCCCCGCGCCCCGGACGAAGCTGAGGCTGCGCCGCCGTCCGCCGAAGGCCGTCGCCGAAGCCCAGGTGGCCGCCCGGCCCCGGCTCTCGAACCCGATGCTGCTGCTGGCCGCCGCGCTGCTGGTGGCGGGCGCGGTGCTGGGCTCGTGGCTGGCGCTCGCGGGCGGCTGGCTGCTGGCGTACAGCTCGCGCAAGTTCTCGCGCGCGGAGGCGAAATGGGTCGCGCTCGGTCTGCCGGGGGTCGTCGTCGGCGGGGCGTTCGTCTGGCTCTGGGGCCGGATGGAGGGCCGTTGGGGCGAGCCGCTGGCCGAGGGCGCGATCGGGGACGCGATGACCGAAGCCTGGCCGGTGGTGGTGCGCGTCGCGGCGATCGCATCGGCGCTGTACCTGGCGTGGCGGGCGCGCAGGCTGCCGGGCTGAGGGCGCCCACGGGGAGACATGTGCTCGTGGAAGGGGAGGCAGGGGAGTGTACGTCCGTACCCTTCGAGTGTACGATCGTACGCATGCCGACGGACTACTTCGCGGGCGATCCGCGCACCAACCTGGAGCGCATGCTCGCAGGGGACCTCTACATCGCCGACGACCCGGAGATCGCCGAGAGGCAGCAGCGGGCCATGCGCCTCGCCGCCCGCTTCCAGGCCGCCTACACCGAGGACGCGGACGCCGCCCGCGCCCTCCTGGCCGAGCTGCTGGACTCCGTGGGCGAGGGCGTCGACCTGCGCCCGCCGCTCTTCGTCGACTACGGCAGCAACATCACCATCGGTGCCCGGACGTTCGTCAACTACCACCTCACCGCGCTGGACGTCGCCCGCATCACCATCGGCGAGGACTGCCAGATCGGCCCCAACGTCCAGCTGCTCACCCCCACCCACCCCGTCGAGCCCGGCCCCCGCAGGGACAAGCTGGAGGCCGCGCTGCCCATCACCATCGGCGACAACGTCTGGCTCGGCGGCGGTGTCGTCGTGTGCCCCGGGGTGAGCATCGGCGACAACTCGGTGATCGGCGCGGGGGCCGTGGTCACCAAGGACATCCCCGCCGACGTCGTCGCCGTGGGCAACCCCGCCCGCGTCATCCGCTCCCTCTGAACGGCACGCACCATGGCCACCGGACGCACCGACCCGCAGCGCCGCGAGCGCATCCTCGCCGCCACCCTCGACCAGATCGCCGAGGAGGGGGTCGTCGGCGTCTCGCACCGTAAGGTCGCCGCCCGCGCGGACGTGCCGCTGGGGTCGATGACGTACCACTTCGACGGCATCGACGAACTGCTGCGTGAGGCCTTCACCCGCTTCGCCGACCGGATCGTCGCCGTCTTCGAGGACCACCTGGGCCGGGCCGGCACCCCCGAGGAGGCGCGGGAAGCGGTCGTCGACCTCATCCACATCCTCTCCGAGGGCCCCCGCCGCGACCTCGTCCTCACCCAGGAGCTCTACACGCTGGCCGCCCGCCGCGACGAGTACCGCGAACTCACCCACGCGTGGATGAACCGCAGCCGCCGGCTCCTGGAGCGGTTCTTCACCCCGGACGCGGCCCGCCGCCTCGACGCCCTGATCGAGGGCCTCGCCCTCCACCGCGCCCTCGACACCGAACCGTCCGGCCGCGAACTCACGCGGCAGGCGGTGGAGCGGCTGACGTCCGGCCCCGGGGACGTCGCCCAGGGCACCCGGAGCCGGTGACCCCGTACCGGCTCCCCCGAACCGCCTGCGGGGCGCGGACCTGACCCCGCGCCCCGCAGGCCAAGCGCCTCTCGTACGCCGACGGGGCGCGTGATCTGTCCGCCGCATCGTGACACCGGCCCTCGGGTCTTCGGCGGTGACAGTCAGTGAGATCACGGCAGATCGTCGACGGCTCGCTGCATCGCCACGACCATGCCCTTGACGAGGCTCAGCAGAAGATCGTCCGCCTCGGTGGGGGGCCGGTGGCTCAGTGCCAGGTCGGCGGCGTGCACCGGGTTGATCCGTGCAAGCGTGACCAGAGCGGACTCCGCATAGGTGTTGTAGTCGTCACCGCCACTCTTTGCCCGGGCCGCGTGGACGGCGTCCACAGCGAGTCCCGCAGCTCTCTCGGGGACGTGATCAGCCAGCAGATCGGCCAGTGTCGAGAGTGCGTTGTGACCGGGCCGTCCCGCAGCGGCTTCCAGAGCGAGTGATGAGGCCCACTCCGGAGCCTGCATCACCGATGCGGTGATGCCGTACCTCAGTATGAAGAACCGGTCCGTAGGGCCTATGACGGCGAGGGCCGACCGCAGGGAGTCTGCGAACAGTTCCTCTGCCTGCGAGGGCCTGCTCTCTTTCAGTGCCAGGGCCAGGCAGAGCAGCGCGTCGGCTCGCTTGTTCGGAGTCGGCAGGCCGGAGGCCATCACACACGCCCGGTCGGGTTCGATTCCGACGAGGCTCTTGGCGATGCGCGCCATGGCATGTTCGCGGTCCTCCGGGTCGGAGATCTGCGACGCCATGCCCTCGGCCTCCCGGATGAACCGGCCTGCCTGCGTGGTGTCGCCTTCCTCGCCCAGGTCCTCGGCGATGGTGAGAAGGACGCAGAGGCGCTCCCAGTGCTGGTCCTGGGGAATGGCACGCGCCACCCGCCAGGCCAGCCGGGGGTGCTCCTCGCGGACGAGAAGAAAGACTTCGAACAGTGCCGAGGCCCTCGCCTCCGCGCCCGGAGTTTCCAGTGCCCTCCGTTCAGCCCTCTGCGGATCGTCTTCCGCGATGTGCCGCAGCAGAGCGGATCGCGCGAACTCCGTGTCCCCGTCCGGCGTGTTCTGCGCGATCCGCAGAGCATGCTCGGGATCCGATGGAGCCAGTTCGTGCACGACAGCGGAGAGGGCGAAATCCCGGCTTGTCGCGTCCTCTATGGAGCGGGCGATGCGTTCGGCCTGGAACGGATTGCTCAGGGCCGCCGTCACCGCGACGGAGTAGCGCAGGCCATCGACGGTGTCGTGGTCCATACGCTCCGCCACTTCGCGGATGAGCCGCTCCGCGGACACCAAGTCGGTGACGGCCGTGGCCGAAGCGATGCGACGGAGGGACCAGTCGAGGGAACTCCACGAACGCGCCCTGCCGATCTCCTTGACGATCCGCTCAGCCCGCTCCGGGTCCGCGGCGGCCATCTGTTCGGCGACCTCCTGGAGCGCGGAGTCACGGTCGTAGGGGTCCTCGATCCCTCTGGCGAGGGCTTCCGCCTCCTCGGGCTCGGCGGGTGCCAGAGCTTCCGCCGCGGCGGCCAGAGCCTCCTGGCGGGCGTCGAACTGCTTCCGTCCGCGAAGCCCCATCGCCAGGGCCTCGGCCCGGCGCCCGGCGGTCAGGGACCGGTCCGGGTCGGTCGTGGCGAACTCCGCGGAGATGGCGGCGAGTGCCTGGGCGTGCGCCACGGGATCAGGCGCGGTGGCCGCGCACCGATGTGCCTCGACCGCGAGGAATCCCACGCGGTGATCATTGACCGGGCCTGCGGCCGCGGCGACGTGCGCCAGTGCCTGGGCGCGTTCGCGTACGCCGGTGATCCGGGAACACACCGCCTCGGTGTGCGCCAGCAGCCGTGAGGCCCGCTCCCTGCGGCGCTCCCCGGCTTCGTCTCTCTCGCGCCTTTCCCGCGCCATGCGCCGCGAGCCCCAGGTCCCGGCGCCGGGCGGGACCGGGTCGGTCCCGTCGAAGAACGCACCGGTCGTCTGCGGGCCGGTGGCTCCGGGCTCCTCGGACATCGTGGTCATCGAGGGCGGCAGCCACGATTCCTCCCAGGCGTCCAGGGCGGGCACCCGGTCCAGGAACCGCCCGAGATCCGGGCGCCGGGAGCCTTCCTTGGCCAGGCAGTCGGCGGCCAGGGAGGCCAGGGCGGAAGGCGCCCCCGACAGGTCCGGGGGCTCGTGCACCACGCGGTAGTTCACCGAGTGCGGGGGGCCCGCGCCGAAGGGGAGGCGACCCGTGGCGGCGTAGGCGAGCACGGCTCCGAGCGCGAACACGTCCGACTCAGGTCCCGCCGCATTGCCGACCACCTGCTCCGGAGCCATGAAACCGGGCGTGCCGATGGCCATCCCCGTCCCGGTGAGCTGGGTGTCCTCGGCGGCCCTGGCGATGCCGAAATCGATCAGCCGGGGGCCGTCGGCCGCCAGCAGCACGTTGCCGGGTTTGAGGTCGCGGTGAACCATCCCGCTCGCGTGCACGGCTGCCAGCCCCTCGGCGAGACCGGCTGCCAGCCTGATCACGGCGGGTTCGGGCAGCGCTCCGTGGAGACTCACCGCCTGCTGGAGAGACGGACCGGCGATGTAGGCGGTGGCCAGCCACGGAAGGTCCGCAGAGGTGTCCGCGTCCACCACTTGGGCGGTGTAGAAGCCGCCGACCTCCTTTGCGGCGCGTACCTCACGCGCGAACCGTCGCCGGAAGCCGGCGTCACCGGCGAGCTCCGGTCTCACCAGCTTCACCGCGACCAGCAGACCTCCTCGGGAACGGCCGAGGAACACCTGACCCATCCCGCCCCCGCCCAGTCGCCTCAGCAACCGGAAAGGCCCGACCGCCCGAGGGTCCGAGTCCCGCAAGTCCTCCACGCCCGCTCCCCACATCCGTGATCGCGCGTCCGCCGTACAGCGGCCGGCGACGCGGAGCGCTGTCCTCGCTCCCGGCCCGGCCGCAGTCGAACTCCCTTTTTCTGCCCAAGACTTACCCATCACGACGCCCGCTCGAGGCACCAGGTTCCGGGGTGGCCGACACCACGCCACTCGTCCGGCCGCGCCCTGTCCGTACGCCTTCGAGGAGAGCGTGCAGGACACACCCCGAACAGCGACAGAAGGTGTCCGGTTTCCGCGGCAGCATGGTGCCTACCGGCGCACGAACCGTGCCGGGACGGCGCACGGACCGGAGGGCATCCATGGCAGCCGCACTGGACGGAAAGGTCGCGCTCGTCGCGGGCGCGACGAGGGGCGCGGGCCGGGGGATCGCGGTGGAGCTCGGCGCCGCCGGGGCCACGGTGTACGTGACCGGCCGCAGCACACGGGCCCGGAGGTCGGAGTACGACCGGCCCGAGACGATCGAGGACACCGCCGACCTGGTGACGGCTGCGGGGGGCCACGGGATCGCCGTCCCCACCGACCATCTGGTCCCGGCGCAGGTCAGCGCGGTGGTGGACAGGATCGACGCCGAGCAGGGCCGGCTGGACGTGCTGGTCAACGACATCTGGGGCGGTGAGCACCTCTTCGCCTGGGACAGCCCGGTGTGGGAGCACGACCTGGACAAGGGGCTGCGGCTGCTGCGGCTGGCCGTGGAGACCCACGCGATCACCAGCCACCACGCGCTCCCTCTCCTGCTGCGGAAGCCGGGAGGGCTGGTGGTGGAGGTCACCGACGGTACGGCCGAGTACAACCGCGACAGGTACCGGGTCTCCTTCTTCTACGACCTCGCCAAGACCGCCGTCCTCCGGATGGGCTTCTCGCTGGGGCACGAACTCGGCCCTCGCGGAGCCACGGCTGTGGCGCTGACCCCGGGGTGGATGCGCTCGGAGATCATGCTCGAACACTTCGAGGTGACCGAGGAGACCTGGCGGGACGCCCTGGAGCGGGTGCCGCACTTCTGCATCTCCGAGACGCCGTCCTACACCGGGCGGGCCGTCGCCGCGCTGGCCGCCGACCCCGGGGTGAGCCGGTGGAACGGGCAGTCGCTCTCCAGCGGCGCGCTGGCGCGGGAGTACGGGTTCACCGACCTCGACGGCAGCCGTCCCGACGCGTGGCGGTATCTCGTGGAGGTCCAGGACCCGGGACTGCCCGCCGACTCGAGCGGCTACCGCTGACGGACGCCCGGTTTCCCGTCCCGGCCGGTCGGCACAATGGGGCCATGCCTTCACACACCCTGACGGTCGGCTTCGACCTCGACATGACCCTCATCGACTCCCGGCCCGGCATCAAGGCCGCCTACGAGCAGCTGGCCACCGAGACGGGCGTGTACATAGACACCGAGCTGGTGGTCAGCAGGCTGGGCCCGCCGCTCGAACAGGAGATGGCCTGCTGGTTCCCCGCCGACCAGGTCGCCGCGGCCGGTGACCGGTACCGCGCGATCTACCCGGACACCGCGATCACCCCGACCACCGCCATGCCCGGCGCGCGGGAGTCCGTCGAGGCCGTGCAGGCGCTCGGCGGACGGGCGATGGTCGTCACCGCCAAGTACGAACCGAACGCCAAGCTCCACCTCGCCCACCTCTCCATCGGGGCGGACCTGCTGATCGGCGGGCTCTGGGCCGAGGGCAAGGCGGAGGCCCTGCTCGAACACGGCGCGCGGATCTATGTCGGAGACCACGTCGGGGACGTACGGGGCGCGCGTGCGGCAGGAGCCCTGTCGGTCGCCGTCCCGACGGGTCCGTGCGACGAGGCCGAGCTGCGTGCGGCGGGCGCCGACGTGGTCCTGCCGGACCTCACCGCGTTCCCGGAGTGGCTGCGGACCCATACGGCAGGTTGACGTTCCCGGGGGCGGGCGGCCTCCTCGGAACCACCTGGCCGCGCCCTCAGGCGTACGGGCGCGGCCCGAGTGCCACGGGCCACGCCTGCTGTTAATTTCGCCTTTATGTCTCTTATGTCGCTTACATGCCTACGCAACCCGATCGGCGGGTGAGGCGGGGTGGGTGTTCTCCGTGACAATCCCGCCCTCTCGCTGTTCCTCTGCCTGGCTGTCGGCTATCTCGTCGGCAAGCTGCGGTTCGGCCCCATCGCGCTCGGCGGCATCTGCGGCACGCTGATCGTGTCGCTGCTGCTGGGAGCCCAGCACGTCAGCGTCGACGACGACGTCAAGGACGTCTTCTTCGCGCTGTTCATCTTCTCGCTGGGCTACATGGCGGGCCCGCAGTTCTTCGCCAATCTCAACCGGAGCAGCCTGCGCTTCTTCACCCTGTGCTTCATCGAGCTGGTCTGTGTCCTCGGCATCGCCTACGGCCTGGCCAAGGCCTTCGACCTGGACGTCGGCACGGCGTCCGGCATCCTCGCGGGGGCGGCCACCGAGTCGGCCGTCGTGGGTACGGCGACGGAGGCCATCGGCAAGCTCGGCGACCTGACGCCCGACCAGGTGAACGAGTACCAGGGGCACGTGGCCACCGCGTACACGGTCTGCTACCTCTTCGGGCTGATCACCATCGTGCTCTACACCAGCCAGATCATGCCGATGATCCTCCGCATCAACCTGGCCGACGCCTCGCGTGAGCTCTGGGAGAAGATGCGCGGCGGATCGCCCGGTCTGGAGTCCGACGAGCGCGAGGCCCTGCCGGGGATGGTCGGCCGCACCTATCTGGTGACGCTCGCGGACGGGCGCAGTGTGGGCGACCTGGAGGCCGAGTTCGGCGGGCGGATCACGGTCGAGGGCGTCAAACGCGGCAGCAGGCTGCTCACCCCGGAGCCCGGCCTCGAGCTGACGCTCAGCGACCTGGTCCAGGTGGTCGGCCTGCGGTCGGCGATCATCGAGGCCGGCCGGGAGATCGGGCCCGAGACACCCGCCGTGCCGGGGCTCGACACCCCGCTGGCCACCAGTCAGGTCGCCGTCACCGAGAAGGCGACGATCGGCGCCACCATCGACCGGCTGCAGAAGCGCCACCCCGAGTTCCGCAAGGACGGCGTCTACGTCACCGACGTCCTGCGCAACGAGCAGCACCTCCCCGCCAGCGGGGAGACCGTCCTCGCCCGGGGCGACGTGCTCACCCTGGTCGGCGCGCGCGGCGGACTGAACCGGCTGGTCAAGAAGCTCGGCGCCGTGGTGAAGAACGACTCCACAGACTTCGTCTACCTGGGCTTCGGCATCGTCGCCGGCTCCCTCCTCGGCCAGATCGTCGTCAACGCCGGGGACGTGCCGCTGTCCCTCGGCACCGGTGGCGGCTGTCTGATCTCCGGTCTGCTCTTCGGCTGGTTCCGCTCCCGCTCCCAGACCTTCGGGGCGTTCCCGCCGCAGGCCGCGAGCACCCTCAAGGACATGGGACTGGCCGTCTTCATCGCCTGCACCGGGCTGGCCGCGGGACCGCAGGCATGGCCGCTGCTCAAGGAGTACGGGGCGCTGCTGCCGTTCGCCGGGATCGCGATGGTCCTCGTCCCGGCGACGATCTCGCTGTTCGTCGGGCGCAGGTTCCTGAAGATCGAGAAGCCGCTGCTGATCGGTGCCATCGCGGGGCAGCAGTGCTCCACCCCGGCGATCACCTCGGTCACCCAGGTGGCCCAGAGCTCCGTACCGCTGCTCGGCTACACGATCACGTACACCCTCTCCAACTTCCTGCTGCCCCTGACCGGACCCATCCTCGTCGGGGTGCTGGGGGCCTGAATGATCGACTTCCTGAACCGCAACATCTTCCAGCCGCACCCCGAACTGCTCGTGTTCGTGGTGATCGCGCTCGGCTTCCTGCTCGGCAAGGTCCGGTACCGGACGATCGCGCTGGGTGCGGTGACGGGGTGTCTGGTCGTCGGGCTCTTCCTGGGCGCACAGTTCGAGGTGGAGATCGACGACACGGTGAAGAACCTGTTCTTCATCATGTTCCTGTTCGCGCTCGGCTACCGCGTCGGCCCGCAGTTCTTCCGGGGGCTGAAGAAGGACGGTCTGCCGCAGGTGGTCAACGCGGTCGTGGTCTGTGTGACCGGGCTGCTGGTCTCCTGGCTGTTCGCGTCGCTCCTCGGCTACGGCCCCGGTCTCGGTGCCGGGTTGATGAGCGGGGCGCTCACCCAGTCGGCCGCCATCGGCGTCGCCCAGGACGCCATCGGGACCCTGCCGGGGCTCTCGTCCTCGGAGGCCAAGTCCGAGCAGAACCTCGTGGCCGTGGGCTACGCGGTGACGTATCCGCTCGGCACCATCCTGTGCGCGATGCTCCTGGCCAACGTGCTGCCCAAGCTCTACCGGCGGGACCTGGCGAAGGAGAGCGCCGAGCTCGCCGCCGAGATGGACACCCCGGACGAGAGCCCGGACGAGGGCGAGGGCTACTACGAGGTGGTGCTGCGCGCCTACCGCGTGGAGCGGCCGGAGCTGGTGGGCCGGTCCGTCGCGGACATCGAGGACCAGCAGCAACAGCTGGGCCGCCGCGTCTACCTCACTGGCGTCCGCCGCGGGGGAACCGTCCTGGAACCCGACCAGTCCCGCACGATCCGGCTGGGCGACACTGTCGCGGTCAGCGCGATCAGGGGCGACCTGGTCGCGTTCGACGCCCGTACGCACATCGGCGCGGAGGCCGACGACGTCGAGCTGCTGGGCTACCGCACCGAGACCCTGCACGTGGTGGCATCGGAGAAGGCGCAGCTCGGGCGGACCGTCGAGGAACTGCGCCGGGAGCCGTTCATGGTCGGCGTCTACGTCGACAAGCTCTACCGCGCCGGGTCGGAGTTCCCCTACCGGCTCACCACCCGGCTCGAACGCGGCGACACGGTCGTCCTCACCGGTCCCGAGCGGCTGGTCGGCCCGGCCGCCCGGGCGCTGGGCAAGCCCGTGCCGACGAGCTTCGCCACCGACATGGTCTGGGTGGGCCTCGGCATCTTCCTCGGGGGCTGCATCGGCATCCCGGCGCTGACCGCGGGCGGAGTGCCGATCTCGCTGTCCACCTCGGGCGGCGGGCTGATCATGGGCCTGGTCTTCGGCTGGATCCGGGGCCGGTACCCGACGTACGGAAACGTTCCGCCCGGGGCCCAGTGGTTCATGGACACCCTCGGCCTCTGCGTCTTCGTCGCCGTCGTCGGCATCAACGCGGGACCGAGCTTCACCAGCGGTCTGTCCTCGGCGGGCTGGGGGCTCCTCGTCTTCGGTGCTGTCGCCACCGTCGTCCCGCTGATCGTGGGATTCCTGGTCGGGCACCACGTGCAGAAGATCCGGTTCCCGGTTCTGATGGGCGTCCTGGCGGGCGGTCAGACCACCACGGCGGCGATCGGAGCCGTCAACGAGACATCCAGATCCCAGATCCCCACCCTCGGCTACACGATCCCGTACGCCGTCGGCAACGTCCTCCTGACGGTGTGGGGCGCCGTGATCGTCATCCTCAACCACTGACCCGACCGACCTGCACGGGAGCGGAGACCACCATGCCGAAGACGAGACTCAGCCGCGAGGAGATCCGGTCCTTCGCCCAGCTCTCCCCCTTCGAGCTGAAGGACAAGTTCATCCAGATCGCCACCGAGGCGCAGAGCGAGAAGTCCGGCCAGAAGGGCATGGCCGCGCAGGCGATGCTCAACGCCGGCCGGGGCAACCCGAACTGGGTGGCGACCGGGCCCCGCGAGGCGTACCATGCGCTCGGCTACTTCGCGATCAGCGAGTCCAGGCGGGTCTGGACCGCCGACAACCTGGGGGGAATGCCCGAGGAGACGGGCTGCGCGGAACGCTTCGAGCGGTTCGTCCGCACGAACCCGTCCCTGCCCGGCATCGAACTGCTGAAAGCCTGCGTCGACCTGGCGATCAGGCGCTTCGGCTTCGTGCCGGACGCCTTCGTGCACGAGCTGGCGGACGCCTCGATCGGGGACAACTACCCCGTGCCGGACCGGATGCTGCGCCACAGCGAGCTGATCGTGCGGGGCTATCTGGCCGACGAGATGTTCGACCACCGGCCGCCCGAGGGGCAGACGATGAGCCTGTTCGCCACGGAGGGCGGAACGGCGGCCATGTGCTACATCTTCGACTCGTTGATGAAGAACGGGATCCTGGAGAAGGGCGACCGGATCGCCCTGATGGTGCCTGTGTTCACCCCGTACCTGGAGATTCCCGAGCTGGAGGACTACGGCTTCGACGTGGTGCAGGTGGAGGCCAGCCTGTTCACCGAGACCGGGGTGCGCCAGTGGCGCTACCCGACGGAGGAGGTCGAGAAGCTCGCCGACCCGTCCGTGAAGATGGTCTGCTGCGTCAACCCCAGCAACCCGCCCTCGCTGGCGCTCTCCACCAGGGTCACCGAGCAGATCGTCTCCATCGTCGGTGAACGCAACCCGAATCTGCTGATCGTCACCGACGACGTGTACGGGACCTTCGTGGAGGGCTTCCGCTCCCTCGCCGCCGACCTCCCGCGCAACACGTTGCTCGTCTACTCCTACTCCAAGCACTACGGCGCGACCGGCTGGCGGCTCGGGGTGATCGGACTGCACGACGACAACGTCATCGACGAGATGCTGGCCGCACAATCCCACGAGCAGAAGGCGAGGCTGGAGAAGCGGTACGGGACGCTGACGCTGGAGCCGGGGAAGATGCGTTTCATCGACCGGCTCGTCGCGGACTCCCGGCAGGTGGCGCTGAACCACACCGCGGGGCTCTCGCTGCCCCAGCAGGTGATGATGTCGCTCTTCTCGCTCTTCGACATGCTCGACGAGGGCCAGGACTACAAGCACCGGATTCGCGCCATTGTGCGGCAGCGGCTCGACCTCCTCCTGGAGGGCGCCCACATGAAGATCTCGGAGGACGCGAAGCGCGCCGCGTACTACATCGAGCTCGATCTGCTCGCCGAGGCCGAACGCGTCCATGGCAAGGAGTTCGCCGACTTCCTGAAGCGCAACTACGAGCCCGTCGACCCGCTCTTCCGGCTCGCGGAGCAGACCTCCGTCGTGCTCCTCAACGGCGGGGGCTTCGACGGGCCCGAGTGGTCGGTGCGGGTGTCGCTCGCCAATCTGGACGACCTCGACTACCTGAAGATCGGCCATCACCTGCGCGTCATCTTCGACGACTACGCACAGGAGTGGCGGTCCGCGTGACCTCCGCGGCGGGCCGTTACCTCGTCGCGGCCCGCTTCGGGGAGCTCTTCCAGACGGACCGCACCACGCCGGCGCCCGCGATCAGGAAGCCCACGCCCATCAGCATGCACACCGCGTAGGCGACGGACGGGAACGGGTCGGTGCCCAGGAACAGGGGGGCCACGGTGACCAGAGTGGCCAGCGCGCCGATGAAGAAGACGACGGCGCCGACCTGTACGAGGCGGTCGCCGGAGCCTGAAGGAGTAGTACTCACCCGGCCAGGGTAGTTCCCAGCTCGGCGGAACAGTTCGGCGACGTCTTGTCTCCGGCCCCCTGGCCATTAGCCTGGGACCTGGCGGGTCACTGACCCGCTGTACTGCTATCCGGAGCCCTTTCACGGCTCACCCGCACACCGACGAGTACGAGGACGAGGACAGACGTGCCCACGGGTAAGGTCAAATGGTTCAATTCGGAAAAGGGCTTCGGCTTTCTTTCGCGGGACGACGGCGCCGACGTCTTCGTCCACTCCTCCGTGCTCCCGGCCGGCGTCGACGCGCTCAAGCCCGGCCAGCGGGTCGAGTTCGGTGTGGTCGCCGGCCAGCGTGGTGACCAGGCCCTGTCCGTCGTGATCCTCGACCCCACGCCGTCGGTCGCCGCCGCGCAGCGGCGCAGGCCGGACGAGCTGGCCTCGATCGTCCAGGACCTGACGACGGTGCTGGAGAACATCACGCCCATGCTGGAGCGGGGCCGCTACCCGGACAAGGCCGCCGGAGCGAAGATCGCTGGGCTGCTCAGGGCGGTCGCCGACCAGCTCGACGTCTGACCGGCGCGGCGCCTTACCAGCTCGACCGGCCCGACGTCCGGCCGGCGCGGCGGCCGCGCGTTTCGCGGGTCGCCGGGTTCCGCCGGGTCGGCGTACGGCCGGTGAGGCGCCAGGCGGCCAGGCGTACGGCCGGTTCGGCGTACGGCCCGCGTCCTGGCGGAGCCTCGTACGACCGCTTCGATCCGGCCGGTCCGGACCGGAACACGACAGGCCGGGTATCCACCGCGCACGGTGGGTGCCCGGCCTTTCGTGTGCCCGCCGACCCGGAGGAACCCCGTCGACCTCACGGGACAGAGGGCGGATAGGCGGGGAGTAGCGGCTCCGGTCCGGACGGATAGCGACGCGCGGAAGAGTGTTTTCCGCCAGCCGGCGTCGACCGAATCGTGAGGCTTTCCGATGATGACCGAATCCCGAGTCCGCCCCGCAGCGGGAGGAGGTGCGCCGGAGGACGTCGCCTTGCTCGGCACGGTCGTCAAGCGCTTCTCCAACGCCAAGGGCGAGGACTTCACCGCAGTCGACGGGCTGGATCTGCGGATCCGGCGCGGCGAGATCGTGGCCTTCCTCGGCCCGAACGGCGCCGGGAAGTCGACGACCATCGACATGCTCCTGGGCCTGACCCTGCCCGACTCCGGGACGGTCGAGCTCTTCGGGCAGGAGCCGCGGAACGCGGTGCGTGCCGGACGGGTCGCCGCCGTCATGCAGTCGGGCGGGCTGCTGCCCGACCTGACCGTCGGGGCCACCGTGCACATGCTCGGTTCGCTGCACCCGGGTGCCGACCCCGAGCGGTGCATGAGCAGGGCCGGCATCACCGGGCTGCGCGACCGCAAGGTCTCCGCCTGCTCGGGCGGGGAGCAGCAGCGGCTGCGGTTCGCGGTGGCGCTCCTCTCCGACCCCGAGTTCCTGGTGCTCGACGAGCCGACGGCGGGGATGGACGTGGCGGCCCGCCGGGAGTTCTGGGCGGCCGTCCGGGAGGACGCCGGGCGGGGCATGACCGTCATGTTCGCCACCCACTACATGGAGGAGGCGGACCAGTTCGCCGACCGTGTGGTGATGATCGACCACGGCGCGGTCGTCGCCGACGGTTCGGCTTCCTCGGTCCGCGCGGCGACCAGCGGGCGCACCGTGTCCGCGGTGATCACGCCGCAGGACGCCCGAGCGGTGGCCGCCGCGCCCGGCGTCCGTTCCTGCACGGTGCGCGGTGACCGCCACTTCTTCGACTGCTCCGACTCGGACGCCGTGCTGCGACTGCTCGTGGCGCGGACGCGGGCGACGGAGATCGAAGTGACCCCGCGCAGCCTCGAAGAGGCGTTCATGGCCATCACCCAGCAGGACCGCGGCGCCCGGGAGGGACTGTGACCACCACGATCGCACAGACGGAGACAGGCGCCCGCGCCTCGGTGTTCGGCGGGGTCAACGCCACGTTCATCGGTTACGAACTGCGCCGGCGCTTCAACCGGCAGACGACCATCTTCACGCTGCTGCTGCCCGCGGTGCTCTACCTGGCCCTGTTCCGCACCGGCCCGGACGACGCCACGCTGCCGCACGGGAACTTCGCCGCGTGGATGATGTGTGGTCTGGCCGTGTACGGGGCCGGGACCGCGGCCATCAGCTCGGCGGCCACGATCTCGGTCGAGCGGTCCGTGGGGTGGATGCGCACCATCGCGCTGAGCCCGCTGACGCCGCCGGGCTATCTGCTCGTCAAGGTGCTGTGCTCGGTGCTGATGGCCGGGGTTCCGGTGATCATCGTCGGCGTGCTGGGGCTCGCCACCGGCGCGCGGGCCGACGCCAAGGTCTGGGTGACGGCCCTGCTCGTCGCCTGGCTGGGGGCGGCGGTCTTCGCGGCGCTCGGCATCGCGATGGGGCTGGCCATGAAGCCCGATGTGGTCATGCATATGCCCGGACTGACCATGACCGCGCTCGCGTTCCTCGGCGACCTGTTCATCCCGCTCAGCGGGATCATGCTGGAGATCTCGCGCTACACCCCGATGTACGGGGTGGCGACTCTCGCCCGCTACGCCCTCACCGACGGCTACTCCTTCAGCGGCGAGCACTCCAGCCTCACCGGCGCGGTGATCAACGTCGTCGCCTGGTTCGCGGCCTTCTCCTTCATGGCGGTCCGCAGGTTCGCCAAGAGCACCGGCCGACAGTAGGGCGGTAGCGCACGCCGGCGGCGCGCGGGTACGCCGGCACCTCACCACCGTCATGGGCCGAAAGGCCGTACAGGGGTACTCGACACAGGGGGGATAGAACACGTGTTCGCAATCATCGCGCCAGGCCAGGGGTCCCAGACCCCCGGCATGCTGGCCGGCTGGCTCCGCGACCCGGAGTGCGCCGCGGCGGTGCGGCAGTGGTCCGAGGCATCGGGCTGCGACCTGGCCCACCTCGGCACCAAGGCATCGGCCGCCGAGATCGCCAGGACGGAGAACACCCAGCCGCTGCTCGTCGCCCAGGGGCTGCTGGCCCACGGCGCCCTGACGGGCGTCCTGCCCGAAGGGGCCGCGGTCGTGGCCGGCCACTCCGTGGGCGAGCTCACCGCGGCGGTCTACGCCGGGGTCCTCGAACCCGCGGACGCCGTGCGGCTCGCAGCGGTGCGCGGCCGCGCCATGGCGGAGGCCTGCGCCTCCACACCGACCTCCATGGCGGCGGTGGTCGGCGGGGACGAGCGGGAGGTGCTCGCCCACCTGGCCGGGATCGGCCTCGGCGCCGCCACGTACAACGGCCCCGGCCAGATCGTCGCCGCCGGGGAGTCGGGACGGATCGGACAGCTGCTGGCCGAGCCGCCGCCCGGCACCACCGTCCGGGAACTCCCGGTGGCGGGCGCCTTCCACACCCCGCACATGGAGCAGGCGCGGCAGGTCTTCGCCGACGCGGCGGCGGCCACCCCGTTCGCACCCCCGCGCCGGACGCTCCTGTCCAACAGCGACGGGGCGGCGGTCACCTCGCCCGACGAGATACGCCGACGGCTGGTCGAACAGGTGGTGCGGCCGGTGCGCTGGGACCTGTGCATGGAGTCCCTGGCCGCCGCCGCGCCCCGGGCGGTGCTCTCGCTGCCCCCCGCGCGCACGCTCGCCGGAATCCTCAAGCGCCGGTACCCGGAGCTCGACGTGGTGTCCCTGAACACGCCCAGGGACGTCGCGAAGGCAGCCGTCCGGTTCGGCACCGGGAGAACGGAGCCGGCCCGTGCTGGTGTCTGACCTCATCGACCGTCCGCGCTCCGAGCGCCCCGGACACCCCGCCGTCATCGACACCGACGGCACCTGGACCTACGAGGAGCTCGGCGCCGCCGTCGACCGGGCGACCGGGTGGCTGCGCGGCCGGGGTGTCGGCCCCGGGGAGCGGGTCGTCCACTCCGGCGGGAACGACCGGGCCTTCCTCGCCCTGTTCTACGCGACCCTCCGCGTCGGCGCGGTCTTCGTCCCCGTACACCCCGAGCTGACGGACACCCAGATCTCCGCCATCGTCGAGGACTGCGACGCCAGGCTGGCGATCTGCGCACCCGGCGCGGGCGCCGGCGCCGGGGACACCGTCACCGCGCAGGCCGCCTCCCGCGAGATCGAGGACGCCACACCCGATCCGCGCGGTGCCGGACTGCCGGACACCGCCGTCGCGATGCTGATCTACACCTCCGGGACGACGGGCCGGCCCAAGGGCGTCGTCTGCCCGCACCGGCAGATGACCGCCGCGCTCCACGCGGTCAACGCCTGCCTGGGCTACCGCCCCGACGACGTGGTGCTCTGCCGGCTTCCGCTCTCCTTCGACTACGGGCTCTACCAGGCGCTGCTCTGCGCGCTGACGGGCGGCACCCTGGTGCTGACCGGGCGGGCGCAGGACGTCGGACTGCTGCGGCTCATCGAACGGCACGGCCTCACCGTCGTACCCCTGGTGCCGTCGCTCGCCCAGATCCTCACCCTGCTCCAGCGCAAGCTCCGCAGGCCCACCAGGGTCCGGCTCTTCACGAACACCGGCGCACGGCCCGGCCGGGCGGTCATGGCCGAGCTGCTGGAGGCCTTCCCGGGCTCGGAGTTCGCCTCGATGTACGGGATGACCGAGTGCAAGCGCATCTCGATCCTGGACCCCGCCGAGTACGCCGCCCACCCCGACTCGGTCGGCCGTGCCATCCCCGGTGACCACATCCGGATCGTCGGGCCGGACAAGCGGACCCTCGGACCGGGCGAGACCGGCGAGATCGTCGTCCACGGCACCACCGTGATGGACGGCTACTGGGGCATTCCGACCGAGGAGCAGAACCGATTCGTCCGCAGGCCGGACGGATCGCTCGAACTGCACTCAGGCGACCAGGGCTACCTGGACGAGGAGGGCCGCCTCTACTTCGTCGGCCGCGACGACGACATCATCAAGCGCCGCGGCGTCCGCATCGGACTGACCGAGATCGAGAGCGCCGCCGAGTGCGTACCCGGCGTGACCGCCGCGGTCGCCCTGAAACCCGACCCCGAGGACGGACCGCTGCGGCTCGCGGTGCACAGCGCCCTGGCGCCGGAGGAGATCCGCGCCCACCTCGTGCGCCGGCTGGACCGCGCCCGGCTGCCGGACCTGATCATCCCGCTCGACTCCGTGCCCCTGACCGCGAACGGCAAGCCGGACCGCACGGCCACCCAGCGCCTGATCGACTCCCCGGCCCACGCCGGGCAGTCGGACACGCCCCCCTTCGCACAGACGAGGACCACCCATGAACCAGTCGCAGTTTGACCAGCTCGTCGAGGAGATCTGCTCCGTGACCGTCAAGGATTCCGAGACCCCGCTCGTCGACCTCGGCGTCGACTCCCTGCACACCGTCGCCCTGGTGATGGCCGTCGAGGAGCGCTTCGGCATCGAGGTCGACCCGGAGGCCCTCGCCGACCCCACCCTCACCTCGTCGGCCGGCCTCTGGCGCTCCGTGCAGGCCCGCCTCGCCGCGTCGCTTCCCGCCACGGCCGGGAGCTGACGACCCATGTGGACCACCACCAGAACCACCGCGGAGATGCCGCGGCTGTTCGAGCGGGGAGGTGACCTGATCTCCTTCGCGGGCGGCCTGCCGGATCTCGACGTGCTCCCGCTGGAGGAGATATCGGGCCAGCTGTCCCGGCTGGTACGGCTCGGCGGGAAGATCACCTTCCAGTACAGCACCCCGCACGTCCCCAAGGCCCTGGTTCCGGCGATCGCCGACCTCATGGAGCGCGAGGGCGCCCGGGTGACGGCCGATGAGCTCATCCCGACCGGGGGGTCCCAGGCCGGCCTGATGGCCGTAGCCCTGGGGCTGGCCTCACCCGGTGAGACCGTGCTGTGCCAGACGCCCGCCTACCCGGGGGCCACCGCCGCCTTCCGCACCGCGGGCCTCCGGCTGTGCGGCGTCCCGGAGGACGCGCGCGGCATGGACCCGGAGGCGCTGCGGGAGACCGTGGGCCGCCTGCGGGCGGACGGGCGCGCCGTACGGCTGCTGTACTGCAACCCGACGCACCAGAACCCGACCGGACGGACCCTCTCCCAGGAGCGCAGGACCGCCCTGATCGCGGTCTGCCAGGAGCTGGACCTCCTGATCGTCGAGGACAACCCCTACGGCCTGCTCTCCTTCGACGGCACCTGCGTCACCTCGATGAAGGCACTCGCCCCGGACCACGTCGTCTACCTCGGCACCTTCTCCAAGGTCTTCGCTCCCGGGCTGCGCTGCGGCTGGATCGCCGCACCGGCCCACCTCACCCAGAACCTCCGCTCCACCACCGAGGTGATGACGCTCTCCCCGTCGGCCCTCGCCCAGTCCGCGCTCGCGACGTTCTACGCACGCAACGGCTGGACGGAGACGATCGACGGCTACCGGCGCGGCTACCGGGAACGCTGCACGCAGATGGCCGACGCGCTCGACGCGGAACTCGGCCCCGGCGGCCCCTGGGAGTGGCAGCGCCCGGAGGGCGGCTTCTACATCTGGCTGCGGCACCGTGAGGGCGCCGACGCGGCCCGGTTCACCGAGGCGGCGGCACGCCACGGGGTGTCCTTCGTGCCCGGCGGCCACTTCTCCGTGGACGGCGAGCACGCCGACGGGCTGCGGCTCTGCTTCAGCCACGTACCGCGCCGGCGCATGGACGAGGGTGTGTCACGGCTCGCCGCCGCACTCCGGGAAGGGGCGGCACGATGACCGCCACCCTGGAGACGGTCCGTCCCTTCGACTGGTCGTCCTGCGCCCCGTCGTACGCGCTGGCGGACACCGAATGGCGGGTCTGGGGCGTCGGGATGCTCCGCAGCGCCGGCTTCCCCGTCTCCGGTCTGCGCCGGATCGGCGGACCCCGCGCGGCCGAGGCGGCGGCACTCCACGCCGAAGGCGCCACCGGTGACGAGGAGTTCGTCGCACGGTACGAGAACGACTACGTCGCCGAGGCCGCCCGGCTCGCCGGTATCGCCGGTGACGAACGGGTCCGTACGGCCATCGCCTGGCAGAACCGGGGCGTCCACCGGATCCTCGACTCGCTGGTGCGCGGCACCGCCAAGGGCGCCAAGCGCAGGGAACGCGAACGCACCCTCGCCATGTACTGGATGCGCTACGGCGCCAAGGCCGACACCATCGGCTTCTTCGGCCCCGCCTCCTGGATCACCGTCGGCCAGGAGCGACGCGCCCTCGAATTCACCCCGGGGCCCTCGCTGATCGCCGAGAGCCGGGTCTTCCTCGAACGCTGGGCGGTCTCCGCCCTGGCCGAGTGGATGACCGCGCAGCCGGGCGCCCGCTGGTGGTTCCCGCCGGTGCTGCGGCCCGACGTGCACCTCGACGGCGACCGGCTCACCCTGCCGGGCGGCCGCACCGCGCGGCTGCGCGACGACGAGGTCCAGGTGCTGAGCCTCGCCGACGGCGAGCGCCACGCCCAGGCCATCGTGGACGCGCTCGCCGACGGCCAGGGGTGGGAACTCCCCGACGCCGTGAAGCGCGTGGACCGCGCGCTGAACCGTCTGCTGCGGCAGCGCGTGCTCTGCTGGGACGCCAACATCCCCGTCGACCTGTGGGCGGAGGAGACCCTGCGCCGGCGGGTCGCCGCGATCGGGGACCCCGCGCTGTTCGTGCGCTTCGACGCGGTCCTCACCGAGCTCGCCCGGCTGCGCGAGGGGATCAGCGGTGCCACGGATTCCGGGGAGCTCACCGCCGCGCTCGACCTGCTGGACGACTTCTTCGTCCGTACGACCGGCCTGTCCGCCTCCCGCGAGGAGGGCAAGACCTACGCCGGGCGCACCCTGTGCTTCCAGGACACCCTGCGCGACTGCCGCACCTCCCTCGGACAGGACTTCTTCGCCCCGATCGCCCGCCCGCTGGCCGTCGCGGCCGACGCGGCGGACTGGTTCGGCGACCGGCTCTCACAGCTCGTCGAGGACCAGGTCGCGGAGCTCGTACGCGCCGCGGCCGCCCGGCACGGCAAGGTCACCCTCTCGGACGTGTGGCCCCAGGTGCTCGCCATGTTCTGGGGGGACGACCCGGTCGCGGTGCGGACCGCGACACGCGAACTCGCAGAGAAGTGGCGCGAGGTCGTCGCGCTCACCCCCGAGGACGACGGCGCCGCGCGTGTCGAGCTCCCGGTCGGCGCGATCGAGGAACGGGCGAGGGCGGCGTTCGCCGTCGACCCGGGCAGGCCGCGCCCCGCCGCGGTGCACAGCCCGGACCTCCAGGTGGTCGCCCGCTCCGTGGACGCGGTCAACTCCGGTGACTACACGGTCGTCCTGGGGGAGATGCACGCCTGCCTCGCCACCCTCGACCTGCCCTTCCTGGAGTGGACGGCCGACGGCGAGTCCCTCCGCGACAAGGTGAACCGGGCGCTCGGCGCGCCCAGGATGGTCCCGCTGCTGCCCACCAACTGGCGCCGCAACAGCGGCCGCATGGTGCCCGCGCCCATCGGGGTGGGGGACCGGCTGATCGGCTTCACCCGTGCCCCGTTCGGCGACCGCACCCGCGTCGACCCGGCCGCGGCCGTCGTTCTGGCCGAGGAGGCCGGCACGGTCACCGCGACCACACCCGACGGCCGGGAGTGGAGCATCCCGGAACTCCTCGGTGTGCTCGTGTCGATCATCGCCGCCGACGCCTTCAAGATCGGCCTCGACCGCGCCCACACCCCCCGCGTCACCCTCGACAAGCTCGTGCTGTTCCGCGAGACCTGGCGGCTTCCCGCCGGGGGGATCGGGCTTGCCGCCAAGGCCGACCGGCACGCCGACTACCTGGCGGTACGCCGCTGGGCCACGGACAACGGACTGCCCGACCGGGTCTTCGTCAAGTTCCCCGAGGAGACCAAGCCCTCGCTGGCCGACCTCACCAGCCCCGCACTGGTGCTCTCGTTCGTGAACACCGCGCGCAGGTCGCTCCGTGGAGACCCCGCGGCCGTCGTGACCGTCAGCGAGCCCCTGCCCGACCCGGAGGACTCCTGGCTGCCGGACGCCGAGGGCGAGCGCTACGTCAGCGAACTGCGGCTCCAGATCAGCAGAGAGGTGGCGTCATGACGCTCGTCGCCCCCGCCGGGACCGCGCTGGCGGCGCCCTCGGCTCATCACCCGAAGGCCGACATCGTCCAGACGATCGGCTCCACACCGCTCGTCGCCCTCGACCGGCTCTTCCCTCCGGCAGACTTCCAGGTCTACGGGAAGTGCGAGCGGTTCAACCCCGGCGGAAGCATCAAGGACCGCGCCGCCAAGTCGATGATCGAGCACGCGATCTGGACGGGACGCCTGGTCCCCGGGGTCTCCACGGTCGTCGAGTCCTCCTCGGGCAACCTCGCCATCGCCCTGGCCCAGCTGTGCAACTTCCACCGGCTCGGACTGGTCTGCGTCGTCGACCCTCGCACCACCGCGCAGAACGCCTCGATCATGCGGGCGTACGGCGCCCGGGTGGAGGTCGTCGACCGGGACCCGGCCACCGGGGAGTACCTGCCGGCCCGCATCGGCCGCGTCAGGGAACTGCTGGAGACCATCCCGGACGCGTACTGGCCCAACCAGTACGCCAACGAGTACAACGCCCGTGCCCACCACTCCACCATGAGCGAGATCTGCCAGGCCCTCCCCGGCGGACCCGACTACCTGTTCCTCGCCGCCGGCACCTGCGGAACCCTGCGCGGCTGCGCCGAGTACATCCGCGACCACGAACTGCCCACCCGGATCGTGGCGGTGGACGCCGTGGGCAGCGTCATCTTCGGCCCGCCCGAGCCCTGGGAACGCGGCCACCGGCGTTCGATCCCCGGGCACGGCGCCGCGGTGGTCCCGCAGCTGCTCCTGCCGGGCCTGGCGGACCGGGTGGTCAAGGTGACCGACGCGGACTGCGTACGCGGCTGCCGCGGGCTCCTCGCCGCGGAGTCGGTCCTGGCCGGCGGTTCGTCCGGCGCCGTCGTCGCCGCCCTGCGGGGCGCCGCCGCATGGATCGAGCCGGGCGCCACCTGCGTCGCGATCCTCCCCGACGGCGGCGACCGGTACCTCGACACGGTCTACGACGACGCCTGGGTCGACGACCGGTTCCCCGGACTCCTCGACGAGCTCCGGAGCCCTCACCACCCCGTCCCCCTGGACGGCATCACCCACGACGAGAGAAGCGAACGTTGAGAATCCTCGGCCGCGACGACGTCCGGGCCGCCCTGAACGGCCTGGAGACCACCGTGCTCGACGCGGTGCGCACCGCCTACCTCCTGCACGGCCGCGGCCGGTCGCAGGTGCCCTTCTCCACCTTCCTGCGCCCGCCCGAGACCCCCGGATCACGCATCATCTCGCTGCCGGCCCACCTGGGCGGCCCGGCGCCGGTGATGGGCCTGAAGTGGATATCGTCCTTCCCCGCCAACGTCGAGCAGGGCCTCCAGCGCGCCTCGTCGCTGCAGATCCTCAACGACCTGGAGACCGGCTACCCCACGGCTCTGCTGGAGGGCAGCCAGATCTCCGCCTCCCGGACCGCGGCGAGCGCCGCGCTCGCCGCCCGGGCGCTCCACGGCGACCGCGAGGTCACCACCGTCGGGCTGGTCGGCTGCGGGACCATCAACCACCGTGTCGCCGGCTACCTGACGCTGACGCACCCCGCCGTGGAGACCGTGGTGCTCCAGGACGCCGTACCCGGCCGGGCGGAGGCGCTCGCCGCCGAGCTCTCCGAGACCCACCCGGGCATCACCTTCCGGGCCGGGGACCTCGCGGAGGCCCTCACCGCGCAGACGGTCTCGGTCGCCACCACCGACTCCGGCTACTGGCTCGACCTGGCGGACTTCCCCGGGCGCCCCGACGGGCAGGTCGTCCTGCACCTGTCCCTGCGGGACCTGAACACCTCCTCGGTCCTCGGCGCGTACAACGTCGTCGACGACACCGAGCACACCGTCCGCGAGCAGACCTCGCTGCACCGCGCCGAACAGGAGACGGGACACCGCGACTTCGTCCACGCCGAGATCGCCGACGTACTCGAAGGCACCGTCACCCTCCCGGAGAAGGGCACCGTCGTCTTCTCGCCGTTCGGTCTCGGCATCCTCGACCTGGCGGTCGCCGACGCGGTCCTCACCGCGGCGGCCGCCGCCGGGATCGGCAGCGAGGTGTCCGGCTTCGACCCCGGCAGCCACCGGGTGACCGGCACCCCGGCCACCACGGGGAGAGCGGCATGAGCGGCCTCTTCGCGGAGGGCACCAAGGCCCTCGTCACCGGCGCCTCGCGCGGCATCGGGGCGGCCGTCGCGATCGCCCTGGCCGAACAGGGCTGCGACGTCGCGCTCAACTACCGCTCCAGCGAGGCGAAGGCCGGGGAGGTCGCCGAGCGGGTACGGGAGCTCGGCAGGCAGGCGCTGCTGCTGAAGGCGGACGTCTCCGACGAGGCGCAGGTCGCCGCGATGTACAAGGAACTCCGGGTGACCTGGGGCTCCCTCGACGTCGCCGTCCTCAACTCCGGGATCACCGCCGACGGCCACCTGGCCGCGATGTCCAGCAGCAAGTGGAACGAGGTCGTCTCCACCAACCTCACCGGCGCGTTCCTGACCGCCCGTGAGGCCACCAAGCAGATGTACTCCAGCGGCGGGGCCATCGTGTTCATCGCCTCCACCAGCGGGATCGCCGGCCGGGCCGGCCAGGCCAACTACGCCGCCAGCAAGGGCGGGGTGATCGCCCTGGCGAAGACCCTGGCCCAGGAGGGCGCACCGCGCGGCATCCGCGTCAACGTCGTCGCACCCGGCTTCATCGACACCGACATGGTCAAGAAAGTGCCGGGCGCGCAGATGAAGGAGGCCCTCCAGGCCATCCCGCTGGGCCGCATGGGCAGGCCCGCCGAGGTCGCCCAGGCCGCCGCCTTCCTGGCGGGGCCGGCCGCCTCGTACATCACCGGCAAGGTCCTCACCGTCGACGGCGGGATGATCCCCGGCTGAACCAGGGCCCTCAGCGGCCCTTCGCACCACCTCCTGCACGCACTCCCGAGAGGAACACCCATGTCCGTCGCCACCTTCGAGGACGTCCGCAGCCAGGCTGAGGCCCGGCTCGCGAAGAACATGAAGGTCAAGTCCATGATCATCGAGCGTCTCGGCCTGGACGTCGAGCCGGTGCTGGTCTCCGACAACCAGCCGCTGTTCGGCCGGGGTCTGGAGATGGACTCGCTGGACACGCTGGAGATCGTCGTGATGGTCAACAACGAGTACGACGTGCTGATCAGCGACGACGACTTCGAGGCCTTCGGCTCCATCAACTCCCTGGTCGACTTCGTCGAAGCCCGCGAGGTCTGAGATGACGGTCGTACAGGAGAGATCCGCCGAGGCCGCCGCGAAGCCGGCCGCCAGGAAGTTCAGTTACTCGTCCGACGACATCAAGCGGATGCTGCCGCACCGCTGGCCGATGCTGATGATCGACCGGGCCCACGACGTCGTCCCCGGGGTCTCCGGCAAGGGCGTCAAGAGCGTCTCCGTCAACGAGCCCTTCTTCGCCGGGCACTACCCCGACCACTCGATCATGCCCGGCGTGATGATCGTCGAGGCGATGGCCCAGCTGGTGGCCGTCGTGTACGTCGCGGAGATCGTCGAGTCGGGCGTCACCGGCGGCGACCCCTCCGAGGGCGTCGGCTACCTGGGCTCCATCAGCTCCATGAAGTTCTCCCGGCTGGTCGTCCCCGGCGACCAACTCCAGCTGGCGGCCCGGCTCGGCCAGCGCCTGGGCGGGCTGCGGCAGGTGTCCGTACGGGCCACCGTCGGCTCCGAGACCGCGGCCTCCGGCTCGCTGATCGTCACCACCGAGCGCAAGCCGCAGGGCCGCCGCGCCTGAGGCGCGCCGCCGGCCGGGTGCCGGCCCTTCGCACCACCCATCCCACGACAGAAAGCAAGGAGGTGTGGACATGACCGTCACGATCCGCCCGTACGAGGAGGGCGACGCCGATGAGATCGCGAGGCTCTACGGCCGGCACCGCGACAACCCGAACCCCGTGGCCGGCGGGATCAGCGGCGAGGAACTGGCCCGCGAACTGGCCGAGCGCGACACGGCCACGTTCCTCGTCGCCCTCGACGACGGGCGCCCGGTGGGCACCTTCGGCCTGTTCCACAACACCGGCCGGCGCTCCGCCCGGGCGGGGGAGCTCATCGCCGACATGTTCTTCGTCGCCCCCGCCTACCGCAACGGTGTGATCACCGGGCGGCTCTTCACGGAGGCCGTCGAGTGGATGATGCGCACCGGCTGCCTGGTGCTGCGTCTCACCGTCAACCCGGCCAACACGGTGGCGTTCCGGCTCTACCGGAGAGTGGGCTGCGTCTCTGTCGGGCAGACCGTGCCCGGCGAGGACGGCAACGTCGAACTGCACAACTACATCCCGCTGATCCTGCGCAGCGTCTTCGCCGATCTCGACGACGACGTGCGGGCTGCGCTCGGGTCGCTGAGCAGCTTCGGCACCGTCACCCAGGCGCGGGCCGGTGAACTGCGCACCGACGTCGTGGTGTCCGAAGGGGTCCGTACGGTCACCTACGGCCTGGCCCTCGGCGACTACCGGCTCGACGCCGAGGTCGACGTCGACCGGGGCCGTGTCGTCGGGGCGGCGATCACCGCCCCCGACGGCACCGGGCGCCCGCTGCGCATCACCGAACCCCCGTACGAGATACGGGAGTCCCGGCACGCCGGACACCACCGTTTCACCGACTCCTCCCTGACCTGCGAGGTCGACGGCGACGACGGGACCGTGCGGGTGTTCACCCCCGGTCACCACGGGCCGCTGTCCGTCTCCACCTGGCCCGGCTGCCGGCCGGACCGGCAGGCGGGCTGGCGCGAGGGCGAGCCGCTGGACCTGCGGATCGTCCCCGTGGAGCACGGTGTGCGGATCTCGGAACGCTGCGGGGAGGACGAGCTCACCGGCACGGTCACCCTCACCGACGGGGTGCTGTGCCAGGACTTCACCTTCACCGGCAGGCCCGGCAGGGTCTTCCAGACCGTCGGGCTCCGGCAGGGCGCCCTCGTCCTGCCGGGAACGGACGGCGGTCCCGCCGCGGAACACCCCCTCGGTCTCGGCCTCGGCGTGCGGGACTCCTCGGAGGTCGTCGCGTCCTCGCCGGCCGCGCCCGTCGGCTCCACCCTCACCTGGCAGGGCGCGAGCGCCCGTATACAGGTGCCCGTGGAGCAGCGGGTCCGGCTCATCCACGGCACGCTGCTGGAGCGCCGCCCGGAGCCGGGCGCCGACGGCGTGGCCCGGCTGCGCACCACGTTCCGTACGCGGGCGGCGGCACCGCTGCCGCTGCCGTCCGCCGCCCCGGTCACCGGGACGGCGGAGCGCCGGCTGGCCATGGACGCCGCGGCCGGGGGCGTCACCCTGTGGCGCGAGGGCACCACCAAGGTGCTGCGCAGCCCCCACCCGCGGACCAGGGCCTTCGGCTGCAACCCGGGCTGGTCGGCCGGGATGTGGGTCACCCCGGAGCAGAGCCGCCACAGCCGCGCCAGCGGTCTCGGCTGGGGCGTGCGTCTGAACGAGGACTGGGCCGAGAAGCACGCACTCGGTCTCTACGACGCGGGGCAGGGGATCGGCTGGGACGTCACCGCCCCCGGCGACGGGCCGCTCCGCGTCGACGTACGCGCCCGGTCCACGGAGGACGACACCGTCCTCTGGATCACCCCGGACACCGGTGCCCGGACCACCGTGGTGATCGATTCGGCCGGAATCCGGCGGGAGCTGGAGACCCCGGACTTCCGGCAGGTGTGGGCGTCGGCGGCCTCGGTCCGGCTCTCCGACGGCAGCTGGCTCGACTGCCGGCCCGCCGGAACACCCTCGGACGACATGGAGATCGTCCTGCGCACCACCACCTCCGGCCTGCTCATCGGCTGTGCGGCGGCCGGCGGCCCGGAGGGCGTGACCGCCTCCTGGCACCTGGCCGTCAGGGACGAGCCCGGGCTCTGAGCCCGCACCCGCTTCCCGTACGCCACCGCACCTCACTTCTTCCGTACCTGTGAAAGGAACCCACTCACCATGACCACCACGACCGTCACCGGCGCGCGCACCAGCACCGACGACTACGCCACCCTGCGCACCACCGCCGGCGCCTACCGGATCACCGCGCCGCTGGTGCGGATCACCGGTGACGAGCGGATCGCGCTGCTGGACCAGTTCCTCGCCAAGTCGGGCGAGTTCGTCGACCCGGACACCGTCCGCGAGGCGCTGGCCCTGAACACCGACGGCTCCCCGTTCGCCGTCCTGCTCCACTTCGAGATCGGTGACGAGGCGTGGCTGCTGCCGCGCACCCCGGTCACCGAGGACCAGCTGACCGGCTACCTCGCCGCGCTCGACATCCCCGAGGGCGTCACCGTGGAGACCGCCCCCGAGGGCTGGGGCGCCACCGCCTTCGAGGGGCCGAACGCCTGGTCCGCGGCGGCCCGCTTCGTCGACTTCGACATCTCGGGCCTGACCCTGCACGGCGTCACCGAGGCGTCCGTCGCCGAGGCCCCGGCCGCCCTGGCCCACCTGGCCCGCGTCGGGACCACCGGCGAGTACGGCTACCTGCTGCTGTCCAACGAGCCCGATGCCGCGTTCGCGGCGGTCCTCGCGGCCGTCGGCGAGCTGGGCGGCGCCGAGGTCGGGCCGGAGGGCCTGGCCCGCGTCCAGGCCGAGGCCGGACTCGGCGGCTACGCCACCGGCTTCGCGGGGCTGGCGGTGGACGAAGCGGACCTCGCCTGGATGGTCGACTGGAGCCGGATCGGCGACTTCCGGGGCTCCGAGAACCTCGTCAGGCCGACGACCGGGTCCGCCCGGCTCACCGTCCTGGCGGCCCCCGCCCTCAGCCGCTTCGCCGCCGGGGTGAAGGTCTCCGCCGGCGGCCGGGCCGTCGGCACCGTCCTCGCGCAGGCCCCCTCCGCCAACCCGGAGGAGGAGCTGGTCCTCGCCCTCCTGGACGCCCCGTTCTGGGCGCCCGGTCTCGAACTGTCGGCTCCGGACGACCAGGACGCCGAGCGCCCGCTGCGGACCGTCACGCTGCCCCGCGTCATCGCCCGCTCCCTCACCACGCGGATCTCCTGATGACCGCCCCGCGCATTGCCCTCACCGGCCTGGGGCTGATCACCGGGGCCGGGGACGACGTCGAGAAGAGCTGGTCGTCCATCGCCGCCGGGATCTCCGGCATCCGGACCAACACCCTGTTCGGCACGGAGGAACTGCTCACCGACTGGGCGGGCATGGTCACCAGCCCCCAGGAGCCCGGCCTGGACCGCTGCTACAGCCTCGCCGCCACCGCGATCCGTGAGGCCCTGCGCACCGGCGGCCTCGACCTGGACACCGTCGACCGGGACCGCGTGGCGGTCGTGGTCGGCTCCAGCCTCGGCGCCATGCCGACGCTGGAGAACGTCCACCGGGAACTGGTGCACGAGGGCCGGCTCGACGCCCGGCAGGCCGCCGCCGCCCAGCTGCCCTGCGTCGGCGACTACATCGCCGCCGAGTTCGACCTGCGCGGACCGCGCGTGGTGCTCTCCAACGCGTGTGCCGCCAGCGCGGTGGCCCTCGGCTACGCGGCCGAGATGCTGTGGAAGGGCGACGTCGACTACGTCATCTGCGGCGGCGTCGACCCCCTGGCCTCGCTCTCGGCGTACGGCTTCAGCGCCCTGGGCGCCCTCGACCCCGAGCCCTGCTCGCCGCTGGCGGCCTCCACCGGGCTGACCCTCGGTGAGGGGGCCGGGTTCATGGTCCTCGAATCGGTCGAGCGCGCCGCCGGGCGCTCCGCCCGCGTCCTGGCAGAGCTCGGCGGGTACGGACTGTCCTGCGACGGCTACCACCAGACCGCACCCGACCCCAGCGGCAAGGGCGCCGCCGCCGCCATGGCCCAGGCCCTGGAGACGGCGGGGCTCGGCCCCGAGGACGTCGACTACCTCAACCTGCACGGCACCGGCACCCCGGCCAACGACGCGTCCGAACCCAAGGCGCTCAAGCTGCTGTTCGGCTCCTCGGTGCCGCCCGCCAGCTCCACCAAGTCGATGCTCGGCCACACCCTCGGCGCCGCCGGGGCGGTCGAGGCGGTCGTCAGCACCCTGGCCATCGACCGCGGCGCGCTGCCCCCGACCGTCAACACCCGGGGCGTGGAGTCCCCGTTCGGTCTGGACATCGTCCCCGGGACCGGCCGCAAGGCGGAGCCCGAGGTCGTCCTGTCGAACTCCTTCGCCTTCGGCGGGAACAACGCCTCCGTGGTCCTCAACCGGCCCGGCCGCAAGGGATCGTCGCCCCGGCGCGCCGATCCCCGCCACCAGGTCGTCGTGACCGGCGCGGCCGGTCTCGCGGGCGCGGCGGCCGGCACCGGTCCGCTCGCCGAGGCCCTGGCGGCCGGACGGCCGTGCTTCGACGCCATGGAACACGTGGCGGGCGTCGGTGAGGTGCCCGTCGGCCGGGTGGACGTACGGGCCGCCACCGGGAAGCTCAACCCGAGCCGTGCCCGGCGCATGGACCCCCTGGGCCTGCTGGCCGCCGCCGCGGTCGGCGACCTGTACGCCCGGCACGGCAAGCCCTCACGGGCCGAAGCCGAGTCCACCGGGATCGTGTTCGCCACCGGCTACGGTCCCGTCACCTCCGTGCTGCGCTTCCACGAGGGCGTGCTGCGGCAGGGGATCACCGGGGCCAACCCCTCGCTGTTCGCCAACACCGTGGTGAACGCCGCCGCCGGCCATGTGGCGATGCTGCACCGCTACCGGGGCTACACCGCCACCATCGCCAACGGCGGCACCAGTTCGGTGCTCGCCCTGCACCTCGCGGCCCGGGTCATCGCCCGGGGCGCCGCCGACCGGATCATGGTCGTCGTCGCCGACGAGTTCCCCGAGCAGGCCCTTGCCACCCAGGCCGGCCTGCCCGGATACGCCCGGTCCCCGCACGTGGTGCCCGGCGGCCGTACCGGGATGGTGCTCAGCGAGGGTGCCGCCGCCATCCTGCTGGAGAGCGAGGAGGCCGCCGCCGCCCGCGGCGCCGGCGTCCTGGCCAGGGCGGAGGGGTACGGCGCCTCCGGTGAGTCGGTGGGCGTCGGACGGCTGGGCCGGGACGGCGGAGCGTGGGCGCGCGCCCTGCGCAGCGCCATGGCGGACGCCGGTACGGGCCCCGAAGGCATCGACACGGTGGTGTCGGCGGCCTCCGGCCACGGCCTGGTCGACCTGGCCGAGAACCGGGCCCTGGGCCTGGCGGGCCTGGCGGACCACCCGGTCGTCGCGCCCAAGGCCCTGCTCGGGGAGACCTACGGCAGTGCCGGCGCGCTCGGGCTGGTGGCCGCGCTCAACGGGGCCGCGCCCGCCGGACGGCTGCTGCTGTCCAGCTTCGCCCACGGAGGGTCCTACGCCGCCGCGGTCTTCGACACGGGGGCCCGATGAGCGGCCTGCTGACCCTGCTGCCGCCGGCCGCGCTCCGCGGCCCGGTGGCCGGGGGCGCCGGCCGGCCGGGTGAGGGGGCGGGCGTCGACTGCCTCCTCACCCGCCACCCGGGGCTGCCCCGCGACGGGATGGGGAACCGCCTGAGCGCGTCGGGCCGTTCGCTGATCATCGACGCCGCGCACAGCGTGTACGGGCTGCGGATCACCGGCCGGGACCTCACCCGCGACCCGCACCGGCGCTGGCGCCTGCCCGGTCACGGCCTGACCGTCTCGGTGGCCCACTGCGCCGAGTACAGCGCCGTGGCCTTCGGGGCCGGGACCGAGATCGGCGTGGACCTCCAGGACGAGCGCGACCGGCCCGGCGCCATGCGGTGGCTGGGGGACCTGCTGGGCCTGCCGGGACCGGCCCGTATCCGGGACTTCGCCGAGTGCGAGGCGCTCATCAAGGCCTCCCACCTGACGAAGGAGACGTTCCAGGGGGTCCGGCTGCCCGTGTGGCGGCCGGGCTGGCGTCCGACCGGTACCGGTGCCTACCAGGTCCGGTCGGCCACGGCCGGCCGGTCCACCCACCTCGCCCTCGCCGCCGACGGGGCCGTCCCCGTGCGCTGGTGGTGGCAGCCCGCCCCCGGCGCGCCGGCCACCCGCACAGAAGCCCCCACCCTGGAGCCAGCATGACCACGACGCCGACGGCCGAGTCCCCGGCGCGGCCCTACGCCCGCCGGATCTCGCAGATCGAGCGCGGCTACCTGAACGCCGCCGCCACCGGCACCCCGCAGCTGATCCAGATGGTCGTCGAGGGGGAGGGGCACATCGACCCGGACGCCCTCAGGGACGCCGTACGCGCCGCCTGCCTGGCCGGACCCGGCCTCACCGTGCGAAGGCGGGGAGCGGCCTGGAAGGCCGACGGCCCCCTGCCGCCGGTCGTCGAGCTCCCGCCGTCGGGCTTCGGCTCGCCCTTCCACCTGCGCGACCTCGACGTGGTCACCGGGCCGGTGTGCGAACTCGGGCTCACCGAAGGCCCGGTGACCCGGCTCGTCGTACGCGCCAGCCACATCGTCACGGACGGCAGGGGCCTGCGGCAGTGGATCGCCGACGTGTTCCGGGTGCTGCGCGGTGAGGAACCCGTCGGCGCGGCCGACACCGCCGACGACACCCACTTCCGTACGGCGGCGGGGAAGGTGTCCCCGGCCCCGGCCCCGGCACGGCTCGAAGGGCTCCCCGCGGTCCTCGGTGCAGGACCGGCCGACGGGACGCCGCTCTGGATCCGCCGCCGGGTGCCGGCCTGCCCCTCGGCGGTCACCGCCCGGATCGCGGCAGCCGTCTCCCGGCGCCTGCCCGCCGGCTCCGGACGGCTGGTGGTCCCCGTCGACCTCCGCCGCCACGACCCCGGTGTCCGGTCCTCCGCCAACCTCACCTCGCAGGTGGTCCTCGACCTCAGGCGGGACGACCACTGGAAGCGCCTGCACGGCGAGATCGTCGGATCCCTGCTGCGCAAGCGCGATGTGGCCGTGCTCGACAGGGACTTCCTGCGCAGCAACCCCTTCGCCAACAGCCTGCGCGAGGCGCGGGACCTGGACGGCACCCGCTTCCCCTGCACGGCGATCGTCTCCGACCACGGCCGTGTCGACACCGACGACTACCGCACCCCGTCGTTCACCCCCACCGGCTTCTTCACCCTTCCCATGCTCGTCCCGTACGCCGAGATGTTCATCAGCGCCTTCCGCGTCGGCGACAGCACCGAACTGACCCTGGCCTGCCGGGAACGCCCCGGCGCGCGCGCCGCGGCCCAATCGCTCCTCGACGACGTCGAGCACGAGCTCGTCACGGCGGACCGGCCTGACCCGCAGGCCGGCTGACACTTCCAAGGACGCATCCATCATGTCGATGACCAACCAGACCCACCAGGACGTGCCGAGCCCACCGGTGGAGCCGGAGCTCTCCGACGAGGCGCCCGCGAAGGCGGCGGACGCCCCCGAGGAGCAGCCGGCCCGGCCCGGAGGCCGGGGCCCCGCCTTCGGGACGATCGCCGCCGCGGTGACCGGCGGATTCCTCGCCCTGCTCGACACCACCATCGTCAACGTCTCGCTGCACGACACCACCGCCAGGTTCGGCTCGCTCGACCAGGTCCAGTGGGTGGTGACCGGTTATCTGATCGCCCTCGCCGCCTGCATGCCGGCCACCGGCTGGCTCGCCGGAAGATTCGGCGTCAAGCGCGTCTTCATGGGCGCGACCCTCCTGTTCGCGCTCGGCTCGGCGGCCTGCGCCCTCAGCCAGACCCTGCCCGAACTGGTCGCCGCCCGAGGGGTGTCCGGAGCGGCGGCCGGTGTCCTCACCCCGGTGTCCACCATCCTCCTCACCCGCGGGGTGCCCCGCGAGCACCTCGGCCGCGTACAGGCCCTGAACGGCAGCGTGATGCTGATCAGCCCGCTGCTCGGCCCGACGGTGGGCGGACTCCTGGTCGGCGCCTGGGGATGGCCCGCGGTCTACGCGGTCAACATCCCGCTCTGCGCCGCCCTGCTCTACGTCACCGTGCGCTGGGTGCGGCCGGACGCGCCCGGCGAGCGCTCACCGAAGCCGCTGGACGTGGTGGGCCTGCTCACCTCCGCCGCCTGCACCGTCAGCACCGTCCTCGCCATCAAGGAGTTCACCGACCACGGGCTCGCGGCGCGGGCCGACCTGCTGCTCCCGCTGCTCGTCGCCGTGGTCTGCGGGGCGGTGTTCGTGGTCCGTGAACTGCGCACCCCGGCACCGCTGCTCGACCTGCGGCTGTTCCGCAACCGCGTCTACACCATGGCCGTGGTCAACATCTTCTGCCTGGGGTTCATCCTCTACTCCCCGATGATGCTGATCCCTCTCTACTTCGAGAGCGCGCGCGGCGAGTCCGCCGTCACCACCGGTCTGCTGATGTCCACCGCCGGCCTGGGCGTGGTTACCGCCGCCTGGCTGTGCCGGGTCCTGATGAAGAAGGTGGGCGGCGGGGGCACCGTGGTGATCGGCATCGCGCTGACCATGCTGGCCACGCTCCCGCTGGCCGGCGTCGGCGGGAACACCTCGTACGTCCTGATCTGCGCGACCCTCGCCGTGCGCGGGCTCGGCACCGGCCTGACCATCGTCCCGGCCATGACGAGGGCGTTCCAGTCGATCCGCCCCGAGTCCATCGGGGACGCCTCGGCGCAGCTCAACCTCGTCCAGCGGATCGGCGGCACGGTGGCCGTCGCCGTGGTGACCGTGGTGCTGCAGCAGGCCGCCGAGGCCCGTCACGGCCTGGTGCCCGGGGCGTTCGCCCACTCCTTCGGCTGGCTCATCGGGGTCTACGCGCTCACGCTGCTGCCCGCGCTCGCACTCTTCGCCGCGGACCGCGCCGAGCAGCGCCGGCGCAGCCAGGAGGCGTGAGGCCATGACGGGCCCGACGTGTGCGGCGGCCGGTGCGCGGCGCACGGTCCGGCGGTCCCGGGCGGCCTGCCCGGGACCTGCCGGGCATTCACTCCGCGCCGGTCAGCCATCCCTTGGAGACGGCCTTGGCGCCCGCCTGGAAGCGGCTGCGCGCGCCGAGCTTCTCCAGCAGGTCCGCCGCGATGCGGCGCGCGGTCCTGGGGGACACCCCGAGCCTCTTCGCCACCGCCTCGTCCGTGAGGCCCTGGCCCAGCAGCCGCAGCGCCTCCGCCTCCTGGGGGGTGAGGTCGTGCTCGTCCCGTCCACGACTGGGGACCTGCCCCAGGAGAGCACCCTGTTCCCAGATGCTCTCGAAGAGGGCGGTCAGCGCGGTGACCGTGCCGCAGCCGCTGAGCACCAGCGCGCCGGCGGCACTGTCACCGCCGTCCACCGGGACGATGGCGGTGGTGCGGTCGAGGAGCATCATCCGGACCGGCAGCGACGGGGTGGTCCGCACCTCGCCGCCCAGCCCCGTCAGCCACTTCGCGTAGGACAGCGTGGCCGGATTGTGGCGGACGCTGTCCAGGTACAGGGTCCGCATCCGTACCCCGCGCTCGAGGAGTTCCTTGTCCTGGGGCTTCGCCGCCTCCATGCTCGCCTCGCTCTGGGCACCACCGGGGGCGAACGTCATGATCTCGGCGGAGACGTGGCGTACCAGCAGGGCGATGCGGTCCCGGATCTCCTCGATGCCGTCCAGCCGCTCGACGCCCTCGATCCGCTTGTCGAGCCGGGTGGCCGTGAAGTCCGCGGACAGCCGCGCGGCGGCCAGACGGATCTGGTCGATGCGCCGCTGCTCGGCGGCGAGACGCTCCTCCTGCTCGGCGAGGATGCTCTGGACGCCCAGCTCGGGATTGACCGCGCGGAAGTGGGAGGGCCGGCCGGCGATCGGCCGGACGAGCGCCAACTCGCTCAGCTTGTCCAGTGCCTGACGCACCTTCGCACCGGGAATGCGAAGGCGCTCCCCCAACTCGGCGAGCTCGACCTGCGGATACGCCAGGACGGCTCTGTACACGGCTTCACAGACCTCGTCCAGCCCGAGAATCTCCAGCACCGACTGTCTCTCCCCCCATGCAAAGACATTCGGCCTCAATCTAAGCATGATCGGGACGGCCCCGACTTTGCGCATTCGTAAACGTTCCCCAAAGCGCGAACACCGCTACGCGGGACACAAGTTGGCGCGAAGCCGCCCTCCGTGAGGGCCGTCCGCCCTTCCTCCCTGATCGGACCGAGGTATGAACTCATGAACCTGGTGCACGTCCGTCTCCAGCTCCCCGACGGAACGACGCAGGTCGAGGGCCTGAAGCAGACTCTGCTCCGCCATGTGTCGGCGGGGGAGACGGTGGAGCACATCAGCCTCCACCCGGGGGACGAGGGCGAGGTGACCGTCGGGTTCTGGGTCGGCGGAGCGAGCGTCACCGGCTCCGAACGAATCGCGCACGCGGTCACCCTGCGCGCGCTGGAGGCCGAGCCCGCACTCACCCGGGCTCGCGTCACCAGTTGCTCCAGCGCCCTCGTCCCGGCCGTCTTCGACGAGATGACGCGGCCCGCACAGGCCCCTGGACGGTATATGCGATGGACGGATGCGGAAGGCGGGGAAGGCTAGGCGATCACTTCCCGCGCGGCAAGACTCTGTGGTGTCGGACCGGGAACCCCGCGAGGGACCCGCCGAAGACCTCCACCTCCCCTTCACGCAGGAGTGATCCCATGCCGCAGTCCACTCTCCGCGCCGCCCGCCGGACCAGAAGGTCCGTCGCGCTCATCGGCCTCCTCTTCTGCGGGCTCACCGTCCTCACGGCGCACCACACCTCCGCCGCGGCCCCCTCGTCCGTCGTCGCGGGAGACCTCACCTCCGCGGACATGGGCGAGGACACCACCGGCTGGGACTGACCCCCGCCGAAGGCGGAACGACGACGTAAAGCGCCCGGACCCCTTCCGGCCGGGCCACCGAAACCGAACCGACGAGCGGGGTGAGACGGTCGTGACACAGTTCCTGGTCCTGGGCTCCCTGGAGATGCGCCGGGCCGGCGAGCTCGTACCCGTGAGGGGGATGCGGCAGCAGAAGCTGCTCGCGCTGCTCCTGCTGAGCGTGGGCCGGGTGGTCCCGGTGGACGTCCTGGTGGACGAACTGTGGGAGACGCCTCCGTCGTCGGCGCGTACGCAGGTCCACAACGCGGTCCACGACCTGAGGCGGATCCTGCCCGTGGGCGGCGGCAGCAGCCTGATCACCGCGGACATCGGATACCGGCTCACCGTCCCCGACGACGCCCTCGACTCGCACCTGTTCACCGGACGGGTCCGCGCCGCCAAACAGGCGGAGCGGGAGAACCGCCTCACGGAGGCGGTCCGGCTGCTCCAGTCGGCCCTGGACCTGTGGCGCGGTGACGCGTTCGCCGGTATCAAGTGCTCCGCCGTCCTCGGCGCCGCCGTGACCCTCGACGAGCAGCGGCTCACCGCGATCGAGGACCTCATGGCCCTGCGCCTGAGTGCGGGCGAGTGCAACGCGGTCGTCGGTGAACTGCAGGCGCTCATCGCGAAATACCCGTTGCGGGAGGCCCTGCGCGGCAGTCTGATGACCGCGCTGTGCCGCAGCGGACGCCAGGCCGACGCGCTCGCCGTCTACGACGAGGGCCGACGCCACCTCGTGGAGGAACTCGGACTCGAACCCGGCCGGCGGCTGCAGACCCTGCACGCGGAGATCCTCGCGGACTCCCCGGCCGTCCACGGCGCGGAGAGGCCCGCACGCCCGCCGGGCGCCGTACGCCCGCCGGCCACCGCGCCGGCTCCGGCCACCGGCGGCCCGGAGGCCCCGGGCCCGGTGCCGCCGGCCGGACCACCGGTCCGCACCCCCGGCCGGAACTTCCTGCCGCCCGGCCTGGCCGACTTCACCGGCCGCGCCGGCGACGTGCGCCGGCTGCTGGACGCCGTCGGCGTCGGTGGCGACGCCTCGCCCGGGGTCGTGGCAGTCGACGGCACCGCGGGGGCCGGCAAGACGTCCCTCGTCGTGCATGTGGGCCACCGGCTCGCCGCCGCCCACCCCGACGGCCAGTACGCCGTGGAACTGCACGGGTTCAGCCCGCTGCGGGAGCCGGTGCCGACCGAGGAGGCCCTCGGCGTCCTCCTCCAGGCAGACGGGGTCGCGGCGGACGCGCTCCCGGAGGGAACGGCGGCCCGCAGCGCCCTGTGGCGGTCACGCCTGGCGGGACGGCGCTGTCTGCTCGTCCTGGACGACGCCCTGGACACCGCGCAGATCCGGCCGCTGCTGCCCGGCACCGGCGGGGTTACGGTGCTGGTCACCAGCCGGCGCGCACTCAGCGCACTCGACGGGGCGGTACGGATGCCGCTCGACGTGATGACGCACGAGGACGCCGTGGCACTCTTCGGCAGGATCGCCGGGGCCTCACGCGCGGCGGCCGAACCCGGCGAGATCGCGCGGGTCGTCGGGCTCTGCGGGCATCTGCCGCTGGCGGTCCGGATCGCCGCGACCAGGCTGAGGGACCGCCCCGCGATGCGTGCCGGGGACCTCGCCGAGCGTCTGTCGCACCCGGCCGGCCGCCGGCGGTGCCTGCGGACCTCCGACCGTGACCTTGCACAGCTGCTGAGCCCGTCGTTCGGCCGGCTGACAGCCGCCGAACGGCGGTACAGCCGGCTGCTGAGCCTGCACCCCGCCGCGAGCTTCGACCGCGGCCGGGCAGGTGCCGTCACGGGGCTCGGCCCTGAGGACGCGGAGGAGCTCCTGGACGTCCTGCTGGACGACAACCTGATCCGGCAGGACGCCCCCGACCGCTTCTCCTTCCACGAACTGCTCAGGGACTGCGCCCGTGAGCTGCCCGTGGAGCAGGAGGAGAGGGCGCGGGGTCAGCGGGCGGTGACGGAGAACGCGTCCGGGGCCAGCGCCGGTACGAGGCCCTCGGCGGCCGCCCTGGTCAGCAGACCGCGGATCGCCGCGTAGCCGCTCTCGCCGAGGTCCGCGGTGAACTCGTTGACGTAGAGCCCGATGTGCTGGTCGGCCACGGCCGGGTCCATCTCCTGGGCGTGCTCCAGGACGTAGGGACGGGACCGCTCAGGGTCGTCCCAGGCCATCCGCACCGAGGTGCGGACGGACTCGGCCAGCCGGTCCAGGGTCTCCTGGCCCAGCGAGCGCTTGGCGATGATCGCGCCCAGCGGGATCGGCAGCCCGGTCGTGGACTCCCAGTGGGCGCCCATGTCGGCGAGGCTGTGCAGACCGTAGTTCTGATAGGTGAAGCGTGCCTCGTGGATGACGAGCCCGGCGTCCACCCGGCCGTCCCGCACGGCGGGCATGATCTCGTCGAACGGCATGACAACGATCTCGCCGACACCGCCGGGGACGACCTCGGCCGCCCAGAGCCTGAAGAGCAGGTAGGCGGTGGAGCGTTCGCTCGGCACGGCGACGGTCTTCCCCGTCAGGTCGGTGCCCGGCTCCTTCGTCAGGACCAGCGGCCCGCAGCCCCGGCCCAGTGCGCCGCCGCACGGCAGCAGCGCGTACTCGTCGAGGACCCACGGCAGGACGGCGTACGACACCTTCAGCACGTCGAACTCGCCGCGCTCGGCCATACCGTTGGTGAGGTCGATGTCGGCGAAGGTGACGTCGAGGGCGGGCGCGCCGGGGACCCGACCGTGCGCCCACGCGTCGAAGACGAAGGTGTCGTTGGGGCACGGCGAGAAGGCGATCCGCAGCGCGGGCGGCTCCGCGCCGGAGGAACCGGTCCCGGTCTCAGTCACTGTGCCGGTCGAGTCGGTCATGCGGGGTCCAACTTTCCACTACGGGTGCGGTCTTCCCGAACGCCCCGGTGAGCGCCGCGAGGGCGTCGCCGATCCGCCAGGCCTCGCGGTCGCGTGGCCCGACGGCGTTCGAGACGGCCCGGAGCTCCAGCGCCGGCACGCCGAACCGGTCGGCGGCCTCCGCGACGCCGAAGCCCTCCATGGCCTCGGCGACTGCTCCGGGGTGCGCGGCCAGCAGCTCGGCGGTCCGGGCCGCGCTGCCGGTCACGGTGGAGACGGTGAGCACGGGACCCGGCACCGCGCCGGTGGCCGAAGCCACGTCCCGTACGAGGTGCCCGGGCGGCAGGAAGGTGTCCCTGCCGAAGCCGAGCGCGGTGACGGGCACGAACCCGTCCGGGGTCTCGGCGCCCAGGTCCGCCGCGACGATCGCGGAGGCCACCACGAGGGAGCCGACGGGCGCGGCGGGTGCGAAGCCGCCGCCGATGCCGGCCGAGACGACGCACGCGTACGGCTCACCGGCGGGCGCCGCGGCGAGGGCGCAGGCGGTGGCTGCCGCAGCCGCAGCGGGACCCGCGCCGCCCGCCAGGACGTCGTACGGTCCGGCCCGGTGCAGCTCGGCGCCGGGCACCTCGCGCACCCGCGGCCGGTCCCCGCACGCGCGCGTGACAGCGTCCCGTTCGGCCGGGACGGCGGTCACGACAAGCACCCGCACGGCGGTGTTCCTCGGGGGTCGCTGGGTCAGGAGGTCTTCGTCAGCTGGAAGTGCCAGACGCCGGTGAGCTTCTGACCCTTGGTCTCGACGATGCTGATCTGCGTCTTGGACGCCGTGGTCTCGCCGGTCTGGCTGGCGAAGAAGGCGCTGCCGGGGATCGACCGGTAGGTCTTCTTGTACGGCTCCTGCTCGGCCTGCTGGCCGTTGATGAACAGGGTCCAGCCGTTGTCGGCGATCTCGGGGTCGACGCCGAAGCGGACCTTGTCGTCCATCGCGACCTTGACGGACTTCTCCGCCTTCTTGTTCAGGCAGCCCTGGATCTCGGACTCCTTGAGCGCCTTGCCGTCGTTGTAGCAGGCGGCCTCGGTGCTCACCGAGTTGTCGCCGACCGTCACGGTGGCGAGCGGCGTCGGCTTGTCGCAGGCGGACAGGACAAGGAGTCCCGCGGACACGGCACCGAGAGCGACGCCGATTCGACGGCCCTTACCGGAGAAGAACGCAACGGTCATGGGCCGAAGGTTATCGGTCGGTGCCAGTCACGCCACGCGGGGGTGCGGTGAGCCGCGCCGCGCGGCTCCCAGGAGGCCCCGTACGGAGGCGGCGGCGCCGAGGGCGAGCAGACCCGCGGCCACCGACATGCCCAGTACTCCGTTGAGGGGCAGCGCGATACCGATCGCGCCGCCGACCACCCACGACATCTGGAGCAGCGTCTCGGACCGGGCGAACGCCGACGTACGCACCTCCTCGGGCACGTCCCGCTGGATCATCGCGTCGAGGGACAGCTTCGACAGGGCCTGGGTGAAACCGGCGACGGCGGTGAGCGCGGCCACCATCACGGTGCTGAAGAAGACCGCGGCGAGCACGGCGACCCCCAGGGCCAGGCCCAGCACCGTCGCGACGATCACCTCCGGGCCGCGTGCCCTCAGCCACGACCCCACCGCCGTGCCGAAGGCGTTTCCCGCCCCGGCCGCGACGCCCACGATGCCGAGGGAGACGGCGGCCGACTGCCCCGCCAGCGGGTGTTCACGGAGCAGGAACGCCAGATAGAAGATGAGGAAGCCGGAGAGCGCGCGGTGCGCGGCGTTCGCCTGGAGGCCGTGCAGGACCGACGGCCCGACGGACCGCAGCCCCGGTGGCTTCTCCCGCCCCCCGCGCCGGCCGATCCGGGTGCTGCCGCTTCTCCTGCTCTTCCCGGTCGCGGCGCGCGGGGCCGGGGGCGCCTCCTCGTGCGGGACGGCGAGGCGCGCCTTGCGCTCGCCCTTCGCGGAGTCGACCTTGTGGGGGAGCGTGAAGGCGAGGACCGTACCGCCGAGGAAGACGACGCAGGCGCCGTAGAGCGGCCAGGGGGACCCGATGGCCTGGAGCCCCGCCCCGATGGGCGCGGCGATCCCCGTCGCCAGCAGACCGGCCAGGGTGACCCGTGAGTTGGCCTTCACCAGCGAGAAACGCGGAGGCAGCAGCCGGGGCACCACGGCGCTGCGCACCACCCCGTACGCCTTGGAGCTGACCAGGACGCCCAGGGCCGCCGGATAGAGCTCCAGGCCCCCGGTGGCGACCGCGCCGGACATGGTGATCGCGAGCACCGCCCGGGCGAACATCGCCCCGGCCATCGCCGCGCGGCGGCCGTGCGGCAGCCGGTCCAGCAGGGGGCCGATCACCGGGGCGAGGAGGGTGAAGGGGGCCATGGTGACGGCGAGGTAGAGGGCGACGCGCCCGCGCGCCTCGTCCGTCGGCACGGAGAAGAAGACCGTGGAGGCCAGGGCCACGGTGATCATGACGTCACCGGCCCCGTTGACCGCGTGCAGCTCGATCAGCTTGCCGAGCCCCGACTCGCCCGCCCCGTGGGCGTGGGTCGCCTTGCGGATGCCCCGCGCGGTGCCCGTGAAAGGGGCCCGCAGGGCACGTGCCATCGACCGGCCCGCCCTGCGGAGCGGACCGGATCCGTCGGACGACCTGGCGGCGGCCACGTGGTCATAGTGCCCCACCCCCCGCCGCCACGAACCCATGATCGGGCGGGGCGCGGCGGGGGACGCCCCGTCGGGCGAGTCGTCCCGGCGCGGGGGACGGCCACCGGGCGGCCGGCCGGGCGGCCGGGACGCGGCCCGGGGTCGGGACCGGTCACCGCCGTGCGCCGGCGGCCCGTCCGGCCCGTGGTGGCGGGCCTGCGCGAAAGCTTTCCGGAAGGGTTCCGGTCCAGTTTGGGACGGGCAGGTGGGCGCGGGGCGGCGGAGAGGGTAGCGTGCACTCACGCGCCACCGGCGGTTGTTCTTGGCCGCGCGCCTCTCCGCGATCCCGCAGAATGGGTGGCAGAAGGCGCGCCCGAGGCAGGCACAACGGGTGTGGACGTCGACGCGGCCCCCAGGTCCGCTCCGCTCACGCCCGTCATGGCCGAAATCGGACATCGATGAGCTGCTGGCGCGCTCGTGAGACGGCGTATGGAGAGAAGCGAGACCTGTGAGTGCTGCGACGACGCGAAGCCGTACGGCCCGTACCCCCGCCCCCGACCGCCTGTGCGCCGAGGCGGTAGACCTCGCACGCGCGGCGGCCGAGGAGGCGGCCGCGCCGGGAGTGGTGGGCGAGCATGTCGCCCTGGTCTCGGAGGGGGACCGGGTCGTTACCCACTACTTCGAATCGAAGGAGCCCGGTTACCGGGGCTGGCGCTGGGCGGTGACGGTCGCCCGCGCCTCCCGCGCCAAGAACGTCACCCTTGACGAAACGGTGCTGCTTCCCGGCTCCGACGCGCTCCTCGCCCCCGAGTGGGTGCCGTGGAGCGAGCGGCTGCGCCCCGGCGACATGGGCCCCGGCGACCTGCTGCCGACCGAGGCCGAGGATCCGCGGCTGGAGCCCGGCTGGACCGGCGAGGACGAGCCTCTGCCGAACTCCGTGGTCTCCGAGGTCTCCCAGGAGATGACCGAGCTCGCGGACGCCGAGGACGCGGAGCTCACCACGCTCCCCGGGACGAGCCGCGGCTCCATCACCTCGGTGGCCGAGGAGCTCGGCGCCCGGCGCGCCCGGGTGCTGTCCCGCTACGGGCTGGGCATCGCGGCGGACCGCTGGGACGAGGAGTTCGGCGCCCGCACGCCCATGGCCCAGGCGGCGCCCGCCTCCTGCGTCAGCTGTGCCTTCCTGGTCCCGATCGCCGGCTCCCTGCGACAGGCCTTCGGCGTCTGCGCGAACGAGTTCGCACCGGCGGACGGCCGGGTCGTCTCCCTGTCGTACGGCTGCGGAGGGCACTCCGAGGCGGCCGTCATGCCGAAGCCGCCCAAGCCGGCCCCGCACGCCCTGGACACCATGCGGGTGGACGACTACCCGCTGCGGCCCTCGGACGACTCCGGCTCGGTCCCGTCCCAGCCGGACGGCTCCACGGAGGACCTGGGCCACTCCTGACACCGCCGCCCCGTCGGGGCGGGGGCGGCACACCGGGTTTCCCGCTCGCGGTACCTTCGGGCGCACACTGGGCGTCACGGGTCACCGGAAGAGCGGAGTACGAGCGTGAGCATGAATGCGACCGAGGGGGCCGATCCGTTCGGGACGGCACGACTGCGGCGCGGCGTGCTCGACGCCTGGGGCGCGGGCCCCGCCCGCTTCCGTGAGGACGCCAACGCCGAGGAGGACCTCGCCCTCGGCGGCTACCGCGACCGGCTGGTCGTCGAGCTGGCCCAGAACGCCGCCGACGCCGCGGCCCGCGCCGGGGTCCCCGGCCGGCTGCGCCTCACCCTGCACGCCGGGAACGGCACGGGCGGCGACCGCCCGGTGCTGGCCGCCGCCAACAGCGGGGCCCCGCTCGACGCGACGGGCGTCGAGTCGCTGAGCACCTTGCGCGCCTCCGCGAAGCGCGAGGGCCACGAGCAGTCCGTAGGCCGCTTCGGCGTCGGCTTCGCCGCGGTCCTGGCCGTCAGCGACGAGCCCGCGGTGATCGGCCGCCACGGCGGCGTCCGCTGGTCCCTCGCCGAGGCCCGCGACCTCGCCGAGCAGGCGGCCGTCGGCAGCCCCGGGCTCGGCGACGAACTGCGCCGCCGCGACGGACACGTACCGCTGCTCAGGCTCCCGCTGCCCGCCGAGGGCACCGCGCCCGACGGGTACGACACCGTCGTCGTACTGCCGCTGCGTGACGGCGTCGCCGAGGACCTGGTGGAGCGGCTGCTCGCCGGGGTGGACGACGCCCTGCTCCTCACGCTGCCCGGCCTGGACGAGGTCGTGATCGAGACCCCGGACGGCGTACGCACCCTGTCCCGCTCGCGGCAGGGCGCCTACACCCACATCGAGGACTCCGCGCACGGCCTGCACCGCTGGCGCACCGTCGCCGGCCACGGAGCGGTGGACCCCGCGCTCCTGGCCGACCGGCCCGTCGAGGAGCGGCTGCGGCCGCACTGGTCGGTGACCTGGGCCGTGCCGGTGGACGAGGACGGCGCGCCCCAGCACCCCCGTACGGCACCGGTCGTGCACGCCCCGACGCCCACCGACGAGCCGCTCGGGGTCCCCGCACTGCTGATCGCCTCGCTGCCGCTGGACACCACCCGACGGCACCCGGCGCCGGGGCCGCTGACCGACTTCCTGGTGCAGCGGGCGGCCGACGCCTACGCGGAGCTGCTCGCCGGGTGGGAGCCCGTCTCCGTGGCGACGATCGCCCTCGTACCGGGTGTGCTGGGCAAGGGGCAGCTGGACGGTGCCCTGCGGGCCGCGATCCTGGAGCGGCTGCCCAGGGTCGCGTTCCTGGAGCCCGCGGCGCCCCGGGACCCGGCCGAGACGGCGGGGGAGTGGGAGGACTGGGACGGCACGGGGAGCCCGGGCCGGGCGACGACGGCGCTGCGCCCGGTGGAGGCCGAGGTCGTCGAAGGCGTCGGCGCGGAGACCGTACGGGTCCTCGCCGAGGTGCTGCCCTGCCTGCTGCCGGCCGGCCTGGAGCGGCGCACCGAACTGCGCACGCTCGGCGTCGCACGGGTCCCGCTGACCGAGGCCGTCGACCGCCTGGCGGGCCTGGAACGCGGCCCGGAGTGGTGGCGCCGGCTCTACGACAGCCTGGCCGGGGTCGACCCGGACCGGCTCTCCGGGCTGCCCGTGCCGCTCGCCGGCCCCGAGGAGACCCCCCGTACCACCATCGGCCCCCGGCAGGTCCTGCTGCCGCAGCCCGACGCCCTGACCGCCCCGGTGCTCGGCCGGCTGGCCCGGCTCGGGCTGAAGGTGGCCCATCCGGACGCGGCGCACCCGCTGCTGGAGAAGCTGGGCGCCCTGCCCGCCACCCCGCGCGCCGTGCTGCGGACCCCGCAGGTGCGGGCCGCCGTCGCCGGTTCGCTGGACGCGGGCGAGGTGTGGGACGAGGACGCGCTGGACGCCGACGAGCTCGCCGAGACCGTCCTCACCCTCGTACGCGATGCCGGTCTCGAACCCGGCGACGAACCCTGGCTGGGCGCGCTCGCCCTGCCCGACGAGGACGGCGAGCCCGCGCCCGCGGGCGAACTCGTGCTGCCGGACAGCCCGTTCGCCCAGGTGATGCGCGAGGGTGAACTCGCCCTGTGCGACGCGGAGCTGGCCGGACAGTGGGGCGAACAGCCGCTGACCGCCTGCGGGGTGCTGGCCACCTTCGCCCTCGTGCGCGCCACCGACGTCGTCCTCGACCCGGACGAACTGGAGCCGCGCGACAGCGACTTCGCCGAGCCCGACGACGCCGGGCTGCTCGACGCCGTCGACGTCTGGTGCGAGGACGTCCTGGACCAGCTCCCCGACAGCCCGGTGCCGCCGGTCGCCACCGAACTCGTCGCCGTACGCGACCTGGACCTCGTCGACGACGACGCCTGGCCGCAGGCGCTGGCGATGCTGGCACAGCCGCCGCTGCGCGACGCGCTGACCCAGCCGGTGCGGGTGCTGCTCCCCGACGGCACGACGCAGTCGGTGCGCCCCTACACCGCGTGGTGGCTGCGCGACCACCCGGTGCTCGATGGCCGCCGCCCGGCCGGACTCCGCGCGGCGGGCGGGGACCCTCGCCTGGCCGGCCTCTACGACTCCGCCGACGCCACGGGCTTCGACGACGCCCAGGTGCTGCGCGCCCTCGGTGTGCGCACCTCGGTCGCCGCGCTCCTGGACGAGCCGGGCGGGGCGGCCGAGCTGCTGGGGCGCCTCGCGGACGAGGAACGCCCGGTCGGGCCGGTGCAGTTGCACTCCCTCTACACCGCGCTCGCCGATCTCGACCCCGAACAGGTCACACTGCCGGACGAGCTGCGGGCCGTGGTGGACGACGAGGTGCGGGTCGCCGACGCCTCGGACGTGGTGATCGCGGACGCCCCGGACCTGCTTCCGCTCACCGGCGGACTGGCGCTGCTGCCGGTGGCCCCGGCGCGGGCGGCGGAGCTGGCAGACCTGCTCCAGGTGCGGCGGCTCGGCGAGAGCGTCGAGGCCGTGGTGACCACGGAGGGTGTGGAGCACCAGGTGCCGGCGTCGGTACGCGTCCTGCTCGGCGCCGGGACCCCGGACACCTATGTCGAGCACGGCGAACTGCTGGCCGGCGGCGTCGAACTGGACTGGCGGCGCACCCCGGACGGGGTGGTCCACGCGTCCACGCTGGAAGGTGTGGCGGCCGGGCTCGCCTGGGCGGCCGGCCAGTGGCCGCGCCGATTCGAGGTGGCCGCGCTGCTGGAGGACCCGTCACGCACGGAGGAGCTGGCCCGGGACCGCTGGTTCGACTGACCCGCCGGAATAATCTTCACAAGAAATCCATACGGCGGGCACAACCATTCACATCCGAGCGGGGTCTGGTCTGTCGAGTCAGCAGACTCACCGACCACATGGGGATCGCGGGTCACAGACCGCCGCGGTCCCCCTTCTCCACTGGGGAACCCATGCGCATGCGTGTCACCGTCGCCGCCGTCTCCGGCGCCCTGGCCCTGTCCGCCCTCGCCGTCCCGGCGGCGCAGGCCGGTGACCAGGCCACTCCGAGCCTGGACAGGCCCACCGCAGCCGAGGTCTTCGGCACCGGGGCCAAGGCTCCCCGCGCCCTCTCGCGCGCCGCCGTCACGACCCCGGTGATATCGAAGGTCGTCATCAACGGCGGCAAGGACATCGTCCTCGGCACGACCGTCGAGAAGACCGTCTCCGTCTCCATCACGGCCTCGCACCCGTCCGGCATCGCCGACGCCTACGTCGACCTCTGGCACGGCACGGACGTGGACTCCGGTCTCGACGGGTGGCTCGCCCCGAACGAGGAGGCGGCCACCTGCACCAAGTCCAGCGCCACGACCTCCACCTGCAAGCTGACGATCACCGTGGTGCCCGGCTACGACCTGTACAAGAACCTCCTGGCGGGCACCTGGAAGGTCACCGCGGGCGCACTCGCCGGTGACGGCAGCGACTTCGCGTGGAACGACTACTACGCCACCCACCGCGTCCAGCGCCTCTCCAAGCTGACCGTCAACGCCGCCCCCGAGCCCGTCAAGAAGGGCGCGACCATCACGGCCACCGGCAAGCTCTCGCGCGCCAACTGGGAGAACGGCACCTACATGGGCTACACCGTGCAGCCCGTGAAGCTCCAGTTCCGGAAGAAGTCCAGCAGCACCTACACCACCGTCAAGACCATCAACACCAACAGCACCGGTTCGCTGAAGACCACGGTCAAGGCCGTGGAGGACGGCTACTGGCGCTACAGCTTCGCCGGCACCTCGACCACCCCGGCCGTCACGACCGCGGGTGACTTCGTCGACGTGAAGTAGTCGTGAGCCAGTCGTGAGGTAGTCACGACGGAAAGCGGCGGCCGACCAGTCTCCAGGCGAGTTCCAGGACGGCCGCCGCCACCACCGCGATGCCCACCGCCGTCCACGGCATGGTCACCCCGACGAGCTTCAGGGCGAAGAAGTCCTGGAGCCACGGCACGGCGAGCACGATCAGGAAGCAGAACCCCATCGCGGCCACCAGGGCGATCCGCCACCAGGTGTACGGGCGGGCGATGATCGCCAGGACCCAGATCGAGACCAGGAACAGCGTCAGGGTCGCCGCACTCGTCTCCGCCTCCAGCGAGCCCGGCCCCGAGTAGGCGTGCCGCGCCACCAGGTAGCAGGCGAAGGTGGACGCCGCCGCGATGATCCCGGACGGGATCGCGTACCGCATGACCCGCCGTACGAAGTGCGGGCGGGCGCGCTCCTTGTTGGGGGCCAGCGCCAGGAAGAACGCCGGTACGCCGATGGTCAGCGTCGACAGCAGCGTCAGGTGGCGCGGCAGGAACGGGTACTCCACCTGGAAGCAGACCACCAGGATCGCCAGCAGCACCGAGTAGACCGTCTTCGTGAGGAAGAGGGTGGCGACCCGGGTGATGTTGCCGATGACCCGGCGCCCCTCGGCCACGACCGACGGGAGCGTCGCGAAGCTGTTGTTCAGCAGCACGATCTGGGCGACCGCCCGGGTCGCCTCGGAACCCGAACCCATCGACACCCCGATGTCGGCGTCCTTCAGCGCGAGCACGTCGTTCACGCCGTCGCCGGTCATCGCGACCGTGTGCCCGCGTGACTGGAGGGCGCCCACCATGTCGCGCTTCTGCTGCGGGGTCACCCGGCCGAAGACCGCGTTCCGCTCGATCCCGCTCGCCATGTCGTCCCGTTCCCGGGGCAGCCGGCGCGCGTCCACGGGGTGCTCGGCGCCCGGCATCCCCAGCTTCTGCGCCACCGCGCCGACGGAGACCGCGTTGTCACCCGAGATGACCTTCGCGGCGACGTTCTGGTCGTCGAAGTAGGCGAGGGTCTCCCCGGCGTCGGGCCGCAGCCGCTGCTCCAGGACGACGAGCGCGGTGGGCAGGGCCGACGAGGCGGCGTCGGACGCCTCCAGGTCGCCGCGCACCCGGGCCAGGAGCAGCACCCGCAGGCCCTGTTCGTTGAGGTGGCCGGTCTCGGCCAGCGCGGGGTCGTCGTCGGCCAGCAGGACGTCGGGGGCGCCGAGCAGCCAGGCGGAGGCGTCCCCGTTCCCCTCGGCGAAGGCGGCGCCGCTGTACTTACGGGCCGAGGAGAAGGGAAGGGTCCCGGTGACGCCCCAGCCCTCGCCGTCCGGGTAGGCGTCGATGATGGCCTGGAGGCTCGCGTTGGGACGCGGGTCGGAGGCGCCGATGGCCCCGAGGACGCGGCGGACGTACTCCTCCTCGGAGCCGTTCAGCGGGCGGACCTCGGTGACGTCCATGCCGCCCTCGGTGAGGGTGCCCGTCTTGTCCAGGCAGACGACGTCGACGCGGGCCAGACCCTCGATGGCGGGCAGCTCCTGCACCAGGCACTGCTTGCGCCCCAGGCGGATCACGCCGATCGCGAAGGCGACCGAGGTCAGCAGGACCAGGCCCTCCGGGATCATCGGGACGATCCCGCCGACCGTGCGGGCCACGGAGTCCTTGAAGTTGTTGTCCTTGACGACCAGCTGGCTGATGACGAGCCCGATCGCCGTCGGCACCATCATCCACGTCACGTACTTGAGGATCGTGCTGATGCCGCTGCGCAGCTCGGACCGGACGAGCGTGAAGCGGGACGCCTCCTCGGCGAGCTGCGCGGCGTAGGCCTCGCGCCCGACCTTGGTGGCGGTGAAGGCCCCGCCGCCCGCGACGACGAAGCTGCCCGACATCACCGGGTCGCCGGGCCGCTTGATCACCGGTTCGGCCTCGCCCGTCAGGAGCGACTCGTCGACCTCCAGGCTGTCGGCCTCGGCCACCGTGCCGTCGACGACGACCTTGTCCCCGGGGCCGAGCTCGACCAGATCGCCCAGCACGATCGCGGAGACCGAGACCTCCGTGGCGGTCCCGTCGCGCCGCACGGTCGGTCTCGCCTCACCGATCACGGCGAGGCTGTCCAGGGTCTTCTTGGCGCGCCACTCCTGGACGATGCCGATCCCGGTGTTGGCGATGATCACGAAGCCGAAGAGGCTGTCCTGGATCGGCGCGACCATCAGCATGACCACCCAGAGGACGCCGATGATCAGGTTGAAGCGGGTGAGGACGTTCGCGCGGACGATCTCGGTGACCGAGCGGGACGAGCGGACGGGCACGTCGTTGACCTCGCCCCGCGCGACCCGCTCGGTGACCTCGGCGGTGGTCAGACCTCCCGGCCGCGCGGCAGGGCCGCGTACGGGGTCCGGCTGCTCACCGGAGGAGTCGAGTGCCCGCTGCGTCATGGTTCCGACCGTACGGGCGGAAGGGGCGATTCACCCGCCGGGCGCCGTGAGTTCCGACCGGGGGAGGACGCGGATGGTCCCGGGGTCGTACGGAGGCGGGGCGGCGGAGTACCGCGGGCGCGGCCGTGGGGGCCGCGGGTGGGGCCTGGCGCTGCGGCCGGTGTCAGTGGCGGGAGGAGTCCGGTGCCTGCGGCTCGGCGGCGGCCTGCGCGGCGGCCCGCTTCAGCGCGGCGTCGCGCCCCCGGACGTACCAGATGCCGATCAGGCCGAGCCCGGCGCCGGCCAGGCAGACCCAGATCCACCAGGCGTGGCCACGGTCGTCGAACCAGCCGTAGAAGGGGACCTGCACGACGAAGAGGACGAACCAGAGGATCGTGCCGCCGGTGATGGTGGCGACGACCGGGCCCTCCAGGGGCTCAGGTGCCTCGTGCTTCGGTGTCCACTTCTGCATGGGGCAAGTTTACGGGCTGCCCCGCGCACCCCGGCGGGCGCGTGAGGGCAGGGGTGGCCGGGACGATGGAGGCCGTACGGCCCAAGGGTCTACGCGCGGAGATAGCGATCTAGCTCTTATGTATTCATACTGAATCTGCTTACGGGTGACTCGAAATATTCGTGTGAACATCCAAATCTGACTGGTTTCTTTCCCTCTGCACGACTGAAGGTCATACATGTCCTCCTCGGCCACCGCTCCGGTCGACCAGCCGCCGATGCCGCAGCAGCCCCACGGCGTCCTCGACCGCTACTTCAAGATCTCCCAGCGGGGGTCCACGGTCGCCCGTGAGGTGCGCGGCGGTTTCGCCACGTTCTTCGCCATGGCGTACATCATTGTGCTGAACCCGATCATCCTGGGCAGCGCGAAGGACATGTACGGCCACCAGCTGGACGGCGGCCAGCTCGTCACCGCCACCGTGCTGACGGCCGCGTTCTCCACGCTGCTGATGGGCGTCATCGGCAACGTGCCGATCGCGCTCGCCGCCGGTCTCGGCGTCAACACCGTCGTCGCCCTCCAGCTCGCCCCCCGGATGAGCTGGCCGGACGCGATGGGCATGGTCGTCCTCGCGGGCATCGTGGTGATGCTGCTGGTCGCGACCGGGCTGCGCGAGCGCGTGATGAACGCCGTGCCGCGCTCGCTCCGCAAGGGCATCGCGATGGGCATCGGCCTCTTCGTGCTGCTGGTCGGTCTGGTCGACTCGGGCTTCGTCTCCCGCATCCCGGACGCCGCGCACACCACGGTTCCGCTCCAGCTCGGCAACGACGGTCACCTCAACGGCTGGCCCGTCCTGGTGTTCATCCTCGGTGTCCTGCTGACCCTCGGCCTGATCGTCCGCAAGGTGCCGGGCGCGATCCTGCTCTCCATCGTCGTCATGACGATCGTCGCGGTGGTCATCGACCTGATCGCCGACCTCCCGGCCGGGGCCTGGGGCCTGACCGTCCCGGAGTGGCCCGGCAACCCCGTCTCCTCCCCGGACTTCGGCCTGATCGGCCAGGTCAGCCTGTTCGGCGGCTTCGAGAAGGTCGGCCTGCTCACCGGCATCCTCTTCGTCTTCACGGTGCTGCTGTCCTGCTTCTTCGACGCGATGGGCACCATCCTCGGCGTCGGTGACGAGGCGAAGCTGATGGACAAGGACGGCCACTTCCCCGGCATCAACCGGGTCCTCCTCGTCGACGGTGTCGCCGTCGCCGCGGGTGGTGTGAGCTCCTCCTCCGCCTCGACCTGCTTCGTGGAGTCCACGGCGGGTGTCGGTGAGGGCGCGCGTACCGGCCTCGCGAGCGTGGTGAGCGGCCTGCTCTTCTCGGTGGCGCTGTTCCTGACGCCGCTGGCGACGATGGTCCCGTCGCAGGCGGCCACCCCGGCGCTGGTCGCGGTCGGCTTCCTGATCCTCGCGGGCAACGTCCGGGACGTGGACTGGAGCGACTACACGCTCGCCATCCCGGCCTTCATGGCCATGCTGATGATGCCGCTCACGTACTCGATCACCAACGGCATCGGCATCGGCTGCATCGCCTTCAGCGCGATGCGTCTGGCCGCGGGCCGCGGCCGTGAGGTCCCGGTGGCCATGTACGTGGTCTCCGCGGTCTTCGTCTTCTACTACGCGATGCCGGCGCTCGGCCTCACGTAAGGCGCGAACCCGAGGTTCGCACCCCCTACGGGGCGGAACTCCGTCAGGTGACCCGGTCGGCCGGGTCACCGTGACGGGGCTCCGCCCCGTAGAACTTCTCGGTCTCGTCGACGGCCGCGTGGAAGCGCTCGTCGAAATCGTCGCGGACCAGCGTCCGGACCACGTAGTCCTGGACGCTCATGCCGCGTCTTGCGGCGTGCCGGCGGAGCCGGTCGAGCAGCTCACCGTCTATGCGCAGGCTGAGCACTGTCGATCCCATGCCAAGCAGGGTCGCGGCACAGATGGCTGCTTCGCGGTGCTTTCCGGCCTTCACTCACTCGTTCGGGTGATCAGTTTCTCGCGCGCGTACCACCCCGCTGGTATTTAGCAATGCTAATGAGTTACGCTAATGAACATGCCTGACCTGATCCACGACGGCGAGAGTGCCGCCGCCGTGAGCTCCCTTCGCTCCGCCGTGATGCTGCTGGGCCGGCGCCTGAAGCATCAGCGTGTCGACGAGTCGCTGAGCCCCACCGAGATGTCGGTGCTCGGGACTCTCGCCCGTTGCGGCTCGGCCACTCCCGGTGAGCTGGCCCGCAGGGAGCACGTGCAGCCGCCCTCGATGACCCGCATCGTCGCGCTGCTGGAAGCCAAGGGCCTGGTCAGACTGGAACCGCACCCCGACGACCGTCGGCAGAAGATGGTCAGCCGGACCGAGCAGGCGGAAGCCATGCTCGCCGAGAGCCGCTCCAAGCGGAACGCCTGGCTGGCCAATCTCGCCGAGGGCCTGGACGAGGACGAGTGGGAGAAGCTGCGGGCCGCCGCGCCCGTGCTGGAGAAGCTCGCCCACCTGTGACCACGGGGCGCACGGGCCACGGCCCGCCGCGCCCCGCCGCCACGTCCCCGTCAGACCGCACGCAGCAGACGCCGAGGAGGCGAACCCTTTTGAGTACGGGATCCGGAGCAGACTCCGCCCCCGCACCGACTTCCACCCACGAGAGCAAGACCGGCGGGACCTTCTCGTCGCTGAAGATACGCAACTACCGCCTGTTCGCCACGGGCGCCGTGATCTCCAACACCGGTACCTGGATGTCCCGCATCACGCAGGACTGGCTCGTCCTGAGCCTCACCGGGTCCGCCGCCGCCGTCGGCATCACCACGGCACTCCAGTTCCTCCCGATGCTGCTCTTCGGCCTGTACGGCGGCGTCATCGCCGACCGGCTCCCGAAGCGGCGGCTCCTTCTCATCAGCCAGGCCGCGCTCGGCCTGTGCGGCATCGCACTCGCCGCCCTGACCCTCTCCGGCGTCGTGCAGGTATGGCACGTCTACCTGATCGCCTTCCTCCTCGGCATGGTGACCGTGGTGGACAACCCGGCGCGCCAGTCGTTCGTCTCCGAGATGGTCGGCCCCGCACAGCTCCGCAACGCGGTCAGCCTGAACTCGGCGAACTTCCAGTCCGCCCGCCTCATCGGCCCCGCCGTCGCGGGTGTCCTGATCACGACGGTCGGCAGCGGGTGGGCCTTCCTGCTGAACGGCCTCTCCTTCGGCGCGCCGCTCATCGGCCTGCTGATGATGCGGACGAGCGAGCTCCACCCGTCCGTGACGGTCAAGCGCGCCAAGGGCCAGCTCCGCGAGGGGCTGCGGTACGTGTCGGGCAGGCCCGACCTGATCTGGCCGATCGTCCTGGTCGGGTTCGTCGGCACCTTCGGCTTCAACTTCCCGATCTGGCTCACGGCCTTCGCCGACGAGATCTTCCACGGCGGCGCCGGGATGTACTCGTTCTTCAACATCCTGATGGCGGCCGGCTCCCTGGCCGGTGCGCTGCTGGCCGCCCGCCGCCGCTCCTCGCGGCTGCGGATGCTGGTGGCGGCCGGCACGGTCTTCGGCGTCCTGGAGATCGCCGCTTCGCTGTCGCCGTACGTCTGGCTCTTCTCGCTGCTGCTGGTCCCGATCGGCATGATCGGCCTGACGACCAACATCAGCGCCAACACCAGCGTCCAGATGGCCGCGGACCCCGAGATGCGGGGCCGGGTCATGAGCCTCTACATGATGGTCTTCGCCGGGGGCACGCCGGTGGGCGCCCCGATCGTCGGCTGGATCAGCGACGCCTACGGCGCGAGGACCGGTATGGCGGTCGGCGGGGCGATCTCGATGGCCGCGGCGCTCGGCGTCGGCTTCATGCTGACCCGCGTCGGGGGCCTGCGCCTCAAGGTCGACCTGCGTCCGGGCCGCCCGCACGTGCGCTTCGTCCCGCGTGAGCGGCTGGCGACGGCCGCGTAGGCGGCAGCTGCCGAGAACGCCCTCCTCCCCGGGCCGGGAGGAGGGCGTTCGTCGTTCCCCGGGTACGCGCCCGCTGGGACACTCTCCGCATGAGCAGCCAGAGACTCTTCGCCGCCGTACTGCCGCCGGAACCCGCCGTGGACGAGCTGGCCGCGGCGGTCGCCCCGCTGCACCGGATGCCGGGGGCGGTGAACCTCCGCTGGACCGCGCGGGCCGGCTGGCACTACACGCTCGCCTTCTTCGGCGGCGTGGACGAGGACCTGCTGCCCGAGCTGTACCTCAGGCTGGAGCGGGCGGCCCACCGTACGCAGCCGTTCCCGCTGCGGATCCACGGCGGCGGACGGTTCGACGGGCGGGCCCTGTGGGCCGGGGCGGCGGGGGACCTGGACACGCTCCGGCTGCTCGCGGAGCGCGCCGGTGCCGCGGCCCGGCGGACCGGGGTGCCGATGGAGGAGCACCGCCGCTACACCCCGCACCTCACCCTCGCCCGCAGCAGGGTCCAGACCGACCTGACGCCGTACGCGCGGGCGCTGGAGGGCTTCGAGGGCCGGCACTGGGAGGCCGGCGAGCTCGGCCTCGTACGCAGCAACCTGCCGGAGGGCGGGGTCCCGGGGCAGCAGCCGAGGTACGAGCTGGTGCGGGGCTGGCCGCTCGGCCGGTGAGCCGGGCGGGTTACGCTCGTCGGGTGGATCCCAAGACCAGAAACCGCATCATGGCGGCCGTGCTCGTGCTGATGTTCGTCGTCGTGGCGGCGGCCTCCGCCCTCGGGGGCTGAGCCCGGAGCCGGAGGCCGCCGTCCGTCGAGGCCCGTACCTCGGGGCCGGTCCGCGTCACCCGCCGACGATCGCCCGCAGCGTCACGTAGAGCAGCGAGGGGCCGAGCAGGCAGCCCACACCGGTGTAGAAGGTGGCCGTCATCGCGCCGTAGGGCACGAGGCGCTTGTCGGTGGCGGCCAGCCCGCCGGCCACCCCCGACGTCGTCCCCAGCAGACCGCCGAAGGCCATCGCGGACTTCGGGTTGTTCAGCCCGATCAGCGGCGCGGCCAGCGGCGTGCCCACCATCACCACGACGGACTTCACCAGACCGGCGGCCACCGACAGCGCGATCACGTCCGAGCTCGCCCCCACCGCGGTACCCGTCACCGGGCCCACGATGTACGTCGCCGCGCCCGCCCCGATGGTGGCGAGGGACGCCGCGTCGGAGTACCCGAACATCGCGGCGACGGCTGCCCCGACCGCGAACGACACCAGCACACCCAGCAGGATCGAGAGCCCGCCGGCCAGCCCGGCCCGCTTGATCTCCCTGAGGTCCACGCCGTACGCGGTGGAGACGATCGCGAGGTCGCGCAGCATCGCGCCGCCCATCAGGCTCAGGCCCGACAGCGAGGCGAAGTCGGCCAGACCGTGCTCGCCGCCGGTCGCCGAGCCGCCCCAGTAGGCGAGCGCCAGGCCGAGGACGATGGCTATGGCGGAACCCTGGAGACGGCCGCGGGTCAGCTTCTTGGAGAGCCATCCGGACAGCAGCACCAGCGCTCCCACCAGGGCGAAGGCCACCACCAGGCCGTTGTCCTCACAGACGGAGAGGAAGGCGTCCATGCTCAGGCCTCCTGGTTCCGCGAGGCGGACCCGACGGATCCGGCGGCCTGCGGGGCGGCGGGTTCCTCCTCGGTCAGCGGGGGCAGCGGCTCGGCGGGTTCACCGATCCTCGCCAGTACGGGCACGAGTGCGCCCCCGGCGACCAGCGCGGCGAGGCCCGCCAGGAGCGCCATCGGACCCCCGGTGACCGCCTTGTACACGTTCTGGGTCGACGCCATGGCGATGACGACCGGTATGTACATCGCGCTCCAGAAGAGCACGCCCTGCTCGGTGGCCTCGGGGAACCACCCCTTCTCGCGCAGCCAGTGGGTGATCAGCACCAACATGATCATGGCGAAGCCGACGCCGCCGACGTTGGCGTCCACCCCCAGGGCGATACCGAGCCATTCGCCGACGAGCGTGCCGGTGAGCATGCACACCGCCAGCGCGGCCACTCCATACAGAACCATCGTCTTCTCCACACTGAGAGACCGGGGACAGGAAGGACGTAGGGAAATGCGGGTCGAAGGGGTACGGGGTCAGGCGTCCGGGCCGGCGAACAGGCCCTCGTAGCGCTTGCGCAGCTCGGCCTTCTGCACCTTGCCCATGACGTTGCGGGGGAGTGCCTCGACCACGCGTACGGCGCGCGGGTGCTTGAAGCGGGCCAGGGACGGGGCGATGAACGCCAGCAGTTCGGACTCCTCGGGCGCCTGCTCCGGAGCGGGGACGACCACGGCGACGACGGTCTCGCCGAAGTCCGGGTGCGGCACGCCGATCACCGCGGACTCCAGGACCGTGGGATGGGCGTCGAGGACCTCCTCGATCTCCTTGGGATAGACGTTGAAGCCGCCGGAGATCACGAGGTCCTTGCCCCGGCCGACGATCAGGAGATAGCCGTCCTCGTCGATCCGGCCAAGGTCGCCGGTGATGAAGTAGCCGTCCGGGCGGAACTCGGAGGCGGTCTTCTCCGGCATCCGCCAGTAGCCGGTGAAGACGTTGGGGCCGTGCACCTCGATGCTGCCGACCTCGCCGTCGGGCAGGGTCTTGCCGGTGTCGGGGTCCACGACACGGACCCGCGTGCCGGGCAGCGGGCTGCCGACGGTGCCGGGCTTGCGCGGGCCGCCCTCGTACGGGTTGGTGGTGTTCATGCCCGTCTCGGTCATCCCGTACCGCTCCAGGATGGCGTGGCCGGTGCGTGCCTCGAACGCCTCGTGGTCGGAGGCGAGCAGCGGCGCCGAGCCGGAGACGAAGAGCCGCATCGACGCGCAGCTCTCCGGCGTCAGCCCGTCGTCGCCGAGCAGCCGGGTGTAGAAGGTGGGGACGCCCATGAGGACCGTGGAGCGCGGCAGCAGGCCGAGGACCGTCCCGGCGTCGAACTTCGGCAGGTAGTACATCGAGGCGCCCGTCGTCAGCACCATGTTGGCGGCGACGAAGAGACCATGGACGTGGAAGACCGGCAGCGCGTGGATCAGCCGGTCGTCCTCGGTGAACCTCCAGGACTCCACCAGCGCGGCGCAGTTGGAGGCCAGGTTGCCGTGCGAGAGCACGGCGCCCTTGGAGCGCCCGGTGGTGCCGGAGGTGTAGAGGATGGCGGCCGGATCGTCGGCCGCGGCCTCGTGGACCTCGTCGTGCTCCGCCTCGCCCTCCAGGAGGGTTCCCTCGCCGGCGGCGCCGAGGGTCTCGACGGTGAGCCCCGATCCCTCACGGTCCGCGTGGTCCGGCGCGCGCTCCGGTGCGACGACGAGCACACGCGGCTCGGCGTCCTGGATGAAGTACTCCATCTCGGCACCGGTGTACGCGGTGTTGAGGGGGAGGAAGACGCCGCCGACCCGCAGCGTGGCCAGGTACAGGGCGATGGCCTCGGGGGACTTCTCCACCTGCATCGCGACCCGGTCTCCGGGTCGCACACCGTCCGCGACGAGGCGGGCCGCGATCCGCCGTACGGTCCGCAGGGTCTCGCCGTAGGTGAGGGACCGCCCGTCGGGCAGCTCGAAGAGCGCCTTGTCCGGTCGGCGTGCCGCCTGTTCGGCGAAGGACAGGTGGATGGTCGGGAAGGGTGCCATCGGGGGTGTTCCTTTCTGTTCTGCCGAGACCCGGTCCTACGGGGCCTCGTGTGCCGCGGCGGTGGCGGCGAGGGCGTCCCGCAGGGGGCCGCCGAGTGCGACGGTGCGACGACGGACGAAGTCCTCGTGCCGGCGCTCCAGCTGGTCGGGCTCGTAGCGGTAGTTGATCATCGCGCCGTACGACTGCCGCCATGCCTCGGGCGAGGAGTTGGCAGGCCAGTTCAGCTGCCAGGCGGCGGAGCCGTTGCCCAGGTGGAAGCGGGCGACAGGGTCGAGCGGCCGCCCGTCCTCGCGCCGTTCGAGCGCGACGTACCGGGCCAGGGCGGCGAAGAGCCGGGGGCGTATGCGGTCGGCGTCCTCCTCCGGGAGGGCGTCGGCCCCGGTCAGGGAACCGAGTTCACCGGCCAGAGCCCCGAGTTCCGCGTCCTGCCCGGCCTGCTCCTCGAGCCAGCGGCGGAAGCCGGGTATGGGCGATAGGGTGGCGAACCGCGTCAGATGCGGCAGCTGCTCGCCGACCTGCTCGATCACCTGCTTGATGAGGAAACTGCCGAAGGACACCCCGGCCAGGCCGTCGAGCGCGTTGTTGATCGAGTAGAGCGCCGCGGTGTCGGCCAGTGCGGGGTCCAGGGCGGGGCCGGGGTCGAGGAGGGGGGCGATCGTGTCCGGCAGGCCGTGTACGAGCGCCACCTCCACGAAGATCAGCGGCACGTCACCGGTGGCCGGGTGGAAGAACGCGTACACCCGCCGGTCCTCCGGCTGAAGCCTCCGCCGCAGCTCGTCGAGACCGGCCATGGGGTGGACCCGCTCGCCTCGGAGCAGGTGGTCGTGGAGATCGCCCGGCGAGTTCCAGGTGACCTCCGCCATGCGCAGGAACCCGCGGTTGAACCAGGAGGTGAGCAGATGGTGGAAGTCGTGGTCGAGCGGGCGGAGCTCTGGGTGCTCACGCAGCAGACCGCGGAGGTCGGCGCGCATGTGGACCAGGGCGAGCGTGGCGTCGGGGGCGTGGTTCATGCGGCGCAGGAGCTGCTGCCGGGCCGGCTCGACCGCGTCGAAGAGCCGCACCAGCTCCTCCCCGCCGTGGCCTCCGGCGTCCCGGGCCGCCTCCCACCGGTGGAAGGCCGCCCGCACCTGATCCGCGTCGGCGTCGTAGGCCCGGGTGATGTGGGTGAAGAAGGCGCACCTGCCGTCGGCGTCGAGAGCGCCGTACGCGGCGAGGGCGCGTGCGGCGACCGCGCGCAGCGAGGCCTCCCCGATGTCGCTCATCAGCACGTCGCAGGCGGCCAGCAGCTGTTCGAGCGCGGAGGCTCCGGAGGGCTCCCCGCCATCCGCCCCCCTTGCCGGGGACTCGCCGCGACGCTCCCCGAGCGCCCGGAACAGATCGGTCAGCAGCCAGCCGTCCTGGCGGTCCATCTCCGCACTCCTCGCCTCGGGGGCCCAGATATCCATCAGAGGCCGTGATGTATATAACAGTGAACTCGTCGCACGGTAGAGCACAGCGATGAGGCGCGCTACCCCCTGTGGCGTGCAGAATCAGCGAAGCAACCTGGGCATCCGGAGGAGTACATGGCCAAGGTCCCCGAAGCCCGGCGCGTGCGGGACGCGCTGGAGAACGCCGTCGTCGACGGCCGCTACCGACCCGGCGAACGCCTCGACCCCGCCCAGCTGGAAAGGGAGTTCGGCTGTTCGCGCACGCCCGTACGGGAGGCGCTGCAGGCGCTCGAACGCTCCGGACTGGTGCGGATCAGGCCGAAGCAGGGCACGTACGTGACCGAGCTGAGCGTCGCCGAGCTGGCCGAGCGCTTCGAGGTGATGGCCGAGCTCGAAGGGATGGCCGCCCGCCTGTCCGCCCGCCACATCGATCAGGCGGCGCTCGACGAGCTCGCCGGCGCCCTCCGGGAGTGCGAGGAGTACGCGACGGCCGGGGACGCCGACGGCTACTACTACGCCAACGCCCGCTTCCACGCCGTCGTCTACGACTCCTGCGGCAACACCTATCTGCGGGACCAGGTCCACGCGCTGAAGCGGACCCTTCAGCCCTACCGGCGGCTCCAACTCCGCGTCCCCGACCGCATGCGGCGGTCCCTGGCCGAGCACCACGCGATAGCCGAGGCCGTCATCAAGGGCGACGGCGATGCGGCACAGGACGCCGCCCGCTCCCATGTGCTCGTCCAGGTGCGCGAGTTCGGGCAGCTGGTACGCGCCTGGCGGCAGGTCACGGAACCCGGGGGCACCGATGGCGCGCCGGGCCGGACCTTGCCTTGAGCGGACTCGAAGGCGTTGGCTGGGACCATGGAGTACACGCAGCTCGGACGCACCGGACTCAAGGTCAGCCGACTCGTCCTCGGGACGATGAACTTCGGACCGCAGACCGACGAGACCGACAGCCACGCCATCATGGACGCCGCGCTCGACGCGGGCCTGAACTACTTCGACACGGCCAATGTGTACGGATGGGGCGAGGACAAAGGCCGCACCGAATCGATCATCGGGAACTGGTTCTCGAAGGGCGGCCGTCGCGACAAGACCGTCCTCGCGACCAAGATGTACGGGAACATGGGCGCCGACGGTGAGGCCTGGCCCAACCACGACAAGCTCTCCGCGCTGAACATCCGGCGCGCGGTCGACGCCAGCCTCAAGCGCCTGCAGACCGACTACATCGACGTCTACCAGTTCCACCACGTCGACCGCAGCACTCCCTTCGAGGAGATCTGGCAGGCCATCGACGTGCTGGTGCAGCAGGGCAAGATCCTCTACGCCGGGTCGAGCAACTTCCCCGGCTACAAGATCGCCCAGGCCAACGAGATCGCCGCCCGGCGGGGCGGCACCATCGGCCTAGTCAGCGAGCAGTGCCTCTACAACCTGATGGAGCGGCGCGCCGAGATGGAGGTCATCCCTGCCGCGCAGGAGTACGGCCTCGGCGTGATCCCCTGGTCGCCGCTGCACGGCGGTCTGCTCGGCGGGGTGCTCAAGAAGCAGGCCGAGGGCGGGCGCCGGGCCTCCGGCCGGGCCGCGGACACCCTCGCCGACCCCGCGGCACGTGCGCAGATCCAGAGGTACGAGGACCTGCTCGACAAGCACGGCCTGGAGCCGGGCGAGGCCGCTCTCGCCTGGCTGCTCACCCGCCCCGGTGTGACCGGCCCGATCGTCGGCCCGCGTACGGCGGGACAGCTGGAGTCCGCGCTGCGCGCCCTCGAACTGGAGCTGCCGGCCGAGGTACTGGAAGGACTGGACGAGATCTTCCCCGGCCCGGGGCCTTCGCCGGAAGCCTTCGCCTGGTGACCTCCTGAACCGAGGAGTTCCACACGTTCCGGGGAGGGCGGATGCCCTGCCCTCCCCGGAAAACGGGTCTCGCCGGGCTCAGCCGCGCCGGGCTCAGTCCCGCCGGCCGAACCGGTCCAGCGCTTCGAGCAGCGCCCGTTTCGTGGCGGCGCTGCCCAGGTGGCCCGCGTCGTCGATCACCGTGAGTTCCGCGTCCGGCCACGCCTTGGCGAGCTCCCACGCCGTGGTGAGCGGACCGCCGAGGTCGAAGCGCCCGTGCACCAGGACGCCGGGGATACCCGCCAGCCGGTCCGCGTCGCGGATCAGCTGCCCCTCCTCCAGCCAGGCGGCGTGCGAGAAGTAGTGCGTGCAGATCCGGACGAACGCCAACCGCGCCCGGTCCGGCCTTCCCCCGTACGGTGGCGGACCGGTGTGCGCCTCCATGGACAGCACCGCGTCCTCCCAGGCACACCAGTCGGCCGTGGCCCTCGCCCGCACCTCCGGGTCCGGGCTCTCCGTCCGCCGCGCGTACGCGCTGACGAGGCTCAGGCCGTCCGGTCCCTCCGCCTCCGGGACTCCGGCCCGGAACAGGTCCCAGGCCTCGGGGAAGATCTGACCGGCACCCCGGTACAGCCAGTCGATCTCGCTGCGCCGGGTCGTCGTCACCGCGGGGATCACGATCTCCGAGACGCGTTCCGGGTACCGCTCGGCGTACGCCAGGATCAGGGTCGAGCCCCAGGAACCCCCGTACAGCAGCCACTTGTCGATCCCGAGGTGCTCACGCAGACGCTCCATGTCGGCGATCAGGTGCGGCGTGGTGTTGTGCCGCATGTCGGCGGCGGGGTCGCTCGCGTGCGGGGTGGAACGGCCGCAGTTGCGCTGGTCGAAGAGGACGACGCGGTAGCGGTCCGGGTCGAAGAACCGCCGGCTGCCGGGGCCGCAGCCCGAACCCGGACCGCCGTGGACGACCAGGGCGGGCTTGCCGGCCGGATTGCCGCACACCTCCCAGTACACGAGGTTGCCGTCCCCGACGTCGAGCATGCCGTGGTCGTACGGTTCGATCGGGGGGTACGGCTCGCCCGGCTCACCGTTCACGCGGTCCCTGCCTCCCCTGCTGACGGCACGTCGGCTCACGGTAGCCTGCCCGGCGGGCGGAGCCGTAGCGCAGAGGTCGTCGCGCGCGGTCTCCAAAACCGTGAGGACGCCGGTTCGACTCCGGCCGGCTCCGCCCTTTCCCGGGAGTCCGGAACGGGTTACGGGGCGATCGGCAGGCGGCGCTTGTGGTCGGTGAGGCGGTAGCGGTCGACGATCGTCTTGAAGGCACGCTCGTCGACGGGCTTGCCTTCGAGGAAGTCGTCGATGGTGTCGTAGGTGACACCGAGCGCCTGCTCGTCCGCCTTGCCCGGGTCGAGCGTCTCCAGGTCGGCCGTCGGCACCTTCCAGACCAGCTCGGCGGGTGCGCCCAGGGCCTCCGCCACCCCGCGTACGCGGCGCTTGGTGAGCCCGGTCAGCGGGACCAGGTCGGCGGCTCCGTCACCGAACTTGGTGAAGAACCCGGACACCGCCTCGGCCGCGTGGTCCGTGCCGACGACCAGGCCGTTGTGTGCCCCGGCCACCGCGTACTGGGCGATCATGCGCTGGCGCGCCTTGATGTTGCCGAGGACGAAGTCCTGGTGGTGCGGGTCGCGGAAGCTCACGTCCGAGGTGAGCAGGGCCGCGAGGGTGGCGTCGCTCGCAGGCTTGACGTCGACGGTCAGGACCTCGTCGGCCTTGATGAAGGACAGGGCGATCTGGGCGTCGTGCTCGTCGGCCTGGACGCCGTAGGGGAGCCGCATCGCGTAGAAGCGGGCCTCGTGGCCGGCCTCACGGGCACGCTCGACGGCGAGCTGGCAGAGCCGTCCGGCGGTGGTGGAGTCGACACCGCCGCTGATACCGAGCACCAGCGAACGCAGGCCGGTGGAGGTCAGCCGCTCGGCGAGGAAGGCCACCCGGCGCTCGATCTCCACGGCGGCGTCGAAGGTCTCCGAGACCTCCAGCTCCCGCGCGATCTCCTGCTGCAGGGCGATGGACGCCGGCTCGCTCACGTCTGCTCCTCGGTCCGTTCGGGGTGGGCTGTCGCGCCCAGCCTACCCAGGGACCGCGCGGGGCCGGCAGGTGCGCCGTCAGCCCTTGACCGCCAGGTGGCAGGCGGAGGCCCAGAGGGTGACGGCGGAGGTCAGGCCCACCACGGCGCGTACGCCCTCGTCGGACACCCCGGCCGCGAGCAGTACCAGGCCCACCGCGGCGACGGCGGACAGCAGGGCCGCGGTCCACCTGTACTGCCACTGGTCGTAGAGGCGCGCCAGGGGGAAGAAGTGCAGGCCCACCACGAGGGCGATGGCCGGCGGGATGAAGCCGGGACGGCCGGAGGCGTTCGAGGCGGCGATGACCGCGAAGACCGCCACCAGCTCCACGGCGTTCACGATGCCGACGGAACGCGCCCAGCCGCGCGGGAGGTCGACCATACGGGGCGAGGGTGCGGTGCCCTTGCGGTAGGCGAGGACGATCGCCGTGACGGTGACGACCGCGGCGGCGGCCTGGACCGCCAGGGCGGCACCGCCCGACGCGAGCCCCGAGGCTCCGGCGAAGGCCCACACGAGGGCGAACACCGACAGCACGACGGTGCCCCGGCGGCGGAGGGTCCGGGTGAGCGCGGCGCACTCGGCGTCGGGGACCGGGGATGTCGTCGGCTGGATCATGGGGCGACGCTACAGCGGCCGCCGGAAGCATCCGGCGGTTTTCCGGAGCTCCGCGCATCCCTCCACTTGCGGAGGTTCACCGTCCGGCTCGTCCGCCTCCCACCTGCTGATTCATCGTCCGGCGCACCCTCCGGCCGCCGCGGGCCCCGGGCGGCCGTGAAAGGCTGGGTGCGCAGACCGAGCGGTTACCGATACGACGTGGAGGCGACGGAGTGAACGCCACCCCGCAGGTGCTGGCCGTGCTGGACGAGCTGCTCGCCTCCGCCGCACCCGGCGAACGCGGCGCCCTGTGGCGTCTGGCCGAGCAAGGACGGGAACTGGACGCCAACGTCGTCCGCCTGCCCCCGGGCGGCCGGGTCGGGGAGCACCAGGAGGACCTGCTGGACGTGCTCCTCGTCGTCCTCGCCGGTGGCGGCAGCATGCGTACGGGCTCCGGCGGCCCCCTGGACCTCGCCGCGACGACCGTCGTCTGGCTGCCCCGCACCTCGCGGCGCGCGCTGGAGGCGGGGCCGCACGGGCTGACCTACCTCACGGTGCACCGGCGCCGCCCAGGACTCGCGATCGGGTCCGCGCCGGCAGCGGCCGTACGCGCTCCCGCGGACGAGGGCGGCGAGGCGCCCTGCATGCTCGACCTGGTGTGCCAGGAGTGCGGACGGCTGTCGGCCGACCGCGCGCCGGCGTTCTGCAGCGCGTGCGGGGAGCCGTTCCCGGCACGGTAGGGGCCCGTGAGCTGCCGGACGCCGTCTACGCCCCGTGCAGGATCTGGATCAGGTTGCCGCAGGTGTCGTCCAGGACGGCGGTGGTGACGGGGCCCATCTCCAGCGGCTCCTGGGTGAAGCGCACGCCGAGCTCCCGAAGCCTGTCGAACTCCGCCCGCACGTCGTCCACGGAGAAGGCGGCCAGCGGGATGCCGTCCTTCGCCAGCCCGTCCCGATAGGCCGCTACCACCGGGTGGCGGGAGGGTTCCAGGAGCAGCTCGGTGCCGTCCGGGGCCTCCGGCGAGACGACGGTCAGCCAGCGGTCCTCGCCCAGGGGTACGTCGTGCTTCTTCACGAAGCCGAGCACCTCCGTGTAGAAGCGCAGGGCCCGCTCCTGGTCGTCGACGAAGACGCTGGTCCGGCTGATCTTCATGGGGTGCCCTTCGGCTTGTCGGGCCTGAGCCACCGGTTCGCGATGCGCTCGAGGGGTCCGGTGCGGATGTCGTGGAACTTGTACCTGCCCTCGCGTCGCGCGCGGACCAGGCCCGCCGACTCGAGGACCGCCAGGTGCTGGCTGACCGCCTGACGGGAGAGGGTCAGGCCGTGCTTGCTCACCAGCCGGGCGCATATCTCGAACAGCGTCTGCCCATCGCGCTCCGCGAGCTCGTCGAGGATGCGCCGACGTGTGGGGTCGGCCAGGGCCTTGAAGACATCCTCCGTCATGAAGACCACCATAGGCAAGCAGCGGCTTGCCTGTCGAGCTCGCCGGGTCGGACGCTCCGGCCGGTGCCGCCCAGGGGTTCCGGCCTTTTCCGGGGAGCGCGAAGGGCGATGACAGGTACCTTGCGTCGCCATGTAGTAATGGGTACTGTGCATTGCATGGAACAGGGGGGTGCCGACAAGCTCGGTAAGGCGGAGAGCCAGTTGCGCAAGGGCGTGCTGGAGTACTGCGTTCTGGCCCTGATGCGGGACGAACCCCGCTACGGCGTCGAGCTCGTGCAGGCCCTGGAGGCGAGCGGCACCCTCGCCGCCAGCCAGGGCACCGTCTACCCGCTGCTGTCCCGGCTCCGGCGCGCCGACCTCGTCGCCACCACCTGGCAGGAGTCACCCTCCGGGCCGCCCCGCCGCTACTACCGGCTGACCGCGGCCGGGCGGGCCGCCCTCGACGAGTTCACGCAGATCTGGCCCGCCTTCCGCAACGCGGTCGACGGCTTCCTCGCTCCGCCGGAGCCGTCCCCGATCGAACCCCCACAGGAATGACCATGAACCTCAGCACCTCCCCCTCCGTCCAGCACTTCCTCGCCGCAGTCGAGCGCGAGGCATCGGCGCTCCCGGCCGACCGGCGCCAGGAACTGCTCGCGGACCTCTCCGAGCACATCGACGTCGCCCTGTCCGAGCGCCCGGAGCAGGAGGAGGCGATCCTGGCCGAACTCGGCGACCCCCGCACGATCGCGGCCTCGGCCCTGGAGCCCGGCCACGGATCCGGTGCTCCCCGGACGCCCCGGGCCGGCAGCCCGGGCGCCGTCACCGCGCTGCGCGTCCTGCTCTGGATCCTGCTCGTCGTGGCGGTCCTGGCGGGGATCGGCATAGCGAGCGGGCACTACCCGGGTCCGACGTGGCTCCAGGTCCTCGCCCTGCTGCCCGCGCTGGGCGGCGCGGTCCACGTCTTCTTCCTCCGCCCGGGGCGCCCAGTCCTGCGGATCACCCTGACGGTCGCCCTCGGCGCCTACCTCGTAGGCAAGATGGTCTCCGTGGCGCGGGGTGACGCCGAGGCCGGCAACGTCGTCGCCGCACTCTTCACGGTGGCCATGCTGGTGCTCCTTCACCTCCGCAGCTCCCGGGCGTGGTTCGCCGCGACCGCGGCCTGAGCGGACCGGCTTCCTCCGCCGCAGGCCCCGGCAGGCTCGCGCAGCCCCCCCAGCGCATGGACGTCCACGGTCCCGCACGCGGGTGGCCCCCCCGTGCGGGGGTGCACCCAGCCACCCCCCGCCATCGGGTGTGTGCGCCCCGTGTGCCCGACGGCGCGTGTCCGTAGCGTCGTCGGCGGGGCGCGGGGTGCGCCCCGGACGGGCAAGAAGGGGGAGACCATGTTCGTTCGGGAACGGCGGCCCACCGGCCGCGACTCCGAGGCCCTGCGGCTGGACTCGGTGACCAAGGTGTACGGGACGGGGGACGGCGCGGTCACCGCGCTCGACGAGGTGACGCTGAGTCTGCCGGCGGGCAGCTTCACCGCGGTGATGGGCCCCTCGGGCTCGGGTAAGTCCACCCTGCTCCGGTGCGCGGCCGGCCTGGACCGCCCCGACCGCGGCCGGATCCTCGTCGACGGTGAGGAGATGAGCGGTGGCGGCGAAGCGGCGCTGACGAGATTCCGGCGTGAGCGGATCGGCTTCGTCTTCCAGCAGTACAACCTGCTGCCCACCCTCACCGTCGAGGAGAACGTGGCCCTGCCGTCGCGTCTCGCGGGCCGGAGGGCCGAAACGGAGCGTGTGCGCGAGATGCTGACGCGGGTGGGTCTGGGTGAACGCCTCGGCCGCTTCCCGGACGAGCTCTCCGGCGGGCAGTGCCAGCGCGTCGCGATCGCCCGCGCCCTGGTCACCCGCCCCCACGTGGTCTTCGCGGACGAACCGACGGGGGCGCTGGACACGCGCAGCGCGCGCGAGGTGCTGGCCCTGCTCAGGGAGACCGCCCGCGACCACGGCGCCACCGTCGTGCTCGTCACGCACGACCCGGTCGCGGCCGCGTACGCCGGATCGGTGCTCTTCCTCGCGGACGGGCGGCTGGCGGGACACCTTGCCGTGCCCACCGCTGAGGCCGTCGCGGAACGCATGACGCACCTCGGTGACGGCGTGGCCGAGCGACGCGGGGCGGAGGTGTGAGCCCGATGCTGTTCCTGGCCGTGCGCTCGGTCCGGAAGCGTCCGGGGCGCTTCCTCGCCACCCTGCTCTCGTCGTTCCTGGGTTCCGTGATCATCATGACCTTCGGCTCCCTCCACGACACGGCAGCGGCTCCCGGTACGGACCCGGTCAGCGCGGAGTCCATGACCGTCACAGCGAGTGTCGTCGGGGGATACGGCTCCCTGCTGGTCTTCTTCGCCATCGCCTCCACCCTCACCGTCGCCGTGCGCCAACGCGCGGGCGAGATCGAGCTGTTGCGCCGTACCGGGGCGACGCCCGCCCAGATCGGGCGCATGGTCGTGGGGGAGTCCGCGGTGGTCGCGCTCTCCGGCACGGTCCTGGCCGTCGGCCCCGCCGTGCTCGGCGGCCGGCTCCTGCTGGGGATGTTCAAGGACAGCGGGCAGGTCGCCGAACACATCGATCCGGTCTTCGGTCCGGCGGCGCTCGGTTCCGGCTTCGGCATCGCGACCCTCGCCGCGGTCGGTGCCGCCTTCCTCGCCGTGCGACGCGCCGCCCGTTCCGTCGCGGGGGCCCGCCGCCGGGCGGCCGGGCGCCGGTTCCGCGTCCTGGCGGGATGCGCGGCGCTGGCCGCCGGGACCGCGGGCGTGCTGACGACGTTCGCCGTCGACAGCACCGAGGAGATGCTGATGGCCTTCCCTGCCTACGGGGCCGTGCTGCTCTCCGTCGGATTCGCCTCGCTCTCGCCGTACTTGCTCGGCCGGGTCCCCGCCGCACTGCCCGGCGGCCGAGGCGTTGCGGGGTATCTGGGCGCCCTCCACCTGCGCCGGAGGGGCGCGGAGGCGGCCGGGGTGCTCATGCCGATGATCATCTTCATCGGTACGGCGACGGCGACCCTCTACATCCAGGGCGTGGAGAGCGCCCAGGTCGTCGCGACCGGCCTGGAGAAGACCGTCGAGGACAAGAATCTGGAGACCCTCAACCTGGTCGTCGTCGGGATCATCGTCGTCTTCTCCTGCCTCATGCTCGTCAACAGTTTGTACGCCGCGACCTCCTACCGTGCGGGGGAGTTCGGCCGGCTGCGTCTGGCCGGCGCCACACCCGGTCAGGTTCTGGGCGTCGTCGGGCAGGAGGCGGGGATCATCACCCTCACCGGTCTCGTCCTGGGCAGCGTCGCGGGAGTCGCGGGCATCATCCCCTTCACCATGGTCCGCACCGACCACGTCCTTCCCGGTCAGGGGCCGGGCGTCTGGTTCGCCGTCATGGCCGTCGCCGTGGTGGCCACCGTCGGGACCGGTCTGCTGACCGCTCGCAGGGCGCTGCGCGTCCCGGCCGTCGGCGCGGTCGCCGGGTCGGTGTGAGGTGAGGGGCGGGAGGCGGCGCGGGGACGGGCTCAGACCGGACACGGCGCGCCGCCGCCCCGGACCCGACCGCGCGGCAGGGGCTTCGGCGGCCCTCAGCCACGCGCCCCGGCATCCGCCACGGGGCCGTCGCGAGGTGCCGTATCAGGGCGTCGCGGCGACGGAGGTCAGCGCGCCCCGTAGCGGAGCCCGTCGACGAGCAGGCCGATCATGCGACGGGTGTGGCCGTCCTCGTCCTCGTCGGCGGACAGGGTCAGGTTCCGGGTGGCGGTCAGCAGATCGTCGGGGCTGACGTCGCCCCGGATCTCGCCCGCCTTCACCGCGTCGTCCACGAGGGCGGTGAGCACGGGCGTCAGGTGCTGGTCGAAGTAGCACGGCAGGCTGTCGTACGACGGGTCCCCCGAGTGCAGGGCCGCGCTGAGCCCGCGCTTGGTGGCGAGGAAGAGCGCGAAGCGCTGCAGCCATTCGCCGAGCGCGTCGGCGGGTGCGTGCCGCTCGGAGAGGTCCGGCGCGGCGTCGGCGCAGGCGTCGACCTCGTGACGGAAGACCGCCGCGATCAGGTCCGAGCGCTGCGGGAAGTGGCGGTAGAGGGTGCCCGCGCCGACGCCCGCCTTCGCGGTGATCTGCCGCACCGGCGCGTCCACGCCCGAGGTGCGGAACACCTCCGCGGCCGCCGTGAGCAGGGCGTCGGTGTTGCGGCGTACGTCGGCGCGCACGCGCTTGGCCGGCTGTTCCGCTGCGGCGCCGCCCTCGTCGGCCTGAGCGGTGTCCTCGCGCACGATGCGTCCCCTTGCTAAGCGGAACAGTGTTCCGTATTGTCGTTGCTGAACGTTGTTCCGTTTAGCAGCTTAGCGCTCGCGGCAGGGCTGAGCCATGGCCAGGAGGAGCTTCATGAAGTACCGCACGCTCGGCAGGACCGGCATCAAGGTCAGCCCGTACTGTCTCGGCGCCATGATGTTCGGCGCCGTGGGCAACCCCGATCACGAAGACTCCGTCCGGATCATCCACAAGGCGCTCGACGCCGGCATCAACTTCGTGGACACCGCCGACGCCTACTCGCAGGGGGAGTCCGAGGAGATCGTCGGCAAGGCGCTGAAGGGGCGCAGGGACCATGTGGTGCTGGCCACCAAGGCCCACCTCCCGATGGGGGACGACCCCAACCAGCGTGGTAACTCGCGGCGTTGGATCGTACGTGCCCTGGAGGACTCCCTGCGCCGCCTGGGCACCGACCACGTCGACCTGTTCCAGATGCACCGGCCCGACCCCGACACCGACGTCGAGGAGACGCTCTCCGCGCTCACCGACCTCGTCCGGGCCGGGAAGGTCCGTGCCATCGGATCGTCCACGTTCCCCGCCTCCGCCATCGTCGAGGCCCAGTGGGTCTCGGAGCGGCGGGGGCTGGAGCGCTTCCGGGCCGAGCAGCCGCCGTACTCGATCCTCAACCGCGGCATCGAGCGCGAGGTGCTGCCCCTCTGTGAGCGCTACGGCATGGGCGCCCTGGTCTGGAGCCCGCTCGCCGGGGGCCTCCTCACCGGCCGCTACCGCAAGGGGCGGACGGCCGACACCCACCGGTCGGCGTTCGGCTTCAAGCACATGAGCGACGAGCGCAGGCTCGACGCCGTCGAGCAGCTCGTCATCGTGGCCGAGGAGGCAGGGATGCCGCTGACCCACATGGCCACCGCCTTCGCGATCGCCCACCCGGGGGTCACATCGGCGATCATCGGCCCGCGCACGATGGATCACCTGGACGACCTCCTCGCCGGAGCCGAGACCGTCCTGGACGACGCGGTCCTGGACCGGATCGACGCGGTGGTGGCCCCCGGTACGGACGTCGGGGCACTCGACATGGCCTACGCCCCGCCCGCCATCGAGCACGCCCGGCTCCGGAGGCGCCTGCCCGAGGACCGCCCGGCCGCCTGAACCCGCGCCCTCCTGCGCCGGGCAGGCGCCTGGCATTATGCGCCCTATGGCCGACATCATCACGCGCGACGGGACGTGGAGCTTCGACGGCGACACGGTGCGGATCGTCCCCGGCGGCAAGGCGCACCCGGTACGCCAGGACCTGGGGGAGATCGCCGTCCCGCTGGAGGCCGTGGCCGGCGTCGCCTTCGAGCCGGACCGCAAGGGCGGCCGCCTGCGCCTGCGGCTCCGGGCCGGGGCGTGCCCGGTGCTGCGTGCCGCGGACGGCCGGCTCAAGGACGCCGCCGATCCGTACCAGCTCGTCGTGGACAAGGGGCGTACGGGTGTCGCCGAGTACCTCGTCGACGAGATACGCAACGCCCTGCTGATCGAGCAGGTGCCCGCCGGGCCCGTGGACCGCTTCCTGCTGCCGGGGCCGGCGGTGCCGGTGTCGGGAGGCGGCGGCGACGGTACGGCGTCATTCGACGGGGAGACGGTCCGTCTCACCTGGAACTGGAAGGCCGAGGAGTCGAAGGAGGCGGCGGGCGCCGTCACGATCCCGCTGTCGGAGGTGACGGGGGTCCGCTGGATCCCCTGCATCGGGCTGGAGAACGGCTCGCTGCGCTTCGACCGGGGAGGAGTGGTGTCGACCGCGCCCGCGAAGTTCGACCCGTACTCCGTGGACCTGTGGGGGCTCTCCAAGCGGGAGTACACGGCTGTCCTGGTCGCCGCCGCCGTACTCGTACGGATCCCGCCGGCGGCCGCCCCCGCCGCCCTCGCCGGGGAGGCGGAGCCCGTACCCGCGATCGAGCCGGCCCCCGCGGAGCCGGCCGCCGACGACCACGACGTGCTGCTGCGCCGCCTCCGCGAGCTGGGTGAACTCCACGCGGCCGGAATCCTGACCGACGAGGAGTTCGCCACCGCCAAGGGCGCGGTCCTGAAACGGCTCTGACGCTTCCGCGGTTCCGGCCCTCCCGGTGCACATCCGTGCGAGCGCTCACCGGTCCTGACGGACTGTGACGCCTGATCGGCGCGGTGGGAGGTGCGGGGAGGGGCGCGACGGGACAATGGCGCACGCGCCATCCAGAGGCGCCCGAGCCTCTCCGGCACGTCACGCTCCGCGCGACAGCGGCCGTGCGCACCGGACATGGGCAGACCGAGGAGGACCCGTGGTGGATGTCCAGGTGGATCCGATGACCGGCGTGGTCGACGGTGCGCGTGCGCGGGCCCGTACGCAGCTCCTCGACGCGGGCCTCGAGCTGTTCGGCGTCTACGGCTACGCGCAGACGTCCGAGCACGCCCTGTGCGACATGGCGGGGGTGCCGGAGGAGGTGCTCTGGGAGGAGTTCGGCTCCCGGGAGGGGGTGCTGATGGAGCTCCACAACCGGATCACCACCAGCGGACTCCGCGCCGCGGAGGCGGCACTGCTCTCCGAGGGGATGGACGACTGCCCGATGGCGCAGCGCTTCCGCCGGCTCTTCGACGCCTATGTGTGGGCGGTGACCCGGGACCTCCGTGAGGCGCGGGTGACCTTCGTGGAGGTGCTCGGTGTGAGCCCGGCGGTGGACGCGCACTGCAAGCGGTGGCGGGACCTGTGGGCCGACTTCCTGACCGGCGAGGCCGAACGCGCGGCCGTGCGGGGCGAGGCGGAGGAGCGGGACCACCGGGTGGTGGTGATGGTGATGGTGGGTACGGTCCACGAGCTCATGGCCCACCACGCGCGCCGTCCGCGCCGGGCGAAGCCGGACGAGGTCTCCGAGGAACTGACCCGGCTCGGACTGGAGATGCTGGGCGCCGGTCCGGCGCAGAGCTGAGAGGCCGTCACCGGGGCTGCCGCGCCCCCTCAGAGGCGAATCCGGGCCGCCACCGGCAGGTGGGGCCGGGGCGGCCCCGGGTGTACTCGGTGTTCACATGCGGTCGTAGACATCGCGTCGGTGTCCTGCGGCCAGGACCCACAGGATCAGCCGGCCGTCCTCGAGCGAGTAGACGGCCCGGTAGTCACCCACGCGCAGCCTCCAGCGTCCGGGGTGTCCTTGGAGCGCCCTGACGTCGAATGCGCCGATGTTCCCGGCGTCCAGCGCCTTCTGCAGCTCGCTGAGGCGCATGAGGATTCGGAGCGCGTCCTGGCGGGGGATCTTGAGCAGGTCGCGCTGCGCGTGCGGGGTGAATCGAGTGGCGTACCCCATGGGTCACGGTGCCGCGCGGAGCATGGCGGCCATCTCCTCGAGTGACACCGAGCCGTCGGTGCCCTCGGACTCGGCCTCGTCCGCCAGGCGGTTGAGCCAGTCGTCCTCGAGCTGATCGGCCGCGGCGCGCAGGCGCCGGTACTCGTCGATGTCGACGAGCACCGCCTCGCTCCGTCCGCGACGCGTGATGATCGTCGGCGTGTCGTCCCGGCGGGCACGGTCTATGGCGTCGGCGAGGTGTCGCCGTACCTCTGCCATCGATTCCACAACCGGTTCGCTCATGTGTGAAGTGTATCGGATGTACGCGAAGGCGCCATATGTATCAGGTGTACATGAGCGCCTGTTCCGCCCCCTCAGAGGCGTATCCGGGCCGCCACCGGCAGGTGGTCGCTGGTCGTGGCGGGCAGGGTCCTTACGTCGGTGACCTTGGCGGAACGGGTCAGGACCTGGTCGATCCTGGCGAGGGGGAAGGCCGCCGGCCAGCTGAAGGCGAAGGCGGAGGCCGGTTCGGCCATCAGCGAGGTGACCGGGGCCAGGCCGCGGTCACCGAGCGTGCTGTTGAGGTCGCCCACGAGGATCACCCGGTCCAGGGGCTCGGAGCTCAGAGCCCCCGCCAGGAGTGCGGCGCTCTCGTCCCGGAGCCCGGAGGCGAATCCGGCCGGGCCGATCCGGACGGACGGGAGATGCGCGACGTACACGGCGATCTCGCCCTCAGGTGTGCGGGCCGTCGCCCTCAGTCCCCTGTTCCATCCCTCCCCGACGCCTTCCGGCCGGATGTCCACCGGCCGTACGGCGCTGAGGGGGTGCTTCGACCAGAGGCCGACGGTCCCCACCGTCGCGTGATGGGGGTAGCCGGAGAGCGCGGCTTTGTAGGCGGGCAGGGCGGGGGCGGTCAGTTCCTCCAGCGCGACGAGGTCCGCTTCCGTTCGGGCCAGGGCCCGTGCGGTAGCGGCGGGTTCGGGGTTCACATCGCTGACGTTGTGCTGGACCACGAGGAATCCGCCGCTCTCCGGCCCGCCGCCCGTGAAGGCCGCCGTACCGAAGAGCCCCAGCCAGGCGACCGCCGGCAGCACGGCCGCCGTGGCGGCCAGGACCGAGCGGCGCAGCAGGGCCGCGACCAGGGCGGCGGGCACGGCGAGGCCGAGCCAGGGCAGGAAGGTCTCCAGGAGACTGCCCAGGTGGCCGGGGGAGTTGGGTACCGGACCGGGCAGCACCATGAGGACCGTCGCCGTCAAGCAGAGGACGGCGATCAGGTACCCGCGTCTCCGGCCCGGTTCACGCCCCGACTCATCGGGCAGGTTGTCCGGCTCCTCGGTCGCCCGCCCCTGCCCTGATCCAGCCGTCTCCGCACGATCTCGCATGTGAGGGGGACGCCGGGGCCGGCGGGACCGGTTCCGGGTCGCCTCGGCCGAGTCAGGCCGCGGCAAGGGCTCCCGCGTACGGGCCGCCCACGCCCCAGGCCTGGTGCATGGCATCGGCGAAGGCGCCCGCGAGCCTGTGTTCGCCGGACGGGCCGGGGTGGGTGCCGTCGTAGGTGTCCGTGTGGATGTCGTAGCCCGTTGGGCGCGAGGCCAGCAGGACCGGCGAGGCGGGGGTGTCCAGGTCGGCCACCGCCTTCGCGAGGAGCGTGTTGAAACGGTCGCACTCGGCGGCGAACGGGGCGTCCGACTCGGCGCGGACGTTCGGTATGACGGGCAGCAGCACGAACCGGACGTGGGGGTTGGCGGTCCGGGCCTGGGCGATGAACTGCTTTACGTTCGCGGCGGTCTGCTCGCTGTCGGTGTAGAAACCGAGGTCTATCAGGCCGAGCGAGACCAGCAGGACGTCCGCGCGGGCCTCCTCGACCGCGCCCGCGATGACGGGCGCCATGTGGAGCCAGCCCTCGCCCCAGCCCGCCAGGTGCCGGCGCGCCTGCGCGGGGAAGCCAGGGTCGCCGTAGGCGTGGGAGCGCGGGGCGCCGGCCTCGGTGTCGTACAGCTCGTCGCGCGGGCCCGTGATCGCGTAGCCGCCGGCGCCCAGGGTCGCCTCCAGGTGCTGCCACATGCGGTAGCGCCAGGTGAAGTCGCCGGAGCATCCGATGGTCATGGAGTCACCGACGAAGAGAAAACGCATGGCGACATCATGGCCGATCACCGCTCCGGCCTGCGACGTGACAGTGGACACTTGTGGGATGAGATCGCTGCTGACCGCCGCCGCTGCCGCTGCCCTGCTCCTGTTGACGGCGACGGTGGGGACGGCACCCGCGCTCGCGGACGACGGGGACCGGGCGGACCGCACCTTCACCATCGAGGACCCCCGGATCACCGAGTCCAGCGGGCTCGCCGCGAGCCGGATCCACCCGGGCGTCTACTGGACGCACAACGACAGCGAGGACGGACCGTACGTCTACGCCGTCGACTCCCGGACCGGGAAGACGGTGGCGACGATCACCATGAAGGGCGTGGGCGAGCCCCGGGACGTCGAGGCGATCTCGCTCGGACCGGACGGCGATCTCTACGTCGGCGACATCGGCGACAACCTCGACGGTTCCTGGGACCACGTCTGGATCTACCGCTTCCCCGAGCCGAAGCGCCTCGCGGACACCACGGTCCGGGCGACCCAGTTCGACGTCACCTACGCGGACGGAGCCCGCAACGCCGAGGCGCTGATGGTCCATCCGAAGACGGGACGGGTCTACATCGCCTCGAAGAACGAGGACGGCGGCGGGCTCTACGAGGGCCCGGAGAAGCTGACCACCGGGGGCGACAACGTCTTCCGGCGGGTGGGCGACGTGCCGTGGGTGACCGACGGGGCGTTCTCGCCGGACGGCAAGGAGGTGGTCTTCCGCTCGTACTTCAGCGCACGGGCCTACGCCTTCGAGAACGGCAGGCTGGGCGACGACCGCGCGGTGGGTGTGCCGCTCCAGGGGCAGTCCGAGTCGGTGACGTACACGGCGGACGGCTCCGCGATGATGTTCGGCTCCGAGGGGAAGCGGAGCGACGTCGTACGGGTCGAGGTGGAGGGCGGCGGGAGGGACCGCACGTCGCCGTCCCCGAACGGCGGGGGCGGCGGAACGTCACCGGGCGAGGGCGGGGAGGGCGGTGGAATCCCGCAGAAGGGTCCGGCGGCCGGAGGTGTCCTGGTCATCGTCGCGATCATGGTGGCCCTGCTCGCGGCCAGGCGGCGCCGGCGCCGTTGAGCCCTGGCCCGGTGAATGCCTTGAGGCGGGCCGCTGTTCGGCCTCGGGGAGCCGGGCCGGGCGCCGGACGTCACCGTGAATCCGGGCGGGCCTTCGGGGGGTCCTGACAGCATGGCGCCATGAGTGCTGGGGGACCGGTCGGGGTGGCGGTACGCGTCGCGGGTGAGGGCGAGGCGGACGCGCTGGGCGACCTCGACCCGGTGGCCGCGGAGCCTGGAAGCGGACGCCGGGAGAGCATCCGGCGGTGGTGTGGCGAGGGCTCGGTCCTCGTCGCGGAGGACGCGTCCGGCCCGCTCGGGTACTGCGTGGTGGAGTACACCTTCTTCGAGCAGGGATTCGTCCCGATGGTGATGGTGGCAGCCGACGCGCGGGGCCGGGGCGTCGGCCGCCTGTTGCTGGACGCCGCCGCGGGAGCGTGCACGACGCCGAAGCTCTTCACCTCCACCAACCTCTCCAACCAGCCGATGCACCGACTGCTGATCCGTGCCGGCTGGAGCCCCGCCGGTCTCGTGCACGGCCTCGACGAGGGCGACCCCGAGGTGTTCTACCTCCACGGGCCCCTGGCCGGGGGCTGACGGCCCGGGGCACCGGGCTCCCGGCTCCCGCTCCGGCTCCCGGTGGTTCGGCGGCGACCGTGTGCGGGCTGCGGCGGCGTCGTCCCGGGGGCCTGGTGCCCAGTGGCGCCGTGTGGCACCGCATGGCGCCGTTCGGCGCCACGTGGTGCCACCTGATGCCACAAGGGGCCGCGCCGGGCGGGTGCATGACCGCCCGGCTCGACCTGTCTTCCGTGTATTCGTGCAGCTCAGATGGCCTTGGTGCCACTCCCGCACCAAGTGGCGCCGTGCAGCGCTTGCATGTGGCGCCATTGTGGTGCCATGATGGCGTCATGGACCTCACGCCGTATGTCGACACCCTCCGCCGTGAACTCGCGGTGGCCGCCGAGGCCGGTGGCAAGGAAGCCCGCGATCTGGCGGAGCGGCTCACCGCGCCGCTCGAGTCGGCGACCCGCCTGACGATGCTCAACGTACTCTCCGCCGCGATGGACGAGATCACTCGTGAGCTGGCCCCCGGCTCGGTCGACGTGCGACTGCGCGGGCTCGATCCCGACTTCGTCGTGACGAAGCCGGAGGGTGGCGAGGGGCGCGAGAACTCGCCGGCGGAGCTGCCGGCGGCTCCGGTCGCTGTACCCGCGGACGTCGAGGACGGCGCGACGGCCCGCGTCAACCTCCGGCTGCCGGCTCACCTCAAGGCCCGTGCCGAAGAGGCCGCGAGCAGGGAGGGCCTGTCGGTCAACGCCTGGCTGGTGCGGGCCGTTTCGGCCGCGGTCGACGGAGGCGGCCAGCCTCGGGCGACCGGGAACCCCCACACCTCCCACACCGTCGGTCAGAGCTTCACGGGCTGGGTGCGCTGAGCCCGCAGCCCTCGCCCCGCACCACCTCAACCACTCCACGTCCCGTCAGCGGGACGCCGCGAAGACCCAAGAGGACGGGACAGCCATGCCTTCTTTCGACACCCCTTCGACGATCTCGGCCATCACGCAGGTGGACGCCGGGTCCATCCGCTTCGTCGCCGGCGACAGGCCGGAGACCCAGGTCGACGTGAACCCGCGTGACCCCGGCAAGGACCAGGACGTCAAGGCCGCCGAGCAGACCGAAGTCCGTTACTCGGGCGGTGTCCTGACCATCAGGACGCCCAAGCAGCGCTTTCACCTCGGGCGCACCGGAACCGTCGACGTCACGGTCGGACTGCCCACGGGATCACAGGTGGAGGTCGCCGGCGCCTGGACCCAGGTGTACGGGGAGGGCCGGCTCGGTGAGGTGCGGGTGAAGACCTCCTCGGGTGACGTCCGGCTGGAGACCACCGGGCCCCTGCATCTGACCGCGTCCCACGGCAGCGTCACGGTGGACCACATCGAGGGCGCGGCCGAGATCACCACCAGTTCGGGGAGCGTGCGGGTCGGCAGCGTCACCGGCCAGGCGGTCCTGAAGAACTCGCACGGCACCACGACCGTCGGTCAGGCGCTGGGTGAACTGCGGGTGTCGGGCGCCAACGGCGACATCTTCATCGAGCGTGCCGAGGGCTCGGTGGCCGCCACCACCGCCCACGGCGCCCTGCGGGTGGCCGACATCGCCCGCGGTGCCGTCCAGCTGGAGACCTCCTACGGCGCCATCGAGATCGGCATCCGCGAGGGCACGGCCGCCTGGCTCGACGCCAGTTCCGGCTCCGGCCAGGTGCACAACCTGCTCACCGCGTCCGACGCCCCCGGGGACTCCGAGGACACCGTCGAGGTGAAGGCGCGTACCAAGTACGGCAACATCGACATCCGCCGCGCCAAGGCCTGAGGGCACTGCTCGGCCCTCACGTCCCCGGGCCCTCGCCCGCGCGGCTTCGAATCCATCCACCTCAGTCCTTACATGGAGGACTCCATGGCTTCATCTGTCATGTCCACGTCTCGAATGGGCCGTCCGCCGGTGTCCGCCGTCTCGGCCGTCGGTCTGCGGAAGGCCTACGGCGACAAGACCGTCCTGGACGGTGTCGACCTGAACATCCCCGCGGGCTCGGTCTTCGCGCTGCTCGGACCCAACGGCGCGGGGAAGACCACCGCGGTGAAGATCCTCTCCACGCTGATCCGGGCCGACGGCGGTCAGGCACAGGTCGCGGGCCACGACATCACCACCGACGCCCAGGGGGTGCGTGGAGCGATCGGCGTGACCGGCCAGTTCTCGGCGGTGGACGGACTGATCACCGGCGAGGAGAACATGCTGCTGATGGCCGATCTGCACCGCTTGCCGCGGGCGGAGGGGCGGCGCGTGGCGGCGGAGCTGCTGGAGCGGTTCGACCTGGTGGAAGCCGCGCGGAAGCCGGCGGCGAGCTACTCGGGCGGGATGAAGCGGCGGCTGGACATCGCGATGACTCTGGTGGGCGGTCCGCGGGTGATCTTCCTGGACGAGCCGACCACGGGCCTGGACCCGCGGTCGCGGCACAGCATGTGGGGGGTGATCCGGGAACTGGTCGCGGACGGGGTGACGGTGTTCCTGACCACGCAGTACCTGGATGAGGCCGACGAACTCGCGGACCGTATCGCGGTGCTGAACGGCGGGAAGCTCGTCGCGGAGGGCACCGCGGAGGAGCTGAAGCGACTCGTCCCGGGGGGCCATGTGCGGCTCCGCTTCGCCGATCCCGAGGCCTTCCGGTCGGCCGTGGCCGCGCTGGGCGAGGGCGTGGTGCGGGACGAGGAGGCGCTCGCGGTGCAGGTGCCCAGCGACGGAAGCCAGCGTGCGCTGCGTTCGGTGCTGGACCGGCTGGACGCCGCCGCGATCGAGGCCGACGAACTGACCGTGCACACCCCCGATCTCGACGACGTGTTCTTCGCGCTGACCGGCGCCACCGTCCCCGTCCAGAACGACCAGTCGAAGGAGACCGTCCGATGAGTGCCCTCTCCCTTGCCGTGCGCGACTCGTCCACGATGCTGCGCCGGAACCTGCTGCACGCCCGCCGATACCCGTCACTGACGCTGAACCTGCTGCTGACGCCGGTGATGCTGCTTCTGCTCTTCGTCTACGTCTTCGGGGGCGTGATGAGCGCCGGCATCGGCGGCGGTGGCGCGGACCGTTCGGACTACGTCGCCTACGTCGTCCCCGGGATCCTGCTGATGACGATCGGGAGCACCGTGGTCGGTGCGGCGGTGTCGGTGTCGATGGACATGTCGGAGGGGATCATCGCCCGGTTCCGGACGATGGCGATCCACCGGGGTTCGGTCCTGATCGGCCATGTGGCCGGCAGCGTGCTGCAGTCGGTGGCCAGTGTGGTCCTGGTCGCCTTGGTGGGTGTGCTGATCGGGTTCCGGTCGGTGGACGCCACACTGCTGGAGTGGCTGGCGGCATTCGGGCTGGTGGCGCTGTTCGCCCTCGCGCTGACCTGGGTGGCGGTCGGTATGGGGATGGTCAGCCCGAACGTGGAGGCGGCGAGCAACAACGCGCTCCCGCTGATCCTGTTGCCCCTGATCTCCAGCGCGTTCACACCGATCGAGGCGATGCCGGGCTGGTTCCAGCCGGTGGCCGAGTACCAGCCGTTCACCCCGGTCATCGAGACGCTGCGAGGGCTGCTGCTGGGTACGGAGATCGGTCACAACGGCTGGCTCGCGGTGGCCTGGTCCCTCGCGCTGATCGTGCTCGGCTACCGGTGGGCGACCGCTTCCTACGGGCGCGAACCGAAGTGACGTGACCCGTACGAGAGAACCCCGCGGCCCTCACCTAGGGCTGCGGGGTTCCGCGCTCTCGGCCAGCTCCCGGGCCCCGGCCAGGTACGCGCGCACCAGAGGGCGCTCGTCGTCGCGCCGTGCCGCGACGGCGAGTTCCGACGGGCTCACGCCCCTGACCGGCAGGCAGACGACGTTGTCGCGTGCGATCAGCGGTGCGTTCCCCGCCGCGAGCAGCACCACGCCCTCGCCGTTGGCCACCGCCTCGTGCGTCTCCTCGGCGCTGGCGACCACTCCGCCGATCCGGGGTGCCCGGCCGCCCCGGGCGTCCAGGGCGAGCCAGTAGTCCCGCATCGGCCCGGCTTCCGGCGGCAGTGACAGGAATTCAACAACGCCGGGCGCACACAGGTCGGAGCGTTCGAGGAGACCACCGACCAGGAGCTGCGAGACCTCTTCGACCTGCATGTCTTCGGCCCCGCCCGACTGACCCGGGCCGTCCTTCCCAGCATGCGGGAGCGGCGCGGCGGGGCGGTCGTGATGATGAGCAGCATGGGTGGTCAGCTGTCGTTCCAGGGATTCTCGGCCTACAGCGCCACCAAGGCGGCGCTGGAACAGCTCTCCGAGGGGCTGGTGGACGAGGTGCGGCCCTTCGGCGTAAAGGTGCTGGTCGTGGAACCCGGAGCGTTCAGGACCAACCTCTTCGGCAAGGGCGCGGCCTACCTCAGCGACGAGATGCCGGACTACGCGGAGACCGCCGGTGTCACCCGGCGGATGGTGGAGGGCGGGGGCGACGACGCGCCCGGCGACCCGGCGAAGGCGGCGGCGGCGATCCGCCTCGCCCTGGACGCGGAGGAGACCCCGCTGCGGTTGCCCCTGGGCGCGGACGCGGTGGACGCACTCGTCGGCCACCTGGACTCGGTCCGGACGGAGCTGGCCGCTTGGGAGAAGGTCTCACGGGGCACGGACTTCGACGCCGTCTGACATCCACCCGGCCGGCGGGCCACCCGGCCCGGCGGCCGAAGCCCGCCTGCCGATCCGGGGCCCGCCCGGTCCGCGGTCCCCTCAGATCTCCTCGAGGACCGGCCGCAGTTCGAAGTGGAGCGTATGGTCGCGCTTCAGGCGGTGGGCGAGCGGGACGGCCACACCCTGGAGCGCCGGGTACTTCCTCGACATCGTTCGGGACGCGTGGGTGTTCTCCTTCGAGCCCTCCGGCAGGAGGCGCGCCCAGGCCTTCACCGGTGGTCCCGTGGGTGCTCCCCGGATGGTGCAGGGAGCGATCTCCACGACGGGGTGGTTGCGCATCCGGTCGACCTTCCAGGCGGAGGAGAAGGTACGGATGTAGGCGTGGTCCCCCTCGACCGCGATGCTGACGGGTGTGCGCGCCGCCGTCCCGTCCGGTCTCCGGCTGCTGAGCAGGACGGTGTACTGCTTCACGAAGGGCTCCAGCTCATGGATCGTCTCCATGTATCCATGGTGCAGCAGGATCGGGTGATACGGACCTTTCGTGTGTCGATTCGTACAGGTGCGGAAACGGCTCGCCCTTCGGGCCCGGCGTACGCTCCGTCCATGCAGGTCAACGTGGCCCCGGAGCCCTTCGCCACCGCGCGCCTCGACGCGCTGCCGCTCGACGTCGACCACGCCCGGGAGATGGCGGCGGTCCTCTTCGACCCCGCCCTGCACGAGTGGACCGGAGGTGCCCCGGAGGACGAGGACACCCTGCGTGCCCGGTACGAGCGTCAGAGCGCCGGATCGCCCGACCCCGCCGAACTCTGGTGGAACTGGGTGCTCCGGGTGCGGGCCGACGGGTGTCTCGCCGGGTACGTGCAGGCGACCGTGCGCGGTACGCGGGCCGAGGTCGCCTGGGTGGTCGGCACCCGGTGGCAGGGCAGGGGCTACGCCAAGGAGGCGGCGACGGGCCTGGTCGGCCATCTGTTGGGGACGGTCTCGCTGCGGAGCGTGATCGCCCAGATCCATCCCGGCCACGCCGCGTCGGCGGCCGTGGCCTCGGCTGCGGGGCTCCACCCGTCCGGCCTGTGGGTGGACGGCGAGGTGCGGTGGCGGCGCGACGCCGTCACCGGGACGGGGCCGGCGGCCCCGGGGCCCGCGGGCGCGACCTCTGATCCCCATATCCTCTGAAATGTCTTAATCTTTTCCTACGTGGCGTGTCGGCGTCGCGTCTCCCTGCCGGACGAGCGAGGAGGCCCCGGGTGGGCGAACTGGGCAGGTTGGAGGCCCTGCGGCTCGCGGGGCTCACAGCCGCGCCCGATCCCGGCATGGACCGCTTCGCCAGGCTGGTCTCCCGCTTCCTCCGCGTCCCGGTCTCCCTGGTCTCGCTCCTGGAGACCGAACGGCAGGTCTTCCCCGGAATGATCGGGCTCTCCGAGCCATGGGCAGGCCGGCGGCAGACCCCGCTCAGTCACTCCTTCTGCCAGCACGTCGTCGTCGACGGCAAGCCCCTGATCCTCGACGACACCCGCGCGTACCCGCGTACCTGCGCCAGCCTGGCCATCCCCGACCTCCGGGTCATCGCCTACGCGGGTATGCCGCTCGTCGATGCCGACGGGCACGTCCTCGGCTCCCTCTGCGCCATCGACCACGAGCCCCGGAAGTGGACCGAGGACGAGCTGCAGGACCTCAGCGACCTCACCGCCGCCTGTTCGGGGGAGCTGCGGATGCGCATCGCGACCGAGCAGCTCCGGCAGGACCGCGACCACGCCGAGCTGCTGCTGCGCGCCTCCGTCGAGCTGGGCCACTCGCGAGACCTGACCGACCTCACCCGACGGCTGCGGGGGCTGTTTCAGGGCCCGCACGACCCGAGCTTCGTCGGACTGATGCTCGCCGACGCCCACGGGCTGTGGCGTGTCATCGACCCCGACGACCTGAAGCCGGTGGAATCCGCCATCCACCGCCTGGACCTGGACGCCGGGTACCCCAGCACCCTGGCCATGCGGGAGCAGCGCACCGTCTTCGTCCCCGACCACGCCGCCCTCGTGGAGGGCTTCAGCGCCGAGGCCGTCGCCGGTTACGACGCACTGGGGCTGAAGTCGGTGCTCTGCGTACCGTTGGCCGGGCGGGGCGGTGTGCTGATGTGGTGCTGGGCGCAGCCTCGGGTCCTGACCGTGACGGAGGAGGCCGCTCTCACCGCCGTGGCGGGATACGTCAGCCAGGCCGTCGACCGCACCCTGTTCGTCGAGAACCGGCTCAGCACCGCGGAGCGGCTGCAGGCCGCGATGCTGACCGACCTGCCGGTCGTGCCCGGTCTCGACATGTCCGCGCTCTACCTGCCGGCCACCGACCAGGACATGGTGGGCGGGGACTGGTACGACGCCTATCTGCTGCCGAAGCTCCAGGGGGCAGCACGTCCCTCCCTGATGCTGTCCATCGGCGACGTCATCGGACACGACGTCCAGGCCGCGGCGGTCATGGGCCAGGTACGCAGCATGCTCAGGCAGGCGACGCTCGGACACCCGGCGCACTCGCCGTCGGCCGCGCTGACCGCGATCGACAACGCCTTCGACGCCCTGCCGCTCGGCCCCGGCGCCACCGCGGTGCACGCCCGCCTCGACCCCGACGGCGGCCGCTGGCGGTTGACCCGGTCCAACGCCGGCCACCCCCCGCCGCTGCTGCGGACACCGGACGGGCGGGTGACCGCCCTCGGGGAGCACGACCTCCTGCTGCTCGGCGCACCCAGTGCGCTCGGCCGGCACGAGCACACCCACGACCTGCCCCGGGGGAGCGTGCTCCTGCTCTACACCGACGGGCTGGTCGAACGCCGTGACGACGACATCGACGTGAGCATCCGGCAGACCGCGGCCACCCTGGCGGCGCACGGGGACGAGCCGCTGCCGCAACTGCTGGAGACGCTCTCCCACGGGCTGGCCGAGGCCCCGCAGCGTGACGACGTGGCGGTGCTCGTCGTCCGGGTCACCGAGGGAGGCGGATAGGGCGCGAGTCCCGCCTCAGCGCTTCGGGTGGCCCGCCTTGACCAGCTCGGCGACGTCGAGGACGACCTCCGCGCCGATCGAGGCGGGGAGCGGCGCCTCCTGCCCCGGGGCGTACACCTCGTGCCGGTCGTAGCCCGTGGTCAGCGGCTCGGTGAGGACGTGGACCCGGTCGTGCTTGCGGTCCACGATGACGTAGACCGGGATCTTGGCACCGGCGTACGCGGCGACCTTGTTCCGCAGGTCCGCCTGGTAGTTCCCCGAGGTGACCTCCAGGACCAGCCGGAAGCAGGCGGGGTCGTAGCAGTTGTTCCCGACCAGGTGCTCGTCGAGGTCGGCGTCCACGATCGCGAGGTCCGGGATCGCGTAGTCCTCGGGACCGCCGGGGAGCCACAGGCCGACCGCCTGGAGGACCTCCGTCTCACCGTCGTCGAGCCCGGCGGCGATGAAGGGGCGCATAAGTTTCGTCAGTGCACGCGCGTGCGGGCCGTCCGGGGTTGGGGCCACGGTGATGACGCCTCCGATGATCTCGACGCGATGCCCCGGAAGCTGCTCGGTGAGACGGTTCGCCGTCACCAGCATCGGTTCCGGCTCATCGTCGCAGGGGTGCTCGACTGCGGCTGCAGACATTGCGGGCCTCCTGGGATGGCTGGTGTCGAGAGCATCATCGTAGGACGGGTGGCCGGATCCCGGCGTGGAAGCCGTTCGTCACCCGGCGGGGTGAAGCAGAAACGGCCCTGCTCACCCGTGGGGTGAAGCAGGGCCGTTCCGGGCCGCGAAGGGCTGTTACAGCTTGTCGATGACGTAGTCGATGCAGGCCGTCAGGGCCTGGACGTCCGCCGGGTCGATCGCCGGGAACATCGCGACGCGCAACTGGTTGCGGCCCAGCTTGCGGTAGGGCTCCGTGTCGACGATGCCGTTGGCGCGGAGCACCTTGGCGACGGCCGCCGCGTCGATGCCGTCCTCGAAGTCGATCGTGCCGATGACCTGCGAACGCTTCGCCGGGTCGGTGACGAACGGGGTCGCGTGCTTCGACTCCTCCGCCCAGCCGTAGAGGTGCTGCGAGGAGGCGGCCGTGCGGCCGGTGGTGAACTCCAGGCCGCCCTGCGAGTTCATCCACTTCAGCTGCTCGTTCAGCAGGAAGAGGGTGGCCAGCGCCGGGGTGTTGTACGTCTGGTTCTTCAGCGAGTTGTCGATCGCGGTCGGCAGCGAGAAGAACTCGGGGATGTGCCGGCCCGAGGCGTGGATCCGGTCGGCGCGGTCGAGGGCCGCCGGGGAGAACACGCCGATCCACAGACCGCCGTCGGAGGCGAAGGACTTCTGCGGGGCGAAGTAGTAGACGTCCGTCTCGGCGATGTCGACCGGCAGGCCGCCCGCGCCGGAGGTGGCGTCCACCAGGACGAGGGAACCCTCGTCGGCTCCCGCGACCCGCTTGACGGGGGCGGCCACACCGGTGGAGGTCTCGTTGTGGGTGAAGGCGTACACGTCGACGCCCGCCTCGGCCTTCGGGTCCGGGTGGGTGCCCGGGTCGGAGGCGATGACGGTCGGGTCGGCCAGCCACGGGGCGAGCTTCGACGCCTTCGCGAACTTCGACGAGAACTCACCGAAGTTGAGGTGCTGGGACTTGTTCTCGATCAGTCCGTGCGTCGCGACGTCCCAGAAGGCGGTGGAGCCGCCGTTGCCCAGGATCACCTCGTATCCCTCGGGAAGGGAGAAGAGGGCGCGCACGCCGTCACGCACCTCGCCGACCAGGTTCTTCACCGGGGCCTGGCGGTGGGACGTACCGAGAAGGGAGGTGCCGGTCGCGGCCAGTGCGTCGACCGCCTCCGTCCGCACCTTGGAGGGCCCGGCGCCGAAACGTCCGTCGGCGGGCTTGAGGTCTGCGGGAATCTGGATGTCAGCCACGATCCGGAGCGTAGTCCCTCCGGCAAGCGGTCGAGGACCGTGTCCGTCGGATGAGACAGGCGCTCCGGATCATGGACGGCTGCTGCGAGGAGCGGTTCAGCCGAGGTCGACCGGGAGCTCGAAGAGGTCGTTCTGCGTCACGATCGGCTTGTTGCGCAGCTCGGAGGCCGGGACCGCGAGGTCCAGGTCCGGGAAGCGCTCGTACAGCGCCGGCAGGGCCACCCCCGCCTCCAGCCGGGAGAGCGCGGCGCCCGGGCAGACGTGCGGTCCGTGGCCGAAGGCGATGTGCCGGTTCGGGGAGCGGGTGATGTCGAACTCGCCCGCGGTCGGGCCGTACTGCCTCTCGTCGCGGCCGAGCGCGCCGAAGGAGACGATCAGGGCCTCGCCCTTCGGCAGGACCTTGTCACCCACCTCGATGTCCTCGGTGGCGAACCGGATCAGGACGTGCGAGGTCGGGGTGTTCCACCGCAGCGTCTCCTCGATCACGTTCTCCCACGGCACCTCGCCGTTCAGCACCCGCTTGCGCTGCTCGGGGTGGGTCTGGAGCGCCTCCACGACGTTGACCACCAGGCTGATGGTGGTCTCGTGACCGGCGGCGATGATCAGCTGCAGGGTGTTGACGATCTCCTCGTTGGTGAGGTGGTCGCCGTTCTCGGAGGCCGCGATCAGGGCGCTGGTGAGGTCGTCACCCGGGTTCGCCCGCTTGTCGTCGACGATCTTCGTGAAGAGGGTGCCGAGGTCCGCCATCATCTGCGGGACCTCCTCCGGCGGGGTCTGCGTCGAGAAGAACTTCTCGAACAGCTCCTTGAGCCGCGGGTGGTCCGCCGCGTCCACGCCCATCAGCTCGCTGATGACGTTCATCGGCAGCGGGTACGCGAACTCCGCCTTCAGGTCGACCGGTTCGCCCTTGGGCAGGGCGGCCAGGCGGTCCAGCGAGGCGTTCGTGAGCGCCTCGATGCCGGCCCTCAGCCGCTCCACCCGCTTCACGGTCAGGGCCTGCGCGACCAGGGTGCGCAGCCTGCGGTGCTCGCTGCCGTCCACCGTCAGCATCGAGCGGCCCGGGTTGGCGAGGCCGATCAGCGGCCAGTCCATCGGGATCTCGCCGCGCTGCCAGGCGTTCCAGACGTTGATGTCCTTGACCACACGGCTGTCGGTGAGCAGCTGGCGGGCCTCGGCGTGGTGGGTCACCGCGTAGCAGTGGACACCGCCGGGGAGTTCCACCTCGGCGAGCGGTCCGGCGGCCCGCAGCGCGGCGCTCTCGGAGTCGAGGTCTGCGACGAGGGGATCCAGCGCGATCCGGGTCATATCCGGCCTCCAATGGCGGGCGTGGGAGTGAAGTGCACCGGCAGGTCCGTCAGTCCGCGCAGCCACGGGGACGGGCGCCGGGTCAGCTTTTCCGCGGGGACGGCGAGGTCCACGTCCGGGAGCCTGTCCAGGAGCACCTCGATCCCCGTACGGGCGATGACCTCCGCGGTCTCCTGCGCCGGGAACGGGCAGCGGTGCTCGCCGTGGCCGAAGGAGAGGAAGGCGTTGTTGCCGCCGGTCAGCGACGAACCGTCGGTGCGCACCTGCGGGTCCCCGTTGGCGGCGGCGATGCCGAGGAGCAGCAGGTCGCCCGCGCGGATGTGGCGTCCGCCGAGGTGGGTGTCGCGGGAGGCCCAGCGGCCGGCGACGTTCTGGGTGGGGGTGTCCTCCCAGAGCACCTCGTTCATGGCCTCGCCGACGCTGTGCCGGCCGCCGGACAGCGAGGCGGCGAAACGGTCGTCGGTGAGCATCAGCCGCAGCGAGTTGCCGATCCAGTCGGCGGTCGGCTGGTGGCCGGCGGCCATCATCACCATGAGGTCCTGGGCGACCTCCTCGTCGGTGAAGCCGCCCGGGTCCTGGAGCATCCGGCTGGCGACGTCGTCGCCGGGCTCGGCGTGCTTCTCGGCGAGCAGCCCGAACATCGACTCGGCCAGGTACTGCTGCCCGGCCAGTGCGCGCTCGCGGCCGTCGATCATGTCGTTGAGGGCACCCACCAGCGGGCCGCCGACCTCGTCGCCGAAGCCGTAGAGCTTCGCCAGGACACGGGCGGGCAGCCGCATCGCGTACTCGGCGATGATGTCGGTGGCGCCGGTGGAGCAGAAGCCGTCGATGAGTTCGTCGGCGTACTCCTCCGCGTACCGCTTCAGGGCGAACGGGTCCACGGCCTCCAGCGCGTTGCTGATCATCGCCGCGCGGACGGTGTGCCGCTCACCGACCGTGTAGAGGATCGAGGGCTGCTTCCGCCCGATCATCGGCAGCAGAGGCCAGTCGTCCGGGATGTGCTCCCACTGGTTCCACAGGTCCGAGTCACGGCTGAAGAGCACCGGGTCGTTGGTGACCTGGTGCAGTTCGCGGTAGCCGAGGATGAGCCACGCCGGTACGTCCCCGTCGAGTACGACGGGAGCGACCGAGCCGTTGTCGCGGCGCATCTCGCGGTACAGCCGCACGGGGTCCGTCTGGAACCTGGGCCCGGACAGCGGCATGAAGCTCTCGGACATGGGGCACTTGGTCACGGCGTTGGCTCCGGGGTCTTCACGGCGTCCTGGCCCGCCGGGATACCGGCCTCGGCCTTCGCGCGGGCGACGGAGAGTGCGTAGACGTGCTCGACCAGCGTGATCAGGACGTACTTGCTGGACGACCTGTCCCGTGCGTCGCACTCCACGAGCGGGACCTCGGGGGACAGGTCGAGCGCCTCGCGGATCTGCTGCTCGGTGTGGAGCGGACCGCCGAAGTCGTTGCACGCGACGATGAACGGCGTGCCGTGGTGCTCCAGCCGGTCGATCGCGTACCAGGAGTCGGCGAGCCGCCGGGTGTCGACGAGGACGACGGCGCCCAGGGTGCCCGAGAACAGCCGGTCCCACAGGAACCAGAACCGTTCCTGCCCGGGTGCGCCGAAGAGGTAGAGCACCGACCGCGCGTCGAGGGTGATGCGGCCGAAGTCGAAGGCGACCGTGGTGGACGTCTTGGAGTGCACACCGTCGAGGTCGTCGACGGCCTCGCCCGCGCGGGTCATGGTCTCTTCGGTGTTGAGCGGACGGATCTCGCTCACGGATCGGACCATGGTGGTCTTGCCGACCCCGAAGCCGCCGACGACGACGATCTTCAGTCCGTTGTCGGCCGTCGCCTGCAGGGCGGCACGGTCAGAGGTTGCGGAGTCCAACGAGCACCTGTTCCAGGGTGTCGGTGTCGGGGAGCCGGTCCTCGACACGAGCAGTACGGGGGTGGCGGGCGCTGATCCGGCCGGTGTCGAGCAGGTCGCACAGCATGATGCGGACGATGCTGATGGGCAGATTCAGGGTTGCCGAGATCTCGACGACCGCGGTGGGGCTGTCGCACATCCGGAGGATCGCGACGTGCTCCGACTGCATCCCCGGATTCGGATCGCACTCGGCGACGACCAGGGTCACCAGGTCGAACGCGGCCGAGTCGGACCGGCTGCGGCCACCCGTGAGGGTGTACAGCCGGTCCGGATCGTCGTCGCGTCCGGGGCGGGGGCGCGGCACCGTCGTCATACGTCCGCTGTTTCCGTGGCGCGGGGCGCGCTCTCGCGCGGCGGGGCGACGAGGTACTCGCCGAGCTGCTCGACGAGTTCGCTCATGTTGTGCCCGACCAGGCCGACGTCGGAGTCCTCCGCGGCCACGACCGCCAGGTGGGCGCCCGCGCCCGCCTCGACGATGAAGAGCACGCCGCCGTAGAACTCGGTCATCGCGGACCGCACACCGCCGCTGCCGTCACCGAACTCGATGGACGCGCCGTGCGACAGGCTCTGGATGCCGGCGGAGATCGCGGCCAGCTGGTCGGCCTGGTCGACCGAGAGTTCGGGGGTGCGGCACAGCTTCAGGCCGTCCCGGGACAGGACGAGGGCGTGCCGGGCGCCGGGCGTGCGGTCGAGCAGCCCCTCCAGCAGCCAGTTCAGCTTCTCGTCGGTGGTCGCGCTCATCGGGTGTTGCCTTCCGGATGCGGGGAATTGGCTCGTACCGCCTGGCTGAAGGTGCTGAAGCGGGCAGCCTGGACCTTCGGGTCGGTGGTACGCGGCCTGGGGGATTCGGCTCCGCCGGGAGTGGCATTGCCGGTGCGTGCTTCGGCGGCGGCCAGGGTGCGGCCACGGCGGCGCTTGGGGAGCCCGCTCTCACCGAACTGGGGGACGGCGCCGGTGGACTCGGCCGCCGATTCCGGCCGGACCGGGGCGGCTTCGGGGGAGCCGTCCGTCCGGGAGTGCGTGTCCGGGGTCGTGTGCGTCGGCTCCGGCTCGGCGGGAAGCGCCTGCGGGGCCGGCGCGGGTGTACGGGAGATGAGCTCCTGCGGCAGCATCATCAGCGCGCCCGTGCCACCGCGCGCCGACGGGCGGAAGGAGACGGTGAGCCCGTGCTTCCGTGCCAGCCGTCCGACGACGGCGAGGCCGAGCCGGGTGCCGGAGATCGCGGTGAGGTCCTGGTTGTCGGCGGACACGGCACGCTCGGCACGGCGCAGTTGCACATCGCTCATCACCAGACCGCTGTCCTCGACGGTGACGACGATGCCCGCCGGGACCTCCTCGACGTACACGTGGACCTCCGCCGTGGGCGGCGAGAAGTTGGCAGCGTTGTCGAGGAGTTCGGCGAGGGCGTGCATGACGCCCTCGGCCGCGTGGCCGGCGATGGCCACGTCACTGGTCGAGTGGAGGCGGATGCGCTGGTAGCCGCCGATGCGGCCCATCGCTCCGCGCAGGATCGACTCCATCACGATCGGCTTGGCCCAACGGCGTCCGGAGCGCGCGCCGGTCAGTACGGCGATGGAGTCGGCGAGTCGGCCCGCCTGGGCCGTGCGGTGGTCCAGGTGCAGCAGATCGCCGAGCACGTCCTCGGCGGTGTGCCGGTGCTCCATCTCGCGCAGGTCGGCCAGCATGCTGGTGGACAGGGCCTGCATGCGGCCGGCGGCGTTGGCGCAGGCCGACACGGCGGCGGAGCGCTCGGTCTCGCTGCGCCGGGCACGGGCGGTGAGGCGGGCGGTCTCGGCGGTGAGCCGCTCGTACTGCTCGGTGGCTTCGGCGGTCACCCGGGCGACGCGCTCGTCCGCCTCCGCGGTGACCCGGGCCGCCTCGGCGGAGGCGGCCGCTCTGATCCGGGCGGTCTCGGCGGTGAAGCGCTGTGCTTCGGCAGCGGAGGTCGAGACGAGGCGTGAGGTCTCGGCGGTGAAGCGTTCGGAGTCGGTGGCCCGCAGGGCGCGCAGATGGCGGGCCGTGGCGAGCGTGTGGACCGTGACGGCCACGGCCACGCTCAGCAGCGCGGCGGCGGCGCCAGTCCCCCACGCGAGCGGTGTCCGTACCGAGGCGGGAGCGGCCGAGACCGCCCAGAGGCACAGAGCACCGGTGACGGCTGCCGATATCAGCAGGGCGAGTGCGGTTGGCCGGATTGAAGGGCGCAATCGGAGTCCTCGGGGCGGACGGTAAGGAGAAAGGGGGACAGGTGCGTCACAGCGGTCGATCGGGACGAACCGGATGAACTGCATAAATCTGTATGGCGATGGTGAAAGAAGCACAACTGGAGCTGATTGTTCCCGATCAAGTCACGGCAACTATAGGAGAATTGGCGACTTGTTTGGGGATTCCTTGTGGCCACTTCTGTTTGAAACATGGCCGGAAATGATCCTGGCCGGATCTCGCGGGTGGTGTGATCCGAGTCAACCAGCGTGTCGGGCGGTCATCTAGAGCCGAATGTGGCGGTATGTCCCCTGTGTGATGCTTGATTTATCACGATCGTCGCCTCCACGCCGGTGGCCAGCTAGGGTGAGCGCTCCGGTGCAGTCGGCCCGTCGGGCCGAGGCTGCCGTAAGACACACACCGTGCGCCTTGAAGGGGGAGGCGCCGCGTGGCCCCGACGGAGGACGCAGGCAACCGTGGACGCGCAAGGCCGTGGGCGGGACGAGGGCATCGACCCCGCAGACCAGTGGGTACTCAACCCCGACACCGGCGATTACGAACTGCGACTGGGGCCTTCCGCAGGGCGACCGGCGGCGCCCGCCGGGACCTCCGGGAGAACTCCGGGACCGCGCCGCAGGAAGGATCCCGAGGCGACACCCCCCGGCGACCGTGCCGCGGTGCCGGGTCAGCGCGGTGGGCGGCGTGGCGCCGGCGGCGGACGCGGGGACCGAGACGAGACGCGGAGGCAGGGGAGCCGGGCGGCGGCAACGGCCCCGGGGCGCCGCAAGGCCAAGCCCAAGAAGTCCCGTAAGAAGAAGGCCCTGGTGTGGACCGGCGGCGTGCTCGCCTTCCTGCTGGTGGGCGTCGGGACCACGGGCTACCTCGTGTACCAGCACTTCAACGGCAACATCACCGCCGTCTCCACCGACGGCGCGGGCACCGGCGGCTTCAGCAAGGACCGCGCGATCAACATCCTGGTGATCGGGACCGACAAGCGCACCGGCGCGGGCAACGAGGGCTACGGGGACTCGGGCAGTGTCGGCCACGCCGACACCAACATCCTCTTCCACGTCTCCAAGGACCGCACCAACGCCACCGCGCTCAGCATCCCGCGTGACCTGATAACCGATATCCCCGACTGTCCGACCACCATGGAGGACGGTTCGAAGAAGGACATCCCGGGGTCGACCGGCGGGCGCTTCAACACCAGCCTCGGCCAGTCCGACCGAACCCCCAGCTGCACGATGCGCACGGTCACCGAGCTCACCGGCATCGTTCCCGACCACTTCATGGTGGCCGACTTCAACGCGGTCAAGTCCATGACGACGGCCGTCGGCGGAGTGGACGTCTGCCTCGCCAAGGACATCGACGACAAGGACTCGCACCTCAAGCTCTCCCAGGGCGAGCACACCATCCAGGGTGAGCAGGCACTCGCCTTCCTGCGCACCCGGCACTCCGTCGGCTTCGGCAGCGACCTCAGCCGCATCGAGATCCAGCAGCAGTTCCTCGGCTCGCTGATGCGCAAGCTGAAGTCCAACGACACGCTCACCAGCCCCACCAAGATGTGGTCGCTCGCGGAGGCCGCCACCAAGGCGCTGACCGTCGACGACAAGATCGACGACATCAACCAGCTGCGGAAGCTCGGCATGGAGCTGGCCTCGGTCGATCCCAAGAACATCACCTTCACCACGGTGCCGGTCCTGGACAACCCGAACGACAAGGCCACCGTCATCCTCGACAAGTCCAAGGCCCCGCAAGTCTTCTCGATGATGCGCGAGGACGTCTCCTTCACCGCCGTGGCGAAGAAGGAGAAGGCCGAGGAGAAGGCCGCCGAGGCCGCCAAGCTCAAGGGCGAGATGGCCGACCCGGCCGACGTCCGCGTCGACGTCTACAACGGTGGCGCCCCGGCCGGTTCCGCGCAGAGCGCCCTGGACTGGCTGCAGAACGAGCAGGGCGTCCTCAAGTCGACCAACAAGGCGAACGCGCCCGCGAAGGTCAAGAAGACCCAGCTCGTCTACGCCCCCAACCAGGCGGACCAGGCCCGACGACTGGCCGACATGATGGGACTCACCGCCTCCGCCCTCAAGCCGACGACCACCGACGCCGGTGAGATGGACCCGATGACGCTGACCCTGGGGCCGGACTTCACCGAGGCGGGCAGCCCGCTCTCGGCGCCGACCAAGGCCCCGGAGGACATCCAGCGCGTGGAGGCCGACAAGGCGGTCTGCGCCAAGTAGCGCCCGCCGGCCCCGGCCTCCGCCCGGCGGCCTGCAGGGGCGCGGGCGCGCGAGGCCGGGGGCGCCTGCCATCTGCGCCCGCGGGCGGACGGCGTACGCACCGTCCGCCCTGCGCACCGCCGAACACGGCGTGCGGGGCCACCGCCGTTGCCGCGCGGCCCCGGACACGGCGTGCGGGCGTACCCCGGGCGCCGCGCCGGCCTCGGACACGGCGTGCGAGGCCCCACCGCGGTCGCCCCGCATCCCGTCGGGCACGGCATGCTGGCCGTATGGCCACCCCGCACGCCGACCTCGTCCATCAGCTCGCCGGGGCCGTCCGCGGCGAGGTGCGGTCCGACGCGACCGCCCGCGCGCTGACGACCATGGACGCCTCCAACTACCGCCGTGTCCCCCGGGCCGTCGTGGCGCCCCGCGACGCCGAGGACGTCGCCGAGACGCTCCGCGTCTGCCGGGAGCACGGGGTGCCCGTCGTCCCACGGGGCGGCGGCACCTCCATCGCCGGCCAGGCCACCGGCACCGGCGTCGTCCTGGACCTCACCCGCCACATGCGGCGGATCCTGGAGCTGGACCCCGCATCCCGCACCGCCGTCGTCCAGCCCGGGGTGATCCTGGACGACCTGCGGGCCGCGGCCGCCCCGCACGGACTGACCTTCGGGCCCGACCCGTCCACCCACAGCCGCTGCACCCTGGGCGGCATGATCGGGAACAACTCCTGCGGCTCCCACTCCGTCGCCTGGGGCACCACCGCCGACAACGTCCACAGCCTGCGCGTACTGCGCTACGGCGGCGAGGCCCTGCACATCGGGCGGGGCCTGCCCGACGCGCCCGCCGGGCTCCGCGAGTTCGCCGCGCCCCACCTCGCCCTCCTGCGTACCGGCTTCCCCGGACTTCCCCGCCGCATCTCCGGGTACGCCCTTGACGCGCTGCTCCCCGAACACGGCCCCGACCCCGCCCGCGCCCTCTGCGGCAGCGAGGGAACCCTCGCGGTCGTCACCGAGGCGACCGTCCGCCTGGTCGCGACCCCCGCCGCGCGCGCACTCGCCGTCCTCGGGTACGCCGACGAGACGGCCGCCGCCGACGCCGCCCCCGGCCTCCTCCCGTACGGCCCGCTGACCGTCGAGGGCATGGCCGCCGACCTCGTCCGCGGCCATGCCGGACTCCCGCGCGGCGCCGCCTGGCTGTTCGTCGAGACCGGCGGCGACCACCCCGCCGAGGCCCGTGGACGCGCGGAGGAGATCCTGCGTGCCTCCGACGCCCTGGACGCCACCGTCGTCACCGGCCCCGCCGGGATGCGCGCACTGTGGCGCGTCCGCGAGGACGCCGCCGGCACCGCGACCCGGATGCCGGACGGCTCGGAAGCCTGGCCCGGGTGGGAGGACTGCGCCGTACCGCCCGCCCGTCTCGGGCCCTACCTGCGTGACTTCCGCGCCTTGCTGGCCGAGCACGACCTGCGCGGAACCCCGTACGGCCACTTCGGCGACGGCTGCATCCATGTGCGCATCGACTTCGACCTGCTCACGGATCAGGGCGTCGCCCGCTTCCGCCGCTTCTCCGAGGACCAGGCCGCCCTCGTCGTCGCGCACGGCGGATCGCTGAGCGGGGAGCACGGCGACGGGCAGGCGAGGGCCGAACTCCTGCCGCGCATGTACGGCGAGGAGATGGTGGACCTGTTCACCCGCTTCAAGGACCTCTGGGATCCAGACGGCGGACTCAACCCCGGCATCCTCGTCCGTCCCGCCCGGCTCGACGAGAACCTCCGCTTCGCCGTGCTCCCGAAGCGCCCCGTCGACGTCGCCTTCGGCTACCCGCAGGACGGCGGCGACTTCTCAGCGGCCGTACGCCGCTGCGTCGGCGTCGCCAAGTGCCGTACGGAGAAGCCCGGTACGGACGTCATGTGCCCATCCTTCCGGGCGACCGGAGACGAGGCCCACTCCACCCGGGGCCGCGCCCGGCTGCTCCACGAGATGCTCGCCGGCGAGGTGATCACGGACGGCTGGCGGTCCACGGAGGTACGCGACGCCCTCGGCCTCTGCCTCTCCTGCAAGGGCTGCCGCACCGACTGCCCGGTGGGCGTCGACATGGCCACGTACAAGGCGGAGTTCCTCCACCACCACTACAAGGGGAGGCTCCGCCCCGCCGCGCACTACGCGATGGGCGGCCTGCCCCGCTGGCTCCGGCTCGCCGCCCCCTTCGCGCGGGTGCTCAACACCCTCGCTGCGGCAGGGCCGTTCGCCGCCCTCGCCAAGCGGCTCGCCGGCGTCGACCCGCGCCGCACCCTCCCGGTCCTGGCGCCGCGCACCTTCCGGAGGTGGTTCGGCCGGCGACGGGCACCCGGGGGCGGTACGCCCGTCGTGCTGTGGCCGGACACCTTCACCGACCACCTCTCACCCCAGGTCGGCCGGGCGGCGGTACGGGTACTGGAATCGGCGGGCCGCGCCCCGGTCCTCCCGCCCCGCGGGGTGTGCTGCGGCCTCACCTACGTGTCCACCGGCCGGCTGGACGCGGCCCGCGCCGTCATGCGCCGCACCCTGAACCGTATGGGCGCCCTCGACGGCGCCCCGGTCGTCGTCCTCGAACCGAGCTGTGCCGCCACCCTCCGCACCGATCTCCCGGAGCTGCTGCCCGACGACCCGCGCGCCGCCCGGCTCGCCTCCTCCGTACGCACCCTCGCCCAGTACCTGGAGGAGTACGCCCCCGACTGGGCACCGCCCCGGCTGGACCGGCCCGTCGCCGGCCAGACCCACTGCCACCAGCACGCGGTGCTCGGTGACTCCGCGGAGCGGCGGCTCCGGGAGAAAGCCGGCCTGAGCGGTGAGCTGAGCGGCGGCTGCTGCGGGCTGGCGGGCAACTTCGGTCTTGAGAAGGGGCATTGGGAGGTCTCCGTGGCCTGCGCGGAGGACCAGCTGCTCCCCTCCGTGCGGGAGGCGGAACCGGGCGCCGAGCTCCTGGCCGACGGATTCTCCTGCCGTACCCAGCTGGACCAGCTGGCGGGCCGCCGGGCCCGCCACCTCGCCGAGGTGCTGGCGGAAGGGTTCGACGGGCGGGAGTGAGCGGCGGCTTCCCGGGGCGCGACCCTTGTCGTGCCCCGGTCGCGCCCTTGCTCAGGGGGCGGGCACCGGACGAAGGCGCGCGACGGCCTCGGCGACCGCTGCGGAAAGGCGAACGTTCTCCGGGGCCGCGCCACCGGGCAGAGCGAAGCGCCTCCTGGTGTACCCGTAGGCCACCCCGGAGACGGGATCGGCGTACGCCTGTGAACCGGCGGCGCCCGCGTGCCCGAAGGCGCCGGGGCCCAGGGACGGGTACGCATTACCCACCGCCTCGAAGCCGAGCGTGAACCCGTCGGTCTGGGCGGTCACCAGGTCCGTTCCCGTCCACCGCACCAGGCCGGCCTCTGCCACCGTCCCCGGTTCCAGGAGCGGAGCACCGCCGTCCAGCCCGGTGACCGCCGCGGCGTACATCCCCGCCAGCCCGCGTGCGGAGGCGACACCGCCGACCGAGGCCGGGCCGAGGGCCCGCACCGTGCGGGAGTTGACGAGGCCGATGAGGTCGAGCGGCGGGTCCTCGGCGAACCCGAACGCGAGGGCCGACAGGCCCCCGGCCGGCTCATCGGCGGGCTTCCCGGGCGCCGGGACCCCCGGCCGGATGGGCGTGTAACGGTGTTCGAGCGGCTCGGGCAGCCCGAGGTGGAAGTCCAGACCGTGGGGAGCGCGGACCCGCTCCTCGAAGATCTGCTGGGTCGAACGCCCGGTGACCCGCCGGATCACCTCGCCGGTGAGGGCGCCGATGGTGAGGGCGTGATAGCCGAACTCCGAGCCGGGCTTCCAGTACGGCCGCTGCCCCGCCAGCCGCACGGCGACGGCTCCGTCGTCGGCCAGTTCGCCGAGGCTCAGTCCGCCGTCCGCCCAGATCAGCCCTGCCCGGTGGGCCAGAAGCTCCCGTACGGTCAGCTCGCCCTTGCCCTCCGCGGCGAACTCCGGCCAGTACGACGCCACCGTGCGCTCGGGGTCGACCGTGCCGTCCTGGATGAGCAGTGCGGCCACCAGGTGGGCGGCGCCCTTGGTGGAGGAGTACACGGCGGGGAGCGAATCACCCGAGATTCCCTCGCCTGCCCAGAGGTCCACCACGAGCCGCCCCTGGTGGTACACCGCCAGCTGACCGCCGGGTTCGGTGTGGTCCTCGGCGAGCACGGCGGCGAACTCCTCCCGTACGCCCTCGAAGCCCGCCTCGGTCGTGCCGTGAACGGTGACGGTTGTACCGGTGTCCGTCATGAGAAGCCCCCGCCTGTGTCGATCAGTCAGTTATGGCACTCCCAACTCCCTTGCCGGGTAAGGCCATTCCTCGTCAGGCGATGGAATTTCCGGGCGCTTCCGGGTGTTCGCGCCCGACGATCTCCCGGGCGAGCGCGGCCAGCAGCGGCAGGGCGGGATGGCCCGGGCCGTCCCGGTGGGCCAGCAGGACGGGCAGCGGCGGGGCGTCGTCCAGCGGCACGTAGGCGACCCCGGCGTGCGGGTGCATACCGGTGGTGGAGGCGCCGGAGACCCCGCTGCCGCGCCCGGCCGCGATGGCGGTGAGCCAGTCGTCGGTGTTGGCGACGGTGACCGTGGCGGCAGGCCGGTCGTCCGGCGGCCAGAGGTCGAGCGTGGTGGCGCCGGAGACGGTGTTCAGTACGACGGCGTCCTGCGTCAGGTCGGAGAGCGAGAGCGAGGCGCGGGCCGCGAGCGGACCGTCCGAGGCGACGGCCGCCACCCGGCCCTCGGTGAACAGCACCTCGGTGACCAGCCCCGGGGTGTCGACGGGTCCCCGCAGCAGAGCCGCGTCCACCTCGCCCCGGGCGAGCCCGGCCGTGCGGTCGTCGATGCGGAGCAGCTCCAGCGGGGTGCCGGGGTGACGCCGCTGCCAGGTACGCAGGAGCGGAGTGGTGTACGGGCCGAAGGCGGACCAGGCGTGTCCGAGCCGGAGGGGGCGGTGCCGCAGCGGGCCCGGATCGAGTGCCTCGTCGAAGGCGGCGACCGCCACGGCGGCCTTGTCGCGGAAGTCGGCACCCTCGGGCGTCAGGGCGAGGTGGTGGGTGGAGCGGTCGACCAGGCGCACGCCGAGGTGCCGCTCCAGGGCGGCGAGCGTGCGCGAGACGACGGGCTGGGTGACCCCGAGGCGGGCGGCGGCCCGGGTGACGCTGCCCTCGCCGGCGACGGCGAGGAAGGCCCGCAGATGCCGGACCTCGATACCTCGCCCGTGACTCCCGCTCTCCTGCCCAGTGCTCATGCGTAGGGAGCATAACCAGAGCGCAGAAGGCATTTCACGGGAGACTCGCCGGTCTCTAACGTGAGGAGGTGAAGGACCCTCGGTCGGTGCCGTATCGTCGACCGTGTAGTGCATTACATTGGACTTATGAGAGGTTTCCGGTGAACGACCCGCGCGCTGCCGCAGAGCCGGCCGCAGCCGTTGCCGTACCCGAGGCGGTGACGGCGCTCGACGAGCCCGGCCACGGCCGTCCCGGCGGCCGCGGGGCCGCGCTCGGCCCGGTGGCACTGGTGGTGGCGGGCGGGCTCTCCGTGCAGTTCGGGGCTGCCGTCGCCGTCCTGCTGATGCCCAGGGCGGGCGCACTCGGTGTGGTCAGCCTGCGCCTCGCGGCGGCGGCGCTCGTCCTGCTGGTCGTCTGCCGCCCCAAGCTGCGCGGCCACTCGCGTGCGGACTGGGGCACGGTCGTCGCGTTCGGCATCGCGATGGGCGGTATGAACACGCTCTTCTACCAGGCTGCCGACCGCATCCCGCTCGGCGCCGCCGTCACCCTCGAGGTGCTCGGCCCGCTGGCCCTGTCGGTGATCGCCTCCCGCCGGCTGATCAACCTGGTCTGGGCGGTCCTGGCGCTCGGCGGTGTCGTCCTGCTCAGCGGCGGAGGCTTCGACCGGCTGGACCCGGCGGGGGCGGCGTACGCCCTGGGCGCGGGCGCCATGTGGGCGGCGTACATCATCTTCAGCGCCCGTACGGGGCGCCGCTTCCCGCAGGCCGACGGGCTGGCCCTGGCCATGGTCGTCGCGGCGGTCCTCTCGCTGCCCCTCGGCATCATGGAGGCCGGTTCCAAGCTCCTGGTGCCCTCGACCCTGGGCCTCGGCGCCGCGGTCGCCCTGCTGAGCTCCGTGCTTCCGTACACCCTCGAACTCATGGCCCTGCGCCGGTTGCCCGCACCCACCTTCGCGATCCTGATGAGCCTCGAACCGGCCATCGCGGCCACCGCCGGCTTCCTCATCCTCGACCAGGCCCTCTCCACGACGGACGCCCTCGCCATCGCCCTGGTCATCGGGGCGAGCATGGGAGCGGTACGCAGCCAGACAGCCCGCGGCGCGGCGTCACCGCGCCGGGAGCGGGTGCGAGGCGCACGATGGAGGAAGGCGGAGTAAGGAGGCCCTCCCATGGGATCCGCAAAGGGAACGGACGAGTACGACGGGCTGTACTCGCACACACCCTCGCAGGCCGAGGGTGAACGCGGCGACGAGCCGGTCACCCGGGGCAAGGCCCCCGAGACGCATCCCGACGTCCCCCGCACCGAGCCCTCGCAGGCGGAGGGTGAGCGGGGGGATTGACGGCGGGGGTGGTTCAGCCGTCGGATCGACGCCGTGCGCCATCCCCAGGGGGAGGAGCGGGCCGAGTGGGTCAGGGGTGAGGAGCGCACGGCGCTGCTCGTGCTCATCCGCGGCCGCTTCCGGCTGCGTTTCCCCGGGCGGGACGTCCTGCTGGAGCGGCAGGGCGACTACGTCGTGTGGGGCCGGGGCGTCGACCACTCCTGGTGCGCCGAGGAGGAGTCCGTCGTGCTGACCGTGCGCTGGCCGTCCGTTCCCGGCTACCGGGCGGGTGGCTGATCCTCCGCCCACCGGACACGGGTGGCTCATAAAATCATGCAAGCATGCTTGATTGTTTTACGGGGCGCTGGCATGCTCCCGGGCACACCGCCACGCCCCGAGGGGAGCGCACCGTGCCCGACGCATCGGCCGTGACCGCCGCCGTGCTCGACGACATGCGTGAGGAGAGCGACGAACTCGACCTGCTGGTAGCCGGGTTGAGCGCCCATGAGTGGGCCTCGCCGACACCGGCGGAGGGGTGGACCGTCGCCCACCAGATCGCCCACCTCAACTGGACGGACGAGGTGGCCCTGGTCGCCGCCACCGAGCCCGACGGCTTCCCCGCCGAGGTGGAGAGGGCGCTGGCGGCCCCCGCGACCTTCGTCGACGAGGCGGCCGAGGCGGCCGTCGCGGCCCAGACCCCCGAGGCGCTGCTCGTTGAGTGGAGGGCGGGCAGGGCCCGGCTCCAGGAGGCCCTGCGGGCGGCGCCTCCGGGGACGAAACTGCCCTGGTACGGGCCGCCCATGAGCGTCGCCTCGATGGCCACCGCCCGGCTCATGGAGACCTGGGCCCATGGCCAGGACATCGCCGACGCCCTCGGGGTTACCCGGACACCGACCGCCCGGCTGCGCCATGTCGCCAGGATCGGCGTACGGGCCCGGGACTACGCCTACTTCGTACGCGGACTGCGTCCGCCCGCCGAGGATTTCCGGGTGGAACTCCTCGCCGGGGACGGCGGGCTCACCGTGTACGGCCCCGAGGACGCGGCCCAGCGCGTCACCGGTCCCCTCCTCGACTTCTGTCTCCTCGTCACCCAGCGCGCCCACCGGGACGACCTCGCCGTCGAGGCTGTGGGCGAGGACGCCGGGCGCTGGCTCGACATCGCCCAGGCGTTCGCCGGCCCAGCCGGACCCGGGCGCCCCCGGCAGGCAGACCGGTGACCCGGCCGCTGCGCATAGGCAACGCGTCCGGCTTCTACGGCGACCGCTTCGACGCCGTACGCGAGATGCTCACCGGCGGCCCGCTCGACGTCCTCACCGGCGACTACCTGGCCGAACTCACCATGCTCATCCTGGGCCGCAGTCGGCTGAAGGACCCCCGGCGCGGATACGCCGCGACCTTCCTGCGGCAGCTGGAGGAGAGCCTGGGGCTCGCCCACGAGCGCGGCGTGAAGATCGTCACCAACGCGGGCGGGCTGAACCCGGCCGGACTCGCCGACGCCGTACGGGAACTTGCCGAGCGGACCGGTGTGCCGGTGCGGGTCGCGCACGTGGAGGGCGACGGCCGGCCCGTGCCCGAGGGGTACCTCACCGCCAACGCCTACCTCGGGGGCGGCGGAATAGCCGCCTGCCTGCGGGCCGGCGCCGACATCGTCGTCACCGGGCGGGTCACCGACGCCGCCCTGGTCACCGGACCCGCCGCCGCCCACTTCGGCTGGGGCCCCGAGGACCACGACGCGCTCGCCGGGGCCGTCGTCGCCGGTCACGTCCTGGAGTGCGGCACCCAGGCGACCGGCGGCAACTACGCCTTCTTCCGCGACCACGACGTCCGCCGTCCGGGATTCCCGCTCGCCGAGATCCACCCGGACGGGAGCAGCGTCATCACCAAGCACGACGGCACCGGCGGTGTCGTCGACATCGGCACCGTCACCGCGCAGCTGCTCTACGAGACCGGCGGGGCGCGATACGCCGGACCCGATGTCACCGCCCGGCTGGACACCGTGACCCTGGCGCGGGAAGGCCCCGACCGGGTGCGGATCAGCGGCGTACGCGGAGAGGCCCCGCCGCCCACCCTGAAGGTCGGCCTCAACCGGCTGGGCGGATGGCGCAACGAGGTCGTCTTCGTCCTCACCGGACTCGACGTCGAGGCCAAGTACCGCCTGGTGCGCGACCAGTTCGCCGACGCGCTCGACCGCGCGGGCCCGGCCCCCGCCGAGGTGCGGTGGGAGCTGGCCCGCACCGACCGGGCCGACGCCGACACCGAGGAGACCGCGAGCGCCCTGCTCCGGCTCGTCGTGCGCGACCCGGACGCCGAGGCCGTCGGCCGGGCGGTCTCCGGCGCCGCCGTCGAGCTGGCGCTCGGCAGCTACCCCGGCTTCCATGTGACCGCCCCGCCCGGCAAGGGCGCCCCGTACGGGGTGTTCGAGGCGGCGTACGTACCGGCCGGCGCGGTCGAGCATGTGGCCGTGCTGCCCGACGGGACCCGGGAGGCCGTCCCCGTGACCGGCCCGTACCGGGAGCTCGCCGAGGTGGCGGAGCCCGCCCTGCCCGAACCGCTGCCCGCCGGGCCGACCAGAGCCGTCCCCCTCGGGCGGATCGCGGGCGCCCGCAGCGGCGACAAGGGGGGCGATGCCAATGTCGGGGTGTGGGTCCGCTCGGACGACGCCTGGCGGTGGCTCGCCCACGAACTGACCGTCGCCCGCTTCCAGGAACTCCTTCCGGAGACGGCCGGGCTGAGCGTCGTACGCCATGTCCTGCCGGGGCTGCGGGCGCTCAACTTCACCGTCCAGGGCCTCCTCGGCGAAGGCGTCGCCGCGCAGGCCCGCTTCGATCCGCAGGCCAAGGCGCTGGGGGAGTGGCTGCGCTCCCGGCACGTCACCGTCCCGGTGCGGCTGTCCGCCGACACCGACCCCCCTCCGCTGCCGCCCGACACCGAGCCCGTCCGGTCGGTGCGCGGTACCGAGCCCGACCGGCCGCCGACCGACCCCCACTCGCCGCCGCGCGGCACCGAGCCCGTCCGGTCGGCGTCCGACACCCACACCGCCCGGCTGCCGGCCGACCCGGAGGCGCCCGCATGACCGTCCTGCCCACCGCGCTCGACACCGCGGGCCCCGAGTACGCCGCCCACCGCGAGGCCATGCTCGCCAAGCTCGCCGAGCTGGACACCGAGCACGCCAAGGCCCTCGCGGGCGGCGGCGAGAAGTACGTGGCACGCCACCGGGGGCGCGGCAAACTCCTCGCCCGCGAGCGGATCGAGCTGCTCGTCGACCCCGACACCCCCTTCCTGGAACTGTCCCCGCTCGCCGCCTGGGGCAGCGACTACGCCGTCGGCGCCTCGCTCGTCACCGGGATCGGGGTCGTCGAAGGCGTGGAGTGCCTGATCACCGCCAACGACCCGACGGTGCGCGGCGGGGCCTCCAACCCGTGGACCCTGAAGAAGGCCCTGCGTGCCAACGAGATCGCCTTCGCCAACCGGCTGCCCTGCGTCTCCCTGGTGGAGTCGGGCGGGGCGGACCTCCCCTCGCAGAAGGAGATCTTCATCCCCGGCGGGGCGCTGTTCCGTGATCTGACCCGGCTGTCGGCGGCCGGAATCCCCACCGTGGCGGTCGTGTTCGGCAACTCCACGGCCGGAGGCGCGTACGTCCCCGGGATGTCCGACCACACCGTGATGATCAAGGAGCGGTCCAAGGTCTTCCTCGGCGGTCCGCCCCTGGTGAAGATGGCCACCGGTGAGGAGAGCGACGACGAGTCCCTCGGCGGAGCCGAGATGCACGCCCGCACCTCCGGTCTCGCCGACCACTACGCCGTCGACGAGCACGACGCCCTGCGCCAGGCCCGCCGTGTCGTCGCCCGCCTCAACTGGCGCAAGGCGCACCCGGATCCAGGACCCGCCGAACCGCCGAAGTACGACGAGGACGAGCTGCTCGGGATCGTGCCCGGCGACCTGAAGACCCCGTTCGACCCCCGCGAGGTCATCGCCCGGATCGTCGACGGCTCGGACTTCGACGCGTTCAAGCCGCTCTACGGGACCAGCCTGGTCACCGGCTGGGCGCGGCTGCACGGCTATCCAGTGGGCGTCCTCGCCAACGCGCAGGGCGTGCTCTTCAGCGAGGAGTCCCAGAAGGCCGCCCAGTTCATCCAGCTCGCGAACCAGCGGGACATCCCGCTGCTCTTCCTCCACAACACCACCGGCTACATGGTCGGCAGGGAGTACGAGCAGGGCGGCATCATCAAGCACGGCGCGATGATGATCAACGCGGTGGCGAACTCCAAGGTCCCGCACATCTCCGTCCTGATGGGCGCCTCCTACGGCGCCGGGCACTACGGCATGTGCGGCCGGGCCTACGACCCCCGGTTCCTCTTCGCCTGGCCCAGCAGCAAGTCCGCCGTCATGGGCCCCCAGCAGTTGGCGGGCGTCCTCTCGATCGTCGCCCGCGCCTCCTCCGCCGCGAAGGGCCTGCCCTACGACGACGAGGCCGACGCCGGGTTGCGCGCCATGGTCGAGCAGCAGATCGAGTCCGAGTCGCTGCCGATGTTCCTCTCGGGGCGGCTCTACGACGACGGGGTCATCGACCCCCGCGACACCAGGACCGTCCTCGGGATGTGCCTGTCCGCGATCCACACGGCACCGGTCGAAGGCGCGCGCGGCTTCGGCGTCTTCCGGATGTGAGGCAGAGGATGATCACCACACTGCTGGTCGCCAACCGGGGCGAGATCGCCTGCCGGATCTTCCGCACCTGCCGCGAACTGGGCATCGCCACCGTCGCCGTGTACTCCGACGCCGACGCGGGCGCCCTGCACGTGCGGGAGGCGGACACCGCAGTACGCCTGCCGGGGGCGGCACCCGCCGACACCTATCTCAGGGGCGACCTGGTGGTGGCCGCCGCGCTGGCCGCGGGCGCGGACGCCGTGCACCCCGGATACGGCTTCCTCTCCGAGAACGCCGGATTCGCGCGGGCCGTCCAGGACGCGGGCCTCGTCTGGGTCGGCCCCCCGGTGAAAGCCATCGAGCTGATGGCCTCCAAGACCCGGGCCAAGGAGCTGATGGCGGCGGCCGGCGTCCCGTTGCTCGCCCCCGTGGACCCGGCGGCCGCGACCGCCTCGGACCTGCCGCTGCTGCTGAAGGCCGCGGCGGGCGGCGGCGGTCGCGGGATGCGGATCGTGCGCGAACTCGACGCCCTGCCGCAGGAGTTGACCGCGGCGTCCGCCGAGGCCGCCTCCGCCTTCGGGGACGGAGAGGTCTTCGCCGAGCCGTACGTCGAGCGGGGCCGGCACGTCGAGGTCCAGGTCATGGCCGACGGCCGGGGCACGGTGTGGGCGGTCGGCACCCGTGACTGCTCGCTCCAGCGCCGCCACCAGAAGGTGATCGAGGAGGCCCCCGCACCCGGCCTGGACGAGGAGCTGTGCGGCCGGTTCCACGACGCGGCGGTCGCCGCCGCGCGGGCCGTGGGCTACCGGGGCGCGGGGACCGTGGAGTTCCTGCTGTCGGCCGAAGGACGTCCGTACTTCCTGGAGATGAACACCCGCCTCCAGGTCGAGCACCCCGTCACGGAGGCGGTGTCGGGCCTCGACCTGGTCGCCCTCCAGATACGGGTGGCCGAGGGAGGAGCCCTGCCCGCCGCCGCACCGCCCGCCCTTTCCGGACACGCCGTCGAGGCCCGGCTCTACGCCGAGGACCCGGCGCGTGACTGGCAGCCGCAGACCGGAGCACTGCTCACCTTCGACGTACCCACCGGACCCGGTGTCCGCGTCGACACCGGATACACCGGCGGGGACACCGTAGGCGTCCAATACGACCCGATGCTCGCCAAGGTCATCGCCCACGCCCCCACCCGCGCCGAAGCGGTCCGCCTCCTGGCGCGGACCCTCGAACGCGCCCGCCTGCACGGCCCGGTGACCAACCGGGACCTGCTCGTACGCTCCCTGCGTCACCCCGACTTCGCCGCCGGAATCCTCGACACAGGCTTCTACGACCGCCACCTGACCGCCCTGACCGGGACCGGCGCCGTCGAGGAGGAGGCCACGCGCCTCGCCGCCACCGCCGCCGCCCTCGCCGCCGCGGCGGGCACCGCGACAGGCGGTCCCGCCCGGTTCGGTGCCTGGCGCAACCTCCGCTCGCAGCCGCAGACCAGGACCTACCGCGGCGAGCCCGGCGGAGCCACGTACGAGATCGCCTACCGCAGGGGCCGGGACGGCACCCCGCTCCCGGAGACCGGCGAACGGGTCCTGGCCGCGCACCCGGACGCCGTCACCCTGGAGACCGGCGGGGTGACCCACCGGTTCACCGTCGCCACCCACGGCGACCGCGTCCACGTGGACACCTCGTCCGGCTCGTACGCCTTCACCGCTCTCCCGCGCTTCACCGACCCCGCCCGGCGCGCCGAACCCGGCTCCCTCCTCGCCCCCATGCCCGGCACCGTCGTCCGCCTCGCCGACGGACTCGCGCCCGGGACGCCCGTCGAGGCCGGGCAGCCCCTCATCTGGCTGGAGGCGATGAAGATGGAACACCGCATCCTCGCCCCCGCCTCCGGCACCCTCACCGCGCTCCACGCCGCCCCCGGACTCCAGGTCGAGGTCGGCGCACTGCTCGCCGTCGTACAGGACGCACCCGCGCAGCCATCCGCCGACCAGGAGGAGACGACCCGATGAGCACCATCCTCGAAACCGAAGAACAGCGGGCCCTGCGCGCCGCCGTCGCCGCCCTCGGCAAACGCTTCGGGCGCGACTACTCCACCGCCCTGGCCCGCAAGGGCGAGCACCCCCGCGAACTCTGGGAGGAGGCCGGCAAGCTCGGCTACCTCGGCGTCAACCTGCCCGAGGAGTACGGCGGAGGGGGCGGCGGCATGGCCGAACTCTCCATCGTCCTGGAGGAGCTGGGGGCCGCCGGAAGCCCCCTGCTGATGATGGTGGTCTCCCCGGCGATCTGCGGCACCGTCATCGCCCGCTTCGGCACCGAGGCCCAGAAGCAGGCCTGGCTGCCCGGCCTCGCCGACGGCTCCCTGACCATGTCCTTCGGCATCACCGAGCCCGACGCCGGCTCCAACTCCCACCGCATCACCACCACCGCACGACGCGACGGGGACGACTGGGTGCTCGACGGCCGGAAGGTCTTCATCTCCGGTGTGGACATCTCCGACGCCACGCTGATCGTCGGCCGCACCGAGGACGCGAGGTCCGGCAGGCTGAAGCCCTGCCTCTTCATCGTCCCCAGGGACACCCCCGGCTTCACCCGCAGCCGCATCGAGATGGAACTCCAGGCGGCCGAGAAGCAGTTCGAGCTGGTCCTCGACGGAGTCAGGCTGCCCGCCGGTGCCCTCGTCGGCGAGGAGGAGGACACCGGGCTCCTCCAGCTCTTCGCCGGGCTGAACCCGGAACGCATCATGGGCGCCGCCTTCTCCATCGGCATGGGCCGCTACGCCGTGGAGAAGGCCGTGGAGTACGCGAGGACCCGCACCGTCTGGAAGGGCGCCCCCATCGGCGCCCACCAGGCCATAGCCCACCCGCTCGCCCAGGCGCACATCGAGCTGGAACTCTCCCGCCTGATGATGCAGAAGGCCGCCAAACTCGTCGACGACGGCGACGACATCGGCGCGGGCGAGGCCGCCAACATGGCGAAGTACGCCGCCGCCGAAGCCTGCGTCAGGGCCGTCGACACGGCCGTCCACACCCTCGGCGGGAACGGCCTGACGACCGAGTACGGACTCGCCTCCCTCATCACCGCCGCACGCGTCTCCCGTATCGCGCCCGTCAGCCGGGAGATGATCCTCAACTACGTCTCCCACCAGACCCTGGGCCTGCCGAAGTCGTACTGACCCGGTCGGTCATGTCCGGGGTCTCCCCATACGCCCCCGCAAGGGCGATTCTGGCTCTCCACCCGCGTCGAAGGGGACCGCCATGGTGTTCCACAGCGAGTACGCAGACGTCCAGCCCCTCGAAACACCCATCCACGAAGCCGTACTCGGGGACGCCGCCGGCTTCGGTGACACCCCCGCACTGATCGACGGCACCAACGGGATGACCGTCACCTACGCCCAGCTCGACACCTTCCACCGCCGCATCGCCGCCCACCTCGCCGCGGCCGGACTGCGCAAGGGCGACGTCCTCGCCCTGCACAGCCCCAACACCATCGCCTACCCGCCCGTCTTCTACGGGGCGACCCGGGCAGGAGCCACCGTCACCACCATCCACCCGCTCGCCACCCCCGAGGAGTTCGCCAAACAGCTCACGGACTCCGCCGCCCGCTGGATCGTCACCGTCTCCCCGCTCCTGGACGTCGCCCGCCGGGCCGCCGAACTCGCCGGCGGGATCGAGGAGATCTACGTCTGCGACCAGGCCGAGGGCCACACCTCCGTCCTCGACATGCTGGGCTCCACCGCACCCGAACCCGAGATCGCCTTCGACCCGGCCGAGGACATCGCCGTACTGCCCTACTCCTCGGGCACCACCGGCACCCCCAAGGGCGTCATGCTCACCCACCGCTCCATCGCCACCAACCTGGAGCAGCTGCGCCCCTTCGTCCCCCTCGGCGAACGCGACCGCATCCTGGCCGTGCTCCCCTTCTTCCACATCTACGGCCTCACCGCCCTGATGAACGGCCCCCTCCGGTACGGCGCCACGGTCGTCGTCCTGCCCCGCTTCGACCTCGCCCAGTTCCTGGAGACGATCCAGACCCAGCGCATCACCGGCCTGTACGTCGCCCCGCCGATCGTCCTGGCCCTCGCCAAGCACCCCCTCGTCGGTGACTACGACCTCTCCTCGCTGGAGTACATCGTCAGCGCCGCCGCCCCGCTGGACGCCTCGCTCGCCGCCGCCTGTTCCGCCCGCCTCGGAGTGCCTGCCGTCCGGCAGGCGTACGGGATGACGGAGCTCTCGCCCGGCACCCACGTCGTGCCCCTGGACGCGGAGAACCCGCCGCCCGGAGCCGTGGGGAAGCTGCTGCCCGGAACCGAGATGCGGATCGTCTCGCTCACCGACCCCGGCATCGACGTCGCTCCCGGCACCGAGGGCGAGATCCTCATCCGGGGACCCCAGGTGATGAAGGGTTACCTCGGCCGCCCCGACGCCACCGCCGCCATGATCGACGAGGACGGCTGGCTGCACACCGGGGACGTCGGCAGGACCGACGCCGAGGGCTGGCTGTACGTCGTCGACCGGGTGAAGGAACTCATCAAGTACAAGGGCTACCAGGTCGCCCCCGCCGACCTGGAGGCGCTGCTGCTCACCCACCCGTCGATCGCCGACGCGGCCGTCATCGGGGTCGTCGACGCCGACGGCAACGAGGTGCCGAAGGCCTACCTGGTCCGCCAGGCGGGCGCGGAGGACCTCACCGAGGAGGACGTCATCGCCTACGTCGCCGACCGGGTCTCCCCGTACAAGAAGGTCAGACGGGCCGAGTTCATCGAGGCCGTGCCCCGCGCGGTGTCCGGCAAGATCCTGCGGCGTGAGCTGCGCGACCGGGAGAAGCAGTGATGACTCCGGCACCGACCGTCCCCCACCGGGAGAGGCAGCGATGACCCTGGCACCGGCCGTCCCCCACCGGGAGAGGCAGCGATGACCCTGGCACCGACCGTCCCCCACCGGGAGAGGCAGCGATGACCCTGGCACCGACCGTCCACCACCGGGGCATCACCACCCTCACCCTGGACTCCCCGGCCAACCGGAACGCCCTCTCGGCCGCCCTCGTCGGCGAACTCTCCGAGGCGCTTGCCGGCTGCGCCGAGGACGACACGGTGCGGGCCGTCGTCCTCACCCACACCGGCACCACCTTCTGCGCCGGGGCCGACCTGACCGCACCGCCCGAACCGGCGGCGTTCGTCGCCCTGATGCGGGCGGTCGTCGCCCTGCCCAAGCCGGTCGTCGCCCGGGTCACCGGGCACGTCCGGGCCGGCGGGCTGGGACTCCTGGGGGCCTGCGACATCTCCGCGGCCGGACCGGACGCCACCTTCGCCCTCACCGAGTCCCGCCTCGGCCTCGCCCCCGCCGTGATCTCCCTGCCCCTGCTGCCCCGCCTCGACCCCCGGGCCGCGTCCCGCTACTACCTCACCGGCGAACGCTTCGACGCGGCCGAGGCCGCCCGGATCGGGCTCGTCACGCTGGCCGCCGGGATTCCGGGGGCCGCCGCCGACGATGTGGACAAGGCACTCGTACCGGTACTCGACGGACTCCGCCGAGCCTCACCGCAGGGGCTGAGGGCGTCGAAGGAGCTGGTCACGGCTAGTGTGCTGCGGAGTTTCGACAGTCACGCCGAAGACCTCATCGCCCGCTCCGCGGCGCTCTTCGCCTCCGACGCGGCACGGGAGGGGATGACGGCCTTCCTGGAACGACGGGATCCCCCATGGGTGCTGTGACACCCCCCAGACCCCCCGCCGCGAAGTCCCCCAAGCAGGACCGCAGCCGCGCCACCCGCCAACGGCTGCTCGAAGCCGCGGTCGCCTGCCTCGCCGAACACGGCTGGGCGGGCTCCACGGTCTCCGTCGTCGCCGAGCGGGCCGGCGTCTCCCGGGGCGCGGCGCAGCACCACTTCCCCACCCGCGAGGACCTGTTCACCGGCGCCGTCGAGTACGTCGCGGAGGAACGCTCGGCCGCCCTGCGCGCCCTGCCCGTCCAGGGTCGCACGGAGGTCGTCACCGCCTTGGTCGACCTCTACACCGGGCCGCTGTTCCGCGCCGCGCTCCAGCTCTGGGTCGCCGCCTCCAACGAGGCGCAGCTGAGGCCCCGGGTCACCGAACTCGAAGCGCGCGTCGGCCGGGAGACCCACCGCATCGCCGTCGAACTCCTCGGCGCGGACGAGACCCGCCCGGGGGTGCGCGAGACCGTGCAGGGACTCCTGGACATGGCCCGCGGCCTCGGCCTCGCCAACGTCCTCACGGACGACACGGCGCGGAGGCGGCGGGTGGTCACGCAGTGGGCGGTGCTGCTGGACGGGGCGCTGGGCTGATCCCCTTCGCGGTCGTCGAGGACGGGACGCCCAGCGCCCGGGCAGGCAACGGAGGGTCACCTCGTCCAGAGGACCGGGCTGTCGGTGTACGCGTCACCCTCGTCGAACGAAGCGGCCGCGACGGGCTCGGTCTTCGTGGCGCTGAGCGAGCAGGTCTCGTACGACGCGCCCTTGGTGGTGAAGTCGCGGGGGGCCGTCTCGCTGTCGCACTTGCCCGGGAGGTCGCCGATCAGGATGACCCCCGTGGGGCCGCCGCCCGCCAGCTGCCCGCGCAGCCTCAGCGACGCGTACGACAGGTCGGTGCCGCCGACGTTCTCCACCTTCATCCGGATGTAATAGGGCGTCATGCCCTTCGCCTTCGCGCCGAACCGTTCCATGTCGGCCTCTGCGCCCTTTTCGATCGCCGTGACGGTCACGGCGACGGTGCCCTTCTTGTCGGTCCCGTACGTGAAGGGCAGGACCGCCTTGTCGCCGACCTTGAGCTTCGAGCCCGGTGCGGTGACGTCCCCGTCGGCCGGAGCGGCGCCGTCGTCGGTGGGCTCCGCGGACGGGCTCTCGCTGCCCGGATCGGACGGTGCCGGGGCAGAGGCCGACGGTGAGTCCTGTCCCGATGCCGAGTCGTCACCGTCGTCGCAGGCCGTGAGCCCGAGCGTCATGGCGGTGAGAGCGGCAGCGAGGACGATGCGTCCCTTGTATGTCATTTTTGACCTAACTGGCAGTGAGGGCCGCCCCGCAGGGCAGCCGGTGCGTTCGACGACCGGGCGCCCCGGTGACGGCGGTCCGTCACCGGGGCGACGCGTCTCAGGATGCCGGTAGGAATGACACAGGCCAGCCACAGGCGTGCGACGGGTGAGGCACGACCTGCCCCGGCGCCCTGTCAGTTCGCCAGGTCCGCCAGCTGGTCGAAGCCAGGGATCTCGTGCGGGTCGCGGGTGCCCGGGCCGACGTACGTCGCCGAGGGGCGGACCAGGCGGCCGGTGCGCTTCTGCTCCAGGATGTGCGCCGACCAGCCGGCCGTGCGGGCGCAGCTGAACATCGAGGTGAACATGTGCGCCGGGACCTCCGCGAAGTCCAGGACGATCGCCGCCCAGAACTCGACGTTCGTCGCCAGGACCCGGTCGGGGCGGCGGGCGTGCAGCTCCTCCAGGGCGGCCTTCTCCAGGGCCTCGGCCACCTCGAAGCGCGGGGCGGCCAGCTCGCGCGCGGTACGGCGCAGGACGCGGGCGCGGGGGTCCTCGGCGCGGTAGACGCGGTGGCCGAAGCCCATCAGGCGCTCGCCCTTGTCGAGGGCCCGCTTGACGTACGCCGTGGCGTCGCCGGTCCGCTCGATCTCCTCGATCATGCCCAGGACGCGGGAGGGGGCGCCGCCGTGCAGCGGACCCGACATGGCGCCGACCGCGCCGGACAGGGCGGCCGAGACGTCCGCGCCGGTGGAGGCGATGACCCGGGCGGTGAACGTCGAGGCGTTCATCCCGTGCTCCGCGGCCGACGTCCAGTAGGCGTCGACCGCCTTGACGTGCTTCGGGTCCGGCTCGCCGCGCCAGCGGATCATGAACCGCTCCACCACCGACCGCGCCTTGTCGATCTCGCTCTGCGGGACCATCGGCAGGCCCTGGCCGCGGGCCGACTGGGCGACGTACGAGAGGGCCATCACCGCGGCGCGCGCGAGGTCGTCGCGGGCCTGTTCGGCGGAGATGTCGAGCAGCGGTTTCAGGCCCCACACCGGGGCCAGCATGGCGAGCGCGGACTGGACGTCCACGCGGATGTCGCCGGAGTGCACGGGGATCGGGAACGGCTCGGCGGGCGGCAGGCCGGGGTTGAACGCCCCGTCCACCAGCAGGCCCCAGACGTTGCCGAACGAGACGTGGCCGACGAGGTTCTCGATGTCGACGCCGCGGTAACGGAGCGATCCGCCTTCCTTGTCGGGCTCGGCGATCTCCGTCTCGAACGCGACGACTCCTTCAAGTCCGGGTACGAAGTCGGACATCGGGCGGCTCCCTCGACTCGGCGGCTGTGTGACGGGCCCTGAAGGCCCGACCACGATACTGGCGGGTACCCACGGTGCGGGGAAGGGTGACGTCCGGCACAGCCGACCGGCCCGCGCACGGTGTTCGTGCCCTCCTCGCGGAACGGCACCTCCGCTGCGGCAGGATGGCCCCGTGCCCACAGCAGATGCCTCTCCGTCCTCCGCTTCCGCCTCCTCCCGCACTCCGTCATCCGATTGCACCACCGATCCGGCCGCGATGCGCGAGCAGTACCGTTCCGAGGACTTCTCCGAGCAGGACCTCGCCGCGGATCCCATGGACCAGTTCGCCCTGTGGTTCCGCCAGGTCGCGGGCGGCGGCGCCCTCCACGAACCGAACGCGATGGTGGTCTCCACGGCCGACTCCGGGGGCCGCCCGTCCTCCCGCACGGTCCTGCTGAAGCAGTACGACGCCCGGGGCTTCGTCTTCTTCACCAACTACGGCTCCCGCAAGAGCCGTGAACTCGCGGAGAACCCGTACGTCTCGCTGCTCTTCCCCTGGCACCCGCTGGCCCGGCAGGTCATCGTGACCGGTACCGCGTCGCGTGTGGGCAGGGAGGAGACGGTGGCGTACTTCCGTACCCGCCCGCACGGCTCCCAGCTGGGTGCCTGGGCCAGCGAGCAGTCCACGGTGATCGGCTCGCGCGAGGAGCTGACCGAGCGCTACGAGGACCTGGCCGGCCGCTACCCGGAAGGGGAGAAGGTGCCGGCGCCGCCGCACTGGGGCGGTTTCCTGGTCGTGCCGGACGCGATCGAGTTCTGGCAGGGCCGTGAGAACCGGCTGCACGACCGTCTGCGGTACGTCCGGGACAGCGCGGACGCGGACTGGCGGGTGGAGCGCCTCTGCCCGTGAGTGTGGGCCGGCGCCCTGGGAACGCAGGAACCCGCAGGCTCTGGTCCCTCCTCACGGAGGAGCCGGCCGGATCTACCGGCGAGCCTGCGAGTCGGTGACTGCTTGGGTTTCGGCAGACAGCCTGCCGAGGTGCACGGTGTGCGACGACGGGCTGTCAGCCCGCAGCCACCTCACGAATCCGATAAGACTGCACTTTTCGGATCACCTCCTTTCAGCGTGTGCCCACAGCCTAGGAACGGCCTCGCGCCCGCACAACCGAATTAACCGCACCCCGGATGGACACCGGATTTCCGGGAAGTGGCTGTGTGGTGGCTCACGTTCGAGTTCAATTGGTCTGACGTGCGGCAATGCGGAACGCGAAGCGGAACACGCCCTGCGGGAGGTACGGAGTGAGTGCTTCCAGGAGCACCGGGACCACCGACGCGATCGGCCCCGACGAGGACCCCGAGCCGGCTCCGGCGGCCATTCCTGGCTCCCGGCTCCTCGCCGCGCTGCTCGACGGCATGGACGCCGCCCTCTGCGCCTTCGACGCGCAGGGCACGATCACCCACTGGAACCGCGAGGCCGAGCGGATCCTCGGCTGGTCCGCCGCCGAGGCCGTGGGGCGGCGCGGCTTCGCGGGGTGGGCCGTGCGCAGCGCGGACGCGGGGGACGTGCAGGGGCGGCTGCTGGCCGTCATGGACGCACCGGGACGCCAGGTCCACGAGTTCGCCCTGCTGCGCAAGGACGGCGGGCGGGTGCTCGTACGGACCCAGTCGTCCGGGGTGCGCGGGGCGGACGGCAAGCCGGCCGGGGTGTACTGCGCGTTCAGCGAGGTGCACGCCCAGATCGACCTCGAACGTTCCATCGCGCTCAGCGAGGCGCTCTTCGAGGACGCGTCCTGGGGTGTCGTCCTCGTCGACGTCGACCTGAGGCCGACCGTGGTCAACGCCTACGCGGCCCGGGCCCTGGGAGGCGGGCGCACCCGGTTGCTGGGGCGCCCGCTGGGGGAGCTGGTCGTGCAGGGGGTCGAGGACCTGGAGGCGGCGCTGCAGCACGTGCTCGCCGAGGGCTCGCCGACCGCGCCGGCCGAGCTGTGGGTGACGCTGCGGACGGCGGAGGGCGACCGCAGGCGCTGCTGGCGCAGCGGGTTCCTGAGGCTGGCGTCGCCGCTGGCGGAGGAGCCGGTCCCGCTGGGCGTCGGCTGGCTGTTCCGGGACGTCACCACGGCGAAGCTGGCGGAGCAGGACGCCGCCCGGCTGCGCTTCCGCGCGAACCAGCTGCACCGTGCCGCACGCCAGGCGGCGGAGTGCGAGGACCCGATGGAGGCGGCCACCACCTCGCTCGACTTCGCCCTGGCCGGGTTCGCCGACCATGTGGTGGTGGACCTGCTGGAGGACCTCGCGGGCGGCGAGAGGCTCGTACGGGCCGCGGCCACGCCCTCCGACGCCCCCGGCCCCTGCCTGGCGGTCTCCGGCGGGCCGTTCCCCGTGCGGTACGGCCCCGGGCACCCGGCCCTGCAGGCGGTGGAGCGCGCCGGGACCGTCCGAGCCGCGGCACCGGCCGGGGCGGGCCAGGACTGGGCGGTGGAGCGCCAGTGGCCCGGTGGGGCGGTGCACGCCCTGTGCGCGGTGCTCCGGAGCCGGGGACGGACCCTGGGTGTGGTGACGTTCCTGCGTACCGCGAGCCGGAGCGCCTTCGAGCGTACGGACGCGACGTACGCGGAGAGCGTGGCGGTCCGGGTGGCCTCGGCGGTCGACCTGGCCCGTCTGGCGGCCCGCGCGGGCCGCGGCGACGGGCTCTGAACCCGGCGGGCGGCCCGGTGCGAGCCCGCTGGGCTCAGTGCCGGTAGAAGATCCGGTCGCCGTACTCCCGCATCACGCGACCGTTCCACTCGTGGCCGCCGTCGACGTTGCCGGAGCGCAGCAGCGGCGGCTCGACGCCCCGGGCGACGAGCTCCTCGGCGGCGGTGGCCATCATGGCCTGCATCAGCGCGCTGGTGACGACCGTCGACGCGGGCGCGAACGGGGCCTCCACGCCCTCCAGCGTGAGGGTGGCGTCACCGATGGCGATCTTGCTGTCCAGCACGATGTCGCAGTGGTCGCGGAGGAACCCGCCCGAGACATGACGTGACTTGGTGCCGGTCGTGTACGCGACGGAGGTGATTCCGACGACGGTCAGGCCGAGCGCCCGTGCGTTCTGAGCCATCTCCACGGGCAGCGCGTTGCGCCCGGACAGCGAGATGATCACCAGGAGGTCGCCGGAGCGCGCGGGGCTGGAGTCGAGCACCGCGCTCGCCAGGCCGTCCACCCGCTCCAGGGCGGAGCCGAGGGTCGCCGGCATGACGTCGACGCCCACGGTGCCGGGCACCGCCAGCAGGTTCATCAGGGCCAGTCCGCCCGCCCGGTAGACGACGTCCTGCGCGGCGAGCGAGGAATGGCCCGCGCCGAAGGCGAAGAGCCGGCCGCCGCCCGCGACGGTGTCGGCGATCGCCGTACCCGCCGCCGCGATCGCCGCGGACTCCTCGTCGCGTACCCGCTCCAGCAGGCCGATCGCTGCGTCGAAGAACTGACCGGCGAGCTTGCTGTCGCTCATCGAGGAGGCCTTTCCTGCGGGATGTGGGGTCCGTGCGGTGCCCGTGTCGCGGATCACGTTGCGGTCTGGACCACTGGACTGTCAATAGCGCCCGGCCCGTCCGCGGAGCACTCTCACGACGGCGGGGCACGGTTGTCGGCGCCATGCGTCAGAATTGGGGTTGGGCCATCGCACGACGACTTTCAAGTCACAGCATCGAGGGGCACGTATGTCCGGACTGATCGACACGACGGAGATGTATCTCCGCACCATCCTCGAGCTCGAAGAGGAAGGCGTCGTCCCCATGCGCGCCCGTATCGCCGAGAGGCTGGACCAGAGCGGTCCGACGGTGAGCCAGACGGTGGCGCGCATGGAGCGGGACGGCCTGGTCCAGGTCGCCGGCGACCGCCATCTCGAGCTGACCGAGGAAGGGCGCCGTCTGGCGACCCGGGTGATGCGCAAGCACCGCCTCGCCGAGTGTCTGCTCGTGGACGTCATCGGCCTGGAGTGGGAGCAGGTGCACGCCGAGGCCTGTCGCTGGGAACACGTCATGAGCGAGGCGGTCGAGCGCCGGGTGCTGGAGCTGCTGCGGCACCCGACCGAGTCCCCCTACGGCAACCCGATCCCGGGGCTGGAGGAGCTGGGCGAGAGCGCCGAGGCCGACCCGTTCCTGGACGAGAGCATGGTGAGCCTGGCCGAGCTCGATCCGGGCGCGGAGGGCAAGACCGTGGTGGTGCGCCGGATCGGGGAGCCGATCCAGACCGACGCACAGCTGATGTACACCCTTCGGCGGGCGGGCGTGCAGCCCGGGTCCGTCGTCAGCGTGACCGAGTCGGCCGGCGGCGTGCTGGTCGGCTCCAGCGGCGAGGCCGCCGAGCTGGACACCGAGGTCGCCTCGCACGTCTTCGTCGCGAAGCGCTGACCAGGAGTTATGCGCGTACCGGCGCCCTGCGTGCACGTGCGGGCGCCGGTGCGGATGCACATGCGGATGTGAACCGGTAAGCCCGCTTTCTGTTTTCCGCCCGGAATCGCAGCGGCCGGGCGAAACGCGTGCCAGGCTGTGGCCAGGCATTCGACCTGAGGGTGCCGGCAGTGTCTGCCGCGCTGTCCGGGGAGGGGGCGGGGAATGCGCCCGTCGCAGTGGCACGTGCGCCGTGAGGCGGCTGCCCGGCCTGTCCGCGCCCATGGTCTCTCCGGTCTCCCCGGCGCGGTTGTTCGAACGGACCCGCCCACGGGCGACCCTTCGGCCGCCCGCTCCGGTGCCGTCCGGGGCGGGCCCGCGGCCCGCGGATCCGAAGCCCCGGGAGCAGCGGAAGGCCCCGGCGCCCGAGGGCGCCGAGGCCGGTCCTCCCCTGCTCTGACCTGGAGCCCCGAGCTCTCGAGGTCAGTCCCCGCGGACCCCTGTCCCCGAGTGGTCCGCTTCCCGCAGAAGGTCTCCCCCGGGAGGCCGTCGTCAATCCTGAACCGCTGTCACTCGAACGTGGGATGTTGCGCGCCGGAAGCCGGTTTTCGAATAAAGGTTCGATAGTCTGGCCAGGACGCATTCACGGTGGACGAGGACCTGAAGAGGGGGTGCCAGAACCTATGGTGCGGCGCATCGATGTGACCGGATCGGACGGTGTACGCCTCGCGGCCTGGGAGTTCGCCGACCTGCCCAAGGAGCGGGAGGAGTCCGGCGGCGCCCCCGGGATCTTAATGCTCCACGGGCTGATGGGCCGGTCCGCGCACTGGGCCCCTGCCGCCCGCTGGCTCTCCGAGCGCCACCGTCCCGTCGCCCTCGACCAGCGTGGTCACGGACGCAGCGAGAAGCCGGCCGCAGGCCCGTACACCCGTGACGCCTACGTCGCGGACGCCGAGGCGGCGATCGAGCAGCTCGGCCTCGCCCCGGTCACCCTCGTCGGGCACTCCATGGGCGCGCTCACCGCCTGGCAGCTCGCGGCCAAGCGCCCCGATCTCGTCAAGGCGCTGATCATCTGCGACATGCGGGCCTCCGCCCTCGGACCGGCCTCCCAGCGCGAGTGGGAGGACTGGTTCGGCGCCTGGCCGCTGCCCTTCGAATCCCTCGCCGAGGTCCGGAAGTGGTTCGGTGAGGACGACCCCTGGGTGGAGCGGCCCAACCCCTCCCGGGGCGAGTTCTTCGCCGAGGTGATGGCCGAGGGCCCCGACGGATGGCGCCCCGTCTTCTCCCAGGAACACATGCTGACGTCACGGGCCACCTGGATCTACGACGCCCACTGGGAGGAGCTCGCGCAGGTGCGCTGCCCCACCCTCGTCCTGCGCGGCATCGACGGAGAGCTCGGCAGGGCCGAGGCCCAGGAGATGGTCAGGGTCCTGCCGCTCGGGCAGTACGCCGAGGTGGAGGACGCCGGCCACCTCGTCCACTACGACCGCCCGGACGGCTGGCGCGCGGCGGTGGAGCCGTTCCTGGAGCAGCTGGCCGAGGGCCGCCACGGCGACCGGGAGCCCGCCCGTCCCTGAGCGGCGGCCTCCCGGGGCCGGACGGCAACCGATCCCTGGGAAGCCCACCCGCTCCCGAGGAAGCCCAGTCCCCGGGCGGCCCGCTCAGCCCTTGCTGACCGCGGCCAGGATCTCCGGGAGCCGGTCCGCGGTGCGGGGCGCGGCCAGCCGGACCCCGAGCCACCCGATGAAGGCGCCGTAGACCGCTCCCACCGGGAGCAGCACCCACAGCGCGTCCTGATGGCCGGCCGCGTGGAGCCAGATCGTCAGCCCGATCACGGGCCCGCTGAGCACCGCCGCGGCCACCATGCCGCCCAGGATGGAGATCCAGGCGAGCCCGGCCTGCCCCGGTACGACGTTCTTGAACGCCCCGTCCTGCGGGATCGAGTACGGGAACAGCGCCGAGGCAAGGGCCCCCGTCGCGAGCATCGCGCCGAGGAGGGCGAACGACAGGCCCACCACCCCCGGCAGTGCCGCCCAGTCGCCGAGCACCGCCGCGGTCACCACCGTGACGAGCACCGTGTACGGCAGGGTGATCAGCAGCAGGACCAGGGCCCGCGCCCTGAGCTCCAGATAGGCGTCCCTCGTCGAGGACACCGACAGCGCCACCATCCAGAACGCCGAGGTGTCCTGGCCGAACTGGTTGTACATCTGCATCCCGAGCATTCCCGCCGCGAAGCAGGCGAAGTACGGGGACCCGGTGCCCTGGACCGCGTTGAGGACGGGCACGATCAGCCCGATCGCCAGCGCCGTCACCCACGCCGCCTTCGTCTTCGGGTCGCGCACGACGTAGCGCAGGCTCCGCCGCATCACCGTCCCCGTACGCCCCTCGGGAAGCAGCGCGAAGAGCCCCGAGCGCTCGGCGCCCGACCGGTCGGCGGAAGGCTCGGCGGCGGCGATGGTGGAACCGTCCGGCGAGGTCATCAGCTTCACGAGGCTCCGCTGCCAGAGCCACAACAGGACGCCGAGGGCGAGCACCGAGACCAGCAGCTGCCCGGCCGCCGCCCCGTAGGAACCCTCGGAGGCCGACCCCACCGCGCCCAGCGCCGACGCCGGGGGCAGCCAGCGCACCACGTCCGCGAGGGGCTCCAGCGAGGACAGCCCGCCAGCACGGCCCAGACGCTGCGCGCCGAAGTTGACGAACTGGATCCCCACCGCGATCACCAGCCCGCTGAGCACCGCGAGGTCCCGGCCCTTGCGCGAGGTCAGCAGCCGGATGTTCGCGGTGGCGACGGAGCGCGCCAGCGCCACGCAGACCAGCAGCGTCAACGGGACGCCGGCCACGCCGAACACCACCGCCGCCGCCCCGTGCGCCACCGCGATCACCGAACCGAGGGCGAGGGCCAGGGTGAAGAGCGGCCCGATGCCGATCAGTGAGGACACCAGCAGGGCCTCGATCAACGGGCGGGGCCGCAAGGGCAGCATCACCAGCCGGCTCGGATCCAGGGTCTCGTCACCGCTCGGGAAGAACAGCGGCATCACCGCCCAGCCCAGAGCCACCACGGCGGCCAGCAGCACCACCAGCGTGTCCGCCTGGGAGTGGCCGCGGAGCGCGACCAGACCGATCACCTGGCCCACCGCGAGCAGCGCGGTCGCCACGATCGAGGCGATGTAGGCGGCCCGCCGCCCGGACGACTGCCGCAGACCGTTGCGCAGCAGCGTCAGCTTCAGCCGTACGAAGACGGGGACGAGGCCCTCACCGCGCACGGCGGGTACGGCGGTACCCGCGGGGGCGTCCAGCACCGTCATCGGGCACCGCCCAGCCAGTCCAGGGACTCGCCGGTGTCCCGGGCGCCTGCGCCGACCAGTTCGAGGAACGCGTCCTGGAGGGTGGCGGCGTCGCCGCGCACCTCCGCCAGGGTGCCCTGGGCCTTGATCCGGCCGGCCGCCATGACGGCCACCCAGTCGCAGAGCGACTCGACGAGCTCCATCACATGGCTGGAGAAGATCACCGTCGCCCCGGAACGGGTGAAGCGTTCCAGGACCCCGCGGATGGTCTGGGCCGACACCGGGTCGACCCCCTCGAACGGCTCGTCGAGGAAAAGGACTTCGGGATTGTGCAGCAGGGCGGAAGCCAGCCCGATCTTCTTCCGCATCCCGGTCGAGTAGTCCACGACCAGCTTGTGCTGGGCCCCCGCGAGATCCAGCACATCGAGGAGCTGAGTCGCCCGCTTGTCCACCTCCGCACCCGGCAGGCCGCGCAACCTCCCCGTGTAGGAGAGCAGTTCACGCCCGGAGAGCCGCTCGAACAGTCGCAGTCCCTCGGGCAGGACCCCGATCCGGGACTTCACCTCGACCGGATCCCGCCACACGTCGTGGCCGGCGACCTCGATGCGCCCCATGTCCGGCCTGAGCAGCCCGGTGACCATGGAGAGCGTGGTCGTCTTCCCCGCCCCGTTGGGGCCCACCAGGCCGATGAACCTGCCCGCCGGGAGATCCAGGTCGATACCGCCGACCGCGATCTGCTCGCCGAACCGCTTCCACAGCCCCTCCACCCGCACCGCGGGCCGTGCGGCCGCAGCCCCACCCGCCGAATCGGTCCTGCTCGCACTGTCCGCCTGGTCCGGCATGGCACTGCCTTTCGAAGTCCCCGCATGTGGGGACCACCCTACGAAAGACGGGTGCGCGCGTCGGCTGCTTCCCGTGCACAGGCGTAGGCGAGCGGACTGATCAGTTCCTCGGCGTCCGGCAGCCACGGATCGGCCCGTGAGGGACGCCGGGCCCACTGCACGGCTCCGCGCCCCGCCATCCGGGTCGGCGGCGCGACCACGTAGTCGCCCTCGCCGCGCCCCGTCATCCCGATCGCCCTGGCGTCCCAGCCCAACTGCCGTACGAGCCCAGGCGCCTTGGCCGCGGCCCCGGGCAGGGCGAAGAAGAGCATCCGCCGGTCAGGGGTGCGGGTCACCGGGCCCAGGGTGAGGCCCATCCGCTCCATCCGGGCCAGCGCCAGGAAGCCGGCCGACTCCGGCACGTCCAGGGCGTCGAAGGTCCGGCCGGCCGGCAGGAGCACCGACGACCCGGGCTGCCTGGCCCACATCCGGCGGGCGGCGGCGCCACTGCCGGTCGCCTGGCCCGCCCAGTCCGCACGGATGGGATGGGCCCCCGGGGCCGCGCAGGCCGGTACCTGGCAGGAGCAGCGCTCCGTCCCTCCGACGGGCTCCAGCCAGGCGCCAGGGAACACGTCCCAGTGCCGCTCCTGCGCGTACCAGGCCGCGGCCTCCAGCAGCTGCTCGTTCCGCTGGCGGGGGACCTGCGCGGCTTCCGTCACTCCGATGGGCTCTTCCACGCCCACTCAACTACCAGTGCCACCTGGGGTTACGGGCGCACGCGGCACCTTCGAGGCGGATCGGTTCTGCACGCGGGGCGCACAGGGGCACGGGCGGGGGCGCGCGTGAGCGAGCGCACCGAAGGGCGGGTAACCACCTGCAGAACTGTGCCGACACGCGGTCCCGCGTACCCGATACAGATGAATATGCGCATTTCTCGTGCCGTGCCGGGCAGTGATTGCTTCACTGAATCACCGCGGTCTCAGGGGGGAAACACATGGCAGCCAGGCCTCTCGTCGCCCGTCAGCCGAACGAACGGCTTCAGACGCTCATCCAGGAGGCCGGGTGCTCCAACGCCGGTCTCGCGCGCAGGGTCAACATGGTCGGGGCGGAGCGGGGGCTCGATCTGCGCTACGACAAGACCTCGGTGGCCCGTTGGCTGCGCGGGCAGCAACCCCGGGGCAGAGCACCGGGGATCATCGCCGAGGCGATCGGGCGCAAACTGGGCCGTACGGTCACCATCGACGAGATCGGCATGGCCAACGGCAAGAGCCTGGCCTCCGGCGTCGGCCTCCAGTTCTCACCCACGGTGCTCGGCGCCGTCGAGCAGGTCTGCGAGCTGTGGCGCAGTGACGTGGGCCGCCGCGACCTGCTCTCCGGTTCGGCGGTGGCGGCCTCCGCCCTCGTCGAGCCCAGCCGCGACTGGCTGATCACCGGAGCCGACCCGCAGGTGGCACGGACCGCCGGGAGCAGGGTGGGGATGCCGGACGTGGCCGCGGTGCGCGCGACGACGGCCGCCCTCGTCGACCTGGACCACCGCTTCGGCAGCGGACATGTGCGGCCCGTCCTGGTGCACTACCTCAACAGCGTTGTCTCCGGGCTCCTTTCGGGTTCGTACCGCGAATCGGTAGGCCGTGAGCTGTTCGGCGCGGTCGCCCGGCTCACCGAGCTGGCCGGGTACATGGCCGTCGACACCGGCCAGCCCGGTCTCGCCCAGCGGTACTACATCCAGGCGCTGCGCCTGGCCCAGGCCGCGGGGGACCGCGCGTACGGGGGGTACGTGCTGGCCGCCTCGATGAGCCATCTCGCGGCCCAGCTCGGCAACCCCCGGGAGATCGCCCAGTTGGCGCGGGCAGCCCAGGAGGGCGCGCGGGGAAGGGTCACGCCGAGGGCGGAGGCCATGTTCCACGCCGCCGAGGCCCGGGGCCACGCACTGCTGGGCGACGCCCCCGCCTGCCGGCTCGCCGCCGGCCGGGCGCTGGCCGCGCTGGACCGGTCCGACCCCGCAACGGGAGACGACCCGGCCTGGATCGCGCACTTCGACGCGGGCTACCTCGCCGACGAACTGGCCCACTGCCACCGTGACCTGGGGCAGGGAGAGCCCGCCGCCCGTCGCGCCGAGGAGGCGCTGGCGGCGCTCCCCGACTCCCGGATCCGGCGCCGGGGGATCGGCCTGGTGCTGCTGGCCACCGCCCAGGTGCAGCAGCGCGAGGTGGAGCAGGCGTGCCACACGGGGCTGCGGGCGATGGAGCTCCTGGGGACGGTGCGCTCCAGCCGGGGTGCGGAGTATCTCGACGACCTCCGGCAGCGACTGGAGCCCTACGCGAACGAACCCTCGGTCCGGGAGTTCGGCGCCAGGCTGGAGCTGCAGGCTGCCTGACCCGGGGGTTTCGGCGGCCCGGCCGGCCGTTACGGCGGTCCGGCCGGATTCCGCCGGTCCGACCATGAACAGCGTCAGGAGCGCCGAGGGCGTTACCACCTGTGTGAAGGGGCGGTGAGCACCCTTGGGCGCTTGGCGCCCGGCCGAGGACACCCGGTAGCGTGAGCCGACGATTCCATAGGTTCACACGGAGGAGTCCCGGTGACACAGAGCGGACAGGGTGACGAGCGGCAGCTTCCCGCTGTACGGCCCGCGCACGAGGGTGTCGTGCTGCCCGCAGACGGTGGTGCCCCCTGGCATCCGGGTGGGCCGGCCGGCCCGCAGCAGGACCAGGCCGTCCCCGCCGGCGGCCAGCCGTGGGGCAACTCCTGGGGGCCGGAGTCCGCGCAGCAGGACGGTACGCCACCCGGTCACCTCCCGCCGGAGCAGTACGGGCAGAACGCGTACCAGCAGCCGCAGCACGGGCAGTACCAGCAGCAGCCGCAGCCGTACCCGCCCGCGCAGGGCCAGTACCAGCAGCCGCCGCAGGGATACGCCCAGCCGCTGCCGCCCGAGGCCGGGCACGGCACGGGGCAGCAGGGCGGGGACGCCGACGCCACGCAGTACATCGCGCCCGTGACCGGCGGCCCGCTCCCGGGGGGACTGCCTCCGGAGCGGCCCGCGGAGTCCACGCAGTACCTGGGGCAGAACGCCGCCCCGGGACAGCCCTCCGACTCCGACGCGACCCAGTACATACCCCCGGTGCCCGGTGGCGCCCCGTACGGGATACGACCGGGAGCCCCCGGTGACCGGCAGCCGCCCGCGGAGTTCGACAGCCTCTTCCGCAGCGAGGAGCCGGCCGGGGCCACGCAGCAGATGCCCCGCTTCGACGCCGGGCACCAGCAGTACTCCCAGCAGCCGCCCCAGGGCGCCCAGCCCTACCAGCCGGCCCCCCAGCAGGGCACGCACGGCGGCGGCTACGGCGGCCACGGCGTGCCGCACCAGGACCAGGGCGACGGCGCACCGCGCAGACGGACGGCGCACATCAAGCTGATCGCGGCGGTCGTCGTCGGCTGTGCGGTCGTCGGGCTCGGCGCGGGCGCGCTGATGAGCGGGGGCGACGACAGCCCCGAGGACGCCAAGCAGCCGGTCGCGTCGCAGAGTTCGGCGGCAGCCGAGTCCCCCGCCAAGCCCTCGGACGATCCCGCGAAGCCGCAGGCCGAGCAGCTCGACAAGCTCCTCGCCGACAGCAACAACAGCCGCTCGGCGGTGATCAGCGCCGTGGAGAAGATCAAGGGCTGCCGGGAGCTCGACCAGGCCGCCACCGATCTGACCGGCGCGGCCACACAGCGCCGGGGCCTGGTGACCCGTCTGGAGTCGCTGAGCGTCGATCAACTGCCGTCCAGCGCCGAGCTGAAGAGCTCCCTGACCAAGGCCTGGCAGGCGTCGGCCGAGGCCGACGACCACTACGCCGCGTGGGCCCGGCAGGCGAAGAACGACAAGAAGGTCTGCAAGGGCGGCAAGGCCCGTTCGACCGGGGAGACCGCCAAGGCGGGGCAGTCCAGCAGCGACGCCACCATCGCCAAGCGTGAGGCCTCCGGCCTGTGGAACGCCATCGCGCGGAAGTACGGGCTGACCGAGCGGGCCCCCACACAGCTCTGAGGCGGTGCCGGGCCCGAGGGGGGTGGACACCGCCCCCCGGGGCCGGCACGCACCGGACGTCGCTCCTCAACGGGCGAACGTTGCCTGCCGCGGCACTAGCCGGCGTCCAGGAGGATGTTCGTGACATCCACGAAGTCGTCGTTCCCGGCGGTGAGCCGCCCGTCCTTGACCATCTGGAACGTCACCCGGGCGTTGACGATGCGCCCGTAGGCCGTGACGCCGAGCATGTCCTGGAAGCGCCAGCGCAGCACCGGCGTCAGGCCACCGGTGTCGACCTCGGTGCCTCGGTTGAGGCTGACGGAGATGCCGCCTCCGGTGATCTCCGGCTGGTCCATCGCCTCGATGACCGCCTTGAGCACGGTGTACGCGATCCACGTGGTCTGCACGCCGGTGTCCCCGGGGTCGATCCGGTTGTCCCCGAAGGCGTACTTCCGGATCACCTCCCGCATCTCGTTCCAGCGGGCATCGCCCGGTTCCGGGTACCAGCCGGTGACGAGCGCGCCCTCGAAGGGGCTGTCCGCGCCGCCCGTACGGTCGATGAGGCTCTGGCCGACACTGCCGAGCACGGAGGAGATCCGGACCGCGCCGTCCTCCGTCTCCAGCCGCCGGAAGGAATCGAAGAAGGTCTGCGTGCCCTGGCCGAGCACCGCGGTCACACAGCCGCCGTCCGCGTGCTCGATGGCCCTGGCCGCCTCCTCGTCGTACGAGGTGGCCCCCTCGGTGGTGACGATGTCGTAGGACCGCGAGTGCTTCCCGGTGCCGAGACCCGTGTCGAGGAGCCCCGGCATCGTGTCGCCGACCAGGGTGTCCGGCCGTACGAGCGCGACCCGCTCGCAGCCGGCGGCGAGCTGCCGGCCGTTGCCCGCCAGGAGCGCCGGCTGGCCGCCGTTAACCGGGTAGGAGAGATAGCTGGTGAACTCGTCCGCGGAGGCGCCGTAGCCGCCTATGTACGGGATGCCCGCGGCTTCCAGCGGAGCCAGGAAGGCCCGGCCGAATCCGCTGTACGAACCGACGACCGCCGCCACGTCCGCCTCGACCGCGCGACGGGCGCACTTCGAGGCGCCGGACGCGGTGTCCTGCTCGTTGCAGGTGAGGACCTTGAGCTCGTGTCCGTCGATGCCGCCCCGGTCGTTGATCCAGCGCGCGTACGTCCTCGCCATCGCCGGCATGCCCGCCATGTTCACCTCGTCGGCCCCGGTGGTGTCGGGAGCCCAGGTCATCACGGTCACGGGCTCCCTGCCGCCCGCGGAGGCCCCCGGGAGAACCCCGCAGCCGGAGAGCAGCAGCGCCCCGGCCGCCACGGTTGTGAGGATCCTGCGGGGGCTGGGAGAGGTGCGGCATCGCCATCCGGTCATGGGCATGAACTTTTCCGGCCCCCGGGTAACGCCGCAGTGTGTCTCGGTCAACGCAGGGTGACCCCGAGGTGAATTGCGGGGGGCCGCGCACCGCCGCCGAGGGGGAACGTACGATCGGCAACCGTGCAGCAAGGTTCGGAGAACACTTCACGTCGCGGCCGTCGCTCCTCCACCATGGGCGGCATGCCGCTCAACGACATGCCGTGGTGGCGCTGGCGCAGCAATGTGCGCTCGGCGCTGCACATGCTCTCCGACCCCGTCTTCCACCACGAGTGCTGGCTGGCCGGCCGGGAAGGGTACGGCGACGTCACCGACGCCGTGTACCGCCTGGTCGAGGACACCTGGCTGGACAACTGGTCCGCCGAGAAATACGTGGGCACGATCTTCCGCGACTCGGCCGAGGCCGCCCTCGTGGACGTCGCCGCGCTGCGGGTGCTGCGCATCATGCACCAGATAGGCGCCGATGCCCCGGTCTCGGCCTACCTGGAGCACCCGGGCTGGCAGGAGGCGGTCGTGGCCGCCCGGGAGGCCCATGTGATGCTCGCCACCAATGACGGCGAGGACCCCGACATCCCGCCGAGGTCCCTGGACGTGCTCCGCATCATGACCGGATCGGCGTGAGTGCCGGGCGGTGTGGCACCCTACGGGGATGACCGCGCCGCAGCCCGCCGAATCCGTATCCGCTGCCTCGGAAGCCCCCGCCGAGCAGTACGTCCTCACGCTCTCCTGCCCGGACAAGCAGGGCATCGTGCACGCCGTGTCGAGCTACCTCTTCATGACCGGCTGCAACATCGAGGACAGCCAGCAGTTCGGCGACCACGACACCGGTCTCTTCTTCATGCGCGTTCACTTCTCGGCGGACGCCCCGGTCAGCGTGGACAAGCTGCGGGCCAGCTTCGCCGCGATCGGCGACTCCTTCCGGATGGAGTGGCAGATCCACCGGGCGAGCGACCGGATGCGGATCGTGCTCATGGTGAGCAAGTTCGGACACTGCCTGAACGACCTGCTGTTCCGCTCCCGCACGGGCGCCCTGCCGGTCGAGATCGTGGCGGTCGTCTCCAACCACACGGAGTTCGCCGAGCTCGTCGCCTCCTACGGCGTCCCCTTCCGGCACATCCCGGTGAACAGGGAGAACAAGCCGGAGGCCGAGGCTCAGCTGCTTGAGCTGGTGCGCGGTGAGAACGTCGAACTCGTGGTCCTGGCACGCTACATGCAGGTGCTCTCGGACGATCTCTGCAAGCAGCTGAGCGGCCGGATCATCAACATCCACCACTCCTTCCTGCCGAGCTTCAAGGGCGCCAAGCCCTACCACCAGGCCCACGCGCGCGGTGTGAAGCTGATCGGTGCGACGGCTCACTACGTCACCGCCGACCTCGACGAGGGGCCGATCATCGAGCAGGAGGTCGAGCGCGTCGGGCACGGCGTCACGCCGGACCAGCTCGTGGCCGTGGGGCGTGACGTGGAGTGCCAGGCGCTGGCCCGTGCGGTCAAGTGGCACGCGGAGCGGCGCATCCTGCTCAACGGCCGGCGTACGGTCGTCTTCGACTGAGCCGCGATCGGCCCCAGGGCCTTGCGTCCGGTCATGTCGGATCAGGGAGTGTGGCACCCGGACCCGGCGGGGTCCGAGCGTAAGGCCCTGGGTCAGAGCCGGCTGAGCGAGGCCGCGGCGAACAGGACGTCCCGGATCGCCTCCCGGTCGCCCTCCTGTCCGGCCGCGGCCTCGACCGGAGGGACGTGGCCCGCGACCAGGCGGCAGAACTCCACCCCGTCGAGCGCGACCTGCGCGACGGTGTGGGACGGGGAGCCGAGGGCGGCCGGTGAGTCCAGGGCGATGTACCAGTCCCCGCCGCCCCTGCCCTCGACCTCCAGATGGAGGGAACGGCCGGGAGACCCCGCGGCGACCAGATGGCGTGGCGGCGCGGCCAGCCCCGCACGGCGGCGCTCCGCCAGGACGGCCGGCAGCAGCCTGACGGCGAGGCCGATCATCTCGTGGAGATGCGCGGGGGCGGGCGGCTCGTAGGGATAGTCCACCGCGTCGGCGATGTCGTCGCCGTGCACCCAGCACTCGAAGGCGCGCTCCAGCAGCGCGTCCTGCAGGGGCAGCGCGAATCCCCCGTACGGGACGGAGAGCTCGGCGACGCCGCGGCCGGCGAAGGACACCGTGCGGATCAGGGCGTGGTTCTGGTCGCGCCAGGGCTCGCGTACCGCTCGGGTGGGCGGGCGCCGGGCCGCCGACCAGTACGACTCGGTGCGGTCGGTGGGCCCCAGCGGCCTGTCGCCCTTCCCGAGCGGGTCGTCCAGGCCGAGCGCCCGGGACACCAGGCCGTCGACGGCCGTCAGGTGGCCGATCACCCCCGCGACCGTCGTCTTGCGGTGCACCTGCTGATCTTCCTCGAACCACTTCAGCCGGACCGGCGCGTGCCACTCCGAGTCCCTGATGTCCCGCAGCAGGGCGTCGAGGCGTGCGGTCTCGGCGTCGTAGGGGGCGGCCCAGCCGGGGACCGGGATCAGCGCCGGGCGGCGGCCCAGGCAGCCCTCCAGCACGCGGGACCGGAGCAGCGGGTCCAGGTCCAGGGTGCCGTCCGAGTGCAGCAGTCCCACGGCGTCGCGCAGCCGCAGCGCCTCGTCCGCGCAGGGCGCGCACGAGGTGAGGTGGTCCTCGACGGCCGCCGTCTCCTCGGCGGAGCAGGCGGCCAGGGCCCACGCGCCGAGGAGGGACTGGAGCACATGGTGGGGGAGCGGCGGGCCGGACGGGGGCACCGGCGGCACCGGCGGCATCAGCGGCATCAGCGGTTCCGGGGAGACGGGCGGCTCCGCGGGTCCGGAGGACACGGCCGGTGGCAGGTTCTCCCGGTCGTCCGGGGCGGAGCGCGGCCCCGGTATCCGCCGCTCCACCGGTTGCTCCTCCTCGCGGCCGCCGCCGTGGCCCCCGCTCACGGTGTCGGTCCGTATCCGGGAGGCGCCTGGTCCGCCGACGAGCGGGTGTTCGCGGTGGAGAGGAGCTGGAGCCCCAGCCGCAGGCGGCGCCTCGCCTCGTCGCCGGTGACGCCGAGGTCGGCCGCGGTCTGCCGGTAGTCCCGGCGCTGGACGTACGCCAGCTCCAGGGCGGCGCGCAGCGGCGCCGGCATGGAGGCGACGATGTAGTCGGCCCGCGCCGCGGCGGTGGCCCTGCTCACCCGGTTCTCGAGCTCCTCGGCGTCCTGGGTGCCGCCCCCGTCCGCCGCCCGCAGCCGCAGCACGGCCTGGCGGTGGGTGAGCCTGGCCACCCAGGACCGCATCGAACCGTGCTTGGGGTCGTAGGCGTGCGGGTTCTCCCAGACGTAGCCGAAGACCTCGCGCGTGACCTGGTCGGCGGCCTCCTCGTCGTCGAGCATGCGGTGGGCCTGGTTGTGCACGAGAGCGGCGAACCGGTCGTAGAACTCGCCGAGGGCGGCCGCCTCGCCGCGTGCGAGCCTCTGCTGCATGCGGCGGTCCCAGCGCGGTGGCGCGTCCTTCACCATCCAGCCCCCAGCCCTGTGCCTCTCGTCACGTCGAATGTAGTCGGCGGCGCCGCCGGGGCACGCGTGTTTCCGGCAAGTACGTCCCTCAAGTGGCGCCGAATGATAGGGAACACACCCCGCCTTGCCTTTTCCTGATCGAGTAAACGATCCTGAACTGATCAATTCTGCATGAGCTGTGCCAGGTCGGTGAGCGGAAGGGCGTTTCGCGGGCGGGTACGCGGGCAGCCGCGAGGAGGAACGGAAACTTCCGGATCCTCCGGAGCCCCGGAACGAGAGGCCGAGTCACGTGACGCTGAAGGTGGACGAGACGGAGCAGGACGAGTGGACCGTGCTGCGGATCCACGGCGAACTCGATCTCGTGAGCTCGCCCGTCGTGCGCCAGTCCGTCCACGAGGCGGTGGCCGCGGGCCGGCACGACGTGGTCCTCGACCTCTCGGGCGTCCTCTTCTGCGACTCCAGCGGCGTCGGCGTCCTGATCGCCTCCCGCCGGCTGATGAAGTCCTGCGGGGGCCGGCTCAGGCTGATCCTTCCGGCCCGAGGCGCCGTCGACGGCTCGCACGTCAACAAGGTGCTCGGCGCGCTGGGGGTGCGCAGGCTCTTCGACGTCTACCCCGACGCCGACGCGGCCACCGACGACGAGTCCCAGCCGCTCACCGCGTGACACGCCGGTCGGGGACGAGCTTGTCACCGACCTGAGGGACATCGGTGACACGTGGCGCGGCTCGGCGACGTACGCTCCCCGCATGGACAGCGCAGAGTACGAGCGCAAGATCGCGCACCGCTTCGCCGCCTTCGACCAGGACGGCAACGGCTACATCGATCGCGCCGATTTCAACGCCGCCGCCGCACGCCTGCTCGCCGAGTTCGGCACGACGGCGCGCTGCGACCGGGGCCAGTCCCTCTACACCGGCGCCGAGGCCTTCTGGCAGGGCATGGCGGGCATCGCGGACGTCGACGGCGACCAGCGGGTCAACCGGGCGGAGTTCGTCGGAGGCGCGGTGAAGCGGCTGCGGGACAGCCCCGAGCGCTTCGCGGAGATCGCCCGCCCCTTCCTGCGGGCGGCTCTCGCCGTGGCCGCCGGATCGGACCTCGAAGGCACCTCGTCCGTCTCGGCTCCGGTGGCCGAGGTGGAGCGCGCCCTGCGGGTGCTGGGCGCCGCGGAGGACGTCGCGGGCATCGCGGCCCGGAGCCTGGACACCGACCAGGACGGCCGGATCGGCGAGACGGAGGCGGTCGCCGCGTTCTCCGCCTACTTCACCGTGATCGCCCCCGACGCGTAACAGTCGTGACCCGATCCGGAGTACGGCCGGGGCGCGGCGCGCGCCCGGGCCGCCCCGGTGGCGACGCACGCCGGGGAGCGCGCGTCAACACGCCCAACAGATTGAGCAGTTCGTGCCCTTCCGAGACCCGGCCGGGGCCGCCCTCCGGCCGGCTTCGGGGCGGCGTCGGTGACAGTCGTGGCTGACCGGAGGCGTACGGAGCGTGGTTGGCACGTCACACAGTGCCTCGGGTGGCGGCCCGGAGGCGGCCGGAGGTCCGTCACCGGGCGGAGTCGTGAGCCCGCGCTCGGGTACGCTCCCTGAGATGCGAGTGGTACTGGAACCGAAGGATCCGGGTGCGCCCGACGAGGCCGCCCCGGGCGGTGCGCGGTGCCCTGCTCGCACGCCACGGAGCTGCGGCCGGCCGGTCGGGGACCCGCTCCCCGGGGCGTCCGCGGGCTTCTGTTCGACTCATCGCAGCACGCGTCGCACAGTATGGACCACGCGTACTCCTTCGCGCTGGAATATGCCCGAAGCGCTTGTTGCGGTGACTGTACGTCAACCATGCTGTCTCGCAGGGGAGTCACGTTCCGTGACCCTGAGGAGGCGCGAGGCGATGTGTCCGCCGGTTCGGATGGTGTGAGCGGTGCAGGTGCTTCAGGTTCAGCTTGAGGTCGGGCCGGATCCCGCGGAGGTGGGACGGGCCCGCAGATGGGCGCGGTCGCGCCTGGTCGGGTCCGGGATGGAGGACGACGAGCCGATCGCGGAGACGCTCATCCTGCTGATCTCGGAGCTCGTCACCAACGCGGTGGTCCACACGGGCTGTCCGGCCGTCCTGCGGATGCTCTTCGGGTCCGCGAACCCGACGGGTTCGGCGGGTACGGTCCGGGTCGAGGTGGCGGACGCCAGCTGCAGCCCGCCCCAGCCACGTCATGCGGCGGGTGAGGACACCGGCGGCCGTGGCCTGGAGCTGGTGGACGGACTCGCCGACCGCTGGGGCTGGCAGCCCGAGGGCGCCGGGAAGCGGATCTGGTGCGAGGTCGACCGCCAGGGTCCGGTGATGGTCCCGGTGATCCAGGACCAGCCGGGCGACCGTGCCTGTCTCTGAGCGGCCGGCTGTTCAGAGCCCCGGGACCGCCGTGCGGAACGTCCGCCGGTAGGCCGTCGGGGAGACACCCAGCGCGGCCTGCACATGCTCCCGCAGCGAGGTGGCCGTCCCGAACCCGGCGTCCCGCGCCACCTGGTCCATCGACAGGTCCGTGGACTCCAGCAGCTGCCGGGCCCGTTCGACTCTCTGCTGTGCGATCCACTGCCCCGGACTCATCCCGACCTCCTCGCGGAACCGGCGCGTGAAGGTGCGCACGCTCATCGACTCCTGGCGGGCCATGTCGCGCAGCAGGATCGGCTGCTCCAGCCGTCCGAGCGCCCAGGCCCGCGCTCCCGTGGTCGTGGCGATCCCCGCCTCGGGAACCGGCCGCCGGACGAACTGCGCCTGCCCGCCCTCCCGGTGCGGGGGTACCACGGTGCGGCGGGCGACGTCGTTGGCGACGGCGGTGCCGTGGTCCCGGCGGACGATGTGCAGGCAGAGATCGATCCCCGCGGCCACGCCGGCCGAGGTGAGTACGTCGCCGTCGTCGATGAACAGGACGTCCGGGTCGACGCGTACGCGCGGGAACAGCCGCTGGAAGTGCTCCGCGGAGGCCCAGTGGGTGGTCGCGGGCCGCCCGTCGAGATATCCGGCCGCGGCGAGGACGTACCCCCCGGTGCAGATGGAGACGAGGCGCGTCCCGGGCCTGATGTGGCCCAGCGCGGCGGCCAGTTCCTCGGTGAGCCTGCCCTCCTCGTGGACGGGGCCGAGCTCGTACGAGGCCGGGACGACCACGGTGTCCGCGGTGGCGAGGGCCTCCGGCCCGTGTTCCACCACGATGTGGAAGTCGGCGTCCGTCTGGACCGGCCCGGGCGGGCGTACGGAGCAGGTCACGACGTCGTACAGCTCCTCCCCCCTGTTCAGGGGGTCGACGCCCAGCGAACGGCCGAATATCCGCTGGGGGATGCCCAGTTCGAACGGCAGGACTCCGTCGAGTGCGAGAACGGCGACGCGATGGCGCATCTGGATCCCTGCTCCCCCTGGGTTGGCTGCTACCGGCGGCGGCCTGATAAACGTACCGGCCATGAGGAAGAAGCCGCCGGTACACGCATCTGTTCCCCGGGGCGCCGCCCATGAGGTCCCCGGCGCCGTCACGGTACGGTCCGTGGCCGCGGCGGCCGCGCTCGTGACCGTGGCCGCGGGCCTCGGCACCCGCGCCGTCGCGGGCGGGGACCCGGCCAAGTACGCGGGTGACGCCCTCTACACCGTGCTGATCCACACCCTCGTCGTCGTGCTCGCGCCCCGGGTGCGGCCCGGGACGGCCGCCGGGCTCGCACTCGCCGTGAGCTGGGCCGTGGAACTGGCCCAGCTCACGGGCGTCCCCGAGGAGCTCGCCCGCAGCAGCACGGTGGCACGGCTGGTGCTCGGCTCCACGTTCAACGCCCCGGACCTGCTCTGGTACGTGGTGGGGGCGGCGGCGGCCTGGGCGGTCCACGCCGGTCTCGCACGCGGATTCCTGCGAAGGGCGTGGCCCGATTCCTGCGAAGGGTGACCTCTCAGCCACTCGTACCGGACGGGCCCCCGGCCGGATGCTGGGCGACGTGACTCAGACAACCGGCACGGTGACGACCGACGTGATCCCTGGCCGCTCTCGCCGTCCCCGCGTGCACCGCGCGTGGATCGTCGCCGCCGTCACCTTCGTGACGATCATCGGCGGCGCCGCCTTCAACTCCCTGCCCGGCCTGCTCATCGACCCCCTCCACACGTGGTTCGGCTGGTCGCGCGGCGAGATCGGTCTCGCCGTCTCCATCGACATGGCGCTCTACGGGCTGACCGCGCCGTTCGCGGCCGCCCTCATGGACCGGTTCGGAATCCGCCGGGTCGTGGTCGTCGCGCTCAGCGCGGTCGCCGCCGGGGCGCTGGCGAGCGTCTGGATGACGGCGTCCTGGCAACTGATGCTCTACTGGGGCCTGCTCGTCGGGCTGGGCAGCGGAGCGATGGCGATGTCCTTCTCCGTCACCGTCACCAACCGCTGGTTCACCGCCCGCCGCGGACTGGTCACCGGGATCCTCACCGCGGCCGGCGCCTCGGGTCAGCTGGTCTTCCTCCCGCTGTGCGCCTGGATCGTGGACCGCCACGGCTGGCGTGCGGCCTCCGTGACGGTCGCTCTCGCCGCGCTCGCCGTCGTCCCGCTGGTCTGGTTCCTGATGCGGGACCACCCGGCCGACGTGGGCCTCGCCCCGTACGGCGGGGAGCACACCGAGAAGCCGGCGCCCGCGAAGGGGGCCGCGGCCCGCACCGTGCGCGTCCTGTTCGACGCGGCCCGCACGGGCCCGTTCTGGCTGCTGGCGGGCTCGTTCGCGATCTGCGGGGCCTCCACCAACGGCCTGATCCGCACCCACTTCGTGCCCTCGGCCCACGACCACGGGATGGCGACCACCGCGGCCGCATCCCTGCTGGCCGTGATCGGCGTCTTCGACATCGTCGGCACGGTCTTCAGCGGCTGGCTCACCGACCGGTACGACGCCCGCAGGCTGCTGGCCGTCTACTACGCGCTGCGCGGGGTGTCGCTGCTGTTCCTGCCGATGCTGATGGCGCCGGCCGTGCATCCGCCGATGATCCTGTTCATCGTCTTCTACGGCCTCGACTGGGTCGCCACGGTACCCCCGACGATGGCCCTGTGCCGGGAGCGGTACGGCGAGGACAGCGCGATCGTCTTCGGCTGGGTCCTCGCCTCGCACCAGGTGGGCGCGGCCCTGGTGGCCTTCCTCGGGGGCGTGGCCCGCGACGTATTCGGTTCGTACGACGTCGTCTGGTACGCCTCGGGCGCCCTGTGCGCCATGGCCGCGCTCATGGTGCTGGCCGTCCGGAGGACCGGGGCGGGGCATCGCGGCGTGCTGGAGAAGGCGGCCTGACAGGGCGTCCGGGAACGGCGAGGGGCCGGGCCCGCTCCCGGAAGCGGGCGTGTGCCGGAGAGCGTCCCCGGACTCCGGGAACGCTCTCCGGGCCGGATGCTCAGCCTCCCGCGACCTTCGCGGCTATCCTCCGCGCGTCCAGCGCGATCTCGCGGAGCATGCCGCTGATCGGGTTGGTGAACCCGGTGAAGTAGAGGCCCGGAGCACCGTCCGGGGTGCGGGCGCCGTGCACCACCGGGCGCCCCCGGGCGTCCAGCACACCGAGGTGGCCGACCAGGCCCTCGAGGGCTCGCTCGTAGCCGGTCGCCGCGATCACCGCGTCCGGGGTGATCCGGCTTCCGTCGGTGAGCACCACGGCGTCCTTGTCGAAGGAGGCGACCGCGGCGACCGGGATCACCCGGCCGCGCTTGACCGCGTCGATCAGCCCTACGTCCTGGACGGGGATCGCGCCCTCCCGGACCCGGGAGTACAGCCCGCTGTCCGGGCGGGGCAGGCCCTGTTCCGCGAGGTCGGGTACGGACACCTTGGACATCAGACGTGCCGCCCGGTCGACGAGCCGGACGGGCAGCCTGCGGACCAGGACGGCGGTCGCCTGCGCGGGCCAGCCGGCCGTGGAGCGGCGCACGATGTGCGGGACCGTGCGGATGGCGATCCGCACCCGGGACGCGCCGCCCTCCGCCAGATCGGCGGCGATCTCCGCCCCGGTGTTGCCGATGCCGACGACGAGCACGTCCTTGCCCGCGTACGGGGCCGGGTTCCGGTACTCCGACGCGTGCGTCAGCTCGCCCGTGAAATCCTCGCGGCCGGGCAGGCCGGGCAGCCGCGGAGTGTGGTTGAAGCCGGTGGCTACCACCACGGCGCGTCCCGTCAGGACCCGTCCGCCGGTGGCGCTCAGCTGCCAGCCCGTGCCGTCCTCGGTCCGGTCGACCCGTGACACCTCGACGCCCGTCACCACCTCCAGCTCGTGGTGCTCGGCGTACTTCTCCAGGTAGCGGACCATGTCGTCCCGCGACACCCAGCGCCCGAACCGGCGGGGCATCGCCAGCCCCGGCAACGCCGACCAGCGGCGGATCGTGTGGAGGTGCAGCCGGTCGTAGTGGCGGCGCCACGAGGACCCCACCTGTCCGGACCGCTCCAGCACGACCGCCCGCACACCCCGCTCCCGCAGGGCCGCGGCCGCGGCGAGTCCGCCGGGGCCGCCGCCGATCACGTAGACCGGGCGGCCGTCGGTGCGGTCGACGGAGGAGCGGAGGGATTCATCGGTGCGGGAGGTGCGTTCGGGCATGCTTCGGAGCGTAATGGGACATGAACATGATGGGTTCCGGTCCGGACGGGAATCGGTTGCGAAATGATCACGAGGGCGCCGTCATGGCTCCGTGCGCAGCCCCGGGGCCGCCCACACCGGGAACCAGCGGGAGAGGTCCTCCTCCACCCGGAGGTCGTCGCCGAGCACCGCCCTTACCTGGAGCTCCAGTTGGCTGTCGCGCCTCTCCTCGCCGCCGGGCACCGGGGCGAACGGGTAGAAGGTGCCCCGCTTGTAGAGGTACACCAGGGCCAGCGGCCGGTCCTCCTGATCACGGAACCCGATCAGCGAGCAGAGCAGATGAGGGCCGAAACCCCCGTCCTTGAGCAGTGTGTTCACCGCGTGCAGGTCGTTGACCAGGGAGGCCGTCCCCTCCGCGCCGGGGGCCTGGCGGGAGAGCATCCAGGTGTACCCGTAGTCGTCCCGGCTGAACTCGACGGGGACACCGCCGCGTCCGGTGTCCGCGTCGAGCAACTCCCGCACGTCCTGACGGACACGGGCGAAGGCGGAGCCCTCCACCCCGGCGAAGCAGACCGATCCCAGGCCGGTGGGCGTGAAGCCGGTTCCGGCCTCCAGGGTGAGCGCCGCGGACGGCACGGCGAAGAGCTGGTCGAGGTCGGGACGGACCGGTCTGCCGCGCCCCAGGATGCTGTCGAGCAGGCCCATGGCGACTCCTCACGGGCGGGACAGGCCGGCCGAGATGCGGGCCAGATGGTCCAGGCGCTGTTCGAGGGTGGGGTGGGAGGACAGGAGCCGTCCGAGGCTCTCCCCGGAGGCGAACGCGGGCACGAAGTAGAAGGCGTTGTACGGCTCGGCCTTGCGCAGGTCCTCCGTGGGGATCCGGGCCATCTGCCCGCTGACCTTGGTGAGGGCGGAGGCGAGCGCCGAGGGGCGGCCGGTGAGCAGCGCCGCGGTGCGGTCGGCGGAGAGCTCGCGATAGCGGGAGAGCAACCGGGTCAGCAGGAAGCTCACGGCGTACACCACCGCGCTGATCAGCGGGATCAGCATGATGATGACGCCGGCCGGGTCGTTGCCCCGGCTGCTGCGGGCGAAGCCGCCCCAGAGGGCGACCCTGGTCACGACGCCCGCGAGGACGCCGAGGAACGACGCGATCGTCATCACGGCCACGTCCCGGTGTGCGACATGGGACATCTCGTGGGCCAGGACGCCTTCGAGTTCCTCGGGCTCCAGTCTGCGCAGCAGCCCGGTCGTGGCGCAGACCAGGGCGGTCCTCTCGCTGCGCCCGGTGGCGAAGGCGTTCGGGACGTCGCTCCTGGCGACGGCCACCCGGGGTTTGGGCATGTCGGCCAGTGCGCATATCCGGTCGATCGCACCGTGCAGTTCCGGCGCTTCCTGCGGGGTCACCTCCCGGGCGCCCATGCCGTACGCGGCGATGCGGTCGCTGAACCAGAACTGGGCGACGAACATTCCGCCGGTGGCGACCAGGATGACCGGCCAGGCGCCGCGCAGGGCGGCCAGCAGCACGCCCACCAGGACGACGTAGAGCAGACCGATGAAGAACATGGTGCTCACCATGCGGGTGGTCAGGCCTCGGTCCGGTGCGTAGCGGGAACGGGTGCGTGCCATGGGTGCCTCCAGCGGCTCACCTGACTTCCATGGTGCTCCTCGCCCGTAGATTCCGGATAAAGACGGACGAAGGGGGGCGAGGGGGAGCGGGGAGGCGTCAGGGCCAGAGGAGATCCCGGACCCAGCCCGCGCCGTCCCGGCGGTAGCGCAGCCGTACGTGGCGCCGCCGGGCGTCTCCCTGGAAGAACTCCACCTCGACGGGGTCGACGGTGTAGCGGGTCCAGGTCTCCGCCTCGGTGTCCGGTTCGGCGCTCGCCCGCTCCCAGGCGGCTTCCGAGGCCCGTACGAGTTCCTCCAGCGACGGCAGCACCTCGCTCTGGGAGCCGGTCAGCGCGGCGGCGAGCGCCCCCGTGGACCTGGCCCGCAGATCGGCGCGGCTCTCCGCCCTGTCCGCCGGTGACACGGTCCCGCGCACCCGGACCTGGCGGCCCTGCGCGGGCCAGTAGAAGCCGAGCGCCGCGTGCGGGCGGGCTGCCAGCTGCCGGCCCTTGACGCTGGTGGCGTGGGTGGCGAAGTGCCAGCCCCGCCCGTCGGCGTCGTGCAGCATCAGGGTGCGCACGTCGGGGAGGCCCTCGGCGTCCGCCGTCGCCAGGGTCATGGTGTGCGGCTCCGGCTGCCCGGCCGCGACCGCCTCGGCGAACCAGGCGTGGAAGAGCGGCAGAGGTGCCGGGGGAGCCGCCGGCGGGTCGAAGTGGGGGAGGGTGACGTCCCACACGCGCTGCGCGTGGAGCAGTTCACGGAATTCCTGCTGTGCATCGCTCATGGGTCCATTCCACCGCGGTCCGCGCCGGTGCGGAAACGCCGACGGCGGACCACCGGGGTGGTCCGCCGTGACGCGACAGGACGGGGGAGCCGCGAGAAGGGGTGCGGAACCCGCGTACGCGGGGAGGCAGCGCTGCCGGCGCCTACCTGACGGGCTTCTTCCCGGTGATGCCGAGGTGGACCAGCAGGGCGAGATTGGGGCGGAGTTCGGCCTGCTTGACGCCCCAGGTGGTGAAGCCCTTCTGGTGGGAGGCGACCCCCGCCAGCATGACGACCAGGGAGCCGGCCACCGCGGCGGGGCTGACGTCCTTGTCGACCCTGCCCTTGGACTGGAGTTCCTTGACGGCGTCCGTCAGGGAGCCGGTGACCGAGTTGAGGACCTTCATGCGGATCTTGTAGAAGCGCTTGTCGCCTTCGGCGGCGCCGAGGTCCACGACGCGGAGGATCGCGTCGTGACGCCGCCAGAAGTCGAGGAATCCGTCGACGAGTTCCTCGGAGGCCTGCCAGCCGGCCTTGCCGACCCAGGTGCGTCCGCCGACCAGTTCGGTCAGTCCTGCACCTTCCTTGGCCATTTCCTCGGCGAGTTCGAGAACGGCGCCCTCGACGTCGGGGAAATACTGGTAGAAAGTCGCGGGTGAAGTCCCCGCCTTCCGGGCCACGTCGATGACTTTGACGTCCCGGTACGGCGAGGAGCTGAGCATCTCACTGAGGCAGTCGAGCAGCTTCTGCCGCGTCGCCTGACCTCGCCGACCAGCCACGCGGCCGTCGACCGTGCGTACTTGTCCTGTCATGACCGTCAGCTTACCGACGGGTGAACCGAGCGCGATTCGGCCGAGTGCAAATGGGGAACGGGCCAGTGCGGGCAGGGTGTACGGCGCAATTCCCGATGAACTCGGGGCCATATTCCGCGCGGACGTGAGGGTTTATGGAATTGCGCTTCACGCCCGGAGGCCGCGCCCCGGTGGGATGGTGCTATCAACAGCCTGTGGATAACTTCGGTGGACAACTCGTGTTCAGCCCAGGTGCGGGATCTTCACGATTCGGGCAAAGGTTCTAATCCCGGCCTCTCGGGGCGCGCGCACGGTGGTGCGACGTTACGTTGAGTGTGACGGGCGTCACCCCTGCCCGTTTCCGTCGCTCCAGGCACCGACACGGAAGGACCCGGACCATGGCCGTATTCGCGCAGTCCGCGCCGTGCTGGGTGGATGTGCAGCTCGCGGACCTGGAGGCCGGCAAGCGCTTCTACGGCGGGCTGTTCGGCTGGACCTTCCACGCGGGTGACGGTATGCCCTTCGCGGACGCGTACAGCGACGGCGAGCTGGTCGCCGCGCTCGCCGCTAAGCGGGACGGCCGTATGCCCACGACCTGGGGTGTCTACTTCTCCACCGAGGACATCCGCGCCACCGTCGCCCTGGTCAGGCAGGCCGGCGGGCAGGTGATCACCGACCCGGTGAGGGCCGGCGCGGCAGGGGTGATCGCCCAGGCCGCGGACCCCGGCGGGGCGGTGTTCGGCATCTGGCAGGCGGGGGAGCGCGCAGGTTTCGAGAAGCGGAACGCGCCGGGTTCCTTCTGCTGGACCGAGGTCCACACCCGTGTCCCGGACCGGGTGGACGCCTTCTACGAAGAGGTCTTCCGCTTCCAGGGGACCGACATCCGGATCCCGGACGCGGCGGGCGAACCGGAGCCGTTCCGGATCTGGTCGCCGGCCGGTACGGCGCCGGGCGAGGACACCGCCGTCGGCGGCCGGGCGGTCATCGCGAAGACCCGGCCGGAGATGCTGCCGAGCCACTTCCTCACCTACTTCGCCGTCGAGGACTGCGATCGCGCCGCCGCGACCGCCGTCCGGCTCGGTGGCCGGATCACGGCGCCGCCCGAGACCACCCCGTACGGTCGGACCGCAGAGCTGCAGGACGACCAGGGCGCCGCCTTCGCCGTGCTCCAGCCGACGGAACTGATGGACTGACGGCTGTCCCGAGGTGTCCTGAAACGGCTGGAGTGCCACAGGACACCCCGATCCGCCCCCGGGTTCGCAACCGGGCCCCGAGCCAGGAAGAATCAGGGTGCGCACCGCCAAGTGGTGCCCACTGGTGAGACGCTGCACAGGGCGGGATTTCGCGGGCTTCTGTTCCTGAGGTCCGTACGGGGAGGTGGCAGGCAAGTGGAGCAGCTGACGCAGCATGACCCGAGGCGGATCGGCCCGTTCGAGGTGCTGGGACGGCTCGGGGCCGGCGGCATGGGGCTGGTCTATCTGGCGAGATCGGCATCGGGCCGGAGAGTGGCGATCAAGACGGTTCGTACGGAACTGGCCGAGGACCAACTGTTCCGGGTCCGTTTCACGCGTGAGGTCGAGGCCGCCCGCGCGGTCAGCGGTTTCTACACCGCGGCCGTGGTCGACGCCGACCCCAGGGCCGCCGTGCCCTGGCTGGCCACCGCCTACGTACCCGCACCCTCGCTCGAGGAGATAGTGAGTGAGTGCGGGCCGCTGCCGACGCAGGCCGTGCGCTGGCTGGCCGCGGGGATCGCCGAGGCACTGCAGTCGATCCACGGGGCGGGACTGGTCCACCGCGACCTGAAGCCGTCCAACGTCCTCGTCGTCGAGGACGGCCCTCGCGTCATCGACTTCGGTATCGCCTCCGGCGTCTCCAACACCCGGCTCACCATGACGAACGTGGCGGTGGGAACACCGGCCTACATGTCTCCGGAGCAGGCGCGCGACTCGCGCAGCGTGACGGGCGCCAGCGACATCTTCTCGCTCGGCTCGACCCTCGTGTTCGCCGCCACGGGGCACGCGCCGTACCACGGGGCGAACCCGGTCGAGACGGTTTTCATGCTGCTGCGGGAGAGCCCCGACACCGAGGGGCTGCCCGACGACCTGCGCCCCCTCATCGAGTCCTGCATGCAGATGGACCCGACGCGGCGCCCGAGCCCGGCCGACCTGCAGTCCCAGCTGGCACCGCATCTCTTCGCGTCCGGCAGTGACGACAGCGGCACCGCCTCGGCCTGGCTGCCGGGCGTCGCGACCGCGATGATCGAGCAGCGCCGCGGCGGTGGCCGCGCCGTCACCGCGGCGCCCGCGCCCGTCGTCGTACCCCCACGTCCGCAGCAGCCCCCGCCGGGCGCCGGGGCGGACACGGCCTGGCAGGGCGGGGCGACCGCCCCCGTCCCAGGGCCGGTGTCCGTGCCCGACGGAGGGCCCGTACGGCTTCCCGGGGCGAAGGTGCCGATCGGGCCGGGGCCGCGCCCCGCGGAGGTGCGGGGGCCCGCTGCCGCGCACGCCGACCCGGCGACCGGCTGGGTACGCGCACCGGGTGGGGCCGTGGCCCCCGGCGCCCCGGTGCCCGCGCCCGCCCCGGCCCCGGACGCGGCGCCCGCCGCCCCCGATCGCTGGCGGCCGTGGCGTTTCCGCATGTCGAACGACGTGTGGGGCACGCCCGTGGTGGTCGGCGACCTGCTCTACGTGACGTCCTTCGAGGTCCACGCCCTGGACGTCGGCAACGGCCGCCGGCAGTTCAAGACCCGCGACGTGGCCTGGTCGATGGCCGTCGACGGCGGCCGCATCCACGCCTCCGACGGCCCGTCGCTGTACGCGCTGGACGCGGCGAGCGGCGCCGAGCGGTGGCGGCTGGCCACCGACGCCTGGGTGTACTCGCTCAAGGCGGACCGGGGCACCGTGCTGACCGCGACGCGGGGCGGCGGCGTACAGGCGTGGGAGGCCTCCAGCGGCGACAAGCTGTGGGAGACCTCCGGCGCGCAGACCGACTTCGAGACGGCCGAGGCCGGCCCAACCCTGCACGACGGCACGGTCTACCTCTGGCAGGACGCCCGGCTGCGGGCCGTGGACGCCCGCACCGGCACGGAGCGCTGGTCCTACCCCGTCGGCGACGCCGCGTCCTGCGGCGGGGTGCCGGTGCGCGTGACGCCCGCACCCGACGGCCATGTCTACGTTGCCGCGGGGACCCGGGTGCTGGCCGTGGACACGATGTCCGGGCGGGTCCGCTGGCACTTCGAGGCCCCGGCCGTGTTCCTCTCCCCGCCCGCCTTCGCACCGGGCCCCGCGGTCACGGGCGGCGGCGTCTACCTCGCCGACTACCTGGGCACCGTGTACGCCCTCGACGCCACGACCGGGAAGGACCGCTGGCGGATCGCGACGGAGGCCAGGCAGTCCATCGAGCCCGTGCTGGTCACCGCGGGCAACGTGCACGTCGGCAGCGGCAGCGCGCTGTACACCCTGGACGCCGTCACGGGCACGCCCAAGTGGCGGTTCGCGGCGGGCGGGGAGGTGGTCGGAGCACCGGTGGTCGCGGACGGCCGGGTCCACTTCGGCTCGGCGGACCACGTGCTCTACACCCTGGACGCGGCCGGCGGTCAGCTCCGCTGGAAGCTGGCCACGGGCGGCGAGATCACGGGTTCACCGGTGGCTCAGGGCGGAGTCGTGTACGCGTGCAGCAAGGACCGCTGCGTGTACGCCCTGGACGCGCTGAAGGGCACCGGGACGGGGAACAGGGCCCGGGCCTGACCCGGGGCGCCCGTACGCGCTCGTACGCCTCACGGGTGCGGCGGCCGGTAGCGGTCGTCGCCCTGCCGGGGAGGCACCTCGCCCTGGACGGGGTACTCGGCGGTGTCCTCGTCACCCGACGTCGCCCGGTGCCGGCCCGGGCCGGTGTACGGGTCCGCCTCCGGCTCCGGAGCCTGCGACGTGTAGGCGGCGGGACCCGGCTCCTGCGTCGGGGGCCAGGTGTCCGGGCGGTCGTCCGGCGGCACGGGAAACGGCTCAGGGGCGTTCCGGCCGGGCCGCGCGGCCCGGCGCCGTCCGGACATCAGCAGCGCGCCCAGCAGGATCAGCACGCCGCCCGCCAGCGCCTGCGCCACACCCCAGCCGAGGCCCGACCCGTCGCCGTCCAGGGTCAGGCCGCTCTCCGCCTGACCGAGCCGGACCATCCACAGCACGGTGAAGCCCAGCACCACGAGCCCGGCGAGTGCGACCGCCGTACGCGAGCGGAGCACGACCCCCACGAGGGTCAGCAGCGCGGCGAAGAGGAACGGCAGCAGGATCGAGGCCATCACGGACGACGAGACGCCGGTGATGCCGTCGAACAGGTCCTGGATGCGGTAGTCGCGCCCGAGGCGGGTGTCGTACCAACGGCGGAACGGGCTCTGCACGGCCGCCGCCGCTCCCACGAGGGCGACGACGGCGCCGAGGACATTGCGGATCATCGACAGCCTCCCGGGCCTGGGCGGACGCGGCTGTGCGCACCGCTCCCCGCGCTCGACGCTACGCCCGGCCGGTCCGCCCTGCCATCGGAGACCATGACCAGACCGTGACAGGGGCATGACGGGGCTGTGGAAAGAACCGTGGATGCTCTGCGTTACGGTGTCGCGCGGCCGCGCGGCGGCCCTGCAAGCCGACTACAGCAAGGGGGGCTGCATCGATGATGCGGCGACAGATGAGGTTCGCGGCCGTGCTGGTCGTGGTGGTGCTCGCGCTCACGGGGTTCTCCACCTCCAGCCACGGAGGCAAGAGTGGGAAGAGCCGCAGCAGCTCGAGCGGTGGCGGAGGGTGCTCGAACTCGAAGAAGAGCAACAACGGCTACCACGACTACGACGACGACGACTACGACAGCTCGTCGGGCTCCTCCGGCGGCTCCACCTACGAGTCCGCCACCCCGTCACCCACCGCCTCCGACGCACCCGTCGTCCGGGTCGTCCGCTGCGCCCAGCCCAAGAAGGGCAAGCGCAAGGCGGTGACCGCCTCTACGGTCGAGATCCGCTCGACGGCCTCCGTCGAGCACACCTACGACGTCGACGTGACCTTCGTGGACGCCAAGGGCCTGACGGTGGACACGGGCGAGGTGTCGGTCGACCTCGGCTACGGCGAGACGCGGATGGTGACGGTGAAGATGGACAGCCCGGGCCTGGTCTCCCGGGTGAAGCGCTGCATGGTCTCGGCGGAGGAGCGCTACTGACCTCGGCGCCGGCGCGGCGCGGTCCTCACCCCGTACGAGGGCGACCCGCACCGGCCGTGGTCCGGGACCCGGCGTCGTGACCGGGAGCGCGCGGGACCCGAGCCGGCCGGCTCGGGCTTTGCGCGCTCCCGGGACGGCTCAGGTGGCGTGGATGTTCTGAGCGGTGACGGGGGTCCCGCCGGTCGCGTGGGTGTTCTGCGTGGTGACGGGGGTCCCGCCGGTCGCGTGGGTGTCGGCCGACGCGGGGACGGCCGAGGCCAGGCTGAGGGCTACCGCGAAGGCGGCGGCCACGAGCGTCTTCTTGGTGTTGGTCACTACGACTCCTGTGCTGGGTGCGTCGCCGGTCATGCGGGGCACGGCATCGGCGGAAGAGGGATCGTGACGACGCGGCGACGTACGGGAAGCGAGCCAGGGGCAGGGTTCCCGGAGCCGGCCGCGGATACGGAGCGGCCGCGACGGCTCCCCCTCCGCGCCGCCGCGGCCGCTCCCTGCGGGTGAATGAACCTAGTTGGCGGGCTTGCCGGTGGCGTGGGCGTCCTGGGTGGTGAGGTCCTCGCCGGTCGCGTGTGCGTCGGCCGGCTTGAGCGGCGAGCCGGTGGCGTGGGCGTCCAGCGTGGTGATCTCCTCGTCGGTCGCGTGCGCGTCCGCCGGCTTGAGGATGTCGCTCTTGTCGGCCATGAAGCTCAACTCCTGGAAATCTGGTGACTGCGGATGGAGGGTCCACCCGGCGGTTCCCCCGTGGATCGCCGGGCGGTCCCTCCCAGGGCCGATCACCCTAACGGTGAGGCCACTTGCCGATCCGTGTGCCCCCCGACGCGACGGATCGATGAGTAGAGAGTGCCGTCAGGCGATAAACGATTGATGAACGGCGGTCAGGAGACCCCGGCGACCGGTGCGGGGGCCAGGAGTTCACGCACGGCTGCTGCCTCGGGTGAGTCCAGGTCGTCGAAGATCGAGAGTGCCTCGTTCCAGCAGACCTGGGCGCGGTCCGTCTGGCCTATGCCCGCGAGGCCGCGGCCCAGCGCGGTGAGTACGTTCGCGCGACGCCATTCGCCGCCGATGCCACGGAGGATCACGAGTGCCTGCTCGGCGTGCGAGGCGGCGTGGGCAGGCCGGCGGATGGCGAGTTGCAGCTCGGCCAGCCTGAACAGGGTCATACCGTGCCAGAGTTGCTGCCGGCTGTCGCGGAATATCGACATGGCCTCGGTGAGCACCTCCTGCGCGGCGGCGGTCCGCCCCGTGCCGGTGAGTGCCAGTCCCAGGGCGTACTTCCCGTTGGCGAGGCGCAGGGCCAGACCCGAGGCGTCCGACTCGTAGATGACGACGCCCTGCTGGGCGAGGTCCACGGCGCTCGCCGTCCTTCCCGTGGCCAGGTGGACGCGTGAGAGGTTGCAGAGGGCCGAGGCCTCGCCGGGCTTGTTGCCGTCCGCGCGGAACGCGGTCAGCGCCTCGCTCAGGTGGTCCTCGGCGTCGCCGTGCCGGTTCTCGTACAGGGCGATGATCCCGCGCTGGTTCGGGACCTGCCCGAGTGAGACGGGGTCGTCGGCGATCTGTCCGAGCTCCAGCGCGCGCCGGGCCTCGGTCTCGGCCTCCGCGAACCGTCCGGAGACGCTGAGGGCATGCGTCAGCATCGTGCGGGCCCGGCCTTCGGCCTGCGCGTCGCCGGACGTCCTCGCCGCCTCGCTCACCGCCTTGGCCGCGGTCGCGAACTGGTGCGAGTTCGCACCGGATTCGCCCAGGTCCACCACGGCCATGAGGAGGTCGGCGGCGCGCCGCGCCCGGCCCGATCCGGCCGACTGGGCCGCACAGGCCAGCAGCCCGCTGGACTCGGAGAAGAGCCAGTCCAGCGCCGTCTCCCGGACCTGGAAGGTGAGCCCGGGGTACTCGGTGCGCGCGAAGTGGTCGAGTACCCGCTCGCCCGGCCGCTCCAGCGCGTACACCCCCGCCGCCGTGGCCAGATAGAAGTCCAGGAGCCGGGAGAGCGCCAGTTCCCTTTCCACCGGCGGCTGCTCGTCGCGCTCCGCGCAGGCGCGCGCGTAGAGCCGCACCAGGTCGTGGTAGCGGTAGCGGCCCGGGGCCGCCGACTCCAGGAGGCTGGTGTCGACCAGGGTCTCCAGAAGGTCCTCCGCCGTGTGGGGGTCCACGTTCAGCAGGGCCGCCGCCGCGCCGAGGGAGATGTCCGGACCGTCCGCGAGGCCCAGCAGGCGGAAGGCGCGGGCCTGGGCGGGTTCCAGCTGGCCGTAGCCGAGTTCGAAGGTGGCCTTCACTGCCAGGTCGCCGGCCTGGAGCTCGTCGAGACGGCGGCGCTCGTCGGCGAGCTTCGCCGCCAGCACGGAGACCGTCCAGGTACGGCGCGAGGCCAGCCTGGAGGCCGCGATCCGGATGGCCAGCGGCAGGAACCCGCACGCCGCCACCACGTCGAGAGCCGCCTCGCGCTCGGCACGGACGCGCTCGCCGCCGACGATACGGGTGAACAACTGGAGGGCTTCCTCAGGGGACATCACATCCAGGTCCACCAAGTGCGCGCCTGCCAGGTCGACCATCCGGACCCGGCTTGTCACCAGCGCCGCGCAGCCCGCGGTGCCGGGGAGCAGAGGCCGGATCTGAGCCGCGTCGTGGGCGTTGTCGAGCAGGACCAGGACGCGGCGGCCGTCGAGGGTGGAGCGGTAGAGCGCGGCCCGCTCGTCCAGGGAATCCGGGATCGCGGAGTCGGCGGTGCCCAGGGCACGCAGGAACGCCCCGAGGACCGTCTCGGGCTCCGCCGCCCGGTTGCCCGCGCCCTGGAGGTCGACGTAGAGCTGACCGTCCGGGAAGTGCGGGCGGGCCAGGTGGGCGACGTGCACGGCGAGGGTGGTCTTGCCGACGCCGCCGATGCCGGCCAGCGCGGAGACAGCCATGACGGACCCCTCGGCGGTGGCGAGCCGGTCGCTGAGCTCCCGTACGAAGGCGGACCGGCCCGTGAAGTCCTCGACCGTGGCGGGGAGCTGGGCCGGCCTCACCGGGGCTGGCGCGGGAGCGGGCTCACCGGCCGGCCGCGCGAGCTCCTCGTCGGCCCGCAGGATCCGCTGCTGGAGCTGGGCGAGTTCGGGGCGTGGATCGACGCCGAGCTCCTCCGCGAGGAGCCGGCGGGTATCGGCGTAGACCGCGAGAGCCTCGGCCTGCCGGCCGCTGCGGTAGAGGGCGACCATCAGGAGTTCGCGCAGCCGCTCGCGCAGCGGGTGCGCTGCGGTGAGAGCGGTCAGTTCGGAGACGGCCTCCGCGTGGGCCCCGGCCTCCAGGTCGAGGTCGAGCCGGGTCTCGAGGAGTTGGAGTCGCCATTCCTCCAGGCTGGTGCGCTGGTTCTCCGCGTACGGGCCGGGGAGGGAGGCGAGCGGCTCACCGTCGAACAGTCCGAGCAGTTTGTTGATCAACGCCCGGGCCCGCGCACGGTCGCCGCTTCCACGGGCCTTCTCCGCCTCGACGGAAAGATCCTGAGCGAGCGTCAGGTCGAGGGCGGTACGTCCGATGCGGACGGCGTACCCTCCGGACTCGCTGACCAGGGTGTCCTGGCCGAGGGTCTTGCGGAGCCGGGACGCGTACGTCCGCACGGTGGCCAGGGCCTGGGCCGGCGGGTCGTCACCCCAGAGGGCGTCGATGAGCTCGGCCGCGGTCGCGGTGCGGCCGTCGCGCAGGAGCAACGCGGCCAGCAGGGCGCGCTGCTGGGGGGAGCCGGCCGGCAGGGCCTCGCCGCCCCGCCAGGCGCGCACGGGGCCGAGCACGGTGAAGCGGAGAAGGCCGTCGGCGGCGCGTTGCTGCGGAGCGCGCTGCTCCGGAACGCGCGCACCCGTTCCCTTGTCGCGGCCCATGCTGCCCCCTGTCCTGCTCGCCCCGCCGGTCCCGCCGAACCGGCCGTGCAGAGCACCGCCGGTGTCGCGTTCAACAGTCTGCACTGTTCCGGGCGGCCCCGTCAGCATCGGGTGACGCTCTGCACAGGGCCTGAACAAGAATGGGATTACCGGACGGTCGCGAGGTCTCCGGAGGTGAGGACTCCGGAAACCGGCTCTCCGGAAGCGATGCTTTGCGGGGGCGCCGGAAGGAGCCTTCCGGATTCAGGTCTTCCGGATCGATGTCGTCCGGGTCGGGCTTCCGGAAAGGGCAGGAGCCCCGCGCCTCCGTCGAAACGGGGGCGCGGGGCTCCTTGGGTAAAGCTCACTCGGCCGCGATCGGCCGACCCGGGCAACTAGGCCGGGGTGACGTTCTCAGCCTGCGGACCCTTGGGACCCTGAGTGACGTCGAAGTTCACGACCTGGTTCTCCTCGAGGGAGCGGAACCCGGACGCGTTGATCGCGGAGTAGTGGACGAAGACATCCGGGCCGCCGCCGTCCTGGGCGATGAAGCCGAAGCCCTTTTCAGCGTTGAACCACTTGACGGTTCCGGTAGCCATAAAGCCCTCCTTGGGCCAAAGGGTTGCCCTGCTCCAGAACCTGCAAACAAGTCTGAAAACTACAAAAGCCTGCGGGTTACATGCTCCGCAGGCTCTGTACTGCAAGGGAAACCAAACTGCAACTTGCGGGCGAGCCTAGCACGCAGTACGCGGCGAGCGGTAGAGGGAAAGATCACTTCACCCGGATGTTTGATCGGCCCGTAGGAGAGGTGACGGAGAGGGCCTCCGGAGGGTGGCCGGACGACCCGATGCGCCGTACCCGGGAGCACAGGTCTAGCCTCGCGATGTGGACAATTCAACCGTCTCTCCCGTAGAAGGCGACGACCGTCGCAGCAGGCCGCGCGTCGGCCACATCCAGTTCCTGAACTGCCTGCCCCTGTACTGGGGACTGGCGCGGACCGGAACCCTGCTCGATCTGGAGCTCTCGAAGGACACCCCGGAAAGACTCAGCGAGCAGCTGGTGGCAGGCGATCTGGACATCGGCCCCGTCACCCTGGTCGAGTTCCTGCGCAACGCCGACGACCTGGTGGCCCTTCCCGACATCGCCGTCGGCTGCGACGGCGACGTGATGTCGTGCGTGATCGTCTCCCAGGTCCCGCTGGAGCAGCTGGACGGGGCCCGGGTGGCCCTGGGCTCGACCTCGCGCACCTCCGTACGCCTGGCCCAGCTGCTGCTCTCCGAGCGCTACGGCGTCGCCCCCGACTACTACACCTGCCCGCCCGACCTCGGCCTGATGATGCAGGAGGCCGACGCGGCCGTCCTCATCGGTGACGCGGCGCTCCGGGCCAATCTCCACGACGCGCCCAGGCTGGGACTGCAGGTCCACGACCTGGGAGCGATGTGGAAGGAGTGGACCGGGCTGCCGTTCGTCTTCGCGGTCTGGGCGGCGCGCAAGGACTATCTCGCCTCGCACCCCGAGTACGTCGAGAAGGTCCACGAGGCGTTCCTTGCCTCGCGCGACCTGTCGCTGGAGGAGGTCACCAAGGTGGCCGAGCAGGCGGCGCGCTGGGAGGCCTTCGACGCGGAGGTGCTGGAGCGCTACTTCACGACCCTGGACTTCCGATTCGGCCCGGACCAGCTCGCGGGGGTCCGTGAGTTCGCCCGGCGGACCGGCCCCACCACCGGTTACCCGGCGGACGTCCACGTCGAACTGCTCGGAGGCTGACTCGGGCGGTGCGCGGGAATGCGGAGAGGCAGGAGCTGCCCCGCCGCTTTCCCGTGCCCCCGCTCCACTTCCTCCACGGCCCGGTCGCCTTTCCCCGAGACGCGGCCGGGCATTGCTTTCCCGGAGCGGGGAATTGCGCGGAGTTCCTTGTCCTGCGTCCCCGCGCACCCGTCCGGGGAATAGCGGACGACTTCCAGGCGCTCTTCCGGTTTCTCTCCCGTGAACCCCGGTCGCACCGGGGAACGGTGCATTCACGCCTTTCCGTGTGGCGAAATCCCTGTTTCATGCCCATAGGGGCGGTATCGGAGGAAGCGGTCTCCGTGACCCCGCGGGCCGGGCGCCCTTAGGCTTCCGTCCGAGTCCGGGCCACAGGGGGAGACCGCATGCAGCCGCTGGAAGCCGGCGAACCGCACACCATCGGTGCCTACCGGCTGCTGGGCCGGCTCGGCGCGGGCGGGATGGGCCGGGTCTATCTGGGCCGCAGCGCGGGCGGGCGTACCGTCGCGGTCAAGGTCGTCCACCCCCACTACGCCCTCGACGAGCAGTTCCGCGCGCGGTTCAGGCGCGAGGTGGACGCCGCCCGGCGGCTCGGCGCCCGGTGGACCGCGCCGGTCCTGGACGCCGACCCCGACGCGGCGGTGCCCTGGGTCGCGACGGGGTACGTGGCCGGGCCGCCGCTCTCCGACGCGGTGACCCGCCACGGGCCGCTGCCCGAGTACGCGGTGCGGGCCCTGGGCGCGGGACTGGGCGAGGCGCTCGACGCCGTGCACGCCCACGGACTGATCCACCGGGACGTGAAGCCGTCCAACGTCCTGCTCGCCCTCGACGGACCACGCCTGATCGACTTCGGCATCGCCAGGGCGCTGGGCGCCACCGTCTCGCTCACCTCCACCGGCGTCTCCGTCGGCTCGCCCGGCTACATGGCACCGGAGCAGATCAGGGGGCAGGACATCTCCGGAGCGGCCGACGTGTTCTCGCTCGGGGCGGTCCTCGCCTACGCGGCGACCGGAACCGCGCCCTTTCCGGGCGACTCCTCCGCCGTACTCCTCTACAAGGTGGTCCACGAGGAACCCGAACTCGGCGACCTGGAAGGCGAGCTGAGGGACCTGGTGGCCGGGTGCCTGGCCAAGGACCCCGCGGCCCGCCCCGCACCCGCCGAGATCGCCCGCCGTCTCGCACCCGGCGGCGCCTCGGCGCTGGTCGCCCCTGGCTGGCTCCCGGGACCGCTGGTCCGCGAGGTCAGCAATGCGGCGGTCGCCCTGCTGGACCTGGAACCGCAGGACGAGCCGGTGCGGTCGGGGCCGGTGCCGTTCAGCAACGCCTCGCTGGGGCCGCGCCGCTCGGCTCCTTCGGCCCTCCGGTGCCACCCGCACCGGCCGACCCGCCCGGCGAGCGTCCCCAGGGGCCGCGGATCGCCGTCACCATGGACTCCGGCCCCCGGCCGGGACCGCGCCGGGGGCGACGGGTCAGCTGCACCGTCGCGCTGGCCGTCGCCGGGGCGCTCGCCGCGGTGACCATCGGTGTCGCGACCATGAGCGACCTCTTCACCGGCGGCGGTGAGGACGGCCGTCGCAGTGACGCGGCGCGGGAGCCCTCCGCCACCCGGAACACGGACCCGGCCCACGAGGCGCCGGGCGGCACCCCCGGCCCCTCCGCGCCGGCCCCCTCCGGATCGACCCCCTCCACATCTGCCCCCTCCGCATCCGTGAGCGAACTTCCCACGGCGTTCGCCGGCACCTGGAAGGGCTCCGCGACCGAACGCAGCGGGGCCCCGCACGGCACCGTCACCGCCGTGTTCACCGAAGGGGAGAAGGGCGAGGAGGTGGTCGAGCTGGCCTACCGCTTCGACGCCCTCGGGACGACCGCCGTCTGCGAGGCCGTCGGCACCCTCGTCTCCGGTACGGCCACCGAGCTGAAGGTCCGCGAGCGCCCCGCCCCGGACGCCAGGACCAGCCCGCTGTGCACGGGGGGCGAGGCCGACCTCGTCTTCACCCTCCTGTCCGGTGACACCCTGCGCTACGAGTCGCGCGAGGAGGCCGCCGGTACACCGAAGGGCACGCTCACCCGGTCCGACGGCTGACCCCGCAAGGGGCTGGCGTAGGCTGGATCGGTCCGTGGAACCGTAGTAGAACCGCCGAAAGGTGACAGCCCGGTGACCGAGAAGGCCGACCTTCAGCCCGTCCTCGACCGCGCCGCCGAAGGCGGGCGGATCACCCCGGAGGAGGCGCTCGACCTGTACAGGTCGGCACCGCTGCACGCGCTGGGGGCCGCGGCCGACGCGGTGCGCCGCCGCCGGTACGCCGGTACGGAGCACATCGCGACGTACATCATCGAGCGCAACATCAACTACACCAACGTCTGCGTGACGGCCTGCAAGTTCTGCGCCTTCTACGCGCCGCCCAAGGACACGGACAAGGGCTGGTCCCGCGACCTCGACGACATCCTGCGCCGCTGCGCGGAGACCGTCGAACTCGGCGGCACGCAGATCATGTTCCAGGGCGGTCACCACCCGGACTACGGGGTCGAGTACTACGAGGAGCACTTCTCCGCGATCAAGAAGGCGTTCCCGCAGCTGGTCATCCACTCCCTCGGCGCCTCCGAGATCGAGCACATGGCCCGGATCTCGGGTGTCTCCGCGAAGGAGGCCATCGAGCGGATCCACGCCGCCGGCCTCGACTCCTTCGCCGGCGCCGGAGCCGAACTGCTCCCCGAGCGCCCGCGTACGGCGATCGCCCCGCTCAAGGAGTCCGGTGAGCGCTGGCTGGAGATCATGGAGATCGCCCACGGCCTCGGTGTGGAGTCCACCTCCACCATGCTGATGGGCACCGGTGAGACCAACGCCGAACGCATCGAGCACCTGCGGATGATCCGGGACGTCCAGGACCGCACCGGCGGCTTCCGGGCCTTCATCCCGTACACCTACCAGCCGGAGAACAACAAGCTGAAGGGCCGCACGCAGGCCACGCTCTTCGAGTACCTGCGGATGATCGCCATCGCACGGCTCTTCCTCGACAACGTCGCCCACATCCAGGGCTCCTGGCTGACCACGGGCAAGGAGGTCGGCCAGCTGTCCCTCCACTACGGCGCGGACGACCTGGGCTCGATCATGCTGGAGGAGAACGTCGTCTCATCGGCGGGCGCGAAGCACCGCTCGAACCGGCTCGAGATCATCGACCTGATCCGCAAGGCGGGGCGTGTCCCCGCCCAGCGCGCCACGACGTACGAACACCTGGTCGTCCACGACGACCCGGCGAACGACCCGGTCGACGAGCGCGTCGTCTCGCACATCTCCTCCACGGCGATCGCCGGCGGCACCGCGCACCCGGAGCTGAAGCTCCTCGACGCCAACTGAGACCGGCGGGACAGCCGTGCTCACCGTGCACGCCGCGCCACTGGTCCTCCCGGTCGGCGCGGCAGCCGTTCCCGGGGGCGCGGTCGCCGTGGACGGGGACCGGATCGCCGCCGTCGGCCCGTACGGCACGGTCGTGGCCGCGCACCCGGCGGCCCGGGTGCGCCGCTGGCCCGGGGTCCTCACCCCGGGGCTGCGGCAGTGGGACGGGGCCGAGCTGCTGACCCGCCGCTACCATCCGGACCCACGCGAGGCGGACGAGCTCGGCGAACTACCGCTGACCGAAGACGACTTCGAGAAGCTGACCGGCGGCCGGCCGGACGAGCGGCGCCGGTCGGGCAGCGTACGGCGCGGACTCCAGCGCATGCTGCGCCACGGCACCACCCATGTCGTGGGTGTCCTCGGTTTCCCGGACGTGCTCACCGCTGCCCGGCGCGCGGGCCTGACGGCTCTCCCGGCCGCGGACGTCCCGGTGGGTGAGCCCTCCCTCGACCCGTTCGTACGCGGCGGTGACCTGGCGGGATCGGTGAACGGCCCGCTCGCCGTCGGCGGCCGGGCCGACCTCGCGGTCTTCGACGTGCCGGACGAGGCGGCGCTCCGCGCCGCCGGCGCCGCGGCCTGCGTGGCCACGGTGCTCGGCGGGCGGCTGGTGTACCGGGGGCGGTGAGGACCCGCCCTGCTGTACCCCGGGGCGGTGAGGACCCGCCCCGGCGTGCCTCAGGGCACGGAGGGGCCGCCCAGGTAGCGCTGGGCGCGGTCGTACGGCCAGGCGTTGGACTCGCAGCCCTTCAGGCCCTTGATCTGCTGCATCATCACCGGCGCGGGTCTGCCCGCCCCGGGGCAGGTCTCGTGCCCGTGCCCCAGCCAGTGGCCCACCTCGTGATTGATGATCAGGGCGCGGTAGTCGGAGACCGGCCCGTCGAAGGTCGGCGAACCCAGCAGCCAGCGGCGGAGGTTGACCATCACGTTCTCGCCGCCGCGGCAGTTCACCTCGCCGTGGGTGTCGAGCCCGTACCGGCCGCACAGGCTGTCGGTCGTCGTCGGGGTGCCTATCCGGATCACCAGCCCGGCGGACGCGTCGTCGACCTGGCGGAAGGAACGGCTGCCGCCCTTGCTCCAGCCCCTGGGGTCCGCGAGTATCCGGGCGATCTCCTCGGCCGCGGCGTCGGGGTCCACCCCGATGCCCTTCTCGACCTCGACGCGGTACGGGCTGCCGCCGCCACGGGGCGAGGCGTTCGCCCGTGCCACGGCGAAGCTGCCGGAACCGGAGGCCGGCACGGAGTCCGGGTCCACGCGTTCCTCCTCCCGCGGGCCGTCCTCCTCCGTCGTGGCCGCCGACGACCCCGACGCCTCGGGGCTCACCGATGCGGTCGGCGAGCCCGTGGCCTCCGGTGGGCCGGACGACGGAGGCGGTGCGGCGGGAGCCGGGGAGGCCCCGGCCGTCTCCCGGCTCGCGGCGACGGCCGCGCCGTCGTCCTGCCACGGTGTGGACAGGTGGAGGAGGACCGCGGCGGCCGCCGCGGCCACCGCCCCGGCGAGGACCGCGCGGCGACGCCGCACCCGTCTTCGTCGCGCCAGGTGCCTGGACCGCGTGCCCCCACGGCGTCCGCCGGCGGTCCGTATCCGATGGGTGTCTTCGCTCTGCATGGATGTCCGTCGTCTCGAAATGGCCGCCCGGGGAAAGCCGGTCACCCGCCCCGCACGCTGACCTGCTTGCCGAGCACCGGGTGCTCGTCCGCGTACCGCACCACCTCCAGCAGCCCGCTCTCCCGTACGCCTTCCAGGAGCCGCTGGGTGGTCAAGGGTGCGGAAATCCCCTTCTCCTCGTCCGGAGAGACGTTGATCAGGACCTCGCTGTTCCCGAAACCGAAGGAGATCGCGGCGGACATCGTGTCCATGGAGCCCGTGGCCGCGCGCCGGAGCCTCGCTTCGACGGCGCGCGTCAGCTGCGCCTTCTCACAGGTCATCCCCTTCGCGGGGACGTCCCGGCAGTCCTCGGCCCGCCCCCCGTCGCCGGGGCGGACCTCGAAGGTCACCAGGAAACGGTTGCCGTCCTTCTCCCCCTGGTAGAGCGCGACGGAGGAGTCGACGGGGCGGATCGTCCCGACGCTGTCAGGCAGGGCGTCGTCCAGAGCCACCGCCGCACGTTGCTGGAAGTCCTCCAGCCGTCGCCTCTCCTTGGCCGGCAGTCCGGCGAAACCGCCGTCCTCGCTCTGCCCGGGCGTGGGCTCCACGTGGACCGGCGTACGGTACGGCGCCGCCGCGACCCCCGTACCGGTCGCGGCGGTACTCGCCCCGGAGTCACCGCCGGACAGGGCGGACGCGCCGAGCGCCGCGACCGTCAACGTCCCGAAGGCACCGGCGGTGAGCCCCAGCCGCACCGCCGCCCGTCGCCGCCTGCCCCGGGAAACCGCCCCGGGCACCAGATCCGGAAGGGGGGCGAGCCCCTCCGCCGTACGCTCCATCGCTTCCCTGACCAGCAGGGCGTCCTCGCTCATCACAAGCTCCTCAGTTCCGGGCGGTGTAGACATGGGCCGGCCCCAACTGCTCCCGCAGCCGGGCGAGTGACCGCGAGCACTGGCTCTTGACGGTGGACTCGCTGCACCGGAGCAGTTCGGCCACCGACTCCACGCTCAGGTCCTCCCAGTAGCGGAGAACCACCATCGCCCTTGCTCTCGGAGGCAGTTCGGCGAGCGCGGTCAGCAGCGTCACGGTCAGTTCGGGGCCGACGGACGCCCTCGGTACGTCGACCGGGGTGTGCGCCAGGAGGTCACGCAGGCGCCGCCTGCGCTCCGCCAGATACGTGCGGGTCAGCACCGTGCGCGCGTACGCCTCGGGATGGTCCGCCGCGCTCACCCGGCGCCAGTGCTGGAAGATCTTGGCGAGGGCGGTCTGGGTCAGGTCCCGAGCCCCCTCCTGCTCACCGCATAGCAGATAGGCGGTGCGGTACAGGCGGGTCTGGTTCGCCCGGGCGAACGCCTCGAAGCTGTCGTCATGGGCCCCGGGGCCGGTCGGTCCCCGGCCGTGCAGGATGGACATCCGCCCTCCTTCTCCCGGTCTCAGGTGCGTCACACCCTTCTATGAGCGCCGCCGGCCCCGAAAGGTTGAAGCCGTTCCACGCCGCCGCACGGCAGTGGGAGGAGGGCTGCTTGAATGGGAGGGTGACCCGAGCATCCCTGGACAAGCAGCCGCACGAAGTCGCCTCGATGTTCGACGACGTGGCGGCGAACTACGACCTGACCAACGACGTGCTGTCGCTCGGACAGGCGCGGCTCTGGCGCAAGGAGGTCGCGCGGGCGGTCGACGCGCGGCCGGCCCAGAAGATCCTCGACCTGGCGGCCGGTACGGCGACCTCCTCGCAGCCCTTCGCCCGGGCCGGCGCCTACGTCGTGCCCTGCGACTTCTCGATCGGGATGCTCCGCGTCGGCAAGGAGCGCCACCCGTGGATGCCGTTCACCGCGGGCGACGGCACGAGGCTCCCGTTCAAGGACGAGACCTTCGACGCGGTCACGATCTCCTTCGGGCTGCGCAACATCCAGGACACCGACGCCGCGCTCGCCGAGCTGTACCGGGTCACCAAGCCCGGCGGCCGCGTGGTGATCTGCGAGTTCTCGCAGCCGACGTGGACCCCCTTCCGGACCGTCTACACCGAGTACCTGATGCGGGCGCTGCCGCCGGTCGCCCGGGCGGTCTCGTCCAACCCGGACGCCTACGTCTACCTCGCCGAGTCGATCCGGGCGTGGCCCGACCAGGCCGGCCTGGCGACGCTGCTGAAGAAGGCCGGCTGGTCGAAGGTGGCCTGGCGCAACCTCACCGGGGGAGTGGTGGCGCTCCACCGGGGCATCCGCGACTGACGCCCCCGTGACGGCCGGGTCTCACAGCTCCAGCCGGAAGCAGACGGCCTCCTGACCGCGTGGGGTGGGGTAGGACTCGGCCCGCCGCATACCGAGGCGTTCCGCCACCGCCATCGACCGGGTGTTGCGCGAGTGGACCATGGCGACCACCTCGCCCACCCCCGCCGCCCGCAGGCGCTCCAGGGTGGTGCGGGCGGCGGTGGTGGCGTACCCGCGCCCCCAGGCCGCACTCCCCAGCCGCCAGCCGATCTCGGTGGCGCCCACCGGTCCGTAGTGCGTGTGCGGCCACGGCTGCGCGCCGGTGAAGCCGAGGACGTTCTCCTCCTCGTCCGTCACGGTCCACAGGCAGTAACCCAGTTCCGCGTCGTGCCGCCGCTGGCGTGCGGTGAGCTCCTCGTACACGGAGAGCTCCGCGCTCCGTCCGCCGAAGAACTCCATCACCCGCGGGTCGTCGAAGACCCGGTACCAGGTCAGGGCGTCCTCGTCCGTCGGAACGCGGAGATGCACGGCGGGGGCCGAGGCGTGGGGCACGACCGGTGATGTCGACATGAGGGAGCCCTTCGGAGGGTAGGTCTGCAGGCCCCCATAGACTGCACGCGACCTGTGCCGCGCGGCACGCGAATTCGAGTCTTCGGGAGATCCGACCGTGACCGAGCCCCTCTCCGAACACAGCGCGGACGTGATCGTCGTCGGAGCGGGCCCAGCCGGCTCGACGACCGCGTACTACCTCGCCAAGTCCGGACTCGACGTCCTCCTCCTGGAGAAGACCGCCTTCCCCCGCGAGAAGGTCTGCGGTGACGGGCTCACCCCGCGCGCCACCAAGCAGCTCGTCTCCATGGGCATCGACATCTCCGAAGAGGCCGGCTGGCTGCGGAACAAGGGTCTGCGCATCATCGGCGGCGGAGTCCGCCTCCAGCTGGACTGGCCGGATCTCGCCTCGTACCCGGACTACGGACTCGTCCGCAAGCGCGACGACTTCGACGAGCAGCTCGCCCGGCAGGCGCAGAAGGCGGGCGCGCGGCTCTACGAGCGCTGCAACGTCGGTGAGCCGGTCAAGGACGAGCGCACCGGCCGCATCACCGGCGTCCACGCCAAGCTCGGCGAGGAGAAGACCCCCGTCACCTTCCACGCCCCGCTCGTGGTCGCGGCCGACGGCAACTCCACCCGGCTCTCCCTCAACATGGGCCTGCACCGCCGCGAGGACCGCCCCATGGGCGTCGCGGTCCGCACGTACTTCACCTCGCCGCGCCACGACGACGACTACCTCGAGTCCTGGCTGGAGCTGTGGGACCGCCGTGGCGGCGAGGAGCGCCTGCTGCCCGGCTACGGCTGGATCTTCGGCATGGGCGACGGCACCTCCAACGTCGGCCTGGGCATCCTCAACTCCTCCAAGGCGTTCCGTGAGCTCGACTGGCGCGAGGTGCTCAAGGCCTGGTGCGCCTCGATGCCGGAGGACTGGGGCTACACCCCCGAGAACATGACCATGCCGATCCGGGGCGCCGCGCTCCCGATGGCCTTCAACCGCCAGCCGCACTACACCAAGGGCCTGCTGCTCGTCGGTGACGCCGGAGGCCTCGTCAACCCGTTCAACGGCGAGGGCATCGCGTACGCCATGGAGTCCGGCCAGATCGCCGCCGACGTCATCGTGCAGGCGCAGGCCAGGGCCACCCCCGCCCAGCGGGAGCTGGCGCTGCAGCACTACCCCAAGATCCTCAAGGACACCTACGGCGGCTACTACACGCTGGGCCGCGCGTTCGTGAAGATGATCGGCAACCCGCACGTCATGAAGATCGCCACCCAGCGCGGTCTGACGCACCCTCTCCTGATGAAGTTCACGCTGAAGATGCTCGCCAACCTCACCGACCCGACGGGCGGCGACGCGATGGACCGCATCATCAACGGCCTCTCGAAGGTCGCCCCGAAGGCCTGACGCACGCCCCCGGCCCGCCGTCGCACTGCGATAGGTTCGGGCCATGGGGGCATCGAGGGCATGGACCGCCCGGGGACACCGGTATCTCGGCACCGCGGGAGCGGTGGCGGTGGTGCTGGGCGGCTGGGCCGTCGGGACGCTGCCGGCCCACGACCCGTGGGGGCTGTGGGTCCCGCACGGCCCTGCGGTGAGAGCCGTGGGCCACGCGCTGGCGTACGGCGGGCTGACCGTGCTCGTCGTCGCCTGGTGGCTGTACGGCAGGACGGGGGCCGGCGTACGGGACTCCCTGGTCACGCTGGGGTGGTGGACCGCGCCGTTCGTGGTGGCGCCGCCCCTGTACAGCGCCGACGTCTACAGCTACATCGCCCAGGGCGCGATGGTCCTCGAAGGCCATGACGTCTACGAGGCCGGCCCGTCCGTCCTGGATCCCGCCGGGCCGGGCGGCGACGCCGCCGCGAGCGTCGGCCACCACTGGACGGACACCCCGGCGCCGTACGGCCCGTTCTTCCTCCTGCTGGCGCGGGGCGTCGCCTGGGCGACCGGCGGGACGCTCGTGCCCGCCGTCCTCATGATGCGGCTGCTCGCCCTGGCGGCGCTGGCGCTGATCGCGTGGGCGCTGCCCCGCCTGGCACGTGCGCACGGACGCAGCCCCGGCGCGGCGCTGTGGCTGGGCGCGCTCAACCCGCTGCTGCTGATGCACGTGGCCGGCGGGCTCCACAACGACGGGCTGATGGCCGGTCTGATGCTGGCCGGTGTGCTGCTCGCGCTGCGGGGGAGATGGGTGGCCGGCTCGGCCCTTCTCGGGCTCGCCATGATGGTGAAGTCACCGGCGGCGGTGGCGCTGTTGTTCGTCGCCGTCCTGGTGGGCAGGGCCGCCGGCGGAGGGACCGTGCGCCGGGTGGTGAAAGGGCTCGTGGGGCCGGGCGCGGTGGCGGGCGGGGTGGTGGCGCTGACGACGCTGGTCGCCGGTACCGGCTTCGGCTGGGTGGGTACGCAGAGCGTCGCCGGCCGGATCCACACCGCGCTCTCGGCCAGCAGCGACATCGGCCTCGGACTCGGCCAACTCCTGCGGGTGCTCGCCGGGACGGACCCGGACCCGGTCAAGGCCGCCGTGCAGAACCTGGGTCTGGCCGCGGGGGTCGCCCTGATCCTCGTACTGGCGTGGCGCTCGGCCGCGGGACGGCTGGACCCGGTGCACGGGCTGGGGCTCGGTCTGGTGGCGCTGGTGGCGCTCTCCCCGATGGTGCAGCCGTGGTACCTGCTCTGGGGCACGGCCGTGCTCGCCGCCACCGCGGCCGGCGGCCGGCTCCGCGAGGTGCTCGCCGTACTCTCGGCGGCGTTGGTCTACGAGACCCAGCCCTCGGGATCCACCCCGGCCTTCGGGTTCGTACTGGCCGCGCTCACGTGCGTGGCGGGCGTCCTGTGGCTGCGCGGGGAGCGGGACGGAGAGGGACGGGGGCGGGTGCCCGGTCAGAGGGCGCCGATGGAGGCGCCCGCGGGGGCGGACCTGCCCACGGCATGACGACGGGCCGTCACTCCGGCGGACGGAGGGACGGCCCGTGATCGCGCCCGGACAGCGGTTCCGGGCGCTTGTGAATCAGAGAACGCGGACGGCGCCGGACGGCGGGTCGTAGTCCAGGGACTTCTGCACGACGCCGGTGCTGGAGTTCTGCGCGCCGACGAACTGGCCGCCGCCGACGTAGATCCCGACGTGGTACGCGCTGCCCGCACCGCCCCAGTACAGGATGTCGCCGGGCTGCAGGTTGTCGAGCGAGACCTGGGTGCCGGCCGTCGACTGGTCCTGCGAGACGCGCGGCAGGTCGATGCCGACCGAGCCGAAGGCGGCCTGGACCAGACCCGAGCAGTCCCACGAGTTCGGGCCGGTGCCGCCGGAGACGTACGCGTCGCCGATCTGGGACTGCGCGAACGCGATGACGGACGCGGCGGATCCCGTGGCGCTGGACGAGGAGGAGGACGACGAGGAGGACGAGCCGGTGGACGCGCTGAGCGTGGTGCGCTCGGCGGTGCGCGAGGCGCGCTCGGCCGCCTCCGCCTTGGCCTTGGCCGCTGCTTCGGCCTTCTTCTTGGCCTCGGCCTTGCGCACGGCCTCGGCGTGGGCCTTCTTGGCCGCCTTGACGGCCGTGGTGGCCGCGGCGTCCTCGCTGGCCTGCGTCTCGAGGTCGAGCGCGACCGCCTGGGTCGCCTGCGCCGACGCGGCGACGGAGGTGGAGAGCCCGGCGGTGATGGTGGGCATCTCTACGGTCTGGGTCACCGGCTCGGCCTGAGCCGGACCGGCGGCACCGGCGACCGCGATGGTGCTGAGGACGCCACCGGCAACTCCTGCCCGCAGTGCCGTCTTCGAGGCTCTCTGGCGGGGCTTCCGGTGGCTGGGTATGTGAGCGGTGTGGGACATGAGTACTAGCGCTATCAGGGCCGTAGGGGTCCCATCAAGAAACGTGTGTTGCGACACAGTTACGTTCGGAATCCCTGAATCCGCTTTTTAGGGGCCCTTATTGACGCCCTAACGGGCAAATCGGGCACCCGTGCGCACGGCTGTGATCACGGCCTTCTTTCAATACGCCCGAATTGCCCGTCGCTTACCATCCGTTCACACGGTTGGCCAAGCCCGCTTTTCTTGGAGTGCGCGTGGAGTGATGCAGGTCACAGTATGACCCTCCTGTGAGAGGCAACCGCGCGTGCGCGGGCCGCGTTCGGGGTGTGCGCGCGTCCCCCCGGTGGGCGGTGCGACCCATTGGTCGGTCATGTCCGTCCGTCCGGCCGCCCGTCGGGGTCGCGCCCCGGGTGTCCGCGGGCTGTCGGGGCCGGTGGGTCTCGCGGTCCTCACGGAGGTGGATCCCGGGTGGCCCGGAAGATCGTGAATCCGTGCGCAATGTCCACATCGCTACCCGCGAGCCCCTCGTCCGGGTGGAGGCGTGTGAGGCGGGGTCCTTTATCACCCGATGCGCGTCCAACGCCAATTTGCTTGTAGTGGCTGTCCATTGATAGAGCGACGCGCTCTTGACCAGCGGTAACGCCGCAAGATGTCACGTCTCGTAACCGCACGGCCGCTTCACGTACGAAGATCACCGCTCATCCGACTTCATGATCGTTCGTCAGGTGGTGGAGATCACAAAGACGTTGGTGTACCCCGTGTCGCAGATCACAGGATCGCAGGCATAGGATGCGGGGCAGTCGGGCTTGTGAACTGCCTCACATGTGCACGATCTTGATGAGGTGGCGAGCCGGTCGCCCGATGCGGTCCAACGGTCAAGGACGACTGGAAGGAGCGAGGAGCGTGAATGCCTACGCGCCCATCCTCGTGCTCGGCGCCCTCGGGGCAGGGTTTGCGATCTTCTCCGTGGTCATGGCCACGCTTATCGGCCCGAAGCGGTACAACCGGGCGAAGCTCGAGGCGTACGAGTGCGGTATCGAACCCACCCCCACGCCGGCGGGAGGCGGCCGTTTCCCCATCAAGTACTACCTGACGGCGATGCTGTTCATCGTCTTCGACATCGAGATCGTCTTCCTCTATCCCTGGGCGGTCTCCTTCGACGCCCTGGGGATCTTCGGGCTCGTGGAGATGCTGCTCTTCGTGCTCACCGTCTTCGTCGCCTACGCGTATGTGTGGCGCCGGGGCGGCCTGGAATGGGACTGAGGGGCTGAGGGGCACACCATGGGACTCGAAGAGAAGCTGCCGAGCGGCTTTGTACTGACCACCGTCGAGCAGGCCGCCGGCTGGGTACGGAAATCGTCCGTCTTCCCCGCCACCTTCGGCCTCGCCTGCTGCGCCATCGAGATGATGACGACCGGTGCGGGGCGGTACGACCTGGCCCGATTCGGGATGGAGGTCTTCCGCGGATCGCCGCGGCAGGCGGATCTGATGATCGTCGCGGGACGGGTCAGCCAGAAGATGGCGCCCGTCCTGAGGCAGGTCTACGACCAGATGCCGAGCCCCAAGTGGGTCATCTCCATGGGGGTATGCGCGTCATCGGGTGGAATGTTCAACAACTACGCCATTGTTCAGGGTGTTGATCATATTGTCCCGGTCGACATCTATCTGCCTGGATGCCCGCCGCGGCCCGAGATGCTGATCGACGCCATCCTCAAGCTCCACCAGAAGATCCAGGGCACCAAGCTCGGGGTCAACGCGGAGGAGGCCGCCCGCGAGGCGGAGGAAGCGGCCCTCAAGGCACTGCCCCTGATCGAGATGAAGGGGCTGCTGCGATGAGCGACGAACAGAACACCAACAGCGGCCAGGTGCCCACCCCGCGCGACGACTCCGGTGAGGTCATCGGCGTACGCAAGGGCATGTTCGGCGCCAACAACGGTGGTGACACCTCCGGTTACGGCGGGCTGGTCCGTACGGTCACCCTGCCGGGAGCAGCCTCCCGGCCCTACGGCGGCTGGTTCGACGAGGTGGCCGACGAACTGGAGGGTGCCCTGGAGGAACAGGGACTCCTCCCGGACAACGCCGTCGAGAAGACGGTCGTCGACCGGGGCGAGATCACCTTCTTCGTCGCGCGCGAGCACCTGGTCCAGGTCGCCCGCACCCTGCGCGACGACCCGGCGCTGCGGTTCGAGCTCTGTACCGGAGTCAGCGGGGTCCACTACCTGGGGGACAAGGGACGCGAGCTGCACGCGGTCTACCACCTGCGTTCGCTCACCCACGGGCGGCTGATCCGCCTGGAGGTGTCCGCCCCGGACAGCGACCCGCACATCCCGTCCCTCGTCGAGGTCTACCCGACCAACGACTGGCACGAGCGCGAGACCTACGACTTCTTCGGGCTGATCTTCGACGGGCACCCGGCCCTGACCCGGATCATGATGCCGGACGACTGGCAGGGCTTCCCGCAGCGCAAGGACTACCCGCTCGGCGGCATCGCCGTCGAGTACAAGGGCGCCCAGATCCCGGCTCCGGACCAGCGGAGGTCGTACAGCTGATGACCACTCCCCACGCCCACCCCACGTCGGGTCCCTCCGGGACTCCGCTCTCCGACGCCCGCACCACGACCGAGGGAACCGTCTACACGGTCACCGGCGGCGACTGGGACGAGGTCGTCGAGTCCGCCGTGAAGTCGGACGACGAACGCATCATCGTCAACATGGGTCCCCAGCACCCGTCCACGCACGGTGTGCTGAGGCTGATCCTGGAGATCGACGGCGAGACCGTCACCGAGGCCCGCTGCGGCATCGGGTACCTCCACACCGGCATCGAGAAGAACCTCGAATTCCGGAACTGGACCCAGGGCACCACCTTCGTCACGCGCATGGACTACCTGACCCCCTTCTTCAACGAGGCGGCGTACTGCCTCGGGGTCGAGAAGCTGCTCGGCATCGAGGACCAGATCCCCGACCGGGCCACCATCCTGCGCGTGCTGCTGATGGAGCTGAACCGGATCTCCTCGCACCTGGTGTGCATCGCCACCGGCGGCATGGAGCTCGGCGCCACGACGATCATGATCTACGGATTCCGTGATCGTGAACTCGTTCTCGACCTCTTCGAGCTCATCACCGGCCTCCGTATGAACCACGCGTTCATCCGGCCCGGCGGACTGGCCCAGGACCTGCCCATGGGCGCGGTCGACCGGCTCCGCGAGTTCGTGAAGACCATGAAGAAGAACCTGCCGGAGTACGACAAGCTCGCCACCGGCAACCCCATCTTCAAGGCCCGTATGCAGGACGTCGGATACCTCGACCTCACCGGCTGCATGGCGCTCGGCGCCACCGGCCCGGTCCTCAGGTCCGCCGGCCTCCCGCACGACCTGCGCAGGACCGACCCGTACTGCGGGTACGAGACCTACGACTTCGACGTGCCGACCGCCGACACCTGCGACGCCTACGGACGCTTCCTCATCCGGCTGGAGGAGATGCGCCAGTCGCTGAGGATCGTCGAGCAGTGCCTGGAACGGCTGGAGCCGGGCCCGGTCATGGTCGCCGACAAGAAGATCGCCTGGCCCGCGCAGCTCGCGCTGGGACCGGACGGACTCGGCAACTCGCTCGACCACATCAAGAAGATCATGGGTACCTCCATGGAGGCCCTCATCCACCACTTCAAGCTGGTGACCGAGGGCTTCCGGGTCCCGGCCGGGCAGGCGTACACCGCCCTGGAGTCCCCCAAGGGGGAACTCGGCGTGCACGTCGTCTCCGACGGAGGGACGCGCCCCTTCCGGGTGCACTTCCGCGACCCCTCCTTCACCAACCTCCAGGCCATGGCGGCGATGTGCGAGGGCGGCCAGGTCGCCGACGTCATCGTCGCCGTCGCGTCCATCGACCCCGTGATGGGAGGCGTCGACCGGTGACCGCGTCCAACCGAGAAGTCAGTCTGGGGATGCCGCAGCTCCCCGCCCCCGCCTACCCGGACGACGTCCTCGCCCGGCTCGACGCCGACGCGAAGGAGGTGATCGCCCGCTACCCGGGCAGCCGTTCCGCGCTGCTGCCGCTGCTGCACCTGGTGCAGGCGGAGGAGGGACACGTCTCGCGCACCGGCATGGCCTTCTGCGCGGACCAGCTCGGCCTCACCACCGCCGAGGTCACCGCGGTCGCCACCTTCTACTCCATGTACCGGCGCAGGCCGAGCGGCGACTACCAGGTCGGCGTCTGCACCAACACCCTGTGCGCGGTCATGGGCGGCGACGCCATCTTCGACCGGCTCAAGGAGCACCTGGACGTCGGCAACGGCGAGACCACCGAGGACGGCAAGGTCACGCTCGAACACATCGAGTGCAACGCGGCCTGCGACTTCGCGCCCGTCGTGATGGTGAACTGGGAGTTCTTCGACAACCAGACCCCCGAGAGCGCGACCCGGCTCGTCGACGACCTGATCGCCGGCCGCACCGTGGAGCCCACCCGGGGCGCCCCGCTGTGCGACTTCAAGGAGACGTCCCGGATCCTCGCCGGCTTCCCCGACGCGCGCCCCGGCGCCGTCGAGGCGAGCGGCGGCGCGGGTGCCGCCTCCCTGATCGGGCTGAAGCTCGCCAAGGGCGAGGCCGCGCCGCACGCCCGGGTGGTCGGACCGAGGGGCGAGGCCCCCGGCGACCGGCCGCAGAAGGGCGCCGAACACCTCAGCTCCCATGACGCACCGCAGCAGACCGCCGCCTCCGACCCGGACAACCCGGCCGGACCCGCAGCCGAGGAGGGGGAGTGATGACCTTGGCGACCGAGATCGATCAGAACGGGACGAGCCCCGAGAAGCTCCTCTCACCGGTCCTCTCCTCCTTCTGGGACGAACCCGAGTCCTGGACGCTGGACACCTACCGCCGCCACGACGGCTACGAAGGGCTGCGCAAGGCCCTGGCCATGGCACCCGACGACCTCATCGCGTACGTCAAGGACTCCGGTCTGCGCGGGCGCGGAGGAGCCGGATTCCCGACCGGGATGAAGTGGCAGTTCATCCCGCAGGGCGACGGCAAACCGCACTACCTCGTCGTCAACGCCGACGAGTCGGAGCCCGGCACCTGCAAGGACATCCCGCTCCTCTTCGCCAACCCGCACAGCCTCATCGAGGGCATCGTGATCGCCTGCTACGCGATCCGCTCCTCGCACGCCTTCATCTACCTGCGCGGCGAGGTCGTCCCCGTACTGCGCAGGCTCCACGAAGCCGTGCGCGAGGCCTACGAGGCGGGCTACCTGGGGAAGGACGTCCTGGGCTCCGGACTTGACCTGGAACTCACCGTCCACGCGGGCGCCGGAGCGTACATCTGCGGTGAGGAGACCGCGCTGCTCGACTCGCTCGAAGGACGGCGCGGCCAGCCCCGGCTGCGGCCCCCCTTCCCCGCGGTCGCCGGTCTGTACGCCTGCCCCACCGTGGTGAACAACGTCGAGTCCATCGCCTCGGTTCCCGCGATCCTCAACAGGGGCAAGGACTGGTTCAAGTCGATGGGCAGCGAGAAGTCCCCGGGCTTCACGCTGTACTCGCTCAGCGGCCACGTCACCAGCCCCGGCCAGTACGAGGCACCGCTCGGCATCACCCTGCGCCAGCTGCTCGACATGAGCGGCGGCATCCGCGAGGGGCACCGCCTCAAGTTCTGGACGCCGGGCGGCTCCTCCACCCCGATGTTCACCGACGAACACCTCGACGTCCCCCTGGACTACGAGGGCGTCGGCGCCGCCGGCTCGATGCTCGGCACGAAGGCGCTCCAGTGCTTCGACGAGACCACCTGTGTGGTCCGCGCGGTCACCCGCTGGACCGAGTTCTACGCCCACGAGTCCTGCGGCAAGTGCACCCCGTGCCGCGAAGGCACCTACTGGCTGGTCCAGCTGCTCCGCGACATCGAGGCGGGCAAGGGACAGATGGCCGACCTGGACAAGCTGAACGACATCGCCGACAACATCAACGGCAAGTCGTTCTGCGCCCTCGGTGACGGCGCCGCCTCACCGATCTTCTCCTCGCTGAAGTACTTCCGCGAGGAGTACGAGCAGCACATCACCGGCCAGGGATGCCCCTTCGACCCCGCCAGGTCGACGCTCTGGGCCGACGACAAGGACGACAAGAACTCTCACCGGGGGGTGAACGCATGACAGTCACCACGAGTGCGCCCTCCGGGGGCGGCGAGGCGGCCGTTCCGCCCGAGGACCTCGTCACGCTCACGATCGACGGCATCGAGATCAGCGTGCCCAAGGGCACCCTGGTCATCCGGGCCGCCGAACTCCTCGGCATCGAGATCCCGCGCTTCTGCGACCACCCGCTCCTCGACCCGGCCGGCGCCTGCCGGCAGTGCATCGTCGAGGTCGAGGGCCAGCGCAAGCCGATGGCCTCCTGCACCATCACCTGCACCGACGGCATGGTCGTGAAGTCGCAGATCACGTCGCCGGTCGCGGAGAAGGCGCAGAAGGGGGTGATGGAGCTCCTGCTCATCAACCACCCGCTGGACTGCCCGGTCTGCGACAAGGGCGGCGAGTGCCCCCTCCAGAACCAGGCGATGTCGCACGGCGGCGCCGACTCCCGCTTCGACGGGAAGAAGCGCACCTTCGAGAAGCCCGTCCCCATCTCCACCCAGGTGCTGCTGGACCGCGAGCGCTGCGTGCTCTGCGCCCGCTGCACCCGGTTCTCCAACCAGGTGGCCGGCGACCCGATGATCGAGCTGATCGAGCGCGGCGCGCTCCAGCAGGTCGGCACCGGCGAGGGTGACCCCTTCGAGTCGTACTTCTCCGGGAACACCATCCAGATCTGTCCCGTCGGAGCGCTGACCTCGGCGGCGTACCGCTTCCGCTCCCGGCCGTTCGACCTGGTGTCGACGCCCTCCGTGTGCGAGCACTGCGCCGGCGGCTGCGCCACCAGGACCGACCACCGGCGCGGCAAGGTCATGCGGCGGCTCGCCGCCAACGACCCTGAGGTCAACGAGGAGTGGCTCTGCGACAAGGGCCGCTTCGGCTTCCGCTACGCCCAGCAGCGCGACCGGCTCACCACGCCGCTGGTGCGCAACGCGGACGGCGTGCTGGAGCCGGCGAGCTGGCCCGAGGCGCTGGAGGCGGCGGCCACCGGGCTCTCCGCCGCGCGCGGCAGGACCGGTGTCCTCACCGGTGGGCGGCTGACCGTCGAGGACGCCTACGCGTACAGCAAGTTCGCGCGGGTCGCCCTCGCCACCAACGACATCGACTTCCGGGCCAGGGTCCACAGCGCCGAGGAGGCCGACTTCCTTGCCGCGCGGGTGGCGGGGCGCGGACGCGACCTGGACTCCAGCGGGGTCACCTACACCTCGCTCGAGAAGGCCACGGCCGTCCTGCTCGCCGGGTTCGAGTCGGAGGAGGAGGCGCCCGGCGTCTTCCTGAGGCTGCGCAAGGCCCACCGAAAGCACGGCCAGCGGACGTTCGCGCTCGCCTCGCACGCGAGCCGCGGTCTGGAGAAGGCGGGCGGCACCCTGCTCCCCGCCGCACCCGGGACCGAGACCGAATGGCTCGACGCCCTCGCGGGCGGGGTCGGCCTGGAGGGTGACGGCGCCGTCGCGGCCGAGGCGCTGCGCGGCGAGCACACCGTGATCGTGGTGGGCGAGCGGCTTGCAGCGGTGCCCGGCGGTCTGACCGCCGCCGTACGCACCGCCGCCGCGACCGGCGCCTCCCTCGTGTGGATCCCCCGCAGGGCGGGCGAGCGCGGCGCGATCGAGGCGGGCGCGATCCCATCGCTGCTGCCCGGCGGCCGACCGGCGACCGACCCGCGGGCCCGCGAGGAGGTGGCGTCCTTGTGGGGCGTCGCCGAACTCCCCTCGCGCTTCGGCCGCGACACAGGCCAGATCGTGGAGGCCGCGGCCACCGGCGAACTGGGCGCGCTGCTCGTGGCGGGCGTCGACCCCGAGGACCTGCCCGACCCGGCGGCCGCGCTGCGGGCGCTGGACGAGGTCGGGTTCCTGGTCTCGCTGGAGCTGCGGCCCGGCGCGGTCACCGAGCGCGCCGACGTGGTGCTCCCGGTGGCGGCCGTCGCCGAGAAGGCCGGCACCTTCCTCAACTGGGAAGGCAGGGCGCGGATGTTCGAAGCCGCGCTGAAGCCCGAGCAGATGCCGAGGACGCTCTGCCCGACCGACGCGCGGGTGCTGCACATGCTGGCGGACGCGCTCGACGTCCACCTGGCGCTGCCCGACCTGCGCTCGGCCCGCCGCGAGCTCGACCGCCTGGCCGGCTGGGAGGGCTCGCACGCCGAGGACCCGCGGGCCGCGTCCCGTCCGGTGCCCCGGCCCGGTGACGGCGAGGCAGTCCTCGCGGGCCACCGGATGCTGCTCGACCGGGGCAGGCTCCAGGAGGGCGACGAGGCGCTGGCCGGCACCCGGCACGCCGCGGTCGCCCGGCTCTCCCCGGTGACCGCCGCCGAGTCCGGAGTGAAGGACGGCGACCTGCTCGCCGTCACCGGACCCGCCGGCACCACCGAACTCCCGCTGATGGTCACCGAGATGCCGGACCGGGTCGTATGGGTCCCGCTCGACTCCGTCGGCCGCGGCGTCCACGCCGACACCGGAGCACAGCCCGGCGGACTCGTCCGGATCGGTCCGGCCGCCCCCGGCTCGCACGTCGTGACAACGGAGGTAGGAGAGTGACCGGCCTCGCCCAACTCGCCGCCGCACCCCGGGAGACCGTCCTCGCAGCCGAGGACCTCTCGATGTTCGGCACGGACCCCTGGTGGCTCGTCGTCGTCAAGGCGGTGTTCTGCTTCGCGTTCCTGATGGTGACCGTGCTCTTCTCCATCGTGTGGGAGCGCAAGGTCGTCGCCTGGATGCAGCTGCGCATCGGCCCCAACCGGCACGGCCCCTGGGGCATGCTCCAGTCGCTCGCCGACGGCGTGAAACTCATGCTCAAGGAAGACGTCGTCGTCAAGCGGGCCGACAAGGTCGTCTACATCCTGGCGCCGATCGTCGCGGCCGCCCCGGCCTTCATGGCCATCGCGGTGATCCCGTTCGGTCCGGCCGGCAACGAGGTCTCGGTCTTCGGCCACCGGACGACGATGCAGCTGACCGACCTGCCGATCGCGATGCTGTACATCCTCGCGGTGGCGTCCGTCGGCATCTACGGCATCGTGCTGGCCGGCTGGTCCTCCGGATCGACGTACCCCCTGCTCGGTGGCCTGCGCTCCTGCGCCCAGATGATCAGCTACGAGATCGCGATGGGCGCGGCGTTCGCCTCGGTGTTCCTCTTCTCGGGCTCGATGTCGACCTCGGAGATCGTGGCGGCGCAGCAGGACCGCTGGTTCGTCCTGCTGCTGCCGGTCTCCTTCATCATCTACATCGTCACGATGGTCGGTGAGACCAACCGCGCCCCGTTCGACATGCCGGAGTCCGAGGGCGACCTGGTCGGCGGCTTCAACACCGAGTACTCCTCGATCAAGTTCGCGATGTTCATGCTCGCGGAGTACGTCAACATGGTCACCGTCTCCGCGGTCTCCGTGACCCTGTTCCTGGGCGGCTGGCGGGCCCCGTACCCGATCAGCACCTTCTGGGAGGGCGCGAACCACGGCTGGTGGCCGATGCTCTGGTTCGTCGTCAAGGTCCAGCTGCTCCTCTTCTTCTTCATCTGGCTGCGGGGCACCCTGCCCCGTGTCCGCTACGACCAGCTGATGAAGCTCGGCTGGAAGGTCCTGATCCCCGTCTCGGTGGTCTGGCTGATGATGGTCGCCACCGTCCGGGCGATGAACAACGAGGGCTACGACTACTCCAGGATCCTGCTGTACGTCGCCGGCGCCGTGATCGCGGTCCTGCTGCTTTCCTTCGTCGCCGACGTCTTCCGGGACCGGAAGGCCAAGGCGGCCGAGGAGGCCGCCGGACCGGAGCCGGCCTTCGACCCCATGGCGGGCGGATTCCCGGTGCCGCCGCTGCCCGGGCAGACCCTGCCGCCGGTGCCGCGCCGCACCCCGCGCCGTGAGCGGGAGCTCGTTGTCAGTGGCGGACCGGACACTCGGAGTGACGATCTGGTGAGTGACGGAAGTGCGAGTGACGGAAGGGAGGCCGACGGTGTCTGAGTCATCGGAACCCTCAGGGGAGAAGTTCCAGAACCCGGTGGCCGGCTTCGGCGTGACCTTCAAGGCCATGTTCAAGAAGCGGCTCACCGAGCAGTACCCGGAGACGCAGAAGGTGACGGCGCCGCGCTTCCACGGCCGGCACCAGCTCAACCGCCACCCGGACGGGCTGGAGAAGTGCGTCGGCTGCGAGCTGTGCGCCTGGGCGTGTCCGGCCGACGCGATCTACGTCGAGGGCGCGGACAACACCGACGAGGAGCGCTACTCCCCCGGGGAGCGCTACGGCCGCGTCTACCAGATCAACTACGCGCGCTGCATCCTGTGCGGGCTCTGCATCGAGGCGTGCCCCACCCGGGCACTCACGATGACCAACGAGTTCGAGCTGGCCAACACCACCCGCGAGAGCCTCATCTACACCAAGGACGAGCTGCTCGCGGGGCTGGAGGAAGGCATGGTCGACAGCCCGCACGCGATCTTCCCCGGCATGGACGAGCAGGACTACTACCGGGGACTGGTCACCGAGGCCGCCCCCGGCACCGAGCGTCAGACCGCGGTCTCCAAGGGAGAAGCGGACAAGGAGGTGGACGCGTGAACGCCACCCTGGCCGCGGCGGCCACCGCCACGTCGACCGGTGAGGCCGTCCAGTTCTGGATCCTCGGCACCGTCGCCGTCATCGGGGCGCTCTCCACGGTCCTGATGAAGAAGGCGGTGCACAGCGCGCTGTCGCTCGCCGGCACCATGATCGTGCTGGCGGTCTTCTACCTCGCCAACGGCGCCTACTTCCTCGGCATCGTCCAGGTCGTCGTCTACACCGGCGCGATCATGATGCTGTTCCTCTTCGTGGTCATGCTCGTCGGCGTCACCGCCGCGGACTCGCTGAAGGAGACCCTCAAGGGTCAGCGCTGGCTGGCCGCCGCCTGCGGACTCGGCTTCGGCATCCTGCTGATCGCCGGTATCGGGCAGGCGTCGATCAGTTCCTTCAACGGCCTCGGCGCCGCCAACGCCCAGCACGGCGGCAACGTCGAGGGGCTCGCCAACCTCATCTTCACCAAGTACGTCTTCGCCTTCGAGATCACCGGCGCCCTGCTGATCACGGCGACCGTCGGGGCGATGCTGCTCACCCACCGCGAGCGCACCGAACGCGCCAGGACGCAGCGCGAGCTCTCCACCGAGCGGGTGCGCAGCAGCCACGTCCCGCCGCTGCCAGCCCCCGGCGTCTACGCCCGGCACAACGCCGTGGACATCGCGGGCCTGCTGCCGGACGGCACCCCGTCCGAGCTCACCGTCATGGGGACCCTGCGGCGGCGCGGCCAGATCCGCGACGTCTCCAGCGAGTCGCTCGCCGGTCTCAAGGCGCTGGAACAGCGCTCGGCGGAGCGGCTCGGCAGGGACCGCGGACCAGACCGTGACCACGCGGAAGAAGAGGAGGAGGTCGCCAAGTGAATCCGGTCAACTACCTCTACCTCGCGGCCCTTTTGTTCACGATCGGCGCCTCCGGCGTCCTGATCAGGCGGAACGCGATCGTGGTGTTCATGTGCATCGAGCTGATGCTCAACGCCTGCAACCTCACGCTCGTCGCCTTCTCCCGGATGCACGGCAATCTCGACGGCCAGATCATCGCCTTCTTCACGATGGTCGTCGCCGCCGCCGAGGTCGTCATCGGGCTCGCGATCATCGTGTCGCTGTTCCGCTCCCGCCACTCGGCCTCGGTCGACGACGCCAGCCTGATGAAGCTGTAAGGGGTCGGAATCGTGGAAAACCTGATTGCGCTGCTGGTCGCGGCGCCCCTGCTCGGAGCGGCGGTCCTGCTCTGCGGCGGCCGCCGGCTGGACCGGAGCGGACACTGGATCGGCACGCTGCTCGCCGCCGCCTCGTTCGTCGTCGGCGTGGTGCTCTTCACCGACATGCTGGGCAAGGGCGCCGAGGACCGGGCCCTGCACCAGAAGCTGTTCAGCTGGATCCCCGTCGAGGGGTTCCAGGCCGACGTGGCCTTCCAGCTGGACCAGTTGTCGATGACGTTCGTCCTGCTGATCACGGGTGTGGGCACGCTGATCCACATCTACTCCATCGGTTACATGGAGCACGACGAGCGCCGCCGCCGGTTCTTCGGCTATCTGAACCTCTTCCTCGCGGCGATGCTGATCCTGGTCATCGCCGACAACTACCTTCTGCTCTACGTCGGGTGGGAGGGCGTGGGCCTGGCCTCGTACCTGCTCATCGGCTTCTGGCAGCACAAGCCCAGCGCGGCCACCGCCGCCAAGAAGGCCTTCCTGGTCAACCGGGTCGGCGACATGGGCCTGTCCATCGCCATCATGCTGATGTTCACCACCTTCGGCACGTTCGCCTTCGGGCCGGTGCTGGAGGCGACGGGGGACACCAGCGAGGGCAAGCTCACCGCTATCGGCCTGATGCTGCTCCTCGCGGCCTGCGGCAAGTCGGCCCAGGTGCCGCTGCAGTCCTGGCTCGGTGACGCGATGGAGGGCCCGACCCCGGTCTCCGCCCTCATCCACGCCGCCACCATGGTCACCGCGGGTGTGTACCTCATCGTCCGCTCGGGCGCGATCTTCAACGCGGCGCCCGACGCGCAGCTGGTCGTCGCGATCGTCGGCGCGGTCACGCTGATCTTCGGTGCGATCGTCGGTTGCGCCAAGGACGACATCAAGAAGGCTCTCGCCGGATCGACGATGTCGCAGATCGGCTACATGGTCCTCGCGGCGGGCCTCGGCCCCATCGGCTACGTCTTCGCGATCATGCACCTGGTGACGCACGGCTTCTTCAAGGCCGGGCTCTTCCTCGGAGCCGGTTCGGTCATGCACGGCATGAACGACGAGGTCGACATGCGGAGGTACGGCGGCCTGCGGAAGTACATGCCGGTCACCTTCGTGACCTTCGGCCTCGGGTACCTCGCCATCATCGGCTTCCCCGGCCTGTCCGGCTTCTTCTCCAAGGACAAGATCATCGAGGCGGCCTTCGCCAAGGGCGGTACCGAGGGCTGGATCCTCGGTTCGGTCGCCCTGCTGGGCGCCGCGATCACCGCGTTCTACATGACGCGCGTGATGCTGATGACCTTCTTCGGCGAGAAGCGCTGGCAGCCCGACGCCGAAGGCCATGAGCCGCACCCGCACGAGTCGCCGAAGTCCATGACGATCCCGATGATCGTGCTGGCCTTCGGGTCGGTCTTCGCGGGAGGCTTCTTCTCCGTCGGCGACCGCTTCCTGCACTGGCTGGAGCCCGTCACCGGACACGACCACGGGCACGCCCCGGTCAGCGCCACCACGGTCACCGCCGCCACCATGGTGGTGCTGGTGATCGGTGTGGCCATCGCCTGGGCCATGTACGGGCGCAGGCCCGTCCCGGCCGTCGCCCCGCGCGGCTCCCTGCTCACCAGGGCGGCCCGCCGCGACCTCCTCCAGGACGACTTCAACCACGTGGTCCTGGTACGCGGCGGCGAGCACCTCACCCGCTCCCTGGTCTACGTCGACCACTCCCTGGTCGACGGTGTCGTCAACGGCACGGCCGCCTCGATGGGCGGGCTCTCCGGCCGGCTGCGCAGGCTGCAGAACGGCTACGCCCGCTCCTACGCGGTCTCGATGTTCGGCGGTGCGGCGGTCCTCATCGCCGCGACCCTGCTGATGAGGGCGGTCTGATCCCATGTCCTTTCCCCTCCTGACAGCGACCGCGGTCCTCCCGGCGGTCGGCGCGATCGCCACGGCGGCCGTCCCGGCCGCACGGCGCACCGCGGCCAAGTGGCTCGCGCTGGTGGTGTCCCTGGCCACGCTCGTCCTGGCCGGCGTCGTCTTCGCCCGCTTCGAACCGGGCGGCGACCGCTACCAGCTCACCGAGTCGCACGCCTGGATCAAGGACTTCGGCGTCCGGTACGAGCTCGGCGTCGACGGCATCGGGGTGGCGCTCCTGGCGCTCACCGCGCTGCTGATCCCCTTCGTGATCCTGGCCGGCTGGCACGACGCCGATCCCCTGGAGACGCACTCCACGCGCTGGCGTCCCACCCAGGGCTTCTTCGCCCTGATCCTCATGGTCGAGGCCATGGTGATCATGTCGTTCGTCGCCACCGACGTGTTCCTCTTCTACATCCTCTTCGAAGCCATGCTCATCCCGATGTACTTCCTCATCGGCGGCTTCGGGGACCGGGCGCACTCCGGCAGCGACGAGAACGCCGCGGCGCAGCGCAGCTACGCGGCGGTGAAGTTCCTGCTCTACAACCTGGTGGGCGGGCTGATCATGCTGGCCGCCGTCATCGGGCTGTACGTCGTCGCGGGGAGCTTCTCCCTCTCCGAGATCGCCGAGGCCCGGGCCAACGGCTCGCTGGACATGGCGACCTCCACCGAGCGGTGGCTCTTCCTGGGCTTCTTCTTCGCCTTCGCGGTGAAGGCCCCGCTCTGGCCGCTGCACACCTGGCTGCCCAACGCGATGGGCGAGGCGACCACCCCGGTGGCGGTGCTCATCACCGCGGTCGTCGACAAGGTCGGCACCTTCGCGATGCTCCGCTTCTGCCTCCAGCTCTTCCCCGAGGCCAGCAAGTGGGCGACCCCGGTGATCATCGTCCTGGCGCTGGTCTCCATCGTCTACGGGGCGCTGCTCGCGGTGGGCCAGCGGGACATCAAGAGGCTCATCGCCTACGCGTCGATCTCGCACTTCGGCTTCATCGTGCTCGGGATCTTCGCGATGACCAGCCAGGGCCAGTCCGGTGCCACGCTCTACATGGTCAACCACGGGATCTCGACGGCCGCGCTGATGCTGGTCGCCGGGTTCCTGATCACCCGGCGCGGCTCCCGGCTCATCGCCGACTACGGCGGGGTGCAGAAGGTGGCACCGGTCCTGGCGGGCACCTTCCTGATCGGCGGCCTCGCCACCCTCTCGCTGCCCGGTCTCGCACCGTTCGTCAGCGAGTTCCTGGTCCTGGTCGGCGCGTTCAGCGCCTACCCGGTGGCGGGGATCATCGCCACCACCGGCATCGTGCTGGCCGCGCTCTACGTGCTCGTCCTGTACCAGCGGACGATGACGGGCCCGGTCAAGGAGAGCGTCAGCGGCATGCCCGACCTAAGGGTCCGTGAGCTGGCGGTGGCCCTCCCGCTGATCGCCGTACTGATCTTCCTGGGCGTCTTCCCGAAGCCGCTCACCGAGGTCGTCAACCCGGCGGTCAAGCACACCATGCAGGACGTACAGAAGAAGGACCCCCAGCCCGAGGTGGAGGCCGCCAAGTGAGCGCAACAGCTGTCCACAGCCTGTGGACGACGGCGGGCGGGGTGGTGACGGCCGCCCCGGGCGACAGGTTCACCGCCCCGACCATCGAATACGCCCAGCTGGCCCCCGTCCTCATCGTGGTGGGCGCCGCCGTCCTCGGGATCCTGGTGGAGGCCTTCGTACCGCGACGGGCCCGCTACACCACCCAGGTGTTCCTGACGGTAGTCGCGATCGCGGCCGCGTTCGCCGCGGTGATCGGGCTCGCCGCCGACGGGTACGCCACGAAGAACGCCCACATCGCCGCGATGGGCGCGGTCGCCGTGGACGGACCGGCGCTGTTCCTGCAGGGCACCATCCTGCTGGTCTCGATGGTCTCCGTCTTCACCTTCGCGGAGCGCCGGCTCGACCCGGTCTCGCACGGCAACAAGGTCGACTCCTTCGCCGCCCAGGCCGGGGCCGTCCCCGGCAGCGACAGTGAGAAGGCCGCGGTCAAGGCCGGGTTCACCACGACCGAGGTCTTCCCGCTGGCCCTCTTCTCGGTGGCGGGCATGCTCGTCTTCCCCGCGGCCAACGACCTGCTGACGCTGTTCGTGGCTCTGGAGGTCTTCTCGCTGCCGCTCTATCTCCTCTGCGCCGTCGCCCGCCGCAAGCGGCTGATGTCGCAGGAGGCCGCGGTGAAGTACTTCCTGCTCGGGGCGTTCTCCTCGGCCTTCCTGCTCTTCGGGATCGCCCTGCTCTACGGCTACGCGGGCACCGTCTCGTACGCCGGCATCGCGAACGTCGTCGACGGCAGCGTCCAGCAGATCGACCCGGCGCTCGCCGACACCATGGGCAACGACGCGCTGCTGCTCATCGGCGGCGCGATGATCCTCATGGGCCTGCTCTTCAAGGTCGGTGCCGTCCCCTTCCACATGTGGACCCCGGACGTCTACCAGGGCGCCCCGACCCCGGTCACCGGTTTCATGGCCGCCGCGACGAAGGTCGCGGCCTTCGGAGCCCTGCTGCGCCTGCTGTACGTGGTGCTGCCGGGGCTCACCTGGGACCTGCGTCCCGTCATGTGGGGCGTCGCGATCGTCACGATGCTGGGCGGGGCGGTCGTCGCGATCACCCAGACCGACATCAAGCGGCTGCTGGCCTACTCCTCGATCGCGCACGCCGGCTTCATCCTGGCCGGGGTGATCGCGGCCAGCCCCGAGGGCATCTCGTCCGTCCTCTTCTACCTGGCCGTGTACTCCTTCGTGACCGTCGGTGCCTTCGCCGTGGTCACCCTGGTGCGGGACGCGGGCGGAGAGGCGACGCACCTGTCGAAGTGGGCGGGGCTGGGCCGCCGCTCGCCGCTGACCGCGGCGGTCTTCGCGGTGTTCCTGCTCTCCTTCGCCGGCATCCCGCTCACCTCCGGCTTCTCCGGGAAGTTCGCCGTCTTCAAGGCGGCGGCGGACGGGGGTGCGAGCGGACTGGTGATCGTCGGTGTGATCTCGTCGGCGATCGCCGCGTTCTTCTACATCCGGGTCATCGTCCTGATGTTCTTCAGCGAGCCGAAGGCGGACGGCCCCACGGTCGCCGTCCCGTCCCCGCTGACGATGACCACCATCGCGGTGGGGGTCGCCGCGACCCTGGTGCTGGGCCTCGCGCCCCAGTACTTCCTCGACCTGGCGAGCCAGGCGGGGGTCTTCGTGCGGTAACCCTCGCAGGGAGCGGTACGCACGCCGGACGGGCCCCGGAAAGTCAAGCCCGTCCGGCGTTGTCGTACCCGGCGCCTATGGTTGCGGTGACGGGTGAAGTCGGACGGACGGGCGCGACCATGAGTGTGACCAGCGAGAGCGCTGCGCAGCAGACGCTGCACCGGGTGTTCGGGTACGAGGCGTTCCGCGGCGAGCAGGGCGCGGTCATCGAGCACGTCGTCGGCGGCGGTGACGCCGTCGTCCTCATGCCCACCGGCGGCGGGAAGTCCCTCTGCTACCAGATCCCCGCCCTGGTCAGGCCGGGCACGGGCGTCGTGGTCTCCCCGCTGATCGCCCTCATGCAGGACCAGGTGGACGCCCTGCGGGCGCTCGGTGTCCGCGCGGGCTTCATGAACTCCACGCAGGACTTCGACGAGCGCCGCTCGATGGAGGCCCAGTTCCTCGCGGGCGAGCTCGACATCCTCTATCTGGCGCCCGAGCGGCTGCGCCTGGACTCGACACTCTCCCTGCTGGCCAGGGGCGAGATCTCCGTCTTCGCCATCGACGAGGCGCACTGCGTGGCCCAGTGGGGCCACGACTTCCGCCCGGACTACCTCGCCCTGTCCGTGCTGGGCGAGCGCTGGCCGGACGTACCGCGTATCGCGCTGACGGCGACGGCCACCGACGCCACGCACCGGGAGATCACCCAACGCCTCGCCATGCCCGAGGCCAGGCACTTCGTGGCCAGCTTCGACCGGCCGAACATCCAGTACCGCATCGTGCCGAAGGCCGACCCGAAGAAGCAGCTCCTCACCTTCCTCCAGGAGGAACACGCGGGGGACGCCGGCATCGTCTACTGCCTCTCGCGCAATTCGACGGAGAAGACCGCCGAGTACCTCGTCCGCCACGGCATCGAGGCGGTGCCGTACCACGCGGGCCTCGACGCCCCGACGCGCGCCGCGCACCAGGCGCGGTTCCTGCGGGAGGAGGGCCTGGTCGTCGTCGCGACCATCGCGTTCGGCATGGGCATCGACAAGCCCGACGTCCGCTTCGTCGCCCACCTGGATCTGCCGAAGTCGGTCGAGGGGTACTACCAGGAGACCGGCCGCGCCGGCCGCGACGGTGCGCCGTCCACGGCCTGGATGGCGTACGGCCTCCAGGACGTCGTCCAGCAGCGCAAGCTGATCCAGGGCGGGGAGGGCGACGAGGCCTTCCGCCGCCGCGCCGCCTCGCACCTCGACTCGATGCTGGCGCTCTGCGAGACCGTCCGCTGCCGCCGCGCACAGCTGCTGACGTACTTCGGCCAGGAACCGGCCGAGCAGGCCTGCGGCAACTGCGACACCTGCCTGACCCCGCCCGAGACCTGGGACGGCACGATCGTCTCCCAGAAGCTGCTGTCGACGGTGGTCCGGCTGAAGCGCGAACGGAACCAGAAGTTCGGCGCGGGCCAGATCATCGACATCCTGCTGGGCCGCAAGACCGCCAAGACCATCCAGTTCGACCACGACCAGCTCTCGGTCTTCGGCATCGGCGAGGAGCTTTCGGAGGCCGAGTGGCGGGGTGTGGTGCGTCAGCTGCTGGCGCAGGGGCTGCTGGCCGTCGAGGGTGAGTACGGCACGCTGGTGCTGACCGAGGAGAGCGGCTCGGTGCTCGGCCGGGAGCGCGAGGTGCTGCTCCGCAAGGAGCCGAAGCGGCCGACGTCCCGGTCCGCGTCCACCGCCAAGGGAGGCAAGGGCAAGGCGGCCGTGGCCGATCTGCCGGAGTCCGCCGTCCCGGTCTTCGAGGCGCTGCGGGCGTGGCGCGGGGCGACCGCGAAGGAGCAGGGCGTCCCGGCGTATGTGATCTTCCACGACGCGACCCTGCGGGAGATCGCCACCCTGCATCCGTCGACCCTCGGGGAGCTGGGCGGGGTCAGCGGCCTCGGCGAGAAGAAGCTCGCGACCTACGGCGAGGGGGTGCTGGAGGTGCTGGGCGCGGCCGCCGGCCCGGGCGCCGGACAGGAGACCGCCGCCGCGCGGGAGGCGGCGCCCGCCTCCGAGAGCGCGGGCGGTGACGCGGAGTTCGGCTGGGACGAGGAGCCGCCCGAGTTCGAGTGAGTCAGGAGCTCACGGGGTCTCGGCGCCCCGGCGCCGTGCCGTGATGGCGGTGAGGTCCAGATCGATGTCGAACGGCACGGACACCTTCATGCGGTCGTGGAAGATGCCGGTGGAGGTGTACGCCCCGGTTGCGGGTTCCAGCTCGAAGACGTAGACGACGGCGCGGCCGTCGTGGTTCTCCACCCGCCAGAAGTGCGGGATCTTCGCGCGGGCGTACTTCACCGGCTTGGTCTCCCGGTCCCTCGACCGGGATTCCGGAGAGACGACCTCGATGGCCAGCCGCACCGACTCGGCGGGGAAGCGGGTCTGCTCCGGGTCCTGGATGACCTCGCCGTTCACGATGATCACATCCGGCTCGGGCCGGTTGTAACGGTCGATGTCGATGGTGAACTCGCGCACCACCTCCAGCTCGGTAGGCGCGAGTGACTGCAACTGCCAGTTGAAGAAGTCGACCGCCCGTGAATGGAACAGCGTCTGCGGACTCACGAAAACCAGGCTCCCGTCGATCAGCTCCGTGTGCGGAGGCAGATTCGGGAGTGTGTCCAGGTCATCGGCGGTCCAGCCGCCCACGGGCGGGACCGGCCACCTCGGCTCGGGGGCCTCGGGTTCGCTGCTCATCAGTGCTCCCATGGGACGAAGCCTCGCGGGCCTGTTCAGCGTATCGGCAGAAATCGGGAGGAGACCCCCGAACGTGTGAACGTCTCCCGTGTCGCTGACCATGTGCCCCGCGTGGTCGCAGCACCGGTGCGGCCGCGAATGCCGCCGCACCGGCACCGAGGCGTCAGTACGCTGCCGTGATCCGGCCCGTGACCTCGCCCAGCCCGACCCGGGTGCCGTGCGGTCCCGGTGCCCAGGCGGTCAGGGTGACGGTGTCGCCGTCCTCCAGGAAGGTCCGCTTGCCGTCGGGGAGTTCCAGCGGGTCGCGGCCGTTCCAGGTGAGTTCCAGCAGGGAGCCGCGCTGGGCGGGCTCCGGGCCGCTGACCGTGCCCGATCCGTACAGGTCGCCGGTGCGCAGCGAGGCTCCGTTCACCGTCATCTGCGCCAGCTGCTGGGCGGCCGTCCAGTACATCGACGAGAACGGCGGCTCGGCGACCGTCTCCCCGTTGATGGCCACCGAGATCCGGAGGTCGAAGCCGCCCTGCTCCTCCGCCTCGGAGTCGTCCAAGTAGGGCAGCAGAGGGAAGTCCCGGGCCGGCGGGGCCGTGCGGGCCTGGTCCAGGGCCTCCAGCGGGGTCACCCACGCGGATACCGAGGTCGCGAAGGACTTGCCGAGGAAGGGGCCCAGCGGCACGTACTCCCAGGCCTGGATGTCCCGTGCCGACCAGTCGTTGAGCAGGCAGAGCCCGAAGACGTGCTCACGGAAGTCGCCCAGCGCCACCGGGGAGCCCTGCTCCGACGGGACGCCCACGACGAAGCCGACCTCGGCCTCGATGTCCAGCTTCACCGACGGCCCGAAGACGGGGGCCGGGTCGGTGGGCGCCTTGCGCTGGCCGGAGGGGCGCACCACGTCCGTGCCGGACACCACGACGGTGCCGGCCCGGCCGTGGTAACCGATCGGCAGGTGCTTCCAGTTGGGGGTGAGGGCGTCTCCGTCGGGGCGGAAGATCTTCCCCACGTTGGTGGCGTGGTGCTCGCTGGCGTAGAAGTCGACGTAGTCGGCGACCTCGTACGGCAGGTGCAGGGTGACCGAGTCGAGGGGGTGCAGCAGCGGCTCTATGTCGGGGCGGTGCGCCGGGACCGTCACCCACGCGGTCAGGGCACGCCGCACGTCGCTCCAGGCGGTACGGCCCGCCGCAAGGAGCGGCATCAGGCTGGGCTGGGCCAGCAGTTGCGCGTAGGGCGAGCCCAGCGCGTGGGCGGCCGCGCCGGCGTCCAGTACGTGGTCGCCGACGCGGACGCCGACCCTGCGGTCCGCAGGCTGCTCCGGGGTGGAGAACACGCCGTACGGAAGGTTGTGCGGACCGAAGGGGTCGCCCTCGGCCAGATCGAGCGGACTGCTCTGCTCGGGCATCTGTTGCTGCCTCGCTTTCCAGGTGGCTTGAGGACACGTTACGTCGGCGCCGATCTCCGGCGGCAGTGCCTCAAGTCGTCGTGATGCCCGGAAAGTTACGCGATGCCCCAGGTCGCTCCCGCTCTCCTCGTCCGGTCAGCCCGCCGTCCGCGGGATCCGCTTCTCCCAGGTCCGATGGAAGACGATCTCCGACCCGTCCTTGCAGACGACCTCGTTGGAGGTGATGAAGTCGTCGGCGTCCGCACTGGTCTCCGACCGGGTCTCCACCCGTACGTCCCAGGACATCTCCGGCCGGTGCAGCCGGATCGTCCAGTCCGAACGCGCCCTGGCCGAGAGCGGGTCGTCCTGCTGGATGGTGTACGTCTCCAGCGCGTCCTCGGTGAACTCCAGCCCGTCCGGGTAGACCCGGGTGCCGCCGTAGCGCGGATCGACCTCCAGCCGCCACTCTCCCTTGGCGACGTCGCGCACCACCAGGCGTTCCGGACGCTGCTCGTCGAGGGTCTCGGGGAAGACGACGCCCAGCGGCTCCGCCTGCTCCGGCTCGCCGAAGGTGATCGAGGGGTCCTCGGTGTGCCGGCGCGCCGGGAGTTCGAGGAAGCTGCCGTCCGCCTGGAGGGTGAAGCCGGCGGAACCCGCCTGAGGCCAGATCCACGGCCAGTAGGAGGACGAGACCGCCAGTCTGATGCGGTGGCCGGGAGGGAAGGTGTGCCCGATGCCGTTCAGTTCGAAGCTGACGTCCTCGGTCTCCCCGACGGGCCAGTCCTCGGACCGGTCGCGGCCGTGGCGGGCGGCCAGGTTCAGGGCGCCCCTGGTCACCAGCGTGGAGGAACCGTCCGGGGCGACGTCGCAGAGACGGGCGATCGCCTGGCCGCGCGGTACGTCCATCCTGACGCGGAGCGTGACCCGGGGGCGTCCGAGGATCTCGATCGGGGCGTCCTCCACCGGGAACTCGAAGCACACCGACTTGGCGTCCTCGTCCCGCTGGTCCGGAGGGAGGTCGGCGTCGTTGCCGAACGGGAAGAACCGTCCGGCGTCCAGCCCGGTCTGCTGGGGCGAGTCGACGGTCTGGGCCCCGCCCGCCAGGGCGTACGTCACCGGGGCGACGTTCTCGGAGGGCCAGCTCGCGTCGCCGACCCAGCGGCCCGGCAGGGTCTCGTAGACGGTGGCGGGGCGGTGCGACCCGCTGATCCAGGAGCGGAGCAGCGGCTCGTTCATCACCCCGGTGTCCTCGTCCTTGAGGTGCTGGTCCCACCAGCGGAGCGTCTCCTGGAGGAAGCCGATCGCGGGGCCGGGCGGGAGGCCGCGGTCCGGGTACTGGTGGGACCAGGGGCCGATCAGGCCGCGGACCTGCCCGGGGTCGAGATGCTCGACAAGCCGCAGGACGGTGTCGCGGTACGGGTCGTGCCAGCCGCCGACCGCCAGGACCTTCGCCTTGATCGCGCCGTAGTCCTCGCAGACGCTGCCGTGCTTCCAGTAGTCGTCCCGCGTCTGGTGGCCCAGCCAGGTGTGGATGAAGGGCTCCACCTTCTCCAGCCGCCGCAGCCACATGTCCCGCCAGTCGTCGCCGACGTCCGCGGGGTCCGGAGGGCGGGAGACGAAGGCCAGCATGGTGGAGGCCCAGGCGTGCATGTCCACGCCGAGCACGGAGCCGCCCATGTAGTGGACGTCGTTGTCGTAGCGGTCGTCGGCCGAGCAGACGGTGACGATCGCCTTCAGGGGCTCCGGCGCGAGTGCCGCGATCTGGAGCGAGTTGAAGCCGCCCCAGGAGATGCCGAACATGCCGACCCTCCCCGAGCACCACTCCTGCTGGGCCAGCCAGTGCACGACGGCGACCCCGTCGGCCAGCTCCGTCGCGTCGTACTCGTCGCCCGGCATGCCCTCGCTGTTGCCGTGGCCGCGGACGTCGACCCGGACGGAGGCGTAGCCGTGTCCGGCGTACCAGGGGTGGCGCTGCCAGTCGCGCGGCGCCGTCCAGTCGCTCAGCCGGTAGGGCAGGTACTCGAGGAGAGCGGGCACCGGCTCGTCGGTGACCGGCCGCCAGATCCGGGCGTACAGCTGGGTGCCCCCGGCCAGCGGGATGTAGAGGTCCTCGTAGGTGGTCTCGTAGGGGAATTCGGTGCGGATGTGCATGGGGGGAACCTCAGTGGACGGGGTGCATCGTGCGCTTGAGCCAGGGGGCGGCTGCGATGACGGCCACACCGGCCACCACCGCGATTGCGCCGTTGACACCGAAGTAGGCGGGGTTGGACACCTCGCCGTAGAGCTTCACGATCTGTGCCTGGATGCCGTTGGCGAGGGCCAGCGACAGGAACCAGAGGGCCATCGTCTGGCTCGCGAACGCCTTGGGGGCGAGCTTGGTGGTGGCTGACATCCCGGAGGTCTCCAGGAGGATGTCGCCGAGACCGAGCAGCAGATAGGAACCGACGATCCACCAGGCGGCCATCTTGTAGCTGTCGCCGGCGTGCCCGGAGGTCGGCAGGACCATCAGGAGGAAGGACAGACCGCCGAGGATCACCCCGATCGCGATCTTGTTGGACGCGTGCGGCTGCCGGGGCCCCATCCGGGCCCAGACCGCCGCCACCACGGGCGCCAGCGCGACCTCGAAGGCGCCGAGGGCGGAGGCGTACCAGCTCGCGGGGAAGTGGAAGCCGAAGATCTCGGTGCGGGCGTTGGTCGACGCCAGCAGCATCATCGTCGAGTAGGCCTGGAAGAGGATGAAGTTGAAGACGACCGAGGCCAGGAAGAGCACGACGTACGGGCGTAGCCTGCCGCGCTCCTCGGAGGTCACCCGGGGGCTCCTGAACATCACGGCGAAGTAGACGACGGGCGCGATCACCGAGATGACGGTGAGTACGTCGACGAAGCGGTCCATCGTGAGCCAGCCCGCCAGGGCCAGGGCGGTGGCCACCACGGCGACCAGCACCGCTCCGGCCACGATCATCAGCACGGCCCGGCGCATCGCCGCCGGGGCGAGTGCGAATTCGGCGGCGTGCTTTCGCCCGGCCAGGTGACGCCGGCCCAGGACGTACTGGATCAGGCCGAGCGTCATGCCGAATGCGGCGGCCGAGAAACCCCAGTGCCAGCTCGCGTGGTCGCCGAGCCAGCCGGTGATCAGCGGACCGGCGAAGGCGCCGATGTTGATGGCCATGTAGTAGAGGGCGAAGCCGGCGTCGCGGCGCTCGTCCTCGGTGCGGTAGAGCTTGCCGACCATGGAGGCCACGTTGGGCTTGAGCAGGCCTGTGCCGGCGCTGATCAGCCCCAGTCCCACCCAGGTCATCGTGGCGGTGGGGACGGCCATGGCGTAGTGGCCGCAGGCGATGAGGATGCCGCCGTACAGGACGGCGCGGTACGACCCCAGAATGCGGTCGGCCAGCCAGCCGCCCGCCACGGAGACGAGGTAGACGAGGGTGCCGTAGGCGGCCGAGACCGACGCGGCGGTGCCGGGGTCCATGGCCAGGCCGCCGTTGGCGACGGTGTCCGCGAAGTACAGGACGAGGATGGCCTGCATGCCGAGGAAGGAGAACCGCTCCCATACCTCCAGTCCCGACAGGGTCATCAGACCCCGCGGCTGACCGAAGAACGCGCGGTCGTCCTCGGGCGGTGGCTGTGCCGGTTCGGTGCCGGTCGTGGTGTGGGACAAAGCGAAAACTCCTGATCGTATGAGCTGATGCCGAACATACCGGCGGTGGCGGGAAGGCGCCCACGGTGATCCAAAGGGGACCGGATACGCTGAGTTGAGTGAGGACAACGACACATCGACATTCCGTGTGATCGTCAGCAGACAGGAGATCCCCTCGTGACCGTCGTCGGGCCGTTCGGGCTGAGCGTGCGGGACCAGGCACTTGAGGCCGATGTCCAGGCCGGTTTGGCCGCTGTCGAGGCGGGGCTCCTGGATGCCACCAAGAGCGAGGTCCCGTTCATCACGGAGGCCGCGCAGCACCTCGTGAGCGCGGGGGGCAAGCGTTTCAGGCCACTGCTGGTGATGCTCGCGGCCCAGTTCGGCGACCCCGACGCCCCCGGGGTCGTGCCCTCCGCCGTGGTCGTCGAGCTCACCCACCTGGCGACCCTGTACCACGACGACGTGATGGACGAGGCGGACGTGCGCCGCGGCGTGGACAGCGCCAACACCCGCTGGGGCAACTCCGTCGCCGTCCTGACGGGCGACTTCCTCTTCGCCCGCGCCTCGCACATCCTGGCCGACCTCGGGCCGGAAGCCGTCCGCATCCAGGCGGAGGCCTTCGAGCGCCTGGTCACCGGACAGATCCTGGAGACCGCGGGCCCGCGTGACGGACGCGACCCGGTCGACCACTACATGGACGTGCTGAGCGGGAAGACCGGCTCGCTCGTCGCCGTGTCAGGGCGGTTCGGTGCCCTGATGGCGGGCGCCGACGAGGCCGTCGTCGACATCCTCACCCAGTACGGCGAACGCCTCGGCATCGCCTTCCAGCTCGCCGACGACGTCCTGGACATCGCCTCCGACACCCACGAGTCGGGCAAGACGCCCGGCACGGACCTGCGCGAGGGCATCCCCACCCTGCCGGTCCTCCACCTCCGCGCCCGGGCCGCCGCCGAGGGCCGTCCGGAGGACAAGGAGCTCGTGGAGCTGCTGGACGGCGACCTCGGCGACGACGCCGTCCTCGCCGAGGCGCTGCGCCGGCTGCGCGCCCATCCGGCGCTCGAACAGGCCCGCCGCGACACCGTGCGCTACGCCCAGGAGGCGCGGGCCGCTCTGGCGCCGCTCCCCGAGTGCTACGCCAAGGCCGCGCTCGAAGAGCTCTGCGACGCCGTGGTGCACCGGGCCGGCTGACACCCCCCCCCGCCTGCGGCCCCGGCCGTCCGGGTGAGCCCCGTACAGCCCCTAAGGGCTCCGGGCCCCGTGCGCCCGCCAGGTCATCCCGGAGAGGTACACGCAGTTGCTCCCGGGGGCTGACGCTTGTACTCGCCCGATTTGGTCAGATGGTCAGTAACCACTCCTGACCACATCGGGTGAGAATGGCGGCGGGGAGTGGGCACGCTCGACGGGATGGCAGCCGCCGACCACGGAGGTAGAGCACACATGGGACCGAACGACAGCGCGGAGACCAACGGCGAGGCCACGGGCACTGTCGTGGGCCGCCGGAAGAAGGCCCGCTACATCGTCCCGTTCGCGGTGGCGGGAGTGGCGGCGGCGACGATCGGGCTCGTTCCGGCACTCGCGGACTCCGGCGATCCGGACCTGCCCGAGATCACCGCACAGGAACTCATCGAGAAGATCGCCGCGTCCGACGAGGAGCAGCTCTCGGGCACGGTCAAGGTCAGCACCGACCTCGGGATCCCGTCGTTCGGCGGGCTCGCGGGCTCCTTCGCTCCGGGCGCCGGGAAGGACGCGTCCGGCGCCTCGCCCGACGCCAAGCTGATGGAACTGGCCTCGGGCACCCACACGCTCCGCGTGGCGGTCGACGGCCCCGACAGGCAGCGGCTCTCGATCCTCGGGGAGGGCTCCGAGTACAGCCTCGTCCACAACGGCGACGACGTCTGGGGATACGACAGCGAGAGCAACGAGGTCTACCACTCGCAGGGCTCCGAGCACGGGAGCAAGGGGAAGGCCGGGGAGCGCGGCAAGTCCGAGGGCCTGCCCGCCACCCCGAAGGACCTCGCCGAACAGGCACTCGCCGCCGCGGGCGACACCACGTCCGTCACCGTCGGTGGCACGGCCCAGGTGGCGGGGCGCGACGCGTACAAGCTGGTGATCGAGCCGAAGCAGTCGGGCTCGACGATCGGCTCCGTCACGGTCGCGGTCGACGCCTCCACCGGCGTGCCGCTGAAGTTCACCCTCGCCCCGAGCAGCGGCGGCAAGGCCGTGGTCGACGCGGGCTTCACCCAGGTGGACTTCGCGAAGCCCGCCGCGTCCTCCTTCTCCTTCACCCCGCCCAAGGGTGCCGAGGTGACCGAGGCGGACGAGCTGAAGGCGGACGAGGGCGAGGCCCGGAAGGACCTCGGCGAGCTGGAGGGCTTCAAGGGCCTGGACGTCATCGGTGAGGGGTGGAACGCCGTCGCCGAGATCAAGCTGCCGGGTGGTTCCGGGATGCCCGCCGCGGGCTCCGGGGACGTGCCCGCGCAGGCGCAGCAGCTGCTCGACGTCTTCGGCTCCAAGGTGACCGGCGACTTCGGTACCGGCACCGTCTTCAAGACCCGCCTGGTCAACGCGCTGCTGACGGACGACGGCACGGTCTACGTCGGAGCGGTCACCAAGGACGCGCTGGTCAAGGCGGCCGACACCGCCGAGTAGGACCCACCGCACGGACCGCCCCGTCGTACGCTCCGTACGACGGGGCGGTCCGTAGGCTGAGCGGCCGCACCGGCGGGGGCGGCAGGACGGCACCGGGAGCGCGTATGACCGAGACGACGGCGGCGGCGGCCGCGCGGGGAGCCGGCCCGGGGCAGGGCACCGTGATCGAGACGCGCGGTCTGACCAAGCGGTACCGGGGCGGGCAGTTGGCCGTGGACGGACTCGACCTGGACGTCCCCGCGGGCAGTGTCTACGGCTTCCTCGGGCCCAACGGCTCCGGCAAGACCACCACCATCCGGATGCTCCTGGGGCTGATCGAACCGACCGCCGGCACCGCCCGCGTCCTGGGGCGTCCCATGCCGGCCGCGTCCCGTACGGTGCTCCCGCGAGTCGGAGCGCTCATCGAAGGACCGGCGCTGTACGGGTTCCTGACCGGACGCGGCAACCTCGTACGCTTCGACTCCGCCGACCCGACGGCCGATCCGCGCACCAGGCGCGCGCGGGTGGAGAGCGCCCTGGAGCGGGTCGGTCTGGCCGCGGCCGCCGGAAAGAAGGCCAAGGCGTACTCCCTGGGGATGAAGCAGCGCCTCGGGCTCGCCGCTGCCCTGCTCCAGCCGCGCGGACTCCTCGTACTGGACGAACCGACCAACGGGCTCGATCCGCAGGGCATGCGGGAGATCCGCGCCCTCGTCCGGGATCTGGCGGCCGAGGGCACCACCGTGTTCCTCTCCTCCCATCTGCTCGACGAGATCGAGCAGGTGTGCACCCACGCCGCTGTGATGGCCCGCGGCAGGCTCCTCGTCCAGGGCCCGGTCGCCGAGCTCGCGGCGGGCTCCCGGGGCCGGCTCACGGTCACCACCCCCGACCCGGGCGACGCGGCCCGCGTCCTCACCGCCCACGGGATCACCGGGCTCGTCTCCGAGGACGACCGGATCATCGGGGACGCGCCGCCGGGCGAGGTGGAACTCGCGGACCTCACCGAGGCCCTGGTACGCGCGGGCGTACGGGTACGTGGCTTCGGGATCGAACGGGCCTCGCTGGAGGACGCGTTCGTGGCGCTCACCGGAGAGGGATTCGATGTCGCAGGCTGAACTCACGGCCCTTCCCGGGCCCCGCGTGGCGCCGCGCGCGCTCCGGACGCTGGGAATCCTCCGCTCCGAGCTGACCACCATGCTCCGCAGATGGCGCACCCTCGCCCTGCTCGGGGTCCTCGCGGGGGTGCCGGTCCTCGTGGGGATCGCCGTCAGGATCGAGACGGGCGACGGCGGGCAGGGCGGGCCGGGCGGAGGCGGCGGCCCCGCGTTCCTCAACCAGGTCACCAACAACGGTCTCTTCCTGGTGTTCGCGGCGCTCTCGGCGACCCTGCCCGTCTTCCTGCCGCTGACCGTCGGGGTCGTCGCGGGCGACTCACTGGCGGGGGAGGCGGGCGGGGGCACCCTGCGCTATCTGCTGGTCGCCCCGGCGGGCCGTACCCGGCTGCTGCTCACCAAGTACGCGTCCGTGCTGGTGTTCTGCCTGCTCGCGACGCTGGTGGTGGCGGTGTCGGCACTCGCGACGGGCGCGCTGCTCTTTCCCGTCGGGGAGATGACGACGATCTCGGGGACCCGGATCGGATTCGACGAAGGGCTGCTGAGAGCCGGGCTGATCGCCGTGGTCGTCGCGGTCTCCCTGGCCGGATTCGCCGCGCTGGGCCTGTTCGTCTCCACCCTCACCAACAGCGGTGTCGCGGCGATGGCGGCGACGGTCGGGGTGCTGATCACCGTGCAGATCCTGGACACGATGCCGCAGCTGAGCGGGATCCACCCGTATCTCTTCACTCACTACTGGCTGTCCTTCACGGACCTGCTGCGCGACCCCGTGTACGGGGACGAGGTGGTCAGGAACCTGGGGCTGCAGGCCCTGTACGCGGCGGTGTTCGGCTCTGCGGCCTGGGCGCGGTTCACCACGAAGGACATCAGTGTCTGAGAGGTCCGGAGCTCACGAGGGGACCGGCGGGATCCGGCCGTACCGTCGGCCGGTCGAGCCGTCCCCCGATCGGCTCGTCGCGGCACGAACGGCACGAACGGTGCACTGCGCGGAACGACACGGTACGTTCCGTTTCCAGTGCGGTCATTGTTCGACTTCTGGCGACGACCTGTCAACAAGCGGTGGGCAGAATCCCCCTATGCTCACCGAATGATCACATCGCCGAGTTCCCTGCGCCGCAGTGAGAGGTCGCGACGGTCCACCCTGGACGCGGCCCTGGAGCTGTGCGGGGAGAAGGGGTACGGCCGGGTCACCGTCGAGGCGATCGCGAACCGGGCCGGAGTCAGCAAGAAGACCATCTACCGGTGGTGGCCCTCGAAGGGCGCGGTGATGCTGGAGGCTTTCACCGAGGCGTTCGTGGGCGCCACCCCCTTCGCCGACACCGGTGACGTCGCCGCCGATCTGCGACGCCACATCAACGGCGCCGTCCGGATGATCTCCACGTCGCCGTACGGGCCGCTCTACGCCGGGATCCTCTCCGACATGCACCACGACGAGGCGCTGGCGGACGCGGTGAAGGAGCAGCTGGTCGACCCGCGCTTCCGGGCCGCCGAGGATCGGCTGCGCAAGGCGCAGGAGCAGGGGCAGGTGCCCGAGGGGGCGGACCTCCCGCTTGCGGTGGAGATGCTCTACGGGCCGGTCTACTACCGCCTCGTCCTGCGCAGGCCGCCGCAGGACGAGGCGACCGTGGCCGCGCTGGTGGAGCATGTGCTGCGATCGCTCGGCGGCCCGCCCTCCGACGGCCCCGGGCGCGTCGGGGCCGGTCCGGTCAGCTGAAGAAGGTCTTGGCCCGGGTCACCGCTGCGGTGTCCGCCAGGACGTCGCCGGGCTTGCTGCCGTTGCCCAGCAGTACGCCGCCCCAGCGCATCCCCAGGTACTCCGCCGAGATGCGCAGGGTGCCGGCCAAGGGCTCCGCGACCGCGGGGTCCTCGTCCGCGAGCGCCGTGACGCCCCAGAGGTTCTTGCCGGCCATCCGGCGCCGGAAGTCGGCGCCCGGGGTCTCCAGCCACCCCGACCAGTGGTCCAGGTAGCGCTTGGTGACCGACGAGACCGAGTACCAGTACAGCGGCGAGGCGATCACCACGTCGGTCGCCTCCAGCGTGGCCCGGAGCAGGGTCTCGGCGTTCCCCGAGGGCTGGACGTGGCGGCGCTCGGGATGGCGGAGGTCCTCGAAGTCGGGCAGCGGGTGGTCGCGCAGGGCGAGCCAGCGCTGTTCGGTGTCCGGGGGAAGCTGCTCGGCGGCGATCCGGGCGAGGGTCTCGGTGTTGCCCCCGGCCCGGCTGCTGCCGAGGACGAAGAGGAAGCTGCGTGCTGCCATGGTCACTCCAAAAGCCCGCGTGCGGCGATTACTTGCGTGCGCATGCTATCTGCGTACGGCGGGTTATGGCAGGCGAATTTCAGCCGTAGAGGCGCTCCAGCACGACCGCCACACCGTCCTCCTCGTTGGTCAGCGTGATCTCGTCCGCCTCCGCCCGGAGTTCGGCATGGGCGTTGCCCATCGCCACGCCGTGGCCGCAGAGCCGGAACATCGGCAGGTCGTTCGGCATGTCGCCGAAGGCCACCGCCTCGGCCGGGTCGAGGCCCAGCAGCGCGGCGGCCCGCGAGATCCCGGTGCCCTTGTCCACCCCGTGCGGAGCCAGCTCCACGGTCCCCGGGCCCGCCATGGTCACGGACGCCAGATCGCCCACCGCGCCCCGGGCGGCCGCCGCCAGCTCGTCGTCGGACAGGTGGGGGTGGCGTATCAGGACCTTGATGACCGGAGCCGACCACAGCTCCCCGCGGTGCCTGATCCGGCGAGCGGGCAGGGAGGGGTGGGGCATCCGGTAGCCCGGCTCGACGAGGGTGAGGCCGTCCGGCCCGTCCTGGTCGACCGCGGCGAACACCTGGCCCACCTCGGCCTCGATCTTGCCGAGCGCGGTCTCGGCCGGCTCGCGGTCCAGGGGCGCCGAGGCGACCATGCGGGCCGCGCCGGCGTCGTACACCTGCGCCCCCTGCCCGCACACCACGAGGCCCTCGTATCCCAGGCCGTCGAGCAGGGCGCGTATACCGGGGACCGGTCGGCCCGTGACGATCAGATGGCGCGCGCCGGCCGACGCGGCGCGGGCGAGCGCCGCCCGGGAGCGGGGGCTCACGGTGTCGTCGGGACGCAGGAGCGTGCCGTCCAGATCCGTGGCGACGAGGGAGTATGCGGCGGGTGACGTGAGCATGAGGTCAGCCTAGAGAGGCGGGGTTCCGCCCTCGCGCCGCAGGCCCCTTGCCGGCTCCGTCACCGGACGCAGGGCGCCGCGGGCCTCGTCGGGTCTGTCACCGCGCGCAGGAGCCGCGGGCCCCCACCGCCGGGTCCGTCACTGGACGCAGAACTCGTTGCCCTCGGGGTCCAGCATCACCTGCCATGTCCCCCCGGGCTCCTCCACGAGCCTGAGCAGGCTCGCCCCCAGCCCCACCAGGCGTTCCGTCTCGGCCTCGCGCTGTCCGGGTGCGGCGTGGACGTCGAGGTGGAGGCGGTTCTTGACCGTCTTCGTCTCCGGCACGCGCTGGAAGAGCAGCCGCCGTCCGAGCCCGGCCCCACTCTTCTCGTCGTAGGAGTCGTCCGGGTGCCGCACCGCGGCGAGATCGCGCCAGGCGTGGTGCCCGTGCGGCTCCACCGTGAGGTCCTCGGTCACCACCCCCGCGCCGAGCAGCTCGTCGATCAGGGGGCTGTTGTCCTCCACGAGATACCCGAGGGCCTCGGCCCAGAAGTCGGCCTGGCTGTGTGGGTCGAGGGCGTCGATGACCAGCTTCCAATGCAGTGTCATGAAAACCGTTTATACTGGTTACATGAATGACGCGGCAACGGGCACGCCGGAACCGGGGATGATTCTTCGTCCGCCCCGCGGGCGTGGTTTCCGCTTCGATCCGGGCGCCCTCTGCCTGGAGTTGCTGCTCACCAGTGATCCGGGCGGACTGCCCTGGCGCCTGGAGACGCTGGGTGCCCCCGCCGACCTGGTGCGCTGGGCCGGGGAGAGCCGCCTGCCCGGCGGGCTAAGGCTCGATGTCGACGCGGCGGAGCTGGAACGGGCCCATGAACTCCGGGGTGCGCTCTGGAGGATGACGAAGGCCCGCGCGCGGGGCGGGGCGCTCGGGCCGGGCGACATCGGCACGGTGAACGCGGCGGCGGCCCTGCCCCCGCTGGTCGCCGTCCTGACACCCGACGGAACCCGGGCCTGGGCGCCGGGGGCGACGGGCACCGCGCTGCTCTCGACGGTCGCCCGAGACGCGATCGACCTGTTCACGGGCCCGTACGCCCACCGCATCCATGTGTGCCAGGCACAGGACTGCGCCCTGCACTTCGTGGACACCTCCCGTCCCGGTCGCCGCCGCTGGTGCGCGATGGGCCGGTGCGGGAACCGCAACAAGGTGCGGGCCCACCGTGCTCGAAACACCGACCCCGCGGAAGCGGGGGAGTGAAGGGAGGAAGGCACCATGCCGACCGGACTCACGAAGGACGCGGGATGGGAGATCGGCGTCTCCCGGACCCTGCCGCTCCCGGCGGACGCCCTCTGGGACTTCGTCACGGGTGAGGAGGGCGTAGCCCTCTGGCTCGGTCCAGGGGTGGTGCTGCCCACCGAGAAGGGCGCCGCCTACCGCACGGCCGACGGGACCGTGGGCGAGATCCGCAGCTATCGCCCCGGCGACCGCGTTCGGCTCACCCACGGGACGACGACCGTCCAGGTCGCCGTGGTGCCCGCCGGAACGGGCGACCGGTCGGTGCTCCGCTTCCACCAGGAGCACCTGGCGAGCGCCGGGGAGCGCGAGGACAGGCGCGCGCACTGGAAGGGCGTGATGGACCGGATCGTGGTCGCGCTGGGCTGACCCGCGTGGTTCACCCCGGCGGGCAGGTCCGGCAGGAATGACCGCCGAGCGCGCCGAGGAGCTTCTCGGCTGCCGTGCTCACCGCCGGATCGCCTCCCGAAGCGAGCCGCTCGGCCGTCGGCCGGCCGGCGATGACCGCCGTATGAGCGTCCCTGGTCCACTCCGGGTGGTGCGCGTGTCCGCCGGCGAGGATCGTTCCCAGCAGCTCCAGGACGCCGACGCGGTCCTTCACGGTCTCCACGGCGGCGAGCTCCCAGAGGAACGGCACCGTGGCGGCCGTCGCGTCGAACACGGCCAGGGCGCCTATCCACTGCCCGAGATCGCTCAGCGCGTCCTCGGCCGTCTCGCTGTCGCCCCAGGCGATCCGCGACAGCATCCCGGGAACCTGGGAGGCGGACCCCTGGGCGTGGCACAGCTCATGCCACCGGACGTGCCTCATGCCCACCAGGATCGTCCCCATCGGGGCACTCAATCAGCCTTCACGGGCGCCGTCCACCACGCCTGCCCGATGTGACGCGTCCGGCTGCCCCGCTCCGTCCAGCGCCCGCAGGTACCGCCGTACGGCCCCCGGGTCACCGGCATCCGCGATCAGGCCCACGTGGTTGTCGGGCCGGATCACGACGACGGAGTCCCGCGCGATGCCGTACGCCGCGCGGGCGAGCCCTCCGCCGTCGTGCAGGTCGGCGGGGCCGGTGGACGTCGGGCCGCCGGCGCCCCGGCCGAGCACACGGAAGGCGCGTACCGCGTCGCCGTGGGCGGCGACCGCCTCATGCAGCACCGGCTCCGACCCCGGACCGAAGCCGAGCAGGGTGAAGTGCGGTCCCGCGAAGGCGTGGAAGAGGCGGAGGGGAGCACCGGTGGCCGCTTCGGTGCAGAGGGCGTCGGGGGCGCGGTCCCCGGCGCGGAGGCCGTCCCGGTCCTCACCCGTGCTGCCGTCCCCGTCCGCGCCGTCTCCGCCCGCGCCGGTGCCGGCGAGCGAGCTCCACCGGTAGCCGCGGTCCGGTGCCCGCGATGCCGGCACGACCGCGGTGTCGAGGCCGCCGCCCGGCAGCTTGATGGCCGCCAGGGTGGCCCGCAGGCGCTCCGAGCTGATGTCCAGGGTCAGGGCGGCGACGGGCAGCCGCTCCTCCTCGTAGGTGTCCAGCAGCTCCGCCCCGGCCCTGCCGCGGAGCACCTGGCCGAGCTTCCAGCCGAGGTTGTAGGCGTCCTGGATGCCGGTGTTCATGCCCATGCCGCCGGCGATGGAGTGCACATGGGCGGCGTCCCCGGCCAGGAACACCCTGCCCACCCGGTAGCGGTCCACCATGCGCACGTTGACGCGGTAGGTGGAGAGCAGCGCGGCCGAGGTGAGGTGCTCCGCCGGGAGACGGGTGTGCCGGGCGAAGAGGAGCCGGAAGCCCTCTTCGGACGGGGCCACGGGGAGGCCTTCGGCGTCCCGTTCGGGACTCGCCTGGAACCACCACCCGGTCCGTGTGCCGGGGATCGGGCAGAGCATGACGGCCCCGTCCTCGTCGAACCACTGGTGCCAGACGCCCCGCTCCAGGACGCCTGGGCCGAGCTCCACGTCGCCGCAGACCATCACCTGCTCCTCGTGCGTCTCCCCCTCGAACGGGACGCCGAGAAGTTTTCGTACGCGGCTGTGGGCACCGTCGCAGCCCACCACGTACTCCGCGGCGGTCGTGGAGCCGTCGGCGAGGGAGACCGTCACCGAATCGCCGGTGTCGTCGAGGTCCACCATCTCGGAGCCCGATTCGACCGTCACGCCGTACCCGGCCAGGCGGTCGCGCAGGATCTCCTCCAGCCGCCACTGCGCGATCAGCAGACCCCGGTCGTACGGCTCGGCCGGAGTGGGGGAGGAGCCGGCGTACGGGTCCGCGTCCGCGACCGGTACGCCGCCGCGGTACTTGCGCATCAGCGGTGGCTCCGCGCCCGCCGCCAGCACGGCGTCGACGACCCCCAGATCCTCCAGCACCTCCAGCGAGCGGGGGCTGGGCCCCTTCGCCCTCGAACTGCGGGCATGCGCGGGAGCCTTGTCCACGATCCTCACGCCCAGTCCGCGACGGGCGAGGTCGCAGGCGAGGGTGAGCCCGGTCGGTCCGGCCCCCACGATCAGTACGTCGGTCATCTGCTGCTCCTCGGCCGCGCCTCGGCGCCCCGCGGCAGGGCACCGAAAAATCCCCGGGGACCCTGTACGGGTCCCCGGGGACAGGTAATAGCAACCGAGTTAATAAAGCAACCTGGTAACTATTTCTGGAGTGGTGTGATGTCCGGCTTCGAGACGGGCGCCTTGTCCGCGGATGCCGCCGTCCGGGCGGCCTGGACCGCGAGACGCATCGCCTCGGCCCTGGAGCGCCGGGCCGTACGCAGGGCGTCCCAGGTCAGCACCACCAGCGCCACCCAGACCAGGGCGAACCCCGCCCACCGCTCGGCCGGCATCTCCTCGTGGAAGTAGAGGATGCCTAGCGAGAACTGGAACACCGGCGCGAGGTACTGCAGCAGCCCCAGTACCGACAGCGGTACCCGGATCGCGGCCGCGCCGAAGCAGATCAGCGGGATCGCGGTGACGAGTCCGGTGGTGGCGAGGAGTACTCCGTGGCCCGCGCCCCCGGAGAGGAACGTCGCCCCGCCGTCGGCCCCGAGCCACAGCAGGAAGACGAGGGCCGGCAGGAACAGCACCGCCGTCTCGGCCGCGAGGGACTCCAGGCCGCCGAGGCCCACCTTCTTCTTCATCAGGCCGTACGTCGCGAACGAGAAGGCCAGCACCAGGGAGATCCACGGCGGCTGTCCGTAACCGATCGCCAGGACCAGCACCGCGGCGAGGCCGATCGCCACCGCCGCCCACTGGGCCGGACGCAGCCGTTCCCCGAGGAGCAGCACACCCATGGCGATGGTGACCAGGGGGTTGATGAAGTAGCCGAGTGACGCCTCGACGACATGGCCGTTGTTCACGGACCAGATGTAGAGGCCCCAGTTGACCGCGATGACGCTCGCGGCGACAGCGATGAGGCCGAGCTGCCGAGGCTGTCGCACCAGCTCGCCGATCCATGCCCACCGGCGGAGGGCGAGCAGGGCGATGCCGACGACCCCGAGCGACCAGACCATGCGGTGGGCGAGGATCTCCACCGCCCCGGAAGGTTCGAGCAGCGGCCAGAACAGGGGCACCAGACCCCACATCCCGTACGCGCCGACTCCGTACAGCAGGCCTGCCCGCTGCTCGTTCTTCCCCTCCACGGGCCCTCCCTGTGCGCCTGGGCCGGCGACCGGCCGACGGAATGACGGTAGCGCCGGACGGGGCACCTGTCATTGCCGTCTCACGGGGACGCTCGTGACAGATCGGGGAGGGGTCGTGGAGGGGGCGGTGCGCCGTGTCTTGGCCGGTGCCCCCGTCAGGCCGCGGCCACCGCGGCGGCGACCGAGTCGGCCAGCGGGGTCGTCGGGCGGCCGATCAGGCGGGCCAGGTCCCCGCTCGTCCCGGCGAGCAGGCCGCGTGCGATGGCCTCGTCGACGTCGACGAGGATCGCGGCGAAGGGCTCGGGCAGTCCCGCCCCGACGAGGATCTCCTGGTGCACGGCGGCCGGCACGTTCCTGTACGCGATCTCCTGGCCGGTCGCCTCGGACACCACGTCCGCGAACTCGGCCAGCGACCATGCGGTGTCGCCGCTGAGCTCGTACGTCGCTCCGAGGTGGCCCTCGCCGGTCAGCACGGCCGCGGCGGCGTCCGCGTAGTCGGCCCGCGAGGCGGAGGCGATCCGTCCGTCCCCCGCGTTGGCGACGACGGCGCCGTGCTCCAGCACCGGCGCCAGATTCAGGTAGTTCTCGGTGTACCAGCCGTTGCGGAGGAAGGTGTACGGAAGGCCGGAGTCGAGGATCAGCCGCTCCGTCACCTTGTGCTCGGCGGCAAGTTCGAAGTCCGCGTCGGGCCCGCCCAGAACGCCGGTGTAGGCGAGCTGCGCGACGCCCGCGGCCTTGGCCGCCTCGATCAGCGCGGTGTGCTGCGGAACTCGCCTGCCGACCTCGTTGGCCGAGATCAGCAGGACGCGGTCACCGGCCCGGAACGCTCCGGCGAGGGACTCGGGCCGGTCGTAGTCGGCGATGCGGAGTTCCACGCCCCGGGCGGCGAGGTCCGCGGCCTTCTCCTTGTCGCGGACGACCGCCACGACCGAACCGGCGTCGACCGTGGTGAGGAGCCTCTCGACGACGAGACGGCCGAGTGCGCCGGTGGCTCCGGTGACAACGATGCTCATGTGTTTCTCCTGGTGGTGCTGTTCCTGCTGCGGGGTGTCCACTCACCATAGAAGGGGTACTAACCAGAAGAAAGTACGCACTTTGAAGTAAGGTACTGGTATGACGGTAAGCATCCTCGACGAAGTGGGCGGCCGGCGCCCGGACGTCAACAGGCAGAACTGCCCCTCGCGGCTCGTGCTCGAACACGTCACCAGCCGCTGGGGCGTGCTGGTGCTCGCCGCGCTGCTGGAGCGGTCGCACCGCTTCAGCGAGCTGCGCCGCGCCGTGGGCGGGGTCAGCGAGAAGATGCTGGCCCAGACCCTTCAGACGCTGGAGCGGGACGGATTCGTGGACCGGGACGCCAAGCCGGTGATCCCCCCGAGGGTGGACTACTCCCTCACCCCGCTGGGACGGGAGGCCGCGGACCAGGTCTGGGCCCTGGCCCGATGGGCGGAGCGGCGTCTGGACGTCGTCGAGGAGGCCCGCGCGCGATACGACGAGGCCCGGAACCCTTAGGCTCCGGGCCTCGTCGACGGGGCGTGACCGTGGGTCAGCCGATGACGGTCCAGGTGTCCTGGCCGGCGAGGAGGGTGTTCAGGTCGCCTTTGCCGTGTTGTTCGACGGCGTTGTCGAGCTGGTCGGTCATGAGGGTGTCGTAGACGGGGCGTTCGACGCTGCGGAGGATGCCGATGGGGGTGTGGTGGAGGGTGTCGGGGTCGGCGAGGCGGGAGAGGGCGAACGCTGTGGTGGGGCTGGGGTTGTGGGCGTCGTGGACGAGGATCTGTGACTGGTTGGCCTCGGTGGCGTCGACGATGGTCAGGTCGCCGGTGAGGGGGTCGCGGGCGACGCCCTTGGGGTTGTCGTCGGTGCCGAAGAGGATCGGTTTGCCGTGTTCGAGGCGGATGACGGCCTGCTGGGCCTGTTCCTTGTCCTTGAGGACCTCGAAGGCGCCGTCGTTGAAGATGTTGCAGTTCTGGTAGATCTCCACCAGGGCGGTGCCGGGGTGGTCGGCCGCGGCGCGGAGCACGCTGGTGAGGTGCTTGCGGTCGGAGTCGACGGTGCGGGCGACGAAGGTGGCCTCGGCGCCGAGGGCGAGGGAGACCGGGTTGAAGGGGGCGTCCAGCGACCCCATCGGGGTGGACTTGGTGATCTTCCCGATCTCGGAGGTCGGGGAGTACTGGCCTTTGGTGAGGCCGTAGATCCGGTTGTTGAAGAGCAGGATCTTGAGGTTGACGTTGCGGCGCAGGGCGTGGATGAGGTGGTTGCCGCCGATGGAGAGTGCGTCGCCGTCGCCGGTGACGACCCAGACGGACAGGTCGCGGCGGGAGGTGGCCAGGCCGGTCGCGATGGAGGGGGCGCGGCCGTGGATGGAGTGCATCCCGTAGGTGTTCATGTAGTACGGGAAGCGGGACGAGCAGCCGATGCCGGAGACGAAGGTGATGTTCTCCTTGGCCAGGCCGAGTTCGGGCATGAAGCCCTGGACGGCCGCGAGGACGGCGTAGTCACCGCAGCCCGGGCACCAGCGAACCTCCTGATCGGACTTGAAGTCCTTCATCGACTGCTTGCCCTCGGCCTTGGGCACCAGCTGGAGGAGGTGGTTGGCGTCAGGCATCGATGGCCTCCTTGAGGGCGGTGGCGAGCTGCTCGGCCTTGAAGGGCATGCCGTTGACCTGGTTGAAGGACTGGGCGTCCACGAGGTACTTCGCCCTGATCAGCATGGCCAGCTGACCGAGGTTCATCTCCGGGACCACGACCTTGTCGTAACGCTTCAGAACCTCGCCGAGATTCCTCGGGAAGGGGTTGAGGTGGCGTAGGTGGGCCTGGGCGATGGTGTCGCCGGCGGCGCGGAGCCGGCGGACGGCCGCGGTGATCGGGCCGTAGGTGGAGCCCCAGCCCAGGACGAGGGTGCGCGCGTCGGCCGGGTCGTCGACTTCGAGGTCGGGCACGGTGATGCCGTCGATCTTGGCCTGGCGGGTGCGGACCATGAAGTCGTGGTTGGCCGGGTCGTAGGAGATGTTCCCGGTGCCGTCCTGCTTCTCGATCCCGCCGATCCGGTGTTCCAGACCGGGCGTGCCGGGGATCGCCCAGGGGCGGGCGAGGGTCTGCGGATCCCGCTTGTAGGGCCAGAACACCTCGGTACCGTCAGCGAGTTCGTGGTTGGGTCCGGTCGCGAACCGGGTCCGCAGGTCGGGGAGGCTGTCGATCTCCGGGATCCGCCAGGGCTCGGAGCCGTTGGCGAGATACCCGTCGGACAGCAGGAACACCGGGGTCCGGTACGTCAGGGCGATCCGGGCGGCATCCAGGGCCGCGTCGAAACAGTCCGCCGGAGTCCGCGGCGCGATCACCGGGACGGGGGCCTCACCGTTACGCCCGTACATCGCCTGCAGCAGATCCGCCTGCTCCGTCTTCGTCGGCAGCCCCGTCGAGGGCCCGCCGCGCTGGATGTCGATGATCAGCAACGGGAGTTCCAGGGAGACGGCCAGGCCGATCGTCTCCGACTTCAGCGCCACCCCGGGGCCGGAGGTCGTGGTCACGGCGAGGGAACCGCCGAACGCCGCGCCCAGCGCCGCACCGATCCCGGCGATCTCGTCCTCCGCCTGGAACGTGCGCACACCGAAGTTCTTGTGCTTGCTCAGTTCGTGCAGGATGTCGGACGCCGGGGTGATCGGATACGACCCCAGATACACCGGGAGATCCGCCTGCCGGCCCGCCGCGATCAGCCCGTACGACAACGCGAGATTCCCCGAGATATTGCGGTACGTGCCCGTCGGGAAAGCCTGGGACGCCGGGGCGACCTCGTAGGAGACCGCGAAATCCTCCGTCGTCTCACCGAAATTCCAGCCCGCCCGGAACGCCGCCACGTTCGCCTCCGCGATCTGCGGCTTCTTCGCGAACTTCGACCGGAGGAATGTCTCCGTCCCCTCGGTCGGACGGTTGTACATCCAGGACAACAGGCCCAGCGCGAACATATTCTTCGACCGCTCGGCCTCCTTACGGGAAAGACCGAATTCCTTCAACGCCTCGATCGTCAACGTCGTCAACGGCACCGGATGAACGTTGTACGCCTCCAGAGAACCGTCCTCCAACGGCGACTGGTCATATCCGACCTTCGCCATCGGACGTTTCGTGAACTCGTCCGTGTTCACGATGATGTCCGCACCCCGCGGCACATCGGCGATATTCGCCTTCAACGCCGCCGGATTCATCGCGACCAGCACGTTCGGCGCGTCCCCCGGGGTCAGGATGTCGTGATCCGCGAAATGCAGCTGGAACGACGACACCCCCGGCAACGTCCCGGCAGGCGCCCGGATCTCGGCCGGGAAGTTCGGCAGCGTCGACAGATCGTTCCCGAACGACGCCGTCTCCGACGTGAACCGGTCCCCCGTCAACTGCATCCCATCACCCGAGTCACCCGCGAACCGGATGATCACACGATCCAGACGGCGGATTTCCTTCTCGGTGGCGCCCGTACGATCAATGTGCGGGGCGCGCTGCTCCCCGACGACAGCCTCGCTGGCCTCATCGGACTTTCCGGCTGGGCTACTGACCTGGCTGGTCACTGAACTGGACCTCCCTCGGGGCGGCGGCTCGGGACCGGCCGGCCCGCCGGCGGTCCAGTGCACCACCCTACTTCTGTAAGGGTCGCCTTCCTCGGACCGGTCATATGGTGGACGCGTTTCCCATTCGCCCATGCGTCACTTTCCGCCATATTTCCCGACCCTTCGGGGGTACCGGGCGCCTCCGTGCACTCGTCCTTTCGGTCAGGGCCCGATGCTGAACTCTGCCGCGCTGAACTCTGCCGCGCGAATGATCATCCGGATCGGCTGCCCGTCCGGATCACCGTGAACAGATCATCGCCTCGTCATGAGTTCAGATAAGTGAGAACGGCGAGAACCCGCCGGTGATCCCCGTCACTGGGCGCGAGGCCCAGTTTCATGAAGATGTTGCTGACGTGCTTCTCCACGGCTCCGTCGCTGACCACCAACTGCTTGGCGACGGCCGAATTCGTACGCCCCTCCGCCATCAGGCCGAGGACCTCCCGCTCACGGGGTGTCAGTCCGGCCAGGACGTCCTGCTTACGGCTCCGGCCGAGCAACTGGGCCACGACCTCCGGATCCAGCGCCGTTCCGCCCCGTGCCACCCGCACCACGGCGTCCACGAACTCCCGGACCTCCGCGACACGGTCCTTCAGCAGGTAGCCGACCCCTCGGGTGCTGCCCGCCAGCAACTCGGTCGCGTACTGCTCCTCGACGTACTGCGAGAGCACCAGCACCCCGATGTCCGGGTGCTCCTTGCGCAACCGCACGGCCGCCCGTACCCCTTCGTCGGTGTGGGTCGGGGGCATGCGTACATCGGCGACCACCACGTCCGGCAGGTCGTCCTGGGCCGCGAGGTCGCTCACAGTCTTGAGGAGTGCCTCGGCGTCACCCACCCCGGCGACCACCTCGTGCCCGAGATCGGTCAGCAGCCGGGTGAGCCCCTCCCGGAGAAGCACCGAATCCTCGGCGATGACGACCCGCACTCTTTCCTCCACGACCCTGCGTCCCCCACTGTCGGTTCCTGCCTGTACGCCGCCGATCGCGCGGCCCTGTCCGCCCAGCATTCCAGCATCGGCGCACGGAGGGGCGGTACAACGGAAGTCGCGCCCGAAGGGCGCTCCCCGCCCCGGACGCGCCACGGTGCCCCGGACACCTCGAGCGTGTCCGGGGCACCGCCCTGGCGGCCTCACCCCCGCCAGGGGAGTTCCGCGGTGATCGTCGTCGGGCCGGCGGCGGGGGAGTCGACGACGAGGACGCCGTCCACCGCGTCCAACCGCTCCGCGAGCCCCGCCAGCCCGCCCCCGGCACGCGCGTGCGCGCCGCCCTGTCCGTCGTCGGTGACCTGGAGCATCAGCCGGCCGGCGGTACGCCAGACGTCCACCGAGGCGCGGGTGGCCCGGGCGTGCTTGCTGACGTTCTGGAGGAGTTCGGAGACGGTGAAGTAGGCGATGCCCTCTATGGCCTGGGCAGGCCGCTCGGCCAGGTCGACCTCGACGTCGACGGGGACGGTGCAGCGGGAGGCGATGGCGGAGAGGGCGGCGTCGAGTCCGCGGTCGGTGAGGACGGCGGGGTGGATGCCGCGGGCGAGGTCGCGGAGTTCCTGGAGTGCGATCTTGACCTCGCCGTGGGCTTCGTCGACCATGCGGGCGGCGGCTTCGGGGTCGGCGGTGAGTTTCTCCTTGGCCAGCCCGAGATCCATGGCGAGGGCGACGAGGCGGGCCTGTGCGCCGTCGTGGAGGTCGCGCTCGATGCGGCGCAGGTCCGCGGCGGCGGTGTCCACGACCACCCCGCGGTCCGACTCCAGCTCCGAGACCCGCGTCGCCAGCCGGGACGGGCCCAGCAGGCCCAGCACCATCAACCGGTCCACGGACACCAGTCCGCGGACGATCCACGGTGTGACCAGGACGAGTGCCAGCCCGAGAGCGCAGGTGGCGGTGATCTCCGCGAACGAGTCGAGATAGACCTGGTGCGTCGCGTCGCCGTACAGCTGGATGCCGTCGACGCCCACGAACGTGGGGAAGACCCAGCGCCACAACGGGTAGGTGAAGGCCGCCCACCCGTACGACCAGAACGTCACCGCGACGGTGAACGAGAACGTCGCCCACGGCATGTGCAGCACGGAGTAGAGCAGGTGCCGCCAGGACACCCCGCTCTTCAGTACCGCCCCGACCCAGGACATGAGGCCGCCTGTCCGGCCCCGGACCGGGGCCGGGTCGGCGATCTCCAGCTTCAGCAGGCCGCGCGCCCGGGCCCGTTCCACGGCACCGAACCCCCGGCACACCATCAGCGCGGCGGCGAGCACCGGAATGCCGAGGAAGGTGATCAGCAGGCCGATACCCAGCGAGACCATGGTCACCGATACGCAGAACAGCGCGACACTGATCGGCAGGCCCAGGAGGACGTAACCGAGTTCGCGCCAGGCGCGTGCCTCGAAGGGTGCGCGGAGTGCGGCGGGGAGGAAGTGCTTCGCCGGGACGTGCCCCTCGTGTCCGTGCCCGTGACCGGGCCTGTCGCGGTCCCGCGTGTCCGCTCCGTATGCCGTGGCCATCACTCGTGTCCGTCCGTTTCTTCTGGGCGGGAGCTCCCCGCGGGCCGATCCGACCGCTGATGCCTCAAGACTGCTGTGTCCGTCGCGGCCGCACCATGAGGGCGGTCGCCGTATCCGGCCGGGGGTTTTCCCCACCCGGGCCGCCACCGCGGTGATCCGTGCGGGGGCGAGGGGCGGCGGTGCGGGGCGCCGGAGCGCGGGCCCGCGCCGGGCGGATCCGTGCCGAACGCGCCCCGCCCGCACGGGTTCACCGGGCGACGCTCCCCGCCGGGCGCACGGCCGGGCGGTCCCTCCAGGGCAGCTCCGCCGTGACCGTGGTGGGGCCGCCCTCCGGGGAGTCCAGGACGAACAGCCCGTCCACCGCGCCCAGCCGCTCGGCCAGCCCGGACATGCCCGTACCCCCGTCGAGCCGGGCGCCACCCCGTCCGTCGTCGGTGACCTGGAGCATCAGCCGGTCGCCGGAGCGCCAGACGCCCACCGTCGCCGCGGCGGCGCGGCTGTGCTTGCTGACGTTCTGGAGGAGTTCGGAGACGGTGAAGTAGGCGATGCCCTCGATGGCCTCAGCCGGCCGCGCCGGCAGTTCCACCGACACCGTGACGGGGACGGTGCAGCGGGAGGCGATGGCGGAGAGGGCGGCGTCGAGTCCGCGGTCGGTGAGGACGGCGGGGTGGATGCCGCGGGCGAGGTCGCGGAGTTCCTGGAGTGCGATCTTGACCTCGCCGTGGGCTTCGTCGACCATGCGGGCGGCGGCTTCGGGGTCGGCGGTGAGTTTCTCCTTGGCCAGCCCGAGGCCCATGGCGAGGGCGACGAGGCGGGCCTGTGCGCCGTCGTGGAGGTCGCGCTCGATGCGGCGCAGGTCCGCGGCGGCGGTGTCCACGACCACCCCGCGGTCCGACTCCAGTTCCGCGATCCTGGCCTCCAGTTCGTCCGAGGGCGAGAGCAGCGCCCGCACCATCGCCCGGTCCACGTTCCCCAGCCCGCGCGCGATGTAGGGCAGCACCGGCCAGAGCACGAACAGGCTCACCAGGGTCACCACGAACACAGCCACCCCCCAGGGGAGGCGGATGAACGAATAGAGCAACGCCCGCCAGCCGACCGGGTCCTTCAGCCCCGACCACAGCCGGCCGAAGAAGCCCTGGTGGCGACGGCCGTGCGTCAACGGGCTCGGCTCGTCGATGTTCACCCCGAGCAGCTTCCGTGCCCGGCCGCGCTCCGCCCTGCCGAGGCCGCGCGCACCCCGCAGCCCCAGCGCCAGCAGCGGCAGACCGATCACGGTGACGGAGAGCCCGGCCCCCAGGGCGACGAGCACCACCGAGTAGACGAACCCGGCGACCGACATCGGCAGATCGGCCAGAAGGTGCGCGATCTCCTTCCACGTCCACCGGTCGAAGGCGGGGCGCGGGGGCGGTGGGCGATCGCCGTCCGGCGTCGAGGGGCTCATCGTCATGTGACCAGCCTGCCGGGCGGGACCCGGGGACGCCATGGGGTTCGTGGGTGGCGGCCGGTGGGGATAACCCCACCCCCCACCGCACCCCTCGCGCCCCCTCCGCCCCACCCGTAGGGCGACGGGGCTGCTTACCGTCTCTTTAACAGGGCCTAGACTCCCGTGCGTACAGACCGTCGAACAGGTTGAGGGAGCGGGGGGCGGACGTGGCGGACCTGACGGGACCGACCGTTCTCGCGTCGGACTACTTCCGGAGCTACTCGGTCGTCGGGCTGCTCGCCGTGGTCGGCGTGCTGTTCGTCGCCGTCGCCTTCGGCGCCGGCCGTCTGCTGAGGCCCGTGGTTCCGACGCCCGAGAAACTCCTCACGTACGAGTGCGGGGTGGACCCCGTGGGGGAGGGCTGGGCCCACACCCAGGTTCGCTATTACGTGTACGCCTTCCTGTACGTGATCTTCGCCGTCGATTCGATCTTCCTGTTCCCGTGGGCGACGGTCTTCGCGGCCCCCGGATACGGGGCGACGACGCTGGTGGAGATGTTCATCTTCCTCGGTTTCCTGGCCGTGGGACTGCTCTACGCATGGAAGAAGGACGTCCTGACATGGGCGTGACGAGCCGGCCGAACGCCGAATCCCCAGCCTCCGAATCCCCTGCCGCCGAGTCCTCCGTGCCGCTGCCCGACCCGGTGCGGCTTCCCGAGCGCAAGTCGCTCGGCGTGCTGTCCCGCCTCGCGCCGGAGCCCATGAAGGTGGTCCTCAACTGGGGACGCCGCTACAGCCTCTGGGTCTTCAACTTCGGACTCGCCTGCTGCGCCATCGAGTTCATCGCCGCCTCCATGGCCAGGCACGACTTCATCCGCCTCGGCGTCATCCCCTTCGCCCCCGGCCCCAGGCAGGCCGACCTGATGGTCGTCTCCGGCACGGTGACGGACAAGATGGCCCCGGCCGTGAAGCGCCTGTACGAGCAGATGCCCGAACCGAAGTACGTCATCTCCTTCGGCGCCTGCTCCAACTGCGGCGGCCCGTACTGGGACTCGTACTCCGTGACCAAGGGCGTCGACCAGATCATCCCCGTCGACGTCTACGTCCCCGGCTGCCCGCCCCGGCCCGAGGCGCTCCTCCAGGGCATCCTCAAGCTCCAGGAGAAGATCGCCCGCGAGTCGCTCGCCGACCGCTACGCCACGACGGACACCGGCCGCCCGTCCGCCGCCGCTCTGCGCAGCCCCCTCGTCGAGGCCCCGAAGCCACCGAAGGGGGAGGGGGAGTGACCGCTCCGGACACCTCGGGCGCCCCGAACGCCTACGATCGGCTGCCCGACGCCGTCACCGACGTGTTCGGCGAGGACGCCACCGCCGCGCGCGCCTACGACCTGCTGACCGTGGACGTGCCCGCCGCCTCCTGGACGGCCGCCCTCGAAACGGCCCGCGACGAGCTGGGCTGCACCTACTTCGACTGGCTGAGCGCCGTCGACGAACCGGGAACCGGCTTCCGCGTCTGCGCCCACGTCGCGGCCGTCGGCGGCGGTACCGTCCGGCGTCTGCTCGTCCGTACGACCGTCCCGCACGACGCGGCCTCGCTTCCCACCGCCGTCGGGGTCTACGCGGGCGCCGCGTGGCACGAGCGCGAGACCCACGAAATGTTCGGCATCGGGTTCGAGGGTCACCCCCACCTGGTCCCGCTGCTGCTGCCCGAGAACTTCGAGGGCCACCCGCTGCGCAAGGACTTCGTGCTGGCCGCCCGCGTCGCCAAGGCGTGGCCTGGGGCGAAGGAGCCGGGCGAATCCGAGCACGGCGGGCCCAAGCGGCGCACCATGCTGCCGCCCGGGGTGCCCGACCCCAACGAGTGGGGCCCGCTCAAGGGACAGCTCCCGCCCGCCCCCGCCAGGCCCGCCCGAGGGGCGCGCGCGGCGGGCGAACGCCCGGTGCGCCGGGCCCGGAGCGCGAGCGAAGGCTCGGCGGCGCAGCGGCCGGAGGCGGCGGGCACCCCGGCCACTCCTGACGCTCCGGCCACCCCGGACGCTCCGGGCGGCGCCGAGGCGCCCCGGACCGCTCCGCCGCGCCGGACCCGCAGCGCCTCCCAGGGTTCCGCGAGCCAGACCGCCGGGCCGACGCATCCTGCCGCCGGCACCGAGGACGGCGACGCGAGCGGCCCTGGCACGACTGGCTCGGCTGCTACGGGCTCGGTTGCTGAGGTGCCGGGTGCTGAGGGTTCCGGCTCAGGCTCCGGCGGTACGGGCCGGCGTACGACGCCGTCCGGCGGTGCGCGTGGAGGTCGCGGCGCGGCACGTGCGGCCGGTGGTGCGGCGAGCAGCGCCGACGCGCCCTGGCACGACGCGCGGCCGGCGTTCGACGAGGCCCCGGAACGGCCGGTGCCGGACGGGGAGCCGTCCGAGGAACGGAAGAAGCCGTCCCAGGGGTCACCTCCGGCCGCGGAAGCCACGGATGCCGCGGAAGCAGCGGAAGGCGAGGAAGCCGCCGAGCAGCCTCCCGCCGCCGGTGACGGCTCCGCCGCCGAGGACGAACGCACAGACCACCCCGACCACCCCGACCGAACCGCCGGAGGCGATACCGCGTGAACGACGTACTGGACGTCGCCCTCCGCCTCGTCATCGTCTTCGCCGTCTTCATGGTTGTCCCCCTCGTCGTGGGGCAGGCCGAGCACAAGGTGATGGCCCACATGCAGGGCCGTCTCGGTCCCATGTACGCGGGTGGCTTCCATGGCTGGGCCCAGCTCGTCGCGGACGGGGTGAAGTTCGCGCAGAAGGAAGACGTCGTACCCGCCGACGCGGACCGCCGCATCTTCCAGCTCGCCCCGGCCGTCGCCCTGCTCCCGTACCTCCTGGTGCTCGTCGCCGTGCCGATCGGCCCCGGGGAGGGGGCGGTCGGCCAGGTCGTCGACGCCGGCATCTTCTTCGTACTCGCCGTCATGGGTGTGGGCGTGCTCGGCTCCCTGATGGCGGGCTGGGCCTCCGCCAACAAGTTCTCGCTCCTCGGCGGGCTCCGGACCGCGGCGCAGCTCCTCGCGTACGAACTGCCCATGCTGCTGGCGGCGGCCTCCGTGGCCATGGCGGCCGGTACGGTCTCGCTGCCCGGCATCCTCGACGCCTTCGAGTGGTGGTGGCTGCCCTGGCAGATCGTCGGCGCCCTGGTGTTCTTCGTGGCCGGACTCGCCGAACTCCAGCGTCCTCCCTTCGACATGCCGGTCGCCGACTCGGAGATCATCTTCGGTGCCTACACCGAGTACACCGGCCTTCGCTTCGCCCTGTTCCTGCTCGCCGAGTACGCGGGGATCGTCGTTCTGTGCGGGCTGACGACCGTGCTCTTCCTCGGCGGATGGCACGGCCCGATGGGCGCCGACGGCCTCGGCTGGGTCTGGACCCTGCTGAAGACCGGAGTGCTCGCCTTCGTCGTCATCTGGCTACGGGTGACCTACCCCCGTCTGCGTGAGGACCAGTTGCAGAAGCTCGCCTGGACCACGCTCATCCCCCTCGCCCTCGCGCAGATCGCGCTCACCGGCATCGTGAAGGTGGCGATCAACTAGTGCCCCCGATCCCCGGCTCAGGCCTGGCCAAGGGCCTCGCCGTCACCCTGCGGACGATGACGAAGCGCACGGTCACCGCCCAGTACCCGGACGTCCAGCCCGAACTGCCGCCCCGCACCCGCGGGGTCATCGGACTGTTCGAGGAGAACTGCACGGTCTGCATGCTCTGCGCCCGTGAATGCCCCGACTGGTGCATCTACATCGACTCCCACAAGGAGACGGTGCCCGCCGCCACCCCGGGTGGCCGCGAGCGCAGCCGCAACGTCCTCGACCGCTTCGCGATCGACTTCGCCCTGTGCATGTACTGCGGTATCTGCATCGAGGTGTGCCCGTTCGACGCGCTCTTCTGGTCGCCCGAGTTCGAGTACGCCGAGACGGACATCCACGAGCTCACCCACGAACGGGACAAGCTCCGCGAGTGGATGTGGACCGTTCCCGAACCCCCGGCGCTCGACCCCGGAGCCGAGGAGCCCAAGGAGATCGCCGCGGCCCGCAAGGCGGCGGACAAGCTCCAGGCCGAGGAGGCCAGGCGGGCGGAGGAAGCACAGCAGGCCGAACAGGCCGGACGCACCGAACAGGCGGGGCGATCTGAGCAGGCCGGACAGGAGGGGCAGGAGTGATCCTCGCGGCCGCTGCCGGCCATCCCGGCTTCCTCTCACCGACCGGCGTCGAGATCGCCTTCGTGCTCGTCGGGATCGCCACCCTGGGCGCTGCCCTCGTCACCGTCACGACCAAGCAGCTCGTGCACGCCGCACTCTGGCTCGTCGTGGCTCTCGGCGGCATAGCGGTGGAGTACCTCCTGCTCACCGCCGAGTTCATCGCCTGGGTTCAGGTCCTTATCTACGTCGGATCGATCGTCGTCCTCCTCCTCTTCGGGCTGATGCTGACCCGGGCCCCCATCGGCCGTTCACCCGACGCCGACTCGGGCAACCGGTGGATCGCCGTCGGCGCCTCCGCCGCCTCGGCCTGTGCCCTGGTCTGGGTCGTCGTGGACGCCTTCCGAACGACCTGGATCGACCTCGACGGTCCCGCACAGGGCTCCACCAAGGTCTCCGGCACGTTCCTCTTCAGACACTGGGTCCTCCCCTTCGAAGCACTCTCCGTGCTGCTGCTCGCGGCTCTCGTGGGCGCGATCGTCCTGTCCCGCAAGAACCGCGACGGCGGTCCGGACCACGACGGCGCCAGGAACCGTACCGGCGGCCCCGAGGCCGGGACCGGCGGACCGGACCGCACCGGCGGCGCGGGCACAGGGAACCGTGACGGCGACCGGGCCGGCAGGCCAAGGGCCGCCGCCCAGCGGGAGGACAAGAGCTGATGCATCTCGCCTACCCGGCCGTACTCGCAGTCCTTCTCTTCTGCGTCGGGCTGTACGGAGTGCTCGCCCGCCGCAACACGATCCTCGTCCTGATGGCCGTCGAGCTCATGCTCAACGCCGTCAACCTCAACCTGGTCGCCTTCGACGTCTGGCTCCGCGACGCGCTCCACTCCGGCCAGGCGCTCACCCTCTTCACGATCGCCATCGCCGCGGCCGAGATCGGCATCGGCCTGGCGATCGTCCTGGCCGTGTACCGCAACCGCGGCAGCTCGGACATCGACCGCCTCCGTGACACCGCGGAGACCGACGACGCCGAGTCGCTCCCGGACGCGGACGCCGACTCCGCTCGGGGCACCACCGCAGACCAGGCCACTGCTCCGGCAGGGAAGGCAAAGAAGGCAGAGGCCACCGCGTGACCACCACGACCCTCGCCGTCCTCGTCCCCCTCCTTCCCTTCCTGGGAGCCGCCGCCGGGCTGCTCCTGGGCCGAAGCGCCCCTGGCTTCGTACGCCCCCTGGCCATCCTGCCCACGCTCACCGCCGCGGCCCTCGCCGTGGTCGTGGCCGTACGTCAGGGTGGTGGGCGGTCCATCGACGCCGCCACCGAGCTGACTCCCACCGGCTCGGTCCCGATCGACCTGTCCCTGCACCTCGACGGCTTCGCCGTGCTGGTCGCCGTGCTGGTCGGGCTCGTGGCCACCTGCGTCCAGATCTACTCGACGGCGTATCTCAAGGACGACGCCCGTTACCCCTCCTACGCGGCGCTCGTCTCCCTCTTCACCTCCGCGATGCTGCTCGTCGTCTACTCGGGCGACCTGATGGTGCTCCTGGTGGGCTGGGAGATCATGGGCATCTGCTCGTACTTCCTCGTCGGGCACTACTGGGAGACGCCCGAGGCCCGCGCCGCCTCGCTCAAGGCATTTCTGGTCACCAAGCTCGGCGACGTGCCCTTCCTCATCGGCCTGTTCGCGCTCGCCGCGGACACCGGCACCTTCCGCGTCACCGGCGTACTGGCCGCCGTCACCAACGGCGGACTCGACCACCCCACCCTCATCGGACTGCTGCTCCTCGCCGGCGTCGCGGGCAAGTCCGCGCAGTTCCCCCTGCACACCTGGCTGCCCGACGCGATGGCCGGCCCCACCCCCGTCTCCGCGCTCATCCACGCCGCGACGATGGTCGCCGCCGGCATCTACTTCGTGGCACGGCTCCTGCCGGTCTTCACCGCCTCCGGAGCCGTCCTCGTCGTCCTCGCGGTGATGGCCGCCGTGACCATGATCGGTTCAGGGCTGGCCGCCCTGGCGCAGGACGACATCAAGCGCGTCCTCGCGTATTCGACGATCGGCCAGCTCGGCTACATGTCCGGCGCCCTGGCCGTCGGCGACCGCGGGGCCGCCGTCTTCCACCTCCTGTCACACGGCGCCTTCAAGGCCGTCCTCTTCCTCGCGGCAGGTGTCGTCATCCACGCCGCCGGAACGAACTCGCTGGCCGCCATGTCCCGTATGAGCGGTCTCACCAAGCGCATCCCCGACGCCTACTGGACGATGACCGTCGCCCTGCTGGCGCTCGCCGCCATCCCCCCGTTCGCGGGCTTCTTCTCCAAGGAAGCCGTCCTCGTCGCCGCCGAGCACACCGCCTTCGGCGACCGTGACGTGGCCCCGGCCGCCGCCGGCTGGACGATCCTCGTCGCGGGGCTCGCCGCCGCCGTCCTCACCGCCGCCTACGCCACACGCATGTGGCTGCTCGCCTTCCGAGGGCGCGGCCCCGAGGTCCCTGACCACGGCAGGCAGCCCGTCGCGATGACCGCCGTCCTCTGGGTCCTCGCCGTCCCCACGATCGCCTTCGGCCTCGCCGCGGGCGAGCTCACGGACTGGTTCGACGGACACAGCCTCACCCCCTCGCTCACCACGGCCGTCCTCTCCACCGGGGTCGGACTGGTCGGCGGGATCGTCACCTACGGGGCCTGGCGCCACACCACCGCGCTGGGCGGCGACCGCCCCCCGGTCGGCGCCGTCGCCGCACACCCCGACGCGGAACCGGCACTCGTCGAGGCGGAGGCGATCACCTCACACACCGCGGCCTACGGCACCATCGCGGACGCCCCGGACCCCTCGGACCCCGGCCGCCTGCTGCTGGGCCCGCTGCACCGCCACGCGGTCACCGGCTTCCACCTCGACGCCCTCTACTCAGCGGTGTTCGTCCGGCCCACGAGGGCCGCCGCACGGCTCGTCCGCTTCCTGGACCGCGAGGTCGTCGACACGTACGTGCGCGGCTCGGGCAGCATCGCCCGCGGCCTGGGAATCCTGATCCGCCGCACCCAGACCGGCAATGTGCAGACCTACCTGGGAGCGCTGCTCACGGGAACCCTTGTCCTGGCGATCGCCGCCGTCGTCCTTGCCAATGTCTACGCCGGGGCGTGAGCCGTGTTCGATATCAGCGCATCCGTGATGCAGTTCCTTCTGGCGTTCGTCGTCGTCGCCCCGCTCCTCGGCGCGGTCGCCGCGCTGCTGCCCGCCCCTCCCGGCCTCAAGGGCCGGAACCCCGACCAGGCGGTGCTGCGCCACGGCATGACCGTCACCGGCGCCGTGCTCGCCGCCACGCTCGTACTCGCCGCGGGATTCGACCACGACCACCCGTCGAAGATGCAGGCCACCACCGACATCAGCTGGATCCCGGCACTGGACGTCCGGATCCACCTCGGCACCGACGGCATCTCGCTCCCCCTTCTCGTACTGACCGCGCTGCTGACCTTCCTCTGCGCGCTCCACAGCTACTTCAAGCCCCCCGCGGGCCCCTCCCCGAAGGCCCTCGTCGCGCTCGTCCTCGTCCTCGAGTCCGGGACCCTCGCGACCTTCGCCGTCCTCGACCTGGTGCTGTTCTTCCTGGCCTTCGAGATGGTCCTCATCCCGATGTACTTCCTCATCGCCCGCTGGGGCGGTGACAGGAGGCAGCAGGCCGCCTGGAAGTTCATCCTCTACACACTGCTCGGTTCCGTGCTCATGCTGCTCGGACTGCTCCTCATCGGTCTGAAGAGCGGCACCTTCGACATGGTGGCACTCGCCACTGACAACGGCCGTGAGCTCACCACATCCGTGCAGGTCATCGCCGTACTCGCCATCGGGATCGGCCTGGCGGTCAAGACCCCGATGTGGCCGCTGCACAGCTGGCTGCCGGACGCCCACACCGCGGCGCCCACCGTCGGCTCTGTCCTCCTCGCGGGCGTCCTGCTGAAGATGGGCACCTACGGCTTCGTGCGCATCCTGCTCCCCGCCACCCCCGACGGGATGCAGACCTTCGCTCCCTACCTCGCCGCCTTCGCCGTCGTCGGGATCGTCTACGGGTCCCTCGCCTGCCTCGCCCTCGCCCGCCCCGGCGCCAAGGGCGACCTCAAGCGCCTGATCGCCTACTCCTCCGTCGGCCACATGGGCTTCGTCCTGCTGGGCATCGCGACCATGACCCCGACCGGCGTCAACGGCGCGCTCTTCGCGAACATCGCCCACGGCCTCATCACCGGCCTGCTGTTCTTCCTGGTCGGCGCGGTCAAGGACCGCTACGGCACGGCCGATCTCGACACCCTCTCCGGCGCCACCGGGGCCGCGCTCTACGAACACGCACCCCGGCTCGGCGGCCTCCTCGCCTTCGCGGCGGTCGCCTCCCTCGGGCTCCCCGGCCTCGCCGGGTTCTGGGGCGAGATGCTCACCCTGTTCGGGGCCTTCGACCCGGCCGAAGGGCTCAGCCGCCCCGCATTCCTCACCTTCATGGCGATCGGCGGCCTCGGCACCCTGCTCACAGCCGCGTACATGCTGATCGTCGTCCGCCGGGTCTGCATGGGCGAGCGGCGTGAACAGCCGCAGCCTGTCCCCGACATCCAGCGTCACGAATTCGCCGCGTGGACCCCCCTCGCCGCCCTGACCGTCCTCGCCGGACTCTGGCCCGCCGTCCTCCTCGGCCTCACCGACCCGGCCGTGCAGCAGCTCCTCGCAGGAGGCAAGTCGTGATCCTGGCAGCCGACAGCGCAACCGGGGCGGCGAGCCTCGTACAGTCCGTCGACTGGCTCGCGATCGCACCCCCCGTCATCGCGGCGTCCGTGGCCCTGATCGTCCTCGTCGCCGACCTCTTCACCGCCGAACGGCATAAGCCGCTCCTCGGGTACGGGGCCGTCGCAGGGCTCGTCGCGGCGCTCGCGACGCTCGTCCCGCTGCGGGCGGGGGACCGCTCCACCTTCTGCCTCACCGAAGGCGCCCGGGCCTGCAGCTACACCGCCGACCACTTCGCCCTCGTCATCCAGGCCCTGGTGCTCGGCGGCGCACTGCTCACCGCGCTCCTCTCGATCGGCGACACCCGCAAACTCCCCGCGGGCGAGTTCTGGTTCCTGCTCCTGTCGTCCGCCGCCGGAGCCGCGCTGCTGCCCGCCGCACGGGACCTGGCCACCCTCGTGGTGGCCCTGGAGGTCGCCTCGCTGCCCGCGTTCGCGCTCGTCGGGATCAAGCGCGGCGACCGGCGCTCCTCCGAGGCCGCGCTGAAGTTCTTCCTCTCCTCCGTGGTCGCCACCGCCGTGACACTCCTCGGCGTCAGCTTCGTCTACGCGACCACCGGCACCATGCACCTCACGGAGATCGCCGGCCGCCTGGACGACGTACCGGGAAGGTTCACCACCCTCGCCGAGGCCGGAGTCGTCCTCACCCTCGTCGGCTTCGCCTTCAAGACGGCCGTCGCGCCCTTCCACTTCTGGGTCCCCGACACCTATGTGGGTGCTCCCCTCCCCATCGCCGCCTACCTCTCCGTGGTCGGCAAGGCGGTCGGCTTCTCCGGCCTCGTCCTCGTCACGGTGGTCGGCTTCCCGTCGTACGGCGACCTCTGGGGTCCCGCCCTGGCCGTCCTCGCCGCGCTCACCATGACCGTCGGCAACCTGGCGGCCCTGAGACAGGACGCGGGCCGTGCCCGGAGCGCCGTACGCCTCCTCGCCTGGTCGTCGGTCGGCCAGGCGGGCTACCTGATCGTCCCCGTCGCCGCCGCCGGGTACGCCGGTGAGGGAAAGATCGGTTCCACCGTCGCCTACGCGCTCATGTACGCCGTGGTGAACCTCGGGGCCTTCGGCGTCGCCGCCCTGGTCGCCCGCACCGCGCCCGGGAACCGGCTGAGCGACTACCGGGGCCTCTACTCCACCCGACCGCTCGCCGCGCTCGCCCTGGGCTTCTTCCTGCTCTGCCTGGCAGGCCTGCCGCCCGGCATCATCGGTCTCTTCGCCAAGGTCACGGTCTTCTCGGCGGCCGTGGACGCCGGGCTGGGGTGGCTCGCCGTCGTCATGGCCGTCAACGTGGTGATCGCCCTCTACTACTACCTTCGGTGGACCGCCGCCCTCTTCGCGTCCCCGGAGGCGGGAGCGGCCGGCGGAACGGCCTCCACGACGCACACGCAGCGTGTCCCCGCCCCGCTCACCCTGGCGATCGTCCTCGCCGCCGTAGCCGGAATCACACTCTCCGGGGCGCCCCAGCTCATCCTCCGCTTCGCAGCGGTCAGCCTCTTCTGAGCGTCCGGGACCAGCTTGCCCGGGATGCCGCGGACAGGGCATGGTCTTGCGTGCACGGGTCACGAGTATGCGTGTACGCGCCACGGAACGAGGGCGCGGGACGAGCACGCCGAGAAGAGCACAGAGGAGTCAGAGCGGTGCTGAACGGGTTCAAGGACTTCATCCTCCGCGGGAACGTCATCTCCATGGCCATCGGCCTCGCCGTGGGAGCCGCCTTCACCGCCGTGGTCACCGGCTTCAGCAACGCCTTCATCGTGCCGCTCATCGGCCTCTTCACCCGCGGTACCGGCGACTTCAGCAAGGCCTCCTACACCGTCGACGGCGTGAAGTTCCCGTACGGGCTCTTCATCAGCGCCGCGATCGCCTTCCTCATCACCGCCGCGGTCCTCTACTTCCTGGTCGTCATGCCGATGGCCAAGGTCCAGAACCGCTTCACGGCCAAGCAGGAGGAGGAGAAGGCGGACATCAAGGCCGCCCTCCGCGACTGCCCCCACTGCTTCACCGAGATCCCCTCCGTCGCCACCCGCTGCGCCCACTGCACCAGCGAGGTCGAGCCGGACGCCGAGGCGCGCGCCCTCGCCGGGCTCCCCGCCCAGCGCTGACCCGACGCGGCCGGGCGACCCGCCCGCGACCGGCACACCCCCCCCGTACGGCCCAGGGGCGGATCCTTCCGGATCCGCCCCTGCTGCCTGTGCCCCCGGCCACCTGGCACAAGGGAACTAGCTCCTCCCGCCTCGCGTTGACCAGTACGGGAGGTTCCACTGGAAGTGGAGCACCACCGAGCAAGGGTTCCCCTGCTGCACCACTTGGAGGGCGTACCGTGCACCGCCGGCACAACGGGCTGAAAACCGCTGTACTCCTCGGGGGTCTCTCGGCCCTCATCATCGTCATCGGCAGCTTCTTCGGACGGACCGGGCTGCTCGTGGCGCTCCTCGTCGCGCTCGCGACCAACGCCTACGCGTACTGGAACAGCGACAAGCTCGCCCTGCGAGCGATGAGAGCCCGCCCGGTCAGCGAATTCGAGGCACCGCAGCTCTACCGCACGGTCCGCGAGCTCTCGACCGCCGCCCGCCAGCCCATGCCCCGGTTGTACATCTCCCCGACGCAGGCCCCCAACGCCTTCGCCACCGGCCGCAACCCGCGCAACGCCGCCGTGTGCTGCACCGAAGGCATCCTCCAGATCCTCGACGAACGTGAGCTGCGAGGGGTTCTCGGCCACGAGCTGAGCCACGTCTACAACCGGGACATCCTCATCTCGTCCGTGGCGGGCGCCCTCGCGTCCGTCGTCATGTTCCTCGTCAACTTCGCCTGGCTGATCCCCGTCGGCAGGTCCGACGACGACGACGGCCCGGGCCTCCTCGGCATGCTCCTGATCATGATCCTGGGGCCGCTCGCTGCCTCCGTCATCCAGCTGGCGGTGAGCCGCTCCCGCGAGTACCAGGCCGACGCGTCCGGCGCTCAGCTCACCGGAGACCCGCTTGCCCTGGCGTCCGCCCTGCGCAAGCTCGACGCCGGGACCAAACAGCTTCCGCTTCCCCCCGAACCGCGGATCGAGACCGCGAGCCACATGATGATCGCGAACCCGTTCCGTCCCGGCCAGGGCATGTCCAAGATGTTCTCCACCCACCCGCCCATGGCTGAACGCATCGCCCGACTCGAGCAGATGGCAGGGTACCGACCATGAACGCAATCCTGAACGTCATTTGGCTGATCCTGTGCGGCTTCTGGATGTTCCTGGGCTACATGCTCGCGGGGCTCCTGCTCTGCATCACGATCATCGGCATCCCCTTCGGCGTGGCCGCGTTCCGTATCGGCGTCTACGCCCTCTGGCCCTTCGGCCGCACCGTCGTGGACCGCCCGGGAGCCGGAGGCGGCTCCCTCATCGGCAACGTCCTCTGGGTGATCCTCGCGGGCTGGTGGCTCGCGCTCGGCCACATCTGCACCGGCATCGCCCTGTGCATCACGATCATCGGCATCCCGCTGGGCATCGCCAACTTCAAGCTCATCCCGGTCTCCCTGATGCCCTTCGGCAAGGAGATCGTCCCGAGCGACCAGCCCCTCGTCGGCCACTGAGCCCACTCCGCCGGATCACCGGATCCGGGGACACAGCCGCTCAGGCCGAACAGCCGGCCGGCAACCACGCCCGTCCTCAAGGCGTCATGGCTTGCAGGAACGAGTGACGGGTAGGAACGCCAACATGAGCATCATCAGCTGGATCATCCTCGGGCTGCTGGCCGGCGCCATAGCCAAAATCCTCCTGCCGGGCCGTGATCCCGGCGGCGTGGTCGGCACCACCCTGATAGGCATCGTGGGTGCCTTCCTCGGCGGCTGGCTGTCGTCACGCTTCCTGGACCGCCCCATCAGCACGGACTTCTTCGACGCGGCGACCTGGGTGGCCGCCATCGCGGGATCCCTCGTCCTGCTGATCGCCTACCGCCTGCTCTTCGGGAACAGCCGCGAGCGCCGCTGACCCGTCCCGCTTCCCCGGCCACGCCCATGTCCGGAGCGCGAGCGCGTACGCCGACGGGGCGGGCCGTGCCGACCGGCACGACCCGCCCCGTTCACCGACCCGCTGCACACGGCAGCGAGCCGTCTACCGGTAGTTGGTGAACTGCAGCGCGAAGTCGAGGTCCTTGCCCTTGAGCAGCGCCTGCACAGCTTGCAGGTCGTCCCGGCTCTTGGAGCTGACGCGCAGCTCGTCGCCCTGGACCTGCGCCTTGACGCCCTTGGGGCCCTCGTCGCGAATGATCTTCGCGACCTTCTTGGCGTTGTCCTGGGAGATGCCCTCCTCGATGGAGGCGAAGATCTTGTACTCCTTGCCGGAGAGCTGCGGCTCGCCCGCGTCCAGGGCCTTCAGGGAGATCCCGCGCTTGATCAGCTTGGTCTGGAAGATGTCGAGGATCGCCTTGACCCGCTCCTCGCCGTTCGCCTCCATCAGGATCTTCTCGCCGGACCAGGAGATCGACGCGCCCGTGCCCTTGAAGTCGTAGCGCTGGGAGATCTCCTTGGCGGCCTGGTTGAGGGCGTTGTCGACCTCCTGCCGCTCGACCTTCGAGACGATGTCGAAACTGGAGTCGGCCATGACGTGTGGCTCCTTGCGTCGTATGCGTTGGGTACGGCACAAAGCCTAGCCACCCCGGCCCATGCGAAGTGCTGATCAACCAGGTGGCGTAGCACCCCTGGGTATCGGGTATCGTTTACGTCGTCGCCAAGGAGCCCCCAGGGGGAGCCGAGGCGTCGTTCCAGGCGGTGTGCCCGAGTGGCCAAAGGGAGCAGACTGTAAATCTGCCGGCTCAGCCTACCCAGGTTCGAACCCTGGCGCCGCCACAGGACGGGAAACCCCGTCCGACCTGCTGAAACAGTGGGTCGGACGGGGTTTCTGCGTGTCTGGGGTTCGCTGAGCGGGAGAGCCCGTAGATCTCCGTTGGCGGGCATCCACGACCCGGCGAAAGGGCCCTCGGGTGCGTGCGGCCGGATCATTCGGGATCGGCGTACACCGTCATCGCATCGCGCCGGGAAGACCAGGGCCTGACCGCCTGACAGGCGCGGTCTGCTCAGGTCTGCGCCGGCCGGTCAATCGGTACGAGGTGTTCGTCCGGCCCGACCTCCGCCGGCCGGTCCCGCGTCCTGCCAGATGGTGTTCGGTGTCCGAGACGGTTGGCTGTTGACCCTCGACCTGGTGGAGGGCTCAGGGTTCTGGGTGTGGAGACCGAGATGCGCAGCATTGGTGAGATGGCCCGGGACAGCGGACTGAGCGTGAGCGCCCTGCGGTTCTACGACGGTGCCGGTTTGCTCGTCCCGGCCTGGGTGGATCCGGTGAGTGGCTACCGCTGGTACGGAACCGAGCAGCTCGAGGAATCCCGGTTGCTGGCTCGGCTGCGCCGGGCGGGTATGCCTCTGGCGGACATCCGGCTGGTACTGGCCGGCTGGTCCGGTGCGGACACCGGCCTGGTGCGGCAGCTGCTCCAGACACACCTGCGCCGACTCGAACAGGGGCTCGCCGACGCCCGCAGTGAGTTCTCCACGCTCCGAGCGCTACTCGAACTCAGGGAGAACCCCATGACCGTGCTTCCCGCCGCCGCCTTCGGGCTGGCCGTCTCCGCGCCCGAGCTGGCCGCCGCTCTGGACGCGGTCCGTTTCGCCGTCAGTACCGACCCGGAGCTGCCGATGCTCAATGGCGTCCTGTTCGACATCGAGGGCGAGGCGCTCCAGGTCGTGGCCACCGACCGCTACCGGATGGCCGTCGCACAAGCTTGTATCACCGGGCACGACGGGCCCCGTGTGCAGGCCGTCGTGCCGTCCCCGCTCGCCGACGCGATGCGGGCGCTGTTGAGCGACGACGCGCCCGTTCAGCTCACTGTGGACGGTGACCGTGTGGCCTTGGAGGCGGGGGACCGTCAGGTGGCCGGACAGCGCCTCGATCACGAATTCCCCGATTACCGTCGCCTCGTCCGCCTGCCTGCGGGGCAGCGTGCCGTCATCGATGTCCCGGCCTTCCGGAAGGCGGTGGAGACCGGCCCCGTCCGTGCGGGCGAGTCACCCGACCAGGGCGGTGTTTCCTGTGACGTCAGCGTGCTCAGGGTGGCGGCCGACGGGGTGGTGACCGTCTGCGAGGACGTCGACGACCATCAGGGCCACGTTGCCGTCAACCGCGAGTTCCTGCTCCACGCGCTAGCCGCCGGAGCCCGGGACCAGCTGATCCTGGAGTTCGCCGCCCCTACGGCACCCCTGGCGATCCGCCGGACCGACACCGAGGACGCCTTCTCGCTCCTGATGCCTGTCCGCCTGGAGAACTGAGGCCCTTGGTCAACTCCTTGTAGGCATCGGCCGCTTCGTCGAGCGGCTTGACGGCGTGGACGCGGGCGGGTCGCCCGCCCGTGTCCACCCGCGAGAGCAGATCTGCGAGCAGCGCGCCCTCGGGACGGGGCTACGACCGCGAGGAGGCGGACGCCGCCTGACGCACCGTCCGCCCCCCGCCCCGGTCATACGTCCCCGGACCGCCGACGCAGCAGGTAGGCACCCGCGGCCACGACCAAGGCGGCCATGCAGGCGATGAAGACCAGGCCGGCGTCCTGGAGACCGATGTGGACCGAGAGGACGCCCACGCCGATCACCGGCAGCGAGATGCCCGTGTAGGCCACGACGAACAGCGTGGAGACGACGGCCGCCCGGTGGTCCGGGGGAGAGGCGTTCGCCACCTGGGCCAGGGCGGCGCGGAAAGTCAGTCCCTGCCCCCCGCCGCCGAGGACCGCGCTCAGCACGACCAGGGGCAGCAACTGCCACCACAGCGCGCCCGCGAGCAGCGCAAGACCTCCGAAGAGGCCGGCGCAGCCCAGCGTCAGTGAGCGGTCCTCGCCGATCCTGCCGACCACGGTCTGTCCGGCGATCGAGGAGAAGAAGGCGAGCGCCACGATCAGCCCGCTCACCGCGTGGTCGTCCACGTCGAGGAACTCCGACAGGAACGCCGGGCTGACCGCGGTGAAGACCCCGAAGAGCGCGAAGCCGGCGAAGGACGCGAGCGCCGCGGGCCGGAACACCGTGCGCACCGCGGGAGGAAGCCCGGGGCGCTGGGGACGCGCCGTTCCCAGCGGCCGCCGCTCGCGCACCGTCTCCCGCAGACGGAGCAGGACGACCGCCGAGGCCGCCAGCAGCACCATGTGCACGATGAACGGGAGATACAGCGGCCAGGGCGCGAACTCGGCGAGGATCCCGGCCAGCAGAGGCCCGCAGCCCAGACCGCCCATGTTGGCGGCCGTGGCCACCAGCGAGGCGCGTGGCGACCCCTTGCCCGGCGCCAGTTCCAGGACGTACGCGGTGGCCGCGCCCGTGAACAGACCGGCCGAGAAGCCTGACAGCAGCCGTCCCGCGAAGAGCCAGCCGAGAGCGGAGGCGCACAGGAAGCAGACCGCGCTCACCGCCGCGAACGCCAGGCCCGACAGCAGCACGGGGCGTCTGCCCACCGCGTCGGAGGCGTTTCCCGCCAGCAGGAGCACACCGATGACCCCGAAGGCGTACACGGCGTACACCACGGTCACCGTCAGCTCGGAGAAGCCGAGTTTCTCTTGGTAGAGGCTGTAGAGAGGGGTCGGCAGGGTCGTCCCCGCCATGCACACGGCGAACACTGCCCCGGCTGCGTAGCAGGGGAGCCAGCTTCGGCGGTCAGGGGAACCGTCCATGCGGCGACGCTAACCCGAGCACCCGTGCGGGGACCGTAACGCCTCGCCCCGTGGGGCAGCCCTCAGCGTGCGTTGCGGGACCGGCCCGAACGGCGCACCCGGCGGATCGTCCACGTCACGACGGCCACCGCCACCAGCGCCAGGACGGCTTTGGACGCCAGTCCGACGTAGTCGCCGACGACGTCCCAGCGGTCCCCCAGCCAGTAACCGGCCATCACCAGGGCCGAGTTCCAGATCAGGCTGCCGAGCGCCGTCAGCGTGACGAAGACCCGCAGCGGCATGCGCTCCACCCCGGCGGGGACTGAGATGAGGCTGCGGAAGACCGGCACCATCCGTCCGAAGAAGACGGCCTTGGTCCCGTGCCGGCTGAACCACTCCTCCGTACGCTCCAGGTCGGAGGCCTTCACCAGCGGCAGTTTCGCCCAGAGGGAGTGCATGCGCTCGCGGCCGAAGGACGCGCCGATCCAGTACAGGACCACGGCCCCCACGACTGAGCCGAGCGTGGTCCAGAACAGAGCGGCGGGCAGGCTGAGCACCCCCTGACCGGCCGCGAACCCGGTCAGCGGAAGGATCACCTCGCTCGGCAGCGGCGGGAAGAGGTTCTCCAGGGCGATGGCCAGCCCGGCCCCGGGACCGCCCAGCGTCTCGACGAGCCCCGTGGCCCAACCCGCTATGCCGCCGTCGGGTTTCTGCGGCGCTGCCGCCTGCGCTACGAGGTGCAAGAGGAGTCTCCAGGGCTGACGTACGGTCGTTGCGGGCGCGTGGCGCCGCCGGACCCGAGGCGGGCCGCGCGCGGGGGCCGCGTGTGGTGCTTCCGGTACCCGCTCCCGGGCAGCGGAAGCACGGGAAATGAAAGCTCATGGGGGGCGGAAGCACCCCGGCGTGAACCGGTACAACGGCGGAGGCGACCCTCTCAGTTCCCCGCGACGTCCTTGACCGCCACGGTCACCGGCTTGGACCCGCTGATCAGTTCCAGGGTCAGGCCCGCCGTGGCCGGGGTGTCGAGGAGCTCCGCCAGCACCGCCGCCACGTCGTCCCGGGGAATCGGGCCGCGGCCCGTCGAAGCGGCCAGCTGGACCCCGCCGGTGCCCGCGTCGTTCGTGAGCATCCCGGGGCGCAGGATCGTCCAGTCCAGACCGCTGCGGGCGCGTACGTCCGCGTCCGCCGCGCCCTTGGCGCGCTGGTAGACGTCGAACACCTCGTCGCCCTGGTGATCGGGGTTCGCGCCCATCGAGGACACCACGACGTACCGGCGCACCCCCGCGCGCTCGGCCGCGTCCGCGAAGAGCACCGCCGCTCCCCGGTCCACCGTGTCCTTGCGCGCGGCGCCGCTGTTCGGACCGGCGCCCGCGGCGAACACCACGGCGTCCGCGCCGCGTAGTACCTCCGCCACCTCCTCCACGGAAGCCGACTCGAGGTCCAGGACGACCGGTTCGGCGCCGGCCGCCCTCAGGGCCTCGCTCTGCTGCGGGTTGCGGATGACACCCACAGCCTCGTCACCACGCGCGGCGAGCATCCGCTCCAGCCGCAGCGCGATCTGACCATGTCCACCTGCGATGACAATGCGCATGCTTCCGACCGTACGCCGCCGGCGCGGTGGGTGCTCAAGGCCCGCCGCCGGGGCCGGAACCGGCGCGTCCCTGACGGGGGAGGTCCAGCGCCGCCGCGGCGGCGCCGGAGTCGCGGTACTCGCGTACGGCGCTGGTCCTGGCCACCACACGGCCGCGGTGCACCACGATCCGGCTGTACGCGAGGGAGAGCGCGCCGGCCAGCCCGTCGCCCCGGAGGGCCAGGAGTTCCGCGGGGAACCCCGCCTCGACGTGCGCGGCGGGCATGCCCAGGGCAGCCCGGGCGGTCGTGGAGACGGTCTCGTAAGCCTGCTCCGGGGTGAGGCCGCACTGGGAGGCGAGGAGGTAGGCGGCCTCCAGCGGGTCGCCGCGGCCGACGGGGTTGGAGGTGTCCCGCAGGGCTCCGCCTCCCGCCACCACCCGCACACCGGCCGCCCTCAGCAGCTGTACGGGAGCGAGTCCGCGCAGCCGGGTCCCGGAGCAGCGGCCCTGGGGCAGGCAGACCACCGTCACGGCGGCCGCGGCGAGCCGGTCGGCGGCTCGGGCGGCCTCGTCGCCGGGGAGCCGGGAGAGACCCGCGCAGGGGCCCAGGCAGACGGCGGTGCGCAGGCCGCCCGCCATCGAGGCCAGCCGGGCGAGACAGGTGGCGTCCGTGCCGTCGGTGTGCAGATCCACGGGCAGCCCCCTGGTTGCGGCCAGGCCGAGAACCGCCTCCGTGTGCCCGGCCGGGTCGGGGTCGGGATCGGGGCGGCCGCCGATCACACCCGCGCCCATGTCCACGGCGTCCCGGAGCAGGGCCAGCCCCTGCGCGCCCGCACGGCCGGTGAGGACGCCGGGCACGGCGACCACCGTCAGCTCGGTGAGCCCCGTCAGCGAACGGGCGGCTTCCAGGACGCCGTCGAGGCGCCCGAGGCCCCCCGCCTCGTCGACGCGTACATGGGTGCGCACCGCGGTCGCCCCATGACCGGTCTGGAGCAGGGCACCCTCCGTCACCCGGCGCCGGACGTCCTCGGGGCGCTGCGGCGCGGGACCGGTCAGGGCGCCGTCGAGGGCCTTGTCCAGGTGTGCGTGGGGCTCGACCGGTGCGGGCAGCAGGAGATGGCCGCGCAGGTCCAGCCGGGTCGTCCCCTGGGTGGTGAGGCTGCCCGCCGTGCCGACCGCCTTGATGCGGGGGCCGGCGATCCGTACGTCGACGGTGCGCCCGTCCGTGAGCCGGGCCCCGCTCAGCAGGAGGGCGGGCGCGTCGCTGGGGCAGTCGGGCATCGCGCCGCTCCTGGATGAATTACAAGATCACGCCGGGTGGGCCGAGCCTAAGGGCTCTCCCACCCGTCCCCGGGAGCGAGCGATTAGTCGCACGAATGTGGCTCTCCGTGGACCGCCCGGAGAGGGGTGCCGCGAGGCCCGGCGTACGAGCCCGCCGAGATCGCGTACGGGCTGATCAAGGGCCTGATCAGGGGGGTGGGCGCCGGGGTACGCCGGGGTCCGGTGCGGGCGACGGAAACGGATTTGGGCGATCGGCGAGAGACCGTGTAATGTCTTCCTCGCTCGCCCCAATAGCTCAGTCGGTAGAGCGTCTCCATGGTAAGGAGAAGGTCTGCGGTTCGATTCCGCATTGGGGCTCTGGTGATCGAGTGAACCCGCTTCGGCGGGGGATCTCGGCATCAAAGCGGTGTAGCTCAGTCGGTAGAGCAAGCGGCTCATAATCGCTGTGTCACCGGTTCAAGTCCGGTCACCGCTACTAACGGTAGCCGATTGCGGGGTCGGTCCTTCGATCGGCTACCCTTTTATGCGTTCATCCGACCATCCGTCCGTCCAAGGAGCACTCACGTGGCTGCCACCGACGTCCGCCCGAAGATCACGCTGGCCTGCGTGGAGTGCAAGGAGCGGAACTACATCACCAAGAAGAACCGGCGTAACAACCCGGACCGTCTTGAGATGAAGAAGCACTGCCCGCGCTGCAACTCGCACACCGCGCACCGCGAAACGCGCTGAAACAGGCTCGTACACGAGGCCGTCCCCACTGGGGGCGGCCTCGTGTCGTTGTATGGGTTCCTTGCCCACAGTCGATTTCCACCAGGAGGTACCGGGCTCATGGCGCTCGACCAGTCCTTCGTGGGGCGGACCTATCCGCCCACCCCGGCCTACGAGGTCGGCCGGGAGAAGATCCGGGAGTTCGCGGAGGCGGTGGGTGACGCCAACCCCGCCTACGTGGATCCGGACGCCGCCAAGGCTCTCGGGTATTCCGACGTGATCGCCCCGCCCACGTTCGTCTTCTCCATCACCTTCAAGGCGGCGGGCCAGGTCATCGAGGACCCGCAGCTGGGCCTGGACTACAGCCGGGTGGTGCACGGCGACCAGAAGTTCGCGTACGCCCGTCCCGTCCGTGCCGGGGACCGGCTGACGGTGACCTCCACCATCGAGGCCATCAAGTCGATGGCGGGCAACGACATCCTGGACATCCGTGGCGAGGTCCACGACGAGTCCGGTGAACACGTGGTGACCGCGTGGACGAAGCTGGTGGCACGCGCCGCCGAGGAGGCGTGATGACGGCGAACATCGCATACGGGGCCGTCGAGGTCGGCACCGAGCTGCCGGCGCAGTCCTTCCCTGTGACGAGGGCCACGCTCGTGCGGTACGCGGGCGCCTCCGGCGACTTCAACCCGATCCACTGGAACGAGAAGTTCGCCCGTGAGGTCGGCCTGCCCGACGTGATCGCGCACGGCATGTTCACGATGGCCGAGGCGATCCGGGTGGTCACCGACTGGGCCGGAGACCCGGGATCGGTCGTGGAGTACGGAGTGCGCTTCACCAAGCCGGTCGTCGTGCCGAACGACGAGAACGGCGCGGTCGTCGAGGTCAGCGCCAAGGTGGCCGCCAAGCTGGACGACAACCTGGTCCGCGTCGACCTGACGGCGACGAGCGACGACAAGAAGGTGCTGGGCATGTCCCGCGCGGTCGTCCGCCTCGCCTGAGGTACGGCACCGCGGCACGCGGCAGGGGCGCTCTTCCCGGGGTGAGGATCCGGGGGAGGGCGCCCTTCGCACGTCCGTGGCCCTGCCCGGACGTACGGACCGCGGACCGTACTCTTGTCCCGTGCAGGAACTCCACGACGCTCCCCTCGCCCCCCTGACCACCTTCCGGCTCGGCGGGCCGGCCGACCGGCTCCTGACCGCCACCACGGACGCCGAGGTGATCGCCGCCGTACGCGAAGCCGACGACAGCGGCACCCCGCTCCTGGTCGTGGGCGGTGGGTCCAACCTGGTCATCGGGGACAAGGGCTTCGACGGGACGGTGCTCCGCATCGCGACCAAGGGCTTCGAGCTCTCCGGGACGCAGCTCGAACTCGCCGCCGGCGAGGTATGGACGGATGCCGTGGCCCGCACCGTCGACGCAGGGCTGGCGGGCATCGAGTGCCTCGCCGGGATCCCCGGATCCGCGGGCGCGACACCCATCCAGAACGTCGGCGCGTACGGCCAGGAGGTCTCCTCGGTCATCACCGAGGTCGTCGCCTACGACCGGCGGACGGGCCGGACGGTCACCCTGGCCAACGAGGACTGCGCCTTCTCCTACCGCCACAGCCGCTTCAAGGCCGATCCCGACCGCTTCGTGGTGCTCCGCGTCCGCTTCGGCCTGGAGGACGCTGGCGGTCTCTCCGCTCCGCTGCGCTACCCGGAGACCGCCCGGGCGATGGGCGTCGAGCAGGGTGAGCGCGTCCCCGCGGCCTCCGCCAGCGAGACCGTCCTCCGCCTGAGGGCCGGCAAGGGCATGGTGCTCGACCCGGATGACCACGACACCTGGTCGGCCGGCTCCTTCTTCACCAACCCGATCCTGGACGAGGCCGAGCACACCGCCTTCCTGGCACGGGTCGCCGAGCGGCTGGGCGCGGACGTCACCCCGCCCGCCTTCCCCGCGGGGGACGGACGGATGAAGACCTCGGCCGCATGGCTCATCGACAAGGCCGGCTTCACCAAGGGGTACGGCACGGGGCCCGCCCGCATCTCCACCAAGCACACCCTCGCCCTCACCAACCGAGGCGGAGCCACCACCGAGGACCTGCTGGCCCTGGCCCGGGAGGTCGTCGCCGGGGTGCGCGACGCCTTCGGGGTCACCCTCGTCAACGAACCGGTGACGGTCGGCGTCGACCTGTAGGACGGCAGAAGTGCGGTGCGTCGGCCCGCGGGGCGCCCGGCGTGGGCCTCAGTAGGCGACGCCCACGCCCTGCTTCACCGCGGCCGGCTCGTCGACCAGCGCCAGCATCGCGTGGGCCACGTCGGCCCGTGCGATGGACCGGCCACTGCGCGGGGTTCCACCCACGACCGTCCGGTACCTCCCCGTCGGCGGGCCGTCCGTCAGCTTCGGCGGGCGCACCGACGTCCAGTCCGTCGCACTCGCGGCCAACGCGGCCTCCATGCGCGTCAGATCGGCGTACACCTCCTTGAGGACCGCGCCGATCACCTTGCGGACCGTCCGGTCCAGCAGCGGGTCGTCCGCCGGCTCGGGGCCGACGGGCGCCGCGCTCACGACGAGCAGCCGCCGGGTGCCCTCCGCCTCCATGGCCGCCAGCACCAGACCAGTGAGCCGCTCGGCGACATCGCCCGCCTTCCGGCCCCGGGACCCCAGCCCCGAGAGCACGGCGTCCCGCCCCGCGACCGCCGCGCGCACGGCCGCCGGGTCGTCCAGCCTCACGATCCCGTGCGGCTCCGTCTCCCGGAGGCCGTCCGGGAGGCTGCCGGGATCGCGGACCACCGCCGTCACCTCGTGCCCCGCCGCGTGCGCCTGGCGCACGATCTCCTGGCCGACGGCCCCGGTCGCTCCGAACACGGTGAGCCTCATGGCGCACGCCCCTTCCCAGTGGGTGAGTATTCACTCACCCTTAGAGTGAGTGGGCACTCACCCACTCGTCAAGGTTTGTTGGAGCACGCATGGAAAACAAGCCGGCCCGCGTCCGAATCGTCGACGCCGCCCACGAACTCATGCTCGGCATCGGCCTCGCGCGGGTGACGACCAAGGAGATCGCCAGGGTTGCCGGGTGCTCGGAGGCAGCGCTCTACAAGTACTTCAGGAGCAAGGAAGAGCTCTTCGTGACAGTCCTCGGCGAACGGATGCCCCGGCTGGGGCCGCTCCTGGGCGATCTGAGAGCGGGGGAGGGCGACCTGGAGGAGAACCTCCGCGAAATCGCCCGCCAGGCCACGCTCTTCTACCAGCAGACCTTCCCCGTGCTCGCCTCGCTCTACGCCGAGCCCCGACTGAAGCGCCGCCACGACGAGGCGATGCGCGAGATGGACGCCGGACCCCACAAGCCGATCGAGGGTCTCGACGCCTACCTGCGCGCCGAGCAGCAGGCGGGAAGGGTCGGAGCCGGGACGGACACCTACGCGGCCGCCTCGCTGCTCCTGGGCGCCTGCGCACAGCGCGCGTTCGCCTACGAGGCGGGCGGCTCACCACAGTCGCCGGACGACTTCGTCGCCTCCCTCGCACGCACCCTGCTGGGCGGGATCAGCTAGCGAGCCAGGCGTCGATGCCGCCCAGCAGCTTCTCCCGCACCTCCGGCGGCGCCACCGACGCCCGCACGGACTGACGGGCCAGCTCGGCGAGTTCCTCGTCGGTGAACGCGTGGTGCCGGCGGACGAGTTCGTACTGCGCGGCCAGCCGGGCACCGAAGAGCAGCGGGTCGTCCGCGCCGAGCGCCATCGGCACCCCGGCGTCGAACAGAGTGCGCAGGGGTACGTCCGAAGGCTTCTCGTAGACGCCCAGCGCGACATTGGACGCGGGGCAGACCTCGCAGGTCACCCCGCGCTCCGCGAGCCTGCGCAGCAGCCTCGGATCCTCGGCGGCCCGCACGCCGTGCCCGATCCTGGCCGCGTCCAGGTCGTCCAGGCAGTCCCGCACGCTCGACGGCCCGGCGAGCTCCCCTCCGTGCGGCGCCGCGATCAAGCCGCCCTCGCGGGCGATGGCGAAGGCACGGTCGAAGTCCCTCGCCATGCCGCGCCGTTCGTCGTTGGAGAGCCCGAAGCCGATCACCCCACGGTCCGCGTAGCGCACGGCGAGCCGTGCCAGCGTCCGGGCGTCCAGCGGATGCTTCATCCGGTTCGCGGCGATGACCACCCTGATCCCCAGCCCGGTCTCCCTCGCCGCGCCGTCCACGGCGTCCAGGATGATCTCGATGGCCGGGATGAGCCCGCCGAGCAGCGGGGCGTACGAGGTGGGGTCGACCTGGATCTCCAGCCAGCCGGAGCCGTCCGCGACGTCCTCCATGGCGGTCTCGCGCACCAGCCGCTGGATGTCCTCCGGTTCGCGCAGGCAGGACCTGGCGATGTCGTAGAGGCGCTGGAACCGGAACCAGCCGCGCTCGTCGGTCGCCCGGAGCTTCGGTGGCTCCCCGCCCGTCAGTGCCTCGGGCAGGCGGACGCCGTACTTGTCCGCGAGTTCGAGCAGGGTCGTCGGGCGCATCGACCCGGTGAAGTGCAGGTGCAGATGGGCCTTGGGCAACAGCCGTACGTCACGCTCCATTGAAGGATCTTGCCGCACCGGAGGGGCCTGGCGGTAGCCGCTTTACCTTCCGGGTGACCCGTCGAACAGAAAAGTGGCCCCCGGCCGGAGCCGGGGGCCACTTCCTGGGTGCGGTGCGCGATCAGTCGCGCGCCTCGCCCAGCAGCTTCTGGAGACGCGAGACGCCCTCGACGAGGTCGTCGTCACCCAGCGCGTAGGACAGGCGCAGGTAACCCGGGGTGCCGAACGCCTCGCCCGGGACCACGGCGACCTCGGCCTCGTCCAGGATGAGGGCCGCGAGCTCCACGGAGTCCGCGGGGCGCTTGCCCCGGATCTCCTTGCCGAGGAGCCCCTTCACCGACGGGTACGCGTAGAACGCGCCCTCGGGCTCGGGGCAGAGGACGCCCTCGATCTCGTTGAGCATCCGCACGATCGTCTTGCGCCGGCGGTCGAAGGCCGTCCGCATCTCGGCGACCGCGTCCAGCGGACCGGAGACCGCCGCCAGCGCCGCGGCCTGGGCGACGTTGCTGACGTTGGAGGTGGCGTGCGACTGCAGGTTGGTCGCGGCCTTGACGATGTCCTTCGGGCCGATGATCCACCCGACCCGCCAGCCGGTCATGGCGTAGGTCTTGGCGACGCCGTTGACCACGATGCACTTGTCGCGCAGCTCGGGCACGACCGCGGGGAGCGAGGCACTGGCGGCGCCGCCGTAGACGAGGTGCTCGTAGATCTCGTCGGTCATGACCCAGAGGCCGTGCTCGACGGCCCAGCGGCCGATCGCCTCGGTCTCGGCCTCGGTGTACACGGCGCCCGTCGGGTTCGACGGCGAGACGAACAGGACGACCTTCGTCCGCTCGGTGCGTGCCGCCTCCAGCTGCTCGACGGAGACCCGGTAGCCGGTGGTCTCGTCGGCCACGACCTCGACCGGCACACCGCCGGCGAGCCGGATCGACTCGGGGTAGGTGGTCCAGTACGGGGCCGGGACGATGACCTCGTCGCCCGGGTCGAGGACCGCGGCGAACGCCTCGTAGATGGCCTGCTTGCCGCCGTTGGTCACCAGGACCTGGGAGGCGTCGATCTCGTAGCCGGAGTCGCGCAGCGTCTTCGCCACGATGGCGGACTTGAGCTCGGGGAGCCCGCCCGCCGGGGTGTAGCGGTGGTACTTCGGGTTGCGGCACGCCTCGATCGCGGCGTCCACGATGTAGCCGGGGGTCGGGAAGTCGGGCTCGCCGGCGCCGAAGCCGATCACCGGACGCCCGGCGGCCTTCAGTGCCTTGGCCTTGGCGTCGACGGCGAGGGTGGCGGACTCGGAGATCGCACCGACGCGGGCCGAGACCCGGCGCTCGGACGGAGAAGTTGCAGCGCTCATGTCCCCCATGTTCCCAGACCGTAAATCCCCGTGGCACAGGGGTTTCAGGGACCGGACAGGACTCGGACAGCATCCGGACAGGACCGGTCGGTAGTTGTCTGTTCGACGCGGGGCCCCTGAACACGTACACTCACCTGTCGTTGGCCTTCATCAGCCGCACCGTTTCCCCACCCGGACCACGGGGGGAGATGCGGTAGGTTGGTGGACACCACAAAGGGTCGTAGCTCAATTGGTAGAGCACTGGTCTCCAAAACCAGCGGTTGGGGGTTCAAGTCCCTCCGGCCCTGCTACACACTCCTTCGCCAGGATGTGTGCGCATGTACGTACTTCAATGCACCGCCGTGCGGCTCCACCGGGCGCGGCACGGCCACGACCCGGAATCAGGTGAGTAGCGTGACGGACGCCGTGGGCTCCATCGACATGCCTGATGCCGAGGACGAAGCCCCCGAGTCGAAGAAGACACGCAAGGGCGGCAAGCGCGGAAAGAAGGGCCCTCTGGGCCGTCTCGCGCTTTTCTACCGCCAGATCGTCGCCGAGCTCCGCAAGGTCGTCTGGCCTACGCGCAGCCAGCTGTCGACCTACACAGCCGTGGTGATCGTGTTCGTGGTCGTCATGATCGGTCTCGTCACCGTGATTGACTTCGGATTCGCGCGGGTCATCAAGTACGTCTTCGGCTGATCCCGCGGAGGGCGCCTCATCGGCGCCCCTTTCGCATGTTCCACCCATATGTATCCAGGAAGAAGCAGCCATCGTGTCTGACCCGAACCTGAACGACGACGCCGAGCCTACGGCGAGCGCCGTCGAGTCCGCCGAGGACGAGCTCGACATCGTCGAGGCGGCGGATGCCGTGGCCCCGGACCAGGTCGAAGCTGCTGACGCCGCCGCCGACGAGCCCGCCGAGCAGGACGCCGTGCGCGCCGAGGACGACGAGGACGAAGCCTCCGAGGACGACGAGGCCGCTGAGGCCTCGGACGAGCCCGTCGAGGAAGCCGCCCCCGTCGACGCCGTCACCGCCCTCCGCGAGGAGCTGCGCGGACTTCCCGGCGAGTGGTACGTCATCCACACGTACGCCGGCTACGAGAAGCGCGTGAAGGCGAACCTGGAGCAGCGCGCCGTCTCCCTCAACGTCGAGGACTTCATCTACCAGGCCGAGGTGCCCGAGGAAGAGATCGTCCAGATCAAGAACGGTGAGCGGAAGAACGTCCGTCAGAACAAGCTCCCGGGATACGTCCTCGTGCGCATGGACCTGACGAACGAGTCCTGGGGTGTTGTCCGCAACACGCCCGGCGTCACCGGCTTCGTGGGCAACGCCTACGACCCGTACCCGCTGACCCTGGACGAGATCGTCAAGATGCTCGCCCCCGAGGCCGAGGAGAAGGCCGCCCGCGAGGCCGCCGAGGCCGAGGGCAAGCCGGCTCCGGCCCGAAAGGTCGAGGTCCAGGTCCTGGACTTCGAGGTGGGCGACTCGGTCACCGTCACCGACGGCCCGTTCGCGACCCTCCAGGCCACGATCAACGAGATCAACGCCGACTCGAAGAAGGTCAAGGGCCTCGTCGAGATCTTCGGTCGCGAGACCCCGGTCGAGCTCAGCTTCGACCAGATCCAGAAGAACTGACGGCTTTCCGCCGACATCTGGACACATGCCTACCGAGCAGGTCAGACGGGCTTCACAGCCGGTCTGACCTGCTCGGTTTTTGGTCGCGCAGCTATACCCGTTATCGTTGTGCGGTATGCCTCCATCCGGATGACCGGATTGGCGGCGAAACACTCTCACTAGGACCCGGAGAGAGCAATGCCTCCCAAGAAGAAGAAGGTCACGGGGCTTATCAAGCTCCAGATCAACGCCGGTGCGGCCAACCCGGCCCCGCCGGTCGGCCCCGCGCTGGGCCAGCACGGCGTCAACATCATGGAGTTCTGCAAGGCCTACAACGCCGCGACCGAGTCGCAGCGTGGCATGGTCGTGCCGGTGGAGATCACGGTCTACGAGGACCGTTCCTTCACCTTCATCACGAAGACTCCGCCGGCCGCCAAGCTGATCCTGAAGGCCGCGGGCGTGGAGAAGGGCTCCGGCGAGCCGCACAAGACCAAGGTCGCCAAGCTCACGGCCGACCAGGTCCGCGAGATCGCCACGACCAAGCTCCCCGACCTGAACGCCAACGACCTCGACGCCGCGTCGAAGATCATCGCTGGCACCGCCCGTTCCATGGGCATCACGGTCGAAGGCTGAGTCAGCCCTCGTAGCCCCTCAGTGGTAGGACCAAGCGCTGGTCCGCACCACGACTCCACACTCTGAAATCATCAGGAGCAGAAGTGAAGCGCAGCAAGAACCTCCGCGCTGCGGACGCGAAGATCGACCGGGAGCGTACCTACGCCCCGCTCGAGGCCGTCCGTCTCGCCAAGGACACCGCCACCACGAAGTTCGACGGCACCGTCGAGGTCGCGTTCTGCCTGGGTGTTGACCCGCGCAAGGCCGACCAGATGGTCCGTGGCACCGTGAACCTCCCGCACGGCACCGGCAAGACCGCCCGGGTCCTGGTCTTCGCGACCGGTGACCGTGCTGCGGCCGCGGAAGCCGCGGGCGCCGACATCGTCGGCGCCGACGAGCTCATCGACGAGGTGGCGAAGGGCCGTCTGGACTTCGACGCCGTCGTCGCCACGCCGGACCTCATGGGCAAGGTCGGCCGCCTGGGCCGCGTGCTCGGTCCGCGTGGTCTGATGCCGAACCCGAAGACCGGCACCGTCACCCCCGATGTCGTCAAGGCCGTCAACGACATCAAGGGCGGAAAGATCGAGTTCCGCGTCGACAAGCACTCGAACCTGCACTTCATCATCGGAAAGACCTCTTTCGATGACACGAAGCTGGTCGAGAACTACGGCGCCGCTCTGGAGGAGATCCTCCGTCTGAAGCCGTCCGCCGCCAAGGGTCGCTTCATCAAGAAGGCGACCATGACCACGACGATGGGCCCCGGCATCCCGCTGGACGCCAACCGCGTGCGCAACCTCCTCGTCGAGGAGGACCCGGCCGCCGTCTGAGCCTCCACGCTCACCCGGTAGCCGCGTCAACGGCATGGGACGGGCCCCGCAGCCTCCTCGGAGACTGCGGGGCCCGTCCGCGTACGCGGGGCCTCTGCCGCGCCGATTCGCGGCCGTCCCAGCTGGCGCTAAACCTCTCGCGGGGGCCGAACCAGGACGGATTTGCTCCGAACGGGCCGGGTCGCGTACTCTCGTCGAGAAGCCAAAGACCGCTGGTCGTTGCCGTGTCCTCGCAAGAGGGAGCGGCGACCGAAGGATCCGTCAAGAACGGGCGACCTGCGCAGGTGACTGTGGAAAGCTCCCGGATCTCGATCCGGTCGAGCTACGCCCTGGCGCCTGCGCCGGGGCGTTTCGTCTTTCCCGGCCCCTTCTGAGCGGTCCTCATCACCCGGAAGGAGGCCGACGCTCATGGCAAGGCCCGACAAGGCTGCCGCGGTAGCCGAGCTGACGGACCAGTTCCGCAGCTCGAACGCCGCCGTGCTGACCGAGTACCGGGGTCTCACCGTGGCACAGCTCAAGCAGCTGCGCCGTTCGCTCGGTGAGAACGCCCAGTACGCCGTGGTGAAGAACACGCTGACCAAGATTGCGGCCAACGAGGCCGGGATCGACGCGCTGGACGACCTGTTCACGGGTCCGACGGCGGTTGCCTTCGTCACCGGTGACCCGGTGGAGTCGGCGAAGGGTCTTCGTGACTTCGCCAAGGACAACCCCAACCTCATCATCAAGGGCGGTGTCCTTGACGGTAAGGCGCTGTCCGCCGATGAGATCAAGAAGCTCGCGGACCTCGAGTCCCGCGAGGTTCTGCTCTCCAAGCTGGCCGGTGCCATGAAGGGCAAGCAGTCTCAGGCTGCCGCGCTCTTCCAGGCGCTGCCCTCGAAGTTCGTCCGCACCGCGGAAGCGCTTCGTGCCAAGAAGGAAGAGCAGGGCGGTGCCGGTACTCCGGCTCCCGCCGAGGCCGCCGAGTAATCACGCTCAGCGGTCCAGCGGGCTCCACGTACGCCCGCCTACATATACATCCGGCACCTGCCGAATAGTGGAAGGACGCCTGTCATGGCGAAGCTGTCCCAGGACGACCTGCTCGCGCAGTTCGAAGAGATGACCCTCATCGAGCTCTCCGAGTTCGTGAAGGCCTTCGAGGAGAAGTTCGACGTCACCGCCGCCGCCCCGGCCGCCGTCGCCGTCGCGGGCCCGGGTGCCCCGGCCGCCGAGGCCGCTGCCGAGCAGGACGAGTTCGACGTCATCCTCACCGGCGCCGGCGAGAAGAAGATCCAGGTCATCAAGGTCGTGCGTGAGCTGACCTCGCTGGGCCTTAAGGAGGCCAAGGACCTCGTCGACGGCACCCCGAAGCCGGTCCTCGAGAAGGTCGCGAAGGAGGCCGCCGAGAAGGCTGCCGAGTCCCTCAAGGCCGCCGGCGCCTCCGTCGAGGTCAAGTGACCCTGCGAGTCATCTGACTCCGTGAGGTAAGTCCCAGCCGCGAGGCGGGGATGTCACACCGCAAAGGGCGATCACCCATCCGGGTGGTCGCCCTTTGGCGTGCCACCGGAGGCTGCCTTGAACTTCCGCGTGCGACGAGTAGGGTGATCTTCGCCGTGCGTTTCTCCGGAGCGCCGAGAGGCGTCAACAGGCGTCCTTCCGGCGCAGGTGAAGATCGCCGGTCGTCCGCCGGGGCCCCCGGGGCCTTGACGAACCGCACGCGGCGCGCAATTCTCAGGACGCGTCGTCATCTCGATCCGCATCCGAGGCATGGATCGAGAGCGAAGAGGGCAGTAAAGAAGAGCGCACACCGCGCGAGGACGATTCATAGGTGTTGAGAACAGCTGTTGAGAGCAACGTGGGTCTCTGAGAACCCCGACTGGACATCAGTGTGCCACTTGGCTACACTGACCCTTTGCGCTGCCTGTTAGCTGCCTCCTGCCCGTCACCAGGGGCATGCCCACGCCTAGCACCGATGCCGGACCTTCCCTGACCTTGGGATTTCTGTCTCTGTGCGCGGCTTGGGGCCGGTACGCGCGTAGTGAGTCCGAGCCCTCGGAAGGACCCCCTCTTGGCCGCCTCGCGCAACGCCTCGACCTCGAATACGAACAACGGTGCCAGCACCGCCCCGCTGCGCATCTCTTTTGCAAAGATCAAGGAGCCCCTCGAGGTTCCGAACCTCCTCGCGCTGCAGACCGAGAGCTTTGACTGGCTCCTCGGCAACGCCGCCTGGAAGGCTCGCGTCGAGGCTGCTCTGGACAGCGGACAAGACGTCCCCACCAAGTCCGGCCTGGAAGAGATCTTCGAGGAGATCTCCCCCATCGAGGACTTCTCCGGGTCGATGTCGCTCACGTTCCGCGACCACCGCTTCGAGCCCCCGAAGAACTCGATCGACGAGTGCAAGGAGCGCGACTTCACGTTCGCCGCGCCGCTCTTCGTCACGGCCGAGTTCACCAACAACGAGACCGGCGAGATCAAGTCCCAGACGGTCTTCATGGGCGACTTCCCGCTCATGACCAACAAGGGCACCTTCGTCATCAACGGCACCGAGCGTGTCGTCGTGTCGCAGCTCGTGCGTTCGCCGGGTGTCTACTTCGACTCCTCCATCGACAAGACGTCCGACAAGGACATCTTCTCCGCCAAGATCATCCCGTCCCGGGGTGCCTGGCTGGAGATGGAGATCGACAAGCGCGACATGGTCGGTGTCCGCATCGACCGCAAGCGCAAGCAGTCCGTCACCGTCCTCCTGAAGGCTCTCGGCTGGACCACCGAGCAGATCCTCGAGGAGTTCGGCGAGTACGAGTCCATGCGCGCCACCCTGGAGAAGGACCACACACAGGGCCAGGACGACGCGCTGCTCGACATCTACCGCAAGCTGCGCCCGGGCGAGCCGCCCACGCGCGAGGCCGCTCAGACGCTGCTCGAGAACCTCTACTTCAACCCGAAGCGCTACGACCTCGCGAAGGTCGGCCGCTACAAGGTGAACAAGAAGCTCGGCGCCGACGAGCCGCTCGACGCCGGTGTCCTCACCAGCGACGACATCATCGCGTCCATCAAGTACCTGGTGAAGCTGCACGCCGGTGAGACCGAGACCGTCGGCGAGTCCGGCCGTTCGATCATGGTCGAGACCGACGACATCGACCACTTCGGCAACCGCCGTATCCGTAACGTCGGTGAGCTGATCCAGAACCAGGTCCGCACGGGTCTCGCCCGTATGGAGCGCGTCGTGCGCGAGCGCATGACCACCCAGGACGTCGAGGCGATCACGCCGCAGACCCTGATCAACATCCGGCCGGTCGTCGCCTCCATCAAGGAGTTCTTCGGCACCAGCCAGCTGTCCCAGTTCATGGACCAGAACAACCCGCTGTCGGGGCTGACGCACAAGCGTCGTCTGAACGCCCTCGGCCCGGGTGGTCTCTCCCGTGAGCGGGCCGGCTTCGAGGTCCGTGACGTCCACCCGTCGCACTACGGCCGCATGTGCCCGATCGAGACGCCCGAAGGCCCGAACATCGGTCTGATCGGCTCGCTCGCCTCCTACGGCCGGATCAACCCCTTCGGGTTCATCGAGACGCCGTACCGCAAGGTCGTCGAGGGCGTCGTCACCGACGACGTCGACTACCTGACGGCCGACGAGGAGGACCGCTTCGTTATCGCCCAGGCGAACGCGACGCTGTCCGACGAGATGCGCTTCACCGAGGCCCGCGTCCTCGTCCGCCGTCGTGGCGGCGAGATCGACTACATCCCCGGTGACGACGTCGACTACATGGACGTCTCGCCGCGCCAGATGGTGTCCGTCGCGACCGCGATGATCCCGTTCCTCGAGCACGACGACGCCAACCGTGCCCTCATGGGCGCGAACATGATGCGTCAGGCCGTCCCGCTCATCAAGAGCGAGGCGCCGCTGGTCGGTACCGGCATGGAGTACCGCTGTGCCACCGACGCCGGTGACGTCCTCAAGGCCGAGAAGGCGGGTGTGGTCCAGGAGGTCTCCGCGGACTACATCACCGTCACCAACGACGACGGCACGTACACCACGTACCGCATCGCCAAGTTCTCGCGCTCCAACCAGGGCACCTCGGTCAACCAGAAGGTCGTCGTCTCCGAGGGCGACCGCGTGATCGAGGGCCAGGTCCTCGCCGACGGCCCCGCCACCGAGAACGGTGAGATGGCGCTCGGCAAGAACCTGCTCGTGGCGTTCATGCCGTGGGAGGGTCACAACTACGAGGACGCGATCATCCTGTCGCAGCGCCTCGTGCAGGACGACGTCCTCTCCTCGATCCACATCGAGGAGCACGAGGTCGACGCCCGTGACACCAAGCTCGGCCCGGAGGAGATCACCCGGGACATCCCGAACGTCTCCGAGGAGGTCCTCGCCGACCTCGACGAGCGCGGCATCATCCGCATCGGTGCCGAGGTCGTCGCCGGCGACATCCTCGTCGGCAAGGTCACGCCCAAGGGTGAGACCGAGCTGACCCCGGAGGAGCGCCTGCTCCGCGCGATCTTCGGCGAGAAGGCGCGCGAGGTCCGTGACACCTCCCTGAAGGTGCCGCACGGTGAGATCGGCAAGGTCATCGGCGTCCGCGTCTTCGACCGCGAAGAGGGCGACGAGCTGCCGCCGGGCGTGAACCAGCTGGTCCGCGTCTACGTCGCTCAGAAGCGCAAGATCACCGATGGTGACAAGCTCGCCGGCCGTCACGGCAACAAGGGTGTCATCTCCAAGATCCTCCCGATCGAGGACATGCCCTTCCTCGAGGACGGCACCCCGGTCGACATCATCCTCAACCCGCTGGGTGTCCCGTCCCGAATGAACCCGGGACAGGTCCTGGAGATCCACCTCGGCTGGCTCGCCAGCCGCGGCTGGGACGTCTCCGGCCTCGGTGACGAGTGGGCACAGCGCCTGCAGGCCATCGGCGCCGACCAGGTCGCCCCCGGCACCAACGTCGCCACGCCCGTCTTCGACGGTGCGCGCGAGGACGAGATCTCGGGTCTCTTCGGAGCCACGATCCCGAACCGCGACGGCGACCGGCTGGTCCAGCCCTCCGGCAAGGCCCAGCTGTTCGACGGCCGCTCCGGCGAGCCGTTCCCGGACCCGGTCTCGGTCGGGTACATGTACATCCTCAAGCTGCACCACCTGGTCGACGACAAGCTCCACGCGCGTTCGACCGGCCCGTACTCCATGATCACGCAGCAGCCGCTGGGTGGTAAGGCGCAGTTCGGTGGGCAGCGATTCGGTGAGATGGAGGTGTGGGCCCTTGAGGCTTACGGCGCCGCATACGCCCTCCAGGAACTGCTGACGATCAAGTCCGACGACGTCACGGGCCGCGTGAAGGTCTACGAGGCGATCGTCAAGGGCGAGAACATCCCCGAGCCGGGCATTCCCGAGTCCTTCAAGGTGCTCATCAAGGAAATGCAGTCGCTCTGCCTCAACGTGGAGGTGCTGTCCTCGGACGGCATGTCCATCGAGATGCGCGACACGGACGAGGACGTCTTCCGCGCGGCGGAGGAGCTCGGTATCGACCTGTCCCGGCGCGAGCCGAGCAGCGTCGAAGAGGTCTGACGGGTTGCCCGGCCGGATCCCAGTGATCCGGCCGGCCCTCCCCGGACCCGTTCAGACCATTGCTGAAGTGCCCCGTTTTCTCGCGTGACGCGAGGGGGCTCGAACCCCCGAAAGAGGGATTGACGACAAGTGCTCGACGTCAACTTCTTCGACGAGCTGCGGATCGGCCTTGCCACCGCGGACGACATCCGGACCTGGTCCCACGGCGAAGTGAAGAAGCCGGAGACCATCAACTACCGCACGCTCAAGCCCGAAAAGGACGGACTCTTCTGCGAGAAGATCTTCGGTCCGACCCGGGACTGGGAGTGCTACTGCGGCAAGTACAAGCGTGTCCGCTTCAAGGGCATCATCTGTGAGCGCTGTGGCGTCGAGGTCACGCGCGCCAAGGTGCGCCGTGAGCGCATGGGTCACATCGAGCTTGCCGCTCCCGTCACCCACATCTGGTACTTCAAGGGCGTCCCGTCGCGCCTCGGCTACCTGCTGGACCTCGCGCCGAAGGACCTCGAGAAGGTCATCTACTTCGCCGCGTACATGATCACGTTCGTCGACGAGGAGCGCCGCACGCGCGACCTCCCGTCGCTGGAGGCGCACGTCTCCGTCGAGCGTCAGCAGATCGAGAACCGCCGCGACTCGGACCTCGAGAACCGCGCCAAGAAGCTCGAGACCGACCTGGCCGAGCTCGAGGCCGAGGGTGCCAAGGCCGACGTGCGCCGCAAGGTGCGCGAAGGTGCCGAGCGTGAGATGAAGCAGCTGCGCGACCGCGCGCAGCGCGAGATCGACCGTCTCGACGAGGTGTGGAGCCGCTTCAAGAACCTCAAGGTCCAGGACCTCGAGGGCGACGAGCTGCTCTACCGCGAGCTGCGTGACCGTTTCGGCACGTACTTCGACGGCTGCATGGGCGCCGCCGCGCTGCAGAAGCGCCTGGAGTCCTTCGACCTCGACGAGGAGGCCGAGCGCCTCCGCGAGATCATCCGCACCGGCAAGGGCCAGAAGAAGACCCGTGCGCTCAAGCGCCTCAAGGTCGTCTCCGCGTTCCTGCAGACCAGCAACAAGCCCAAGGGCATGGTGCTCGACTGCGTGCCGGTCATCCCGCCGGACCTGCGTCCGATGGTGCAGCTGGACGGTGGCCGCTTCGCGACCTCCGACCTGAACGACCTGTACCGCCGTGTCATCAACCGCAACAACCGCCTGAAGCGGCTTCTCGACCTCGGCGCGCCCGAGATCATCGTGAACAACGAGAAGCGCATGCTCCAGGAGGCCGTGGACGCCCTCTTCGACAACGGTCGTCGTGGTCGCCCGGTCACCGGTCCCGGTAACCGCCCCCTGAAGTCCCTCAGCGACATGCTGAAGGGCAAGCAGGGTCGTTTCCGTCAGAACCTCCTCGGCAAGCGCGTGGACTACTCCGCGCGTTCCGTGATCGTCGTCGGTCCGCAGCTCAAGCTGCACCAGTGCGGTCTGCCGAAGGCGATGGCGCTGGAGCTCTTCAAGCCGTTCGTGATGAAGCGCCTGGTGGACCTGAACCACGCGCAGAACATCAAGTCGGCCAAGCGCATGGTCGAGCGCGGCCGCACCGTGGTGTACGACGTCCTCGAAGAGGTCATCGCCGAGCACCCGGTGCTGCTGAACCGTGCGCCCACCCTGCACCGCCTCGGCATCCAGGCCTTCGAGCCGCAGCTGGTCGAGGGCAAGGCCATCCAGATCCACCCGCTCGTCTGCACCGCGTTCAACGCGGACTTCGACGGTGACCAGATGGCCGTGCACCTGCCGCTCTCCGCGGAGGCGCAGGCCGAGGCCCGCATCCTGATGCTGTCCTCGAACAACATCCTGAAGCCGGCGGACGGCCGTCCGGTCACCATGCCGACCCAGGACATGGTGCTGGGCCTCTTCTTCCTCACCACGGACGACGAGGGCCGCAACGTCAAGGGCGCGGACCGCGCGTTCGGCTCCACGGCCGAGGCCACCATGGCCTTCGACGCCCGCGAGCTCTCGCTCCAGGCGAAGGTCGACATCCGCTTCCCGGTCGGCACCATGCCGCCGCGTGGCTGGGTGCCGCCGGTCGCCGAGGAGGGCGAGCCCGAGTACCAGCCGGGTGACACCTTCCGTCTGCGCACCAGCCTGGGCCGCGCGCTCTTCAACGAGCTGCTGCCCGAGGACTACCCGTTCGTCGACTACTCGGTGGGCAAGAAGCAGCTCTCCGAGATCGTCAACGACCTGGCCGAGCGCTACCCCAAGGTCATCGTGGCGGCGACGCTCGACAACCTGAAGGCGGCCGGTTTCCACTGGGCGACCCGCTCCGGTGTGACCGTGGCCATCTCCGACGTCGTCGTGCCCGAGGCCAAGAAGGCCATCGTCAAGGGCTACGAGGAGCAGGACGAGAAGGTCCAGAAGCAGTACGAGCGCGGTCTGATCACCAAGGACGAGCGCACGCAGGAGCTCATCGCGATCTGGACCAAGGCGACCAACGAGGTCGCCGAGGCGATGAACGCGAACTTCCCCAAGACGAACCCCATCTTCATGATGGTTGACTCGGGTGCCCGAGGAAACATGATGCAGATGCGTCAGATCGCCGGTATGCGTGGTCTGGTGTCCAACGCCAAGAACGAGACGATCCCGCGTCCCATCAAGGCGTCCTTCCGTGAGGGCCTCACCGTTCTGGAGTACTTCATCTCCACGCACGGTGCCCGTAAGGGTCTGGCGGACACCGCCCTGCGTACCGCCGACTCGGGTTACCTGACCCGTCGTCTGGTGGACGTCTCGCAGGACGTGATCATCCGCGAGGAGGACTGTGGCACCGACCGCGGCCTCAAGCTGAAGATCGCCGTCAAGGGCGCCGACGGCGTGCTCCGCAAGACGGAGGACGTCGAGACCTCGGTCTACGCCCGCATGCTCGCCGAGGACGTCGTCGTCGACGGCAAGGTCATCGCGCCTGCCAACGTCGACCTCGGTGACGTCCTGATCGACGCCCTGGTGGGCGCCGGCGTCGAGGAGGTCAAGACCCGCTCGGTCCTGACCTGTGAGTCCGCGGTCGGCACCTGTGCCTTCTGCTACGGACGCTCGCTCGCCACCGGCAAGCTGGTCGACATCGGTGAGGCGGTCGGCATCATCGCCGCCCAGTCCATCGGTGAGCCCGGTACCCAGCTGACGATGCGTACCTTCCACACCGGTGGTGTGGCCGGTGACGACATCACCCAGGGTCTGCCCCGTGTCGTCGAGCTCTTCGAGGCGCGTACCCCGAAGGGTGTCGCCCCGATCTCGGAGGCCAAGGGCCGGGTCCGTATCGAGGAGACCGAGAAGACCAAGAAGCTCGTCGTCACCCCGGACGACGGCAGCGAGGAGACGGCGTTCCCGATCTCCAAGCGTGCCCGTCTCCTGGTCGGCGAGGGCGACGCGGTCGAGGTGGGCCAGAAGCTCACCGTCGGTGCCACGAACCCGCACGACGTGCTGCGGATCCTCGGTCAGCGCGCGGTCCAGGTCCACCTGGTCGGCGAGGTCCAGAAGGTCTACAACTCGCAGGGTGTGTCGATCCACGACAAGCACATCGAGATCATCATCCGGCAGATGCTGCGCCGTGTGACGATCATCGAGTCCGGCGACGCGGAGCTGCTGCCGGGCGAGCTCGTCGAGCGCTCGAAGTTCGAGACCGAGAACCGTCGTGTGGTCACCGAGGGCGGTCACCCCGCCTCCGGCCGTCCGCAGCTGATGGGTATCACCAAGGCCTCGCTCGCCACCGAGTCGTGGCTGTCGGCGGCGTCCTTCCAGGAGACGACCAGGGTCCTGACCGACGCGGCGATCAACGCCAAGTCGGACTCCCTGATCGGCCTCAAGGAGAACGTCATCATCGGTAAGCTCATCCCGGCCGGTACGGGTCTCTCCCGCTACCGCAACATCCGGGTCGAGCCGACCGAGGAGGCCAAGGCCGCGATGTACTCGGCCGTCGGCTACGACGACATGGACTACTCGCCGTTCGGCACCGGCTCCGGCCAGGCCGTCCCGCTGGAGGACTACGACTACGGTCCGTACAACCAGTAAGCGAGAGCTCGTCGCTTGAACGCCGGAGGGCGGTCACCCCGTTGCGCACGGGGTGGCCGCCCTCCGGCGTGTGTGCCGTCCCGGCCTTCGGGGCGGCCTCTCTCAGCCCAGCAGGGCCTGGTGGACCCGGAGCAGCGCACGGGTTCCCACGGTGAGCAGGGGCGGCACGTCGGGCAGCGGGACCTTGCGGGCGAGAGCCAGGACGTCGACGACGATCGCGTAGTCGTCGACGACGGACTGCGGCAGTCCGGGAGCGGTCATGGCCCGCGCGTAGGCGGAAGCGGCGTCACCGTATTCGATGACGGCCAGGCTGACGTCGGTGGAGAGCGCGCTCGGCGCCCGGGACACGGATTCACGGCGGTCGGCTGTCATCCGGGACCTCCTCGGGTCCGGGCCGGTCCGGGGAGCGGCCCGACTGGTCGGCTGACCGCATCGTCCGGCACCGGTGGGGTACGGCGGCAGGGCAGATCCGGGCCGTTCCGGCGCCGGCTACCTGCCGGGATCCGGCAACCGGACTCGCGAGCCGGGCCGTCCCGGAGGCCGGCCCGGGTGCTCCACGGCCCCTGCGGGCGGGCGTGGACAGCATTTGTTTTGACCCAGCTCCGTGAGGTAGGTACGCTCAAGCCTTGTGCCTGGGGTGTGCCTGGGCTCGTGTGCGTGTCCTCAACCGCACGGCGAGTCCGTAAGTGGCCACCGCAATCTGCGTTCCTCCTGCCTGATCGCAGGGGCGTGCAGTATTCGACACACCCGACCGCGTGGGTCGGTGGGTGTTCCAGGTTAGTTTCACGAACGGCACACAGAAACCGGAGAAGTAGTGCCTACGATCCAGCAGCTGGTCCGGAAGGGCCGGCAGGACAAGGTCGAGAAGAACAAGACGCCCGCGCTCGAGGGTTCGCCCCAGCGCCGCGGCGTCTGCACGCGTGTGTTCACGACCACCCCGAAGAAGCCGAACTCGGCGCTCCGTAAGGTCGCGCGTGTGCGTCTGACCTCCGGTATCGAGGTCACGGCCTACATCCCGGGTGAGGGACACAACCTGCAGGAGCACTCGATCGTGCTCGTGCGTGGTGGCCGTGTGAAGGACCTGCCGGGTGTTCGTTACAAGATCATCCGCGGTTCGCTCGACACCCAGGGTGTCAAGAACCGCAAGCAGGCCCGCAGCCGCTACGGCGCCAAGAAGGAGAAGTAAGAATGCCTCGTAAGGGCCCCGCCCCGAAGCGCCCGGTCATCATCGACCCGGTCTACAGCTCTCCTCTTGTCACCTCGCTGATCAACAAGATCCTGCTCGACGGCAAGCGTTCCACCGCCGAGCGGATCGTGTACGGCGCCATGGAAGGCCTCCGCGAGAAGACCGGCGCTGACCCGGTCATCACGCTGAAGCGCGCGCTTGAGAACGTCAAGCCCTCGCTCGAGGTCAAGTCCCGCCGTGTCGGTGGCGCCACCTACCAGGTGCCGATCGAGGTCAAGCCCGGTCGCGCCGCCACCCTCGCGCTCCGCTGGGTCGTCGGTTACTCCCGCGCCCGCCGCGAGAAGACCATGACCGAGCGCCTCATGAACGAGCTGCTCGACGCCTCCAACGGTCTTGGCGCTGCCGTCAAGAAGCGCGAGGACACCCACAAGATGGCCGAGTCCAACAAGGCCTTCGCGCACTACCGCTGGTAGTCGCTACCCCAATCGAGACCGAGAGAAGACTGAGCCTTATGGCCACCACTTCGCTTGACCTGGCCAAGGTCCGCAACATCGGGATCATGGCCCACATCGACGCGGGCAAGACGACCACCACTGAGCGGATCCTCTTCTACACCGGCGTTTCGTACAAGATCGGTGAAGTCCACGACGGCGCTGCCACGATGGACTGGATGGAGCAGGAGCAGGAGCGCGGCATCACGATCACGTCCGCCGCGACGACCTGCCACTGGCCGCTCAACGATGTTGACCACACCATCAACATCATCGACACCCCGGGTCACGTCGACTTCACCGTCGAGGTGGAGCGTTCGCTCCGTGTCCTCGACGGCGCCGTCACCGTGTTCGACGGTGTGGCGGGCGTCGAGCCGCAGTCCGAGACCGTGTGGCGTCAGGCGGACCGCTACGGCGTTCCGCGTATCTGCTTCGTCAACAAGCTCGACCGCACCGGTGCCGAGTTCCACCGTTGTGTCGACATGATCGTCGACCGCCTCGGTGCGGTTCCGCTGGTCATGCAGCTCCCCATCGGCGCCGAAGCCGACTTCAAGGGCGTCGTCGACCTCGTGTCGATGAAGGCCTTCGTGTGGTCGGACGAGGCCGCCAAGGGCGAGATGTACGACACCATCGAGATCCCCGACACCCACAAGGAGGCCGCCGAGGAATGGCGCGGCAAGCTCCTTGAGGCCGTCGCGGAGAACGACGACCAGATGATGGAGCTGTACCTCGAGGGCAACGAGCCCACCGAGGAGCAGCTGCACGACGCGATCCGCCGGATCACCCTGGCGTCGAAGGGTGGCGCCGACTCCGTCACTGTCACCCCGGTGTTCTGTGGCACCGCGTTCAAGAACAAGGGTGTCCAGCCCCTGCTCGACGCGGTCGTCCGCTACCTGCCCTCGCCCCTGGACGTCGAGGCCATCGAAGGCCACGACGTCAAGGACCCCGAGACCGTCGTGAAGCGCAAGCCCTCGGACGACGAGCCCTTCTCGGGCCTGGCGTTCAAGATCGCGAGCGACCCGCACCTCGGCAAGCTCACCTTCGTCCGGATCTACTCCGGTCGCCTCGAGGCCGGCACCGCGGTGCTGAACTCGGTCAAGGGCAAGAAGGAGCGCATCGGCAAGATCTACCGCATGCACGCGAACAAGCGTGAGGAGATCGCGTCGGTGGGCGCCGGCGACATCATCGCCGTCATGGGCCTGAAGCAGACCACCACCGGTGAGACGCTGTGCGACGACAAGAACCCGGTGATCCTGGAGTCCATGGACTTCCCGGCGCCGGTCATCCAGGTCGCCATCGAGCCCAAGTCCAAGGGTGACCAGGAGAAGCTGGGTGTCGCCATCCAGCGTCTCTCGGAGGAGGACCCCTCCTTCCAGGTTCACTCGGACGAGGAGACCGGCCAGACCATCATCGGTGGTATGGGTGAGCTCCACCTCGAGGTGCTCGTCGACCGCATGAAGCGCGAGTTCCGCGTCGAGGCGAACGTCGGCAAGCCCCAGGTCGCCTACCGCGAGACGATCCGCAAGGCCGTCGAGCGCATCGACTACACGCACAAGAAGCAGACTGGTGGTACTGGCCAGTTCGCGAAGGTGCAGATCGCTCTCGAGCCCATCGAGGGTGGCGACGCCTCCTACGAGTTCGTCAACAAGGTCACCGGTGGCCGCATCCCCCGTGAGTACATTCCCTCGGTGGACGCGGGTGCCCAGGAAGCCATGCAGTTCGGCATCCTGGCCGGTTACGAGATGGTCGGCGTCCGCGTCACCCTGATCGACGGTGGTTTCCACGAGGTCGACTCCTCGGAGCTCGCCTTCAAGATCGCCGGTTCGCAGGCGTTCAAGGAGGGTGCCCGCAAGGCGTCCCCCGTGCTCCTCGAGCCGATGATGGCCGTCGAGGTCACCACGCCCGAGGACTACATGGGCGATGTCATCGGCGACCTCAACTCCCGCCGTGGCCAGATCCAGGCCATGGAGGAGCGCAGCGGCGCTCGCGTCGTGAAGGGCCTCGTGCCCCTCTCGGAGATGTTCGGCTACGTCGGAGACCTCCGCAGCAAGACCTCGGGTCGCGCAAGCTACTCGATGCAGTTCGACTCCTACGCCGAGGTTCCGCGGAACGTCGCCGAGGAGATCATCGCGAAGGCCAAGGGCGAGTAACTCTTCGGAGCTCACGCTTTAGGCTTGTCACCGGAGCCCGGTCGGGCATTCGTCGCAGCGCGCAAGCAGCGCGGCGAATGCCCCCCGGCACCGGCATTCCAGCAAAGATCACCCTGGCGCCGATGAAGCAAGGCGTACAGATCCACTCAGGAGGACCCCAGTGGCGAAGGCAAAGTTCGAGCGGACTAAGCCGCACGTCAACATCGGCACCATCGGTCACATCGACCACGGTAAGACGACCCTCACGGCCGCCATTACCAAGGTGCTGCACGACGCGTACCCGGACCTGAACGAGGCCTCGGCCTTCGACCAGATCGACAAGGCTCCTGAGGAGCGCCAGCGCGGTATCACCATCTCCATCGCGCACGTCGAGTACCAGACGGAGTCGCGTCACTACGCGCACGTCGACTGCCCCGGTCACGCGGACTACATCAAGAACATGATCACGGGTGCGGCGCAGATGGACGGCGCCATCCTCGTGGTCGCGGCCACCGACGGCCCGATGCCGCAGACCAAGGAGCACGTGCTCCTGGCCCGCCAGGTCGGCGTTCCGTACATCGTCGTCGCCCTGAACAAGGCCGACATGGTGGACGACGAGGAGATCCTGGAGCTCGTCGAGCTCGAGGTCCGTGAGCTCCTCTCCGAGTACGAGTTCCCGGGCGACGACGTCCCGGTCGTCAAGGTCTCGGCGCTCAAGGCGCTCGAGGGCGACGCCGAGTGGGGCAAGTCCGTCCTCGACCTGATGAAGGCCGTCGACGACGCGATCCCGCAGCCCGAGCGTGACGTCGAGAAGCCGTTCCTCATGCCGATCGAGGACGTCTTCACGATCACCGGTCGCGGTACGGTCGTCACCGGCCGCATCGAGCGTGGTGTCCTGAAGGTCAACGAGACCGTCGACATCGTCGGTATCAAGACCGAGAAGACCACCACCACGGTCACCGGCATCGAGATGTTCCGCAAGCTGCTCGACGAGGGCCAGGCCGGTGAGAACGTCGGTCTGCTCCTCCGTGGCATCAAGCGCGAGGACGTCGAGCGCGGCCAGGTCATCATCAAGCCGGGTTCGGTCACGCCGCACACCGAGTTCCAGGCCCAGTCCTACATCCTGTCGAAGGACGAGGGTGGCCGTCACACCCCGTTCTTCAACAACTACCGCCCGCAGTTCTACTTCCGTACCACGGACGTGACGGGCGTTGTGACCCTTCCCGAGGGCACCGAGATGGTCATGCCGGGTGACAACACCCTCATGGACGTCGCGCTGATCCAGCCGGTCGCCATGGAAGAGGGCCTGAAGTTCGCCATCCGTGAGGGTGGCCGGACCGTGGGCGCCGGCCAGGTCACCAAGATCATCAAGTAATCACTTGATCGTCTGACCTGGTTGCTCCTCACTGAGCACCAAGAAGGGCCCCGCACCTCTCACGAGGTGCGGGGCCCTTCGCCTTTGCCGGACGTCCGTCAGACGCCGGCGACCGACTGGATCCAGGACCGGTAGGCCGTGACGTTGGTGTACGCCGTCGTGGTCTGCCGGTCACTGGTCGAGGCCACACCGACCTGTACGCCGTTGAGCGTCATCGGGCCGCCGGAGTCACCGCCCGCCGTGATGCCGTCGCCACGCCGGGCGCAGATGGCGGAGCCGCCGTAGGCATCGGTGCAGCCGCTGGTCACGGTCACGTTCGCGACCTTCAGGTAGCGGGACTGGCAGTTCGCCTCCGAGCCGCACTGCGAGGTGGCGCCCCATCCCCACACCTGGACGTTCTGTCCCACGCGCACGGTGCCGGGCTGTCCGAGCCTGGCGTAGGTGCCCTGCACGGAGCGGTCCAGGCGGACGAGCGCCAGGTCCGAGCCGTGGGTGTAGGTCTGGACACCGTTGGCGAGGGTGCCGCCGCTGTGCTGGTCGAGACTGCCGATGCGGAACGACAGGCCGCCGCCGGAGACGCAGTGCTTGGCTGTGAGGATCCACGTCGGCGCGATGACCGTCGCCGAACAGGTCTCCCGGCCGTTCGAGAAGAGGCGGGCCGCCCCGGGGGAGCTCTGCGCCTGACCGCCGCCGATGATCGGCTGCACGGCCTGGGCGGAGGGGGCGGCTGCCGAGGCGGTGGGGGAGAGCAGGGCGAGGACGGAGACCGCTACGGCTGCGGCGGCGGGGACCAACCTGGTTATGCGCATGGTTCCTCGTTTCGCGGGACACGCGGGGGCGTGCCGGGTGGGGGATCGACGCGCCCCAGAGTTCCGGAGGAGGGCGGAGGCCGGTACATCCCGGCCGGTCATGCCGCGGCGTTATGGCCGGCCCCGGTGGGGTGGTTTCGGGTGGGGCATACACGGATCAGTCACAAGATCATCACGGAACGTTCGTCGCACTTGTGCGCCGTCGAGCGGCGAACGAAGGTGCTGTGGACAGTCGTAGTGGGGGAGTGGATCAGCACAGTGAGTACGAGCACGCCACCTGAAGACCACCCCGACCACGGCGGTACGCCCTCCGTGTCCGACGAGCAATGGGCGCAGCTGGTCCGGCAGGCGGAGGCCGGAGGTGCCGGAGCGCCCAAGGAACCTTCGGCGCGGGCCCGCATGGTCACCGCCAGGCTGCGTGAGTTGGATGAGCAGGCAGCCCGCGCGCAGGGCTCGGGGCGACGCTGGGGCAGGAAACCCAAGCAGGTGGAGCCGTGGCAGCCGGACGGTTGGCGTACGGGGCCCGCCTGGCAGCAGATGAACGGGGGCGCGCGTAAGCGCCGGCGTCTCGCCGGGACCCTCGGGTTCCTCGCGGTGATGGGCGTCCTCGTGGTCGCCATGCGGCCGAGCCTGGTGACGGACCACCTTCCCGGCGGCGGAGGCTCTCCCGACGCCGATACCACGCGGTTGCTCTCCGAGACGGCGCCGCCGACGGCCGCGCCGACACGGGAGGCACCGGACCGGCCGACCCTGGACGAACCCTTCCGGGGCTCTCCCGCGCTCCGCTGGGCGGACGGGGCGCAGGGCATCGAGGTTCCGGCGGCCAAGGCGGCCGGGGGGTTGAGCCAGGACGAGGTCGCGGACGCCCTGAACAAGACGCGCCGGCTTCTCGTCGAGTCGAACCTGAATCCGGCGACGCTGCGTGGAGAGCGGCCGCGCGCGGTGCTGCAACTGCTCGATCCGCACGTGGAGGGGGCACGGGAACAGCTGGAGAATTCCCTGTCGCAGCCCACTGAGAGCAACGACCCGGTGATGCTCGTGTCCCGCTTCGACCCTGCCGAGGCCGAGGTGCTGGGAGACGTGGTCAAGGTTCGCGGCCGGATGACCTTCAAGGCGGGTGAGCCGGGTTCCGTGGAGGTCGATGCCGACTACAGCTTCGTGTACGCGCTGAGGAAGGCCGGCGGCGATGACGTGGCACGGACGATCGTGCGACGACGGCTGACGGCGGTGCTGTACGACCCGGAGCGCTGGGACGCGACACGGGGCAAGCTCGCGCTCACGTCGTACGAGTCCAACGTGGGCAACACCGAGTGCGACACCCACGACGGCTTCCTGCACCCGTGGTTCGACAGCGACGACCACGCGGCAGCCCCTGGCGACGAGCTGATCGACCCGTACGACCGGAGTGAGTGGCCGGACCAGAAGGAGTGCGGCACGGTCACCCGCACCTGAGACCGTCGGCCGCGAGCCGCTCGCTCAGGCCGCCGCCTGGCACCGGCACTCCCGGCAGTGCCCCGGATGCCGGGAGCGGAAGGCCCGGTCGCAGCGGTCGCAGTTCTGCATGGGGATGACGATCCTGGCAGGGCGCGGGGGCACGAGCTCCTGCGTGCCGGGCAGCGGGGGCGGCAGCAGGGCGGTGATCCGGTGGCGCAGCAGCTTGGCCGGGTGCTTGACCAGGGCGGGCAGATCCGTGGTCAGCGCGTGCCGGACTGTGTCGGGGTGCGCGTCGCGCTCCAGCCAGGCGGCCACCCCCGGCGCGAGTGCGGCCACATCCGCCTCGGAGAGCGTCAGTTGAGGTGAGAGCCGCCGCAGATCACCCAGCAGCGCCGATGCGAGCCGCTCGCGCTCCGCGTCGGGCCGTACGGGGTGGGGGAGCGGCGAGGGCGGAGCCGTACGCGCGGTGGGAGGCGGCACACGCACGGGTGGCGCGACCGGAGGTGGCGTCGGCACGGGCACGGGGTCGGCCGGAGGCGGCGTCGGTACGGGGGCGGGGTCGGCTGGTGGTGATACGTCGGACGGGGCCGGAGCCGTGGGCGCCTGCCGGACCGGTGCCGGGTTCGCCGGCCGCCGTACCCGGGAGCGTGGCGCCGCGGCCTCCGGCGTACGAGGCCCCGGCTGGTTGCAGGAGACGGTGCGGGTGACGACACGGCCGTCGGGGAGCCGGGTGCGGCTGCGGCGCAGGTAACCCGTCGCCTCCAGCTCGCGCAGGGCGGCGGCGATCCGTACCTCGCTCTCCGGGAAGCGGGCCGCGAGGTGCTTGATGCCGATCCGCGCGCCGGTGGGCAGCGACTGGATGTGCACCGCGAGCCCGATCGCCAGCAGGGACAGAGCGCGGTGCTGGCTGAGGTGGTTCCCCACGACGGTGAAGGCGGCGCTGTGCCGGGTGTTGTCGTGGATCACGCCGGAAGTGGGCCTGTTTTCCGGGGCCTTACGGGATTCCGCGCGAGGGCGCGCGTTAACCTGCTGGGTATCCATCGGGAAGCCTCTTACTTCCTCGGTGGTCAGGCCCTCGATCGGGATTCGCATTCCCGGCCGGGGGCCGTCGCATGTCTGTGGTTGCCGCGGCGAGCATATGGCAGCCAACCCGTCCCGAATCCAGCCCAGTTGCCCGAATTCACCCGTGAGGGTGATCGGCCGGATACGGGGTCGGGTTTGGGTGGGAGGGGTCATTTCCCGAGTCCTCAAAAGCCTTATGCGTCGTGGCCGACCAGGACGCGGAGAACCGGGACGCGGCGGGCCGGATCGCGGCTCACCGGGTCGCGGGAATCCACGATCCGGTGAGCCGCGGGATCCGGTGAGCGGGTCCCGGCGCCGGCCGGCCACCGCCGGTACCCGGTGCTCACCCCGATCGCCGGAGGCCCCCGCGCAGCAGTGCGGCTCCCAGCGGCGTCAGCGTGTGCAGCACCGATGACGCGTGGCGGTTGGTGACGATCAGGCCGTTGTCCCGGAGAGCGGTCGCGTGCTGGCTCGCCGTCGAGGGGGACACCCCCGCGGAGCGGGCCAGTTCCCCGGTCGTGGCGCCCGTGGCCGTGGCACGCAGCACGGACGCGCGGGTGCGCCCCAGCAGGGCGCCCAGTGGAGCGCCCGATCCCAGGTCCCCGGGGAGTTCGTCGCCGCGCGGCTCATGGGTGAGCGAGTAGAAGAGCACCGGATCGAGCGAGGACTCGGCGAAGGCCACCGGATTGCCCCAGGAGAAGTACGACGGGACCAGACGCAGACCACGGCCCCGCAGATGGAGGTCGCGGTCCTCGGGATAGACGGTGTGCAGCACCGGCGGCCGCCAGCGCAGGCAGGGCCCCAGATTCCGCAGGACTCCCTCCGCGCCGTGGTTCAGCACGAGACGTGAGCGCTCGGACCGCGCCGCCTCGACACGGGCCTGGACGCGGTCGCCGTGCGGCGCGATCACCACGTCGTGGTAGGCGCGCATCGCCTTCACGAGGTCCGTGCGCCACCCCCGCTCCGCCAGCCGTGGTGCCCAGGCGGGCGCGCCGCTGGTGCGCCCGAGGATGCCCACCTCGTCGAGGACCCGGCTCGGCGGGGTGGCCAGGATGGCCTCCAGCCCGCTCTCGAGCCCGGCGGACGACTCGGGCGGGGTGAGGAAGTCGGGGAAGTACGCGGCCCGCGGGACCAGCGGCAGCAGAACCTCCCGCACGGTACGGGCCAGGTGTGTGGCGCGGAGACGGTCACGTGAGGTGCGGTACCAGTCGGCGTAGGCCCAGCGGCCCCGGCGGGTCTGGAGGCGGTGCAGGCTGGCGCAGACCTCCCACAGCGGGTCGGGCCCGGAGGCCACCTTGGTCCTGGCCAGGTCGGCGTCGGTGAAGTGAATTCGGAGCATCGGATCCCCCTGATCCCGGTGCTTGTCCTTCAGAGCGAAGAGCCTCGCCTCATGCTCGCGTCACCCGTCGGCCCGCGGCAAAGCGGCGCGCGGGTCGGGTCCCACCGTCCGTGCCAGGGAGCTCCCTCCGGATGCGTGCGCGCGTGCCCGGCCCCACGGAGTCTGTTGCGGGGCCGGGCACGCACGCTCTGCGGATCAGGTCAGCAGGCAGCCGTCCGGGCAGACAGCGGCCGCCCGCTTGAAGGCGGCCTGGGTGCCCGGCCCGGCGACTCCGTCGATGGAGCCGGTGTAGCCGTAGAACCTCTTGAGGTACTTCTGCAGGGCCTTCACGGTGTTGGGCCCGACGATCCCGTCGATGGAGCCGCTGTAGCCGTAGTGCTCCTTGAGGAAGCGCTGCATGGCCTTCCAGCTCTCGGTACCGAGATATCCGTCGATCGATCCCGTGTACTTCCAGCGAGCCTTCAGCGCGCTCTGGACGGGCTTGGCCTGCGCCTGAGTCAGACCGAGGTTGACCGTCGCGAGCACGCCCGCCTCGGCCCGCGCCGAGGCGACGGTGGTGTCCTGTGCCGAGGCCGCGAAGCCGGTGCCCGCGCCCGCCAGGCTGCCCGCGGCGATGCCGAAGGCGGCGGTCAGCCCGACGAGTGTGCGTGCCATGACCCTCTGTCGCATGAGATCCCCCGTAGGTGATGAGTGTGCGCGGGACCGTGGCCGGCCCCGCCCGCTCGGTGGTGCGGCGCGGTCAGCTGGTCTCCGTACCGCGTCGCACTCCGAGACTCGCCGACGGGGGACGGGGCGACCAGAGACTTCGGCTCTGCCCGAAATCCACAGGGGGCGCGGCAGGAACCGGGTGCTCCGTAAGGGCGGCCCGTCCGGCCCGTGGCTCAGCCCCGGGCCTCCCGGACCATGTACACGTCCACCGGGTCCTCGCGCTCCCGTACGAAGCCGTGGCGCTCGTAGAGCCCGCGGGCCGCGCTGCCCTGGAGGACCTGGAGGCGGACCGGCACGCCCTCGGCGTCGGCCCTGGCCAGGAGGACGGTGAGCACCCCGGTGCCGATGCCCCGGCCCTGGACCTCCGGCGCGAGGTAGAAGCTCTCCAGCCACCAGCCGTCGGCCTCCGGGCGCAGGGCGGCACAGCCGGCGAACGCGTCGTCGATCAGCACGATCTCGGTCTGCCCCGGCTGGTACCCGTCCCTGAAGCGCTGCCGCACCCGGTGCTCGTCGTACCGGCCCAGACGTTCGAGGTCGGGGCGCATCACGACGGCCCGCAGTTCGGCTATGGCCTCGACGTCCTCGGCCAGGGCGGGGCGCAGCGCCCAGGACAGGACAGGGGGATACGTGGACATGAGCCGGATTCAATCAGAGCGGTGCACGGGGCCCGGCGCCTCACCTCACCCCTCGGTCTCCGGGGCCGGCACAAGGCGTGGAAAGGGGCGCCCGCTCGGCTTCACGGAGCGCGCGGTGGGCGTTCACGGGAGGGGTGGCAGCCCGTGCGCCGGTGTCCTTGTTTGAGCCGTCCCCCACAGGGGGTAAGATCTCCGGCCCGATTGGCCAGGCCCATGCGCCGTATGGCACACTAGCCAGGTTGCTCGGTTGAGTGTCAATGCTGCGCGCCTCCCGCCGGGAGGACCGGAAGCGAGTCCCACAGTACTCGTCGACCCCCAGGGTCGGACGTACGGGAATCTTCCGGGAAGTGTCAGTGGGGCACTGACCAGGCACCCGGTGGGGTTTCGCCCCCGGCAGCGCGGTTTCGGCCCGCACCCCCTTGGTTGGGAAATCCTTCGGGAGATCTTCGTAGAGGGGATGCGACACGCCCGACCGCGTGGGTCGGAGGCGGAGTTAACAGAACTCCCGGGTTCCAGAGCGTTATGAGAGACAGGACTACTAGTAGCCATGGCGGGACAGAAGATCCGCATCCGGCTCAAGGCCTACGACCACGAGGTCATCGACTCCTCGGCGAAGAAGATCGTCGAGACGGTGACCCGCACTGGTGCGTCGGTCGCGGGCCCGGTGCCGCTGCCCACTGAGAAGAACGTGTACTGCGTCATCAAGTCGCCGCACAAGTACAAGGACTCTCGCGAGCACTTCGAGATGCGCACGCACAAGCGCCTCATCGACATCCTCGACCCCACGCCGAAGACGGTTGACTCGCTGATGCGCCTCGACCTGCCGGCTGGCGTCGACATCGAGATCAAGCTCTGAGGGGACGGGCCGAGATGAGCAAGAACATCAAGGGCGTCCTGGGCGAGAAGCTCGGCATGACCCAGGTCTGGGACGAGAACAACCGGGTCGTCCCGGTGACCGTCGTCAAGGCCGGTCCGTGCGTCGTGACGCAGGTCCGCACGAACGACAGCGACGGCTACGAGTCGGTGCAGATCGCCTTCGGCGAGATCGACCCGCGCAAGGTGAACAAGCCCCTCAAGGGTCACTTCGCCAAGGCCGACGTCACCCCGCGCCGCCACCTGGTGGAGCTCCGCACCCCTGACGCCAGCGAGTACACGCTGGGCCAGGAGGTCACTGCCGAGGTGTTCGAGTCCGGCGTCAAGGTTGACGTCACGGGCAAGAGCAAGGGCAAGGGCTTCGCCGGTGTCATGAAGCGTCACAACTTCCGGGGCCTCGGCGCCGGTCACGGCGTGCAGCGCAAGCACCGTTCCCCCGGTTCGATCGGTGGCTGCGCCACCCCTGGGCGTGTCTTCAAGGGCATGCGCATGGCCGGTCGCATGGGTAACGAGCGCGTCACCACCCAGAACCTGACCATCCACGCGGTTGACGCGGAGAAGGGTCTGCTCCTCATCAAGGGCGCGGTCCCCGGTCCGAACGGCGGCCTCGTCCTGGTCCGTACCGCGGCCAAGGGGGCTTGAGGTAATGAGCACCATTGACATCCTTTCGCCGGCAGGCGACAAGGCCGGTACCGTCGAGCTCCCCGCGGAGATCTTCGACGCGAAGACCAGCGTTCCGCTGATCCACCAGGTCGTCGTCGCTCAGCTGGCAGCTGCCCGTCAGGGTACGCACAAGACCAAGCGCCGTGGCGAGGTCCGCGGTGGTGGGCGCAAGCCTTACCGCCAGAAGGGCACCGGCCGCGCGCGCCAGGGTTCGACCCGCGCGCCGCAGTTCGCCGGCGGTGGCGTCGTCCACGGCCCGCAGCCGCGTGACTACTCGCAGCGCACCCCGAAGAAGATGAAGGCCGCCGCCCTGCGCGGTGCCCTCTCGGACCGGGCGCGTCACTCCCGCATCCACGTCGTCACCGGCGTGGTCGAGGGTGCGATCTCCACCAAGGCCGCCAAGACGCTGTTCGGCAAGATCTCGGAGCGCAGCAACCTGCTCCTGGTCGTCGAGCGCTCCGACGAGGCCGCGTGGCTGTCCGCTCGCAACCTGCCCCAGGTGCACATCCTGGAGCCGGGCCAGCTGAACACGTACGACGTGATCGTCTCTGACGACGTGGTCTTCACCCAGGCCGCTTTCGAGTCCTTCGTGTCTGGCCCCCAGACCGCTGAGACCGAAGGGAGCGCCGCCTGATGAGTGAGGCGACCGTTACCAGCAAGACCTACTCGGACCCGCGCGACGTTCTCGTCAAGCCGGTCGTTTCCGAGAAGAGCTACGCGCTGCTCGACGAGAACAAGTACACCTTCATCGTCGCGCCCGGCTCCAACAAGACCCAGATCAAGCAGGCCGTGGAAGCGGTCTTCTCGGTCAAGGTCACCGGGGTCAACACGATCAACCGGCAGGGCAAGCGCAAGCGCACCCGCACCGGTTTCGGCAAGCGCGCCGACACGAAGCGCGCCATCGTGACCCTCGCCGAGGGCGACCGTATCGACATCTTCGGCGGCCCGACCTCCTAGTGAGGCCGTGTCGTCCGGAATCGGACGAGGACTGAGAAATGGGTATCCGCAAGTACAAGCCGACGACCCCGGGCCGTCGTGGCTCCAGCGTCGCCGACTTTGTCGAGATCACGCGGTCCACGCCGGAGAAGTCGCTGGTCCGCCCTCTGCACAACAAGGGCGGCCGTAACAACGCCGGTCGTGTGACCGTTCGCCACCAGGGTGGTGGCCACAAGCGCGCCTACCGCGTGATCGACTTCCGTCGTCACGACAAGGACGGCGTGCCGGCCAAGGTCGCGCACATCGAGTACGACCCGAACCGCACCGCGCGCATCGCGCTGCTGCACTACGCGGACGGCGAGAAGCGTTACATCGTCGCTCCCCGTGGCCTGTCGCAGGGTGACCGTGTCGAGAACGGTCCGACCGCCGACATCAAGCCCGGCAACAACCTGGCGCTGCGCAACATCCCCGTCGGTACGACCATCCACGCCATCGAGCTGCGGCCCGGCGGCGGCGCGAAGTTCGCCCGCTCCGCGGGTGCCTCCGTGCAGCTGCTGGCGAAGGAGGGCTCCATGGCCCACCTTCGTATGCCGTCGGGTGAGATCCGCCTGGTCGACGCCCGCTGCCGCGCCACCATCGGCGAGGTCGGCAACGCCGAGCAGTCGAACATCAACTGGGGCAAGGCCGGCCGTATGCGCTGGAAGGGCGTTCGCCCGACCGTCCGCGGTGTCGCGATGAACCCGGTTGACCACCCGCACGGTGGTGGTGAAGGCAAGACCTCCGGTGGTCGTCACCCGGTCTCGCCGTGGGGTCAGAAGGAGGGTCGTACTCGTTCGCCGAAGAAGGCATCGAACAAGTACATCGTCCGCCGCCGCAAGACGAACAAGAAGCGCTAGGAGCGGGTTTAGATGCCGCGCAGTCTCAAGAAGGGGCCCTTCGTCGACGGCCACCTCATCAAGAAGGTGGACGTTCAGAACGAGGCAGGCACCAAGAACGTCATCAAGACCTGGTCCCGTCGCTCGATGATCGTCCCGGCCATGCTGGGTCACACCATCGCGGTGCACAACGGCAAGACGCACGTCCCGGTGTTCGTCACCGAGTCGATGGTCGGCCACAAGCTCGGCGAGTTCTCGCCGACTCGCACCTTCCGCGGCCACGTCAAGGACGACCGGAAGTCGAAGCGCCGCTAACCGCGGGGTGGAAACGACTATGACTTACACCGAAGGGACAACCATGGAAGCCAGGGCCCAGGCGCGGTACATCCGCGTCACGCCCATGAAGGCCCGCCGCGTGGTGGACCTCATCCGTGGCATGGATGCCACGGAGGCTCAGGCGGTCCTGCGTTTCGCCCCGCAGGCCGCGAGCGTGCCGGTTGGCAAGGTGCTGGACAGCGCCATCGCCAACGCCGCACACAACTACGACCACACCGACGCCTCTTCGCTGGTCATCAGCGAGGCGTACGTGGACGAGGGCCCGACCCTGAAGCGGTTCCGTCCGCGTGCTCAGGGCCGTGCCTACCGGATCCGTAAGCGGACCAGCCACATCACCGTGGTCGTCAGCAGCAAGGAAGGAACCCGGTAATGGGCCAGAAGGTAAACCCGCACGGGTTCCGGCTCGGCATTACCACGGACTTCAAGTCCCGTTGGTACGCCGACAAGCTGTACAAGGACTACGTCAAGGAAGACGTCGCCATTCGTCGCATGATGACGAAGGGCATGGAGCGGGCCGGCATCTCCAAGGTGGAGATCGAGCGCACCCGCGACCGCGTCCGCGTTGACATCCACACCGCCCGCCCGGGCATCGTCATCGGTCGCCGTGGCGCCGAGGCCGACCGCATCCGTGGCGAGCTGGAGAAGCTGACCGGCAAGCAGGTCCAGCTGAACATCCTCGAGGTCAAGAACCCCGAGGTCGACGCTCAGCTGGTGGCCCAGGCCGTCGCCGAGCAGCTCTCCTCCCGCGTCTCCTTCCGTCGTGCCATGCGTAAGAGCATGCAGAGCACGATGAAGGCCGGCGCCAAGGGCATCAAGATCCAGTGCGGTGGCCGCCTCGGCGGCGCCGAGATGTCCCGCTCGGAGTTCTACCGCGAGGGCCGCGTGCCCCTGCACACGCTCCGTGCGAACGTCGACTACGGCTTCTTCGAGGCCAAGACGACCTTCGGCCGCATCGGTGTGAAGGTCTGGATCTACAAGGGCGACGTCAAGAACATCGCCGAGGTTCGCGCCGAGAACGCAGCGGCTCGCGCCGGCAACCGTCCGGCTCGTGGCGGCGCTGACCGCCCGGCCGGCCGTGGTGGCCGTGGTGGCGAGCGTGGCGGTCGCGGCCGCAAGCCGCAGCAGTCCGCGCCGGCAGCGGAGGCCCCCAAGGCCGACGCTCCCGCCGCCGCTGCTCCGGCTGAGAGCACCGGAACGGAGGCCTGACCGAAATGCTGATCCCCCGTAGGGTCAAGCACCGCAAGCAGCACCACCCGAAGCGCAGCGGCATGTCCAAGGGTGGCACGCAGGTTGCGTTCGGCGAGTACGGCATCCAGGCGCTGACCCCGGCGTACGTGACGAACCGTCAGATCGAGTCCGCTCGTATCGCCATGACCCGTCACATCAAGCGTGGCGGCAAGGTCTGGATCAACATCTACCCGGACCGTCCCCTGACGAAGAAGCCGGCCGAGACCCGCATGGGTTCCGGTAAGGGTTCTCCCGAGTGGTGGATCGCCAACGTCAAGCCCGGACGCGTCATGTTCGAGCTGTCGTACCCCAACGAGAAGATCGCCCGTGAGGCGCTGACTCGTGCGGCCCACAAGCTGCCGATGAAGTGCCGGATCGTCAAGCGCGAGGCAGGTGAAGCGTGATGTCGGCCGGTACCAAGGCGTCCGAGCTGCGCGAGCTGGGCAACGAGGAGCTCCTCAACAAGCTCCGCGAGGCCAAGGAAGAGCTGTTCAACCTCCGCTTCCAGGCGGCGACGGGGCAGCTCGAGAACCACGGTCGGCTCAAGTCCGTCCGTAAGGACATCGCCCGGATCTACACCCTGATGCGCGAGCGCGAGCTGGGCATCGAGACGGTGGAGAGCGTCTGATGAGCGAGAAGACTGTGACTGAGACCAACACCGACCGCGGTTTCCGCAAGACCCGCGAGGGTCTGGTCGTCAGCGACAAGATGGACAAGACCGTCGTCGTCGCTGTCGAGGACCGCGTCAAGCACGCGCTGTACGGCAAGGTCATCCGCCGTACGAACAAGCTCAAGGCCCACGACGAGCAGAACGCTGCGGGCGTCGGCGACCGTGTCCTCATCATGGAGACGCGTCCGCTGTCCGCCTCGAAGCGCTGGCGCATCGTCGAGATCCTCGAGAAGGCCAAGTAATCCCTGAGGGGGTCTCCCCTCAGGCCAGTTCCGCCAGGCTCGGCAGGGGCCTCCGTAACGGAGCCCCTGCCGGGAACCGGCAGACGATCAGGAGATAGACGTGATCCAGCAGGAGTCGCGACTGCGTGTCGCCGACAACACGGGTGCGAAGGAAATTCTCACCATCCGTGTTCTCGGTGGCTCGGGTCGCCGCTACGCGGGCATCGGTGACGTCATCGTCGCCACCGTCAAGGACGCGATCCCCGGTGGCAACGTGAAGAAGGGTGACGTCGTCAAGGCCGTCATCGTTCGCACCGTCAAGGAGCGTCGCCGTCCGGATGGCTCGTACATCCGTTTCGACGAGAACGCCGCTGTCATTCTCAAGAACGACGGCGACCCCCGCGGCACCCGTATCTTCGGCCCCGTGGGCCGAGAGCTGCGCGAGAAGAAGTTCATGAAGATCATCTCGCTCGCGCCGGAGGTGCTGTAAGCATGAAGATCAAGAAGGGCGACCTGGTCCAGGTCATCACCGGTAAGGACAAGGGCAAGCAGGGCAAGGTCATCGTGGCCTACCCCGCTCAGGACCGCGTCCTCGTCGAGGGTGTCAACCGGGTCAAGAAGCACACCAAGGCCGGTCAGACGGCTCGCGGCTCGCAGACCGGTGGCATTGTCACCACCGAGGCCCCGATTCACGTCAGCAACGTGCAGCTGGTCGTGGAGAAGGACGGCAAGAAGGTCGTCACCCGCGTCGGCTTCCGTTTCGACGACGAGGGCAAGAAGATCCGCGTTGCCAAGCGGACCGGTGAGGACATCTGATGACTGCCACCACTGCGCCGCGTCTCAAGACGCGCTACCGCGAGGAAATCGCCGGCAAGCTGCGTGAGGAGTTCTCGTACGAGAACGTCATGCAGATCCCCGGTCTGGTCAAGATCGTGGTCAACATGGGTGTGGGCGACGCCGCCCGCGACTCCAAGCTGATCGACGGTGCGGTCAAGGACCTCACCACGATCACCGGCCAGAAGCCCGCCGTCACCAAGGCCCGCAAGTCGATCGCGCAGTTCAAGCTGCGCGAGGGGCAGCCGATCGGCTGCCACGTCACCCTCCGTGGTGACCGCATGTGGGAGTTCCTGGACCGTACGCTGTCGCTCGCGCTTCCGCGTATCCGTGACTTCCGCGGCCTGTCGCCCAAGCAGTTCGACGGCCGTGGCAACTACACCTTCGGTCTCACGGAGCAGGTCATGTTCCACGAGATCGACCAGGACAAGATCGACCGGGTCCGGGGCATGGACATCACCGTGGTCACCACGGCGACCAACGACGACGAGGGTCGTGCCCTGCTTCGTCACCTCGGCTTCCCGTTCAAGGAGAACTGACCGTGGCGAAGAAGGCTCTGATCGCTAAGGCCGCCCGCAAGCCGAAGTTCGGCGTCCGGGGTTACACCCGGTGCCAGCGCTGCGGCCGGCCCCACTCCGTCTACCGCAAGTTCGGCCTCTGCCGCGTGTGCCTTCGTGAGATGGCTCACCGTGGCGAGCTGCCGGGCGTGACCAAGAGCTCCTGGTAACTCTCCCCAGGCCCACGGGCCTTGGGAGGACCAGAAAGCTCTCGGTAAGTATCTGGTCGGCAGGAGCCCCGCCTTTCATGCCGTAGGCTTGAAGGGTTGGGCGCCTGCCGCCCTGACCGACTTACTACGCCGTAGGTCCCCGCACCGCACCCGTCCCGCCACTGAGTGGGGAGAGGGATGGCGCATACAGGAAACCCCGGCGAGAGAGGCCGAAGGCCAACTCATGACCATGACTGATCCCATCGCAGACATGCTCACGCGTCTGCGCAACGCGAACTCGGCGTATCACGACGATGTCGCGATGCCGCACAGCAAGATCAAGTCGCACATCGCGGAGATCCTCCAGCAGGAGGGCTTCATCACCGGCTGGAAGGTCGAGGACGCCGAGGTCGGTAAGAGCCTCGTCCTCGAGCTGAAGTTCGGCCCGAACCGCGAGCGCTCGATCGCCGGCATCAAGCGAATCTCGAAGCCGGGTCTGCGTGTCTACGCAAAGTCCACCAACCTGCCGAAGGTCCTCGGCGGCCTGGGCGTGGCGATCATCTCCACGTCCCACGGTCTCCTGACCGGCCAGCAGGCTCAGAAGAAGGGCGTAGGTGGGGAAGTCCTCGCCTACGTCTGGTAGTCGGGAACGGAGGAATAGCTCATGTCGCGAATCGGCAAGCTCCCCATCCAGGTTCCCGCCGGTGTGGATGTCACCATCGATGGCCGCACGGTCGCGGTGAAGGGCCCCAAGGGTTCCCTCTCGCACACCGTCGCAGCGCCGATCGAGGTCACCAAGGGTGAGGACGGCGTGCTCAACGTCGTCCGCCCGAACGACGAGCGTCAGAACAAGGCCCTTCACGGCCTGTCCCGCACGCTGGTGGCGAACATGATCACCGGTGTGACCCAGGGATACAGCAAGGCGCTCGAGATCAGCGGTGTCGGTTACCGCGTCCAGGCGAAGGGCTCCAACCTGGAGTTCGCCCTGGGCTACAGCCACCCGATCCTCATCGAGGCTCCGGAAGGCATCACCTTCAAGGTCGAGTCGCCCACGAAGCTCAGCGTCGAGGGCATCGACAAGCAGAAGGTCGGCGAGGTGGCCGCCAACATCCGCAAGCTGCGGAAGCCCGACCCGTACAAGGCCAAGGGCGTCAAGTACGCGGGCGAGGTCATCCGCCGCAAGGTCGGAAAGGCTGGTAAGTAGCCATGGCATACGGTGTGAAGATCGCCAAGGGCGACGCGTACAAGCGCGCTGCTCTCAAGCGGCGCCACATCCGCGTCCGCAAGCACATCTCCGGTTCGCCGGAGCGTCCCCGCTTGGTCGTGACGCGTTCCAACCGCCACATCGTCGCGCAGGTCATCGACGACATCGCGGGCCACACGCTCGCGTCGGCGTCGACCCTGGACACGTCGATCCGTGGTGGCGAGGGTGACAAGAGCGCCCAGGCCAAGCAGGTCGGCGCCCTGGTCGCCGAGCGTGCCAAGGCTGCAGGCGTCGAGGCCGTCGTGTTTGACCGCGGTGGTAACCAGTACGCCGGGCGGATTGCCGCTCTGGCTGACGCCGCCCGTGAAGCCGGGCTGAAGTTCTAAGCCCCGGTTCCAACGCACAGCGGACGTAACAGAGAGAGGTAAATCCAATGGCTGGACCCCAGCGCCGCGGAAGCGGTGCCGGTGGCGGCGAGCGGCGGGACCGGAAGGGCCGTGACGGTGGCGCTGCCGCCGAGAAGACCGCGTACGTCGAGCGCGTCGTCGCGATCAACCGCGTCGCCAAGGTAGTGAAGGGTGGTCGTCGCTTCAGCTTCACCGCGCTGGTCGTGGTGGGCGATGGTGACGGCACCGTCGGAGTCGGATACGGCAAGGCCAAGGAAGTTCCCGCGGCCATCGCCAAGGGCGTCGAAGAGGCCAAGAAGAGCTTCTTCAAGGTCCCGCGTATCCAGGGCACCATCCCGCACCCGATCCAGGGCGAGAAGGCCGCGGGCGTCGTCCTGCTCAAGCCTGCTTCCCCCGGTACCGGCGTTATCGCCGGTGGCCCGGTGCGTGCGGTGCTCGAGTGCGCCGGCGTCCACGACATCCTGTCGAAGTCGCTCGGTTCCTCGAACCCGATCAACATCGTGCACGCGACCGTGGAGGCCCTCCAGGGCCTGCAGCGTCCCGAGGAGATCGCGGCCCGCCGCGGTCTGCCCCTCGAGGACGTCGCCCCCGCGGCCCTGCTTCGTGCGCGTGCGGGAGCGGGTGCGTAATGGCTCGCCTCAAGATCACGCAGACGAAGTCGTACATCGGCAGCAAGCAGAACCACCGCGACACCCTGCGTTCGCTCGGGCTCAAGCGCCTGAACGACTCGGTTGTCAAGGAGGACCGCCCCGAGTTCCGCGGCATGGTGCACACCGTCCGCCACCTCGTGACGGTTGAGGAGGTTGACTGACATGGCGGAGAACAACCCGCTGAAGGCCCACAACCTCCGGCCTGCCCCCGGCGCCAAGACCGCCAAGACCCGTGTGGGTCGTGGTGAGGCGTCGAAGGGTAAGACCGCAGGCCGTGGTACCAAGGGTACGAAGGCCCGTTACCAGGTTCCGGAGCGCTTCGAGGGTGGGCAGATGCCCCTCCACATGCGTCTCCCGAAGCTCAAGGGCTTCAAGAACCCGTTCCGCACGGAGTACCAGGTCGTGAACCTGGACAAGCTCGCGACGCTCTACCCCGAGGGTGGAGAGGTCACGGTGGCCGACCTGGTCGCCAAGGGTGCCGTGCGCAACAACCACCTCGTCAAGGTCCTCGGACAGGGCGAGATCTCCGTGGCGCTGCAGGTTTCGGTTGACGCCGTCTCCGGCTCCGCCAAGGAGAAGATCGCCGCCGCGGGCGGCTCCGTCACCGAACTCGTCTGAGACAACTCGGACAGGGCTGTGGCCTGAACACCCGACCGGGGATGCCTCTCATTTGGGGCATCCCCGGTTGGTCGTTCCTAGGGGGGCATGTCCGCCGGTAAGGTGGCGTGCACTGTTGCTGTGGTAAGTCCCGGGCAAGCGCCCGGGTTCTCTTGGCTGTTACCTATTCGTCGATCCTCAAGACCGTCACCTCTCGCTTTTGCGCGGGGGTCGCAGGAGGCACCGTGCTCACCGCGTTCGCCCGGGCGTTCAAGACGCCCGACCTGCGCAAGAAGCTGCTCTTCACGCTCGGCATCATCGTGCTCTACCGTCTCGGTGCGCACATTCCCGTACCGGGGGTGAGCTACGAGAACGTCCAGACCTGTGTTGATCAGGCCAGCAAGGGCAACAACAGCCTCTTCGGCCTGGTGAACATGTTCAGCGGTGGTGCACTGCTGCAGATCACGATCTTCGCGCTCGGCATCATGCCGTACATCACGGCCAGCATCATCCTTCAGCTGCTGACCGTCGTCATCCCCAGGCTCGAAGCCCTCAAGAAGGAGGGGCAGTCGGGCACGGCCAAGATCACGCAGTACACGCGTTATCTGACCGTCGCGCTCGCCATCCTCCAGGGCACCGGCCTCGTGGCGACCGCCCGCAGCGGCGCGCTCTTCAGCGGCTGCCCCGTCGCCGACCAGATCGTCCCGAACCAGTCGATCTTCACGACCATCGTCATGGTGATCACCATGACCGCCGGCACCGCCGCCGTCATGTGGCTCGGTGAGCTCATCACCGACCGCGGCATCGGCAACGGCATGTCGATCCTGATGTTCATCTCGATCGCCGCCAGCTTCCCGGGCGCCCTGTGGGCCATCAAGCAGAGCGGCAAGCTGGCCGACGGCTGGATCGAGTTCATCACGGTCATCCTCATCGGCTTCGTGATGGTCGGGCTCGTGGTCTTCGTCGAGCAGGCTCAGCGCCGGATCCCCGTGCAGTACGCGAAGCGCATGATCGGGCGCCGGTCGTACGGCGGTACGTCCACCTACATCCCGCTGAAGGTGAACCAGGCGGGTGTGATTCCCGTCATCTTCGCTTCTTCGCTGCTGTACATCCCTGCTTTGATCGTTCAGTTCTCCAACTCCACCGCGGGCTGGGCGACCTGGATCCAGGCACACTTCGTCAAGGGCGACCACCCGTACTACATCGCGACCTACTTCTTGCTGATCGTGTTCTTCGCGTTCTTCTACGTGGCGATCTCGTTCAACCCCGAAGAAGTCGCGGACAACATGAAGAAGTATGGTGGCTTCATCCCGGGTATCCGGGCCGGTCGACCTACAGCCGAGTATCTGAGCTACGTGCTCAACCGGATCACTTGGCCGGGATCGCTGTACCTGGGGCTGATCGCTCTTGTGCCGACGATGGCGTTGGCGGGCTTCGGTGGTGCGAACCAGAACTTCCCGTTCGGCGGGACGAGCATCCTCATCATCGTGGGTGTGGGTCTGGAGACCGTGAAGCAGATCGAGAGTCAGCTCCAGCAGCGCAATTACGAAGGGTTCCTCCGCTGATGCGAATCGTCCTCGTCGGGCCGCCCGGTGCCGGCAAGGGAACGCAGGCCGCGTTTCTTGCCAAGAATCTCTCGATTCCGCACATCTCCACGGGCGACCTCTTCCGCGCCAACATCAGCCAGGGCACCGACCTTGGCAAGCAGGCCCGCGCCTTCATGGACGCGGGACAGCTGGTGCCGGACGAAGTCACCATCGCGATGGCCAAGGACCGCATGGAGCAGGCGGACGCCGTAGGCGGCTTCCTGCTGGACGGCTTCCCCCGCAACGTGGGGCAGGCCGTGGCGCTCGACGAGATGCTCGTCGGCGAGGGCGTCAAGCTCGACGCGGTCCTGGACCTCGAGGTCCCCGAGGACGAGGTGGTCAAGCGCATCGCGGGCCGCCGTATCTGCCGTAACGACAGCGCGCACGTCTTCCACGCGACGTACAACCCGCCGAAGACCGAGGGTGTCTGCGACACCTGCGGAGGCGAGCTGTACCAGCGTGAGGACGACACCGAGGAGACGGTCCGCACCCGTCTCGAGGTCTACCACACGCAGACCGAGCCGATCATCGACTACTACCGGTCCCAGGGCCTGGTCGTGACGATCTCGGCGCTCGGCAAGGTCACCGAGGTGACCGAGCGCGCCATGGAGGCCCTCAAGAAGTCCGACGAGGGCTGATCCTCCCGTTCCACCACAGCCGGCCGCGGCGCCCCTCGGGCGTCGCGGCCGACTGTTTGCGCCGTATCGTGGAGTACGGCTGCGACGACCGTCCTCCCCGTACACAGAAAGGCGCCCAGCGATGGTGCAGATCAAGACCCCCGAGCAGATCGCGAAGATGCGCGAGGCGGGCCTCGTGGTCGCCGCCATCCACGCCGCCACCCGTGAGGCTGCCGTCCCCGGTGCCACCACGAAGGATCTGGACGAGGTCGCCCGCAAGGTGATCGCCGACCACGGCGCGAAGTCGAACTTCCTGGGGTACGGCGGATTCCCCGCCACCATCTGCACCTCGGTCAACGAGGTCGTCGTCCACGGCATCCCGGACGAGAAGACCGTCCTGAAGGACGGCGACATCATCTCGATCGACGCCGGCGCGATCGTCGACGGCTGGCACGGCGACGCCGCGTACACCGCCTTCGTCGGCACCGGACACGCTCCGGAGCTGGTGGAGCTCTCCCGGGTGACCGAGGAGTCCATGTGGGCCGGGATCGCCGCGATGAAGGTGAACAACCGGCTCGTCGACATCTCCAAGGCGATCGAGTCCTACATCCGCCGCCAGCCCCGCCCCGCCACCGGCAAGTACGGGATCATCGAGGACTACGGCGGGCACGGCATCGGCACCGAGATGCACATGGACCCGCACCTGCTGAACTACGTCTCACGCAAGCGCGGCAAGGGCATCAAGCTGGTCCCCGGGGTGTGCCTGGCCATCGAGCCGATGGTCTCGCTCGGCACCGCGCAGACCAAGGTGCTCGCGGACGAGTGGACGGTGCTGACGACCGACGGCACGTGGTCCTCGCACTGGGAGCACTCGATCGCCCTCACCGAGCAGGGCCCGCTGGTCCTGACCGCCCCCGACTGCGGCAAGGCCAGGCTGGCGCAGTACGGGGTGGAAGCCGCTCCTGACCCGCTGGGCTGAGCTTCCCGACGTTCCCCTGGACTGTCCGGCTGATCCGTGTCTAAGGATCAGGGGAAGTGGGCAAACTTGACGGATTCGTCTTTTGGAGTCCGCTGACGTAGACTGACTCGTCGGCTCTCGTGCACCAGTGTGTCCGTATGTCTTCACACCGGGTGTGGGAGCCGATCAAGGTAGCCGATTCGAAGGGCGAAGCGTGGCCAAGAAGCAAGGTGCCATCGAAATTGAGGGCACCGTGATCGAGTCCCTCCCGAACGCCATGTTCAAGGTGGAGCTCCAGAACGGTCACAAAGTCCTCGCGCACATCAGCGGCAAGATGCGTATGCACTACATCCGCATCCTCCCGGATGACCGGGTCGTCGTGGAGCTTTCCCCGTACGACCTGACGCGTGGCCGGATCGTCTACCGCTACAAGTAGATCTTGCCGCCATCCCGCTTCGGCGTGGTGAGGGCACTGACCCGGAGAACCTGACATCCCATGAAGGTCAAGCCGAGCGTCAAGAAGATCTGCGACAAGTGCAAGGTGATCCGCCGTCACGGCCGGGTCATGGTCATCTGCGACAACCTGCGCCACAAGCAGCGCCAGGGCTGACGCACGACCACCTGCATCTCGCAGCTTCGCGCGACGCACGTAAACGTACATACGCAGTGCCCGTCCAAGCTTCGGCTGACGACACCTCCGGCGGGGGCCGGGGACCCGGGCGTACCACCTCTCCCCATGCGGGCGGGGTCGGCGACCGGGAGTGGCACTGCGGAAGACCCCCGAAATAACAACTGGAGCCATTGAATGGCACGCGTTTCAGGTGTTGACATCCCGCGCGAAAAGCGCGTGGAGGTTGCCCTCACCTACGTCTTCGGCATCGGGCGTACCCGGTCCAAGGAGATCCTCGCCACCACCGGCGTGAACCCCAACACCCGCGTTCGTGACCTGGCCGAAGAGGACCTGGTCAAGATCCGCGAGTACGTGGACGCCAACCTCCGCACCGAGGGTGACCTTCGCCGCGAGATCCAGGGCGACATTCGCCGCAAGATCGAGATCGGCTGCTACCAGGGCATCCGGCACCGTCGCGGTCTGCCGGTCCACGGTCAGCGCACCAGCACGAACGCGCGTACCCGCAAGGGCCCGCGTCGCGCCATCGCCGGTAAGAAGAAGCCGGGCAAGAAGTAGTCCTCAGCGGACGCACTGCGGGTGTCCGGACCACCGGACGTTCGCGGAAACCAGCGGTCTTCGCTGTAGGACCGATCACCTCCCCTCTCCATCTGGAGTCAAGACATGCCCCCCAAGGGACGTCAGGGCGCAGCCAAGAAGGTGCGTCGCAAGGAAAAGAAGAACGTCGCTCACGGCCACGCGCACATCAAGAGCACGTTCAACAACACGATCGTCTCGATCACGGACCCCTCGGGCAACGTGATCTCCTGGGCCTCCGCCGGCCACGTCGGCTTCAAGGGCTCGCGCAAGTCCACCCCCTTCGCCGCGCAGATGGCCGCCGAGTCGGCCGCCCGCCGCGCGCAGGAGCACGGCATGCGCAAGGTCGACGTCTTCGTCAAGGGTCCCGGCTCCGGCCGTGAGACCGCGATCCGCTCCCTCCAGGCCACCGGCCTCGAGGTCGGCTCGATCCAGGACGTCACCCCGACGCCGCACAACGGCTGCCGTCCGCCGAAGCGTCGCCGCGTCTGATCCGTCGCGGCCGGTGACGGCCGTGCGTCAGTAGCGTTCGGGTCCGGGCGGTACGCCTCATACGGGGCGTACCGCCCGTACCCTTGTTGCATCTGTCGGGCATCAAATAGTGGGTGCCCACGACTGAAGGACTCTCCCCATGCTTATCGCTCAGCGTCCGTCGCTGACCGAAGAGGTCGTCGACGAATTCCGCTCCCGGTTCGTGATCGAGCCGCTGGAGCCGGGCTTCGGTTACACCCTCGGCAACTCCCTGCGCCGTACCCTCCTCTCCTCGATCCCCGGTGCCGCTGTCACCAGCATCCGGATCGATGGTGTCCTGCACGAGTTCACCACCGTGCCGGGCGTCAAGGAGGACGTGACCGACCTCATCCTCAACATCAAGCAGCTGGTCGTCTCCTCGGAGCACGACGAGCCCGTCGTGATGTACCTGCGCAAGCAGGGCCCCGGCCTGGTCACCGCCGCCGACATCGCGCCGCCGGCCGGTGTCGAGGTGCACAACCCGGACCTCGTCCTCGCCACGCTCAACGGCAAGGGCAAGCTGGAGATGGAGCTGACCGTCGAGCGCGGTCGCGGCTACGTCTCCGCCGTCCAGAACAAGCAGGTGGGCCAGGAGATCGGCCGTATCCCGGTCGACTCCATCTACTCGCCGGTGCTCAAGGTCACGTACAAGGTCGAGGCGACCCGTGTCGAGCAGCGCACCGACTTCGACAAGCTGATCGTCGACGTCGAGACCAAGCAGGCCATGCGTCCCCGTGACGCCATGGCGTCGGCCGGTAAGACCCTGGTCGAGCTGTTCGGTCTGGCGCGCGAGCTCAACATCGACGCCGAGGGCATCGACATGGGCCCGTCCCCGACGGACGCCGCGCTCGCCGCCGATCTGGCCCTGCCGATCGAGGAGCTCGAGCTCACGGTCCGTTCGTACAACTGCCTCAAGCGCGAGGGCATCCACTCGGTGGGCGAGCTCGTCGCCCGCTCCGAGGCGGACCTGCTCGACATCCGCAACTTCGGCGCCAAGTCGATCGACGAGGTCAAGGCGAAGCTGGCCGGTATGGGCCTGGCGCTCAAGGACTCGCCTCCCGGCTTCGACCCGACCGCCGCCGCCGACGCCTTCGGCGCCGACGACGACGCGGACGCCGGTTTCGTGGAGACCGAGCAGTACTGAGTCGCCTCCAGGCTGGGGGTGCCCGGATTTGAGGGTGCCCCCGTGCCGGGGCTGAGGCTTTGTCCTCAAATGCCGGACGGGCTGGACTTCGGCCGCTGTCCGGTGCCAGTCGGACCGGCTTGAATTCCGGCCGATGTCCGGCTGACGTACGAAGACTTCCGTGTGGCGACCGCCGCACGGGAACTGACACCGGTACCTGATACGGCCGGTGCAGCACACAAGGAGAAACACCATGCCGAAGCCCGCGAAGGGCGCCCGTCTGGGCGGCAGCGCTGCGCACGAGAAGCTTCTTCTCATCAACCTCGCGAAGTCGCTGTTCGAGCACGGCCGCATCACCACGACCGAGGCCAAGGCCCGCCGCCTGCGTCCGGTCGCCGAGCGCTTCATCACCAAGGCGAAGAAGGGCGACATCCACAACCGTCGCCTGGTGCTGCAGTCGATCACGGACAAGAGCATCGTGCACACGCTCTTCACCGAGATCGCCCCGCGGTACGAGAACCGCCCCGGTGGTTACACCCGCATCACCAAGATCGGCAACCGTCGTGGCGACAACGCCCCGATGGCCGTCATCGAGCTGGTCGAGGCACTGACCGTGGCCCAGCAGGCCACCGGTGAGGCCGAGGCCGCCACGAAGCGCGCCGTCAAGGAAGACGCCCTCAAGAAGGACGAGGCTCCGGCCGAGACCGTCGAGGACGCCGCGCCTGCCGAGGAGTCCAAGGACGCCTGAGCGTTCTGAGACCCAGGTACGGGCCCGCACCTCCCTTCGGGGCGGTGCGGGCCCGTTCGGTTTTGAGAGGATCTTCGGGTGAGTGACGAGGCAGAGCCCGGATTCGTACGGGTACGGCTGGACCTTTCCTACGACGGCAAGGACTTCTCCGGCTGGGCGAAGCAGACCAGCAGGCGCACCGTGCAGGGCGAGATCGAGGACGCGTTGCGGACCGTGACGCGGTCGGCGGTGACGTACGACCTGACGGTCGCGGGCCGCACCGACGCGGGGGTCCACGCGCGGGGGCAGGTGGCGCACGTCGACCTGCCGGCCGAGGTGTGGGCGGAGCACGAGGAGAAGCTGCTGCGGCGGATGGCGGGACGGCTGCCGCTGGACGTACGGATCTGGCGGGCGGTCGAGGCCCCGGCGGGTTTCAACGCGCGGTTCTCCGCGCTGTGGCGGCGCTACGCGTACCGGGTGGGGGACCGTCCGGGCGGTGTGGACCCGCTGACCAGGGGACACGTGCTCTGGCACGACCGGCCGCTCGACCTGGACGCGATGAACGAGGCCGCGGCGCTGATGGTGGGGGAGCACGACTTCGCGGCGTACTGCAAGAAGCGTGAGGGCGCGACGACCATCCGTACGCTGCAGAAGCTGCACTGGGTGCGGGATCCGGAGTCCGGGGTGCTCACGGCGACCGTGCAGGCGGACGCCTTCTGCCACAACATGGTGCGGGCGCTGATCGGCGCGGCGCTGTTCGTAGGGGACGGCCGGAGGCCCGCGGGGTGGCCGGCCGAGGTCCTGTCCGCGAAGGTGCGGGACCCGGCGGTGCACGTGGTGCGGCCGCACGGGCTGACGCTGGAGGAAGTGGCGTACCCGGCGGACGACCTGCTGGCGGCGCGGGCCGCGGAGGCCCGGAACGTCAGGACGCTGCCGGGGGCGGGCTGCTGCTGACCGGCCTGCGGCGCCGGGCGCGCAGCAGCTTGACGGCGAAGTACACGGCGACCGCGCTGGACACGGTGGAGCGGAACCAGCCGATGTCGGGGGTCCACCAGGCGTAGACCGCGGCAGCGGTGAAGAACAGCAGCGCCAGGGTGCGTGTGACCCACCAGCGGGCCGGGCGGGGGCCTTCCTGGGCGGGGGGATCGGGGTGGACGCCGTCCTTGGCGGTCATGGTGTCCCTCATCCCCGCGAGGAAGCCCCGCCTGGCCAGTACCCGGGCGCCGGGGAGGTCCATGAGGATCTCCTGCCGTCCGCCGTACCCGGAGGGCAGCGCCGGGAGGCCGAGGGCGGCGACGAGCTCGCTCTGATGGCGGGCGGGGTCGCCGGCGGCCCGCAGGACGTGGGCCAGGGGGCGCGGGTCGGCAAGGCCGTACACCTGGGCGAGAGCGGTCGCGGTCCGTGTCACCTTCGTGTGGTCGGCGGCGGGAGCCGCGGTCTCCCAGGCGTGGTCCGCGACCTTCCGCCCGCGGTGCAGGAGGGTGAAGCTGCTGCGCTCCTGCGTGCGGTGCAGGACCAGGGCCGGCCAGTCCTCGGCGGTGGTGAAGTTGTCCGCCGCGGAGGTGAGCGGGTCTTCGGGGAGCAGGGCGGCCCGCTTGCCGCGTACCGCGTCGGGGACGATCTCGACGTAGGTGTGGTGGCGGCCGGCCGGGGCCGTACGCAGGCTGTGGCCGCAGAGCAGGGCGGCCTGCGCCACCTCGGTGGGGCCGGTGGAGGCGATGGCGAGGGACCGCGGGGCCAGCTCGCGCTCCCAGCCGGGCAATCCGGTGTCAGGGGGCCTGGGCGAGCGGCTGAAGAACGGTATGTGTGTGGCCAGCTCGACCCTGGTGCCGGAACGGGCCTCCAGGAACTCCTCGCGGGCGTCCCCGAAGTAGGTCCAGGGGAAGGTGGTGGCGTGCACCCCGATCGCGCGGAAGGCCTCCAGGGCCTCCTCGTACCGGTTGAGCGACCACAGGACGAGGGCCAGGTGGTTGCGGAACCCGGCGGCCTCCCGGTCCCCCGGCGCGTAGCTGTCCGACAGGGCCTGCGCCCGGACCACCGCGGCCTCGGTGTTCGGGCCGTACGGGTCGGGGCCGGGGGCCTCGTCGTCTTCCGCGATGAGGTACTCCACGACGGCCTGGAGGGGCAGGGCGTGGAGCCGTGAACCGGGCGGGGCCTGTTCGGCGGCCCGCTCGGCGAAGGCGAACATCTCCTCGTGGGAGCCGTACCACTTGGCGCAGAGGTACTGCAGGGCCTGGACGTGGCAGCCCTCGTGGTGCGGATCGCGGGCGTTCGCCTCGGCCAGGTAGGTGTCGAACACCTCGCGGGGGGCCTGGATGCCCCGGGCCTGTGTCAGGGCAATGCGCCACGGGACGGGATCGTCGGGGTTGAGTTCAGCGGCGGCGGAGATCACCGGCACGGCGTCGCGCAGCACGGCGTGGAAGGCCCGGAACTGGTCGGCCTCCACATGCCGGGCCCGGGCCGACGTGCGTATCTGCCACGCCTGGTGGACGTACTGGTCCGCCTTGACCAGTACGGCGTCCGGATCCTCCGGGTCCTCCTCCAGCCAGGCGTCCAGCCAGCCGGGGTGGTGCAGGGACGCACGGGCGAGGCGGGAGACACAGGCGTCCCGGCGTTCCCACTGGGCGTGCTCGCGGGTGCCGGCGAGCAGTTCGGCCGCCGGGGCGTGGTCCCCGGCGGTGGCGGCCGCCAGGGCGAGACGCAGCGGGGTGTCCGGGGCGTCGAGGACCACGGCGTCGTCCGGGGGCAGGTCGGCGCCTATCGCGTCGCTGTGGCGCAGGACGCGCGGGATGGTGAAGAGGGCGGTCAGACGCACGGCGGCAGGTCCTCGGTCGCGGGGAGGGACGGGGCTGGTGCGTGGGGGGGAGGGCTTCAGGAGGCGGGCAGCCCCGCGGCGGCGGACGCCTGTACCTCGCCGCGGTGACGGATCTGGCGGAAGGTGAACTCGGTCAGGTCGTCACCGACCGCGTACACGTCCTTGGAGCTCGTGGTGACGTTCTTCCCGCTGGTGTAGCCGCCTACCGTGAAATACGCGTATCGGCCGTAGGAATTGGCGGTGCGGCGGCAGACCGATCCGGCCCGGCAGAAGGTGGGGACCCCGGAGCCGCTGAGTGAGGCCATGCCGCCGGACGCCTGCTGGGCGGCCTTCCTGGCCTCCGCCTCGGTGCCGAAGACGGCGAGTCCGACGGTGACCGCGATGCCGCCCTTGCTGTACGTGGCGCGGATGACCTGGTCGCAGCCGTTGCCGTCGAGGATCCCGCCGAGGGCGCCCTGTGTCGTCGTGGCGCAGTTCGTCGTGCGGGCGGTGGCTCCCTTGGCGTAGACGCGGTCGCCCATGGTGAGCTTCCTGCCGGGGAAGAAGGCGTCGACGGTGACCGGTGCCGTGTCCTTCTTCTCGTCGGCTATGTAGTCCTTCGGGTCCGGCGGAGGCGGCGGGGCCACCGAGGAGAAGGAGGGGCCGGGCGCCGAGGTCTCGGAGGGCAGGTCGGCGGGGGTGGGCAGCTCGCTCGCGTTCTTGCCGGAGCCGGAGGCGCCGCCGTTCCCTGTGGTGATGACAGCTGTGGCGACGATCGCGGCGACGGCGGCGGTGGCCACGGCCCCGCCCCCGATCATCAGCCACTTCCTGCGCCTGGTCCGTGCGGCGGACGCCTCGGCGAGCGCCGCCCAGTCCGGAGTCCGGCTGTCTCCCGGCCCCCAGGAGGGCCCCCCTTGCCCAAAGCTCATGCGGCGAATCCTAGACCGACCGTAATGCGGTTGGGCCAACGGTTCTCGTGCCGTGACAATGCTGTGCATGGGACATCTCGAAGCAGGCCACCTGGAGTACTACCTACCGGACGGGCGGGTGCTGCTCGGCGATGCCTCGTTCCGGGTGGCCGACGGCGCTGTCGTGGCCCTCGTGGGTGCGAACGGCGCGGGCAAGACGACGCTCCTGAAGCTGCTCTCCGGGGAGCTCCAGCCGCACGGCGGCTCGGTGTCGGTGAGCGGCGGGCTCGGGGTGATGTCGCAGTTCGTGGGTTCGGTCCGGGACGATCGCACCGTCCGTGACCTGCTGGTCTCCGTGGCCCAGCCCCGTATCAGGGAGGCGGCGAAGGCCGTCGACGCGGCCGAGGAACGCATTCTGAGCGTGGACGACGAGGCCGCGCAGATGGCGTACGCGCAGGCGCTCAGCGACTGGGCGGAGGCACGGGGCTACGAGGCCGAGACGCTGTGGGACATCTGCACCATGGCCGCGCTCGGCGTCCCGTACGAGAAGGCGCAGTGGCGCGAGGTGCGCACGCTCAGCGGGGGTGAGCAGAAGCGGCTGGTGCTGGAGGCGCTGCTCAGGGGACCGGACGAGGTGCTGCTCCTGGACGAGCCGGACAACTACCTGGACGTCCCCGGCAAGCGCTGGCTCGAGGAGAAGCTCAGGGAGACCCGTAAGACGGTGCTCTTCGTCTCCCACGACCGGGAGCTGCTCTCACGCGCCGCCGAGAAGATCGTCAGCGTGGAGCCCAGCCCGGCCGGCTCGGACGTCTGGGTGCACGGCGGCGGCTTCGGTACGTACCACGCGGCCCGCAAGGAGCGCTTCGCCCGCTTCGAGGAGCTGCTGCGCCGCTGGGAGGAGGAGCACGCCCGGCTGAAGGCGCTGGTCCTGCGGATGCGGCAGCAGGCGGCGAACAGCCCCGACATGGCGAACCGGTACCACGCGATGCAGACCCGCTTCAAGAAGTTCGAGGAGGCGGGACCGCCGCCGGAGCCGCCCCGCGAGCAGGACATCAGGATGCGGCTGCGCGGCGGGCGGACCGGGGTACGGGCGGTGACCTGCACCGGCCTGGAGCTGACCGGTCTGATGAAGCCTTTCGACCTGGAGATCTACTACGGGGAGAGGGTCGCGGTGCTCGGCTCCAACGGGTCGGGGAAGTCGCACTTCCTGCGGCTGCTGGCCGGTGAGCCGGTGGCGCACACCGGAGAGTGGAAGCTCGGGGCGCGGGTCGTGCCCGGTCACTTCGCCCAGACGCACGCCCACCCGGAGCTGCTCGGCAAGACCCTGGTCGAGATCCTGTGGACGGAGCACGCCAAGGACCGGGGCGGGGCCATGGGAGTGCTGCGCCGCTACGAGCTGGAGCGCCAGGGCGACCAGGCCTTCGAGCGGCTGTCCGGAGGGCAGCAGGCGCGCTTCCAGATCCTGCTCCTGGAGCTGGCCGGCACGACCGCGCTGCTGCTGGACGAGCCGACGGACAACCTCGACCTGGAGTCGGCCGAGGCCCTTCAGGACGGGCTGGAGGCGTACGACGGCACGGTGATGGCCGTCACGCACGACCGCTGGTTCGCGAAGTCCTTCGACCGCTATCTGGTCTTCGGGTCGGACGGGGTGGTGCGGGAGACGAAGGAGCCGGTCTGGGACGAGCGCAGGGTCCAGCGGGAGCGGTAGGTCCGGCGCGTTTTGACCCGTCCCCGCCGGGGCGGGTACTGTCGGGGGTTGTTATACGTACCGGCTCGATCGTTCTCACGCGATGAGCCCGTACGTAGGTTCTCTGGAGCAGTTACCAGTGGCTCGCATACGGGCGTCGTCCCGGCAGTGTGAGCCCCAGCTGCATGATCGCTTCAGGGGTGCCATGTGTCTGGACCTCATCCACTGAAGAAGCGAAGGCTACGAAGTGCGTACGTACAGCCCCAAGCCCGGCGATGTCACTCGCCAGTGGCACATCATCGACGCCGAGGACATCGTTCTCGGCCGTCTGGCCACCACGGCTGCCAACCTCCTCCGCGGCAAGCACAAGGCGACCTACGCCCCCCACATGGACATGGGCGACTTCGTCATCATCATCAACGCCGAGAAGGTTCACCTCTCCGGTAACAAGAAGACCCAGAAGATGGCGTACCGCCACTCGGGCTTCCCGGGCGGTCTCCGTTCGGTGCGTTACGACGAGCTTCTCGCGAAGAACCCCGAGAAGGCCGTCGAGAAGGCCATCAAGGGCATGATCCCCAAGAACACCCTGGGTCGCCAGATGCTCTCGAAGCTGAAGGTCTACGCGGGTGAGCAGCACCCGCACGCTGCGCAGCAGCCTGTCCCGTTCGAGATCACCCAGGTCGCGCAGTAGTTCCGGCCTCCCCCCTAAGACGTAAAGAAAGATCTGAGGAGAATCGTGGCCGAGACCACTGCAGAGACGCCCGTCGAGGGCACCGACGGCGAAGAGACCTACGCCGAGGTGACCACCTTCGAGTCGGAGGTCCCCGTCGAGGGTGAGTACACCTCCGAGTCGCTCGCCGGCCGCTTCGGCGACCCGCAGCCCGCCGCCGGCCTTGGCCGTCGCAAGAACGCCATCGCCCGCGTCCGGATCGTTCCGGGCACCGGCAAGTGGAAGATCAACGGTCGCACCCTTGAGGACTACTTCCCCAACAAGGTGCACCAGCAGGAAGTCAACGAGCCCTTCAAGGTGCTCGAGCTCGACGGCCGTTACGACGTCATCGCCCGCATCTCGGGTGGCGGCGTCTCGGGTCAGGCCGGCGCCCTGCGCCTCGGTGTGGCCCGCGCGCTGAACGAGGCGGACGTGGACAACAACCGCGCCACGCTGAAGAAGGCCGGCTTCCTCTCCCGCGACGACCGTGCGGTCGAGCGCAAGAAGGCCGGTCTCAAGAAGGCCCGCAAGGCCCCGCAGTACAGCAAGCGCTAAACCGCCTGCTCGTCTGCTTTACACGTTCGCCCCGGCGGCACGCATTGTGCTGCCGGGGCGTTCGTTTATCAGCTCTTGCGGGCGTATAACGGCTTAAGACGTTTACACGTTCATAGGCCTGAAGGTCTCGGGTGCGTCCATTTCTGCCGCGCCTCGCCTCACTTTGCCCTATTTTGTTTACTTTGGTTTTGCGGTTTCGGAGCATCTTCGGAGGACACCAGTGGGACGACTCTTCGGTACGGACGGCGTGCGCGGTGTCGCCAACGCGGATCTGACGGCCGAGCTCGCGCTCGGTCTCTCGGTCGCGGCGGCGCACGTACTGGCCGAGGCGGGCACCTTCGAGGGGCACCGGCCGACCGCCGTGGTGGGCCGCGACCCACGTGCGTCCGGAGAGTTCCTGGAGGCCGCGGTGGTGGCCGGTCTGGCCAGCTCCGGGGTGGACGTGCTGCGCGTCGGGGTGCTGCCGACGCCCGCGGTGGCCTATCTCACCGGAGCGCTCGGCGCGGACATCGGTGTCATGCTCTCCGCCAGTCACAACGCCATGCCGGACAACGGCATCAAGTTCTTCGCCCGCGGTGGCCACAAGCTCGCCGACGAGCTGGAGGACCGCATCGAGACCGTCTACGAGCAGCACCGCACGGGTGAGCCCTGGTCCCGGCCGACCGGTGCCGGCGTGGGCCGTGTCACCGAGTTCGTGGAGGGCTTCGACCGTTACGTCGCCCACCTCATCGGTGTCCTGCCGAACCGGCTCGACGGACTGAAGATCGTCCTCGACGAGGCGCACGGCGCCGCCGCCCGCGTCTCGCCCGAGGCGTTCGCCCGGGCGGGCGCCGAGGTCGTCACCATCGGCGCCGAGCCGGACGGCCTGAACATCAACGACGGGTGCGGCTCCACCCACCTCGCGCTGCTGAAGGCCGCGGTCGTCGAGCACGGCGCCGACCTGGGCATCGCGCACGACGGGGACGCGGACCGCTGCCTCGCCGTGGACGCGTCCGGCGAGGAGGTCGACGGCGACCAGATCCTCGCGGTGCTCGCCCTCGCCATGCGGGAGGCCGGCGGACTGCGCAAGGACACCGTCGTCGGCACCGTCATGTCGAACCTCGGCTTCAAGCAGGCGATGGAGCGGGAGGGCATCCAGCTCGTCCAGACCGCCGTCGGCGACCGCTACGTCCTGGAGTCGATGAAGGCGGAGGGCTACGCGCTCGGCGGCGAACAGTCCGGCCACGTCATCGTCCTCGACCACGCCACCACGGGTGACGGCACGCTCACCGGACTGATGCTCGCCGCCCGGGTCGCCGCCACCGGCCGCACGCTCGCCGAACTCGCCGGCGTGATGCAGCGCCTTCCGCAGGTCCTCATCAACGTGCCGGACGTGGACAAGTCCCGTGTGGAGACCTCCCCCGAGCTGGCGACCGCGGTGGCACTCGCGGAGCGCGAACTCGGCGACACCGGACGCGTACTCCTGCGGAAGTCCGGCACCGAGCCGCTGGTGCGGGTCATGGTCGAGGCGGCCGATCTGGAGCAGGCGCGCGCGGTCGCCGGGCAGCTGGCCGACGTCGTGAAGTCCGCGCTCGGCTGACACGACCTCAGCTCACACCGGATCAACTGTGCTGCGGGCCCGGCCTCATGGCCGGGCCCGCGGTGCTTCCCCGGCCCGGGGTGCGAGACCCAGTTCCGCGGTGAGGCGGGTCAGTACGGCCGGAGCGGCGGCCAGGCGCACCGGCACACCCCCGTCGTCGAGTTCGGCGATGTGCCACCCCACGGGGACGGTGTCGCCGTCACCGCCCCGGGGACGCCGTACGGCGGTCAGGGTGAGCCGCTCCACCGGTATCCGGTGCGCCGCGAACCTGCCCGGACCGCTGTGGGGGACCACGGCGGGCGGGCCGCCACCGAGCACGATGTGGGTGCCGAAGCCGTGCGGGTTGTAGTCCGTGTCGTCGAGGAAGCGGGCGGTCACGAACTGCTCCTCGTCCTCGGCCCGTGGGACGCCGGTTCCGGTGTACTCGGGCTCACGGATTCGGGTGGCACGCCAGGCCCACCCGAACAGGCACAGCGAGGCCACGGAGCCCGCCGCCGTCCACACCGCCGGGTCCGGTGCGGCGATCAGTGACGCCGGACGCAGGTAGCAGAGCGGCAGCAACCACAGCGCCGTACCCGCGAGGGCGCCCGCGAACGGCAGGGCGGACGGCAGGACCTCGTCGTCGGGGAGCCGTCGGCCGCGCAGGCGCAGCAGGACCCGGGCACCGGGGAAGCCCGCGGCCAGAGCGCACCCGGCGGCGACGACGGCGATCTCCCCCGCGGCCGGGAAGTGCTCCCGCCACACGTGGTGTTCGCCGGTGACCTCCCTCACCGCGTGCCGCCAGACGGTCAGTTCGACCCGGTCGCCCGGATGGAATCCCCGGGCACCCTCACGCGAGACGCTGATCCGCTCCAGCGGCCGCCCGTCGGTGAAGTACAGCCGGCTGCTGCCGTTCCCCCGGCCGAGTTCGGTCCGCGCGATCACCGCGTGCAAGGTGCCCAGGCACTCCGCGCGCTCCCCGACGGGTGTGGTGGCCGTGCACGGGGTGGCCGACTCCCAGGCGTCCCGCTCCTCCCGGACGCCCGGTACGGCCCACGCGGCCAGACCCGCGCCCACGAGCAGCACCGCGCACAGGGCCAGTTGTGCGGCGGAACCCCGCCCGGCCGTACGCCCGGAGAGGACCGGCACATGGTCCGAGACGGGGGTTCCGTACAGGCGGTGCAGTGCCCTGAGAGCCGCCAGCGTGGCGTCGAACTCCGCCTGGTCCGCGGTGGCGCCGCCCACCGGCAGGGGCAGCAGGAACCGGCTTCCGTCGCCCGTCAGCACGAAGACGCGCCGGTACTCCTGGCCGCGTGCGTACTGGATGTGGACGCCCACATCGCGTACGTCCCGCCACGGCAGGTTCCGGCGGCGCAGCAGCGTGTGCGAGCGCAGGCCGAAGGAGTCGGCGCCGACGCGGACGGTGGCCGCGTACAGACACAGCACGCCCAGCAGCGCCGCGGCCAGTCCTCCGAGCGCCCAGGCGTCCAGGACCGTGCCCCGGTACGCCACCCGCCCGGCGGCCAGCGCCGCCCCGCCTGCCCCGAGCAGGGCCAGGGAGTTCAGGGCGCGAGTCCGTCCAGGTCGGAGGTCCACCTCGTGGGCTTCGGTCATGCGCCGGATCGTGCCACCGGCCGAACCGCCTCCACCAGGGCCGGGTCCGGCAGCGATGCCCCGCCCCGCGCTGCCGGACCCGCGCGACGGGCCAGGGCCGCGTCAGCCGGCAGCTCCCGTCCTCGCCCGGCGGACGAGGGGGGAGGAACGCGTGAAGTGCCACAGCGCCTTCTGGACCAGCAGCGTCACCGTGCCCGCCAGGACGATGCCGCCCAGGTTGGCCAGGAGCTGTACGGACGATCCCCAGGCCTGGTCCAGGTCCTGGTAGCTGAAGGCCACCGCCGCATTGGCCGCGGCCGGCACGGTGGTCACCGAGATCGCGACTCCGATCAGCGCACCCGACTTCGACGAGGTCAGGGAGAGCGTCCCCGCGATGCCCGCCAGCAGGGCCACCACGAACGACATCCAGTCCGGGTGCCAGATGAAACCGGTCTGCGGACGCGGCGCGTTGATCATGTCCTCGTTGAACAGATCCAGCATGTCCATCAGCCAGGCGAACCCGGCGGTGAGCACCATCGCCGCGAGGAAGCCGGCGATCAGCGCCCAGAGCGACCGGGCCACCAGCTTGGGCGCGCGCTGCACCAGCGCCGTCGAGATCCCGGCGAGCGGGCCGAACTCCGGGCCCACCGCCATCGCGCCCACGATCAGTACCGCGTTGTCCAGCATCACACCGCAGGCGGCGAGCATGGTGGCGACGGAGAGGAACGTCACGTAGGTGGCGCTGAACGTCGACTCCTCGTGCGTGACCTCGCTCAGTTCCTCCCAGAGCACCGCGTCCATGCCCTCACCGGGGGCCTCCCGCTCCGCCTCGTCGGCACGCCGGGACAGGGTGAGGTCCATGTTCTCGACGGTGATCGACCCGCAGTCGTCGATTTCCAGTTTCCTCAGGCCGCCGATGAGTTCGTCGCCAGCCTCACGCGCCACGTCGCACAGGACGACGTCGCCGACCGGGTTGCGTGCCGCGCCCGAGAGCACCGCGACATGGGCGGTGCCCACCGTGGCCTCGATCAGCTCCAGCACCTCGTCGGTGCGGTCGGCGGGCACGATGAGGCGCAGATGCAGCACGGTGCACCCTTTCCTGGATCGGCGGATCAGAGCTTGCGCAGGGAGAGGCGCTGGACCTTGTGGTCCGGCCCCTTGCGCAGCACGAGGGTCGCACGGCCGCGCGTCGGCGCGACATTCTCCAGCAGATTGGGCCTGTTGATGGTCCGCCACATGGTGCGCGCGTAGTCCAGCGCCTCGCCCTCGGAGACCTGGGTGTACTTGCGGAAGTACGAGAACGGGTTCTGGAACGCCGTCTCACGCAGCCTCCGGAAGCGGTGGAGGTACCACTGCTCGATGTCCTCCTCCTTCGCGTCCACGTACACGCTGAAGTCGAAGTAGTCGGCGAGGCCGACCCTGGTCCGGCCGTCCTTCCCGGGCAGCGCGGGCTGGAGCACGTTGAGACCCTCGACGATGAGGATGTCGGGACGCCGCACGGTCAGCCGCTCGCCCGGCACGATGTCGTAGATCAGGTGGGAGTAGACCGGTGCCGTCACCTCGTCCTTGCCGGCCTTGATGTCGGCGACGAACCGGGTCAGCGCCCTCCGGTCGTACGACTCGGGGAAGCCCTTGCGCGACATCAGCCCGCGCGACTCCAGCTCCTTCATCGGCAGCAGGAAGCCGTCCGTCGTCACCAGCTCCACCCGGGGGTGCTCGGGCCAGCGCGCCAGCAGCGCCTGCAGGATGCGGGCGGTCGTGGACTTCCCGACGGCGACGCTTCCCGCGACGCCTATGACGAAGGGGGTGCCCCGCTGCTCACCGTGACCGTTGCCGGCGTCGCCCAGGAAGGTGTTCAGCGCGCCGCGCAGGCCCGATGTGGCCTGGACGTAGAGGTTCAGCAGCCGCGAGAGCGGCAGATAGACGTCCCTGACCTCGTCGAGGTCGATGACGTCACCGAGTCCTCTCAGTCTCTCGACCTCCTCGGCGCTCAGCGGGAGCGGCGTCTTGTCACGCAGGGCGCTCCACTCGGCCCGGGTCAGGTCGACGTAGGGCGTCGGCGCGTGCTCGGTGCGGCGGGTGCTCCGTGCGGGTGAGGTGATCACGTGTTCATTGTCGCGGGAGTTCCGGCGGAGTGGGGGGTGGGGTGGGTCACGTGGGTGCGGGTCATCCGGCCGGGGCGGTGCTGCGATGTGGATGACATACTATTCTTTGTACATGACCCACATTGCCTGACTGGAGGTGCCGGATGACTGTGACCCAGATCGACATAGACGACGAGGCGCTGGAACGCACCATGACGCTGTCCAAGGCGAGGACCAAGAAGGAGGCCGTCAATCTGGCGCTTCGGTACTACGCCGACCAGCAGGACCGTGCGGCGCGCATCGCCCGGCATTTCGAGCGTGCAGAGCGTTGGGGGGCTGTGGAGGACGCGGAGCGCCGGCACCGCGCGGAGAAGGGCGATCGGTGATCTACCTGCTCGACACCTCCGGGCTCGTCCGCCTGCTCGGTGACGCCGGGTTGCAATCCGCCTGGTACGACAGCATGTGCGCTGATTCGATCGGATCCTGCTATCCGCAGCGTGCGGAGTTCCTGTTCAGTGCGCGAACCGGCGACGAGTACGACGAGATCGCCGAGATGTTCACCGACCTGTATCCCGATGTCCCGGTGCCGAAGCACGCGGGACGCTGGGTCGGGGCGGTGCAGCAGCGGATGGCCAGGGCGGGGCAGCATCGGAGCGCCTCGGCCGTGGATCTGATCATCGCCGCCACCGCCGCACACCACGGGTTGACCGTCCTGCACGACGACGCCGACTACCGCACCGTCGCCCGGCACGCTCCCGACCTGCGGGAACACCGCATCCACGACGTCGTCTGAGGTTCCCCGCACGGGTTCACGGGCATCGGGGGGCGCCGTGCTCGCGGGCGGAGGGCCGACTGCCGCGGAGACGGCGGGGAAACGCGTCGACGTGGAGAAGGAGCCGCTGCCGGACCGGCCTGGAACCGCAGGGCGTTCACCCGGCCGCCACTGGTAATCTGCCGCTCCGCCGTTCGGACGTGATCTTCCCGGACGGCGTCTCCCACCGGTCCACGGACAGCATCGAGGCGTGCATGAAAACTGGCAGAACCGGCACCGTCGCCGCGATAGCGGGGGCGGCTGTCGCTCTCTCCACCCTTACGGCTCCCGCGGCGCAGGCCGCGGACACCGGCATCACCGTGTCACGGATCGTCGTCAACGGAGGCAAGTCCATCATCGTGGGCACCTCGGACGCGAAGACCCCGCCCGTGACCTTCCGGATCACCCTCCCCGCCGGGTACAGCACCGCCAACGCCTCCGCGTACGAGGCCGAGCCGTACCTCTACCACGGCACCACCGCGACCAAGGGTGCTGACAGCGGCGGCCTCTACATGGGCGGCTACACCTGTTACGAGACCAGCTCCAGCCGGGTCGCGGACTGCGAGGGCGAGCTGTACATCGAGCCGCGCTACGACCTGAACTCCGGTGACGACGCCACGACGTGGAAGATCGGCGTCGCGGCGAAGCTCTTCAAGACCAACGGCCAGCTCAAGGCCGGGGAGTACACCACCGCCTCGGGCGGCGCGAAGGTCAAGCGCTGGGCCAAGGTCACCGTCAACGCCTCGCCCGAACCGGTGACGAAGGGCAGGACGATCACTGTCACCGGCAGTCTCACACGCGCGGACTGGGCGAAGCACACGTACACCGGCTACGCCGGCAAGACCGTCAGCCTGCAGTTCCGCAAGGCGGGCAGCTCCACCTACACCACGGTCAAGACGGCGACCTCGTCCAGCTCGGGCGCGCTGAAGACCACGGTCACCGCGTCGGCCGACGGCTACTGGCGCTGGACGTTCGGAGGCTCGTCCACCTCGGGCACGGCCACCGCCGCCGGCGACTACGTCGACGTGCGCTGAACCCCGCCGCCCCGCCGGCGTGCCCATGGCACACGGCGGGGCGGTTCCGTCTCGGCACGGCGGAACTACGCGCCGCCGAGTTCCGCTCCGAGCGCCCGAGCGATGTCGTCGGCCCGCCCCTCGGTCACCTGCTGCTCCGCCGGGCGCCGCAGCAGGCCGAAGACACCGGGCCCCCGGTACTCCGCCGGCAGGTCCCGCGCGCGTGGCACGACGTGGAAGTGCACATGCGCGAAGCCCTCGGCCTCGGCGAACTGGACGACATACGTCTTCTCGCAGCCCGTCACCGTGCGCAGCGCCCTGCTGAGCCGGACCTGCCACATTCCCAGCCCGGCCGCCTCCGCATCGGTGAGCTCGTGCACCGCGGTGATGTGCCGCCTGGGCAGCAGCACCAGCCACCCGGGCAGCGAGGTCCCGGTCGCGTGGGCCACCCGCCAGTACCGGTCGTACGCGACGCGCTCGCGCGGCGGCAGCGCGTCGAACTCCGCTTCCATGGCGCACGTGTAGCAATCCGGGGCTGTCATGGTGCGCAGCGTAGCCACGGCCGGCCCACCGGGGACACCGCGCGGCGCACCCCTACTGTCCCCCGCCCCTTCGCAGCCTTATGGTGCCGATATGTGCGGAATCGTGGGTTACGTCGGAGCGCAGTCGGCGCAGGATGTCGTTGTCGCGGGGTTGAAGCGGCTGGAGTACCGGGGGTACGACTCCGCGGGGGTCGCCGTGCTCGCGGACGGAGGGCTGGCAGCCGCGAAGAAGGCGGGGAAGCTCGTCAACCTGGAGAAGGAGCTCAAGGACCGGCCGCTACCGGCCGGGAACACGGGGGTCGGGCACACCCGTTGGGCCACGCACGGAGGGCCCACCGACGCCAACGCCCACCCGCACATCGACAACGCGGGCCGGGTCGCCGTCGTGCACAACGGGATCATCGAGAACTTCGCGGCCCTGCGCGAGGAGTTGGCCGGACGCGGGCACGACCTGGCCTCCGAGACAGACACCGAGGTCGTCGCCCACCTGCTCGCCGAGGCCTACTCGTCCCTCGGTGATCTCGCCGAGGCCATGCGGCAGGTGTGCCGTCAGCTGGAAGGCGCGTTCACCCTGGTGGCCGTGCACGCGGACGAGCCGGACGTGGTGGTCGGGGCCAGGCGGAACTCACCGCTCGTCGTCGGCGTGGGGGACGGCGAGATGTTCCTGGCCTCCGACGTCGCCGCATTCATCGCGCACACCCGCGACGCCATCGAACTCGGCCAGGACCAGGTCGTCGAGCTGCGCCGCGACGGGGCCACCGTCACGGGGTTCGACGGCTTCCCCGCTCCCACACGTGAGTACCACGTCGACTGGGACGCCTCCGCCGCCGAGAAGGGCGGCTACGCCTCCTTCATGCTCAAGGAGATCGCCGACCAGCCCAAGGCCGTGGCCGACACCCTGCTCGGACGTGTCGACGGCTCCGGCACGCTCCACCTCGACGAGGTGCGCATCGCGCCGAACCTGCTGCGCGAGGTCGACAAGGTCGTGATCGTCGCCTGCGGGACCGCCTTCCACGCCGGGATGATCGCCAAGTACGCGATCGAGCACTGGACCCGGCTGCCCTGCGAGACCGAGCTGGCCAGCGAGTTCCGCTACCGCGACCCGATCCTCGACCAGCGCACCCTCGTCGTCGCCATCTCGCAGTCCGGCGAGACGATGGACACGCTGATGGCGGTGCGCCACGCCCGCGAGCAGGGGGCGAAGGTGCTCGCCATCTGCAACACCAACGGATCGACCATCCCCCGGGAGTCCGACGCCGTCCTCTACACGCATGCCGGGCCCGAGGTCGCCGTCGCCTCCACCAAGGCGTTCCTGACCCAGCTCGTCGCCTGCTACCTCGTCGCGCTGTACCTGGGACAGGTACGCGGCACCAAGTGGGGCGACGAGATCCGCACCGTGGTGCGGCAGCTCACCGAGATGTCCGGGGCGGTCGAGCGCGTCCTCGGGACCATGGAACCGGTGCGCGAGCTGGCCCGCTCGCTGGCGGGCCACGACACGGTGCTCTTCGTCGGCCGGCACGTCGCCTACCCGGTGGCCATGGAAGGGGCGCTGAAGCTCAAGGAGCTGGCCTACATGCACGCCGAGGGGTTCGCCGCGGGCGAGCTCAAGCACGGGCCGATCGCCCTCATCGACGAAGGCCTCCCGGTCGTCGTCATCGTGCCGTCCCCGCGCGGCCGTTCGGTGCTGCACGACAAGATCGTCTCGAACATCCAGGAGATCAGGGCCCGCGGCGCGCGTACCGTCGTCATCGCGGAGGAGGGCGACGAGGAGGTCGTGCCGTACGCCGACCACCTCATCCGGATCCCCGCTACGCCTACGCTGCTTCAGCCGCTGGTCGCCACGGTGCCGTTGCAGGTGTTCGCCTGCGAGCTGGCGACGGCCCGGGGGAACGAGGTGGACCAGCCGCGCAACCTGGCGAAGTCCGTGACAGTCGAGTGAGTGAGTGAGCGCGTGATCATTGGGGTCGGGATCGATGTGGCGGAGATCGAACGGTTCGGCGCGGCGCTGGGGCGCACACCCCAGCTCGCCGAACGCCTCTTCCTCGCCCGGGAGCTGACGCTGCCGGGCGGGGAGCGGAGGGGGATCGCTTCGCTGGCGGCCCGGTTCGCGGCCAAGGAGGCCTTGGCCAAGGCGCTCGGCGCCCCCGCGGGGCTGCTCTGGACCGACGCCGAGGTGTGCGTCGAGGAGAGCGGCAGGCCCCGCCTGGAGGTCCGGGGGACCGTCGCCGCCCGAGCCGCGGAGCTCGGGGTGCGCAGCTGGCACGTCTCGCTCAGCCATGACGCGGGGGTGGCGTCGGCCGTGGTGATCGCGGAGGGTTGAGGGCATGCGACACGCCTACAGCGTCGAGACCGTACGGGCCGCCGAGAAGGCCCTGATGGCACGGCTGCCGGAAGGGGCGCTCATGCAGCGCGCGGCCGCCGGGCTCGCGGTGGCCTGCGGTGACCTGCTCCGGCGCAACGGCCGGGTCTACGGATCCCGGGTGCTGCTCCTCGTCGGCAGCGGCGACAACGGCGGGGACACCCTCTACGCGGGCGCCCGGCTGGCCCGGCGCGGAGCCGGCGTACGAGCCGTACTGACCTCTCCCGAGAAGGTCCACCGGGCGGCACTCGCGGCGCTGCTGGCTGCCGGCGGGCAGATCCTGGACGGCCCCGACCTCGGCCCCTTCGGCCCCGTCGACCTCGTCGTCGACGGGATCACCGGGATCGGGGGCCGCGGCGGCCTGCGACCCGGGGCCGAGGAGCTGGTGCGCGCGGTCACCCGGGGACACGCCCCCGTGCTCGCCGTGGATCTGCCGAGCGGGGTCGAGGCGGACACCGGGCAGGTGCTCGGCCCCGCCGTACGGGCCGACGCCACCGTCACCTTCGGCACGTACAAGCCGGGGCTGCTCATCGACCCCGCCGCCGAGCACGCCGGAGCACTCAGGCTCGTCGACATCGGCCTGGCGGCGACTCTGCCCGGGCGGCCCGACCTGGAGGCCCTCCAGTACGTCGACGTCGCCGCCCTGCTGCCGGAGCCGGCCGCGGAGAGCGACAAGTACCGGCGCGGCGTCGTCGGCGTCGCGGCGGGCTCGGAGAGGTATCCGGGTGCGGCCGTGCTCGCCGTCGCCGGGGCGCTGAGGGCCGGCGCGGGAGCCGTGCGCTACTCCGGACCGGGTGGCGCCGCCGTGATCGCGCGCTTTCCGGAGACCCTGGTGCACCCGGGACCGCCGTCGGAGGCCGGACGCGTACAGGCCTGGGTGGTCGGCCCGGGGATCGGGGACTCGGCCGCGGCGGCCGGAGCGGTGGCCGACGTGCTGGCCACGGACGTACCGGTGCTGGTCGACGCCGACGGGCTGCGGCTGATGGACGCCGGCGCCGTGCGCGCGCGGACCGCCGCCACCGTCCTCACCCCGCACGCGGGCGAGGCCGCCGCGCTGCTCGGCGTGGCACGCGAGGAGGTCGAGGCGGGACGGCTCGCCGCGGTACGGGAGCTGGCCTCGCGCTACCGCGCCACGGTGCTGCTGAAGGGCTCGACGACGCTGGTCGCGGAGGCCGGGGAGGCACCCGTGCGGGTCAACCCGACCGGTACGCCCTGGCTCGCCACGGCCGGCAGCGGCGATGTGCTGTCCGGGCTGACCGGTTCGCTGCTGGCCGCCGGCCTCGCCCCGCGCGACGCGGCGTCGGTCGGCGCCTATCTGCACGGACTGGCCGCGCGCCGGGCCTCGGACGGGGCGCCGGTCGCCGCGCAGGACGTGGCGGACGCCGTGCCCGCGGCGTGGCGGGACGTACGCGCCTGATCCACGCTGGAGGGGGAGGTGCGAACGTGAGCATCGGAAGTGGGATTCGCGTGCGCCGGGTGTACGACCCGCCGGAGGAGGACGACGGCACCCGCGTGCTGGTCGACCGGCTCTGGCCGCGCGGCATCTCCAAGGAGCACGCCGCCGTCGACCTGTGGGCCAAGGACGCCACACCGTCCAAGGAACTGCGCACCTGGTACCACGAGGACCGCACCGCCGGCCGGTACGACGCCTTCGTCGACCGCTACCGCACCGAACTGGGCGACCCCGAGCACACCGAGGCGGTCCAGACGCTGCTCGCGCTGCTCCGGAAGGGCGGTGCCGTCACCTTCCTCACGGCGGTCAAGGACGTCCCGGCCAGCCATGTCCCGGTCCTGGTAGAGCATCTGGAACACGCCCTGGACCACCGCTGACCGCCTCACCGGGCACGGAAGGTCGAGGGAACGGGCGTACGGCTCTGAGAGACTGGGCGCGATGAACGAGACAGCGACCCTGAGAGCCCGTGCCGAGATCGACCTCGCCGCGCTGCGTGCCAATGTGCGCGCCCTGCGGGCGCGGGCGTCCGGCGCGCAGCTCATGGCCGTGGTGAAGTCCGACGCCTACGGCCACGGCGCGGTGCCCTGCGCCCGCGCCGCTCAGGAGGCCGGCGCGTCCTGGCTGGGCACAGCCACGCCGCAGGAGGCGCTGGCGCTGCGGGAGGCGGGCATCGAGGGCCGGCTCATGTGCTGGCTCTGGACGCCGGGCGGACCGTGGCGGGAGGCGGTCGAGGCGGACATCGATGTCTCGGTGAGCGGGATGTGGGCTCTGGACGAGGTCGTCGCCGCGGCCACCGGGGCCGGAATCCCGGCCCGGGTCCAGCTCAAGGCCGACACCGGCCTCGGACGCAACGGGTGCCAGCCCGCCGACTGGCCGACGCTCGTCTCCGCGGCCCGGGCCGCGGAGGAGGCGGGCGTCCTGCGCGTCACCGGGCTCTGGTCGCACTTCGCCTGCGCCGACGAGCCCGGACACCCCTCGACCGCCGCCCAGCTGGGCGTCTTCCGCGACATGGTCGCGTACGCCGAGAAGGAGGGCGTGCGCCCCGAGGTGCGGCACATCGCGAACTCCCCGGCCACCCTCACGGTGCCCGAGTCGCACTTCGACCTCGTACGCACCGGGATCGCCGTGTACGGCATCTCGCCCTCCCCGGAACTGGGCACCCCGGCGGACTTCGGGCTGCGGCCCGTCATGACGCTCGCCGCCTCGGTCGCCCTGGTCAAGCAGGTGCCCCCGGGCCACGGCATCAGCTACGGCCACCACTACACGACCTCCGCCGAGACGACGCTCGCCCTGGTGCCGGTCGGGTACGCCGACGGTGTCCCGCGCCATGCCTCCGGCCGGGGACCCGTCCTCGTGGGAGGCAAGGTCCGCACGATCGCGGGCAGGGTCGCCATGGACCAGTTCGTCGTCGACCTCGGCGGCGAGACCCTGGAGGCCGGTGCGGAGGCGGTGCTCTTCGGGCCGGGCGACAAGGGTGAGCCGACCGCCGAGGACTGGGCCGTGGCGGCGGACACCATCGCGTACGAGATCGTCACCCGCATCGGGGCGCGCGTCCCCCGTGTCCATCTCCACGAGGACGCCGGCCGGGACTGAGCCCGGCACCGCGAGATCATGGTCCGACGACGACGAGAACGACGACGAAGGAGCGCGGCACGGTGAGCGAGACCAGCGCGGAGGACGTGGTGGCGACGGCGGCCGTCGCGGCGGCCGGCTGGCGCCGGGCGGGCGTCGCCGGGGCGGCGATAGGCGTCATCGCGGCGGGAGCGGCCGCCGGGGTCGCCGTCGAGAGGCTCACCGTCGGACGCGGCATGCGCAAGAAGGCCCGGCTCGCACTGGACGCCTCGGGCCCTTACGGCTCCCTGCGGGGTACACCGGGCCGCGCGGTCGCGGACGACGGCACCGAGCTGTACTACGAGGTCGACGAGACCGAGCCCGAGGCCGTCCCGAGCCGTGCGGGCAAGGGCGCGGGGACGAGCGAACGGGCGGGCTCCGGCTCCCGGCGCCGGCGGCTCTTCGGCAGCAAGGACCCCGCGCCCCTGACCGTGGTCTTCAGCCACGGCTACTGCCTGGGCCAGGACTCCTGGCACTTCCAGCGCGCCGCTCTGCGCGGGCTGGTCCGCACGGTCCACTGGGACCAGCGCAGCCACGGTCGTTCCGAGCGTGGCCGCGCGCAGGCCGCGGGGGAGCCGCTGGGCATCGACCAGCTCGGCCGCGACCTCAGGGCGGTCATCGACGCGGCGGCCCCCGAGGGCCCGCTCGTGCTGGTGGGCCACTCCATGGGCGGTATGACGATCATGGCGCTGGCCGACCGGTACCCCGAGCTGATCCGCGACCGGGTCGCCGCCGTCGCCTTCGTCGGTACGTCGAGCGGGAAGCTCGGCGAGGTGAACTTCGGCCTGCCGGTGGCGGGCGTGAACGCCGTGCGGCGGGTGCTGCCCGGGGTGCTGAAGGCGCTCGGCTCGCAGACGGAGCTGGTGGAGCGCGGACGGCGGGCCACCGCCGACCTGTTCGCCGGTCTGATCAAGCGGTACTCGTTCGGGTCGAGGGACGTGGACCCGGCGGTCGCGAGGTTCGCGGAGCGGCTGATCGAGTCGACCCCGATCGATGTGGTCGCAGAGTTCTACCCGGCCTTCACCGAGCACGACAAGAGCGGGGCGCTGCCCGCCTTCCGGGACGTCCCGGTGCTGATCCTGGCCGGTGACAAGGACCTGGTGACACCGAGCTCCCACAGCGAGGCCATCGCGGACGAGCTCCCGGACGCGGAACTGGTCATCGTGCCGGACGCCGGCCATCTGGTGATGCTGGAGCACCCGGAGACGGTCACGGACCGGCTCGCGGACCTCCTGGTACGGATAGGAGCCGTTCCGGCGGGGGCGCGCTGATCCTCTAACGTTGGTCGGCATGGAAGCAGCGCACAACGGTCCGGTGGCGGCCTCCGCCACGGCGGACACCGTCACCCTGGACGTCGCCGTCGAGTCCCCCGAAGAGATGAAGCGGCTGGGCCGCCGGATCGCCGCGGCGCTGGCCCCGGGCGACCTGGTGATGCTCACCGGCGAGCTCGGCGCGGGCAAGACGACCCTGACCCGGGGCCTCGGCGAGGGCCTCGGGGTGCGCGGCGCGGTGACCTCGCCGACCTTCGTGATCGCCCGGGTCCACCCACCGCTGGGCGAGGGCCCGGCGCTGGTCCACGTCGACGCGTACCGGCTGGGCGGCGGGCTCGACGAGATGGAGGACCTGGACCTGGACGTCTCCCTGCCCGAGTCGGTGATCGTCGTGGAGTGGGGGGACGGCAAGGTCGAGGAGCTCTCCGAGGACCGGCTCCACGTGGTGATCGACCGTGCCGTCGGCGACACCGACGACGAACGCCGCAAGGTGACGCTGGTGGGCATCGGTGCGCGCTGGGCGGGACTCGGGCACGCACTCGGCTGAGCGAGGGGCACCGGCGGCGCGGACGATCCTCCGGGCCGCCGTACAGGCATGCTTTCCGACAAGCCGTCGGCAAAATGTTGCGCGGGAGAGGTCCGTCGTGGTCACATGGGAGACAGGGAGTGGTTAGGTCTGCCTTACCACGTCTCTCACTCAGGCCCGAGGAGGCATCCATGCCGGCACCCGAGCACGACGCGCAGCAGCAGCCGCAGGCGGAGACGCGGGTGGCCTCAGGTGTGTCGATGAAGGATCTGCTGGCGTCCTGCGCGGCGGCCACCGCGGTGTCGACACCGCCGGGCGAGGCCGACGAGGACCCCGAGGACGGCCGTCCCGCCGCCGAGCGCGACGCCGCCTGAGCAGGCGGTCCACCCCGGCCGGCCGGTCGGGGGACGACGCCTTACGGGACGACGACGACCTTCACGCCCACCGTGGCGAACGTCCACATGGCGTTCCCGTCGGCGCGCTTCATACGCACTCCGCCGGTCTTCAGGGTCGGGTCGGGGCTGCGCATCGAGTCGTCCTGCGCGGCGCTGAAGCCGATGGCCACGCCGTCGACGTCGGCGAAGCGCACCACGTGCTCGATCAGGACGCCGTCGGATCCCTTGATACTGCCGGAGCGCGAGCCCACCTGGTAGACGCCGGGCAGCGGGTTCACGGAGCTCGGCATGACCGGGAACGTCCGGAGCGCCTTCCCGGCGTCGTCCACCAGCCAGACGCGGCGGTCCTTCAGGGCGTACACGACCCGTGTGCCCGAGTCGGATTCCGCCGGCACCGCGAGCGGGTCCTTCGGGGGCGCCGGCTTCTTGGAGGGGGTGGCCGACGGCCTCGGAGAACCGGCCGAGGGCGCCGCGACCGAGTCCGGTGCGTTCGCCGACGCCTGGTAGGCGAGGAAACAGACCGCGGCCAGCGCCGCGGCGGTGAGCCCGGCCACGATTCCCGAGCTGCCCCTAGCCACCGTGAGGTCCCCTTTCACATGCACCCGTCGCATGTCGTACAAGCATTTACGTCGTACACGCGTATACCCGGCGACGGTACCAGCAGCGGGAGGGGAGACCCGGACGCTGTACGGGCGGCCATGACCGAGTCGGCGGAGCCGTACGCTGTTGGTGTGCTGCTGCTCGCCATGGATACCGCAACCCCCGCCGTCACAGTCGCCCTCCACGACGGCTCCTCCGTCGTCGCCGAGACCGGCCAGGTCGACGCCCGCAGGCACGGGGAGTTGCTCCTTCCCGCCGTCCACCGGGTCCTGTCCGAGGCCGGGACGACGCTCGACGCGGTGACGGATGTGGTCGTCGGAGTGGGGCCGGGACCGTACACCGGGCTCAGGGTCGGCCTGGTCACCGCGGCGACCTTCGGCTCCGCCCTGTCCGTGCCGGTGCACGGTCTGTGCACCCTCGACGGCCTCGCCCACGCCGCCGGACGCGACGGACTGGAGGGCCCCTTCGTCGTCGCGACGGACGCGCGCCGCAAGGAGGTCTACTGGGCGCGGTACGAGGACCCCCGCACCCGGGAGGGCGAGCCCTCCGTGGACAGGCCGGCCGACATCGCGGAGCGTCTCGCCGGGCTGCCCGTCGTCGGCGCCGGCGCGCTGCTGTACCCCGAAGCCTTCCCGGACGCCCGGGGGCCGGAGCACGTCTCGGCGGGCGCGCTCGCCGACCTGGCCGCCGAACGCCTGGCCTCGGGTGCCGCTCTGCTGCCGCCGCAGCCGCTCTACCTGCGCAGGCCCGACGCCCAGGTCCCCAAGAACTACAAGGTGGTCACCCCCAAGTGACCACCGCGACCGCTGTGCTCCGCGAGATGCGCTGGTGGGACATCGAGCCGGTGCTGGAACTCGAACACGAGCTCTTCCCGGACGACGCGTGGTCGTCCGGCATGTTCTGGTCCGAGCTCGCGCACGCCCGGGGGCCCCGGGCCACCCACCGCTACGTCGTCGCCGAGGACCCCGACGGCCGCGTCGTCGGGTACGCGGGCCTCGCCTCGGCCGGCGACCTCGCCGACGTCCAGACGATCGCGGTGAGCCGGTCCCACTGGGGCGGCGGACTCGGATCCGAACTCCTGACCGACCTCCTCAGGCACGCCACCGCCTTCGAGTGCGCCGCCGTGCTGCTGGAGGTCCGCGTCGACAACACACGCGCGCAGAAGCTCTACGAACGCTTCGGCTTCGAACCCATCGGCTTCCGCCGGGGCTACTACCAGCCGGGGAACATCGACGCACTCGTCATGCGCCTGACCGTACAAGGAACAGAGACAGACTGATGGCTGACGAACCGCTCGTACTCGGTATCGAGACCTCCTGCGACGAGACCGGCGTCGGCATCGTGCGGGGCACGACGCTGCTCGCCGACGCCGTCGCGTCCAGCGTGGACACCCACGCCCGCTTCGGCGGTGTCGTCCCGGAGATCGCCTCCCGGGCGCATCTGGAGGCGATGGTCCCCACCATCGAACGCGCACTCAAGGACGCCGGGATCAGCGCCCGCGACCTCGACGGCATCGCGGTCACCGCCGGTCCCGGGCTCGCGGGCGCGCTGCTCGTCGGCGTCTCGGCCGCCAAGGCGTACGCGTACGCCCTGAACAAGCCGCTGTACGGGGTGAACCACCTGGCCTCCCACATCTGCGTGGACCAGCTGGAGCACGGCCCGCTGCCCGAGCCGACGATGGCGCTCCTGGTGAGCGGCGGGCACTCCTCGCTGCTGCTGGCCCCCGACATCACCAACGACGTACGGCCGCTGGGCGCGACCATCGACGACGCGGCGGGCGAGGCCTTCGACAAGATCGCCCGGGTGCTGGACCTCGGCTTCCCCGGTGGTCCCGTCATCGACCGGCTGGCCAGGGAGGGTGACCCCAAGGCCATCGCGTTCCCGCGCGGACTGACCGGCTCGCGCGATCCCGCCTACGACTTCTCCTTCTCCGGCCTGAAGACGTCGGTGGCCCGCTGGATCGAGGCCAAGCGCGCGTCCGGCGAGGACGTCCCCGTACGGGACGTGGCGGCCTCGTTCCAGGAGGCGGTGGTGGACGTGCTGACCCGCAAGGCGGTCCGTGCCTGCAAGGACGAGGGCGTCGACCACCTGATGATCGGTGGCGGAGTGGCCGCCAACTCGCGGTTGCGCGCCCTCGCCGAGGAGCGGTGCGAGCGCGCCGGGATCCGGCTGCGGGTCCCCAGGCCGAAACTCTGCACGGACAACGGCGCCATGGTCGCCGCGCTCGGCGCCGAGATGGTCGCCCGCAACCGGCCGGTGTCCGACCTCGGCCTCTCGGCGGACTCCTCGCTGCCGGTCACCGAGACCCATGTGCCGGGGGCCCACGGCCACGGGCACACGCACAGTCACGACCATGTGCACGAGATCAGCAAGGGGAACCTCTACTCGTGAGCGTCGCCCTGATGTGGGAGGCCCGCGCGGCACAGGGCCGCGGCGCGGAGCTGCTGGAGTGGGCCGCCGCGCGGGCCGGGGAGCTGACTCCGGAACCGCTCCGCGGCGAACTGCTGCGAGCCCCCCAGGACCGGGTGCTCGTCCTGACCTGGTGGGACGCGGCCTACGACGCCGACCTGCCGGAGCTCCCGGAACCGGAGGCGGGGCTCACCACCCGGCCGGTCCACCGGTGGCGCTTCGAGTCCCTCGGCCCGACGGGCGGCTGACGCCCGGACCCCGTCCGCGAGCCCGTCCCCGCGTGTTCCGATGAGTTCCCGGGGCGGGGCCGGTCTACCTTGCACGCGGACGGCGCGATCCGAGGCCGCCTTCCGAGGCGAGGAGAAGACCATGCAGAAGATCAAGCCCTGTCTCTGGTTCGACGACAAGGCGCGGGAGGCCGCGGAGTTCTACGTCTCGGTCTTCGGCGGTGACTCGCGCATCGTGGAGATCACCCACAACTCCGACGCGGCGCCCGGCGAGACCGGCTCGGTCCTGACGGTGGACTTCGTGCTCGCCGGACAGGAGTACATCGGCCTCAACGGCGGGCCGCACTTCACCTTCAGCGAGGCGGTCTCGCTCAGCGTGGACTGCGCGGACCAGGCGGAGGTCGACAGGCTGTGGGAGGCGCTGACCGCGGACGGCGGCGAGGAGAGCATGTGCGGGTGGCTCAAGGACAGGTACGGGCTGTCCTGGCAGATCGTCCCGCGGGCGCTGCCCGAGCTGATCGGCGGCAGCGACCGCGCGCGTGCGGACCGGGTGATGAAGGCGATGATGGGGATGCGGAAGCTCGACGTGAAGGCGCTGCGGGAGGCCTGAGCGTACGCCGTGCGTGGCGCGGGGAACGGGCGCACCCTGGAGTGAGGGGAACTCCCGGAGGTGACCGTGATGATGGAGACGACCGTCGGATGGCATGTCGAGCTGGAATTCGAGGAGGACGCCCACCGCACCCGCGCCGCGGCCCTCGTGAGACTCGGTGACGGGTCCGAGGTGCGGGCCCACGGGTATGCCAGCCGCCACCCCTCCGACGCGCAACAGGCGCGTGTGGGCGAGGAGATCGCCGGTGCCCGCGCGCTCAACGAACTCGCGATGAAACTGCTCACCAAGGCGCACGACGAGATCGACGAGGCGTCCGGCCGGACGTCCTATCCGCTGACCTGACGGCCGGCCGGGACCCAACTGGCCCGGTGTGGCGGGGAGTCGGTAATGTCCGGCCCATGTCACGCCGTGCACCGCTGCCGCCCCCGCCTCCGCCCGTGGAGATACGGTCCTGGCCGGACCGGGGCGCGCTGCTGCGGGACCGTGCACTGGTCCTCTCCGAGCTGACCAGGATGTTCATGGGGCCCGGCCGCCTCGGTGTGCTGTGGATGTGGGCCGGCGTCGCCGCGTTCGGCTGGTCCCTGGTGGCGGTCGGAATCGCCTCCTTCGAGGAGGCGGCGGACCCCTTCTCCCGGCTCCTCGGCGCAGTGTTCCTGGCCGTCGGCGCGGCGGTGATCATCCCGGCGGTGGCCTTCGTCGCCGTGGGCGCAGCCAGGGACGTGCGGGTCCACCGGCTTCTCGTGCGGTGGGGCGGGCTGGACCGTGATCCGGCGGGAGACCTAGCCCTGCGGATGCCGCGGGTGGCCCTCACCTGGCTGACGGCGTCGGCCGTGCTCTGCGCGGTGGGTCTCTTCCTCTGCTTCGCCGTACCGGCGAAGGCCCGGGCGGGCGAGGACACCTACGCCGAGGTGGCCTGGATGATGGGGCTCGGTTTCCTGGCGTGGCTGACCGGGCTGACCGGGCTCGTCAAGGCCCGCGCTCACCGCCGCTGGGTGGTCCGGGTGCTCTCCGGGGTACCCGCGCGGCCACTGCTCTCCGTGGACGGCTGATCAGGGGCGCTTCAGCGGCCTGCCGATCAGCATCGTGGGGGCGCCGGCCACCCGGGTGAGGAAGACGGTCGCCGAGTGCGGACCCTGGAGCTTCATCTTCCGGCGCAGTTCCTCCGGTTCGACGGCCGAGCCGCGCTTCTTGACGGTCAGCACGCCCACCTGGCGCTCCCTCAGCAGCGCCTTCAGCTTCTTCATGTTGAAGGGGAGCTGGTCGGTGATCTCGTAACCGGCGACCGCCTCCGAGGCGTACGGGGTGTCGCCCGTGACGTACGCGATCGTCTCGTCGACGAGCCTTCCCCCGCACTCGTCGACGATCCTGGCGACGAGATGAGCCCGGATCACGGCGCCGTCCGGCTCGTACAGATACCGGCCGACGGGTCCGACCGGCGGCGCGGGGAGCGGGGCGCCGGAGACGAGCGTCGTGCGGGACGGCAGCAGGGTGGCCCGGTAGCCGCCGGGCGTGAAGCCCTCGCCGAACCAGAGCACGGCCTCCTTCACATCGCCGCCGTCCGAGATCCACTCCGCCTCGGCCCGGGGATCGATCGCCTCGTGCGGCACACCGGGGGCGATCTTCAGCGCGGCGCGCGGAGCCTTGAGCGCGGCGTCCGTGGCCCAGGAGAGCGGCGGTGAATAGGCTTCCGGGTCGAAGATCCTTCCCCGCCCGCCGCGTCGCGCGGGGTCGACGAAGACCGCGTCGTACGCCGATGTGCCGGTCTCCGTGACGTCCGCGCACCGCACCTCGATCAGGTCCTGGAGGCCGAGCGCCTCGGCGTTGGCACGGGCGACCTCGGCGGTCAGCGGATCGCGGTCCACGGCCAGTACGGCGATGCCCGCCCTGGCCAGGGCGATCGCGTCGCCGCCGATGCCGCAGCAGAGGTCGGCCACGCTCCGTACGCCGAGCTCGGCGAACCGTCCCGCGCGGTAGGCGGCGACGGAGGTGCGGGTGGCCTGTTCCACGCCGTCGGGGGTGAAGAACATGCGGTAGGCGTCCTCCGGCCCGAACTTCGCGACCGCCCGCTGACGCAGCCGCGCCTGCGTCAGCGCCGCCGACACGAGCGCGGCGGGGTGCGACCGCCGCAACCGGGTCGCGGTCGCCAGTTCCCGTGCGGGGTCGTGGTCGCGCAGCTCGTCCAGGAGCGCCGCGCCCTCGGGGGTGCGGAGCGCCGCGAAGACGGCGAGCGGGTCGGCGGGGTCGGCCTGGCCGTGAGGGGGGAGGGCGTTCACCGGTCCATTGTGAGCCAGCCGGGGGACCCGGCGGGTCCGCCGGAGGTGTCTCCGGAGGTGCCGGGCGCGCCGGTGGCAGGATGCGGCGCCATGCAGCTAGTACGACAAAAGGAAAAATCCGCCATGAAGCGGAGCAAGCCGGTTCGTGCGGTGCTGGCCGCCATGCTGGTCGCCGCCGTCGCCTCCGGGTGTGCCGACGGGGTCGACGGCACGGCCGCCGGGAGCGGCGCCCGCGAGAAGGCGGACATCGGGCAGCAGGGCCCCGCGGCCGCCCCCGCCGGCCCGGTCGCCGCGGCCGAGGCGCGCGTCGAACGGCTCAGGAAGCAGCACGCCGCGCGGGTCGCCGCCGCGCGGAAGTGGGGCCTCGCGAAGACCCCGCTGGCTGCTCCGGAGCCGCCCGCCGAGAAGCCCCGCATCACCACCCGCAAGGGGTTCGAGGTGGAAGGAGGGGAGGACCTGCCGCCGGTCTTCACCACGGTGCCGACCAAGGAGCGCGTCGTCTTCCTGACGATGGACGACGGGGCCGAGAAGGACCCCGAACTGCTGAAGATGATGACGGAGCTGAACATCCCGTACAGCGCCTTCCTCAGCGACTACGTCACCAGCGACGACTACGGCTACTTCAAGGACATGCAGGCCCGCGGGGTCACCCTCAACAACCACACCCTCAACCACCGCTACCTCCCGGGGCTCTCGGCGTCCGAGCAGAAGCGGGAGATCTGCGGCGAGCAGGACAAGCTGGAGAAGTACTTCGGGAAGCGGCCCACCCTCTTCAGGCCGCCGTACGGGAACTACAACGGCGACACCCTGCGTGTCGCCAAGTCCTGCGGCATCAAGGCGGTGCCGCTGTGGGCCGCCGAGGCGTTCCCCGACCACATGGAGTGGCGCGAGACCGATCAGGACCTGCATCCCGGAGACATCATCCTCACCCACTTCAGGGGCGAGGAGGACTGGGAGGGTTCCATGGCCGACATGGTCCGGCAGGTCATGAAGACGGTCACGGACAAGGGGTACGCGGTCGCCAGGCTGGAGGACTACGTCTGAGGTCGTGCGGGCACGCCCGGAAGAGGGCCGTGCCGGGTGTCTGTGGGGCGGGCCGCGCGGCGGTCCGCCCCACAGACGTGAGGACACCGGGCCCGTGGCGCCACGCGAGGGTGGTGAATTGGCACTCCGCTTGACCGAGTGCTAATCGCGGTCATAGTCTCAGGTCTGGCACTCCCCGAGGGAGAGTGCCAGCACAGCCGCGCGACAGGGCAGGTCCGGCACCCGCGACGACGGATCCACCTGGTCGCCACCCACAGACTGTTAAACCCCGTGAGATCTCCGAAGGGGGAGACCGGATCGTGTCGACCACCAGCTCCAAGGTTGCGATCAAGCCGCTCGAGGACCGCATTGTGGTCCAGCCGCTCGACGCCGAGCAGACCACGGCTTCCGGCCTGGTCATTCCGGACACCGCCAAGGAGAAGCCCCAGGAGGGCGTCGTCCTGGCCGTGGGCCCGGGCCGCTTCGAGAACGGCGAGCGCCTTCCGCTCGACGTCAAGACCGGCGATGTCGTGCTGTACAGCAAGTACGGCGGCACCGAGGTGAAGTACAACGGCGAGGAGTACCTCGTCCTCTCGGCGCGCGACGTGCTCGCGATCGTCGAGAAGTAATTCACCCACGTTTGCTTCTGTTCTGCGCCCCTGGCCCCCAGCGAAATCAACTAGCCGGGCGGCGAGGGGCGCAGTTCGTTTTGAGAGGGAAGAACACAGCCCATGGCGAAGATTCTGAAGTTCGACGAGGACGCCCGTCGCGCCCTTGAGCGCGGCGTCAACAAGCTTGCCGACACGGTGAAGGTGACGATCGGCCCCAAGGGCCGCAACGTCGTCATCGACAAGAAGTTCGGCGCCCCCACCATCACCAACGACGGTGTCACCATCGCGCGCGAGGTCGAGCTCGACGACCCGTACGAGAACCTCGGTGCCCAGCTGGTGAAGGAGGTCGCCACCAAGACCAACGACGTCGCGGGTGACGGCACCACCACCGCCACCGTGCTCGCCCAGGCCCTCGTCCGCGAAGGCCTGCGCAACGTCGCCGCGGGTGCTTCCCCGGCCGCCCTGAAGAAGGGCATCGACGCCGCCGTGAAGGCCGTCTCCGAGGAACTCCTCGCGAGCGCCCGCCCGATCGAGGACAAGGCCGACATCGCCGCCGTGGCCGCGCTCTCCGCGCAGGACCCGCAGGTCGGCGAGCTCATCGCGGACGCGATGGACAAGGTCGGCAAGGACGGTGTCATCACCGTCGAGGAGTCCAACACCTTCGGTCTGGACCTTGAGTTCACCGAGGGCATGGCCTTCGACAAGGGTTACCTGTCCCCGTACATGGTGACCGACCAGGAGCGTATGGAGGCCGTCCTCGACGACCCGTACATCCTGATCCACCAGGGCAAGATCGGCTCCATCCAGGAGCTGCTCCCGCTGCTGGAGAAGGTCATCCAGGCGGGTGGCTCGAAGCCGCTGCTCATCATCGCCGAGGACGTCGAGGGCGAGGCGCTCTCCACCCTCGTCGTCAACAAGATCCGTGGCACCTTCAACGCCGTCGCGGTGAAGGCCCCCGGCTTCGGTGACCGCCGCAAGGCCATGCTCGGCGACATCGCCACCCTCACCGGTGCGACCGTCATCGCCGAGGAGGTCGGCCTCAAGCTCGACCAGGCCGGTCTGGACGTGCTGGGCACCGCCCGTCGCGTGACCGTCTCCAAGGACGACACCACCATCGTCGACGGCGGCGGCGACTCCGCCGACGTCAAGGGCCGGGTCAACCAGATCAAGGCCGAGATCGAGGCCACGGACTCCGACTGGGACCGCGAGAAGCTCCAGGAGCGCCTCGCGAAGCTGGCCGGCGGCGTGTGCGTGATCCGCGTCGGTGCCGCCACCGAGGTCGAGCTCAAGGAGAAGAAGCACCGTCTGGAGGACGCCATCTCCGCGACCCGCGCCGCGGTCGAGGAGGGCATCGTCTCCGGTGGTGGCTCCGCCATCGTCCACGCCGTCAAGGTCCTCGAGGGCAACCTCGGCAAGACCGGCGACGAGGCCACCGGTGTCGCGGTCGTGCGCCGCGCCGCCGTCGAGCCGCTCCGCTGGATCGCCGAGAACGCGGGCCTCGAGGGCTACGTCATCACCTCGAAGGTCTCCGACCTCGACAAGGGCCAGGGCTTCAACGCCGCCACCGGTGAGTACGGCGACCTGGTGAAGGCCGGCGTCATCGACCCGGTCAAGGTCACCCGCTCCGCCCTGGAGAACGCCGCGTCCATCGCGTCGCTGCTGCTCACGACCGAGACCCTGGTCGTCGAGAAGCCGGCCGAGGAAGAGGCCGACGCCGGTCACGGCGGCCACGGCCACTCCCACTAGTACGCGTTCCGTACGAACACCGAGGCCCGGTGCCCCCGTCGCGGGGGCACCGGGCCTCGGTGCGTCGGTGGCCTCCGGGGCCGCCCCTACTTGGGCCCGTAGCTGCGGCCCGCGCGGGAGGTGACGCCCCCCAGCACACTGCGGGGGGTCAGCTTCACCAGGCTCATCAGCGCCTTGTACCGCGGGTCCGGGATGGACACCGAGCGGCCCCTGGCCAGGTCCGCCAGGGCGGCTGCCACCAGCTTGTCCGCGTCCAGCCACATCCAGCCCGGGATGTCACCCGTCCCCATCCCGGCGCGCTCGTGGAACTCCGTGCGTACGAACCCCGGGCAGAGTGCCATCAGCCGCACCCCCGTACCCGCGAGGTCCTTGGCCGCGCCCTGGGTGAACTGGACGACCCATGCCTTCGAGGCCCCGTACGTCCCGCGCGGCAGGAACGCCGCGACGGAGGCGACGTTGACGACGCCGCCTCGGCCGCGTTCGCGCATCGAGCCCGCCGCCGCCGAGGTGAGGCGGAGCACCGCCTCGCAGTGGACCTTCAGCATCGTCAGCTCGTCGGCGATCGAGACGTCCAGGTAGCGGCCCTTGTTGCCGAAACCGGCGTTGTTCACCAGCAGGTCGACCGGGCTCACACGGTCCGTCAGCCGCGCTTCCACCGCCTCGATCCCGGAGTCCGTGGACAGGTCCGCGGTCAGCACCTCGGCCTCGATGCCGTGCCCGTCGTGCAGTTCCGTGGCCTGGGCCCGCAGGCGCTCCGTGTCACGGGCCACCAGCACCAGGTTGTGCCCGTCAGCCGCGAGCCGCCGTGCGAAGGCGGCCCCGATCCCCGCCGTGGCGCCCGTAATCAGTGCAGTCGTCATAGGCGGCACGTTAGCGTCCGGCCGGGAGCGGGGCGGACCCGCCCGTACGCTCCTGAACGGCAGGTGGGACGTGCGCGGATGGCGGAACGGGGACGGGGCTCAGCGGGCGGAGTCCTGCTTCGCGACGTACTCCCGTGCGGCCCGCAGTGTCTCGGAGTGCAGGGCGTCCCCGGCGTCGAGCAGGCGCGGCAGCAGCTCGCGTTCCGTGGTCGTCGCCCTGAACTCCATTGCCGCGGTGACCTCGTGACGGGGTGTGTGCACCACCTCGACCGGGTCGCCGGAGCGGATCGTCCCCGGTTCGATCACCCGCAGGTACGCGCCGGTGGCCCCCTCCCGGGTGAACCGCCTGACCCAGCCGCGCTCACCCAGGTGGCCCGCGAACGTACGGCAGGGGATGCGGCCGGAGGTCACCTCGAGGACCAGTTCGTCACCGATGCGCCAGCGCTCCCCGATCAGCGCGCGGCTGACGGTGAGGCCGGACGTCGTGAGATTCTCGCCGAACGCCCCGTTGGGCAGCGGGCGCCCGAGCTCCCGCTCCCAGGCGTCGAGCTCCTCGCGGGCGTAGGCGTAGACCGCCTGGTCGCTGCCGCCGTGATGCCGGAGGTCACACACCGCGTCCCCGGCCAGGCCGCTGCCGCCGGTGCCCTTCGGCCCGGGGTCGGTCACCCGCACCGAGCCGTCGTACGGCTGCTTGACGATCCCGGTCAGCCCGCCTGCTCCGTCCGAGTCGGGGGAGGCGGTGGGACGGCCGATGTTCACGGTGAGGACCTTCATGACCGGAGAGCCTAGCCCCGACCCACTCAAAGGCGCCTGCGATTATTCTGCGAATGCTGCAAGAGCCGCTTATGGTTGAAGAGTGATCGAAGCCCGTCATCTCCGAGTCCTGCGTGCCGTGGCCGCCACCGGTTCGTTCTCCGCCGCGGCACGGGAGCTCGGATGCACCCAGCCCGCGGTCAGCCAGCAGATGAAGGCGCTGGAGAGCTCCGCGGGCACGCCCCTCCTCATCCGCACGGGGCGCGAGATGCGTCTGACCCAGGCCGGTGAGGCGCTTGTGCGCCACGCCTCCGGCATCCTCGCGGGGCTGACCGCCGCCGAGGAGGAGGTCGCCGCGATCGCCGGACTCCGGGCGGGCCGGGTCCGGCTCGTGTCGTTCCCCAGCGGCAGCTCGACGCTCGTGCCCGGCGCTCTCGCGGCCCTGCGCGCGGAGCACCCCGGCACCCGGGTCTCCCTCGTCGAGGCGGAGCCGCCGCGATCGGTGGAGATGCTCCGGGACGGGGACTGCGACATCGCCCTGGCCTTCCGCTACGGCGCCACCGGCGGCGAATGGGACGACCTGGTCGTGCGACCGCTGCTCAGCGACCGGCTGATCGGCCTCGTCCCCGAGGGGCACCGGCTGGCCGGCGCGGACGCGGTGGGCATCGAGGACCTGGCCGACGAGCCGTGGATCGCGGGCTGCCCGCGCTGCAGGCGTCAGCTGGTGGAGGTCTGCGAGGCCTCCGGCTTCACCCCCCGGATCGACTTCGCCACGGACGACTACCCCGCGGTCATCGGGCTGGTCGGGGCAGGGCTCGGCGTCGCCGTTCTGCCCGGACTCGCCCTCGAGTCCGTACGCCCCAAGGGAGCACTCACGGTGACGGTGGAACCGGCGGTGGAGCGGGAGGTGGTCGCCCTCACCCTGCCGGACCTGGCGCGCGTCCCGGCGGTGGAGGCGACCCTGGACCAGCTGGCACGGGCCGCCTCGCGCTGACGTGCGGGCATGCCGCACCCGGGATCGTCCGGAGGGCGGTCACCCGCTGCCTGAAAAAACGTTTCTGCGTTCGATGGTCAGGTGGGGCCGCCCTCCTGGGCGGAGCCCGAGTGGGCGGTGATCAGGCGGTTGCGGGCACGGCCCATGAGCTCCTCGCGCTCGTCCTCCGTGAGGCCGCCCCACACGCCGTAGGGCTCCCGTACGGCGAGGGCGTGCGCCGCGCACTCGGCGCGCACCGGGCAGCGCATGCAGACCTCCTTCGCCGAGGTCTCACGGGCGCTCCGGGCTGCTCCGCGTTCCCCTTCGGGGTGGAAGAACAGCGAACTGTCGACCCCGCGGCATGCGGCCAGCAGCTGCCAGTCCCACAGGTCCGCGTTGGGTCCGGGAAGGCGGGAGAAATCTGCCATTGCGTGTCCCCTCGAAACCTTGCTGGTTCGGAAACGGCGTCCTCGACCGTTGTCGCTCGTCCGTATCGATGACCGGAATCCCGACCGTACATCTACGGTGTTAGTAGATGTAAATATGACTGATTGCGAATCTAGCCATAGACGCCAGCAAAAGGGCAGAAAACCCGCTAAATGGGGCATGGCGCCGAGAGGGCGGCTGGTTCGACGGGGGCTGGAGTCGTGTCGTTCTCCTCCGTGCGCGCCCACTCACTTAGAGTGCCGAACCGGATGCTTCGGCCCGTAACTCTTTCGGGTGACCATCGTTGATGAGGACGAGGCGGTTGACGGAGAACGAGCTCGGGCAGATGTCCGAGGGGGTCGACCGCACAGGTGACGACTTGTATCAGCCTGGAGGCTCAAGGTGACGCGCATCAGCTGCGGAGGACGGTCATGACATCCGTCCTCGTCTGCGACGACTCCCCGCTTGCCCGAGAAGCGCTCCGCCGCGCGGTTGCGACCGTGCCCGGCGTCGAGCGCGTGACGACGGCGGCCAACGGCGAGGAAGTCCTCCGCCGCTGGGGGGCCGACCGTTCGGATCTGATTCTGATGGACGTACGCATGCCCGGTCTGGGGGGTGTGGAGACGGTCCGGCGGCTGCTCTCCGCGGACCCCGGCGCCCGGATCATCATGCTGACCGTCGCCGAGGATCTGGACGGCGTCGCGCTCGCGGTCGCCGCGGGTGCCCGGGGGTATCTGCACAAGGACGCCTCCCGTGCGGAGCTGCGCGCCACCGTCACCCAGGCGCTGGCCGATCCGACGTGGCGGCTGGCCCCGCGCCGGCTGCGGTCCGCCGAGATGGGGGCGGCGCCGACGCTCACCGCGCGGGAGATCCAGGTGCTCGAAGGTATGAGCCACGGCCGCTCCAACGCCGAGATCGGGCGTGAGCTGTTCCTCTCCGAGGACACCGTGAAGACGCACGCGAGGCGTCTCTTCAAGAAGCTCGGCGCCTCGGACCGGGCGCACGCCGTCGCACTCGGATTCCGCTGGGGTCTGGTCCGTTGAGACCCCGGCACGGGCGGTAGCCGTGCGATCCCGTCCGCGCGCCGGCGGACGGGGTGACGGTGGCGGGTGGACCTGCGGCCGGGCCGTCCCCACCAGCGCTGTGTGACGCTTCCTGGCCGATGCCGCATCCTTGGGGTGTGGAGTTCCTCGGGGAACATTCGGTCGAGCGGAAGGGGAGGGCGCAGGAGATGACACCCGGCGCACCCGCTCAGAACGCTGGAGCACTCGCCGGCGACACCGGCGCGCCCGCTCGCGATGCCGAGGGCGCACGGTCCGACGTCGGTGCCGACCGGGCCGGCTCCGCCGCGTCCGCTGATAACGCTTCGGTGCACAACTCGGGACGCGGTGCCGCGGACCGGTCCAGGCCGGGGCACGATGGTCCGATGCGCGAGGACGGGACGACGGCGATCGGTGCACTGGTGCACCGCGCCGTCGACGGTGACTCGCAGGCCACCCACGACCTGCTGGCCCATGTCCACCCCCTCGCGCTGCGCTACTGCCGGTCCCGGCTGAACCGGCTGCCCGGTGATGCCCGTCACTTCGTGGAGGACCTCGCGCAGGAGGTCTGCGTCGCCGTGCTCATGGCGCTCCCGCGCTACAAGGACACCGGCAGGCCCTTCGAGGCGTTCGTGTTCGCCATCGCCGGCCACAAGGTCGCCGACCTCCAGCGGGCCGCGATGCGTCACCCCGGATCGACCGCCGTGCCCTCCGACGAGATGCCGGAGCGGCCCGACGACTCGCTCGGCCCCGAGGAGCGGGCGCTGCTCAGCAGCGACGCGGCCTGGGCCAAGAAGCTGCTGGCCAATCTCCCGGAGAACCAGCGCGAGCTCCTGGTGCTGAGGGTCGCCGTCGGGCTGACCGCCGAGGAGACCGGACAGTTGCTCGGAATGTCGCCGGGCGCGGTCCGGGTCGCCCAGCACCGGGCGCTCAGCAGGCTGCGGGCTCTCGCGGGCCAGTAGGGCGGGTTTCGGAAGTTCCGTGTTCGCCCCCGTGGCAGCCGTTTCCGGAGGCTCACGCCATGTGGAGGAAGCCACAGAAAGCGTGGGTGATCTTGATCGTGGAATGAGACACCCCGCGAGGCCGTTAGCATGGACATCCGCACCGATCAAGGCCATTTGGGGAAGGTGTCATGACTGCATACGTCGACGGAGTGCCCGAGAAATTCGCGACGCTCGGGCTGACATACGACGACGTGCTGCTGCTGCCGGGCGCATCCGAGGTGCTGCCCAACGCGGTCGACACCTCGACGCTCATCTCGCGGAACGTACGGGTGAACATCCCCCTGCTGTCCGCCGCGATGGACAAGGTGACCGAGGCCCGCATGGCCATCGCCATGGCCCGGCAGGGTGGCGTCGGTGTCCTGCACCGCAACCTCTCGGTCGAGGACCAGGTCAACCAGGTCGACCTCGTGAAGCGGTCCGAGTCCGGCATGGTCTCCGACCCCATCACCGTCAGCCCGGACGCCACGCTCGGCGAGGCGGACGCCCTCTGCGCGAAGTTCCGCATCAGCGGCGTCCCGGTCACCGACCCGGCGGGCAAGCTCCTCGGCATCGTGACCAACCGCGACATGGCCTTCGAGTCGGACCGTTCGCGCCAGGTGCGTGAGGTCATGACGCCGATGCCGCTGGTCACCGGGCACGTCGGCATCTCCGGTGTGGACGCCATGGAGCTGCTGCGCCGCCACAAGATCGAGAAGCTTCCGCTGGTCGACGACGCGGGTGTCCTCAAGGGCCTGATCACCGTCAAGGACTTCGTCAAGGCCGAGAAGTACCCGACCGCGGCCAAGGACTCCGACGGCCGTCTGCTCGTCGGCGCGGCCGTGGGCGCGAGCCCGGAGGCGCTGGACCGCGCCCAGGCGCTGGCCGAGGCCGGAGCCGACTTCCTGATCGTCGACACCTCGCACGGCCACAACAGCAACGCCCTCAACTGGATGGCGAAGATCAAGTCGGCCGTGAACGTGGACGTCATCGGCGGCAACGTCGCGACCCGCGACGGCGCCCAGGCCCTGATCGACGCCGGTGTGGACGGGGTCAAGGTGGGCGTCGGACCCGGTTCGATCTGCACCACCCGTGTGGTCGCGGGCATCGGGGTGCCGCAGGTCACCGCGATCTACGAAGCCGCGCTGGCCGCCCGTGCCGCGGGCGTCCCGGTCATCGGCGACGGTGGTCTGCAGTACTCCGGCGACATCGGCAAGGCGCTCGCCGCGGGCGCCGACAGCGTCATGCTGGGCTCGCTCCTCGCCGGCTGCGAGGAGTCCCCGGGCGAGCTCCTCTTCATCAACGGCAAGCAGTTCAAGTCGTACCGCGGGATGGGTTCGCTGGGCGCGATGCAGTCCCGCGGACAGGGCCGCTCGTACTCGAAGGACCGCTACTTCCAGGCGGAGGTGGCCTCCGACGACAAGCTCGTCCCCGAGGGCATCGAGGGTCAGGTGCCCTACCGCGGCCCGCTCGCCAACGTGCTGCACCAGCTCGTCGGCGGTCTCCGCCAGACCATGGGCTACGTGGGCGCGGCCTCGGTCGACGAGATGGAGAGCAAGGGACGCTTCGTCCGGATCACCTCGGCGGGCCTCAAGGAGAGCCACCCGCACGACATCCAGATGACGGTCGAGGCACCGAACTACAGCAGGAAGTAAGAGAACGGCGCTGATGAGGGGCGGACCGGGTTCCCGGGACCGCCCCTCACGCGTGCGTCGGGGATACTGGTCAGCGCAGACGTAGAGGGAAAGGCCACATCATCGTGACTGAGATCGAGATCGGGCGCGGCAAGCGCGGCCGCAGGGCATACGCGTTCGACGACATCGCCGTCGTCCCGAGCCGCCGTACCCGTGACCCGAAGGAGGTCTCGATCGCCTGGCAGATCGACGCCTACCGTTTCGAGCTGCCCTTCCTGGCCGCTCCGATGGACTCGGTGGTCTCCCCGCAGACCGCCATCCGCATCGGTGAGCTGGGCGGCCTCGGTGTCCTCAACCTCGAAGGGCTGTGGACGCGGCACGAGGACCCGCAGGCGCTGCTCGACGAGATCGCCGAGATGCCCGTCGAGACCGCGACCCCCCGGCTCCAGGAGATCTACTCCGCCCCCATCCAGGAGGAGCTGATCGGGCAGCGCATCAAGGAGGTGCGCGACTCCGGTGTCGTCACCGCCGCCGCGCTGTCTCCGCAGCGCACCGCGCAGTTCTCCAAGGCCGTCGTCGACGCCGGTGTGGACATCTTCGTCATCCGCGGCACGACGGTCTCCGCGGAGCACGTCTCCGGCGCCGCCGAGCCGCTCAACCTCAAGCAGTTCATCTACGAGCTGGACGTCCCGGTCATCGTCGGCGGCTGCGCCACGTACACCGCCGCCCTGCACCTGATGCGGACCGGCGCGGCCGGTGTCCTCGTCGGCTTCGGCGGTGGCGCCGCGCACACCACGCGCAACGTCTTCGGCATCCAGGTCCCGATGGCGACCGCGGTAGCCGACGTGGCCGGGGCACGCCGCGACTACATGGACGAGTCCGGCGGCCGGTACGTGCACGTCATCGCCGACGGCGGAGTCGGCTGGTCCGGTGACCTGCCCAAGGCCATCGCCTGCGGCGCCGACGCCGTGATGATGGGCTCCCCGCTGGCCCGCGCGACGGACGCGCCCGGCCGCGGCCGGCACTGGGGCATGGAGGCCGTCCACGAGGACGTGCCGCGCGGGAAGCTGGTCGACCTCGGATCCGTCGGGACGACCGAGGAGGTCCTCACCGGTCCCTCGCACAGCCCCGACGGCTCGATGAACATCTTCGGCGCGCTGCGCCGCGCGATGGCCACCACCGGCTACAGCGACCTGAAGGAGTTCCAGCGCGTCGAGGTGACGGTGGCGGACTCGCAGCACCGCCGCTGACCGCGCACTCCTGCCACGAAGGCCCGGACCACAGCTGTGGTCCGGGCCTTCGGCTGTGCGGGGGCGGGTCAGCCGGCCTTGCGCACACCCGCGAAGGCTCCGACCGGGCCGAGGACGAAGAAGACGAAGCTCATGAAGTCGAACTCCTCCTTCCAGAAGGTGACGAGGTCACCGAAGTGGTCGAAGAAGACCTCGGAGAAGCCGACGCCCAGGCCGTCAGCCGCGATCATCGACGCGCCGATGAGCTGGCCGAGGAAGACGGCGCCCAGGGAGAGGACGGCGGCGGTGACGCCCAGTGCGGGGAGCGGTCCGCCGACCTTGCTCGCCGCGAAGCCGATCAGGAAGCCCACGCCGATCGCCGCGTAGCCGACCTCGCGCTCGATGGCACCGGCGAGGACGCCGTAGAGGATGGCCGCGACGATCGCCGCGCCGAGGGCGGCCAGCAGGCCCATGCCGATGTTGTTGCGCGCCGCCGGGGCGGGCACGAAGGGGGCGCCGCCGCCGAACTGGCCCGGCTGCTGGCCCGCGAACGGGTTGCCGCCCTGCTGCGCGCCCGGGTGCGGGGCGTACGGGGCGCCGGGCGCCGGCTGCTGACCGGCGTACGGGTTGCCGTCGGCCGGCTGCTGGGGTGGGGTCGGCGGCTGCGCGGGCTGGCTCATCTGATGTTCCCCCCTGGGAAGGTACGGGTGCACGAATGTGCGAGAAGTGACGCCGCAGGCTAGCAGCCCGCAGCGACATCGCCCAGGGAAATCCGCCCCTCCTGGCAGCGCTCAGAGCCGGTGCGCGGCTCCCGCCGGAGTGGCTCCCCTTGTGTCCAGGAGGAGTTGGGCCTTCACCGCGAGTCCCTGGAGATCGTAGGTGCGGTGGTGCTGGAGGAGCACCGTGAGGTCGGCGGCGGCGGCGGCCTCGTAGAGCGAGTCGGCGCGAGGGACGGGGACCTCGCGGAGCCGCCAGTCCAGGACGTGCGGGTCGTGGTAGCCGATGTGCGCGCCCATGTCCCTCAGCCGGGTCGCGATCTCACGGGCTGGGGAGGCCTCCTGATCGGCCAGGTCCGGCTTGTAGGTGACGCCGAGCAGCAGCACCCGGGCTCCGCGGACGGACTTGCCGTGCTCGTTGAGCAGGGTCGCGCAGCGCTGGATGACATAGCTCGGCATCCGGTCGTTGATCTCCTTGGCCAGCGAGACCATGCGCAGCGGGTGGCCGGGCGTACGGCTGCTGTAGGGGAAGCAGCCGGGGTCCACCGGCGCCCCGTGGCCTCCGACGCCGGGGCCGGGGCGGAAGGCCTCGAAGCCGAAGGGCTTGGTCTCGGCGCACCTGATGACGTCCCAGAGGTCGACGCCGAGGTCGTGGCAGAGCACCGCCATCTCGTTGACCAGGGCGATGTTGACGTGCCGGAAGTTGGTCTCCAGCACCTTCGTCATCTCGGCCTCGCGCGGGCCGCGGGCCCGGACGACCTTGTCGGTGAGCCGCCCGTAGAAGGCGGCCGCCGACTCGGTGCACGCGGGGGTGAGGCCCCCGATGACCTTCGGTGTGTTGGCGTAGGTGTGGATCCGGTTACCGGGGTCGAGGCGGCCGGGGGAGTGGGCGAGGTGGAAGTCCCGTCCCGCGCGGAGCCCGGAACCCTCCTCCAGCAGGGGGCGCACGACGTTCTCGGTGGTCCCCGGGGGGACGGCGGACTCCACCAGGACGGTGGTGTGCGGGCGCAGCCGGGCCGCGAGCGCGCGGGTCGCGTCGGTCACGGCGGCGAGGTCGAGGGTGCGGTCCGGTCCGAGCGGGGTGGGGGCGCAGATCGCGGCGGTCCGGACCCGTCCGAGTGCCGCCGGGTCCGCGGTGGGCCGGAACCCGCCCGAGATCATGCGGCGGATGTCGGAGGCGCTGAGGGTTCCCTCGACCGGCGTACGGCCCGCCGAGAGTTCGGCGTAGGGGCGTGGGTCGGTGTCGTAGCCGACGGTGTGGATTCCCACGCCGACGGCTGCTTGGGCGAGAGGCAGGCCGAGGTGACCGAGTCCGATGACGGCGAGGTCTGCGGGCATGTGGGCCGTCCTTCCCTAAGGCCAAGAGGCAGAAAGCGCAACCGCTGTGGACCGCGCAATGTCAGACTAGGCGTAAATATGACCTATATGTCGCATTCTGTGGCGCGTGTGGGGCGGGTGTTGTCCACAGGCGGTGGCTGAAGTCGTGGACCGCGGACAGAATCGAGTGGTGGGCACGGGCGCCCGGTCTACCTGGCCGGTCACCGCTCCCGTGCCGTACCACCCCCGATGCACCGGGATGACCGGGAGGCAGCAGTGAGGACAGCGACACTGGGACCCGCGGAGCGCGCCGAGGCGCTGACCGCGATGGCCGAGCGCGAACTGGACGTGCTGGTCGTGGGAGCGGGCGTGGTCGGCGCCGGGACGGCGCTGGACGCGGTCACCAGAGGGCTCTCCACCGGGCTGGTCGAGGCGCGTGACTGGGCGTCCGGCACGTCCAGCAGGTCGAGCAAGCTGATCCACGGCGGGCTGCGCTATCTGGAGATGCTGGACTTCGCGCTCGTACGGGAGGCGCTCAAGGAGCGCGGGCTGTTGCTGGAGCGGCTGGCACCGCACCTGGTCAAGCCCGTCCCCTTCCTCTACCCGCTGCAGCACAAGGGCTGGGAGCGACTGTACGCGGGCTCGGGCGTCGCACTGTACGACGCGATGTCCGTGTCCTCAGGACACGGCCGAGGGCTCCCGGTGCACCGGCACCTCTCCCGCCGTCGAGCCCTGCGTGTCGCGCCCGCACTCAAGAAGGACGCCCTGGTGGGAGCCCTGCAGTACTACGACGCCCAGATGGACGACGCCCGCTATGTGGCGACCCTGGTCCGCACGGCCGCGGGATACGGCGCGCACGTGGCCAACCGGGCCCGGGTGACGGGATTCCTGCGGGAGGGCGAGCGGGTCGTCGGCGCGCGCGTGCAGGACGTGGAGGCCGGCGGGGAGTACGAGGTCAGGGCCAAGCAGGTGGTCAACGCGACGGGGGTGTGGACGGACGACACCCAGGCGCTGATCGGTGAGCGCGGACAGTTCCACGTCCGGGCGTCGAAGGGCATCCATCTCGTCGTGCCCAAGGACCGCATCCACTCCTCCACCGGGCTCATCCTGCGGACGGAGAAGTCCGTCCTCTTCGTGATCCCGTGGGGAAGGCACTGGATCATCGGCACCACGGACACCGACTGGGATCTGGACAAGGCTCATCCGGCCGCCTCCAGCGCCGACATCGACTATCTGCTCGAACATGTCAACGCGGTGCTGAACACCCCGCTGGGCAGGGACGACGTCGAGGGTGTCTACGCCGGGCTGCGGCCCTTGCTGGCCGGTGAGTCCGACGCCACGAGCAAGCTCTCCCGCGAGCACACGGTGGCCCACCCGGCACCCGGACTCGTCGTCGTGGCCGGGGGCAAGTACACGACGTACCGGGTGATGGCGAAGGACGCCGTCGACGAGGCGGTGCACGCGCTGGACCAGCGGGTGGCGGAGTGCGTCACCGAGGACGTCCCGCTGCTGGGGGCCGAGGGGTACCGCGCCCTGTGGAACGCCCGCGCGAGGATCGCCGCCCGCACGGGGCTGCACGTCGCCAGGGTGGAGCACCTGCTGAACCGCTACGGCTCGATGACCGAGGAACTCCTGGACCTGGTGGTCCACGACTCCTCGCTGGGGCAGCCGCTGGCCGGCGCCGAGGACTACCTGAGGGCCGAGGTCGTCTACGCGGCCTCGCACGAGGGCGCCCGGCACCTCGACGACGTGCTGACCCGGCGCACCAGGATCTCCATCGAGACGTTCGACCGGGGGACCCGCTGCGCCCGGGAGTGCGCGGACCTGATGGCGCCCGTTCTCGGCTGGGACACGGACCAGGTCGAGCGCGAGGTCGAGCACTACCGCAAACGGGTCGAGGCGGAAAGGGAGTCGCAGCGCCAGCCCGACGATCTGACGGCGGACGCCGCACGGCTGGGGGCACCCGACATCGTGCCTCTCTGAGTGGGCGGAGCCCGCAGGATGTGGCTCCTGCCCGGGCGTCAGGGCGCGGCACCCTCTCCGCCCTGACGCCTCGGGGCGTCCCGTCCCGAGGGCGGGTCTGCTCGGAGCGCGCCGGCCGGTCCGCGGCGCCGGTGAGTCGCCAGTCGCATGTCTCGCCGCCTCCGGGGGTGTTGCGTCGTTCGGGGGCGCACCGCACTCGACGACGGGCCGGGGGAGGTAGGACGATGCGGGCGTGGGGTGTGGTTCGCTGGGCAGGCTGTCGGTTCCCAGGGTCTCGGTTCTCAGAACCGGCGTGGTGGACCGGCCCGGGCGGTGGGCGGCGTTCCGCGGATCGGCGCGGCAGGGCTCCTCCCGCGGCCGTACGACGGCCGACCTCGGACCCGGCACCATGACCGGTCCCCGAGTGAGGGACAATGAACGCTCTGCCAGGGCGGGTTGATCGCAGAGGGGACGCATGTCGGAGGCGGAGCAGGCACGGGAGCCCCAACGGGACAAGGAAGGACGTCTCCTCGCGGGGCGGTACCGTCTCGGGGAGGTGCTCGGCCGGGGCGGCATGGGCACGGTCTGGCGTGCTGCCGACGAGACGCTGGGACGGACGGTCGCGGTCAAGGAACTGCGGTTCCCCTCCTCGATCGACGAGGAGGAGAAGCGCCGCCTCATCACGCGGACCCTGCGTGAGGCGAAGGCGATCGCGAGGATCCGCAACACCAGCGCGGTGACGGTCTACGACGTGGTGGACGAGGACGACCGGCCGTGGATCGTCATGGAACTCATCGAGGGCAAGTCCCTCGCCGAGGTGATCCGTGAGGACGGGACGCTGACGCCCAGGCGCGCGGCCGAGGTAGGTCTCGCCATCCTCGACGTCCTGCGCTCGGCGCACCGCGAGGGCATCCTGCACCGCGACGTGAAGCCGTCCAACGTGCTGATCTCGGAGGACGGCAGGGTCGTCCTGACCGACTTCGGGATCGCGCAGGTCGAGGGCGACCCCTCGGTGACCTCGACCGGCATGCTGGTCGGTGCGCCCTCCTACATCTCGCCGGAGCGTGCCCGTGGCCACAAGCCCGGCCCGCCGGCCGACCTCTGGTCGCTGGGAGGGCTGCTGTACGCGAGCGTCGAGGGCCGCCCGCCGTACGACAAGGGTTCGGCCATCGCGACCTTGACGGCGGTGATGACGGAGCCGGTGGAGACGCCGGTCCACGCGGGCCCGCTCGAGGACGTCATCTACGGGCTCCTGGCCCGGGACCCCGACCAGCGACTGGACGACGCGGGCGCGCGCGCTCTGCTCAACGCGGTGATCAACGCGCCGGAGGAGCCCGCCGTCCCGCCGGCCGAGCGCACCCAGGTCATGTCACTGCCGGTCGTCGGCGACGCCGGGAGCGACAAGGGTGGCCGGGGCGGCAAGGCGGCCGCCGCCGGGGCGGGCGCGGCGAGCGGCGGGTCCGGTGCGGGCGCCGCGAAGCCCGCGGCCGGTGGCGTGGCGCCCGGGACCTCCGCGGCGGGCGATTCCGCCGGCCCGGCATCCTCTTCGGCGGCGACCCCGACGACTCCGGTGACGCCGACGGCTCCGGGGGGCGCCGCGGGAATCGCCGAGGGCACGAAGGAACGGCTGCGCGGTGCGCTGAAGTCCGTACGCGACGCCAAGGCCCGGGCCACCACGGCATCGGCCTCCGGGGCCACGGCGCCGCCGGGCCGTCCGGGTGCGGCTCGCGCCTCGATCACCGATGTGGTGCCGCGCCGCACCCTGGTGGTCATCGCGGGCATCGTCGTGCTCGCCGTGCTCGGCACGGTCCTGGCGCTCGCCCTCGGCGACGGAGATTCGGACACCGGGGGCGGCACGGGCAAGGGCGACACCGCCGCGTCGGCAGGCGCGTCCGCCGATTCGGGCACCGGCGGCGGCTCGGGCAAGGGCGAGGACGATCCGCAGGACGGCGGCAAGGACGCCGGCAAGGACGGCCAGGGGGAGGAGAAGAGCGAGGCGCCCTCGGACGCCTCGGCTTCGCCCTCCACCGGCGATTCCGGCTCGGACCCGGACGCGCTGCCCAGCGGCTTCAAGACCGTCACCAACAAGCAGTTCCACTTCTCCATGGCGATGCCCGGGACGTTCAAGTTCGCCGACATAGCGGGCCAGAACTCCGGTGCCATCTACAACGCCGACGGCGGATTCCCCCGCGTCCAGGTCGACTACAACTCCTCCCCGAAGGACGACGCGGCGGCCGCGTGGGCGGGAGCTGTGGCAGCCACCAAGGCGCTCAGCAACGGCTACGACCACATCGGGATAAAGAAGGTCGAGTACAACGGCTACCCGACCGTCGCCGACTGGGAGTTCACGCGTAATCAGCAGGGCATGCGGGTACGCGTCCTCAACCGAGGCTTCAAGGTGGACGCCACTCACGGTTACTCGATCATGGTCAGCTGCAAGGCCGACGAGTGGGACGGCGACGAGTGCCGGACCCTGCGGGAGACGGCCTTCGCCACGTTCGAGCCCACCGACTGACCGGGTGCGCGGCGGGTGGCACCCGCCGCGCGGGGCCGCGGAGGAGGCCGGGTTGCGGCGACCCGGCGCGCCGTCGCGCGTTGCCACGTATTGTGAGAGGCCGAGGACCGTACGCAGCCGGAATCATGAGTCAATTGCACGGCAAGTGACCGCAATTGATGGATTCATACGGTCTCCGTGACCGGGGGAACAGCGCGCTCTGGGGAGGCGTCGTGGACGACTACGCGGGTCGGGTACTCGCCGACCGCTACCGCCTACCGCTGCCTCCGTCCGACGCGTACGAACTCGTCGAGACCCGGGCGTTCGACACGTACAGCGGCCAGGAGGTCCTGGTCCGTCAGGTTCCGCTGCCCGAGGTCGTGGACGCCGAAGTGCTCGACGCCGACGGGACGCCGTCCGCCAGGCGCGCCACCGGCCGCACGGTGCGACGCTCCACGGATCCGGCGGTCCGGCGGGCCATCGAAGCGGCGCAGGCCGCTGCCCAGGTGCCCGACCACCCGCGCCTGGACCAGGTGTTCGACGTGTTCGCCGAGGCGGGATCGCTCTGGATCGTGAGTGAGCTGGTCGCCGCCCGGCCGCTCGCGGCGCTGCTCGCGGAGCGGCCCCTCAACCCCTACCGCGCGGCGGAGATCGGCTCCGACGTGCTCACCGCACTGCGGGTGCTGCACGCGCACGGCTGGACCCACCGCAACATCACGGTCCGCACGGTGCTGGTCTGCGACGACGGCCGTGTGGTGCTGACCGGCCTGGCGGCGGGCGCGGCCGAGGAGGCGCTCTGCGGATACGTTCCGGCGCCGCAGCCGGACGAGGAGTCCGCGTACGGCCCCCCGGCGGTCGAGTCGGGCCCCACCGGTCCCTACGAGCCCCCGCCTCCCGCTGCCGGGCGGTACGAGCTTCCGGCGCCGGCCGAGTCCGCATCGCCGGAGGAGGCGTACGGCCCCGGCGAGGCGTACGAGCTCCCGGCGGCCGGATCAGCGCCCGAGGGACCGTACGGACCACCCCCGACGTACGGCCACGGACTCGCGCTGCCCGGGCCGGGCGTCCCGCCCGGACGCGACGCCACGCCCCCGGAGGGCCTCCCGGTCCCGGAGGGTCTCCCCGCGCCCAGGACGTCCGCCGACGGGGTGCCCGCACCCGGCACCGGCCTCGAACCGGCCCGCCAGGTGCTGCCCCCGGCGGAGCCAGGAGCGGGCAACGCCGCCCAGCTGCGTGCGGCCCGCGCGGGTGCCATCGCGGCCTACCGCGCCGGGGCACGCGCGGCGGCACGCGCCGGGGAGGACCGCAGGCGCGCGGAGGCAGCCCGGCCGGGCGGCCAGGACGCCACGGACGCGGAAGAGCAGCGGCGGACCGACGGGCCGGACGTGGACGGGCGGGGACCGGACGACGGCCCCCGGGCAAGCGGGCAGGAGTGGGCCGGCGGCCGGTACGCGGACGGTCCGGGGAGTGACGGCGCGTGGGATCAGGGCGCGGACGGGCCGGGGAGTGACGGCGCGCGGCATCAAGGACCGGGCGGTCCGGAGGGCGACGACGCGCGGGATCAGGGCGTGGACGGTCCGGGGAGTGACGACGCGCGGGATCAGGGCGCGGGCGGGCCCGGTGCCTTCACCGCGCCCGGAGGTCCCCGGCTGACCGGTGCCTGGGGCGGTCCGGCGGGAGCGCCGTACCCGTATCCCTACGACGACGAGGACGACGAGGACGACGACGAGGGCCCCGGCGGTCCGCCCGCCCCCGGCAGGCGGGTGCACCTCGCCGGGACCTGGGGCGACGGTCCCGGAGCCGGCCGCCCGGTGCCCGCCGGCGGCAGCGGTGGTGGACGCTCGGGCGAGGACGCCCTGCGGGCCGACGCCCGGCGCCTCGGGGGCGGCCCCGTGGAGCGCACCGGCCGGCTCCCTCAGCCGGCCGCCGCCAGGGTGTCCGCCGGCGGCTGGGACGAGGTCGTCGCGGAGAGCGGCAGCACCCCCGCCTACCGGGGCCCGGCCACCCCGCTCGCGGCCGAACGCGCCCGGCAGGCCCGGATCGCCGTCGTCGGGGCGGTCACCGAGCGGTGGGCGCCCGAGCAGGCCGGGCCGGTCCACGACAACTGGCAGCTCGCCCCGCCCATCGGTCCCTCCACCGACCTGTGGGCACTCGGCGCTCTGCTCTACCGTGCCGTGCAGGGCCACGCGCCGTACCCGGAGGAGAACGCGGCCGAGCTCGTCCAGATGGTCTGCGGTGAGCCGCCGGCCTTCGCGGAGGAGTGCGGCCCCCTGCGGCCCGTCGTCGAGTCACTCCTGCGCCAGGACCCCACGGAACGGCCGGATTTCGAGGAGCTCCGCGGCTGGCTGCGCTCCCTCGTGCGCTCGGCGCCCGAGCCCGAGGCGGGGGCCGACGTCGTCACCCTGCCGCCCGCCGACGCCACCCGGCTGCCGGTCGTGCGCCGCAGGGGCGAACTGGTGCGCCGCCGCAGGGGCCGGGGCGCCGCTCACGGGCGGCACCGCCAGGGCAAGCAGCAGCGGAGGGCGGCCGAGCGTCCGCCCGCCTACGAAGAGCCGCAGTCGTACGAGAGGCCCTCGCGCCCGCCGCGTGAACCCAAGGGGCCCAAGGCGCTGCGCCGGCCGCAGCCCGGGGGCCGGGCGCCACGCCGTCTCGGCAGGGTGCTGCTGGTGCTGATCCTGCTGGCGATGGCCGCCGCCGTGGCCTACGCCATGCTCTTCATGCCCCGGAACGACGCGGACACCGGAGCGGCTCCCGCGGACTCGGTCGCCCCCGCGGACCCCGGGGCGGGCGACGACTCCCCGGCCGCGGAGCCGTCGGAGCGTCCGCGGTCCTCGGAGTCCGGCTCCCCGGGCTCGGAGCGACCGCAGACCAGCCGCTCCGCCGTCGCTCTGGCGAAGGGCTACGAACTGCGCAAGGACGCCGAGGGGTTCGAGATCGGTGTGCCGAAGGGCTGGCAGCGCAGCCCGGCCAACGCCGACCGTCAGATCCGTTACGGGAGCGACGGTTTCAGCATCCTCGTCGTGCCCGGCCGGGACACCGTCAAGGCCAACGGCTCCGACCCGCTGGACTACCAGCGGGACGCGGAGCCGGAGCTGAAGCCCTTCCGTGATTCGAGCTGGGCGACCTCCACCGGACTCCGCCGGGTCGACGTCGGGCAGCAGGCCATGGCCGAGGGGCAGTTCACCTGGCAGGAGAGCGGCGGCCGTCAGGTGTACGTCCGCAACCTGGTGCTGATCGTGGACGGCAGGTACCACATCGTCCAGGTCATCGGTCCCGAGAGCGGCCGGGACGAGGTCTCCGAGATCTACGAGCAGGCCATCTCGTCGTACAGAGTGGACTCCTGACGGAGCACCAGTGGCCGTGCGACCCGCATCACAGTGCGGTCTCGTGGGGCGGTGCGAGGTTACGCCGCACCGCCTCTCCTCCGTACCCTGTCGTCCGAGGAACGGGGCGAGGCACACGTGGAACACGCGCAGGGAACGGACTCGGGGACAGTACTGGCAGGTCGTTACCGGCTGGGTGACGTCCTGGGGCGCGGCGGTATGGGCAAGGTGTGGCGCGCCCATGACCAGGTGCTCCACCGGACCGTCGCAGTCAAGGAACTGACCGCGGGGCTGTACGTCTCCGAGGCGGACCGGGCCGTGCTGCACGCCCGCACGCAGAAGGAGGCCCGCGCCGCCGCCCGGATCACGCACCCGGGGGTCGTCACCGTCCACGACGTCGTCGAGTACGACAACCGCCCGTGGATCGTCATGCAGTACGTCGACGGTCCCTCGCTCGCGGACGCGGTGAAGGAGTCCGGCGGCACCGACCCCCAGGAGGCCGCCAGGATCGGGCTCCATGTGCTGAGCGCCCTGCGCGCCGCGCACGCGGCCGGGGTCCTGCACCGGGACGTGAAGCCCGCCAACGTGCTGCTGGCCCGGGACGGACAGGTGCTGCTGACCGACTTCGGGATCGCCGCGATAGAGGGCGACTCCACCATCACCCGCACCGGGGAACTGGTCGGGTCCATCGACTACCTGGCACCGGAACGGGTCCGCGGCGGAGACCCGGGCCCCGCATCCGACCTCTGGTCGCTGGGCGCCACGCTCTACACCGCCGTCGAGGGCGCCTCACCCTTCCGCCGTACGTCGCCCATCTCCACCATGCAGGCCGTGGTCACCGAGGAACCGCCCCCGCCGCTGAGCGGTGGGGCGCTGACACCGGTGATCACGGCTTTGCTCCGCAAGGATCCGGCCGACCGCCCGGGCGCGGAGGAGACGGAGCGGATGCTCCTGGACGCGATGGAGGGCCGCAGACCCCGCGCCGCCCAGGCCCATGTGCCGACACAGCGGGTCTCCGAGGAGGAGATGCGTTCCTTCTCCGTCCCCGAGGGCTCCACCGCCCTCCTGCCTCCCGCGCCCCCGTACACCACGGCGCCCCCGGTCCGGCGTGGCCAGGGCAGATGGCGCACCGTGCTGCTGGTCGTCGCGGTGGCCGCGCTGATCGGCGGGGCGGCGGCCGGGCTGGTGGCGATGAAGGAGAACGGCGGCGGTACGTCGCGCGGTGCGGTGGGGACGACCGGCACCCCGGCCCCCTCGGTGTCCCCGTCAGGCTCTCCGTCCCGGGAGGAGGGAAAGGACCCGAAGGGCGTACCCGAGGGCTGGACGCGGATCGCCGCCCCCGAGGGCTTCAGTCTCACCCTCCCCGAGGGCTGGGAACGGGTGCCGGGCAGCGGGCAGATCGACTACAGCCCGGACGGCGGGGCGCACAGTCTCCGGATCAGCCTCGATCCCCAGCCCGACTTCGACGACTCCCACGCGCACATGGAGAGCATCGAGAAGGATCTCGCCGACCGGCTGCCGGACTACGAGCGGTTGACCCTGGAGCCGAACGTCTTCCGCGACCGCCCCGGCGCCCGCTGGGAGTTCACCTGGACCGAGTCGAAGGACCACCCGGGACCGCGCCACGGCATCGACCAGATGTACTTCGCCGAGACGGGCGGGCCCGAGTACGCGCTGTACATGACCGGTCCCCGCGCGGACCAGGAGGCGACCCGGAAGCTGTTCGAGACCATGCTGCGGAGCTGGCGGCCGCCGGACCGGCCGGGCTGAGGACGCCCACCCGGGCCGAGCCCCCCGGGCGCGTCACGGGACAGCCCCGGGGCGGAGCCCCGAAGGACGAGCGAGGATTCACGATTCCTGACGTCGGCCCACGCCGGGGAGGGGTGGATCGCACCTGATCAGCGGTTATGTCGCCAGTGATCACTGGCTGTATGGCCGATGGTGGCGACCGTCCTTGGCGGGCTCTGTGAAAACCTGTTACCCACGGGTACCCAAAGCTGGCGGGTGGACATACTCTCGCCCTCATGACGGACTCGCAGGCTTCCTCGACCAGCACCTCCGCCTCCCCCGGCAGCCGCGCGGGCGCCAACCCGGTGGCCGCGGCGCCGACGGGTGCGCGCACCGCGGCCGACGTGGTCACGCCCGAGCTGATCGCCCGGCTGTCCCGCGGCGTCGTCGGCTCGGGCCGCACGGTCAACCACAGTCCGCTCACCGGTGAGAAGCTCGCCGACCTGCCCGAGTCCGGGCCCGACGACGTGAGGACCGCGTTCGAGCGGGCCCGCGCCGCCCAGCCCGCCTGGGCGGCGACGCCCGTCCGGGCCAGGGCCACGGTGCTGCTGCGCTTCCACGACCTCGTCCTGCGGCGCCAGTCCGAGGTGCTCGACCTGATCCAGCTGGAGACCGGCAAGGCGAGGCTGCACGCCCATGAGGAGGTGCAGGCCGTCGCGGTGTCGGCCCGGCACTACGGGCGCAAGGCCGCCGCGTACCTCAAGCCGAAGCGCCACACCGGGGTCGTCCCGACGCTGACCAAGGTCACCGAACTGCGCCAGCCGCGCGGTGTGGTCGGCCAGATCGCCCCCTGGAACTACCCGCTCGAACTCTCCGTCGGTGACGCCCTCCCCGCCTTCGTCTCCGGCAACGCCGTCGTGATGAAGCCGGACACCGAGACCGCCCTGACCGCGCTGTGGGCCCGTGAGCTGCTCATCGAGGCGGGGCTGCCCCCCGAGGTGTTCCAGGTCGTCCTCGGCGAGGGACCGGTCGTCGGCCCCGAGGTCGTCCAGCGCGCCGACTACGTCTCCTTCACCGGATCGACCGCGACCGGCCGCGACGTCGCCCAGCGCGCCGCGGCCCGGCTGGTCGGGGTCTCCCTCGAACTCGGCGGCAAGAACCCCATGCTGGTCCTGGAGGACGCCGACGTCGAGAAGGCGGCCGAAGGCGCCGTACGCGCCTGCTTCTCCTCCGCGGGACAACTCTGCATCTCCATCGAGAGGCTGTACGTCCACGCGTCCGTCGCGGACGCCTTCGTGGAACGCTTCGCGGCCCGCACCAGGGCGATGCGGCTCGGCAGCTCCCTCGCGTACGGCGCCGAGATGGGATCGCTCGTCAGTGAGCGGCAGCTGGAGACGGTCACCCGCCACGTCGCCGAGGCCGTGGAGAAGGGGGCGGTGATCGTCGCCGGCGGGGCGGCCCGTCCCGACATCGGCCCGTACTTCCACGAGCCGACCATCCTCGACAAGGTGCAGGAGCCGATGGCCGTCTGCACCCAGGAGACCTTCGGCCCGGTCGTCTCCCTCTACCGCTTCACCGACGAGGACGAGGCGGTGGACCTCGCCAACTCCACGCCCTACGGCCTCAACGCCAGCGTCTGGACCAAGGACGCCCGGCGGGGCCACCGGGTCGCGGCCCGGCTGCGCGCCGGCACCGTCAACATCAACGAGGGATACGCGCCCGCGTACGGCAGCGTCCAGTCGCCCATGGGCGGCATGAAGGACTCCGGTCTCGGCCGGCGCCACGGCTCCGAGGGAATCCTGAAGTACACCGAGGCCCAGACGGTCGCCCAGCAGCGGCTGATGCCCCTGGCCCCCGCCTTCGGGATGGACGACGAGAAGTACGCCGCCTTCATGAGCCGGAGCCTCAAGGCGATGAAGGCCTTCCGGCTGCGCTGAGCCCCACCACCTCCGCCCACCCGCCCTTTTCGTACCGAGGAGAGCTATGTCCCAGGACAGCCATGCCCAGAACCAGGCCGGCCCGGCCGCTCAGGCGGCGGACGACGACGCGTACGACTACGACGTCCTCGTCGTCGGGTCGGGCTTCGGCGGCGCGGTCTCGGCCCTGCGGCTGAGCGAGAAGGGTTACCGGGTGGGGGTGCTGGAGGCCGGCCGGCGCTTCACGCGCGAGACCCTCCCCAAGAACTCCTGGGACATCAAGAACTACCTGTGGGCCCCCGCGCTCGGCCTGTTCGGCATCCAGCGGGTCCATCTGCTGGGCAAGGTGATGGTGCTGGCCGGTGCCGGCGTCGGCGGCGGCTCCCTGAACTACGCGAACACCCTCTACGTGCCGCCCGCGCCGTTCTTCGAGGACCGCCAGTGGTCCTCCATCACCGACTGGAAGGACGAGCTGGCGCCGTACTACGACCAGGCGCAGCGGATGCTCGGGGTGCGGCTCAATCCGACCGTCACCCCGGCGGACGTCCACCTCAAGGCCGTCGCCGAGTCCATGGGCGTGGGCGACACCTTCCACCTGGCCCCGGTCGGTGTCTTCTTCGGTGACGGGCAGGACGCCGACGGGGCGTCCCGGGCGAAGCCCGGCGGGGAGACCGCCGACCCCTACTTCGGTGGTGCGGGCCCCTCCCGCAAGGCCTGCTCCCAGTGCGGCGAGTGCATGACGGGCTGCCGTCACGGCGCGAAGAACACCCTGAACGAGAACTACCTGTACCTCGCGGAGAAGGCCGGTGCCGTCATCCACCCGATGACCTCCGTGACCGCGGTCACCGACGACCCGGACGGCGGTTACCGGGTGTCGACCGTGCCGACCCACCGGCGCCGTAAGGCCCGGCCCTCCGTACTGCGGGCCCGCAAGGTGGTCGTCGCCGCCGGTACGTACGGCACGCAGACCCTGCTGCACACCATGAAGGACGAAGGGCTGCTGCCCCGGCTGTCGGCCAGGCTGGGGGAGCTGACCCGCACCAACTCCGAGGGTCTGGTGGGAGCGCAGACCAGCGACCGCCGCTACCGGAAGAAGCACGGCACCGCCAAGGCCGACTTCACCCAGGGCGTCGCCATCACCTCGTCCATCCACCCGGACGAGAACACCCACATCGAGCCGGTCCGCTACGGCAAGGGTTCCAACGCGATGGGCGCGCTGACCATCCTCCAGGTCCCCTACAGCACCCACCGGGTGCTGAGCTGGTTCGGCAGCGTGGCCAGGCACCCCTGGCTCCTCATGCGTTCGCTGTCCAACCGGCGCTGGTCGGAGCGGACCATCATCGGCCTCGTCATGCAGTCGCTGGACAACTCGCTGACCGCGTACCGCAAGCCCGGCGGCGTCGGCAAGGGGCTGCTCACCGCCCGGCAGGGCCACGGCTCGCCCAACCCGACGCAGATCGCCGAGGCGACCCAGGGCGCGACGCTGCTCGCCCAGGAGATCAACGGCTTCGCCGGATCCAACATCGGGGAACTCATGGGCACCCCGCTGACCGCGCACTTCCTGGGCGGCTGCCCGATCGGGGCCAGCGCCGAGGACGGGGTCATCGACCCGTACCACCGGCTCTACGGGCACCCCGGGATCTCCGTGGTCGACGGATCGGCGGTCTCGGCGAACCTCGGGGTAAACCCGTCGCTGACCATCACCGCGCAGGCGGAGCGCGCCATGTCGTTCTGGCCCAACAAGGGCGAGGAGGACCCTCGTCCCGCCCAGGACGCCGCCTACGAACGCCTGGCGGCGGTCGAACCGCAGGCGCCCGCCGTGCCGAAGGAGGCCTTCGGCGCGCTGAAGCTCCCGTTCCTGGGCATCCCGGTGGTTCCCCCGAAGAAGGCCGGCTCCGAGGCCTGAGCGTCGCCCGGCCGGCGGGCGGGACGCCCGGGGGCTGCACCCCCCTCCGAGTGCAGCCACCTGGCGACCTGCCGGGGAGCCGCCTCAGGGGGCGGGCTCACCCTCACCCGGGCCGCCGCACGGCGGACCCGCGTGCCCGGGTGAACGGGCCCGCCCCTGCGCGGGGCGGAGTGCGGGCCGGTACGAAGGCGAACCGGTGTGTTCGCCATGCATGACCTCCCAGCCCGCACAACGGTTGTCCCCGCGTTCACAGAATCTCCATGTGTCACTCGTCACACCCGCTCGTCGTGCCCGATTCGTGATCACAGCCGGGACAACCACGGGCGCGGCCGCCCGGTCCAACCTCTGTCGAGTCACAGCAGTCACACAAGTTCCGCCGATCCCCAGAGGTTCGCGAATGTCACGCACTTCCCCAAGAGCAGCGCTGCGCCGTACAGCGGGCGGCCTCGTCGCCACGGGTCTGCTCGCCGCCGGTTCACTGGCGCTCGGCGCCCCGGCGCACGCGGCCGACCCCGTCTTCACCCTGGGCGGCCCCGCCGAGACGGCCCTGCACCCCTACCCGGAGTCCGGGACCCCGGAGCGGTCCTCCCTCGGACTCACCGTGCACAACCCGGATCCGGACGAGGAGAGCACGGGCTGGGAGGGCGAGGTGACCTACACCCTCGACTTCAGCGGCATCGCCGGCGTCGCCGAGGTCCTTCCGCCCGAGGACACCGGAGCGGACTGCGAGATCTCCGGGTCCACGGCCGTCTGCCATGACTGGGGCGTCTACACGGGCCTCAGCTCGATCGCCGACTTCGACCTCGCCGCGGCGAAGGGCAGCGAGGACGGAGCCTCCGGCACCATCGAGGTGACCGGCTCGGCGGAGGGGGCCACCTTCACCCCGTTCACCACGAAGGTGACCGTCGGCGGCCCCGACCTGGTCATGAAGCGGCTCCCCTTCGAGCAGGAGCTGAAGCCGGGCGACACCCAGCCGGCGCCGATCACCTTCACCAACAAGGGCACCAGGGCGGCCGACGGTGTCCTGCTGACCCTCAGGTACTCGCGCGGACTGGAGATCCCCGAGCAGTACTCCAACTGCGAGTACGACGGCGAGGCCGGCGACGATCCGTTCGACAGCTACGCCTGGGCCAGCACCCTGTGCTTCGTCGAGGGGTCCTACGAGCCGGGCGCCACCTACACGCTGGGTGTCCCGCTGTCGGTCAAGGCCACCGAGCGCGCGTTCTACGACACCTTCGTCTACCGCATCGGCGAGGACGGCGGAGCCGAGCGTTCCGCACAGCGCGCCGGTGCGCCCTTCACCACGGGGACCGGACCCCGGCTGACCCTGAAGAAGGTCACGTCCTCCGCCCGGAGCGCCGACCTGGACCCCTGGGACAACCAGCAGGAGGCCGACTTCCGTACCGAGAACACCGCGGACTTCGTCGCGATGGGCGGCGAGGCCGACGGCGCCGTGGGTGACACCGTCACGGCCGACATCGGCTTCCGTAACGACGGACCGGCCTGGATCGGCTACATCCGCTCCGGCGAGCCCGTCGCCACCCTCGACTTCACCGTCCCCGAGGGCGCCGAGGTCACCCGCAAACCGGACGCCTGCCGCGGTGTCACGGCCGACGGGAAGTACCGCGAGGACCAGACAGCCGCCCCGCGCTACGTCTGCGACACCCGGATGACCGTGCGCGACGATTCGGAGCGCACCTGGCCGTTCGATCTGAAGATCACCGAGAAGGTCCCGAACGCCTCCGGCGACGTCCGGATCCGCAACACCTGGCTCGTCGACCCGGAACTGCCCTTCGACACGAAGCCCGCGAACAACACCGCGAAGCTCGTGCTCAACGGCGACGGCTCGGGCTCCGGTTCCGGAGACGCGGGCGGCTCGTCCGACGGCTCCACGGGTACGGGCGGATCCACCGGCGGTGGCACCGAGGGCTCCGGGACGACCGGCAGCCCGGACGCGGGCTCCGCTTCGGGCTCGGCCGGAAGCACCGGGACCTCCGGGTCCGCCTCGTCGGGCGCGGAAGGCGACCTCGCCTCCACCGGATCGACCGTACTGACGTCCTCCGCGATCGCGGCGGCCGCCCTGGCAGCCGGCGGCGTGCTGTACGTGACGGCGAGGCGCCGGGCGCGCCGGGCCTGACCCGCCCTCGGCCGGCCCGTCCTCGTGACGGTACGAAAAAGGCGGCAGACCCCGGGCGTCCCCGGGGCCTGCCGCACTGGGTGACCGGTCCGCTGTCCCCTGCCGACCGGTCACGCGCGCCGGGCCGTGGTCCCACGGCGTACCCGAGGTACGCCACACGTCCCGGCGGAGCCACGCGTGGATTCCTGCCGATGCCGCCCCTGGCTGGCACGGACACCCGGATCAACGAAGCCGTCCCCGGCCCGGTCACGCGCCGTACGGGTGAGACACGGCCCGAACGCGGGTGCGGCCGTACAGCCTTCCCGGGCCGTACAGCCTTCCCGGGCCGTGCGGCCTTCCGGGCGGGCGTCACACCCGGCCGCGGCACAGCTCCAGCAGCGTCATGGCGAGGGCGGTGCCCGGCTTGCCGACGGCGTCGCTGTAGTGGCTGAGGACCTCCATCTCCCTGGCCAGGTTCACCCGGCGGCCCCCGGACGTGATCCTGGCCTCCTGGATGACCGCGGAGACCGCCATCCGTTCCTGGACGAGACCGATGATCCGGTCGTCCAGCGCGTCGATGCGCGACCGGGCGTCCCCGATCAGGGAGGCGGCCTCGTCGGTGTGCGCGCCGGTCCACTCGGTGGCCGACTTCGAGGGTGTGGTGCTGATGCTGTTCATCTGTGAACTCCCGGTGGGCGAGGGCCCCCCGGATCAACCGGCCCGGAACGCAGAACGCCCCGGACCTGTCGGTCCGGGGCGCCTGGAGAAGTGCTTGTCAGTTGCTCAAGCAGCACGACCATGGCAGCCGGCGGACCGGGTGCCATAGGTAAAGACGAAGATCGTGTGCTGACGCATGGGGGCAAGTATGGCCCCCTCCCGGTCCCGGGTCCACGCCGGGCCCGGATGCTGAGACAGGAGCCCGGCGGGGTGGCGCTCCACGGCCGGTAGAATTGGCAGGACCGACCCCTCTCCACCGCCGGAAGGCCGCCCCGTGCCAGCAGCACCCCCCGCCGCCCCCGACTCCGCGACCGACGTCGTCCTGGTCGTCGACTTCGGCGCCCAGTACGCCCAGCTCATCGCCCGCCGCGTCCGCGAGGCCCGGGTCTACAGCGAGATCGTCCCGTCCACCATGCCGGTGGCCGAGATGCTGGCGAAGAACCCCCGCGCGATCATCCTCTCCGGCGGTCCTTCCTCGGTGTACGCGGAGGGCGCGCCCAGCATCGACCGTGCGCTCTTCGAGGCCGGGGTCCCCGTCTTCGGCATGTGCTACGGCTTCCAGCTGATGGCCACCACCCTCGGCGGCACGGTCGACGACAACGGCGCGCGCGAGTACGGCCGCACCCCGCTCTCCGTCACCAAGGCCGGCTCCACCCTCTTCGAGGGCACCCCCACCGAGCAGCCGGTCTGGATGTCGCACGGCGACGCCTGCTCCGCCGCTCCCGAGGGCTTCACCGTCACCGCGTCCACCGACGTCGTCCCGGTCGCCGCCTTCGAGAACGACGAGAAGAAGCTCTACGGCGTCCAGTACCACCCGGAGGTCATGCACTCGACCCACGGCCAGCAGGTCCTGGAGCACTTCCTCTACCGGGGCGCGGGCATCGAGCCGACCTGGACGACCACCAACGTGGTCGAGGAGCAGATCGCCCTGATCCGCGAGCAGGTCGGCGACAAGCGCGCCATCTGCGGCCTCTCCGGCGGCGTGGACTCCGCGGTCGCCGCGGCCCTCGTGCAGAAGGCCATCGGCTCGCAGCTGACCTGCGTCTACGTCGACCACGGTCTGATGCGCAAGGGCGAGACCGAGCAGGTCGAGAAGGACTTCGTCGCCGCGACCGGCGCGAAGCTGAAGGTCGTCGACGCCGAGAAGCGCTTCCTCGACGCCCTCGCCGGGGTCTCCGACCCCGAGCAGAAGCGGAAGATCATCGGCCGCGAGTTCATCCGCGTCTTCGAGCAGGCCCAGCTGGAGATCCTCCAGGAGGACGGCCCCGAGGTCGCCTTCCTCGTCCAGGGCACCCTCTACCCGGACGTCGTCGAGTCCGGTGGCGGCACCGGCACCGCCAACATCAAGTCCCACCACAACGTGGGCGGGCTCCCCGACGACATCGAGTTCCAGCTCGTCGAGCCGCTGCGCCAGCTGTTCAAGGACGAGGTCCGGATGGTCGGCCAGGAGCTCGGCCTGCCCGAGGAGATCGTCCAGCGCCAGCCGTTCCCCGGCCCCGGCCTCGGTATCCGTATCGTCGGCGACGTCACCAAGGAGCGGCTCGACCTGCTGCGCGAGGCCGACGCCATCGCCCGCGAGGAGCTGACCGCCGCGGGCCTGGACCGAGACATCTGGCAGTGCCCCGTGGTCCTGCTGGCGGACGTCCGCAGCGTCGGCGTCCAGGGCGACGGCCGCACCTACGGACACCCGATCGTGCTGCGCCCGGTCTCCTCCGAAGACGCGATGACCGCCGACTGGTCGCGTCTGCCCTACGAGACGCTGGCGAAGATCTCCACGCGCATCACCAACGAGGTCGCCGACGTCAACCGAGTCGTGCTCGACGTCACGAGCAAGCCGCCGGGGACGATCGAGTGGGAGTGATCCCCTCGCTCTGAGGTCAACGCCGATGCCGTCGCTCATTCGTCCGGGCGGCGGCATCGTCGTATCCGCGTCCACGTCGACGAACCCGGTCCGGTTTCAAGGCCCGCACACCCACGGGGATCCACCACGACAAGATCAAGGTGGACTCGCCCGGTCCGATCGAAGCGGACCTCACGGAGATCTGCAGCCGGGGCCGGTAGAAAGCCCCTGGCCTCCGCGTACGGTCCCGTGCCAGGCTCACGGTCATGTCGACCGAAGAGATCAGAGCACTCATGGCCGCCCCCGGGAACGACCGGCTGACCTGGAACACCCCGCTGTCCGAGGAGCACGCGGCCACGCTGGTCGCCGCCTGCGGGCCCGCGCCGGGCGCCCGTATCGCGGACTTCGGCAGCGGCTGGGGCGAACTGCTGATGCGTCTGGTCGAGGCGGCGCCCGGCGCCACCGGCGACGGGATCGAGACCGACCCGGACGCCGTCACGCGCGGCATGCTCCTCGCCCGGGAGCGCGGTCTTGCGGACCGGGTGCGGTTCCACGAGGTGTCCGCGGCCGCGCACTCCGAGGGCGGGTACGACCTCGCCGTGTGCATCGGGTCCTCGCACGCCTGGCCGGGAGGGACCTCCGAGGCGCTGAAAGCCCTGCGGGCGGCGGTGCGTCCCGGAGGGCGGGTGCTGTTCGGGGACGGTTTCTGGGAGCGCGAGCCCTCTCCCGCCGCGCTGGAGGGGCTGGGCGCCGAGCCCGGTGACTTCGGCTCGCTCCTGGAACTGATCAGGCAGGCGGAGGCGGCCGGCCTCAGGCCGCTCCAGGTGACCGTGGCGGACCAGCGGGAGTGGGACCTCTTCGAGTCGGCCGCCAACATCGGGCGGGGCGAACGCTGGGCGCTGGAGAACCCCGGGCACCGGCTGCACGCCGGGGTGAGGGAGGCCGTAGGCGCCCGGCGCACGGGGTACTACGGGGGATACCGGGGCACGCTGGGCCTCGCCTACCTCGTGCTCAGCGCCTGAGAATCGCACATTCGCGCGATGTACGCTCCGGGCTCGCCCCGATGCGGGACGAGCCCGGAGCGTACGGCACAATTCGCAGAAATAGCAGGCGAGTTGGTTGTACCCAGGTAAGAAGGGGCGGAGTTCTCCGTGGCGTTGGACGAGGCGAGGGTGAAGAGCGCGCACGGCGGTGGCTGCACGTGCGGCGACTGCCCGCACGGGGCACGCGAAGGACACCGCCGCGCGGTGGCTGCCTTCCTCGCCAAACGGGATGAACTCGCCTCGGGGAAGGGCCTGCCCGCCGGCGTCGCGCAGTCCGTCTCGGCGTCGAGGCAGTGGGTGTCGGACGAGCTGACCGAGTCGGCGCGCGCCGTCGCCGAACGCGGCCGGGAGGCCGGCGACGCCTGGCTCCACACGCTCTGGCGCCGCACCCTGACCGTGGTCTGGGGCGGTGTCGCCCTGCTCGTCGTCGGCGAGGCCGTCACCGCCATCGGCGCGGGCTGGTCCACGGCGCGCACGGCCGGGCTGGTCGCCGCGCTCGTCACCGCGGGCCTGCTGACCGGCGCCGCCCGCTTCCACCGGGCCCGGGGCGGGCTCCTCGCCCCGCTGATCGGTGAGGACAACCGGCTCTCGACCTCACGTACGGTCGCCGCCTCCTGGGTGCTGCTCGCCGCGTTCTCCGTGCTCGTCCTCGCGCTGCAACTCGCCGGTGCCTCCGACCACGCCGACCGCGACGCCCTCATCGAAGGGCTCGACCTGGTGCGCTCGGCCGGAGTGCTGACCGTCCTCGCGCTGGTGTGCGCCGTCGCCGTCGTCGTACGCCGGGTGGTGACCGTGCGGGTCCTGGCCCAGCGGCTGCAGAAGCTCCGTGCCGACCGGCCGCGCGCCGCCGATCTGCTGACCGACGACTCCGGGCGCGGCAGCTTCACCGATGTGCAGTACGTCCTGGTCAGCGCGGTCGCCGTGCTGTTCGCCGCGGTCCGGCTGGCCCGCCGCCCGGAACAGCTGCCCGATCTGCCGTGGGGCCTCGCGGCCCTGGTGGCGGTGTCGGCCGCGACCTACTTCGCGGGCAAGTACGCGGAGGGCGGCCGTCCCGTCATCCTCTCCGTCGTCCGGGCCAGGGAGGCCGGGGATCTCGACGCCCCGATCCGCACCGGTGACGACATCGAGATCCGCGGCGCGGGATTCGTGCCGCCCGGAGCGGGCAGCCCCGACCGGCTGGCGCGGGTGGTGGTCAGGATCGGGCGGGTGCACGTGCACGTCCCCCTGGTCCCGGTCACCGGAGGCTTCGCCAATCCGGCGGACACCGTGCTCACCGTGCCGGTGCCCGTCGAGGTCGAACCCGGCACCGTCGAGGTGCAGGTCGTCACCGCCGCGGGTGTCGAGACGAACTCCTGCCGCATCGACGTCACGGACTGAGCCACAGGCCTGGTGAGCGCCGCCGAACCGGCGTACGTATGGTCTGTCGGAGGGCCAACGGAAGGCGGAGCGGTGATGCGCGGGTACAGGGGCGGTTCCTACGGACTGGACGAGCCGAGGAGCCTGAGGGACAGGGCGGGGCGGTACGCGCTGCTGCCCCTGCGGATCTTCCTCGGTGTCACCTTCGTCTACGCGGGCATCGACAAGCTGACCGACAGTTCCTTTCTCGCGGCGAGCGGGCCAGGCTCCATCGGCGAGATGATGAACGGCGTACGGGACAGTGCGGCGATCCCCGGCCTGGTCGACCTCGCGCAATGGAGCCCGGAGGGCTTCGGCTACGCCATCGCGATCGGCGAGCTCCTCGTCGGCCTCGGCACCCTCGTGGGGCTGTGGGCCCGCCTCGCCGCCCTCGGGGGCGCCCTGATCTCGCTGAGCCTGTGGCTGACCGTCAGCTGGCAGAGCACGCCGTACTACTACGGGAACGATCTCGTCTACCTCATGGCCTGGCTGCCGCTGCTGCTCGCGGGCGCGCCGTACCTGTCGGTGGACGCCCTGAGGGGGGCGCGCCGCCCGGTGGACGGCCTGAGCGGGCCACGGGTCCGGTAGCAGAGGCCGTCAGGGGGCGCTCAGGTCACCCTGGTCGCCCCGCCGCGCGGTCCTTGCGCACCGATGCCCTCGGCCGACGCCCGCCGCGCCTGGCGTCGTCGGCGCAGCCGGTAGTTCACCCAGGTCACGGTCGCGGCGAGCCAGAGACCGCCGACGAGTACGGGGACGAAGAACCTCCAGGGGGCGTCCCACGCCCCGAGCGCGTCCGCGGCGTAGCCACCCGCCAGGGTCAGCATGACGAGGCCGGCCACCGCGCGGCCCGGACGGATCTCATGAAGTGGCACGGGTGACCTCCAGCTGTCCGACGCCGGCCTTCATCGCGAGCTCGATCGTTCCCGTGGGCCTGCCGCCCCCCGTGGGGTCGACGGTCCGCCGGGTGTGGTGGTCGGCGGCGATGTTCACGTCGTCGCGTGCGTCGGACGGGAACCGGATGTCACCCAGGCCCACCTCGGCGTCCACCCGCACCCGCACCCCCTCGGGGACCACGACGACCGCCCGGCCCGCCCCGACCTCGATGCCGGTGCGCAGGGTGCCGTCCTTCGGGAGGGTGATCCCGGAGAGGTCGAGCCGGGCGTCGCCCAGGTCCAGTTCGTAGCGGGGCTGGACCGCGGCGACCGAGGCCGGGCGCCATTCCTCGTGCACCCAGTCGGTGCCGATGTCGCGCGGGATCAGCGTGGATCCGGCCAGCAGCCCGGCGGTGAGGACCGCCAGCACGATCGTGCCGAAGCCCGTCCTGCCGACGACGGACGCGATCAGCAGGCCCAGGCCGAACACCCCGAGCGCCGCGGCGAGACCCAGCTGCACGCTGGTCCCCAGCGGATGGGTGTCCCAGTTCAGCCCGGCGACCAGACCACCGGCGACCACGGCCAGCACGAAGACGGAGCCCCCGATCGAACGCGGGCCGCGGGTCCCGCGGGAACGGCCGTGCGGGCGGCTCGAAGCGTGTGGCGCCGCCCCGCCCCGGCCGGACTTCCCGTTCGCGGACAGCGCGCTCTCCGGGCCCCACAGATAGCCCGTGCCCGAGGGCCCGGTCGTGCCGTCCTTGACGATCGGGTCCCGCCACCAGGACGGGCCGCTCGTCGTCGGAGGCGCCTTCACCTCGGGCGGCGCCCCGTGCCCGGCCGTGTGCGCGGTGGTTCCGGGGGCGTGCGCCGAGGTTCCGGACGGCTCTTCGGGCGGAGCCGTCCGACGGTGCTGCGTCCAGACGAAGAAGCCGACGACGGTCAGCGACAGCATCGCGGCGAAGGCGAGCATCCCGCCGTTGTGCAGCATCGACAGCAGCAGCCCGCAGCCCACCAGGGCCAGCAGCAGAGCGATCAGCGCGGGCCCCTCGACCCGGCCGGACAGCAGCCGGCGCGCCTCGTTCTCCTCCTCCCCGTCCACGGGGAGCAGCAGCCAGGCGAAGCCGTAGAAGATCAGGCCGATGCCGCCCGTCACGGCGAGGACGCCGAAGACGATCCGGAAGATCACCGGATCGACGTCGCAGTAGCGGCCGAGCCCGCCGCACACCCCGGCCACCACCTTCTGCCGCTTGCTGCGCTGCAGCCGCGGTGCCGGCTCGGGGGGCGGGGCGACGCCGGGGGAGGCGTCCTGGGGAACGGTCATGGCTCCATGGTGACGGTCCGTACGGTCCGGCGGGACCGGGGACGACCCTGGACCGACCCTGATATTGCGTCCCTGACACCGGGTGGAGGACTTTGCGGGAGCGGGGTCTCAGGGTCGGGTCCGGGCAGACCCTGATGCCATGACCCGCCGGGACGTGTGACGATCGGTCCATGCCTGCAGCGACGACCCGAGCCCAGAGCTCCCACGCCCCGGATCCGGAGGAGCCGGCGCCGCGCAGGCTGTACCGCAGCGACGACGGGCGGATGCTCGGCGGTGTGGCGCGCGGGCTCGCCGGACATCTGGGGCTGCCGGTCGCCTGGGTGCGGTTCGTCTTCCTCGGGCTGTTCTTCGCGGACGGTCTGGGGGCGGTGCTCTACGCGGTGTTCTGGATCGTCGTACCGCTCGGGGTCGGCGGGGGCGCGGGAGCGGAGGCACGGTCCCTCTTCGAGACCGCGCCCGACGGCAGGCGAAGACTCAGAAAGCCGGACAGGGGCCAGGTCTTCGCGCTGATCGCGCTGCTCGTCGGTGCCCTGATCTTCGTCGGCAACGTCGACATGGGCAGCAAGGCGGACCGCTACGTCTGGCCCGCCCTGCTCATCGGCGCGGGCTCCGTGCTGGTCTGGCGGCAGGCCGACAACGCCCGCAGGGCCCAGTGGATAGAGGTCGGACGCCGCCGCCGGGTGCTGCAGCTGGCCCGGGGCCTGGCGGGTGTCGCGCTCGTCGGCCTCGGTCTCGCCGCCTTCATGGTGGTGCGGGGTTCGGCCGCCCAGCTGGGTACGGCGCTGACCGCCGCCGTCGCCGTACTGACCGGCATCGCGCTCCTCGCGGGCCCCTATCTCGTGCGGATGACCCAGGACCTCTCCGAGGAGCGCCTGATGCGTATCAGGGCCCAGGAGCGTGCCGAGGTCGCCGCCCATGTCCACGACTCCGTCCTGCACACGCTCACGCTGATCCAGCGCAGCGCGGACGACGGCGCCGAGGTCCGCAGGCTGGCCCGCGCCCAGGAGCGGGAGCTGCGTAACTGGCTGTACAACCCGCAGGGCACCGGTAAGGACGCGGCCGAGGAGCCGTCGACCCTCGCCGAGGCCGTCAAGCGCGCCGCCGCCGAGGTGGAGGACAAGCACGGGGTGCCGCTGGAGGTCGTGGTGGTCGGTGACTGCCCGCTCGACGAGAAGCTCACGGCGCAGATGCAGGCCGCGCGCGAGGCGATGGTCAACGCCGCCAAGTACGGTGGCGAGGGCGGTGCCGTACAGGTCTTCGCGGAGGTCGAGGGCCGCACGGTCTTCGTCTCCGTACGGGACCGGGGGCCGGGATTCGACCTGGACGCCGTACCGGCCGACAGGATGGGCGTACGAGAATCGATCATCGGCCGGATGCAGCGCAACGGTGGTACGGCGCGGCTGCGTGCGGTGCCCGGCGGGGGCACGGAGGTCGAGCTGGAGATGGAGAGGTCGGGCGAATGACCGAGAACACCGAGGTGACCGGGGGCGAGGAGCGCCGGGTACGGGTCGTGCTCGTCGACGACCACCGGATGTTCCGCACCGGGGTCCAGGCCGAGATCGGCCGCACCGAGGAGACCGGGGTCGAGGTCGTCGGCGAGGCCGCCGACGTCGACCAGGCGGTCACCGTGATCACCGCGACCCGTCCCGAGGTCGTCCTGCTGGACGTCCACCTGCCGGGAGGCGGCGGGGTGGAGGTGCTGAAGCGCTGTGCCCCGATGATGGGCGCGGTCGAGAACCCGGTGCGTTTCCTGGCACTGTCCGTGTCGGACGCCGCCGAGGACGTCATCGGCGTCATCCGTGGCGGTGCCCGGGGCTATGTCACCAAGACCATCACCGGATCCGACCTGGTCGATTCGGTCTTCCGGGTGCAGGACGGCGACGCGGTGTTCTCGCCGCGGCTGGCGGGGTTCGTGCTCGACGCGTTTGCCTCGACCGACGCCCCGCCGGTCGACGAGGACCTGGACCGGCTGACGCAGCGCGAGCGGGAGGTGCTGCGGTTGATCGCCCGGGGATACGCGTACAAGGAGATCGCCAAGCAGCTGTTCATCTCGGTGAAGACGGTCGAGTCCCATGTCTCCGCGGTGCTGCGCAAGCTCCAGCTCTCCAACCGGCACGAGCTGACCCGGTGGGCGACGGCGCGACGGCTGGTCTGAGCCCGGCCGCTCCTGCCCGGCGTCCGGGCGGGAGCTGCGGGCCCGCGCTCAGCCGGGGTCCAGCGAGATGTCGAGCTTCTCCCCGGTCCTGCGGTACCCGATGCCCGCGTAGATCCGCTCGACGTCGGGGCCGCCCGGCTCCAGCCACACGGTGTGGAAGCCGCGGTCGAAGGCGGTGCGGGTCAGCCAGGCGGAGAGGGCGGCGCCGACACCACGGCGGCGGAAGGCCTCGGCCACGGCCAGACCGGCCAGTTCACCGATGCCACCGACCGGGGCGGAGCAGCCGCCGGCCCCTGCGGGGAGGTCGTTCACCGTGGCCAGTGCCGCGACGCCACCGCCCGCGGTCGCCGCGCGCAGCCAGGCGATCTCGCCGTCGTCGGGGCCGCCTTCGCCGCCGAAGCCGGTGTGCTGGACGGCGGCCGCGGCGGCGAACTCGTCGGCGGTGACCGGTTCGGAGACGCGCAGGCCGTCCACCGGCTTCGGTGTGAGGAGACCGCCGGCGGCGCAGGCCATGACCGGGGCGCGGTTCTCCACCGTGAACCCGGCCGCGAGCAGGGCCGGTTCGACGGCCGGTGCCCAGGACGGCAGGAACTCCAGCCGGGGGAGCCGGTCATGTGCGCGGAACGCCTCGACCAGATCGGCGATGTCCCGCGCGGTGGGTTCGGCTCCCTGGTCCGGGATGGCGTAGTTGGCGAACTTCAGCTCCCAGCCCGGGTTGTGGCGGACCGTGAAGGGGCCCACCCGGTAGTGGTCGGGGGAGCGGCGGGTGAGCGCCAGCGTGTAGTCCTGGATGGCTGTGTCCATGGGCAGGGAGCCTAAGGGCTGTCCCGTGATCCCCGGCGGGCGCGTGACGGCTGACGGGACAGCCCTCAGGCGACCCGGGTGGCTCCCGCGAAGGGCATGTCGTCGACCGACGCGTACCGGACCGGGGCTCCCGGGCGCGGGGCGTGGATCATCTGGCCGCCGCCGACGTAGAGACCCACATGGGTGACGCCGGGATAGAAGAACACCAGGTCCCCGGGGGCAAGTTCGGATCGGGAGACGCGTTGCCCGGCGTTGATCTGGGTGTACGTGGTGCGGGGGAGCGACACCCCGGCGGCCCGCCAGGCGGCCTGGGTGAGGCCGGAGCAGTCGAAGGAGGAGGGCCCGGTCGCGCCCCAGACGTACGGCTTGCCGAGTGCACCCTGGGCGAAGGCGATCGCCTCGGCGGCACGGGCGTTGGGCGCGGCTGCGGAACCTCGCGGGGCGCCCCGGTCGGCACGGGCGGCTCCGCCGTGCGCCGCGTCGGCAGAGCGCTCGTAGTCGGCGCGCTGCTCGGCGGTCAGGGTGGCCAGCAGCCTCTGCGCGTCGGCGAGTCTGGTGCGGACGTCGTCCTTGTGCTTGCGCAGCGCGGTGCGCTGGGAGGCGAGCAGGTCGAGCTCGTCCTGGGCCCGGGCACGGAGCTGGGCGATCTCGTTGATCTGCCGTCGCACTCCGTTGATCGCGCCGGCCTGGCGGTCGCCCGCCCGGTCCTCGTACGAGGCACGCTCCAGGTATTCGTCCGGGTCCGAGGAGAGGGCCAGCCGGACGGCGGGGTCGATGCCCGCACTGCGGTACTGGGCGGTGGCGTAGGCCCCGAGGGCGTCGCGCGCGGTGTTGAGGCGCTCCGTCCTGCGGGCTGCCTCGTCCCGCAGGGCGTCGAGGGACTTCTCGGAGTCCTCCGCGGCCTCCTTGGCGCCGTTGTACTTCTCGGTGGCGGCCTCGGCGTCGTGGTAGAGCCGGTCGACCTTGGCCTTGACCTGGGCCGGGGTGAGCTGGGGTTCCGCCTGGGCGGAGCCTTCGAGGGTGGTCGCGGTCGCGGCGCCGGCGAGCGCGAGGGTTGCCGCGGTGCGGGCAGCAGGCCCGGTGAACAGGCGCTGCTTGGGTTTACGGTGAGCGGCTTCTCGATGGGCGGCCACGGGGGTGGTGCGTCCTTCCGTTCGACTGCCCGTCGGGGGGTGCCGCGGGCCCGCTCGGGTCCGGCGGCGGGCCACCACAGGGGGGAGTGGCCCGCCGCCGGATTCCTGGCGGGGCGACCGGGGATGCCGCCCGGTACGGGGGCGGCGGGTGCAGATCCGGTCACCTGGGAGGGACGCTAAACCCGGCGCACGCCGAAGAGGCGTAATGACAGCTATTGCCCGCATGTGCTGTTTCGCTTCCCTCGGATGACCGTGAACCGTAAGCGGAGTCCGGTGATTCGCGCAGACCCGGGATGCGCTCATCGGGAAGTCGTACCTGGCTGAAGAGTGGTGATATGGGCGCGGTTAGGCTGCGGCCATGGACGTACTCATCAATGTCTTCGTGGCCCTGCACATCATCGGTATCGCCTCCCTGCTGGGCGGTTTCCTCACCCAGATGAAGGCCATGGGGGCCGGTACGGCCAGGTTCGTCCCGGCCATGCTGCACGGCGCGCTCACCATGCTCGTCACCGGCGTCGCCCTGGTGGGCCTCAACCAGGCCGACGACCAGACCGTGAACAACGTCAAGATCGGCGTCAAGCTGCTGGTCCTGATCGTGATCCTCGCGCTCGTTTATGTGAAGCGGGACGACGAGAAGGTGGACAAGGGCGTCTTCGCCGCGGTCGGCGGGCTGACCGTCGCCAACATCTTCATCGCCACCCTCTGGACCTGAGGGTCGCGAGCGGGCCCGGGGCCGCCCCCGGGTCCGCTTTCTTCGGGCGGTGACGGCACGGCCGAATTTTAGTAGCCATGGACATAGTAGCTATGTACTCTATTTCCATGAGCAAGGGTTCACCGGGTCCCACTCCCGGCTTCCTGGTGTGGCGGCTCGCCAACAAGTGGCGGGTCGCGGTCGACCGTGCGCTGGGCCCGCTGGGGCTCACCCACGCCCAGTACTCGCTGGTCGCCTCGCTGTACGGCATGCAGCGCGCCGGGGAGCGGCCCAGTCAGCGCCGGCTCGCCGATCACACCGGCCTGGAGGCGCTGTACGTCTCCAAGCTGGCGCGCGCCCTGGAGTCGGCCGGCCTCATCGAGCGCACCCGCGATCCCCGCGACCCGCGCGCCGTGCAACTCCGGCTCACCGATCAGGGTGAGGCGGTCACACGACGGGCGATCACGGTGGTCCAGGAACTGCTCCAGCAGTTGACGGAGCCGCTCGACGGCCTGGACTCCCCGCGCACGCGGGCGTTCACCGGTGAGCTGACGACCCTGCTCGGCGTCACTCTCGCTCCACCCGTACCGAACGACGAGAGCAAACGAGGGGCAACTCCATGACTTCAGCGTCCACCACCGCACCCGTCGCCGATGCACGCAACCTCGCACTGGCCCACTACGCCGCCCGAGGCGTCCTTGAACACGTCCTGGCCAGGCACGGCGTCACCTTCCAGCAGCAGATCACGCTGCGCGCGGCCGCCACCTCCGAGACTCCGCCGACACCGGACGGACTCCTCGTCCAGGTCCAGCGGTCCCTCAAGGCGGAGCCGGCCGGGATCAGGGCCACCATCGACGAACTGCTGGAACGCCGACTGCTCGTGGCGGACGGCGCGCACCTCGTCCCCACGGACGCGGGGCGGGAACTGCTCGCCGTGGTCGGCGCGGGGACCGCCCCCTTCTCCGCCCGCATCTGGGGCGGCATACCGGCCGAGGACCTGGCCGCCGCGGGGCGTGTCCTCGCCCTGGTCACCGAGCGCGCCGAAGCGGAGCTCGCGGCCCTGGGCGCCTGACGCTCCGGCGGGCACCGGAGCCGGCCGGACTCCAGGGACACCGGCGGGGTCGTTCCTCGCAGCGCCGGACGGCTGTGAGGAACGGCCCCGTGAGGCGGTCCCGTGGATCGGCCCGGCGGATCAGGCCGGACGCACGCTGCCGTAGATCGGCATGTAGTAGATCGACTCCTCGCGGACGTTCGCGCCCGGCTTCGGGGCGTGGATCATCATCCCGTCGCCCTTGTAGATGCCGACGTGGCTGATGTCGTCGTAGAAGAAGACCAGGTCACCCGGCTGGAGATCCGCCGTGGCCACCCGGGTGCCGACCTCCACCTGGTCCCAGGTGGTGCGCGGCAGGTTCACGCCGGCCGCCTTCCACGCGGCCTGGGTGAGCCCCGAGCAGTCGTACGACGACGGACCCGTCGCCCCCCAGACGTACGGCTTGCCGATCTGGGCGCGGGCGAAGGCGAGCACCTTCTCCGCCTTGGTGGCGTAGCCGCTGTCGGAGGCCGTGCCACCCGTTCCGGTGCCCGCCTCCTCCTGCGAGGCCTCTTCCTTCGCGGCCTGCTCGGCCTTCTCCTTCTCGGCCTGCTGCCTGGCGAGCTCCTCGGCCTTCCGCTTGGCCTCGGCCTCCTTCTTGCGCTCCAGCTCCGCGAGCCGCGCCTTCTCCTCCGCGGTCAGTTTCGACAGCAGGGTGCGCGCCTCGGTGAGCTTGGCCTGCACCTGCTGCTTGCTGGTGCGCAAGGAGTCCTGCGACTCGGTCAGCTCCTCCAGGCTCTTCGTCGCCTCGACCCGCTTGGCCGCCGCTTCCTTCTGCTGCGTCCGGAAGTCGGACACCGCCTTCTGCTGCTGGCTGGTCATGCGCGCCATCAGCTGGTCCTGGTCGAAGTACGACTGGGGGTCGTCGGCCAGGAAGAAGGTCGCGGTGGGGGCGATCGCTCCGCTGCGGTACTGCGCGGCCGCGTAGTTGCCCAGCTCGCGACGGGTCTCGTTGAGCTTGTCCGCCCGCTTGGCCGCCGCCTCGAGCAGGGCGTCGACCTTGGCCCGCTGCCCGGCCGAGGCGGACTTCGCCTCGTTGTACTTCTGCGTCGCCGTGCCGGCCTGCCGGTAGAGGTCGTCGACCTTCTTCTGCACTTCCTCGATGCTGGGCCTCGGCTCGGCGGGAGCGGCCGTCGCGCTCTGGGTGGAGAGCAGGGTGACGGAGGCGAGCGCCGCGGTCGTGAGACCGACGGCGGGGGTGGTGGTGCGCACCCGGGTGCGCGGCTTGCGATGCGACGCCAAGGCCGGCATCTCCTTCCGTGGACCGCCTACCGGGTTAGCGATGGGGGTCCCCCCAGGCCTTTCAGGCTCGGGGGGAGGGTTCGGGCGGAACGGAAGGCTGCCCTACGGTCCGGTGGAGACGGACCGATTCACCCCGGTGCTGCGTGTGGGTCCCCGGTTCCGGACTCCCGTCGGAGGGAGTACGGATTCGGCGGGGGCACCCGTGCGGCGTGGTTCGCCTCAAGGGGGTACGGGGCACCCGTCGGAGCACGCTAGCCAAACCGTGGTGTCCCTGTGAAGGTTGATGTTCGATATGCCCGATACATTTCCGTGACCTTTTCCGTGTGGCGGCCGGCGAGGTCGGTTCCACCCCTGGAATCTCACGCTCCGTGGGAGCCCCGTCCCGTTGCGTGTGCGGTGCGTGGCCCTTGTCGCCGATGCGGCCCGGGCTGTCGGTGCGGCCGCCTAGACTCGTGAGGCGATGAGCAGCCTCTTTGACGACAGTTTCCTGACCGGCCTCCAGCAGGGCGAGGACGGCCCCCCGCCGCCGCCCGAGGAGCACGCGCCCGAGGCGGTGCCCGAGGGTCTCTTCGAGGACGTCTTCGACGCGCCTCCGCCGCCGCGTGACGCCTACTACCGCGACGGCGCACCGCGTCCCGTCATCGACCCGGCGGCGCTGCTCGACGGGCTGAACACCGAGCAGCGCGCCGCCGTGGTGCACGCCGGCTCCCCGCTGCTCATCGTCGCAGGGGCCGGATCGGGCAAGACCAGGGTGCTGACCCACCGGATCGCCCACCTGCTGGCCGAGCGGGGGGTCCACCCGGGGCAGATCCTCGCGATCACCTTCACCAACAAGGCCGCGGGCGAGATGAAGGAGCGCGTCGAGGGCCTGGTCGGTCCGCGCGCCAACGCGATGTGGGTCATGACCTTCCACAGCGCCTGCGTGCGCATCCTGCGCCGGGAGTCGAAGCGGCTCGGTTTCACCTCGTCGTTCTCGATCTACGACGCCGCCGACTCCAAGCGCCTGATGGCGCTGGTCTGCCGTGACCTTGACCTCGACCCCAAGCGCTACCCGCCGAAGTCGTTCACGGCGAAGGTGTCCAACCTCAAGAACGAGCTCATCGACGAGGAGACCTTCGCAGGACAAGCGGCCGACGGTTTCGAGAAGACCCTCGCCCAGGCGTACGCGCTCTACCAGGCGCGGCTGCGCGAGGCCAACGCCCTCGACTTCGACGACATCATCATGACGGCGGTGCACCTGCTCCAGGCCTTCCCCGATGTCGCCGAGCACTACCGGCGCCGCTTCCGGCACGTCCTGGTCGACGAGTATCAGGACACCAACCACGCCCAGTACACCCTGGTGCGGGAACTGGTCGGTCCCGCGAGGGAGGGGGACGCACCCGGCGAGCTGTGCGTCGTCGGTGACGCGGACCAGTCGATCTACGCCTTCCGCGGTGCGACGATCCGCAACATCCTCCAGTTCGAGGAGGACTATCCGGACGCCACCACGATCATGCTGGAGCAGAACTACCGCTCCACGCAGACGATCCTCTCCGCGGCCAACGCCGTGATCGAGCGCAACGAGAGCCGCCGCCCCAAGAACCTCTGGACGAACGCGGGGGCGGGCACCCGGATCACCGGCTACGTCGCCGACACCGAGCACGACGAGGCGCAGTTCGTCGCCGACGAGATCGACCGGCTGACGGACGCGGGGGAGGCGAAGGCGGGGGATGTCGCCGTCTTCTACCGCACCAACGCGCAGTCCCGTGTCTTCGAGGAGATCTTCATCCGCGTCGGCCTGCCGTACAAGGTCGTCGGCGGGGTGCGCTTCTACGAGCGCAAGGAGGTCCGGGACGTCCTCGCGTACCTCCGGGTCCTGGCCAACCCCGAGGACACCGTGCCGCTGCGCCGCATCCTCAACGTGCCCAAGCGCGGGATCGGCGACCGGGCCGAGGCGATGATCGACGCGCTGTCGATGCGGGAGAAGATCTCCTTCCCGCAGGCCCTGCGCCGGGTCGACGAGGCGTACGGGATGGCGGCCCGCTCGGCCAACGCCGTGAAGCGGTTCAACACGCTCATGGAGGAGCTCCGCACGATCGTCGAGTCCGGTGCGGGCCCCGCCGTGGTGCTGGAGGCGGTCCTGGAGCGTACGGGCTACCTCGCCGAGCTGCAGGCGTCCACCGACCCCCAGGACGAGACCCGGATCGAGAACCTTCAGGAACTCGCCGCCGTCGCCCTGGAGTTCGAGCAGGACCGTGCCGAGGAGGAGGGCGCCGGGACGCTCGCCGAGTTCCTCGAGAAGGTCGCGCTCGTCGCGGACTCCGACCAGATCCCCGACGAGGACGAGGACGGTTCGGGCGTCATCACCCTGATGACCCTGCACACGGCCAAGGGCCTCGAATTCCCCGTGGTGTTCCTGACCGGGATGGAGGACGGCGTCTTCCCGCACATGCGTGCGCTGGGTCAGGTCAAGGAGCTGGAGGAGGAGCGCCGGCTCGCCTATGTGGGCATCACCCGGGCCCGCGAGCGCCTGTACCTCACCCGGGCCGCGATGCGCAGTGCGTGGGGCCAGCCCTCGTACAACCCGCCGTCGCGGTTCCTCGAGGAGATCCCGGACGAGCACCTGGAGTGGAAGCGGAAGGGACCGATGGCGGCTCCGGCGGGTCCGACATCGGGCATCACCTCGTCCCTGTCCGCGTCCCGTGCGAAGTCCGGGCCGTCGGGATTCGCGACCCGGCGCACCTCGGAGAAGCCGGTCGTCACCCTCGTGGTCGGGGACCGGGTCACGCACGACCAGTTCGGGCTGGGCACGGTGACGGCGGTCGACGGATTCGGCGACCAGGCCAAGGCCACGGTCGACTTCGGGGACGAGCGTCCCAAGAAACTGCTGCTGCGGTACGCACCGGTCGAGAAGCTCTGAGCGGAGCGACCGCGACGACGAAGGCTCCGGCCCCGCGCTCCTCCTGGAGCGCGGGGCCGGAGCCTTTCGCGTGCGTCGTGCTCGCGGCCGCGAGCCGGCCGGTACAGGCCCGCCGTCTCAGTTCGGGTTGAGGCCGTGGCTGCGGAGCCAGGGCATCGGGTCGATCGCGGAGCCGGCGCCCGGCCGTACCTCGAAGTGGAGGTGGGGGCCGGTGGAGTTGCCGGAGTTCCCGGAGAAGGCGATGACGTCGCCCGCCTTGACCGAACCCGAACGGATCTTGGTGGTGCTGAGGTGGCAGTACCAGGTCTCGGTGCCGTCGGGCGAGGTGACGATCGCCATGTTCCCGTAGGCACTGTTCCACTGGGTGCGTACGGTGCCGTCGGTCGCCGCCATCACGGGCGTCCCGTAGGAGACGGGGAAGTCGATGCCCGTGTGCACGGACATCCAGTTCACGCCGGCCTGTCCGTACATCGCGCTGAGGCCGTGCTGCGCGACGGGCAGGACGAACTTGGGCCGCAGGGCCTCGCGGCGGGCGGCCTCCTCCTCGCGCTTCTTCTTCTCCGCCGCCTGACGTTCCTTCAGGTCGATGCGTTCCTGGGTGCGGCTGGCGCGGTCGGCGAAGTTCTCGGCGTCGGCACTGAGGTTGGCGAGCTGGGCGTCCAGCTTGTTGTTGGCCACGGCCGGCTTGACGACATCGGCGGCGGCCATCGACGCGGTGTCGTCCTTCGTCTCCTCGGAGCCGCCGACGCCGCTGACCGAGGCGGCCGCGATGCCCGCGACGCTCATCACGCAGGCGGAGGGCACGGCGACGGTGAGGAGCGCGGAACGCTTCGCGGGGGTGCGACGCCTGCCCCTGCTGCCGCCGCGCGGCCCGGCGGTCCGTCCGACGGGGCGTACGGAGACTGAGGGGGAGGCGGCTTCGGGGGTGACGTCGAAGCCGTCCGGGAGGAGCGCGGTTCCGTCGTCCTGGCCCGCCTCGCCCTGCTGATCGGTGTAGACGTCGGGCTCGTCGGCCGAGCCGTCGCCGACGGGGGGAGCGGTCGTTCCGGAGTGCCCGTACGCCTCGGCGTGGTCGAACTCGTCGGCGTGGTCGTACGCGCCGCCGTCCGGCTGGTCGGGGAAGTCATGGGTGCCGTCGCCCTCGGGAACGGCGAACTCGGCCGTTCCGTAGGTCTCGTACGGGGCCGACTCGTGTTCGTACGAGGGATACGAAGTCTGTTCGGGGGCGTACGCGGGGTGCTCGGGCGTGGCGCCGATGTTCCAGGCCGTGGCGTCGAACGTCCCGGTGTCGGGCGCGTAGTTCTCGTGCTCCGGGGTCCCGAAGGCGGGCGCGGCGTAGGTCCCGGTCGTGTAGGCCGTGGTGTCGAAGGTGGCGGTGGGGAACGCTCCGGTGTCGCCCGCCGCCCACTCGCCCGCTGTGCCGGTGTGCAGGCCCGCCGTGTCCCACTCACCCGTGGCGCCGGTCGTCGCGGCGGCCGGACCGGGCATCCATGTGCCGGTCGTGTCGTACGTCTGGGTCATCTGCGGGTGGGCCTGCGCGCCGTAGGCGTCGTACGCGGCCTGCTGATGTGCGCCGGTGTCCCACTGGCCGGTGTCGTAGCCGTCGCCGTAACCGGTGTCGTACGAGGGGGCGTAGCCGCCGCCGTACGTCGTCTCGTGGCTGCCGTCGTACTGGCCCGGCAGGGACCCGAACAGTGGGTCGGTGTCGAAGCTGCCGGTGGAAGGACTGTCGTATCCGGCATACCCGGCGTGGGGGTGCTGGTCGTTCACCAACTTCTCTCTCGCCTCGGCAGCAGGACCTGTTCCGGGGGGCCGGTGGGGGGACCCCGGGGTGAGTAGTGGCCGCGACTGTACCCGGCGGTAGGAGGGGACGACAATCTTCGGAGGCTGCCGGTCCTTCAGGAAAGGGGCAATCGGCCGTCTTTCGGTGGACTGTCCGCACAGCCTTGGCCCTATGTTCGACGCTTGTTCTATTCGTCAAGGGGTGCCGGGCGCCGGCCGGGTGGGCGGCACGGCCGGTCGCCGCCGGACGTCAGGCGACGGAGGCCGCGCCCTCGATGCGGGTGGCCGCACCGTCCGACTCCAGCGCCTGACGGATCGCGGACGCGACCGCCGGGTGCACCGGCAGGGCCAGATGGCCGATGCCCGTGACGCGCACGTTGACCGCGTCGAGGTCCGGATGGTCGATGCAGGCCGTCTCCACCGGCAGCATCACCCTGTCCAGTTCGCTCCAGAAGCTGACGAACCGCGTCCGGCAACCGGGGGCGGGGCGGCGCAGCTCCCTGATCAGGTCGGAGCCGCCGCGCATCTGGCGGACGATGGGGTGGGCGCCCGCGAGGGGGGCGGCGGCCGTGCCACCGTGCGGCGTGCCGAGGGTGACGAGTGTGCGCACCCGGCGGTCCCCGCCGAGGCGCTGTACGTAGTAACGGGCGATGAGTCCGCCCAGGCTGTGTCCGACGATGTCGACCTCGCGGCTCCCGGTGCGGGCGCAGATCTCCTCCACATGCCGGTCCAGCAGCTCCGCCGCCGTGCGGATGTCGCAGGTCAGCGGGGAGTAGTTGAGCGACTCCACATGCCGCCAGCCGTGCCGTGCCAGGGAACGGCGCAGCAGGACGAAGACGGAACGGTTGTCGATGAATCCGTGCATGAGGACCACGGGAGGCCGGTCGTCCGCCGTGGCGGGCAGCGGGGTGGCTTCCGCCGGACGGGTGATTCCGCCGGAGCCGGAGGCCGCCGTGGTCCGGGTCGTCGTCGGGGTCACGGTCGGGGTCGCCGGGTCTGCCTCTGCGGCTGCTGAGTCCGCACCACTCACGCCGCCGTCGTCGCCGTCCGCGCGGGCGGTCGCGTCGGGTTCCGCGCCACCGCCGGGCAGTGGGGCGGGCAGCGGTGTGCGCCGCTCCGGGGTGAGACCGGACGGATAGATGAGCACATGCCCGGCGAGTATCAGCAGCTCCAGGGCGGTCGCCCTGATCAACGTCGACGACAGCCAGGCGGGGCGCAGACCTGGGCTGCGCAGCAGTAGGGGTAGGAAGGACAGGACCTTCATGGGCCGACCTCCTGCACTGGAATGCGGGGAGGCGGCTCCCTGCCCCGCACGCCCTCACGGGGTCGCTTCGGAGGTCGACCGGCGCCCTGACGCCGGAGGCCGTACCACCGTGCCGTGCGGCTGACGGCACGGTGGTACGGCGACCTCGTTGCGGCTCCCTCGGTGCCGCTCCCCGCGTGGCCCGCAGGCCGTTCGGTGCGGGAACCGGCACCGGCGAACATGTCCCTCTGTGTGATTTCCCCCTCCCGGTCCACCGCGAAACAGCACGGTGCGGGATGCTGTGGATAACGTTCGTTCACATCACCGGCCCTCGGGGCGCGGGAAACGCATGTGGAGGCATTGATGGGTGTGACCGGTCCGATCCGTGTGGTGGTGGCCAAGCCGGGCCTCGACGGCCATGACCGCGGGGCGAAGGTGATCGCGCGGGCACTGCGGGACGCGGGCATGGAGGTCATCTACACGGGGCTTCACCAGACCCCCGAGCAGATCGTGGACACGGCGATCCAGGAGGACGCCGACGCCATCGGGCTGTCGATCCTCTCGGGTGCGCACAACACGCTCTTCGCCAAGGTCATCGAGCTGCTGAAGGAGCGCGAGGCCGAGGACATCAAGGTGTTCGGCGGCGGCATCATTCCCGAGGGGGACATCTCACCGCTGAAGGAGCTGGGCGTCGCGGAGATCTTCACTCCGGGTGCGACGACCGCCTCGATCGTCGACTGGGTGAACGCCCACGTCCGGCAGCCGGCGGAGGCCTGAGCCCTCGTACCGGAGGCGGGTGCGCGAGCCTTCGTGGCCCTCGTACCGGAGACGGGTGCGTGAGCCTTCGTGCCAGCGGCGGGCGTGGTCGCTCGTGCCGGAGGCGGGACGTGTGCCCGGCGCCCACGGCGCTCTGCGCGCGCCCGTCCGGTGGTGCGCCGGCCCGCCGGTGCGTCTTGCCCGCATGCCCTCGCGCATGCCCTGCTGACGGGCATCGCGTCGGGCGGTGCGTAGGTGGCCGGGCGGCAAGTGCGGTGTAGGGGTTGGGTTACGGCAGTGGGTGCGTCTGCGCGGGGGCTGTCTGCGGCCGGTGGTGTGTGCGGTGTGCATGTGGTCGTGTCCCCTCGGTGGCTGGTGCACGTGGGGTGCGTACCGTGCGTGCACCCTTGCGTTGAGTAGCGGTCGGCGTGGGCCGGTCCGGTGCGCCTGGCGGCACTCACCGGTCAGGGCCGTCTCCTCCCGCCAGCTCCGCCTCCATGGCAGCGCGCAGACGCAGCGTGGAGACCAGGCGCTGGAAGGCCTCCGACCAGTAGCCGCCCGCGCCGGGGGAAGCGTCCTCCGGTTCGTCGGGGGTGGTGGTGAGCACCGCGAGCCTGTCCGCCTCGGCGGGATCGAGGCACCGCTCCGCGAGTCCCATCACCCCGCTGAAGCTCCAGGGGTAACTGCCCGCGTCCCGGGCGATGTCCAATGCGTCCACCACCGCCCGGCCGAGTGCTCGGTCCCAGGGAACGGTGCAGACCCCGAGCAGCTGGAACGCCTCGGACAGACCGTGAGCCGATACGAAACCGGCGACCCAGGAGGCCCGTTCGCCCGGGGACAGGACGGCGAGGAGCTGGGACCGTTCCGCCAGTGACGCCGTCCCCGGTCCGTTCGCCGGAGGTATGGAGGGGGCGCCGAGCAGGGCCCGCGCCCATTCGGAGTCCTTCTGTCTCATGGCCGCGCGGCACCAGGCCGCGTGCAGCTCCCCGGCCCAGCCGTCGGCGACCGGCAGGGACACGAGTTCCTGGGCCGTCCGCCCGTCGAACTTTCCGCGCCAGACCTCGAGCGGAGCCGCCTCGACCAACTGCCCGAGCCACCAGGAGCGTTCGCCGCGGCCCGGTGGGGGCGCCGGAACCACGCCGTCCCGCTGCATCGCGGCGTCGCACTCGTGCGGCGCCTCCACGGCGACGGACACCGCCCCGTCCGTACGGTCGGGATTCACGCAGGACGTGGCGCGGTCCGCCATCCGCAGGGCGAGCCGTGAACCGGGCAGTGCGGAGAGCAACTCCGCCGCGGTGGCACGGACATTACGGCTCCGGTCCGCCAGCGCCTGCTCCAGGAAGTCCTCGTCGGCGTGGGATAGTCCGGACCGCAGCGAATCGAGGAACATCAGCCGGTCCTCGGCGCGCTCGTCGGGCCAGGTGCTGAGGAGCAGGTGACGGGCCTCGCCGGGATCCTGCTCCCGCAAGGCGCCCAGCAGCGCGACCCGTTCGGCGAAGAGTCCCTCCTCCCAGAGCAGGCGCACCGCATCCATGTCGGTGGTGTCGGGGCGCTGGGCGCCGCGCGCCGAGGGGCGCAGCGCGAACCTCCACTCCGGATTGAACCCGGCCAGCCAGAGCCCGCGTGGTCCGGCGAACGGCAGGATGTGGGGACGCAGGTCCGTACGGGCTCGGGCCGCGTCCAGCAGGGGCGGCAGCAGTTCCGCGGGTGCGCGATAACCGTGTGCGCTCGCGGACGCCAGCCACTGAGGGATGAGTTCGGTGAGGTCGGGGGCTGTGCCCCTGCGCCCGCCGCTCGGCGGGGACGAGCGTCCGGCGAGCAGTTGCGTGAGCCGGCGGCGGGCAGCGGCGGGCAGGGGCGGTCGCGGGTCGGCCGGTGCGGGCGCGGGCGGCTCGGCTTCCGGTGCTCCCGGCCGCAGCGCCGCCCGCCGCCGCACCGTGTGCACGGCGGCGGTACCGAGGAGCTCGGCCGGCCCGGGAGCGGGGCCTCCGCTCCGGGGGAGGGGCCGCCGGTCCGTGCCGAGCAGTGCGGAGGTGACGAGGTCGTCCCACGCGTTGTTCGCGGGGATGCCGGTCATGGCGGTCGTGGGCATCGGGTCCCTTCCTCCGGTCGGGCTTCCTGTGCGGTGAGGGCGAGGCGGACGAGGAGTACGGCGCTCTCCCCGCCCGCCGGTTCACCGGCGGCGGTCCGTCCGGGATGTGGCGTGCGACGTGCGACGTACGGCCGGCGGTGGGCGCGCACCGGCGGAGCGGGTTTCAGACGAGCATCACCGGCGGACTCCCGGCGCCCCCGGAATCATCGGCGTCGTCCGGGTACCAAGCCGCGCGCGGATCGAACCCGCGGTGTCCGCACTCGCCGAAGACCGTAAGAGGGCCGCCGCCGGAGAGAGCCACGAGTGTCCACAGGCCGGGTCGGCTCAGCGCCGCAGGTGTCATGGGCAGCGAGGACCCGTCAGCCGCGTCGACGAGCTGCCAGGTGTCTCCCGAGGGCACCGGTATGACCTCCCGGAGTACGACCGGCCAGGCGTCCAGCCAGGGATCCTCACGCAGGGCGTGCCCGTAGGCTGCCAATGCCTCGGCCGCTGATCCGCCCGGTGGCGGCTCCGTGACGGCGACGGGCTCGGAGAACCGTGCTCCCAGCTCCGCACGGAGTCCTCCACCGCCCGGATACGGAGTCACCTCGGCATCGACCTCCGTGCCTGCCTGCAGGGTCGGCGCCGGGGCACGCCCCGGCGCCTCGTAGGAAAGAAGTAGCGCGGTCCGCCGCGACCGGCGGCCGTAAAGCCATGTGCGGCGGGTGACGATCCGTCCGTCCGGTGTCTCGTACCGTGCGAGGACCAGCCAGTGGTCCCTGACGGTGGGGCCGTCGGCCGTGGCCGTCAGTCCCACCCGTGTCCGGACCGTCGCCGCCAGCGGACCGGGCAGCCTGTCGAGACCGGACCAGGCGGAGCCGAGCAGATGCAGGAGTGCGCACTCCTCGAGGAGCCGTCCCGGCCAGCCGGGTCCCGAGGCCGTGACCGCACTCAACTCTCGGACGCGTGCCGCGAGTCCCGGAGCCTGAGCGTCGACCATGCGGGCCGCGGTCTCCTCCCACAGTCCGAAATCCGGCCGCTCGGTCGCGGCGAGACCTCCCCGCAGCAGATCGGCCAGGCGTCGCTCGAGCTCCTGGGTGCCCGCCGTGATGCGCGCGGCCCTGCGCCCGGCGCGGCGAGCGGCCGCGCGTGAGGCCGCGTCAGGAGCGGTTCCCGGCGCGTGCTCCGACGGGTCCTGGGCCACCGGTTCGGTGGCCCGCCCGGGTTCTCCCCCGTGAGATGGCACCATGGGAACGACGGTAGACGGGACCACTGACAACCGCTTCCGACCTGCGAATTCGCCAGGCGAACCCGAACCTTGCGCCTGTAGCCCGTGGCTCCCTGGCGGCCGGCTGCGAGGCCGTGCAGGAGCGCGGGCCGCGGGGACGGCGCCCGTTGCCCGCACGGGGAGACGCTCACCATCGACGCCGGGCCGGACGAACACCGCTGCGACGACTGTCGGTACCGCTGGGGAATGGTTCACGGTCGCCGTCCAGGACATCGAGGTCCTCGAACTCCTCTTCATCGAGGCGCTCGCCATGGTCCACGACGGCCGCATCGCCGACGGCAAGAGGCGCCCGGACATGGCGCACGCTCCCCGAGACCCGCTGAGGCCTTCGCCCAGGTGGGTCGCTCCCCGACCGGGTGGTCGTTCATGAACATGCAGTGCAGTCTGCTGAGGCAGGAACCCCCTAGCCGGTGCCCGTGACCCCGCCTAATTTTGACGGTGTCGAGCGGGTGGCGGGACACCGCCGGCCACGGAACGGGCAGCGGATCTGCTCCCTTGAGGGGATACGAGTGTTTTCGTACACGGAAGTCGAGCGGGAACTGGTCCCGGCTCTCGAGGCACGCTCCACGAGTTCACGGGCCGGGGTCGCCATCGACGTCCCCGAGGAAGCGCGCCTGCTCGTCCGGCACGTGGCCGCGAGCGCTTCCGGAGTGACCGGCGAGGAACGTGAGCAGGCACTCGCACTGGCCGCCCGCCGCCGGGAGGGAACGCCGCTGGCGCTGCTGGTCGGCTACGAGGAGTTCCTCGGGAGCCGTTACGAGGTCACCCCGGGAGTGCTCGTTCCGCACCCGGCGACGGAGACGCTGGCCGTGGTCGCCCTGGACTCTCTGCGGGGCATGACCGCGCCGACGGTGGCCGAGGTGGGGCACGGCTCGGGACAGCTCTCCGTGGAGATCGCCCGGAGGGTGGAGGACGCGGAGGTGACGGCCTCCGACGTCTCCGCCGACGCGCGCCGGCTGACCGAGAGCAACGCCGCACGTCTCCTCGGGGCGGGTGCCGAGCGGGTCAGGTGCGTGACCGCCGAGGACCCCCGCGACGTCCTGGGGGCCTTCGACGGGCTTCTGGGCAAGGTGGACCTGCTGGTCAGCAACCCGCCGTTCCTCTCGGAGATCGATCCGATCAGCGACGAGGTCCGCGACCACACCGCCGACGAGGCGCTGTACGGGCCCGACGGCGACCCGATGCACTTCTACCGCACCGTCGCCAACGACGCGAGGGCGCTGCTCTCCGAGCGCGGCGCTGTGGTGATGGAGTTCCACGAATTCCACCGGCGCGAGGTGCTCCGCTGCTTCCACCGGCGCAGCTGGACGGTCGAGGTCTTCTCCCGTGAGGACTGCCGCGACATGCCTGCCGCGGACGGGATGAGGCCCATGACGCCCACCGGTCACCGGGTGCTGAGGACCCGTCCTTCGCGCTGATCGCGCGGCAGGCGCATGAGTTTCCCCGGGCCGGTCGGGTCGGGGCACCGTCGAGAGGAAAGGGGGTGGACATCATGGGTATCGCTCCGGTTTCGCGCGCCGTCAACGTCCTCGAGTAAATCGGGTGACAGCCTCTGAGACACCTCAGGGGCAGGGGAGTCGCGGAGGATCCAATTTCGCGACTCCCCCGCGTTTTTTCCGGGACATGCCACGGCGTGTCCCCCGTGTGGGTACGGATACAAGGAGTGTGGCCGGTGCGCGAGCGTGATGCCGCCGTCGGGGAGATTGTCGAACGTGGTCTGCGCGCCGCACGCTGGGTGGCCGAGACCCGGGGGTACGAGCGCGTGTACGCCGGCGGCGCGCCCCTGGCTGGTCTGGGCTCGCCCAAGTCGGACGTCGACCTGTACGTGGTGACGGACGGCAAACAGCGGCAGGACGCCGAGCAGGTCGAGTTCGAGGGCGAGCGCGTCGACATCGAGTTCATCGCGCTGCCGTCGCTGCGCGGCGCCGTCGACCTCTGCACCACTTTCCGTGCCTCGCCCGACAACATGCGCCAGATCGGCTATGCCTCCCGCTCCCGGATGGACTTCCTGACGAGGTTCCTGCTGGGCGACATAGTGGTCGACGACGGCGTACTCCAGGACCTGAGGGACCACCTGCAGGAGGACCGGACGGAGTTCCTCCGTCTGCTGGTCGCACGCCACTGCGTCGACGTCCAGAACATCGGCGAGGACGTCGAGGGAGCCCTCCTCAACAAGGACCTCCCGGGCGCCGACTACCAGGCCCGGGAACTGCTGTACCGGGCCGCGGACGCGTACCTGTGTCACCGCGACGACCCCTACGTCAACACCAAGTGGCTGTGGGCCAAGTGGGAGCGCACGGTGGGGGACGGGCTGGGGACCGCGACCCGTGAGGTGATCCGCTCGCCCCACCTGGAGGACACCGAGGGCGCGGTCCGGCGTGACGTCTGGCTGGCGCAGGACCTGGTCGCCATGGCGGCCACCGGCTACCGCTACGAGCCCCTGCCGGACTCCGACCCGTGGCACTGTCGGCGCACCACGGAGTACGCGCTGGTGCCCACCCGGGACGAGTACCTGGTGATGCGGCGGGCCAACGAGGCGGTCTCCCTGAGCCGTCAGGGCGTGCTGCTGTGGGGTCTGGCGCACGGCCGTTCCCGGGAGGACGCCTGCAAGGCGGTCCGCGCGGTCCTCGCCGAGCAGGACGGCGCCGACGTCTCCCTCGAGGAGATCGACGGCTACTACGGCGGGCTGGAGGACCACGGGCTCATCCGCCGGTCCGGCACGAACGAGGGAGCTGCCCGATGACCGCGTCGGCCCCGCCCGCGGAGACCTCCGGCGCCCCGCGCCGGACCGGGATATTCCGCGACATGAACTTCGTCCGTTTCTGGGGCGCGGTGACCGTGTCCGGGATCGGCTCCCAGGTCACGCTCCTGGCCCTGCCCCTGACCGCCGTGCTCACCCTGCGGGCCGACGCCTTCCAGGTGGGCCTGCTGACCACGCTCCAGATGCTCCCGGTCCTCTTCGTGACCCCGTTCGCCGGGGTGATGGCGGACCGGTTCCCGGTGCGGCTGCTGAACTCTCTGTGCGACCTGCTGCGGGGCTTCGTGCTCCTGTCGGTGCCGGTCATGGCCTGGCTGGACAGCCTGACCGTGGAGCGCCTGTACGTGGTGGCGCTGGTGCTGGGCTGTCTCAAGTGCCTCGCCGACGTGGCGCACCACTCGATGCTCCCGCACCTGGTCGACGACGACCGGCTGGTCGCCGGCAACGCGGCGGTCAATGCCAGTTACTCGGTGACCAACGTGGCCGGACCCGGTCTGGGCGGCGCCCTGATCCAGCTCCTGACGGCCCCCTTCGCGCTGCTGGTGGACGTGGTCAGCTTCCTGCTCTCCGGTGCGCTCATCGCCTCGCTCAGGACCCGCCCCGCCGACCCGGACCAGGAGGCGGCGGGCAAGCCGTCGGAGGGCTGGTGGCGATCGGTCGCCGAGGGCTTCCGCTACCTCGTCGCCGACCACCGCCTGCTGTTCCTCGGCCTGTGCAGCGGTGCCGCCAACCTCTTCATCCAGGCCTACGCCACGGTCCTGGTCATCTTCGTGGTGCAGTCGCTGGGGCTGTCGGCGACGGTGCTCGGCATCGTGTACGGATGCGGGGCCCTGGGCGGAGTGGCCGGCGCCATGGTGGCCAAGCGGGTGGGAGAGCGGTTCGCGGCCGGGACCGCCATCGTCGCCGGCCTGGTCTGCACGGGAGTCGGCATCATCGGGCTCACCGCGGCCGCCCTGGTCGACGGAGTCCTGCCCCGCAGCGCCGTCCTGGTGCTCGGTACGCTCGTCTACTCGGCGGGTGTCGCGCTCTACAACGTGCACGCGATGAGCACCCGGCAGCGTCTCGCCCGCAGGGACATGCTCGGCCGGGTGACCGCGAGCTACCGGCTGCTGTCCCACGGCGCCCTGCCGCTCGGCTCGTTCCTCGGCGGACTGGGCGCCGACCGGCTCGGGGCGGGCCCGACCATCGCCCTCGCCGGGGTGGGCGTCATCGTCTGGGTAGGGATCCTGATGCTGACCCCGTTCCGGCGGCTGCAGCAGGAGGACTGAGGCTCCCGCGTTCCTCCGGACTTCTCGCGCCTTCGAATGATGACTCGTCAAGTCATCGCCCGGAGGCGCGATTTGGTGTGTCGCAAATCACGCCCCCATGCTTTGTCGTCCTTGCGGCGACTTCGCCGGGCGTTTCGACCGAGATAGCCGATTGGTCTTCCGGCGTTCGTGAAGGGGCCGGGGAGAGTGGGCGGAAGAGGGGGGTGATTTTGAAAGACCCTTGAGTATTGTCGCGCTTTGCGCCGGGGGGATGCCAGTGAGCCACAGCTGTCGTGGGGTCATGTTCCGCTGTCGCGTGAGTGGGGATTCGCAGTTCGCGCGTCCGGCGTCGCGGTGCCAGACGCGCGTAGAGGTGGGGAGTGAGGGGTCATGGAGCACTGCGTCGACGACAACGCGTGGCGTACTGAGGACGACTCGGTCGAGCTGTACCGGTATGTGATCCGGTACCGGGACCTCGGGCTGTCGGCGGTGGCGGAGAGACTGGGCTGGAGCGAGCAGCGGACGGCTGCCGCGGTCGAGCGGCTGCGACAGCTCGAGCTGGTGGTCCCCCTGTTCGGGGAGAGGAGCAACCTCGGCGTCTCCACTCCCAGAAGCGTGGCCTCCCGGTTGCTGACCCCTTTGGACCGGCGGATCGAGGCGCTCGAGCACGAGGCGGAGGGCCTTCGCGCGGATCTCGCCCGTTACCAGGTCACGTACGACGAGGTCGTCCGGGAAGTGCAGGACAGACAGGAGTTCGGCACAGTCGCCGGCCTCGACACCATCAACGCCGAGCTGGAGGCCGTGGCCGGCCGGTGCGTGGAGGAGGTGCTCACGGTCCAGCCCGGCGGAGGCCGCAAGGCCGAGAGCCTGGCGGCCTCCTGGGAGCCCACGCGCGCGATGCTGGAGCGAGGCGTCTGCATGCGCACCATCTACCAGCACTCCGCGCGCTTCCACCCGGCCACCCGGCAGTACGCCAAACAGATCCTGGGCTACGGCGGGGCGGTGCGCAGCATCGACGAGTGCACCGACCGTCTGATCATCTTCGACCGGAAGGTGGCCTTCATCCCGGCCCGCGACGACCGGCAGGTCGCGCTCGTCATCCACCAGCCGGCCGTCGTCGAGTTCCTTGTACTGGTCTTCGAGCGGTTCTGGAGCATCGCGACGCCGTTCGCGGACCGCAACCGGGCGCCCGAGGTGAAGAACCTGCTCTCCGATGTCCGGCTGTCCATCATCAAGCTGCTCGCCGAAGGAGAGACCGACACCGCCATCGCCCGGCGTCTGGGGGTGAGCGTGCGGACCTGCCGGAGTCACATCGCCAAGATCTACGAGGAGTTCGGCGCGCGGAGCCGCTGTCAGCTCGGGGTGCTGATCGGCAGGTCCGGGGTGCTGGGCCCAGGCGGCTCTCAGGACGCGGAGGTCGCCGAGGCCTCCTGAGGACGCACGGCGAGACCGAGCCGGCCGGCAAGGCTCCCGGCGTCGCGCACCACCCAGGTGGCCCCGCTCAGCCGGCCGGGCGGGGTCCGGGCCGCGAAACCGATGACCGCCATGCCGGAGGCCCTCGCGGCCTCGACCCCCGGAACGCTGTCCTCGACCACCACCGCGTGCTCCGGGCCGACGCCCATGCGCACCGCGGCGTGCAGGAAGAGGTCCGGGGCGGGCTTCCCGCGCAGGACGTCGTCCGCCGAGTACACGCGGTCCCCGAAGTGAGGGGCGAGTCCGGTGACCCGGAGCGCCAGTTCGAGGCGGTCCCGCGGTGAGCTGGAGGCGACGCAGATGGGGATGCCCCTCTCCCGCAGGGCGGTCAGGACGTCCGCGATCGCGGGGACCGGACGCAGTTCCTGCTCGAACGCTGCCTTGAGCCGCGCCCGGTAGCGCTCGGCGAAGTCCCCCGGCAGCTCGCGACCGGTCTCCGCCCGGAGGAAGGACCGCACCCGGTCCAGGGTGCCGCCCATGTAGCGGCGGAAGCTGTCCTCGGTCGTGGTGGGGAAGCCGGACTCGGTGAGCAGGGAGGCGAGCACCCGGTTGGCGACCGGCTCCGAGTCGGCCAGCACACCGTCGTTGTCGAAGATCACCAGCCGTGCCTCGGCGGGGTCCAGCGGCGGCGCCGGGGCCGCCGCGGGCGGCGCCCAGCCGGGATACGGATCCCGGTGCAGGCGGGCGTTGTCGAAACGGAGATCCGTGGTGACCTCCTCGGTGGCCCATGGCGGCAGGTCGGTGAGCAAGGCGGCGTCCGGCGCCTCGAACTCGGCGAGCACCAGGCCGGCGTTGGCCCCGTAGAACTCGTCCACGGTCCACCCGTCGTACGGCGCGCCGAGATGGTGCCGCACCTTCTCCACCAGCGGTCCCGGGCACAGCCCGTCGAGGATCTCCGCGGCGTCGCCGAGGGGGACGGGGTACTCGAACTCGGGCCGGGACGCGCCGCGGCGGGGGCCCTTGACGGTGAGGACCGCGGACCGCCCGTCGGTGATCCGGACCCGCACCGCCCGCTCAGGGTCCTGGGAGAGATAGCCCTGGCGGATCTCCCGCGTCCGGACGACCGACTCGCGCCAGCCGTGGCGTACCAGGAACTTGCGCTCGATCTCCACCCCCATCAGCCCAGCTCCTCGAGCGCGGTGTCGAAGATTTCGGCGAAGACGTCGAGATCGGCCTCCCCGATGACCAGCGGGGGGTGCACGTTGACGACGTCGTCGGCCATTCCGGTGGTGGCCACGAGGGCCCCGGCCCGGGGGTGCGCGGTCCTGAAGAGGTGGCGCAGCCGTCCGGCGTGCGGGCCTGCGAGGACGATGCGGGCGGTGCCGCCCATCGCGTCGACCCTCTGGACCAGGGACGGGTGGCGCGATGCCACGGCGGTCAGCCGCTCCCGCATCGCCTCCTCGAGCCGCTGGACGTCCTTGTCCACCGTGGTCCACGCCTCCCAGCGATCCAGCACCGTGTCCACGACGGCGAGTGCGCTCGGAATCCCGATGTACGTGGAGGAGTGACTGCCGGGCCGGTACCGGTCGGGGGCGCCGAGCGGCTCGCGCGACCAGACCATGCTCAGCGCCGCCCCGCCGTTGGTCAGACCCTTGCTGGTCACTACGACGTCCGGGGTGACGCCGGCACGCTGGAAACCCCAGCGCGGCCCCACCCGGTGCATGCCGGTGAAGATCTCGTCCGCGATGACCACGGCGCCCTGTCGCCGGGCGTGGTCCACGGCGGAGCGCAGCCACAGATGGTCGGGCTCCACCATGCCGCCGACGTTCTGCACGGACTCGAAGACGAACGCCGACACCTTGCGGCCGAAGTCCTTGCCGCCCACGCCGCTCAATTCCGACCCCCAGCGGGTGACGGCGCTTCGGCATCCGGTCGTGCACCCGCCGCCGACCGGGGAGTGCGGGCAGCGACGGCAGTCGGGGCTGGGCAGCCGGACCACCTCGAGTCCCGTCGCGGCGAGCAGTTCCCGGTAGCGAGGGCTCGAGCTGAGCATGCTGGTCACCCCGGAGCGGCCGTGGAACGCCCCTTCCACGACGACGACGGTGCCGGGCCCGTTGGCCGCCGCAGCGATGCGCAGGGCCGTCTCCATGGCTTGGGCGCCGCCCAGGTCGAGCTCCACGCGGCCGGGGGCGCCCAGGGCGTCCGACACCAACCGCTCCAGCCGGGAGAGGACCTTCAGCCGCAGGTCGGACTCGCAGAAGGAGGGCAGGGCGGGCAGCGACTCGCAGCGGGAGTACGCCTCGCGCAGCAGTTCGGCGTCGTACCCCCAGGCGACGGTGCCGTTGGCGGCCTCGGCATCGAGGTACCGGCGTCCGCCGTCGTCGGTCAGCCAGCAGCCGCTGCCCGACACGAACCGCGGCACCTGGGGCTCGCGGTAGACGAGGTTGCCCGCGCCTGCGAAGGGGGGGACCCGGGAGGGGCCTTCGGTCTTGTTCATGCGTCCTCTTCCTCGGTCAGTCGCCGGCCGCCCAGCGGCGTCGGTGCCCCGTCCACCAGGACGACCCGGCTCCCGTCGGGGTGGGCGCCGGCGCCGAGCGAGAGCCGCCCGGCCGCGAACGCCCCCACCGTCCACCGCAGACACGGCCGGTCGCTGCGGTCCTTCTGTTCGAGTTCCTGTTCCCAGGCGTCCTCGCGGATCGGCCGCCGGCGCCCCACAGGGACCTCGGGGCCCATGGCCAGGACCGGACCGCCGTCCTGGGTGGCGTCGACCAGGAAGCAGGAGGTGCGGGTGGCGGGACGGCCCGCCGCCATCGCGAGCAGTACGGGGTCCTTGCCGGTGAACCGACGGGTTCCCCGCCCGGTCAGGACCGAGAGGTCGGCCGGATGCTGGTTGAGCATGCGGCCCTGGTAACGCTCCAGGAGCCGGCCCTCGATCCAGCGGTGGTAGGCGAGGACCAGCAGGTCCAGCTCCCCGTTACGCCGTTCCCAGTCGGCCAGGCGTGCTTCCAGGCCGTCGTGCCACTCCCGGGCCCGGGCACGGTACCGCGCGCGGGCCTCGGGGCCGCGTGCCGCGGACGCGGTGCCGCAGTGGCGGTCGAAGTCGCCGGTCCACGCCTCGACACCGGCCGCGCGCGCCACGTCCAGAGCCTTGACCCGCTCTCCCTGCGAGGCGACGAGGCAGACGTCGAACTCATCCGGCCGCGCGTCCCGCATGCCGAGCAGGGTGGTGAGGTTGGCGCCGGTCGCGGAGACCAGAACCCCGATGCGCAACGGCCCCGAGGCCGAGCGGCGCGTCAGCGGGAGTCCGGCCGAGGGCGCGGAGGGCGACGCGGGCGAGGACACGGCTTGGGACGGCGGTCCGGACGGGGACGGCGGTGCGGCCACGGGGCGGTCTCTTCTCTCGCGCGAGGTCTTCGGGGCTCTTCGGCCCCCTTCGGGCCTCTTCGGGCTGCTCACACTCTGGAGGGCGTGCCGCGGCTCTTTCCAGAGCGGACCGACCCAGCTTGCTGAACTGCAGGAAGCTGAGGGACTCGTTACCTGCGGCATATGCGGATTGAGTAGTTCAGGTTCATGCAATGCATGGAGATGACGCCCGGAAGGGCTGGAGAGCCGGAGCGGGCAAGGACACCATGGGGCAGTCGTCACAAGCGGCAACGCCGATCTTGTCTCAGTGGGAGAGAAAAAAATGGCCCTCGCTTCGCGCACCCCCGTCACCCCCGGTCTCCTCACCAACGAGTCCGACATCCGCTGGGACCTGATCTTCGGCGGCGTCGCGCGGCCGGCCGCCGGCTGAGAGGCACACGCCGACCGACTTCGCGGGCTTCCTGGCGCCGGCCGGTCCGGTGGTCTCGTTCCCGGGGCCGGCACTCCGGTGGTGGTGGGCAACGCACTGGGTGGAGACCTCGGGAACGCGCTCAGGACCACCGTCGGCGTGTGCGCCGGGCCCGCCGTCCGGCCGCTGCCGTGGAACGTCGCGCGCGACGTCCCCGAGCCTCCGCCGTCCTGCCGCTGAACGACCACGCCACCGGGTATCCCTTCGCCTGCCCGCAGGCGACCCGGATCGGCGCCGCCCGCACCGAGGCCTCCCGCGTCCTGGGCGCCTCGACCCTGCACGGGTCCACCGGGGCGGACCGGACCGCCGTCGTCGGCGCCGGTGTGACCGCCCGGAACACCCTGGCCTCGCACAACGTGGTCGACGCCGTGGACCACTGCCTGACCGCCCAGCTCTCCCCGCCCCTTCCCCTTCGGGCTCGGCGTCCCGGACCTCGCCGTCGGCTCCTTCGTCCACCGGCGCGCGGTCGATTCTGGGCGTACCGCGCCGAACCGGCGGATTCCTCGCGGAGACCGAGCGCCGGCGGAAATGGGCGGGTAAATCATTCGGCTTTTCCCGCCGCGTCGGCCGGAATTCCCCGCCGCCCGGAAATGCGACGCCGCCGGGGCGGCGCCGGCGAGGGCGTCGCCGCAGGGTGCCGTCGACGGCCGCGAACGCCGTACGGCCTGCTGGCTTGCAGCAAGATGCACTGCAGGATGGTGACCTGGAACGGTCTGGCTGCCGTGAACACCTATGGCCCACACTTCGATGGAAGTGCGACTTATTGGATTGGGAGTGTTTCGTGGAATCCCCTGGAACATACGGGACGCGGGAGTCGTCGGCGGGCTTTTCCGAATTGCCGCCGGTGGAGGTTCATTGCCATGGGTTCGGGGACGTCGACTTCTCGGACTTCACGAAGGTCGACCTGGACCGGCTCGAGGCATGGTGCGCGCGCGAGGGCGTGCTGAGTCTCCCCACGATGTACCTCCATCGCGCGCAGCTCGAGGAGTTCGAGGCGTTCGTCCACACGTTCCACCGGATGCGTTCGGAAGGCCGGATCCCGCACGTCGCGGGCATCGCCCTGGAGGGCCCCCTGCTGGCCAGCCACGGCGGCACCCCGGCGGCGACGGTGTGGGCCCCCACCCGGCAGGAGTGGGAGCGCCTCGCCGCGCTGGGCCCCTACGGCCTCACCTACACCGTGCTGTCGCCCGACGCGTTCTCCCCCGCCTCGGAACTCCGTGACCAGCCCGGCGCCCGCGAGACCGGATTCGCCTGGATCATCCCCCTGCTCATGGCCCACGGCGTCCGCCCGGCGCTCGGGCACTTCACCCGCGCCGATCCGGAGGCCAGCGCGGCCCTCGTCGACGAGATCGTCGAGCTGGCCTGGCAGGCGGACTGGGAGGGCAACGGGGTGCGGGTCGTCACCGACCACCTCTTCAACGACATGCCGCTGAACATCCGTCACGCCTTCCGCACCTCCCGGGCCCGGGAGAACCGGGACGCCGTCATCGCCTCCTACGACCTGCCCTCGTGGACGCTCGACAGGATGGCGGAGATCGCCGGCCCGGTCCCGGCGGCGATCATGCGCCAGGCGGCCGCGGGACGGATCGGCGCCTGCATCAACTTCGACGGCGAGCACGTCGACCTGGCCATCGCGGCACGCGCGGTGCAGCTCATGGGCGCCGAGAACTCGATGATGATGACCGACCGCTGCGACTCGGCCCGCCTCGGCGGCCAGGGCCTGCACCACATCGAGGACAACGGCCTCTGGTACCAGGAGGACGGCATCGTCGCGGCGGGCTCCGTGCCCTTGGAGCGCCAGCGGGCCAACGCCCTGTCACAGGGACTGACCCCCGAGGAGGTCCAGGCCCTCCTGGCCGGCACCGCGCACCGGGTGTTCGGAATCTCCGCCACGACAGAACTGCGCGTCCCCACCGCCTGACGAGACAAGGAGCAAGCCATGTTGGAAGATCTCGACCGGATGGTCGTCGACTGGTCGGACCTGCCGAAGGCCCGCGCCCAGACGAAGGAGATCCTCACCGCCATCTCCGAGGACAAGGCGGCGCTGACCGAGCTCCTGGCGCGCGCACGCGAGGAGGAGGACCTCTTCGACAAGTGCGAGCACCACCGGCTGCTCGACAAGCTCGTCATCTACGACGCCCTGGACCGGGGCTTCCGCATCCGCGTCCACGTCTCGACCGAGGACCACCGGGACCGGCCGCACGACCACCGGTTCACCTTCACCTCGCTGATCATGCGCGGACAGTACCGGCACGTGCGGCACCAGCTCGTGGGACGCGTCTCCGAGGAGGACGTCCCCCAGAACATCCAGGACGACTTCGACGCGGTCCCCAGCGACCTGCGGGTCGTCCCCCGGTTCGTCACCAACGAGCAGGCCGGCAACTGCTACACGCTCCACCACAGCGAGATCCACACCACCTACATGACCCCGAACACCGTGTCGCTCTTCCTGCGCGGCCCCGCGGAGAAGGACCGCTCGATCATCACCGAACGGGAGACCGGCCGGGTGTGGTGGCGCTTCGGCGAGGACAAGGAGAAGGCCGAGCGGCGGAGCTCCAAGCGCATCAGCAAGGAATACTTCGACGACCTGACCGGCCGCCTGCGCGCCATGGAGGTGCTGTAAATGGCAACCCGACCCGGCGACGACCTGATGGACCCGACCTTCGAGCTGCTGCTCGGCCCGCCCGCCGAGGCGGAGGTGAGGAAGGCCGAGACACTGATGGCGTCCCTGCCCTCGGTCCGCTGGGACGAGATTGAGAGCGCAGCCGAGATCACCGGCGCGATCGCCCGCCGCCTCGGTGACGACCGCGCGCTGCTGCGCACCCTGGTGGCCCGCGCCGTCCGGACGCCGGAGCTGCGCGAGAAGTTCGAGTGCCACGCCCTGGACGACAAGATCGTCATCTGGGACGACCAGGAGAAGGGCCTGCGGATCCGGCTCCGGCTTGCCAACACCGACCAGTACGAGCGGGTGCACAACCACCGCTACAGCTTCACGGCGTACATCCTGCACGGCGCCTACCAGCACACCCTCTACGCCACGGACCAGCCGCTCGACGAGACCGCCGACGTCACCCGGTTCTGGCCGCACTTCGTGCGTGAGGAGCCGGCCGGCCGGATCATCACCCTCGACCACGAGCAGCTCCACACCACCATCACCGAGCCCGAGACCATCTCGCTGATGATCCAGAGTCCGGCCCGCAAGCAGCGCGCCTTCATGATCCGGCGCGACAACGGGGACGTCTGGTACCGCTACGGCGCCGCCGACGAGACCCCCGAGCGCCGCGCCGAGGTCCGCATGTCCGACGAGCGGCTGCACCACTGGTTGTCGCGTCTGGAAGCGTTCGGCCTGCTGTGAGCATCTCCTACGGCAGCCTCGGCTACGGCCCCTCGCACTGGCAGCACGTCGACCTGTACGGGCTCGCCGAACCCGAGGACACCCAGGCGCCGGCCGCGGCGCCCGTCGCGGCCGGCGCCGCCCCGGTGGTGCTGGTGCACGGCGGCTTCTGGCGTCACGACCGGACTGCGCAGGACCTGGAGCCGCTGGCCTGCGCCCTGGTCGCCCACGGTCACCGCGTCGCGGTGGTGGAGTACCGGCCGAGCTGGGACGGCGGCGCCTGGCCGGCCGCCGCCGACGACTGCCGGGCCGCACTGGGCGCGCTCACGCGGTCGGACGAGGGCTGGGCCGGCGCCACGCTCGTCGGGCACTCCGCCGGCGCCCATCTCCTGCTCGCCGCCGTCGCGGGGGAGCACCGGGGGGCCGCCGTGGTGCTGCTCGCCCCGGTGACCGACCTTGCCGAGGCGGCTCGCCTCGGGGTGGGCGACGGCGCCGTGGACGACTTCCTCGCCGCACACCTGGCGGCCGGGGGAAGCCACGAGCAGGCGAGCCCCGCGCCCGCCCCCGCTGACATCGTCCGGCTCACCGTGGTGACCGCCGGACAGGACCAGGCGGTCCCCGCGGGACTGACGGAGCACCAGCTCGCCCGGTGGAACGCCCAAGGGCTTGCGGTCACGTCGCTGACGGCGCCGGACGCCCGGCACATGCACCTGGTCAACCCGGAGCGCCCGGCCTGCCGGACCGTGGTGCTGCCGCTGCTGGCCGACCGGGACCGGACCGCGGAGGAGTAGACGACGATGACGGCGACCACTGCCGAGAACCACCCGGCGACCGGCCTCACGCCGGAGCGGAACACGTCCGCGGTCAGCCGCAGGGCGTTCGACTTCCTGACCGCGGACCCGGACAAGCGGGCCGCATACCGGCTGGACCCCTATGCCCGGGAAGGGCTCGAGCTGTTCCGTGCGCCCGTCGACCGCGCCTGGCTGTACTCGACGACCTTCGTGGTCCTCAAGCCGGACGCGATCGCCGGGCGGCGGGGACATCTTGTGCTGGACATCCTGGAGGAGGAGGGCTGGAAGCCGTTCGCGGCCCGGCCGTTCGTCTTCGACCCGCTGCTGACCAGGGAGCTCTGGCGTTACCAGTTCAACGCCGCCTCCCGGCAGCGGATCGCGGTGGTGGACCACCTGCTGGGATCCGGCTCCTCGCTGCTGGTCCTGCTGAGGGACACCCGCCGGGCCGACGGGCTGCCCGCGAGCGTCCGGCTGACCGCGGCGAAGGGGGCCGCCGACCCGAGCGCGGCCCACGCGCGGGATCTGCGCACCCGGTTCGGACGGGTCAACGGCCTGTTCAACTTCGTCCACACCGCGGACGAACCGGCCGACCTGGTGCGGGAGCTGAGACTGTTCTGCTACCGGACCGGCACGGCCTGGCTGCGCGCCGCGCTGACCGCGGTGCCGCCGTCGGGCGACGGGGAGTGCCCGGCCCGGACCCTGCTTGCCGGCATCGAGGCCGAGACCCCGCGGCACGACCTCGACTCCGGACGGAGCCTGGCACGGCTGGCCGCCCGCCCGGACGTCTGGGGCGGCCTCGCCCGCGAGTGCGGCACCAGGGAGTCCGTGCGGATGTGGCTGTCCACCCTGGAGGAGGGCGAACTCCCGCCGGGCACGGCCCGCTGGGACGTGCTGTCGGTCCTGACGGACTGGATCGAGTGCAACGAACCGGGCGTCTCGCCCCTGCTGGCGACCGTCTCGGCGAACGACTGGAGGAACCACGAATGATGTCCCTGCCCCCTGGCCCCGAGGCCGTCGTCTTCGACTGCGACGGACTGCTGGTCGACACCGAGGTCTGCTGGACCAGGGCCGAGACGAAGATCTTCGCGGCGCACGGCCACGGGTTCGGCCCCGAGCAGAAGGCGCTGGTGATCGGCGGCACACTGGAGAAGGCGGGCGAGGCGATGGCCGGCTACTTCGGCAGGCCCGGCGCGGGCCCCGAGCTCGCGGCGGAACTCCTCGAACTGGTGCGGCAGGAACTGGCCCGGGGCGCCGACGCCCTGCCCGGGGCCGTGGAACTGGTCAAGGTCTGCGCCGCGGCGGTGCCCGTCGCGGTCGCCAGCAACAGCCCCCGTGAACTCCTCGACGCGGCACTCGCCTCGTCCGGTCTGGCCAGCTTCTTCCCGGTCTCCTTCGCGGCCGACGAGGTGACGGACGCCAAGCCCGCCCCCGACCTCTACCTCAAGGCCTGCGCCGAGTTGAGGGCGGCGCCGCAGAGGTCGGTGGCCTTCGAGGACTCGGCCACCGGCACCGCCTCCGCCCGGGCCGCGGGACTCTTCGTCGCCGCGGTCCCCTCGCTGCCGGGCGGCACACCCGACCACGACTGGCTCGGCGGCTCGCTGGCCGACCCCGGACTGCTGAGGTGGGCGGCGGGACTCGGGCATGACGCCCGGTGACGCACTCGTCTGCCTGTGCCGAGGGGTGAGCGAGGGCGTCCTCGTCGAGGCCATCCGCCGGGGGCACCGCGACGTGGCCTCGCTGCGCGAGGCCACCGGGGCCAACACCGGCTGCGGCGACTGCCTGGAGGACCTGGAGGACCTGCTCGCACAGGAGCCCGCGCAGTGAGCGGGCGGTGAGCTGCGGGCGCCCCCGCCCGGGCCGGCCTGCAGAACCCTGCACTGCACCAACCTGAGCCCGGTTCCCCCTGGTCCGTGACGACGCGCCGGTGGAGGCTGGGGCCGCTGACGCTTCGTTCACGGAAGGACCACACCATGGCGCTGGGCGCCGACGGCTTTGCCCTCATGGACCTGCCCCCCGTACCGGCCGAGGTGCTCGGCAGTTACGACGACCTGCCGGTCGACGACCACATGGGCAACGGCACCCGCTTCAAGAGGTTCGCCCAGTACCGGCTCTCCGCGGCGCCGGACGGCGAGGGCTGGGACTTCGCGCGGCTGCCGCACCGCGACTACACCGCCTTCCGGAAGTTCAACCCGGTCGGCGGCGGCAAGCGGCGCAGCTACCTCCCGGTGGAGGTGGACTTCACCCCGCTGATCGAGGCGGGAGCGCGGTCGTTCGGACTGGACCGCGGCGAGGACTGGCAGATCAACCTGCACCAGAACCGCACCCGCGCCCAACCCGACCGCCCCGGCCCTCTCACCCCCGAGGGCGTGCACCACGACGGGCACGAGTTCGTGATGATCGGTGTGCTGCGCCGGGAGCGCGTCGCGGGCGGCGAGACCAGGCTGTGGCAGCCGAGCGCCGAGGAGCCCTTCTGGACCGGCGTGGTCCGGCCCGGCCAGGCCGTCCTCCTCGACGACCGGGCGATCGCCCACGACGTGACCGACGTACTCGCCGCCGGCGACGAGCCGGGCCACCGGGACATCTTCATCGTCGCCTTCTCCCGCTGGAGTGAGAAGTGGTACGGCGACGAGCACGACGCAGCGGCCCTGTCCGACAGCGAGAGCTGAGCAGCACAGAAACGGGTACAGCCCATGGGAACCGACTTCGTGGCCCTGCTGGACGGCAGCGTCCCGGCCGCCCTCACCTCACTGCTCGCCCTGCCCGCGGACGAACTGCGCCGCGCCGGGCAGGACTACGGCTTCCGCGCCGAACTGGCCGCCGCCTCCCAGGACCTGGCGGATCGCGCCTACGGCCTGCGGCACCGCCCGGCACTCAGGGAGCTGCACGCCACGCTGGCGCTGATCTACGACCAGGACTTCTCGGGCACCCCGATCACCGACGTCGAGCGGGACACCCAGCCGGTCCTGCGGGACGTCGCCGCCGTCCTGGAACACGCCGTGCTGAGCCATGAGACCGGGCGCGTGCCCGCCGGGGACCTGACCGGACACCCGGAGACGGGACGGGAGTTCGTCCGATGGCTCAAGGCGATGGTGACCGCGCATCCCGCAGGCCGTCACCCCCTGTACCACGAGCACCTGGTGGAGCGGGGCACCCCCGAGGACATGCGGCTGCTGCTCGCCCAGGAAACCAATCTGGACCCGCGCTTCGACGACATCCTCGCCGCGATGCAGATCGGCCGGCACGGCGTCGAGAAGATGGAGATCGCCGCCAACTACTGGGACGAGATGGGCAACGGCGATCCAGCCCAGGTGCACACCGCGCTGTTCAGCCAGGCGCTCGCGGCGGTCGGGGCCGACGCCCGGTACATAGCAGAGACGTTCCTGCTGGAGGCGTCCGTCTCCGGCAACATCTCCGCCATGCTGGCGCTATCCCGCCGCCACTACTACAAGGCGGTGGGCTACTTCGGGGTCACCGAGTACCTGGCGCCGCGGCGGTTCCGGTGCGTCGTCGACGCCTGGCGCGCCCACGGCCTCGACGAGGTCGGCATCGTCTACCACGACCTGCACATCGGCGTGGACGCCGGTCACGCGGCCGGCTGGTTCAAGAACGTGGTCCGCCCGCTGGTGGACTCCGATCCGCGGATCGGCCGGGAGATCGCGCTGGGCGCCGCCATCCGGCTCAACACCTCCCAGGACTACCTCGACGCCCTGCTGCTGCGCATGCGCGCCGGCTCGGCCGCCGAGCCGATCGCCGTCCCGACGGGCGGCTGAGGATGGGGGCATCGGCGCGGCAGCGCCTCGGACCGCCCGCCGACTTCACCAAGTACGAGGCCCTGGGCAACGACTACGTCGTCGTCGACCCCCGGTACACCGATTTCGCGCCGGTCCCCGGGAACGTCCGGCGGGTGTGCGACCGGCACCGCGGCCTCGGCGCGGACGGCCTGCTGTACGGGCCGCTGCCCGCCCCCGGCGGCGGCTTCGGGCTGCGGGTCCTCAACGCGGACGGCACCGAGTGCGGCGGCAGCGGCAACGGCCTGCGGATCTTCGCTCTTTACCTGCGGGAGTCCGGCCACACTGACGAGGACGTGATCACCCTGCACACGTCCACGTCCACGTCCACCGCCCGGATCGTCGACGCGGAACGGGGCGTGGTCGGTGTCGGTCTGGGCGTCGCCCGCACCGACAGCGTCGCCGTCGGGGCGACGGGGCCCGCCCGCTCCATGCTGCGCGAGCAGCTGGAGGCGGTCGGCCGGCGCTGGGAGGCCGGCTGCGTGCGGCTGGGCAGCTCGCACTGCGTGCTCCCGTTGGATGACGGCCCCGCCGACGACGCCCTGGCGCGCCGGGTGGGCGCCGAGATCGGCGGCCACGGCATCTTCCCCGGCCGGATCAACGTGGAACTGCTGCACGTCGTCGACCGGGAGAACCTCGACGTCCATGTCCACGAGAGGGTGGCCGGGCTCACCCGCGCCTCCGGCAGCGGCGCCGCCGCGGCGGCGTACGTCGCCCACGCACGGGGCCTGGCCGGCCCCCGCGTCACCGTGCACATGCCCGGCGGCCGGGTGGCCGTGGACATCGGCGAGGACGGAACCGTCTCCCTCACCGGCGAGGTGACCCCGGTGCTGGGCGGCCGGTGGGCGCCGCGGCTCGCGGAAGGGCTCTCGAGGTGACCCGATGACGAGCGTGACGACCACGGGCGTCGAACTCTCCATGCGCCGCTGGTACTTCGAGGAGGCCGCCGGCCGCTACGACGTGGACCTCGGCGACAGCTACGTGGGCTGCGGGTCGGTGGACGATCTGTCCCTTCCCGCCGGACTGGTGCTGGGCTACGGCAGCGACCGGGGCGGCCGGGAACTCCGCGAACTCGTCGCCGGACGCTACGGGCGCGACGCGGACGAGGTGGGCGTCACCCACGGCGGCCAGGAGGCGCTGTACCTGCTCCAGCGGGCCCTGCTGCGCCCCGGCGACCATGTGGTGGCCTTCGCCCCCGGCTGGTCGCAGGCGTGGGAGACCCCCGCCGAACGCGGCTGCCGCGTCGAGAGGGTGGGCGTCACCGCCGACGGCGCCCCGGACATCGGGCGGGCCGTGCGGCTGATCACTCCCCGCACCAGGGCCGTCGTCCTCAACTCGCCCTGCAACCCCACCGGACGACGGGTGACCGGCCAGGAACTGGCCGTCCTGGTCGACGCCCTGCGCGCAGTCGGAGCACACCTGGTCCTGGACGAGGAGTACGTGGCCGACCTCTCCCGTGACTCCCTGCTCGGCGGCTACGAGAAGGCCGTGTCGGTCTCCTCGGTCTCCAAGGTGTACGGCTTTCCCGGGCTGCGGACCGGCTGGATGTGCGGGCCCAGGGACCTGGTGGCCGCCGCCATGGAGGGCAAGCACACCACCACGCTCGCCAACTCCGTGCTCACCGAGGCCCTGGCGGCGCAGGTGCTGCGCCGCCACGAACACCATCTCGACCGCTACCTGCGGCTGACCTCCCGCGGGCTCGTGGTGCTGCGCGAGTGGGCGGCCCGGCACCAGGACGTCCTGCGGCTGCTGGAGCCGCAGGGCACCCCGTTCGCCTGGCTGGCCATGACCGGTGAGGACACCTCGGCGGAGTTCTGCCGTGCGGTGCTGCGGGCCGGCGTGCTGCTGATGCCGGCGGAGGTCTTCGGCGCCGAGCGCGGTCTGCGCCTGACCTTCGCCCGCGACGAGGCCGTACTGCGCGAAGGGCTGCGCCGCATCGACGGCGTCATCGCCGCACGCGCCGCGCACGGCCGCGGACGGAGGTCGGACCGTTGATCACCACCGGTCCGCACGACCTGGGACCCTCTTTGCTGCCGGCCTGCGACGCCGACGACGCCCACGAGGCGGCCCGGCTGTTCGACGGGGTGCGCGGTGCCGACGGCCCGTGGCGCCCAACCAGGCCGCTGCTGATCCGGGCGGAGGCCTACCGGGACATGGTCCGGCTGTCGCGCCGCGCTGCCGAACTGGTGCTGGCCGCCGCCCGCCGCCGGGCGGACACCGCCGGCGGCCTGCTGGCGGCGCTCGGCGCCCGGCCCGAGGACCATCCGCTCCTTGACCCGGACGACCGTGTCGACGAGCGGATGCTGACCGCGGTACGCCCCGACATCCTCATGGAGTGCGGCGTCGCGCGGTTCGTGGAACTGAACGTGGACGGGGCGCTGGGCGGCGTGCTGCAGGCCGACCTGATCAGCAGGCGCTTCCTCGACCGATACCGCCGCGACGGCCTGGCCGCCCGGCTGGGGCTCTCCGCGGCGCCGTCCGCGGTCGACGCCCGGGCGGAGGCGCTGCGCACCTGGTTCGGGCTCACGCCGGACGCCGGGACCCCCGTGCTCATGCCGGCCTTCTCCGTCGGCAACCTGCCGGGCCTGGACGACCCCGCCCGGTTCGCCGAGTGGCTGGAGCCCGTCTTCCGGCACGCCCGGAGCCACGGCATGAGGCTCTTCACCTGTCCCCTGTCCGAGCTGACCGCGGCGCCGGACGGAACCCTGCGCTGCGCGGGGCGGACGGTCGACGCGGTGTTCCGGACCTTCGTCAGCGGCGGCCGGCCGCCCGGCCCCGGCCTGACCGCGCTGCGCCGTGCGCTGGACGCCGGCACGGTGCGGATGTTCACGCCGGAGAGCACCATGCTCCTGACCAACAAGACCACCCTGTCCTGGCTCTGGGACGACAGGGACCTGCTCACCGCGGCGGACCGGCGGCTGGTGGAGACGCATGTGCCCAGGACCGTGCGGCTGGGCCCCGGTGAGCACGAGGCACTGGAGCCGGCGCTGCGGGACCGCGCCGACTGGGTGCTCAAGCCCGCCGACGGGTTCGGCGGCAGCGGCGTCGTCGTCGGCGCCGCCACCCAGGACGCCCCGTGGCGCACGGCACTTGAGCGCGCCGCCGGACTGGGCGGCCATGTGCTCCAGCGGTACGTCGAGGCCGACCGGACACCCCTGCGGTTCGTACGGGCCACCGACGGCTGGATCGTGGAGGCCGAGGTGCCGTACGTGATCGGCCCGTTCCTCTACGGCCTGCGGGGCAGCGGAGTCCTGGTGCGGCACGGAGCACCGGGCGGCCCGGGCGTGCTCAACGCCACCCGGGGCGCAACCATGAACACCGCGCTGCTGGCGGGGGGCTGACCGATGCTCCGACCACCGGCGGACGGCAAGGGCGGTCCGCGGACGGCTCCGGCGCGGCCGGATCCCTCCGGGGAGGGGAAGCTGGATTCCCTGTTCAGGATCTTCCAGGTGTCGGTCCTGGGCTCCAACCTCGCCGACGGCGTCTACCTCGTCACGATGCCGCTGCTCGCGCTGTCCCTCACCGGATCAGTGTTCGCGGTGAGCGCGGTGGGCGTGGCGCTGCGCGCGCCGTGGCTGCTGCTCACGCTGCCCGCCGGAGTGGTGCTGGACCGGCTGCCACCGCTCACCGTGATGCGGGTGGCGTCCATGGTCCGGCTGCCGCTGGTCGGTCTGGTGTGCCTGCTCGCCTGGGAGCGGCTGCTGCCGGTGTGGGGGCTGGTGACCATGGCCTTTCTGATCGCCTCCTGCGGCACGTTCATCGACGTGGCGGCCCAGTCGGTGGTGCCCCGGATGGTGCCGGCGCCGCTGATCCCGCGCGCCAACGCCGACCTGCAGTCGGGCCAGACGCTGGCGCAGCAGTTCGCCGGACCCGCGCTGGGCGGCGCGATGGCGGCGGTCACCGGGGCCGGGATCGCGGTGTCGGCGACTCTGTACGCGGCGACGCTGTCCGGGCTGAGCACACTGCGCCGACGGGCGGCGCCGGGTGGCACGAACACCCCCGGGAAGCCGGCCGGACGGCTGACCTTGCGGCATATGCTCGCCGAACTGCGCCAAGGTGCGAGGTACTTCGGTCGACGCCGGGACCTGGTCGGCCTGGCGGTGGTGGCCGCGACCGGCAACCTCGCGTTCGCCTCGGTCATCACGATGCTGCCGCTGTGGGTGGTCCGGCCGGGCCGGCTAGGACTGGCCGAGGCGGCGCTCGGCTACATCGCGGCGGCGCCCGCCGTCGGAGGCCTGCTGGCCGGACTGCTGGCGGCACGGGCGCTGAACAGGTTCGGCGGGCGGGCGGTCCTCGGCCTCTGCGCGCCGGCCGTCGGCCTGTGCTTCGTGCTGATCTCCGTGCCCAGCCCGCTCGCCGCGTTCGGGGGGATGGCCTGCTACGGGGGACTCACCGTGGCGCTGAACGTGATGAGCATGTCGCACCGCCAGTCCACCATCCCCGAGCACCTCTTCGGCCGGGTCAACGCCGTCTACCGGTGGATCGTGCTGGGCGCGTCGCCGTTCGGCGCGGCGATCGGCGGGCTGGTGGCCGACAGCCTCGGGGTGGGCGCCGTCTTCCTGGCCGCAGGTGTGTTCGCCGGCGCTGCCGGGGCCCTGCTGCCCGCACTGCTCTTCCGGCGCGACGACGTACCGACGCAACCACTTCCCGACGAACCCGCGAGGACCTGACACATGGCCGAATCCCAGCCCGTCCCCCTGCTGGAGATGCCCTCCGACTGGCAGCGCGCGCTCGCCGTCGTGGCCCATCCGGACGACGTGGAGTACGCGGCGGCCTCGGCCGTCGCCACTTGGACCGACCAGGGCAAGGAGGTCGTCTACCTGATGGCCAGCCGGGGCGAGTGCGGCATCTCCGGCATGAACCCGGAGAAGGCCGCGCCCGTCCGGGAGTCGGAGCAGCGGGCCAGCGCGGCGGTGGCCGGGGTGACCCGGGTCGAGTTCTTGGACCACCCCGACGGCCTGATCGAGTACGGTCCGCGACTGCGCCGGGACATCGCGCACGCCATCAGGCGGCACCGGCCGGAGTTGCTGCTGACGCTCAACCACCACGACCACTGGCGGGGGGTGTCCTGGAACACGCCGGACCACCGGCATGTGGGCAGGGCGGCGCTCGACGCGGTGGCCGACGCCGCGAACGAGCACGTCTTCCCCGAGGACGGTCTGGAGCCGTGGGAGGGCGTGCGCTGGCAGGCGGTGGCCAACTCCCCGTACCCGACCCACGCGGTGGACGTGACCTGGGCCGTGGAGCGAGGGGTTCAGGCGGTGCTGGCCCACGAGGTCTACCTGCGCGCCCTCACCGACGAGGATCCGGAACAGTACGTGCGCGCCTTCCTGGGGCGGAACCTGTCCGCCGCGGGCGCCAGGTTCGGCGGCCGGCCCGCGGTCCAGTTCGAGGTGTTTCACCGCGACCCCTACCGCGAACGCCGCGGCGAGGTGCACTACCGCTGACCGGCCGCCGCCGGCCGGTCGCTGCGGCCGATCGTCCTTCCCTCCCCGTGCCGTCGGACGACGGCACGGGCCGTACGGCTCACCGAGCAAAGATTGGAGCCGCCGTGCACATCGCGGTCGTGGACGTGAACCCTCCGGCGCTGCGGGCCCTCGAGCTCGCCAAGGAGGCCGGGCACCGGGTTACCTTCCTCCAGCCCCCGCTGACCCAGTACGCGCTCACCGGCGACGCCCTGAGGATCGTCGGCTCCGTAGACACCCTCGTCGACGGGATCGACACCACGGACGCCCGGGCCGTGACCGAGGCGCTCGCCGAGTGCCACGCCCGCAACCCGGTCGACGTGGCCGTGACCTTCCAGGAGCTCGCCGCGGAGGCCGTCGCCCACGCCTGCCGGGAACTGGGCCTGCGCGGCACCGCCCCGGAGGCGGTGTTCGTCGCACGGCGCAAGGACCGCTGCAGGGCGGCCCTGGAGGCCGCCGGGCTGGACTCGGCGGTCTACGCCCTCGCCGCCGACGAGGACGAGGCGGTCGCCGTGGCGGAGCGCATCGGTTTCCCGGTGATCCTCAAACCGCCCTCCGGCAGCGCCAGTCTGCTGTCGCACGTCGCCCATGACGCGGCCGGGGCGAAGGAGGCCGCGGCCGACGTGCTGGTCGGCTTGGAGGCGGTGCCCTCGCACTGGCGCGCGCAGTTCAGCAGGGGGGTGCTGGTCGAGGAGCTGCTGACCGGCCGGTTGGTCTCGGTGGAGATCGGCGCCCGGGACGGATCGTTCTTCCCGTTCTGCGTCACCGGCCGGTTCCGCTCCCCGAGCGACGAGGTGATCGAACTGGGGTCGTGCGTTCCCGCGGACCTGACGCCCGAGGAGAACGCGGCCTGCGTGGCCTACGCCCAGGCGGTCTGCCGGGCCGTGGGCGCCGACTTCGGCATCTTCCACCTGGAGATCATGCTGACCGGGCGCGGCCCCGTGCTGGTCGAGTTCAACCCCAGGATCATGGGGGGCGGCCTGCCCAACGCCTACCGGCACGCGACCGGCCAGGAGATCTACGCCGCGTTCCTGGACCTGGTGAGCGGCGCGCCGGTGTCCGTCCCCACGACGTTCGCCGACTGCACCGCGGTCTTCGTGGTCACCGCCGGGACCGGCGGGCGGCTGTCGGCCACGGCCTCCCTCGAACCGCTGCTGGAGGACGGCGACGTGCTCGAGGTGATGGGCTTCGACACCTACCGGACCGGGCCCGGGCAAACGGTCGTGCCGGGGCAGACCGTGGCCCGCTTCATCCTGCGCGCCCAGGACCGCCGGACGGTCGTCGCCCGGGGCCGGCGGCTGCTGTGCCGGCTGGAGGACACGCTGGGGCTGGCCCTGATGAAGGGCGACAAGGACACCGGGTCCGCCGGCGAGGGCCCGGCCCCCCGCATCGCCGCGCCGGCCCCCTGAACGCCCTTGACCCGACCGGCGCCGTACGGGAGACCGACCCGACGGCGCACCAGAACACGAATTAAGATGAACGGGAGAGACCGTGCCGGTTTCCGAGCGTGACGAAGAGTTCCTGGCGAAGTGCGCCACGATCATCGGAGTGGAGTCGATCGCTCCGCACGACGACTTCTTCGGGGTCGGCGGCGACTCCCTCGACGCTGCCGAGATCAGCGAGATGCTCGCGGCCGAGACCGGCCGGGAGGTCGGCATGGAGACCGTCCTGGGCAGTCCCACCTTCGCCGACATGCTGGCCTCCCTGCGCGGCTGACCACGATGGCGACCACCGACAGGAACGCGCGCGACCTGCTGGAGCTGCTGGACCACCGGGCGGCCGCCGGCGGCGCCCGCTACGTGCGGCTCGACTCCCGCGCCCGGTGCACCGGTGAGCTGACCGCCGCCGAGCTGGCCCGGCGCTCCCGCGGCCTCGCCGCCCGGCTGGCTCCGCTCCTGCCGGCCGGCGCCGGCCCGTACGTGCCGATCGTGGCACGCGACCCGCTCTTCTTCGTCGAGGCGTTCTTCGGCGTCCTGCGGGCCGGGCTGGTCCCTGTGCCCGCTCCCGCCGCGCCGCACACGCACCGCGGTCACGCCCGACGCCTGGCCGGCATCGTCGAGGTCTCCGGCCCTCACGTCGTGGTGGCCGACACCCCGCAGACGGCGGCCGTGCCGGAGCTGACGGGCCTCGCGGTGCTGCTGCCCGAGGGGGACACGCCGGCCCCGCCCGCCGCGTGCCCCGGCCGCGTCGGCGGCGACCCCGACGCGGCCGCCTACGTGCAGTACACCTCCGGCTCCCTCGGCGCGCCCAAGCCCGTCGTCCTGGGACACCGCCATGTTCTCGCCCAACTGGCCCAGGCAGCCCAGGCGTTCGAGGAGACGGCGGAGAGCGTCTCGGTCGGATGGGTGCCCCTCAGCCACGACATGGGGCTGGTCACCGCGGTCCTCCGCCCTCTGTGGAGCGGCTACACCTCGGTCCTCATCGACCCCTTCGACTTCGTACGGGATCCCGCTCTGTGGCCGCGGGCCATGACCGACTGGCGGGCAACCCACACCTCGGCGCCCGACTTCGGCTACGCCCTGTGCGCGCGCAAGGTCCCCGAAGGCGCCGGGCCGTACGACCTGACCCGGGTGCGCGTGGCCCGTTCTGCGGGCGAACCGGTGCGGGCGGCGACGATGCGCGCCTTCGCCGAGCGGTTCCGGGAGGCGGGCTTCGACCATGCCGCGTTCGCGCCCTCCTACGGGATGGCGGAGGCGACGCTCACCGTGACCACGTGTCCGCCGCGACGGCCGCCCGGGATCCGTGAGCTGTCGGCCGCGGCCCTGCGCAAGGGGAGCGTCGAGGCGCCGGCCGGCCCCGAGGACGTGCAGGAGGCCGTCTCCTGCGGCCCGCCCCTGCGGGACACCAGGGTGGAGATCCTGGATCCGGACACCGGGGAGGTTCTCGGACCGGACACGGTGGGCGAGGTGTGGATCGCGGGCCCGCAGGTGGCGGTCCCGCTCGGGTGCGGGCACCTCGTCGGCCAGGTCGCCGGCCACCGCACCGGCGACCTGGGATTCACCGACGGCACGGAGCTGTACCTGCTGGGGCGGGCCAAGGAACGTTTCCAGCTCGCGGGGGAGAACTTCTACAGCGTGGAACTGGAAGCCGCGGTCGCGGCCGCCGACTCCCGGATCCGGCCGGGCCGCACCGCGGTCTTCGCCGCCCGGCCGCCGGGCGGCGAAGACCGCTCCGTCCCCGTCGTCCTGGCCGAGTGCCGGGCCGGGGCCGAGACGGAGATGGACGAGGCCACGGCACGCTCGCTGGCCCGGTCGGTCGTCTCGGCGCTGGGCCGGGGCATGGGCCTGCCGGTGTCCGTGGTGTGGCTGGTGCCGGCCGGCACGCTGCCCGTCACCACCAGCGGCAAGATCCGGCGCGGAAGCTGCCGGGACGCCTTCGAGGAGAACGCCATGCCGGCCATCCACCGATACGGGCAGGGACAATGACGAGTACACGGCCCGAGGCGCCGAACGCCTCATGGAGGAAGTCGCTGCCCGGGAACCTGGGGCAGGACATCGTCGACGAGATCGACGCGTACATGGAACGCGTTCCCGGCGCCGCGTCCTGCGTGGCCACGGGCTCGCTGGTCGAGGGGATCGGCAACGGCAACTCGGACATCGACCTCTACGTGATCCAGCCGTCCGGCAGCACGGCCACCGCCCCGGTGGCCATCGGCATCCGCGACTCGCGCTACGTCGACGTCGAGTACCTGACGCTCACGGCCCTGCACAAGCTGGCCGACGCCTTCGCGGACACCACCGGAGGGGAGGCGCCGCGGACCCTGAGCCTCCGGGACTTCTCCCGCTACTACCGGCTGGCCATCGCCGCCCGGCTGAAGACCACCGAGGAGACGGAGGCCCTTCTCGACCGGTGCTCCACCCGGCGGTGCTCCGCCCTCTTCGCGCCCTGGTCCCTGGCGCAGGCCGCGACCTACCTGGCGCGCGCATCGGTCGCCCGTGGACTGGGGGACGTCCCGCGGGCCGTGGTGCTGACCCGCCGGGCCGCGGTGTGGCGGGCGACCTCCCAGCTCGCGGACGAGGGGGAGGGCTACCCGCACCTCAAGTGGGCGACCGTCAAGGCCGCCCGCCGGTTCGGGGCGGACACGCCCGCCTACCGGTCCTGCGTGAGCGGCCACGACGTGACCCCGGCCACCCTGGGAACGACACTGGCCGAGCTGCGTGAGCGCGTCCCGCCGCAGGCGGGCGCCCAGGGCGGCGACGAGGCCGGGTGGACGCTCGCGGGCGGCGTGGACACGCTCTCCGACGGCGACGTCCTGCGGCTGATCCGGGGGCGCGCGTCCATCGCACGGATCGACGGGCTGCCCAGGGTGCTGGTCTCCCGCCTCGCCGAGGGCCGCCCCTGGCCCGAAACGGTGGAACTGACCGCCGAACAGCTCCGGGTGACCCCCGACGACGTCCGCACGACCGCCGCCCCGCTCATGCGGGAGCTCGCCGACGCCGGCTACCTGGCGTCCGCCGCCCAGGGAGGCCGACGATGACGGTGCACAGCACACCCCTCAAGAGCTGGGTCAGGTCCGCACGCCGGGTCAACGCGATCGAACTGGAGATCATGACCCTGCGCTACGACCTGGACGGCGCCCTGGAGGCCGGCCAGTACGGTCTCGCCTGGTGGAGCGCGCAGGAACTGTTCACCTTCGCGGTGGAACTGTGGCTGGCCGGGGCGGACGTGGAGTCGCCCGCCGAGGAGGACCCCGTCGAGCGGGCCTGCGCCGCACTCGACGCCGTGCGCCGGGTGAACCCCGGGCTCGCCGACGACGCGTGGGAGCTGTGGCTGCGCCCGCAGCCTCCCGCGGACGGGACGCGGCGGGCGGTCGAGGAGACGCTGGCCTTCGCCGAGCAGCGGCTGGGTCTCGCCTGGGCGCTGTCGCGGCAGCAGACGGTGCTGCGCTGGGCCGCGAGCACCAGCACGTTGCGCGCGGTCGCGAGACACCTCGGAATGGCCGCGTCCGAGGACTGGTACGTCGGAGTCTCCGACGCCCCCGACACCGACTGGTACGGCGAGATCGTCGCCACGCTGGAGGCCGAGGGCGGCAGTTGACCGTTCGTCCGTCGTCCCCGCACCCGCATCCGCCCTGGAGACCCTGTGAGTGACCGTACGACCGCGCCGGCCCGGCTGTCCTCGGGACAGGAGCGCCTGCTGTGGCTGCACGAGCTGGACCCCCGCAACGGCGGCTACCACGTGCCTCTGATCCTCCGCTTCACGGAGGCGGTCGGCACACACGTCATGTCCGGCGTGCTGGACCGGATCACGGCCCGGCACGCGGTGCTGGGCTCGCGCTGCGTGCGCGACGGGTCGGGCCGAGCCTTCCAGGTGCCGGAGCCCGGCTTCCGGGTGCCGCTGACACGGGTGCGGGAGTCCCGGCCGGGGGAGTGGGAGGACCTCGCCCGCCGCGCGCTCGCGGAGCCCTTCGCGCTGTTCGAGGCGCCTCCCCTGCGGGCGCTGATCGTGGACCGCGTGGACGGCTCCTGCGTCGTCGTCCTGGTCGTGCACCATCTGGCGTGCGACGGGGCGTCCCTGTGGATCCTCACCGAGGAGATCCTCGCCCTGTTCCGTGCCGCACGGTCCGGCGAACCACCGGTGCTCGCGCCGGTCACCGGGACGTATGCCGACTTCGCGCTCGCCGAGCGGGCCGAGCTGGACGAAAGGACGCTGGAGGCCAGGCTCACCCACTGGCGCGGCGAACTCGCCGGCATGGAGGCGGCCGTGCTCCCCGGGGACCTCCGCGTCCAGCGGCCCGGCGCCAGGGCGCACGAGATCGAGTTCAGCCTCTCCGCCGGGCACACCGAGGCCCTGGAGGCACTGGCAGGCCGGCACCACTCCCCGCTGACTTCCGCCGTCGCCGCGGTCTTCCAGGCGTGGCTCGCCCGGCACACCGGCGGACGCGACATCACCGTGGGCCTCGCGCTCAACGCCCGGCGCGGGCGGCGGGCCGACGGCGTCGTGGGCTTCTTCGTCAAGAACCTCCTGCTGCGCGGCGTCCTGGAACCCTCCACCACCTTCGTGGACCTGACGCGGCAGCTCACCGGCAGGCTGCGAACCTCCCGCAAGCAGCACCTGCCGTACGAGCGGATCCTCGCCGAGGCCGGCGCCGCGACGGGACGCGGCACCGAACCCGTGAGCGCCTTCCTGGTCCACCACGGCACACGGCCCCCCGCCGCGGCGCTCGACGCCGGCCCAGGAGCCGGCGTCGAGCGGCTGTGGCTGCCCAACGGCGCGGCGCGATTCGACGTCGAGCTCAACACCGTCGTCTCCGAGGGCCGGCTGATCGGCGACCTGCGCTTCCGTGAAGGGCTGTTCAGCCGGAGATTCATGGAGGAGGCCACGGCGCGATTCGTACGTCTCCTGGAGAACGTCGTCGCCGAACCCGACACCCCGCTCACCCGCGTCGCCCTGCTCCGGCCACGCGAACTCCGGGAAGCCGGCGCCATCGGCCAAGGCCGAAGCCTGAGCCGGAACCAAAGCCGGAGCCGCGCGGACGAGCCCGTGCCGGTGCCGGAACTGCTGCGCCGGCGGATCCTGAGCACCCCGGAGCGGACCGCCCTCGTCCACGGCGACACCCGTCTCTCCTTCGGACAGCTCGGCCGCCGGGCCGAGGCCCTGGCCCGGCTGCTCGAGGCCCAGGGCATCGGCCCCGAACGCCGGGTCGCCGTTCTGGTCCCGCGCTCGGACACCCAGGTCCTGGCGCTTCTCGCGGTGCTCATGGCCGGAGGCGTATGCGTCCCGCTCGACCCGGAACAGCCGCCGGCGCGCACCCACGGCATGCTGCGGGACGCCGACATCGCGCTGCTGCTCGACACGGAGGAGACCGCGGCCCGGATCGGAGACCTCACCGAATCGCCGACGACGGCCCGCCTGACGCTGGACGGCGCCACCCTCATGGCCCTGGACGGGGTCCCTTCCCCGGACGTCCGGCAGCGGGAGCACGGCCGCGGCCGTCCGGCGGGCGCCGGCCCGGCCGGCCTCCGCCCGGAGCACGCCGCGTACGTGATGCACACCTCGGGCTCGACCGGCCGCCCCAAGGGCGTCGTCGTGGAGCACCGCCAGCTCGCCCACCTCCATGGCGAGATGGTCCGGCAGGTGTTCGCCCCCGGCGCCCGGCGCCTCGGGCGCGAGCGGCTGCGCGTCGCCCTGACCGCGGCGCTCACCTTCGACGCGTCCTGGCAGGGGCTGCTGGCGCTGGTGGACGGACACGAACTGCACCTGGTGCCCGACGAGGTGCGCCGGGACGCCGAGTCCCACGTCCGTCACCTGCGGGACCACGAGGTGGACCTGGTGGACGCCACCCCCACACACGCCGAGCAGCTGGTCGCCGCCGGTCTCCTGGACCGGCCCGGCGGTCCCGGCACCCTCCTGCTGGGCGGCGAGGCGGTGAGCCGGCCGCTCTGGGACCGGCTCCGCGAGGCCCGGCACCTGGACGTCCGCAACCACTACGGGCCCACCGAGTTCACCGTCAACGCCACCGCGTGCGCCCTCGACGGCCTCCCCTCCCCGCGGATCGGGCGCCCGCTCGACGGGCTTTCGGTCCGTCTGCTGGACGAGGCGCTGCGGCCGGTCCCGCCCGGGACACGAGGCGAGATCCACCTGCACGGCCCGCAGCTCGCCCGGGGCTACACCGGCCAACCGGGACTCACCGCCTCCCGCTTCGTCGCCGACCCCTACGGCCCGCCGGGCGGACGTATGTACCGGACCGGCGACCTGGGGCACTGGGACGAGGACGGCCAGCTGGTCTTCGACGGACGTGCCGACGGCCAGCTCAAGGTGCGCGGCTTCCGCGTCGAACCCGGAGAGATCGAGTCGGCGCTGGCCTCGCACGACGGGGTGCGCCAGGCCGCCGTGGTGGCACACCGGGAGGCCGACGGCCTCACCCGGCTCGTCGCCTACGCCGTGCTCCGCGACGACGGCGCGGCCCGGCCCGACGAACTGCGCGCACACGTGGCCGCGCGGCTGCCGCGCCCGATGGTGCCCGACGGCGTCGTGCCGGTCGACGCGCTGCCGCTCACCCCGAGCGGCAAGCTGGACCGGCGGGCGCTGCCCGACCTCGTGCCGATGGCGCACGAAGTCCGGCCCGGGACGGCACGGGCCTCGCGGTCGCCGCGGGAGGAGGTCCTGTGCCGTCTGTTCGCGCAGACCCTCAACGCCGAACGCGTCGGCCCCGACGACGACTTCTTCGTGCTGGGCGGCCACTCGCTGCTGGTGGCCCGGCTGCTCGCGCGCGTCCGCTCGGTGTTCGGAGCCGACCTCAGGATCCGCGACGTCTTCGACCACCCCACCCCGGCCGGCCTCGCGCCGCTGCTCGAGAGGGGAGGCGCCCGACCCCCGCTGAGACCGCTGGACCATCAGGAAGAGGCGCACCTGTCGGCGGCGCAGGAGCGGCTGTGGTTCCTCGCGCGCGCCGAGGGCGCCGCCGACACCTACAACATCCCCATGGCGTTCCGGATCTCCGGCCCGCTCGACGCCGATGTACTGGAGCGGGCCCTCGAGGACGTCGTGGCACGGCACGAGGCGCTGCGCACCGTCCTCCCCGAGCGGCAGGGCGTGCCGCGGCGCCAGGTCCTGCCCCGGCACCCCGGCCCGCTGCCGGTCCGTGCCGACACCTCGGAGGACGGCCTGCACGCGGCCCTGGACGGCATGCTGCGGCACACCTTCGACCTGACCCGGGAGCCGCCCCTGCGGTGCGTGCTCCTGCGGGTCCCGTCCGGGGAGCACGTGCTGCTGCTCCTGCTCCATCACATCGCCGGTGACGCCAGGTCGGGCGAGATCCTCCGGCAGGACCTGGTGACGGCCTATGAAGCCAGGCTGCGCGGCGGGACGCCGTCGTACCGGCCGCTGCCGGTGAGCCACGCCGACCACGCGGTGTGGCACCGTGAGACGCTGGGATCCGAGCACGACCCCACGAGCCTGGTGAGCCGCCAGTCGCGCCACTGGCGCGAGACGCTCCACGGACTGCCGGTGGAACTCCGGCTCCCCGCCGACCGTCCGCGCCCCGCCGTGCCCGGAACCCGGGCGTGGGTCGAGGACTTCACGCTCGGTCCCAAGACCCACCTGGCGCTGGCGCGACTCGCCCGCGAGGAGAACGTCAGCCGGACGATGGCGCTCCAGGCCGCCGTCGCCCTGCTGCTGCACCGCTGCGGAGCCGGCACCGACATCCCGCTCGGCGGGGTCGTCTCCACCCGGTCCGACGAACGGCTCACCGACCTGGTCGGCTTCTTCGTCAACACCCAGGTCCTGCGCGTCGACCTCTCCCACGGTCCGGACTTCCGGACACTGCTGCGCCGGGTCCGGGAAACGGCCCTTGCCGCCTACGACCACCACGACCTGCCCTTCGAACGCGTCGTGGAGCTGGTCAACCCGCCCCGCTCGCTGTCGCGCCACCCGCTCTTCCAGGTGATGGTCGTCGTGCGGGAGGGCGGCGCCGCCGAGGACTTCGCCATGGCGGACACGAAGTGCCGCCCCGAGCCGACCACCCTCGCGGCTGCCAAGTTCGACCTGTGCCTGACCTTCTCCGAGCGGACAGGGGAGGACGGCAGCCCCGGCGGCGTCGACGTACGCCTCGAGGCCCGCGCGGACATGTACGAGCGGGACACCGCCGAGCGGATGGGCGGCTGGCTGCGCGAGTTGACTGCGGCCGCCTGCGCCGAGCCAGGCACGGCGGTCGAGCGGCTGGACATGCTCGGAAGGGCCGGGGCCGAGCATCTCGCGCGGGCCGCCGCGGGCGAGGTCGTGCCGGTGCCGCGGGGAACCGTGCCGGAGCTGTTCCGCGCCCAGGCAGCCCGACGTCCGGACGCCACGGCGGTGACCTGGGACGCGGGGGCAGGGGACACGGCGGCAGGTCACACGGGGCGGCTCAGTTACCGCGAACTGGACGCCTGGAGCGACCGGATCGCGGAGGAACTGCACGAGCGGATCGCCGGGGCGTCGGACGGGCGGGCGACCGGCGCGCCGGGTGGCGACGAGCCGTCTGCCACGGGCGCCGGCCGCGAGCAGCGGGTGGCGCTGCTGCTCGACCGGTCGCCCGCCGCGGTCGCCGCCCCGCTCGCGGTACTCAAGGCGGCCGCCTGCTACGTCCCGCTGCACACCGGCGACCCCGAACGGCGGCTGCGCGAGGTGATCGCCGGGTCCGGAGCCCGGCTGCTGGTCACCGACGCCGCGAACGCGGAGCGGGCGGCGGACCTGGGCGTGCCGGTGCTCGTGCTCACCGAAGCACGGTTCGGGCCGCCGGCGACCGGGGAAACCGGCCGCCGCACGGCGCCGGACCCGCTGCCCGACGGGCTCGCCTACGTGATCCACACGTCCGGCTCCACCGGGGTTCCCAGGGGCGTCGCCGTCAGCCATCGCGCCATCGTCGAACTCGCGGCGGACCGCCGCTGGCGGGGCGGCGGCCACGAGCGGGTCCTGATGCACTCACCGCTCGCCTTCGACGCCTCGACCTACGAGCTGTGGGTTCCCCTGCTGTCCGGCGGCGAGGTCGTCGTGGCCCCGGCCGCGGACCTCGGCTTGGACACCCTCGGGCGTATGCTGCGCGAGCACCGGATCACCGGTCTCTGGCTGACCTCCGGGCTGTTCCAGGTGGTGGCGGACCTGGCGCCCGGGACACTGCGCGGCGTCCGCGAGGTCTGGGCCGGCGGCGACGTGGTGCCGCCCGCCGCCGCGGCGCGGGTGGCCGGACACTGCCCGGGCACCTCGGTCGTCAACGGCTACGGCCCAACCGAGACCACCACCTTCGCGGCGTCCTACCGGCTCGACCCCACCGCGGTCCCGGAACACACCCTGCCGATCGGCACGCCACTGGACAACACACGCCTGTACGTCCTGGACGAGGCGCTGACCCCTGTGCCGCCCGGTGTCCCGGGCGAACTGTACATAGCCGGGGCCGGACTCGCCCGGGGCTACCTCGGGCGACCGGCGGCGACCGCTGAACGCTTCGTCGCCTGCCCGTTCGGGCCCCCCGGCAGCCGCATGTACCGCACCGGCGACCTCGTCCGGCGGGGGCGCGACGGCGCGCTGGTCTTCCTGGGCCGGGGCGACCAGCAGGTCAAACTACGCGGCTTCCGCATCGAACCGACGGAGGTGGAGGGCATGCTGACCCGCCATCCGGCGGTGCGCCGGGCCGTCGTCGTCGTACGGCACGACGAGTCCGGGGACGGTCGCCTGGCCGGCTACGTGACCACCGGCGATCCGGCACCGGACCCCGTCGCGCTGCGGTCGTTCCTGCGCGAGCGGCTGCCCTCCTACATGGTTCCCGCCGAGATCGTGAGGCTGGCCGAACTGCCCCTCACGGCCAACGGCAAGATCGACCGCAAGGCGCTCCCCGACCCCTTCCCGAGCGGCGCCGGCCCCGTCGCCCCGGAGCCCGGCGAGCCCGTGACGAAGGCGCTTTGCGAGATCTTCGCCGAGGTGCTCGGCATCGACGGGGCGGTCCCGGCCGGTGCGGACTTCTTCGCCGCCGGCGGCAGCTCACTGACCGTCATCCGGCTGATCAGCCGCGTCCGCACCGTCCTGGACGCCGAACCGACCGTGCGCGACGTCTTCGAGGAACCGACCCCGGCCGGACTCGCCGCCCGGCTGGCGGAGGCCGGGCGGCGGGCGGCGTCGCGGCCTCCGCTGCGCCCTGGCGCCGCGAGCGGGGAACCGGTCCTCGCCCCCGCGCAGCGGGGGCTGTGGTTCCTGCACCAGCTGTCCGGGTACCGCACCGCGTACAACGTGCCCTTCGCCCTCCGGCTGAACGGCGCGCTCGACGTGGCGGCTCTCCGCCTCGCCCTGCGCGACCTCGTCGAGCGCCACGACGCGCTGCGCACGTGCTACCCGGAACGGGACGGCGCGCCGGCTCCCCGGACACTCGCCCCGGACGAACTGCCGGAGTTGCTCCACGAGGAGAGGACCACCGCCGGGGAACTGACCGCACGGCTCCGGGCCGAGGGGGACCACGCCTTCGACCTCGCGGAGGAACCGCCCCTGCGAGCCGTGCTGTTCACCACCGGGCCGGACGAGCACGCGCTGTCCCTGGTTCTCCACCACATAGCCGTGGACGGCTGGTCCCTGCGGCCGCTCAGGCGCGACCTGAGCCAGGCGTACCGCAGCAGGGCCGCGGGACACGCGCCGGACTGGGAGCCGCTCCCGGTCTCCTACGCCGATTACGCCGCCTGGCAGCACCGGCTCCTGGGGGAGGGCGACCGGCCCACCGGCTTCGCGCGGCGACAGCTGGACTTCTGGCGCTCCGCGCTGACGGAGCTCCCGGAGGAACTGCCGCTGCCCTACGACCACCCGCGGTCCGGCGCGGGCCGGCTCACCGCGGGCCGGGTGCCGCTGCGCTGGGAGCCCGCCGTGCACCGGCGGCTGACCGCCCTCGCCCAGGAGTCGGGCGCCTCCCTGCTGGTCGTCGCCCACGCGGCGGTCGCCGCGCTGCTCACCAGGATCGGGGCGGGATCCGACCTGCCGCTGGGCACACCGGTCGCCGGGCGGACGGACGAGGCGCTCAACGACATGGTGGGTTACTTCGTCAATACCGTGGTGCTGCGCGTCGACACCGCGGGGAACCCGGACTTCCGGGAGCTCGTGCGCCGGGTGCGGGACCGTGCCCTGGCGGCCTTCGCCCAGCAGGACGTGCCGTTCGACCGGCTGGTGGAGGAGCTCCGCCCGCACCGGGTGGCCTGGCGGAACCCGCTGTTCCAGACCATGGTCACCTGCCTGGAGGCGGACGCCGCGACACCGGGCCTGGGGGAACTGCCGGCGACCGCCGAGGAGACCAGGCTGGAATCCATCAAGTTCGACCTCACGTTCGAATTCCGGGAGCTGCCGCGCGGAGCGGGCCTGGAGTGCGGGCTGACCTACTGCGCCGAGCTCTTCGACGCCGGCACCGCCCGGTGGCTGGCCGGGGAACTCCACACGCTCCTGCGTGCCCTGAGCGAGCACCCCGGCCTCCCGGTGACGACGGTGGGCCGCCCCGCCGTCGTCCAGGAGACCCGGCCGGCGCCGGTCCCCGCCGCACCCGCCCCGGTCGTCCCCGAAGCGTTGAGGCGGCGGATCGCGGAGACCCCCGACGCGCGGGCCCTGGTCGCCGGCGACGGCACACTCACCTTCCGCGAACTGGGCGACCGCGTCGACCGCCTGGCCCGCCTGCTGCGCGCCAGGGGCGTCGGACCCGAGCGGCGCGTGGCGGTGCTGCTGCCCCGCTCCGCCCGTCAGATCACGGCACTGCTGGCGGTGCTCGCGGCGGGAGGTGCCGCCGTGCCGCTCGACGTCTCCCATCCGCCCCGGCGCCACGCGGACATCCTCCGGGACGCCCGTGTCGGGCTCCTCCTCGCCGACGGGGAGCCGGCCTCCCGGCTCGCGGACGAGGCAGAAGTGCCCTGCCTGGACCTTTCCGACCTTTCCCTCCCGGGCACGTCTCTCCCGAGCGTGACTCTCCCGGCTGCGTCCGCCAGGGCGGACGGGCCCGGACCGCAGTGTCCGCCCCTGCGGGGGGCGCACGCCGCCTACGTGATCCACACCTCCGGCTCGACGGGGCGGCCCAAGGGCGTGCTGGTGGAACACCGTCAGCTGGCCCGTCTGCTCGCCGAGACGACGGAGAAGATCTTCGCCAGGGCGGTGAAGGACCTGGACCGCGACCGGCTGAGGGTCGCCCTCACCGCCTCCGTCGCCTTCGACGCCTCCTGGCAGGGCATCCTGGCACTGGTCGCCGGACACGAACTGCACGTCGTGCCGGAGGACGTCCGCCGGGACCCCCAGGAGTACGTGCGCCACCTTCGGGACCGGCGTGTCGACATCGTGGACGCCACCCCCACCCATCTCGCCCAGCTCGTCGAGGCCGGACTGCTGGACGACCCCGCCTGGGCCCCGGGCGTCCTGCTGATGGGCGGCGAGGAGGCCGGGCGTGCCCTGTGGACACGGCTGCGCGCGGAAGGCAGGACCAGGACCTACAACCTGTACGGACCTACGGAGTTCACCGTCGATGCCGCGGTCTGCCCGCTGGACGAGCAGCCGGCGCCCCGCATCGGCCGTCCCCTGGGCGGCGCCGCCGCCTACGTCCTCGACGAGGCGCTCCGCCCCGTGCCGCCCATGGTGCGCGGCGAGCTCTACCTGGCCGGCGAGCAGCTCTCCCGCGGTTACGCGGAACAGCCGGCAAGAACGGCGGAACGATTCGTCGCCGACCCCTTCGGCCCGCCCGGCTCCCGCATGTACCGCACCGGCGACCTGGCGCACCGGGACACAGCGGGGCAGCTGGTCTTCGACGGAAGAACCGACGACCAGGTGAAACTCCGTGGGTTCCGGATCGAGCCGGGGGAGATCGAGGCCGCGCTCGTCGAGCTCCCCGACGTCGCGCAGGCGGCGGTGGTGGTCCGCGAGGACCGGCCCGGAGACGCACGACTGGTGGCCTACCTGGTGCCGCGGGGCACGGGGTACGAGGCGCGCGCCGTTCGCGGCCGTCTCGCCGAGCGGCTTCCGGCGCACCTCGTCCCCTCGGCGTTCGTCCGCGTCGACGCGCTGCCGCTGACCACCAGCGGAAAGCTCGACCGGCGCGCCCTTCCCGCCCCGCGGCCCGAGGACTCCCCGGCGGGCTCGGGGGCCGCTCCGCGAGGACTCGAGGAGGAACTGCTCTGCCAGGCGTTCTCCGAGGTGCTCGGCGTCGCCCGGATCGGACCGGAGGACGACTTCTTCGAAGCCGGCGGGCACTCCCTGCTCGCGGTCCGGCTGACCGGCCGGGTGCGCGGCCTGCTGGGTCTGGAGCCGACGGTCCAGGACCTGCTGCGGGGTCGCTCGCCCGCCGGGCTGCTGCGGGTGCTGCGCGGGGGATCCGGCCAGAACCCGATGGCGCCGATGCTGCCGTTGCGCAGGACCCCGGGCACGTCGCTCTTCTGCGTCCACCCGGTGACCGGGCTCGGCTGGTGCTACGCCGGCCTGGTCCGTCACTTCCCGGCACACGTCGGGGTGCTCGGTCTGCAGTCACCCGGTCTGACGGGGGACGGCCCCCGCCCCGCGGGCGTGCGGGAGCTCGCCGAGGAGTACGTGCGGCTGATGCGCGAGTCCCAGCCGCACGGCCCCTACCGGATCCTGGGCTGGTCCTTCGGGGGGAACGTCGCCCATGCCATGGCGTGTCTGCTCCAGCAGGCTGGAGAGGAGGTCGCGCTGCTGGCGCTGCTCGACAGCTATCCCCTCGGCGAGGTGTCCGCGCGCCGCGCCGGCGACCGGCCGGACGCCGCGGCCCTGGTCCGCGAACACCTCACGGACGAGACGCTGCGCGGGCTGTCCCCGGTGGAACGCCGCCGGCTGGAGACGGTGACCGGCCACCACCTCGGCATGGGCGACCGGCACGTCCCGGAGGTCTTCCGCGGCGACGCGCTCCTGGTAGCGGCCGAGGAGCCCGGCCGTCCCGCCTGGCTGGGACCCGGCCTCTGGGAGCCCTGGGTGGCGGGACGGCTGGACGTGGTGAGCGTCCCCCACACGCACTACGAACTGATGAGCCCCGGCGCCCAGGAACGGATCGCGGCAGTTCTCGCCCCGGGCCTCCGATGACGCGGGCGGCCCCCACCGACAGGAGCAGATGGATGACCAACCCGTTCGACGACCCCGAGGGGCACTTCCTCGTCCTGCTGAACGAGGAGGAGCAGCGTTCCCTGTGGCCCGCCACGCTGGAGGTGCCCGTGGGCTGGCGGCAGGTCCACGGACCCGCCGTACGCCAGGAGTGCCTGGACCTGATCGACCGGACCTGGACCGACATGCGGCCCGCGTCTCTGGTCAGGGCTGAGGCCGCCGCCGGGCCGGACGGTGACGGGCGATGACGGCCGCCATCGACATCAGAGGGCTCGGCCGGACGTACGCCGTGAAGGGGAAGCCCGACTTCGTGGCGCTCCGGGGCGTCGACCTCACCGTCCCCCGGGGAGAGGTGCACGCGCTGCTGGGCCCGAACGGCGCCGGCAAGACCACCCTGTGCCGCATCCTCTCCACGGTCCTGCTCCCCTCGTCGGGCACGGTCACGGTGCTCGGCCACGACGTGGTGACGGAAGCCGAAAGGGTGAAGCAGTGCCTCGGGGTGGTCTTCGGAGGGGACCGGGGCCTCTACAACCGTCTCACCGCGCGGCAGAACCTGAACTTCTGGGCCGCGCTCCACGGCCTGTGCCGCGGGGAGCGGGGCAGGGTGGACGCGCTGCTCGAACGCGTGGGCCTGGCGCACCGCGCCGACGAACGGGTGCAGGGTTTCTCCCGCGGAATGAAGCAGCGGCTCCACCTGGCCCGCGGCCTGGTCTCCGACCCCGGGGTGCTGATCCTCGACGAGCCCACGGTCGGCATGGACCCGGTGGCGGCCCGGGACTTCCGGGAACTCGTCGGCGAACTCCGGGCCGACGGCCGCACCATCCTCATGACCACCCACGACATGGCCGAGGCCGCTGAACTCAGTGACCGCGTGTCCTTCATCGACGACGGAGCCCTGGCGCTGACGGAGAGCCCGGACACGGTCGGGCGCGTGGTCTCCTCCCGCGAACGCGTCGACGCCCGGGGGGTACCGGAGCAGGTGCGCCGCCGCCTCGCCGGTCTCGCCGGCGTGGCGGTCGTGACGCAGCGGGAGGACGGCGTCCTGCGGATCGAGACCGAGCACCCGGAGGCCACCCGCGAGGTCATGATGACGATCGTGGCGGCCGGTGTGACGGACGTCTCCCGCAGCCGCCCCTCCCTGGAAGAGGTCTACCTGCACCTCATCGGCCGTCGAGGAATGGCTGTGGGCGGATGACGGCCGACCCGCCGACCCGGCGACGGACGGCCCCGGGGCTGATCGCCGGCTTCGAGTTTCAGATCGTCGCCATGCGAGGCCAGGCGGACACGTACTTCTCGCTGATCACGGCGCCCTTCTTCGCCGTGGTCTTCATGGCGATCATGGAGTACACGGGACGCACGGACCTCAACTCGCACGCCGTCGTCGCGCCCATGCTCATCACTCTGTGGACGGCGGCCCTGTCCTTCTCCGGAGAGATGATCAGCGACGACCGGGCCAACGGACGGCTGGAGTCGCTGGTCGCCGCGCCCGTGGAGTTCTCCCTGCTGATCTTCGGGCGGCTCAGCGCGTGCATGCTGCTCGCGCTGCCGTCGTTCCTGATGTCCTACCTGGCCGCGGGTACGGTCTTCGGCTACTGGATGTCCTTCGAGCGGCCGGTGCTCTTCGCCGTGGCGCTGGTCCTCACGGCCGCGGCCACGGCGGCGACGGCGACCGCTCTGTCCGCGGTCTTCGTGCTCGCGCCGGGCGCCCGGATCGTGCAGAACACCCTCTCCTTCCCCGTCTACCTGCTGGGCGGGGTCATGGTGCCCGTCTCGTACTTCCCCGACTGGCTCGAACCCGTGGCCAGGGTCGTCTACCTGTCCTGGGGCGCCGATCTGCTGAGGGCCGCGACGACCCCTGGAGAGGGCCAGGGGAGCACCGCCCGGCACCTGGTGATGCTCTGTCTGCTGGGGACCGGCGCCTTCGTCCTCGGTCGGCTGTTCATCGCCCGCTTCCTGCGACGTGCCAGAGCGCTCGGCGCGCTGGCCAAGGACGGAGACTGAGACCATGCGAATCCTGGGAGCCCGTCCCATGGGAGCCCTGACGGCGGTGCGGCAGGGCTTCGTCGTGGCGCGCGCCGACTTCGCGGCCTTCTACACGTGGAGAACCTGGCTGGGCGGCTGGCTCGTCCGGGTGCTGTGCCAGGTGGCGTTCTACAGCACGATCGGCGTGACGTTCGGGGACGCCGCGTACGTGACGCATCTGGTGCTCGGGGCCGCCATGATGATCTGCGTCGCCGAGTCGCTGATGGCCGTCGCGTCCACCACCTGGGACCTGCACCTCGGCACGTTCCCCCTGCTGGCCGCCTCCCCGGTCGTCCCTGGCGCCTACTACTTCGGCAGAAGCGTGATGTGGCCGCTGTCCGGCACCGTCACCACCTCCGTGGCGATCTTCGCGATGTCGCTCTTCTTCGACCTCGCATGGGCCTGGCAACGCCTGCTGCTGGTCGTCCCGTTGGTGCTGCTCACGAGTCTCGCCATGTACTGCCTGGCTCTCGTGATCGGAGCAGCGGCCATGCTGGCGCCGGGGGCGCGCAACGTCATGAGCGCCGTCGTCACCATGGCCGTCACCGCCTTCTGCGGCGCGGTCGTCCCCGTCGGCTTCTGGCCGGCCGCCGTGCGCGGGGCCGCCCAGGCGGTCCCGGTGACGCATGGCCTCGACGCGCTCCGGGCAATCGAATCCGGGGCGGGCCTCGCCGCGGTCGCCCGGCCGGCGGGCCTGGTGCTCCTGGTGGGCCTCGCCTGGTTCGCCGTCGCGATGACCGTGTTCCGCGGACTCTTCGCCCACTCCCGCAGGGGCAGCGAGCTCACCTTCCCGTGACGGCGGGACCCTCCGCCACGGGCGGCTTCCCGAAACCGGGGCTGCCGCCGGTGCGGGGGGCGGCGAGTGCGTCCGGCCGGGGCCGGGCCCCGGGTCCCGCCCACTCGCGGGAGCTGTGGGCGGCCTCCAGGGGGTGACCACCGTCGGAGTGGCTTGTCAGTGCCGTGGTGCACGGTGGGGACAGCATCGGATCGACCGATCCGGAGGGGGGAGCCATGACCGTGCCCGTACAGACCGCGGAATCCGCCGGCGAGGTGCTCAGGCCGCACGCGGAGCATGCCTTCGCGGACGAGCTGAAGGCGCTCGCGGCCGCCGACGACCGTCCCAGACCGGCTCGTTGGAAGCTCTCACCGTGGGCCGTGTCCACGTATCTCCTCGGCGGGACCCTCCCGGACGGCACGCTGATCACCCCGAAGTACGTAGGTCCGAGGCGCCTCGTGGAGGTCGCGGTGACCACGCTCGCCACGGACCGGGCGCTGCTGCTCCTCGGCGTCCCCGGGACGGCCAAGACATGGGTGTCCGAGCATCTGGCCGCCGCCGTCAGCGGGGACTCCACCCTCCTCGTGCAGGGGACGGCGGGCACCCCGGAGGAGGCGGTCCGCTACGGATGGAACTACGCCCGGCTCCTGGCGCACGGCCCCAGCCGCGAGGCCCTCGTGCCGAGCCCGGTGATGCGCGCGATGGCCGAGGGCATGACCGCCCGGGTGGAGGAACTCACCCGTATTCCGGCCGACGTGCAGGACGCGCTCATCACGATCCTCTCGGAGAAGACGCTTCCGGTCCCCGAGCTCGGCCAGGAGGTGCAGGCGGTACGGGGGTTCAACCTCGTCGCCACGGCGAACGACCGCGACCGAGGGGTCAACGAGCTCTCCGGAGCACTGCGCCGGAGGTTCAACACCGTAGTTCTCCCACTGCCCGCGACGCCCGAGGCGGAGGTCGACATCGTGTCCCGCCGGGTGGCCGGGATCGGGCGCGCGCTCGACCTTCCGCCGGTGCCGGACGGCATCGCCGAGATCCGGCGCGTCGTCACGGTCTTCCGCGAACTGCGCGACGGAGTCACCTCGGACGGCCGCACCACACTCAAGTCCCCCTCCGGGACGCTGTCCACGGCCGAGGCCATCTCCGTCGTGACGGGAGGCCTCGCCCTGGCAGCCCACTTCGGGGACGGAGTCCTGCGGCCGGGGGACCTGGCCGCGGGCGTCATAGGAGCGGTCGTACGCGATCCCGTCGCCGACCGGGTCGTCTGGCAGGAGTACCTGGAGACCGTCGTCCGTGAGCGCGAGGGCTGGAAGGACTTCTACCGCGCCTGCCGTGAGGCGGCCGGATGACCCGCGCGGTCCCGGCTGCACCCGCCGGGGACCCGCTGCTGCTGGGTGTGCGCCACCACGGTCCCGGTTCCGCCCGGGCGGTGCTGGCGGCACTGGAATCCGTCCGGCCCGCCGCGGTCCTCGTCGAGGGCCCGCCCGAGGGCGACGCGTTGCTGACCCTCGCCGGGCACAGCCGGATGCGCCCGCCGGTCGCCCTGTTGGCCCATGCGGTGGACGATCCGGGCCGCTCGGCGTTCTGGCCCTTCGCGGACTTCTCGCCCGAGTGGGTAGCCATCCGCTGGGCGCTGGCACACGAGGTCCCCGTCCGGTTCATGGACCTGCCGGCCGCCCACTCCCTGGCGCTGACCGGCCGGCACGACGACGCAGCCCTGGACGGACAGGGCATCGATCCCATCCGGATCCTCGCCCGGACCGCGGGTCACGACGACCCGGAGCGATGGTGGGAGGACGTGGTCGAACACCGCGCGGCCGGCGGGCAGCGCCCTGCGGACCCCTGCGCCCCGTTCACCGTGCTCGCCGAGGCGATGACGGCGCTGCGGGAGGCGTACGGGGACGGAGGCCACCCGCAGGACGCGGTGCGGGAAGCCTGCATGCGCCTGCGGTTGCGCGCCGCCCGCAAGGAGTTCGGTGGCCGCGTGGCTGTGGTCTGCGGAGCGTGGCACGTGCCCGCGCTCGCCACCGGGACCACAGTCGCGGCCGACCGTGCCCTCCTCAAGGGGATCCCCAAGGTCAGGACGGAGCTGACGTGGGTGCCCTGGACGCATCGCCGGCTCTCGCGGCACAGCGGTTACGGCGCGGGGATCGACTCCCCCGGCTGGTACGCGCACCTGTTCGCGGCCCCCGACCGCCCGGTGGAACGCTGGATGACGAGGACCGCGGGCCTGCTGCGTGACGCGGACCGTGCGGTGTCAGGGGCGGATGTGATCGAGGCCGTCCGGCTGGCGGACGCCCTGGCGGTACTGCGCGGCCGCCCTGCCGTGGGCCTGGCCGAGGCCACCGACGCGGTCAGGGCCGTCATGTGCGAGGGGACCGACGTGCCGCTGTCGCTCGTGCGCGACGAGCTCGTCGTCGGCGGAAACCTCGGCGAGGTGCCGGACACGGCTCCGGCCGTCCCCCTCCAGCGCGACCTCGACAGGCAGCAGCGCAGTCTGAGGCTGAGGCCCGAGGCGGCGAGGCGGGAGCTGGAACTCGATCTGCGGAAGGACACCGACGCCGCCCGCAGCCGTCTCCTGCACCGACTGCGGATCCTGGGGGTGAACTGGGGCGAACCCGCCGCGGGCCGGGGAAGCACCGGGACGTTCCGCGAGAGCTGGCGGCTGCGCTGGGAGCCGGAGCTGTTCGTCCGGACCGCCGAAGCCGGGGTCTGGGGCACCACCGTGCTGGACGCGGCGACCGCCAAGGCCGAATCGGAGGCCGGGTCGGCCAGGGTGCTCGCCGAGGTCACCGGACTCGCCGAGCGGTGTCTCCTGGCAGGTCTGTCCCGGGCGTTGCCCGTCGTGATGAGAGCCCTCGCAGACCGTGCCGCCCTCGACACGGACGTCCGGCACCTCGCGGACGCGCTGCCCTCCCTGGCCCGCGCCCTGCGCTACGGGGACGTGCGGTCCACCGACACCGCGGCGCTGGGGACGGTGGCCGTGGGCCTCGCCGAACGCGTCTGCGTGGGCCTGGTGCCCGCCTGCACCGCACTCGCCCCCGACGCCGCGGCCGAGGCGCACCGCAGGCTGGACGGCACGCACACCGCGATGGGCATGCTCGCCGGTGCCGACGGGGCCGAGGGGCTTTCCGAGCGTTGGAGCGAGGTTCTGCGCAAGCTCGCCGTCAGGGACACGGTCACGGGCGTGGTCCGTGGCCGTGCCACGCGACTGCTCCTGGACGACGGCCGGCTCACCGAGTCCGGGACCGCGAGGCTGATGGGCCAGGCGCTCTCGCCCGGCACCGCGTCCGCCGAGGCCGCGGCATGGATCGAGGGCTTCCTCGGGGGAGCGTCCGGCGGTGGTCTGCTGCTCGTCCACGACGAGCGGCTGCGGAGGCTCGTCGACACCTGGCTGACCGGCATACCCGACGACGCCTTCACGGGCGTACTGCCCCTGCTGCGCCGCACGTTCGCGGCCTTTCCGCCCGCCGCCAGGCGCACCCTGGGAGAGATCGTCCGGCGCGGCCCGGATGCGGACCGTACGGGCGGGAAGGAAGGTCCCCTCGCACCCGGCTTCGGTGCGGTACTCGACGAGGAGCGGGCCGACGCGGTCGTTCCGGTGCTCCGGCTGCTCCTCGGCCTCGACCTGCCCGACCCTCCGGGCCGTGCGGAGCCCCGCCGTACGGAACCCGGCTGTCCGGACCTCCCCGGGCAGCGGGCGGCAGCGGGATGAGCGCGACGGGCGCGACGGGATGAGTACGCCGGACATGGGAGCGGAGGGCTCAGGGGTGGAAACGAGCGGGAGGAAGGGGCCGATGGCCGAGCAGGGGACCACCGCCGAGGGGGAGCGGCTGCGGCGCTGGCGCCTGGTGCTCGGCGCGGACGGAGCCGAGGGCACGGGACAGACGCTCACCGGGCGCGACGCGCGGATCGATGAGGCGATGGACGCGCTCTACGGCGAGAGCGGGCTCCCGGACCGGCGCGGGACCGGCAGGACGGCCGGGCTCGGGGCCTCGGCCCCGTCCGTGGCGCGGTGGCTGGGCGACATCCGTACGTACTTCCCGAGCCCCGTCGTCCAGGTCATGCAGCGCGACGCGATCGACCGGCTGGGGCTGGGAGCCCTGCTGATGGAGCCGGAGCTGCTGGAAGCCGTAGAACCGGACGTACACCTGGTCGGCACGCTGCTCTCCCTGGGCAGGGCCATGCCGGAGACGACGAAGGAGACGGCCCGGAAGGTCGTCCGCAAGGTCGTCGATGACCTGGAACGCCGACTGGCCACGCGTACCAGGACCACGCTCACCGGTGCGCTGGACCGCTCGGCGAGAGCACGCAGACCGCGCCCCCGGGACATCGACTGGGACCGGACGATCCGGGCCAACCTCGGCAACCACCTGGCCCTGCCGGGCGGCGGGAGCACGGTGGTCCCCGAGCGCCTCATCGGGTACGGGCGTGCGGACAGGTCGCTCACGAAGGAGGTCATCCTCTGCGTCGACCAGTCCGGGTCCATGGCCGCATCCGTGGTCCACGCCGCCGTCTTCGGCGCGGTGCTCGCCTCCGTACGGGCTCTGTCGACGCGGCTCGTCGTGTTCGACACGTCGGTCGTCGATCTCACCGACCAGCTCGACGACCCGGTCGACGTCCTGTTCGGCACACGGCTCGGCGGCGGCACGGACATCAACCGCGCGCTCGCCTACTGCCAGTCGAGGATCACCCGCCCGGCGGACACCGTCGTCGTCCTCGTCAGTGATCTGCACGAGGGAGGGATCCGCGACGAGATGGCCGCCCGGGCGGCGGCGATGACGGCGTCCGGGGTACGGCTCGTGGCCCTGCTGGCCCTCTCCGACGAGGGCACACCCTCCTACGACCGGGAGCACGCCGCGACGCTTGCGGCGCTCGGCGCACCGGCCTTCGCCTGCACCCCCGACCTCTTCCCGGAGGTCATGGCCGCCGCGCTGGAGAACCGGCCGCTGCCGGTGCCGGACACCGGCGTGTGATCCCGTTCCACGGTGCCGGGAGCCGTTCCGGTGACCCGTCGGCCGGGGTTTCGGGGCAACGCCGTCTCGTCCTTGACATCCGCGCCGTCGGCAGGGTCTGTGACTGTTATCACCGCTCAGGTGTGATCTGCAATTTAGGGTCCGGTGCGGCACGGGGGATAACCTGCCGGATGGACATGCCGCGTACCCGGTCACCGTGTGCGCCTCCCCTGTGACCGCGCAGTCACGTTGCCCTCGCGGCACGCCCACGCAGAAAACGAACCGCGAGACCACTAAAAGGGACGGACGCGCGTGGACCTGTTCGAGTACCAGGCGAGGGACCTCTTCGCCAAGCACGGTGTACCGGTGCTGGCCGGTGAAGTCATCGACACGCCTGAGGCAGCCCGCGAGGCGACCGAGCGGCTGGGCGGCAAGTCCGTCGTCAAGGCGCAGGTGAAGGTCGGCGGCCGCGGCAAGGCCGGCGGCGTGAAGCTGGCGGCGGACGCCGACGAGGCGGTCGCACGCGCGACCGACATCCTCGGCATGGACATCAAGGGCCACACGGTCCACAAGGTGATGATCGCCGAGCTGTCCCCGGAGATCGAGGCGGAGTACTACGTCTCGTACCTCCTCGACCGCACCAACCGCACCTTCCTCGCCATGGCGTCGGTGCAGGGCGGCATGGACATCGAGGAGGTCGCGGAGAAGACCCCCGAGGCCCTCGCGAAGGTCCCGGTCAACGCCGTCGACGGCGTCGACATCGCCAAGGCCCGCGAGATCGTCGCCCAGGCGAAGTTCCCCGCCGATGTGGCCGAGGGTGTCGCCGAGGCCATGGTGACCCTGTGGGACACCTTCGTCGCCGAGGACGCGCTCCTCGTCGAGGTCAACCCGCTGGTGAAGACCAAGGACGGCCGCATCCTGGCCCTGGACGGCAAGGTGTCTCTCGACGAGAACGCCGACTTCCGTCAGCCCGGCCACGAGGAGCTCGAGGACAAGGCAGCCGCCAACCCCCTCGAGGCCGCCGCCAAGGCCAAGAACCTCAACTACGTCAAGCTCGAGGGCGAGGTCGGCATCATCGGTAACGGTGCCGGTCTGGTCATGTCGACCCTGGACGTCGTCGCGTACGCCGGTGAGAAGCACGGCAACGTGAAGCCCGCCAACTTCCTCGACATCGGTGGCGGCGCCTCCGCAGAGGTCATGGCGAACGGCCTCGAGATCATCCTCGGCGACTCGGACGTCAAGTCCGTCTTCGTCAACGTCTTCGGCGGGATCACCGCCTGCGACGAGGTCGCCAACGGCATCGTCCAGGCCCTGGAGCTCCTCAAGTCCAAGGGCGAGGACGTCACCAAGCCGCTGGTCGTGCGCCTCGACGGCAACAACGCGGAGCTGGGTCGCAAGATCCTCTCCGACGCCAACCACCCGCTCGTTCAGCGTGTGGACACCATGGACGGCGCGGCCGACAAGGCCGCCGAGCTCGCCGCGGCTGCGAAGTAAGGGACGAGGGACTCCAACACCATGGCTATCTTCCTCACCAAGGACAGCAAGGTCATCGTCCAGGGGATGACCGGCGCCACGGGCATGAAGCACACCAAGCTCATGCTGGCCGACGGCACCAACATCGTCGGTGGCGTGAACCCGCGCAAGGCGGGCACCTCCGTCGACTTCGACGGCACCGAGGTACCCGTGTTCGGTTCCGTCGCCGAGGCGATGGAGAAGACCGGCGCCGACGTGTCCGTCCTCTTCGTGCCGCCGGCCTTCGCGAAGGCCGCCGTCGTCGAGGCGATCGACGCCGAGATCCCGCTGGCCGTCGTGATCACCGAGGGCATCGCGGTCCACGACTCGGCCGCCTTCTGGGCGTACGCCGGCTCGAAGGGCAACAAGACCCGGATCATCGGTCCGAACTGCCCCGGCCTGATCACCCCCGGCCAGTCCAACGCCGGCATCATCCCGGGCGACATCACCAAGCCCGGCCGCATCGGTCTCGTGTCCAAGTCGGGCACGCTGACCTACCAGATGATGTACGAGCTCCGCGACATCGGCTTCTCGTCCGCCGTCGGCATCGGTGGCGACCCGGTCATCGGCACCACGCACATCGACGCCCTCGCGGCGTTCGAGGCGGACCCCGAGACCGACCTCATCGTGATGATCGGTGAGATCGGTGGCGACGCCGAGGAGCGTGCCGCCGACTACATCGCGAAGAACGTCACGAAGCCGGTCGTCGGCTACGTCGCGGGCTTCACCGCCCCGGAGGGCAAGACCATGGGCCACGCCGGCGCCATCGTCTCCGGCTCGTCGGGCACCGCCGCCGCCAAGAAGGAGGCCCTCGAGGCCGCCGGCGTGAAGGTCGGCAAGACGCCGACCGAGACCGCCAAGCTGGCGCGCGAGATCCTGGGCGGCTGACGCCGCAGGATTCACGGCCGCATCGCGTGAACGGCGCGGGCCCTCCCTCTGTCCTTGTGACAGGGCGAGGGCCCGCGCCGTTCACGTTCCTGCCAGGGTGCCCGTCAGGGGATCTGCGGGACCAGGCGTTCCGGGCCGTGCACGAGCTTCTCCCGCAGGGACTTCTGCAGCTTCAGATCCTGAGGCGTCAGCCGCTCCGGCCCGCTCAGAGGCGGAACTCCGCCCACCCGGTGGGGAGGTGAGAGCGGCTGCTCGTAATGCGTGGGCGCCGTGTGCAGCGTGAAGCCGGTGGCCCCGATCAGCAGGACGCCGAAGCAGATCGCGGCCCGCGTCCAGAGTTCCGCGACACGCTCGCTCCCCCTGCGTACCGAGGGTGCGGGCGGAGGATCGGGCACGTGCTCGGTCAGCGCGAGCGCCCCGAGCCGCTCCTGGAACAGCGCGGTCCGTGCCGCGGGATCGGTCGCACGGCCCAGCTCCGGGAACACGTCGGTGACGGCGGCCCGTGCGTTCAGCAGCCGGCTCGCAGCGGCGAGCGTGCTGGCCTCGGTCTCGGCGGCCGTCTCCGGCAGGCCGAGCCCCACTCCGTCGTGGAGCAGCAGGGTGCGACGGTTCACGGGGGGCAGCGCGAGCAGAGTGCCGAGCAGCGCCTGCCGCGCCGGGTCCTGAGGCGGCGGGTCGGGCCGGCGGTGGGACCGGCGCCACCCGTGCCAGGGTGACATCGCGTATGCGTAGGAGGCCGCGCGGACCCAGCCTGCGGGGTCGCGGTCCGTGGCCACCTCCGGCCAGCGCTGCCAGGCGACACGGAAGGCGTGCTCGACGGCTTCCCGTGAGAGTTTCCGGCGGCCCGTCAGCAGATACATCTGGCGCGTCAGACCGGACGCGGTGCGGTCGTACAGGGCGTCGAACGCGGTCTCGGCGGTGAGAGCCTGCCGGGACCGGGGGACGCCCGGTGGTCCGTCGGGCGGGGAGCCGTCCTCGTCGTCGATGCGGGTGTCCAGGGCGACGCCGCCGGCTTCCGTGCCGGTGTCCGCCGCACCGACCGGGTCCGGTACGTCGGCCGTGCCGCCCGTGTGCGCGTCCGACGCGGTGCCGGGCGCGGTGCCGGTGGGCCCGGGGGGTGTCGGTCCGCTCGTGTCGGGCTCCTCCTGCGACCGGGGCGCGACGCCGTCCCCGGCGCAGCCGATCAGCCTGGCGTAGGCGTCGCGGCGCCGGCCCCGGGGGTCGGTGCGCCCAGCCTCCCAGGCGCGGACGGTCGCGGGTCTGACCCCCACGGCCGACGCCACCTGTTCCTCACTCAGTGCTCTGGCCTCGCGCAGCCTGCGGCGCTCCTTCGGGGGAGGCAGCGGGGTGGCGGGGACCGGGCCGGTGGTGCGCCGCGTCATCTCCTGCCTCCGTTCCCTGGGGCACCGCAATGGGTGAAAAAGTACATAAACATATATTGGGCGACACAGCGGCTGTTGGCCCGTTACACGAAATTGGCGCGTGTCGTTGGCAGCATGGCGGAGTGACCCAAGTGACCGAGTGCAGCCCGATGTTGCCGGCTGAGCGGAGCAGGACCACCGCACTGGCCTCCGCCTTCGTGCGAGGGGTGCTCGCGGCGGGGCTCGGCCTCGGGGCGCTGGCAGTCCTGGTCATGCTGCTGTGGATCACCTCCCCCTACCCCGACAGCGGGCCCGGCGGGGCGCTGCACGTGGCGACCGGCCTCTGGCTGCTCGCCCATGGCGCCGAGCTGGTCAGGGCGGACACGGTGGGCGGACATCCCGTCCCCGTGGCGACCGTTCCGCTGCTGCTCGTCGCGCTCCCCGCGTGGCTGCTGCACCGGGCGGGCCGGGACTCCGCGGAGCCCGACACGGAGGCCGCGGGCACCCGGTCGGCGATCGGGGCGTTCTGCGCGGTGAGTGCCGGATATCTGCTGGTGGCGCTGGCCTCGGTGGCGTACGCGCAGGGCGGCGCGCTGCCCGCGGACCGTGCCACCGTCGGCTTCCCGCTCTCGTTCGTGGTGACCGGTGCCGCCGCGTCGGGTGTGTGGGCGGCGCGCGGGCACACCTTCGCCCCGCTGCTGGTGTGGGCGCCGTTGAGGCTTCAGGAGGCCGCCGCCCGGCCGCGGTTCAGATCGGGGGCGGCGGTGACCGTGAGGTCGGCCGCGGCGGGTGTGCTGACGCTGCTCGGCGGTGGAGCGCTGGTCGTCGCCGTGGCGCTGGCGTGGCATTCGGGGGCGGCCAGGGAGTCGTTCCTCGGCCTGGCCGACGACTGGTCCGGCCGGATCTCCGTGCTTCTGCTGGCGGCGGCCCTGGTGCCGAACGCGGCGATGTGGGGCGCCGCGTACGGCCTCGGGCCGGGGTTCGCCCTCGGCTCGGCGTCGACGGCGAACCCGCTCGCCTTCACCGGGCCCCCCGCCCTCCCCGACTTCCCGCTGCTCGCCGCTGTGCCCTCCCACGGAGCCGGCACCGGGGCGAACTGGGCCGCCGTCGCGATTCCCGTCGTGGCCGGTCTCACGGTCGCCCGGTTCGTCTCGCGCGGCGCGGCCCCGGCGCCCGACGCGCGCGAGGAGGCGTGGAGTCAGGGGCGGACCGCGCTGGTCGCGGGGCTGGCGGCCCTCGGTACGGGAGTGGGTGCGGCGGTGCTGGCCGCGGCTTCGGGCGGACCCATGGGCAACGGGGCGCTGGCGGAATTCGGCCCCGTGTGGTGGCTGGTGGGTCCGGCCGCGGCCGGATGGACGGCAGTCATCGGTGTGCCGGCAGCGCTGCTCCTCAGGGCGTGGCGGCTGCGGGAGCACCGGTGGGGGTGGCGATGGGAGAGGGCCGCCGGCGACCTGGCGCCGTCGGAAGCGGTACCGCTGCCGGACCGCACGGCCGACCCGGACCAGGGCGGAAACACGGAGCGGCCCGTGGTGGGGATCGGGCCGATGGGTGAGGAGGCCGAGGCGTACGACTTCCTGGCGGCCGACCCGTGGCACGGGGAAGGGGCCCGGGAGGCGCGTTGGGCGGCGCTCAAGAAGAACTCGGGCGGACTCATGGCCGGGTTCCCCGCGCATCCGGTATCCCGGCCCCTCCCCGAGCCCGCGAAGGCAGCGGGGGGCGCGAAGACGGCCGCGCCCGCGAAGACGGTGGCGCCCGCGAGGCCGGCTGAGCGCACCGGGCCCGCCGAGCCCGTGGACGTCGTCGTACCTTCCGGTGCGGCCGGGCCGGCGCCGGTGCCCGGTACCTCCCGCGCGGCTGCCGGGGACACCGGTACCCCGGCCGCCCCCGAGGCGTCCTCCTCGTCGGCCCCGGAAGGCGGCGGGCCGGAGGGGACAGGGCCGAAGGGTGCCCCGGAAAAGCAGGACGACCGGGTTCCGGATGCCGAGGAGCATCAGGAACCCGGTCGAGAGGCCTCTCCGTAAGGGCCGTACCCGTACAGCTGTGCCCGGAGGTTACTTCCGGACGCCGAAGAAGGGCTCCAGCGGGTCGGGCAGCTTGTCGTTGCAGGAGAGGGCGCCGGTCTTGGTCAGGGCGTCGTTCACGCAGGTGTAGTAGTCGCGGTAGACCAGCTGGACCGTGTAACCGGTGGCCACGATCGCCAGCGCCAGCAGGGCTGTCACCAGGCCGCTGACGGCCGCCGTCGTCTGCTGGCGCTTGCTGACCTGAGGGGCTGCGGGTGCATGGCCGGCCGCCGGGGGAGTGGCGGGGCGGTCAGGGGCGCCGGAGGTCGCGGCCGGCGCGGCGTCGGTGGTCCGGGGCTTCTGGGGAGCGCCACGGAGCGAACTGATCGCCCAGTACACGGAGAGCGCGCCCAGGAGCATCGCGATCTCGGGGAGGTCGAAAAGGGCGAAGAAGAACGCCCACATGCCGCCGAGCACCGCGTAGCGGGCGCGGCGCTGGACGGGGTCGGTCGGGTCCCAGCGCAGACCACCGGGATTTCCCTCGGGGCCGCCGCCCTGGCCGCCCTGCCCCGTGCCGCCCGGACGGCCGCCGAAGCCGCCGCTCTGGCGGCCGGGCTGCTGGTCGCTCCACCCGCCGCCCCAGACGGGGCGGTCGTCCCTGCCGTCACCGTTGCCGCCGTCGCCCTGGTTTCCCGGCGTGTGAGAGGGATGGCGGGGCTGCCACGGCTGGTCGGGCCGGTCCTCGGGCGGTGCCGCGAAGGGGTTGTCTTCGGACGGGCCGGACGAGGACCCGCGTCGGCCCGACGGCCCGGAGGTGGACCCGGATGCCCGGGAGGAGTCGGAGCCTGACGGGGAGCCCGAGCCCGAGCCCGACGAGGATTCCGGCGATGAGGACTGGCGTTCCCGCATCAGCGTGGATGCCCGCTCGGGCAGCGGGTGGCCAAGGGCGGTGCGGAGGCGGTCCGGCATGTGGTGAACGTCTTCCCCATCTCGTCATTTCCGCCCGGGGGCGGTTCCCTGTCCCCAGACGCTACCTCCCGGTCGCGCCCCCGTCCCGTGGGGGCCGCCGGGTGTGCCGGTATCGTTGCTGACGGTCGGACCGTTCGTAGAGTTCCCCGTATCACGGGACGGACTGCTTTCGTACGACCATACAAACGCACCTCCTGTACATCGCGTACCCGCTCCATCACGCGAGAAAGGGCCCTGCCGTGGCCTCCCCGCCCCTCTCCGCCGCTCCCGCCCGTGTGGTCGTACTGGTCTCCGGATCGGGCACGAATCTCCAGGCGCTCCTCGACGCGATCGGTGACGATCCCGAGGGGTACGGAGCCCGGATCGTCGCGGTCGGCGCAGACCGCCACGGCACCCTCGGCGCCGAGCGCGCCGAGCGCGCCGGGCTCCCCACCTTCGTGTGCAAGGTCGGCGAGTACGAGAGCCGTGACGCGTGGGACGAGGCGCTGACCGCCGCGGTGGCCGAGCACCGGCCGGACCTCGTCGTGTCGGCGGGCTTCATGAAGATCGTGGGCAAGCACTTCCTCGCACGGTTCGGCGGCCGGGTCGTCAACACCCACCCCGCCCTGCTCCCCAGCTTTCCCGGTGCCCACGGAGTTCGCGACGCGCTCGCGTACGGCGTGAAGGTGACCGGGTGCACCGTCCACTTCGTCGACGACGGCGTCGACACCGGTCCGATCATCGCGCAGGGCGTGGTCGAGGTGACCGAAGAGGGAACGGAGGAGGGCGAAGCCGCCCTCCACGAACGCATCAAGGAAGTCGAGCGCAAGCTGCTCGTCGAGGCCGTGGGGCGTCTCGCCCGTGACGGCTATCGCATTGAGGGACGAAAGGTTCATCTCGGTCATGTCGGTGAATAAGCCCATCCGCCGCGCCCTGGTCAGTGTCTACGACAAGACGGGGCTCGAAGACCTCGCCCGCGGTCTGCACGAGGCGGGTGTCGAGCTGGTGTCCACCGGCTCCACCGCCGGGAAGATCGCGGCCGCCGGCGTGCCGGTCAGCAAGGTCGAGGAGCTCACCGGCTTCCCCGAGTGCCTGGACGGGCGCGTCAAGACGCTGCACCCCCGCGTCCACGCCGGCATCCTCGCCGACCTGCGACTGGACGCCCACCGCGAGCAGCTCGCCGAGCTGGGTGTGGAGCCCTTCGACCTCGTGGTCGTCAACCTCTACCCCTTCAAGGCGACCGTCGCCTCCGGCGCCTCCGACGACGAGTGCGTCGAGCAGATCGACATCGGCGGCCCGTCGATGGTCCGCGCCGCCGCCAAGAACCACCCGTCCGTGGCGGTCGTCACCAGCCCGGAGCGTTACGCCGACGTCCTCGCCGCGGTCAAGGACGGCGGATTCGACCTGACCGCCCGCAAGCGGCTCGCGGCCGAGGCCTTCCAGCACACCGCCGCCTACGACGTGGCCGTCGCCTCCTGGTTCGCGGACGACTACGCGGCCGCCGACGACTCGGGCCTGCCCGAGTTCCTCGGTGACACCTACGCGCGCACGAACGTCCTGCGCTACGGCGAGAACCCGCACCAGCCGGCCGCGCTGTACACCTCCGGCGAGGGCGGTCTCGCGGAGGCCGAGCAGCTGCATGGCAAGGAGATGTCCTACAACAACTACACGGACACCGACGCCGCCCGTCGCGCCGCTTACGACCACGACGAGCCGTGTGTCGCGATCATCAAGCACGCGAACCCGTGCGGCATCGCCATCGCCGACGACGTGGCGACGGCGCACCGCAACGCGCACGCCTGCGACCCGCTCTCCGCGTTCGGCGGTGTCATCGCCGTCAACCGTCCGGTGACCGTCGAGATGGCCGAGCAGGTCGCGGAGATCTTCACCGAGGTCATCGTCGCCCCGGCGTACGAGGACGGCGCGGTCGAGATCCTCGCCCGCAAGAAGAACATCCGGGTGCTGCGCTGCCCCGAGGCGCCGGCCGCCGCGCTCGAGGTGAAGCCGATCGACGGCGGCGCGCTGCTCCAGGTCGCCGACCGCCTCCAGGCCGACGGCGACGACCCGGCCAACTGGACCCTCGCCACCGGCGAGGCGCTCTCCGCGGAGGAGCTCAGGGAGCTCGCCTTCGCCTGGAAGGCGAGCCGCGCGGTGAAGTCGAACGCCATCCTGCTCGCCAAGGACGGCGCCTCGGTGGGCGTGGGCATGGGCCAGGTCAACCGTGTCGACTCCGCCAAGCTGGCCGTCGAGCGGGCCGGCGAGGAGCGGGCCCGGGGTTCGTACGCCGCGTCCGACGCCTTCTTCCCCTTCCCCGACGGTCTGGAGATCCTGACCGCCGCCGGCATCAAGGCCGTCGCCCAGCCGGGCGGGTCCGTCCGTGACGAGCTGGTCGTCGAGGCCGCGAAGAAGGCCGGCGTGACCATGTACTTCACCGGTACGCGCCACTTCTTCCACTGACGCTTCCGGTTCCCGGCGTACCACCGCAGGCCGCACCCGCCCGGGTGCGGCCTGCGGTGCGTTCCGGAACGGGTGCGCGGTGTCTACCGGCGTACGGAAACCGGTCGTTCCTCTGTTCTAATGAATGGCCCTGTCGGCCCCAGGCGGGTGGGACGGGTACGACCGGCAGAGACCACCGAGGGATTCCGTTGCGGGGGCATCGTGCTTGACCTGAACCACAGCGAGACCGAGGCGCCTGAGGACCAGGCGTCCGGGACGGCCGGGGGCATGGAGCATCCGGCGCCCCTGCGCCCGTACCTGATCGCGGCGGCCGTGCTGTGCGCGCTCTACTTCCTCTACGGGTACCTGCGCTTCAGCCACTTCGAGTCGCCCTCCTGGGACCTGGGGATCTTCGAGCAGGAGGTGCGGGCCTACGCCGGCTTCGACGCCCCGGTCGTCGACATCAAGGGCCCCGGCTTCCTCATACTCGGCGACCACTTCAGCCCGCTGGTCGCCCTGCTCGTCCCGCTCTACTGGATCTGGCCCTCCGCGGTCGCCCTGCTGTTCGCGCAGGCCGCGCTCTTCGCCGCCTCCGCCGTCGTCGTCGGCCGCACCGTGCAGCAGATGCTGGGCGGCCGCTCCGGTCTCTGCGTCACCGTCGCGTACGGGCTCTCCTGGGGCCTCCAGGAAGCGGTGAAGGCCGACTTCCACGAGATAGCCCTCGCCGTCCCGCTGCTGGCCCTGGTCTGCCGCGCCCTGCTCATGGAGCGGTGGCGGGCCGTCGTCCTCTGGTCGCTTCCGCTGGTCCTGGTCAAGGAGGACCTCGGGGTCACCGTGGCGCTCGTGGGCGTGCTGCTCGCGCTGTACGGGCGCCGGGTCCAGGGCTTCCTGCTGGCGGCCTTCGGGGTGTTCGCCTTCGCCCTGACCGTGCTGGTGCTCATACCCGCGGCCAGCAGCGCGGGCACGTACGACTACTGGAAGAAGATCGACGAGAACGGAGGCCAGGAGGTCTCCCTGCTCGACTCCGTACTCGGCGTGTTCAACTCCGAGGTCAAGCTGGAGATGCTGGTCTTCCTCGTCGGGATCACGGCCTTCATGGCGCTCCGCTCACCCCTGGTCCTCCTCGTGCTGCCCACGCTCGGATGGCGTCTGCTCTCCCAGGACTCCAACCACTGGGGCATGGTCTGGCACTACAGCGCGATCCTGATGCCGGTGGTCTTCCTGGCCATGGCCGACGGCGTCCGCCGCAGCCAGGGATCGAAGCGCGGCTGGCTCGTCGCCTACGCGAACGTCGCCGTCCCCATGGCGGCCGCCGTCGCGATCGCCCTCACCCAGCACCTTCCCCTGCGCGAACTCCTGCGCCCCGAGACCTACCGCACGGACGCCCGTACCCAGGCCGCCGAGCAGGCCCTCGACGCCATCCCGGTGGGTTCGCGCGTGGAGACGGACATCACGCTGATGGCGCACCTCACCGGGGACCGCACGGTCTACTGGGTGGGCGGGGCCCCGGGCACCGCCCCCGACGTCGTCGCGATCAATCTGGACTTCGGCTGGTCGCGGCCGATCGACGACCCGGTGAAGTACGCCGAGCAGCTGCACCCGGAGGCGAAGTACCGGGTCACCCGCCGGGCGGGGTCCTTCGTCGTCATGGAGCGGACCACGCCCGTGCCCGGAAAGGGCTGAAGGCCGCACACCCGCGGATGAGCGGGTGTAGCGGCCTTCGTTCGTACCCCGCGTCCGGAGGTGGCCTCAGCGCACTGCGTCAGTGGCGCGGACGCTGGAACCACTGGGCGCCGTCCTGCTTGGCGCAGAACACGATGACCATGATGCCCAGCGCGATGCTGATGAGGGCGAAGATGTTCGTCGTCAGCAGGCTGATGACGCTGAACAGCGTGACGAACGAGCCGTAGACGATCGCCGAGATGCGGATGCCGTTGCCTCCGGAGGAGAACTTGGCGGCGGTCAGGATCGCCCAGAGCGCGATCCCGAGGGTCACGATGCCGAGGACGACGAAGATGCCCATGCTGAGGTTGGCCACGTCCTGGCTGCTGGACGAGCCGTAGGAGGACTCGGCGTCGGAGAGCTGATCGCTCAGCCAGGCGCCCCCGACGATCATCACGATGGCGCCGATGACCTGGAAACCGCCGAGGACGTAGAGCATGATGCGGGCGGCCTTCACTCCGCCCGGCATGCTCTCCGGCCCGCCCGGGTAGCCGTAGCCGCCCGGGACCGGAGGTGCCTGCGGGTAGCCGTAGCCCTGCTGGGGAACGCCCTGGGGCGCCTGCTGGGGGTAGCCGTAGCCCGGCTGCCCGCCCTGCTGCTGCTGGCCGTAGGGGTTGTTGGGGTCGCCGAAGCTCATGGCGAGATTCCTCCGTTGCGAAAATGCGGGGACGACGCGGCCCGCGCGGAGGAATCGTGTGCAATCAGAACGGTGGTCCCCCCGACACTGTCCGCGGTGATGCGGGCCCAATCGTCCTAGTGACGTCCGCTTCTTGTCCAGCGGATTGTCCAAGGCGTTGTGCAAGTGCAATCTCGCGTCCACGTGGCAAGCCGGAATTGGTATGCGGGCGGGGTCATCCGCGAGGATGGGTGCCATGACTGCCCAGATTCTCGATGGCAAGGCCACCGCAGCTGCGATCAAGTCCGACCTGACCGTCCGCGTGGCGGCCCTCAAGGCACAGGGCATCACCCCAGGCCTGGGAACCCTGCTCGTCGGGGACGACCCGGGCAGCCGCTGGTACGTGAACGGCAAGCACCGCGACTGCGCACAGGTCGGCATGGGCTCCATCCAGCGTGAACTCCCCGACACCGCCACCCAGGAGGACATCGAGGAGGTCGTACGGGAGCTCAACGCCAACCCGGAGTGCACGGGTTACATCGTGCAGCTGCCGCTGCCCAAGGGCATCGACACCAACCGCATCCTGGAGCTGATGGACCCGGCGAAGGACGCGGACGGGCTGCACCCGACGAACCTCGGCAGGCTCGTGCTGAACGAGGCCGGCCCGCTCCCGTGCACCCCCCAGGGCGTCGTCACGCTGCTGCGCCGCCACGGCGTCGAGATCAACGGCGCCCATGTGGTCGTCGTCGGCCGCGGTGTCACCATCGGCCGCCCCCTGCCGCTGCTGCTGACGCGCCGGTCCGAGAACGCCACGGTCACCCAGTGCCACACCGGCACCCGTGACCTCTCGGCCCACCTCAGGCAGGCCGACATCATCGTCGCCGCCGCGGGTGTGCCCCACCTGATCAAGCCGGAGGACGTGAAGCCCGGCGCGGCCGTGCTGGACGTCGGCGTCAGCCGCGACGAGAACGGCAAGATCGTCGGAGACGTGCACCCCGGTGTCACCGAGGTGGCCGCCTGGGTGGCGCCGAACCCGGGTGGTGTCGGCCCCATGACCCGGGCGCAGCTGCTGGTCAACGTCGTGGAGGCGGCCGAACGCGCTGCCGCCGAGGCGTCCGCCGTGTCCGCCGGCTGACCCGGACCGGAGAAGGTCATGGGCGCTGGTACGAGTCCCGCGGGCGGCAGGAACGCGGACGGTGCGGACGTGGACGCCACGCACGCGAACGGTGAGGACGCGGACGCCACGCACGCGGGCGGGCAGGCCGGGCCGGTGGGGAAGCCGGAGGTGTCCGGGGCGGAGCCGGCGGGGGAGTCCGTCGCCGCCGCTCCCGGCGGGGAGCCCGGGGCGACGGCCGGAGGCAGTGGTTCGAGCTGGGCGCCGTCACGTCGCCTCTCGCTGACGCGTGACACCGCGCGCCCCGAGGGCGGCGGTCGTGCGGCACCCGGTGACGCCCCCGCCCCCGCACGGCAGTGGCCACTGCTCTCGGTGCTTTGCACCGCCGGCCTGGGACTGCTGATCGTGGGGACCGACGCCTTCGACCAGGCGTTCAGGATCGGCGCGATACTCATCGGCGTCGCGCTGCTCGGCGGTGCGGTGCTGCGCTGGGTGGTCCCGTCCGTCGGCATGCTCGCCGTACGGTCCAGGTTCACCGACCTGGTCACCTACGGGCTGATGGGAACCCTGATCGTGCTGTTGGCGCTGATGGCGCAGCCCGGTCCGTGGCTCAACGTCCCGATCCTGCAGGACGTCGTCCACTTCACGATCCGCTAGCCGGACACGACCCCGCGGCCGCGGGCGGCGCAGTGAGCCGGGTGGACGAGGGGCGTTCCGGCCGTCCCGCGCCGCTGGTGCCCGCGATCCGGGCTCCGTGGACGAGTGGTGTCCGTCCCCTCCCCCGAGAAGGGACGGACACCGGACAGGTGCCGGTGCAAGAAGCACCGGAATGCGGTGACTTGAGCGGCCTTGCCCTGTCCTGGAACCAAGCGTCATGGACATGAGGTGCCGGGTTCAAGGTCCACCCTGCCCCTGTGGCACGGAGGTGACCATTCCGGCATGGTGTGATCATTGCGCAACGGACGGGACGCCCCTCCGCGTGCCACCTCGGGGCGACGGCACGGCCCGCCCCTTCCCGCCTTCCTGACCGGCGTCGCCCGAAACGGATTCCGGATGCCCGTGCGCGCGTGCCTCTTTCTGGGTAGTGCGGTCTGCGGGGCCGACCGTGGCCGGACCGGGGGGATGCAGTGGCTCGTTGGAAGGCGTTACCGGACGAACTCGATCCACCCGTGCGGGAGTTCGTGCAGCGATTACGTGTGCTGGTGGACCACGCGGGTCTCAGCGCCGCCGCGGTCGCCGACCGTACCGGCTACAGCAGGGCGTCATGGGAGCGGTATCTCGGCGGCCGACTGCTGGCGCCCAAGGGCGCGGTCGTCGCGCTCGCGGAGGTGACCGGAACACCGCACCAGCACCTCGCCGCCCTGTGGGAGCCGGCCGAGAGGGCCTGGAGCCGCTCCGAGGCGCGCCATGAGATGACGATGGAGGCCATCAGGGACTCCCGGGCGCGCGCGGCCCCCGTGGACGCGGGATTGCCCCCGAGGCCCCCTGTCACCCGGCCCGCGGCGGACGATCCCGCGACCCCCGTCGCCGTCGGCCCGGAGGGCGAGGCCGGCTCCGACCCGCAGCCGCCCGCACCCGCCCTGAACGGTGCCGCCCCGCGGGCCGCGGACACGACGGTCCCGCGGTGGCGGACCCGGGCATCCGCGCCGGGCCCGGGCGCCGGAAGCACCGACGGCGCCAATGCGGCGGGTGCCGGGCGAAGGCCCCTCGGTGCCGGCCGCCGGAAGGGACTCCTGGCGGTGGGGACACTGGCCGGTGCGCTCCTGCTGGTGGCGGCGGTGGTGCTGTCGTACGGCCGGGGCGACGGCGCCGGCACCGGTCCCTCCGCCGCCGGAGTCCCGCGCCCCGTCATCACCGCGCCCCCGCCCGCCTCGGGCGCCGGCTGTACGGCGGCCGGGTGCACCGGGCGGGATCCCGAGGCCATGGGCTGCGGCGGCCGTTCTGCCGGCACGGTCGCCAGCGCTCCGGTCGGCGGCAGCCTCGTCGAGGTCCGTTACAGCCGTGTCTGCCGAGCCGCGTGGGCCCGGATCACGGAGGCGTCCCCGGGCGACACCGTACGGATCGCCGCGGGCCGTTCGAGGCAGGACGGCACGGTGGAGGCCGAAGCCGCCGCGCACACCCCGATGGTGGCGGTGCGGGAGGTCTCGGAGGCGGAGGCCTGCGCCACCCTCGTCTCCGGGGTCACGGGCTGCACCGCACCGGAGTGAGACGGCGGACCGGCTGCGCTGCGTAACCGGGTGTGTGCGGTCCCACAGGGGGGTGGGCGGCCCTGAGCACGAGGGTCGGATAGCCTGACCGCTGGATATCTCTTCACATCAAGATTCAGAGGTATCCCGCACCAGGGGCAGGAACCCCCACCGCCAGCTGTCTAACGGAGATCGCCATGACCCGCACTCCCGTGAATGTCACCGTGACCGGCGCAGCCGGCCAGATCGGCTACGCGCTGCTCTTCCGCATCGCCTCCGGCCACCTGCTCGGCCCGGATGTGCCGGTCAACCTGCGACTCCTCGAGATCCCGCAGGGCCTCAAGGCCGCCGAGGGCACCGCCATGGAGCTCGACGACTGCGCCTTCCCGCTGCTGCGCAACATCGAGATCACGGACGACCCGAACGTCGGTTTCGCCGGCGCCAACGTCGCCCTCCTGGTCGGCGCCCGCCCGCGCACGAAGGGCATGGAGCGCGGCGACCTGCTCTCCGCCAACGGCGGCATCTTCAAGCCGCAGGGCAAGGCGATCAACGACAACGCCGCGGACGACATCAAGGTCCTCGTCGTCGGCAACCCGGCGAACACCAACGCCCTCATCGCGCAGGCCGCCGCCCCGGACGTACCGGCCGAGCGCTTCACCGCGATGACCCGCCTGGACCACAACCGCGCGATCTCGCAGCTGGCCGCCAAGACCGGTGCCGCCGTCTCCGACATCAAGCGGCTGACGATCTGGGGCAACCACTCGGCGACCCAGTACCCGGACATCTTCCACGCGGAGATCGCCGGCAAGAACGCCGCCGAGGTCGTCAACGACGAGGCGTGGCTGGCCGACACCTTCATCCCGACCGTCGCCAAGCGCGGCGCCGCGATCATCGAGGCCCGTGGCGCGTCCTCCGCCGCCTCGGCCGCCAACGCCGCCATCGACCACGTGCACACCTGGGTCAACGGCACCGCCGAGGGCGACTGGACCTCGATGGGTATCCCGTCGGACGGCTCCTACGGAGTCCCCGAGGGAATCATCTCCTCCTTCCCGGTCACCACGAAGGACGGCAAGTACGAGATCGTCCAGGGCCTGGACATCAACGAGTTCTCCCGTGCGCGTATCGACGCCTCGGTGAAGGAGCTCACCGAGGAGCGCGACGCCGTTCGCGAGCTCGGCCTGATCTGATTCGGCCTCGCCGCATCCCGTGAGCTGAACACCCGGATCCGGCCGCACCCGCGGCGGTCCCCGGACTCGGCTCGCGTACGAGGGCGCCCCCCGTCGGCACACAGCCGCGGGGGGCGCCCTCGTACGTGAGAGCCCTCAGGGGCCGAGCAGCCGGGCGGCGAGGTCGCGCACCGCGTCCGTCGCCCGCTGCTGCAACCGGGGCCCGAAGGTGATCCGTGACGCGCCGAGGCGGCCGAGACGGCGGGCGGAGGCCGGGCCGTCCGGCATGCCGAGGGCGTTGAGCGGGACCGGTACGGACGCCGCGAGGCGGGGCAGCGCGGCCTCGGGGGCCATGATCGGGTAGACGCAGTCCGCGCCCGCCTCCGCGTAGAGGCGAGCCCGCTCCACCGTCTCCGTGATCACGTCGGTCGCTCCCGGGTCGCCGTGGATGTACGTGTCCACCCGGGCGTTGACGAAGAGCCGGTCGCCTGCCGCCGCGCGCACCCCGGCGAGCCGTTCGGCATGCAGCAAGGGGTCCACGAGCACCCCGCCGGTGGAGTCTTCGAGATTGCAGCCGACCGCCCCGGCTTCGAGGAGGCGGTCGACGAGTTCCTCCGGAGCGAGCCCGTACCCGTCCTCGACGTCGGCGGACACTGGGACCGACACAGCCCGCACGACGCGTGCCACCGCGGCGAACATCTCCGCGGAGGGCGTCCGGCCGTCGGCATGGCCGAGGGCGGCGGCGATGCCCGCGCTGGGCGTGGCCAGGGCGGGAAAACCGGCGTCCTCGAACGCGCGGGCAGCGGCGGCGTCCCAGGGGCCCGGCAGGACGAGCGGATCACCCGGAGCGCGGCCGTGGTGCAGGGCGCGGAACACGGACACGGGGTCGTTCATCGGGACTCCTGGTGAGGGGCGTCGAGGATCTGACGGTCTCGGCGGGCGCCGGGCTGTCCTGCCGGAAGGCCCGGCGCCGAGGCCGGGCCGGAGACCGGGCTGCCCCGCCGACGGGACCGGGCCCCGTCGGCGGCGGGGCTGGTGCCGGGTGCAGGGCCCGGACGCGTAGGCCGGGACCGGACGGTGCCGGCGACGCTCGTGACCGACACGCCTGTGGCACGGCCCTCAGTGCTTGATGTCGCCGGGCGTGTAGTGCCCCGGGGTCAGCCGCGCGGTCACACCGAAGCGGTTCCAGGCGTTGATCACCGTGATCGCGGCGATCAGCTGGGCCAGCTCGGCCTCCTCGAAGTGCTTGGCGGCCTTCGCGTAGACCTCGTCCGGCACGAAGCCGTCGGTGAGGACGGTGACCGCCTCGGTGAGTTCGATCGCGGCGAGCTCCTTCTCCGTGTAGAAGTGCTGCGACTCCTCCCAGGCGCTGAGCTGGACGATCCGTTCGACCGACTCGCCCGCCGCGAGCGCGTCCTTCGAGTGCATGTCGAGGCAGAAGGCGCAGTGGTTGAGCTGCGAGGCGCGGATCTTCACCAGTTCGAGAAGCGTCGGGTCGAGTCCCTTACGTGCCGCGGCGTCGAGCCGGACCATCGCCTTGTAGACCTCGGGGGCGAGCGTTGCCCACTGCAGACGGGCGGGGTGCTCGGGGGCGTTGGAGCTGGGCGTGTGATGTGTGTGCGTCGTCATGAGGACGACGCTAGTCGCCAGGTGGCGCACCGGTATGGTCCATTTCCATGACTGATTCCTGGGCCGCTTTCGGTGCCGACCTCCATATCGAACCGGTCGGTGCCGGCCTGCGCAGCGGGCTGATGCACGCGCTGCGGGAGGCGGTTCGCACCGGTCGTCTGACACCGGGAACCCGACTGCCCTCCTCGCGGACGCTTGCCGCGGATCTCGGGATCGCGCGCAACACCGTCGCCGACGCCTATGCCGAACTCGTGGCGGAGGGCTGGCTCACCGCGCGGCAGGGATCCGGTACCAGGGTGGCCCAGCGCGCCGCAGCTCCGGGGGCCGCGAGCCGGTCCCCGAGGACCAGGCCGGTGCGACGGCGGCCGGCCCACAACCTGATGCCGGGCTCCCCGGACCTCTCCGCGTTCCCGCGTGCCGAATGGATCAAGGCGGCCAGGCGTGCCCTCGTGGCAGCCCCCGACGCGGCCTTCGGATACGACGACCCGAGGGGGCGGATCGAGCTACGGACGGCGCTCGCGGACTACCTGGCACGGGCACGCGGGGTCTACGCCGATCCTGAACGCATCATCGTCTGTTCCGGGTTCGTCCACGGGCTCACACTGATGGGGAAGGTCCTGCGGCGACACGGGGTGCGTGGGACGGCCGTCGAGTCCTACGGGCTGGACATCCACTGGAACCTCCTGGCCGAGGAGGGCCTCGGCACCCCCTGCATCCCGGTGGACCGGCTCGGCGCCAGAACCGGCGCACTCCAGGACACGCCGGGCGTGGGAGCGGTCCTGCTGACCCCGGCCCACCAGTTCCCCACCGGGGTTCCGCTCCATCCCGACCGGCGCGCCGCGGCGGTGGACTGGGCGCGATCCTCAGGCGGTCTGATCCTGGAGGACGACTACGACGGCGAGTTCCGCTACGACCGCCAGCCGGTGGGCGCACTCCAGGGGCTCGACCCGGAACGGGTCGTCTACATGGGCACGGCCAGCAAGTCGCTGGCGCCGGGGCTCAGGCTCGCCTGGATGGTGCTGCCGGAAGGGCTGGTGGCGGAGGTCTGTGAGGCGAAGGGGGGCTTCGACTGGATGTCCGCCGTGCCGGACCAGCTGACCCTCGCGGAGTTCATGCGCTCAGGGGCGTACGACCGGCATGTGCGTGCGATGAGACTGCGCTACCGGCGCCGTCGCGACCAGCTCGTCGGGGAGCTCGCCGAGCGAGCGCCTGACGTCCGGGTGAGCGGAATCGCCGCCGGACTGCACGCCGTGGTCGAACTTCCCGAGGGAACCGAGCAGTCGGTGGTCCAGGCAGCCACCTGGCAAGGGCTGGCGCTGGAGAGGCTGACCCGCTTCCGTCACCCCGGCGCGGACCCCGTCCCCGACGGACTGGTCGTCGGCTACGGCACTCCGTCGGAGAGCGGCTGGGCGAGCGCGCTGGAGGCGCTCTGCCGTGTGCTCCCGTGACCGCTCGGTCTCCTGCGACCAGAGCGGGGCATGTCCGTATATGCGCTGCGGATCGTGAGCACCGGCTTTCAGTCGACGGGGCCATGCATCTAATGTGACTGGCGGTTCGCGGCTAGGCGGACGGCCGGGCGGACGGACACGGGCCCACGAACGTGACGGGGGAGAACAGAACATGGACAGGCGCAAGCTGAGGTCGAGCACGGTCGTGCTCGGCGGTATGGGTGTGCTCGCTGCGACGCTCACCGCGTGCAGCTCCGAACCGGACCGGCGGTGCGTGGATCCGGTGACCCACGAGATCCTGCCGAGCTACGAGTGCGACGACAGCAACGGCTCCGGCCGCTACTACTACGGCGGAAGCAGCCACAACAACCGCGTCTCCGGTGGAAGCTACGACAAGTCCGCCGTCGAGCGTCACGGGTTCGGCTCCTCCGGCTCCAGCGGCGGCTGAGACCCCATGGAACGCCGCGCCACTCAGCCGCGCCCCGGATGGCAGGAGACGGTCGAGGAACAAGGGCTGATCTACCCGCTGACCCGATACCCGGACGGGTCTCTGCGCCCGTACTGGGACGAGAGCGCCTATTACGTCTTCTCCCTGCCCGAGGTCGAGGCGCTGGAGGAGGTCGTGGAGGAGCTCCATACGATGTGCCTGGCGGCAGCCGCCCACATCGTCGAGCACGACCGCTTCGCCGATCTCGGCATCACCGACCCCCGGCTGGCCCGCCTGGTCGCCGAGTCCTGGCGCCGTCGCGCCGAACTCCCGTCCTTGTACGGCAGGTTCGATCTGCGGTACGACGGGAACGGGCCGGCGAAGATGCTGGAGTACAACGCGGACACCCCCACGTCCCTGGTGGAGGCCGCCAGTCCGCAGTGGTTCTGGATGGAGGACCGCTTCCCCGGGGCGGACCAGTGGAACTCTCTTCACGAGCGTCTCGTCGACGCCTGGAAGCGCCAGGCTCCCCTGCTGCCGCCGGGCCCCCTGCACTTCGCCCACTCGGACGGCGACGAGCTGGGTGAGGACCTGATGACGGTCGCCTATCTGCGGGAGACCGCGGCACAGGCCGGGATCGAGACAGAGGCGCTCTCCGTCGAACGGATCGGCTGGGACAGGCTGTCCGGGCGCTTCGTCGACGAGAAGCTCCGCTTCATCCGCAGCTGCTTCAAGCTCTACCCCTGGGAGTGGCTGGCCACCGACCGATTCGGACCGCACGTCCTGGACACCCTCGACAACGGCGGTGGCACGGGTAGTACCTGCTGGATCGAACCCGCCTGGAAGATGCTCCTCTCCAACAAGGCGCTGCTGGCCGTCCTCTGGGAGCTGTACCCCGGCCACCCCAACCTCCTCCCCGCGTACCTCGACGGTCCGCGTGAGCTCGCGGGGCCCGACGGGGCCGGTTACGTCGCCAAACCGCTGCTCGGCCGTGAGGGCGCCGGGGTCACGGTCCATGAGCCGGGCAGTGCCCCGCAGACGCGCGACGAGCCGGTCTGCTACCAGGAACTGGCGCCGCTGCCTGACTTCGACGGCAACCGAGTGGTGCTCGGTGCCTGGGTCGTCGAGGACGAGTCCGCCGGACTCGGCATCCGGGAATCGGCAGGTCTGGTCACGGACGAGTACGCCCGTTTCCTGCCGCACGTCATCCTTTGAGCAGCAGGGGCAGCAGGGGCAGCAGGGGCAGCAGGGGCAGCAGGGGCGGCGAGCCGGTAGGCAGAGCAGCGACCCGGTAGGGCGCGACCCGGCAGGGCGGCGCCCCGCACGGCAACACACCCCGGCAGGACAACCGGAGAGGCCGCAGGTCGGCCGACCTGGCAGGGCGGCTGACCCCGAGGGCCCCTGTCGCGTCAGGACGAGCCTTCCGGCCAGTCCTGACGAGCCTTGTTCGGCTAGCCCCAGCCCTGGCGAGCCCGGGCCGGTCCTGACGATCCCGAGCCCCAGCCCGTCGGTCCTGGCGAGCCCGGGCCCGTCGGCTCGGGCCCGAGTCCGCCAGGGCCGCTTCCTCCGCCCGGCCTCAGCCGGCCAGCACACCCCGGAGCTGTTCCAGGCCCCAGTCCAGGTCCTCCTTACTGATCACCAGCGGCGGGGCGATCCGGATGGTGGAGCCGTGGGTGTCCTTCACCAGCACCCCCCGGTCCAACAGCTTCTCCGAGATCTCCCGGCCGGTTCCGAGCGCCGGGGCGATGTCGACCCCGGCCCAGAGACCCCGGCCTCGCACAGCCTCCACCGCACCGCCGCCGGCCAGCAGTCCCAGCTCGTGGTGGAGGTGGTCTCCCAGCTCCGCCGCACGCTGCTGGTACTCCCCGGTACGGAGCATCGCGATCACTTCCAGGGCGACCGCGCAGGCCAGAGGGTTGCCGCCGAAGGTCGATCCGTGCTCACCCGGCCTGTGGACGCCGAGCACGGCGGCCGAGGACACGACGGCGGACACCGGAACCACACCACCGCCCAGCGCCTTGCCCAGCACGTACATGTCGGGCACGACGCCCTCGTGCTCGCACGCGAAGGTCCGGCCGGTGCGGCCCAGACCGGACTGGACCTCGTCCGCGATGAACAGGACGTTCCGCTCGCGGGTCATCTCCCGTACCCCGGCGAGGTAACCCGGCGGCGGGACCAGGACCCCGGCCTCGCCCTGGATCGGCTCCATGAGTACCGCGACGGTGTTCTCCGTCATCGCCTCGGCGAGGGCGGTGAGATCCCCGTACGGCACGATCTCGAACCCCGGTGTGTACGGGCCGTAGTCCGCCCTGGCCTCCGGGTCCGTGGAGAAGCTGACGATCGTCGTCGTCCGCCCGTGGAAGTTGTCCGCGGCCACGATGATCTTCGCCATCCCGTCCGGGACCCCCTTGACGCGGTAGCCCCACTTGCGGGCCGTCTTCACCGCCGTCTCCACCGCCTCGGCCCCGGTGTTCATGGGGAGGACCATCTCCATGCCGCAGAGCTCGGCCAGCCGGCCGCAGAATTCGGCGAACCGGTCGTGGTGGAAGGCGCGCGAGGTCAGAGTCACGCGCTCGAGCTGCGCCTTGGCCGCGTCGATCAGGCGCCGGTTGCAATGTCCGAAGTTGAGCGCCGAGTACCCGGCGAGCATGTCGAGGTAGCGGCGCCCCTCGACGTCGGTCATCCAGGCGCCGTCCGCCGTGGCGACGACGACGGGCAACGGGTGGTAGTTGTGCGCGCTGTGCGCCTCGGCGGAGGCGATGGCGGTTTCCGTGGTCGACACGGGATCTCCGTTCGTCGTGCGGCGTGGGCGGGGGTGTGCCCACTTTGTATCGTCGGTCGGATTCACTACACGGAAACCTTGGCCGCGTGGCGCGCCCCGGCCTGAGGCCACGGAGCCGGTAACCGGCGCCGTGGGGGTGCCGGCCGCCGCGCGGCCGACAGGCTCCTCACGCGGCTCCGGCCCAGGACCGGGCTCCTGCTTCGGCTCAGGCTCCGGTTCCGGTTCCGCGAGGATCTGTGCCAGGACCCGCTCGGCCATCGTCGCGCCGTCGGTGCCGGGCACCTCCATACCGCTGCCCAGCGCCATGAGCTCCGCCCGGAGCCACGACCGCCGCTCGTCCGCCTGTCGGCCGACACCACCCGTGGCCTCGCGGCCCTCGGACCCGCTCATCGCACGACCCCTCTTCTCCGCCTGCTCGGTCCGCCCTCCCCGGTCCCGCCGACCGGGTCCTGCCGCTCCGGGGCCAGGTGCCCGTCGAGCCGCCCCTCCAGCTTCCTCAGCGCTCGGTTCAGCCTGGACTTGACCGTCCCCCGTGGCCAGCCGAGAGCCCGGGCCGTCTCCGCCTCACCCATCTCCAGGAGATAGCGGCATGTCACCACCTGGCGCTGTTCCTCGCTCAGCTCGCCCAGCGCGGCGATCAGGAGAGTTCTTCGCTCCCGCGCGAGGGCGGCTTCGGCCGGGTCCACCGCATCGGGTATCACCGGATCCACCCCACGGCAGAAGGCCTCACGCCCGGCTGCGGCCCGCGCACGGCCCGCCGAGCGGACCGTGTTCCTCGTCTCGTTCATCACGATGCGTAACAGCCACGGCCGGAAGGGCTCGCCGTCTCGGAATCCGTCCAGAGCGCGGTACGCCTTGAAGAAGGCGGCCTGCACGACGTCCTCCGCGTCCGCACCCGCCCCGAAGGCGACCGCCGTCCTCAGGGCGACGCCGGTGTGGGCCCGGACGAGCAGTGCGTATGCCTCCGTGTCGCCCGCGCGCACCCTGGTGATCACCGCTGCCTCGCTGTCGGCGGATCTCCCGGCGGGCCTTTCGGCCCGCTCCACAGCACCGCCGCCGCCCCTCTCCAAGAAGGGGCGGACCGTCTCCGTGCTCGCCCCGCGAGCCGCTTCCCGTGTCCTCACATCTTTCCTACACCGGTTGCCGGAGATCGGTTCCGCACCTGAGACAATGGCTCCATGGCCTCTGATCGACCCCGTGTGCTCTCCGGAATCCAGCCCACCGCAGGCTCGTTCCACCTCGGCAACTATCTCGGTGCGGTGCGCCAGTGGGTGGCGCTGCAGGAGTCCCACGACGCCTTCTACATGGTGGTGGACCTGCACGCGATCACCGTGCCGCAGGATCCGAAGGAACTCCGGGCCAACACCCGGCTCGCCGCCGCCCAGTTGCTGGCGGCCGGGCTCGATCCGGAGCGCTGCACCCTCTTCGTCCAGAGTCATGTCCCCGAGCACGCCCAGCTCGGCTGGATCATGAACTGCCTCACCGGATTCGGTGAGGCCTCCCGCATGACGCAGTTCAAGGACAAGTCCGCCAAGCAGGGCGCCGACAGGGCGACGGTCGGACTCTTCACCTACCCGGTTCTCCAGGTCGCCGACATCCTGCTCTACCAGGCCAACCAGGTCCCGGTCGGTGAGGACCAGCGCCAGCACATCGAGCTCACCCGCGACCTCGCAGAGCGCTTCAACGGACGCTTCGGCCCGACGTTCACCATCCCGGCGCCGTACATCCTCAAGGAGACGGCCAAGATCTTCGACCTGCAGGACCCCGCTGTCAAGATGAGCAAGTCGGCCTCCACGCCGAAGGGCCTCATCAACCTCCTCGACGACCCGAAGGCCACCGCCAAGAAGGTCAAAAGCGCGGTGACGGACACGGACACCGTGATCCGCTACGACACGGAGAAGAAGCCCGGGGTCAGCAACCTGCTGAGCATCTACTCGACCCTCGCCGGCACCGCCGTCACGGATCTCGAACAGAAGTACGAGGGCAAGGGCTACGGCGCGCTCAAGACCGACCTCGCCGAGGTCATGGTGGAGTTCGTCACCCCGTTCCGTACCCGGACCCAGGAATACCTGGACGACCCGGAGACCCTGGACGCCCTTCTGGCCAAGGGGGCCGAGAAGGCCAGGACGGTCGCCGCCGAGACGCTGGCGCAGACCTACGACCGGATGGGCCTTCTGCCTGCGAAGCACTGAGTCCAAGGACCCTGGCGGGACCACGGGCGAAGGGGCCACACTGGCGTCGGCACGACCGAAGAAACGACCTTCGACGATTTGAGGAGACCGATGTGGGGACCGTAACGCTTGGCGTTTCGATCGCGGTCCCGGAGCCGTACGGCAGCCTGCTCCAGGAGCGGCGCGCGAGCTTCGGGGATCCTGCCGCGTACGGCATCCCCACCCACGTCACCCTCGTCCCGCCGACGGAGGCGGAGTCGGCGGACGTCCCGGCGATCGAGACGCATCTGTCCCAGATCGCCACGGCCGGCCGCTCGTTCCGGATGCGGCTCTCCGGCACGGGCACCTTCCGTCCGCTCTCGCCGGTGGTCTACGTCCAGGTCGTCGAGGGCGCGTCGGCCTGTTCCTGGCTCCAGAAGCGGATGCGGGAGGCCTCCGGGCCCCTGGTGCGTGAGCTCCAGTTCCCGTACCACCCCCATGTCACCGTGGCGCACGGCATCGCCGAGGAGGCCATGGACCGCGCGTACGAGGAGCTCTCCTCGTACGAGGCGGCCTGGACCTGCGGCTCCTTCGCGCTGTACGAACAGGGCGCGGACGCCGTCTGGCGCAAGATCAACGAGTTCCCCTTCGGGGGCGGCGGCGGTGCACCCGCAGTACCGGCTCAGGGCGGTAGCTCCATGGGCCAGCCCTCCCTGCGCCCCTGACCGGACGCCCCTGAACCCGGCGCCCTGTACCGCGGCGCGGGGCGGCCGGTCGGACCGCGCCCCGATGCTGTCCCCACAGGGGCACAGCGGCCGTCGAGAAGCCCGCCACTCCGCTCCCCGGTGCCGCGGAAGCCCTACCGCACCGGCAGACGCCGGAAGAGCGGGCGGGGGACGTGCCGCAGGGCCGCCATCACCACCCTGAGCGCTCCGGGCACCCACACGGTCTCCGAGCGCCGCCGCAGCCCGGCCACGATGGCGTCCGCCACCGCGCCGGGCGTCGTCGAGAGCGGCGTCTCCTCGCGGCCTGCCGTCATCCGTGGCCGCACGAAGCCCGGACGGACGACCATGACATGGACGCCCGTGCCGTGCAGCGCGTCCCCGAGCCCCTGGGTGAAGACGTCCAGACCCGCCTTGCTCGATCCGTAGATGAAGTCGTCGCGCCGGGCGCGTTCCCCCGCGACGGAGGAGAGCACCACCAGGGACCCATGGCCCTGCGCCTGGAGTGCGCCGGCGCACACCAGGCCCGCGGAGACCGCCCCTGTGTAGTTGGTCTGCGCGACCCGGACCGCGGACAGCGGATCCTCCTCGTCCCGCGCCTGGTCACCCAGGACACCGAACGCCAGCAGCACCATGTCGATGTCACCGTCGGTGAACAGCTTCCCCAGCACCTCCTGGTGGGAGACGGGGTCGAGCGCGTCGAAGGCCACGGTCCGGACAGCGGCGCCCAGCTCACGAAGGTCGGTGGCGGCCCGTTCCAGGGCGGGGGACGGCCGTCCGGCCAGCAGCACGGTCCTCGTGCGGCGGGCGATCAGCCTCCGCGCTGTGGCGAGTCCGATCTCCGAGGTGCCGCCGAGAACGAGCAGGGACTGCGGGGCGGCGAAAGCGTCCTTCACGGGGTGACTCCTAGCGGGTTGGGCGGCGTTGCCGTGCGCCGGGCGTGCGCCGGGGCGTGGTGCTCCCCTCGCGAGACAGCACCGCCCGGCAGTAGCCCCCGCACGGCGGCGACGTCCTCGTGCGTTCGTGGGCGCCACCGCGGGGCGGTCGTCGGGGCGGGGCGGCCCCGTCCGGTCAAGGACGCCGTGGCGACGGACATGATCGTGACCGTATCGCCCGGGAAAACCCATCTGAGGGATTTGTTACAACACTCACCGAAATGGGTGATTGGTGGTTCGGAGAGTGTCCGACGCCGGTTTTCCGGGTCCGGAGGGGTACGCGTACGTCATGGACTGGCTGAAGAAACTCCCCGTCATCGGGCCGCTCGTCACGCGGCTGATGCTGACGCACGCCTGGCGTTCCTACGAGACGCTGGACCGGGTCCACTGGGCGAGGCTCGCCGCGGCGATCACTTTTCTCAGCTTCCTCGCCCTCTTCCCGCTGATCGCGGTGGGCGCGGCGGTCGGTGCCGCGCTTCTCTCCGACCAGCAGCTCGACAAGATCGAGGACAAGCTCGCCGACCAGGTGCCCGGCATCTCGGACCAGCTCGGCATCGACAATCTCGTGGCCCACGCCGGCACGGTGGGGGTCGTCGCCGGTGCGCTGCTGCTCTTCACCGGTATCGGGTGGATCGGTTCGATGCGGGACTGCCTGCGCGCCGTCTGGGAGAAGGACGACGTGGACGAGGGCAACCCGGTCCTCCGCAAGGTGAAGGACGCAGGGCTGCTGCTCGGCCTCGGCGGCGCGGTGCTCGCGACGCTCGCCGTGTCCACCGTCGCCTCCACGGCCATCGGCTGGACCGTGGACCGCCTCGGCATCCCCGAGGACGGTGTGGGCGGGGTGCTGCTGCAGGTGGCCGCCGTGGTCGTGGCCGTCTTCGCGGACTTCCTGATCCTGCTCTACCTGCTGACCCTGCTGCCCGGTGTGGAACCGCCGCGCCGCCGCCTGATCGTGGCGGGCATGGTCGGCGCGGTCGGCTTCGAACTCCTCAAGCTGCTGCTCGGCAGCTACATGCGGGACGTCGCGTCGAAGAGCATGTACGGCGCCTTCGGCGTCCCGATCGCCCTCCTCCTCTGGATCAACTTCAGCGCCAAGCTGCTGCTCGTCTGCGCCGCCTGGACGGCGACACCGAGCAAGGACGAGGAGCCGGAGGAGGAGGGCACGGGCACGGAGAAGGACCGGGCGGACGTCAGCGACGGGGAAGGCGGCGCGCCAGGTCCGGCAGCGGCCAGCGCCGGTTGACCAGGAAGATCCCGCCCGCCAGGACCACCAGTACTCCGCCCGCGATCGAGAGGGCCGTCCAGGCCCCGCTGGTGCCGGCCGGGCCCGCGGCGGCCGCGGCGGCGGCCTGCTTCTTCTCGGCCTTGTCCGCACCGGCCGCAGCCGGCGGGGAGTCCTTCGGCTTCACGGCGGACCTCGGCGGGACCAGCTCGCCCACCGGGGTCACCTTCCCCTCGGCGGCGAAGCCCCAGTCGAGCAGGTGGGCCGCTTCCTTGTAGACGGCGTGGCTCTCCTCCGACTGGGGGTTCATGACCGTCACCAGGAGGACCTTGCCGTTCCGTTCGGCGATGCCGGTGAAGGTGTTGCCCGCGTGGCTGGTGTAGCCGTTCTTCACGCCGGCGATGCCGGGGTACGGGTCCACCCCTGTGTCACCGGTGATCAGCCGGTTGGTGTTCTGGATCTCGAAGGTCTCCCGCTTCTTGCCCTTCTTCTGCTCGCCGGGGAACTCCGCCGTGGCCGTCGCGGCGTACTCACGGAAGTCCGCCTTCTGCATCCCGCTCCGGGCGAACAGTGTCAGGTCGTACGCGCTGGAGACCTGGTACTTGTCGTCGTAGCCGTCCGGTGTGACCACGGTGGTGTCCAGGGCCTGGAGCTCCTCGGCGTGCCGCTGCATCGCGCCCACCGTCTCGGGGATGCCTCCGTACATCTCGGACAACACGTGCACCGCGTCGTTGCCGGAGCGCAGGAACACCCCGAGCCAGAGGTCGTGGACCGTGTAGGTGTGGTCCTCCTTGACGCCCACCAGGCTGCTGCCCTCGCCGACTCCGGCGAGTTCCTCCTCGGTGACCCGATGGGTCAGCGTCTTGGGCTGCAGGGCCGGCAGCACGGTGTCGGCGAAGAGCATCTTCAGGGTGGAGGCGGGCGGCAGCCGCCAGTGCGCGTTGTGGGACGCGAGCACCTGCCCGTCCTCCGCGTCCGCGACGATCCACGAGCGGGCACTGAGGTCTTTCGGGAGGACCGGGGCGCCCGGGCCCAGTTGGACCTGGGTCCCCACCTTCCCCAGCCGCTCGCCGCCCACGGTCGACATCGGACCGGTCGGCTTCGGCTCGTCGGTCTTGTCCTTGTCGGCCGCCCCTGCGGGGCTGATGGCACTTACAGACAGCAACGCGGCAGAGAGGACCGTCAATGCGGTCATTTTCAGAGCAGGCACGGTCGGAAACGTACATCGACTTGCTGAGGATCGGGACCCGGACGGCCTGACCCGCCGCGCATACCGCCGGGACAGCCCACCCCGGGCGAGGGCGCGGGAACGCGGCGGAGATACTGATGCCATGAAGCTCAGCCGCCCCGTCTCCTGGTTCCTGCTCGTCTTCGGAGCGTGGAGCTGGGTCATCTGGGTCACCTTCGTCAAGAATCTCTGGAAGGACGGCAGCGGGCTCGCGTTCGACGACGCGGGAGACCCGACCGCCTACTTCTGGGTCCATCTCCTGCTCGCCGTCACCTCGTTTCTTCTGGGGACGGCCGTGGGGGTCATCGGGTTGCGTGGTGTCAGGGCCCTGCGCCGCGCGGAGGACTGACCGGCCCGGAGCGCAGGGGCGTACGGGAGGCTTTGTGACGGCGGGGGAGCGTACGTGATCGTGGTCTTCGTGCTCGTGGCGGTGGCGGTGCTCGCGCTGCTCGCCGGGGTACACCGGTATCTCTGGCGCCGGCTGATCGGCGACACGACACGCAAGGGCGGTCTCGCGCGCCGCGCCGGCACCGTCGCCGCCTTCGTGCTGCCGCTGCTGACCCTCGGAGCCTTCGTGTCCTCGCGCGCGGGCGTCCCCTTCCCGGTGCAGCAGGTACTCGCCTGGCCGGGCTACCTGTGGCTGGCGGCCCTGCTCTACCTGACGCTGGCCCTGCTGGCCGGGGAGGCGGTCCGGCCCCTGCTGCTCCGGGTGCTCGCCCGCCGGGCGGCGGCCGCGGAGCCGGCCCGTACCACCGAGGGCGACGGACGGGCGACGGACGGCGGACTCGCGGCCCCCGGCACGGACGCCACGTCCGCGGAGCGCACCCGGCACGCCACGGACACCGCGTCCGGCGGGCACGCGGACCCGGCCACGAACAGCGCGGCGGAGCCGTCCCGGACAGGTGGCGCCACCACCCGTACGGATGACGCGCCGCCCGCCGGGTCCACCACCTCGCCCGTCGCCGACCCGTCACGCCGGCTGTTCGTCGCCCGCGCCGTCGGCGGAGCCGCCGCGCTCGCCGGGCTCGGTACGGTCGGCCACGGCACCTACGGGGTCCTGCGCGGTCCGCGCGTCAAACGGGTCACCGTCCCGCTCGCCGGACTGCCGCGCTCAGCCCACCGCTTCCGGATCGCCGTGGTCAGCGACATCCACCTCGGCCCGATCCTGGGACGCGCCCACACCCGGCGCATCGTCGACACCATCAACGCCACCAGCCCCGACCTGGTGGCCGTGGTCGGCGACCTGGTCGACGGTTCCGTCGCCGATCTCGGCCCCGCCGCGGAGCCACTCGCCGAGCTCCGGGCCCGGCACGGCAGCTACTTCGTGACCGGGAACCACGAGTACTTCTCGGGTGCCGCCCAGTGGGTCGACCACGTACGCGAGCTCGGGCTGCACCCACTGGAGAACGCCCGCGTGGAGATCGCCGGCTTCGACCTCGCCGGGGTCAACGACGTGGCGGGCGAGAGTGAGGGGCAGGGGCCCGACTTCGCCCGTGCGCTCGGTGACCGGGACCGCTCCCGCGCCTCGGTCCTCCTCGCCCACCAGCCGATCGTCATCGACGACGCGGTCGAGTACGGAGTCGGGCTCCAGCTCTCCGGGCACACCCACGGGGGCCAGCTCTGGCCCGGGAACCTGGTCGCCGAACTCGCCAACCCGACCGTCGCCGGTCTCGAACGCTACGGTGACACCCAGCTGTACGTCTCGCGGGGCGCGGGCGCCTGGGGGCCTCCGGTGCGAGTCGGGGCGCCCTCGGACATCACCGTGGTGGAACTCGCCTCTCCGCAGGCCTGAGCCCCTCCGCGGGCCTTCCCGCAGGCCCGCGGACCGTCAGCTCGATCCCGCGTCCCGCGCACGTGGCGGCCGGGCGCCGGCGGGTGTGGCGCCCGGCATGAACTCCACCAGCACGTCGTGGATCTGCCGTACGAGGGGACGCAGCACCCGGAAGCGCGACAGGGCGATCGCGCGGGCGGCGATCGGGGCGGTGCGCTCGACGAGACGCCGGCTGCGCTCGGTCCCCTCCGACCGGTCGTAGACCCAGAACAGCACCAGCCCCATGTGCATCAGCCACATCAGCTGAGGCAGCAGCTCGGCCAGCTCCGGGTCCGCCTTGGCCGAGGAGCCCGCGAGACAGCGCTCGTGCACCGAGACGACCGCCTCGCGGGCCGCCGCGGAGTCCTTCGAGAAGGGGGAGAGGGGGCTGTCCGGGTCCGCGGCGTTCTTGAAGAACTGCGCGGCGAAACGGTGGTACGGCCACGCGACGTCCAGCCAGCTGAGCAGCACACCCCGCATGCGCACGCCGAGGTCCGCGTCCCCGGCGAGCACGGGCCGGACCGCGACCTCGTGCTCCGCGGCGAGGCGGTCGTAGAAGCCCTGGACCAGGTGTTCCTTCGACGAGAAGTAGTAGTACGCGTTGCCGACGGAGACGCCGGCCTCCTGGGCGATCGCCCGCATCGTCGTCCGGTCGTACCCGCGCTCCTCGAAGAGCCGGAGCGCGGTCTCCAGGATCAGCGCGCGGGTCTGTTCGCTCTTCGGCGCCTTCGCCGTCTTCTCGTCCTTCGGCACGCCGACCAGGTTAACGGGGTGTGGCGCTCCCCTGATTCGGCGAGGCCGCGGCCCCACCACGCGCGGCCTTGCGGGGTGGGGCGGACCGTACAGGTCTCGGCTCAGGCGCTCATCGAACGCGCCGTGTTGACCTGTGCCATGACCCACTGGAAGGTCTCGGGGCCCGTCGCCGGAATCATGGTCGCGTGGTGCCGGCCGCCGCTGGTGACGGTGATCTGCACGAAGCCGGTGGTGCGCTTCTCCTTCATCAGGAGGAAGAGCAGACCGATCAGGCAGAACAGCGCGAAGACGATTGCCAGCACGATGCCCACGGTCGGGATCTTCTCCTCGGTGCGCGACATGTCGGTCGCCGTCCATACCGCGCCTTTGAGCGGCAGGGTGCCCGCGGGGGTCACGATGCCGTCGTTCATCACGGTGATGTCGCCGAGCGAGAGCATCGGCGTGCCGCCCTGCGTGGCCGGCAGGTTGAAGCCGGGCTGCGTCGGCTGCCCACCGGGGCCGGGGTAACCGTAGCCGGGCCCCGGGGTGGTGGCGGACTCGGGCAGCGGCTGGGGATAGCCGTAGGCAGGGGTGGCGCCCGGTGCCGGGTATCCGTAGCCCTGGCCGTCCGGCATCGTGGGCGGGTTGCCCTGCGGCTGGGGCGGACCCCACTTGTAGGAGTCGTCCGCGTAAGGATTCGGATCGCTCACAGCGTCCCCCGTTCATCGAGCCATCTGCTCCCGCGCGGTGCCCGCGCCGGAGAGCCGAGCCGGTCAATGGCTCCGCACGACCGTACCGTTCCGGCCGGGTGGACGCAGCAGGAGACCCCGCTTTCCGCACGGTGGGTGCGGAAAGCGGGGTCTCCCGGTGATGCTCGGTCAGAAGCGACGGGTGATCAGGGCCCGCTTCACTTCCTGGATCGCCTTGGTGACCTCGATGCCACGGGGGCAGGCGTCCGTGCAGTTGAACGTCGTGCGGCAACGCCACACGCCGTCACGGTCGTTGAGGATCTCCAGGCGCTGCTCCCCGGCCTCGTCGCGCGAGTCGAAGATGAAGCGGTGCGCGTTGACGATCGCCGCCGGGCCGAAGTACTGGCCGTCGTTCCAGAACACCGGGCACGAGGACGTGCACGCGGCGCACAGGATGCACTTGGTGGTGTCGTCGAAGCGCTCGCGGTCCTCGGGGGACTGCAGGCGCTCACGCGTCGGCTCGTTCCCCTTGGTGACGAGGAAGGGCATGACATCGCGGTAGGCCTGGAAGAACGGGTCCATGTCGACCACGAGGTCCTTGAGGACCGTGAGGCCCTTGATGGCCTCGACCGTGATCGGCTTCTCCGGGTTGATGTCCTTGATCAGCGTCTTGCAGGCGAGCCTGTTCTTGCCGTTGATCCGCATCGCGTCGGAGCCGCAGATGCCGTGCGCGCAGGAGCGCCGGAAGGTCAGACTGCCGTCCTGCTCCCACTTGATCTTGTGAAGGGCGTCGAGCACACGCTCCTTCGGGTCGATCGAGATCTGGAAGTCCTGCCACTCGACCTCGTCGGAGACCTCGGGGTTGAAGCGGCGGATCCGGAACGTGGCCGTGATGTACGGCGTGTCGGCGAAGCCGGCCTCCGGCTCGGGGGCCTTGTCCGACTTCTCCAGGGTGGGGGTTGCCATCAGTACTTACGCTCCATCGGCTGGTAGCGGGTCGTGACGACCGGCTTGTAGTCGAGCCGGATCGACTCGGTGCCGTCGTCCGCGACCTCGCGGTACGCCATGGTGTGGCGCATGAAGTTGACGTCGTCGCGGTTGGGGTAGTCCTCGCGGTAGTGACCGCCGCGGGACTCCTTGCGGGCCAGCGCGGAGGTCGCCATGACCTCGGCCAGGTCGAGCAGGTTGCCCAGCTCGATGGCCTCCAGCAGGTCGGTGTTGAACCGCTTGCCCTTGTCCTGGATGGACACGTCGAGGTAGCGCCTGCGCAGCTCGGCGATCTTGTCGACCGCCGTCTTGATGGTCTGCTCCGTGCGGAACACCATTACGTTGGCGTCCATGCACTCCTGCAGCTCCGTGCGGAGCGCGGCGACGCGCTCGGTGCCGGTGGAGTTGCGGAGCCGCTCGACCTGGTCCTGGACCAGCTGGGCCGGGTTCTCGGGAAGCTCGACGAAGTCGTTCTTCGCGGAGTACTCGGCGGCCGCGATGCCCGAACGGCGTCCGAAGACGTTGATGTCGAGCAGCGAGTTGGTGCCCAGGCGGTTGGCGCCGTGCACGGAGACACAGGCGACCTCGCCGGCGGCGTAGAGGCCCGGGACGACGGTGGTGTTGTCGGCCAGCACCTCGCCCTCGACGTTGGTCGGGATGCCGCCCATGGCGTAGTGCGCGGTCGGCTGGATCGGGATCGGGTCCGTGTAGGGCTCGATGCCGAGGTAGGTGCGCGCGAACTCGGTGATGTCCGGGAGCTTGGCGTCCAGCTGCTCCGGCGGGAGGTGCGTGAGGTCGAGGTAGACGTGGTCGCCCTCGGGACCGCAGCCGCGGCCCTCACGGATCTCCGTGTAGATGGAGCGGGACACGACGTCACGGGACGCGAGGTCCTTCATGACCGGCGCGTACTTCTCCATGAAGCGCTCGCCGTCCTTGTTGCGGAGGATGCCGCCCTCACCGCGGGCGCCCTCCGTCAGCAGGATGCCCATGCGCCAGATGCCCGTCGGGTGGAACTGGAAGAACTCCATGTCCTCCAGCGGCAGACCCCGGCGGTAGCAGGCGGCCTGGCCGTCACCGGTCAGGGTGTGCGCGTTCGACGTCACCTTGAAGAACTTGCCGGTCCCGCCGGAGGCGTAGATGACCGACTTCGCCTGGAAGACGTGGATCTCGCCGGTGGCCAGCTCGTAGGCGACGACGCCGGCGGACTTCTTGACGCCGTCCACCTCGACGACCAGCTGGTCCAGGACGTAGAACTCGTTGAAGAACTCCACGCCCTCCTTGACGCAGTTCTGGTAGAGCGTCTGGAGGATCATGTGGCCGGTGCGGTCGCCGGAGTAGCAGGCGCGGCGGACCGGGGCCTCACCGTGGTTGCGGGAGTGACCGCCGAACCGGCGCTGATCGATCTTGCCCTCGGGCGTACGGCCGAACGGCAGGCCCATCTTCTCGAGGTCGAGGACGGCGTCGATGGCCTCCTTCGCGAGGATCTCGGCGGCGTCCTGGTCGACCAGGTAGTCGCCGCCCTTGATCGTGTCGAAGGTGTGCCACTCCCAGTTGTCCTCCTCCACGTTGGCCAGCGCCGCGGCCATGCCGCCCTGCGCGGCGCCCGTGTGGGAGCGGGTGGGGTAGAGCTTCGTCAGCACGGCGGTGCGGCTGCGCTTGGTCGACTCGATGGCCGCGCGCATGCCGGCGCCGCCGGCGCCGACGATGACGGTGTCGTACTTGTGGATCTGCATGGTTTCCTCTGGTCCCTCTGTCCCGGCGCCTAGCGGATGTTCGGGTCGAAGGTGAAGATCACCAGCGTGCCCAGCAGGACGGTGAACACCGTGGCGGTGTACAGGAGCATCTTCAGCCAGAATCGGGTGTTGTCCCGTTCGGCGTAGTCGTTGATGACCGTACGGAGGCCGTTGGCGCCGTGGAGCATGGCCAGCCACAGCATCGCCAGGTCCCAGACCTGCCAGAACGGCGAGGCCCAGCGGCCCGCGACGAAGGCGAAGCCGATCTTGGACACGCCGCCGTCGAGCACCAGCTGGATGAGCAGGTGGCCGATGACCAGGACGACCAGCACGATGCCCGACAGGCGCATGAAGAGCCAGGCGTACATCTCGAAGTTGGTGCGCGAGCCCTTGGGGGTCTTGCCCGTGCGCTTGCGCGGGGGCTCGATCACGGGGGCCGGGTTGTCGACGTCGTACAGGCTCACGGCCTCGACGTCACTGATCGCCGGCGACGAAGGAGTCTCGGTGGACATTGGCCTCAGCTCCCGAAGACTTCACGTACGGCGTGGCCGAGGACGGGGTACAGCGCCCCGACCATCAGCACGATCCAGATGCCGAGGACGGTCCACAGCATCTGCTTCTGATAGCGCGCGCCCTTGGCCCAGAAGTCCACGGCGACGATACGGAGACCGTTCAGCGCGTGGAAGAGGATCGCGGCCACCAGGCCGTACTCGAGCAGAGCGACGATCGGGGTCTTGTAGGTGGCCACGACGTCGTCGTACGCCTCGGGGGAGACACGCACGAGAGCGGTGTCCAGGACGTGTACGAACAGGAAGAAGAAAATGAGGACACCGGTGACTCGATGAGCCACCCAGGACCACATGCCTTCCCGGCCGCGGTACAGCGTTCCAGCCGGCACGGAAGAACCCTCCGGGAGCGGGGATTGGGGTCGGCCGGCTTGACTGTCGGTCTGACCCGGCCGGGTACGGTCCACCGGCCCTGGCCATCGTAGCGACGCTTTGTCGGTTCCATCGCGGCGGGGCCTGCGGTGTGATCAAAGCGGCAGTCAAACAGGCACGGACGGGCTACCGCGGGTCATATGCCGCAGAGCGGCTCGGGGTGGTCGCCCGGCCCGCCCGGGTGACCAGCTCGATGATGCGGCCACGGGCGAGCCGTCGCATCTCCTCGGCGGTGAGGGAACGCTCCTCGTCCGGTTCGTGCGCCAGCCGGGTGCGGATGGCGGCCAGCACCTGGTCCACGTGCTGGGAGGGGTGCAGGCCGTCGAGGCAGATCACGAAGGCGTGGCCGAAACGGCTCTCGTACGCGGCGTGGGCGGCGCGCAGCGCCAGGTGGGCGGCTCGGGGCGCGTCGTGGTGCAGGCAGGGCGCGCTCTCCGTCGCGAGCGCCTCCGAGAGATCGGCGTGACCGAGGTCGTACCCCGCCTCGTCGGAGGCGGCGAGCAGGGTCTCCAGGTCGGGAAAGGGGCGGTGCGCCGCCATCCGCTGCGCCCAGCGGACGCTGCCGCAGCACTCCAGCAGGGCGGTCTCCGCCGTCTCCCGGGGCCAGCCGTTGAACGCCCCGAGACCGTTCGAGTGGGCACCGGCGCCGGTACTCACGGACACTGGATCCGGAACGGAGGCCTCCGCGGGGGCCTCCCGGAGAGCCGGGGCGGTGCCCCGGTTCTGGACGGGAACGGCCGTCGGGCCCGCCTGCTGCGGTTTCGGCAGGCCGGCACGGGACTCGCTGGACCTGGACAGCGGGACTCCTCGGACGAATGGCATCGGCGACTCTGGAGAGGGGTCTGAGAGCGGCGAGGTTGCCTGGGGTGGGGGTGGAGGACTGCTTCCTCCGTGCCGCAACGGTAACGAGGCCCGGCGTCCAGCAGTCGAAGGATGCGAGAAATTCACCCGGACGAGAGGATTTCGGAACGGTTGCTGGACGAATTCGGCGGGGGAATTGCCCGACTTTCCCATCTTCTCTGAACTGTTTCACCCCCGATCCGGAGGTTTCTGACCGATGTCGCGCTCACGTGCACCTCTGGTGGCAGGCTCGGCCCTCGTGGTCGCAGCGGTCACCTTCACCGCCGCCTGCTCCGGTACCGACACCGGGAACGGAGCCTCGGCCTCCCGTGCGACCGCCGCACCCTCCCCCTCCCGGAGCTACCCGCTCTCCTCGGACCCGCGGACCATACCCGCGGTCCGCGAGCACACCCCGGCCCGCGGACCCGGCTGGAAGCCCGGCGAGGACAGCGGGGTCGTCGCGGCGGACCCGGAGCTCGCGGACGAGGCCAAGCTGCTGGCCGGGGAGCTCGACATCGACTACCGGGGCGAGAAGCCACCACGCTCCGGTGACGTCCAGCTGGCGATGGCGCCCTCGGGCAAGGGCGGTCAGGAGTCCTACACGCTGAGGACCACCGGGAACCGGGTCACGATCAGCGGCCCCGGCGAGGCAGGCGTCTTCTACGGGACCCGGACCCTCAAGCAGTCGCTCGCCGCCGACGGCTCCATGCCCGAGGGCGTCGTGCGCGACACCCCGGACCGGCCGCAGCGCGGGTTCAACCTCGACATCGCGCGCAAGCACTACGACGTGGACTGGATCGAGGACCGGCTGCGCGAGATGGCCGATCTCAAGCTCAACCAGCTCGGACTGCACTTCTCCGACGACCAGGCCTTCCGGATCGAGTCCGACACCCACCCCGAGGTGGTGTCCGAGGACCACCTCACCAAGGCCGAGGTCCGGCGGATCATCAAGCTCGCCCGGAGCCTCCACATCACGGTCGTCGGCGAGATCGACTCCCCGGGACACCTGGGTGCCGTGCTCAAGGCGCACCCCGACCTCCAGCTGCGCAACACGCAGGGAGTGACGCGGCAGGGAGCCATCGACATCTCCAAGGCGGAGTCGGCGAAGATCGTCGACGATCTGCTCGGCGAGTACGCGGAGCTCTTCCCCGGCAAGTGGTTCCACGTCGGCGCGGACGAGTACCAGGCCCTCACGGTGAGCGACCCGGCGGCCTCGTATCCGCAGCTGGCCGCCGCCGCCCGCGAGAAGTACGGCGACGACGCCACCATCGAGGACCTGTCGGAGGGGTGGCTCAACGACCGTGCCGCGGTCATCCGCGAGGCGGAGAAGACCCCCAAGGCGTGGAACGACGGCTTCTTCAGCGGCGGTCAGGTCACGGCCCACAAGGGCATCGAGGTCGAGTACTGGACGGGCAAGGAGATCGGAGCCCGTCCGCCCCAGGAGTATCTGGCCGAAGGGCGCAAGGTGATCAACCTCAACGACGAGTACCTCTACTACGTGCTCGGTGAGCCCAACGACTTCACCTATCCGACCGGCGAGCGGATCTACGAGCAGTGGACCCCGTTCGTGCTCCGTGGCACCGAGCCGGTCGCGAAGCGTTACTCCAAGCAGATCCTCGGCGGGCGCTTCGCCGTCTGGGGTGACCTGCCGAACGCGCAGACCCAGGCGCAGGTGGCCGAGGGCATCCGGATGCCGCTCAACGCGGTGTCCCAGAAGCTGTGGGACCCGGGTGAGCCCGAACTGAGCTGGGAGCAGTTCAAGTCGCTGGCCGACAAGATCGACTCCTCGGACTGACCCGGCGCCCCGCCCAGGTCGGCGTCCTTCGGAAGACGCGGACCTGGGCGGCCCGGCGGCCGGGAATCCGTCCGCCGGTCAGGCCTTGCGGAGCCGGCCGATGATCCCGTCCAGATCGCGCTTGAACAGGTCGGTGCGGACGAAGTGGCCGCCGGGGACCTCGTGCCACTCGTGCGGGATGCCCGCGTTGCCGAGCAATGCCCGGAACTCCCGCTGGCCCGCCAGCACCTGGGTCTCGTTGACGGTGTCGAACCAGTTCACCGGGTCGGGGCTGGTCCCGGCGACCAGGAACACACGCTTGTTCCGGTAGCTCTCGATGCGCTGCACCGGGTTGTCGGCGCTGACCCGGGCCTCGTCCCAGAGCGGCACGCCGTAGACCGTGCCGCCCGCGAGGTCGAGGGCCGCCGACGAGAGGTTCGCCCAATGGGTGACGAGCCCCGCGTCCCGGCGGAGGCTCGCCGGTCCGGAGTGGGCGCTGACCGAGGCGAAGTGGCCGTAGTACTTGGCCGCGTACTTCAGCGCGCCGAAGCCGCCCATCGAGAACCCGGACACCGCCCGGCCGTTGTACTCGGCGTAGGTGCGGAAGTTGGCGTCGATCCACGGCAGCAGCTGCGCGATGTGGAAGGTCTCCCAGTTCCGGGGGCCCGAGTTGGAGGAGACCGGGTTGGAGTACCAGCCGGCGTGACCGCCGTCGGGCATCACGACGATGATCGGCTTCCCGGCGGTCCATGCGCGGATGCCGAGCCGGTCGAAGGTGATGAAGTCCTGGTCGGTACCGCCCCCGTGGAAGAGGTACAGCACCGGGTAGCGGCGGCCACTCGTGTGGTACCCGTCGGGGAGCAGGACGTTGACGCCGGGGTCCCAGCCGATCGCGTCGGTCGCGAAGCGGTAGTACCGCATCCGGGCGTCCGCCTCGTTGCGGTCCACGATGCGCAGTCCGAAACCGTCGCCGACCGCGTGGGCCGTGGCCGCCGACGCCAGGACTCCTCCCGCGCCGAGCGCGGTGCTCGCTGTCAGGCCGGCCGCGGCCTTCATCAGGCTCCTGCGGGTGGGTCGGTGCGTACTCAAGATGACCTCCGGTGAGTGAGGGTGGGGGCGGCGGCTCGAGGGGCGGCGTCGCGGGCGGGTGAGAGGTCCCATCCGGCCGGACGCAGCGCGGTACGCGGACAGCCTGGAGGGTGCGCCGCGAGGGCCACAAGCGCCGTAAGCCCGGGCTTACGGGCGGGGACGGCCGTCCCCGCCCGTACCGCACCGACGGTCCTCGGCGGCGAGCAGCGCCCGGCCGTCGGCGGTCGCCGTGTGGAAGGCGCGGCCCCCGGCGCGCACGGTGACGGCCAGTCCCGCCGCACGCAGGACGTTCATGTGCTGGCTCACGGCGGGGTGGGTCACCTGGAGCATCCTGGCCGCCTCCACCGTGGAGCAGCCGGTGCGGGTGGCCCGCAGCAGGTCCGCGCGGGTCTGCCCGAGGAGCCGGCTCAGCGCGGCGCGGCCGTCGGACCGCCCGGCGCCACCGGAGGGCAGGGCCCAGCCGGCCGTGTGGTGGATGGGATGGACCAGCACGGGGGGCAGCCGGCCGTCCGCGAGCGTGGTCGGCGCCGGCCAGCAGAAGAACGACCCCTGGAGGACGAGTCCCCGTCCGTCCAGGCGTAGTTGCTGGTCGACAGGGTAGTTCACCTCCAGCATCGGGGGCCGCCAGTGGACGTCCGGGCCCAGGCCGGTCAGCAGCGCCTCCGTGCCCCCGTCCATCAACTGCCTCAGTCGCAGGGCCCGGTCGGCCTCCAGGTCCGCGCGGACCTGACTCCAGTACGGCGCCAGCAATTCCGCCTGGTAGGCCCGGAGCGCCTCCCCCAGCCGGGCGAGCACCTCGGTGTCCCCGTCCGCCAGGGAGACGGCCCAGGCGGGCAGTCGTCTCGACGCGGCGAGCAGCGTCAGCTCGGTGCGTAATCTGCGGCGGGGTGTGCCGAGCAGGGTGTCCACGGCCGACTGAAGAGTGGTGTGGTCACCGCAGGTGGGGGTGAGGAAGTCGGGGGAGTAGCCGTAGGGCGGGAGCAGCGGGGAGAGCAGATGACGGCTCTCCGGGAGCCTGGGCCGGACCCAGCGGCGCCAGGCGCCGAACACCCGCTCACCGTCGGTCCGTTGCAGGGTCTGGACGCTGTTGGTGATCTCCCACAGGAAGTCCGGTCCAGGGGCCACCCTGACCCGGGTCAGGTCCTCGGGCGTGAAGTGGATCCGCAGCATGGGGAGGCTCCGTCGAGGGCGAGTGGGGCGCGCACGGCCGGGAAGGGCCAACTACCCTTCGGCGTCACCGGATATACCGCCGCGCCGGGACGGCCCGCCTCCGGTCCGGGCCTGCCCGTTCGGCCCGTGTCCCCGCTTCCGGACGGGCAGAATGGTGGTCCGGACCGCGGGGGGAGCAGGGCGTGGGATTCTGGGGGCTGTACGTGGTGGGCCGCAGCGCTGAGCCCCTCCTGAACCACCCCGCGCTGCGGGACGCGCGTGAGCGGCTGACGCTGCGGGAGTACCGCGCGGGCGGCTGGCAGGTCTGGTCCCACCCCGTCGACCCCCCGCCCGGGAGCATGACCGCGCTCGCCGACGCGGCACGCTCCCCCTTTCTCCTCGGCTGCGTGATGGACGGTGTCTGTGTCGCCGTCGAGGCGGCCGCACCGTACGGCGGAACCTGGTACGCCTGCCTCGGACGGGAGCCGATGGCCGAGCGGCTGGTCGGGGACGGGGCGACGCTCGAGGATCTCTTCCTGCCTCCGGAGGACGCCGCGGCCAGAGCCGTCGAGTGGGCGGCGGAATCCGGCCATGGCGTCCTCGAAGGGCCGCTGCTCGAACTGCTCCGGATCGAGCGGCCCGAGGGGTCCGCCGAGGAGCTCTTCTTCGCCTTCCTGGAACGTCTGGGCATCTGAGGCGAGTGCGTGAAGGTCGTCCGACCGGCCTCGTCCCTGGGGCGGACGGCGCTGCCTGCGAAGCGCGCCCCGGCCCCGGCCCGAGGCCGTCCGGTGATCACTCATGTCGGCTGAGTGACGATTTTCGGCCATTCGGCGCTGAACGCGGTAACGGGAAGCGGGTCTTCCCGTGGCCCGTGTGTCCGGGGCCGGGGACGGATGTGGAGGCGACGATGAGTCTGACGGAACTGCTCGCCCGTGCCGACGCGCGCGGTCTGGCCACGAGCGGGCTCGCCTGCCTGGACCGCTGCCTGCCGTCACCGGCGCCGGGGGAACCGGAGCCGCTGCGCCCGCTGCGGGCCACGGACGGCGCGGACTGGGCCGCCCGCCTCGACGGTGCACATGCCGCGCTCGAGGCCGCGGTGGCGGACGGCGACGAGGCCGCCGTCCGGGTCCGCGCGCTTCTCGCCGAGGCGCCGCGGGAGTTCGCCGAGGGACCACTGCGCGAGTGGGCCGACGCCTGCTCGCTCCTCGCCCTGGACATCCACCGCGCGTACGACGCGCCGGATGGCGCGGCGACGTCCGACCACTGCCGGGCGGAGGAGGGCGCGGGGTGCGGACCGCTGGTCACGGGCGAACTCCGCAGGCAGACCGAGATCCTGGAGATCCTGGCGGGCGCCGCCGAAACCGCCGGAGCACCGGCCGCCGGGACGGGCATGCGCCGGGTCGTCGACCTGACGACCGAGGGCCGGCGGGTGCTGCGCGCGGTGATGTCCCGCCGCGCACGCGGCCGGCGGTCCGGTGACCTCTCCCCGAGGTGACGCCACCGGACCCGGCACGGTCGACCGCCCCGCGCGCCTCGGGTTCCCGAGGGCCTCGTACCGTCAGCTCCCGACGAGGGCCTGCCAGGTGACCGGCCCCACGGAGCCGTCCACCTCCAGCCCCTTCGCCCGCTGGAAGGAGCGGGTCGCGCTGTCGGTGGCCGTGCCGAACGAGCCGTCGACCACGAGATTCGCACCATGGGCGTTGAGCTGCGTCTGGGCTCCACGCACCGCGTCGCCGGTGGCCCCCAGGTGGATCGTCCGGATCAGCGCCGACCAGGTCTGCGGGCCGACGACGCCGTCCACGGCGAGACCGGACGAGCTCTGGAAGGATCTGACCTTCGCGTCGGTGTCGGTGCCGAACGAACCGTCCACGTCGAGGCTGTAGCCGCGGCTGCGGAGCAGGTACTGCACCGTTCTCACGTCCGTGCCCGTCGCGCCCTGCTTGAGCACCGGCCAGGTCCCGGTGGACGGCGGAGGCGTCGGGGTGGAGCCGTCGGCGATGTTCACGGCGCGGTAGGGCTTGTACTCGCTGCCCGAGCTCAGGCCGTAGGAGAGCGTGCGGTGGGTGGTGCCGTACGTGCCGCGCTGTTCGTAGGCCCAGTAGGAGCTGTGCGAGGAGTCCGTCCACTTCTCGAAGATGACGACGTGGCGGGTGGTGTTGCTCCCCGAGGCGTCGATCAGCAGGTCCCCGGGCTTCAGGCCGCCCACGGTGATCGGGGTGGTCAGACTCCGGTTGCCCGCCAGTTCGACGGTGTTGGGCCCGGACTTCCACAGTCCGAGCGTCATCGAGACGTAGCCCGAGCAGTCCTGCCGGTAGCCGTCGCGCCAGACCGACGTCTGGCTGTACGGCACCGGGCCGCCGTTGTTCGCGGTGAGCCAGGTGGCCGCGCGACGCAGCACCTCGGCGCGGGTGACCTCCGGGTACGCGGCGGCGGCGAGCTGCTGCGCGACGGCCTGGGGCCCGGCGGGCGCGGCGGCCGCCGGCTGGATGCCCAGGAAGCCGGTGGCCGCGATGGCGACGGCCGAGGCCATGGCCACGCCGTTGACGGCTCTGCGTGCGGTGCGGGAACGTCGTGCCACTGATCCTCCTGATGGACGGTGGCCGGCGGTGCTGGAATCCCGGCCACGATCACGGTGTGATGCAGGGTCTGTTCATGGCATTCAGGCGTTCGGAACGTCATCGGCGGTTGCGGAACGGGCTGATTCTTCACGGGTTCTCACCTTGCGGAAGGCCCGGTTCTGCGGGGCGGCGCACCGCCTGGGCACGGCGTCTCTCACCCGCCCGGCCAGTGCACCAGCCGCCCCTGGGTGATGAGCGAGGCCGCCTGTTTCAGCTGCCGTACGCGGATGCTGACCGTGTAGGCGTCGATGCCCGGGGTCGTGGCGAGACGCGTCGTCAGGAACCGGTAGAAGTCGTGCGCGTCGGTGCAGATGACGATGGCCATGAGGTTGTGCTCCCCGGCGAGCGCTCCGGCGAAGGCGACCTCCGGGTGGTGGACGAGCGCTGAGCCCGCCCCGTGCAGACTCGCGGGCGCCGTGCGCAGCCACAGGGTGGCCTGAAGGTTCCAGCCGAGGCGCTGGGAGAGCAGGTCCACGTCGAAGTAGAGGGTCCCGGACTCCTCCAGAGTCTCCAGACGGCGGGCGACCCGGTGGGCGGACCAGCCGGTGAGCTGGGCGAGCCGGGCGTAGCTCGCGCGGCCGTCCTCGGCCAGCGCGGCCAGCAGAGGCGCGTCCTCCTCCTTCGGTGGCAACGGCGTGGGCCGCCGGCCGGGGGCGGGAGGTGTGTGGTGCGAGGTCAGCAGCGTCACCGCCTCCTCGCCGAGCGGGGGGCCGAAGCCGGTCCAGTGCGCCCAGGGCGCCGAGAAGGGGTGCAGCAGCAGTGACATGTCCACGCCGAGAACTCCGGACGAGCGCTGGAGGCGGCGCGGCAGGAGGTCGGGGCCGTGGTCCTCGGCGATCGGCGCGTTGATGGTGCAGATGATCTCGGCGCCGCCGGAGGCCAGGTGCGCGTACGACACGTCCGGGCGCCGGGTCAGGGCTTCCGCCACCGCGTCGACCCGGTCCGGGCGGCAGGTGATCCGGGCGATCCAGGCCGCCTGCCCGTGCACCTCCGGGTTCACCAGCCCCATGACGCGTACGACGCCGCGGCGCCGCAGCGCCTGGAAGCGGCGCGCCACCGTCTGCTCGGACACTCCGGCGACCTCGCCGATGAGCCGGAACGGGGCCCTCGGCGCCACCTGCAGGGAGTGGAGGATATGTGAGTCCACAGCGTCGATCACGGAGTGAATATCCCTTGATCCGACGTCCTGTGCCAGTTTCCCGTGCCGAACCCGGACGGAGTGGGTGGATCGCGGCGCCTTGACCGAGACTGTTCGGCGGAATCAGTCGCGGCCGGCCGCCGCGCGCAGACCCGCCGTCGGTCAGGGGACAGGGCAAGGGAGCCCGTCGGCCCGGGACCGGGTGAGGGAACGGACCGGATGTGGGCGCACCGCGTCGGGAGTGCCTTCGAGCGTGCTCCGGACGCCCGCACCGCACGCCCCGCGCTCGCCTCGCATCACGCGGCCGCGTCCCGGGGACCGGGGCGGTGCGCGGCGGCTGCCCTCGTCGCCCCGGCGGCGGGCTGGTTCCGATCGGACGGACCATCGCACGCGCCCGTGAGGGCGGCGCGCGATGAGGCCGTCGGGTCGCCGTGTCCGCCGCTTCGCGCGCACGGATGTCCCGGCGGTCCGGCCCGGCGTGCAGAAGTCGCCGGGCGGCCGGCCATGCAGCCACATGCTCAGAAGGAGCTGTCCCCGTGCCCCACAACAGTCCGGCCACCGTGCCCGGCCAGGCCACCCCGCCCGCCGGTCCGGTGTCCGTACCGCCGCCCTCCCCCCATCGGCGGGCCACCATCCTCATGGCCTGCCTGGGGGTCTTCGTCGCCTACCTGCCGGTGACGACGGTGTCGGTGAGCCTCCCCGCCATCCAGCAGGCACTGGGTGCCTCGACCTCCCAGCTGTCCTGGGTGTCGGACGCGTTCGTCCTCCCCATGGCGGCGTTCATCCTGACCGCCGGAGTGTTCGGCGACGTCCACGGCCGCAAGAAGGTCTTCCTCACCGGTCTCCTGCTGACGGCGGCCGGAGCGGCCACCGCGCTGAGCGCGAGCACCGTGCAGGTCGTGTGGATCGGCCAGGCGCTGTCCGGCCTCGGCGCCGCCGCCCTCCTGCCCACGACGCTCGCCCTGATCAGCCACGCCGTCCCCGACTTCAGGGAGCGCGGCAAGTACATCGGCATCTGGGCGATGTGCCTGCTCGGCGCGCTCGCCGTCGGCGGGGTCCTGGCCGGCACGGTGGTGTCCCACTTCGAGTGGCGCTGGATCTTCGTGGCACCCATCCCGGTGGCGCTGATCGCCTTCGTGATCGCGGTACGCCTCCTGGCGGATTCCCGTGCCCCGCAGGGACGGCGTCTCGACTGGCCCGGCCAGATCACCGCGGCCCTCGCGATCACCGCGCTCGTCTACGGCGTCATCGAGGGCGGCGCCGATTCCTTCGCCGACACGAAGGTCCTGGTGGCGCTCGCCGTCGCGGTGATCAGCGGTGTCCTCTTCGTGTTCGTCGAACGCCGCTCCACGAGCCCGATGCTCGACCTGGCGCTGTTCCGCAGCCCGGGCTTCGCCGCGACCACCCTCGTCGCGATGGTGACGTTCATGGCGCTGATCGGGTTCTTCTTCGTCCTGAGCCTGTACTTCGGGATGGTCCAGCATCTCGACACCCTCGACGCGGCCTGGCGGATGCTGCTGGTGACCGGGTCGTCCCTCGTCGTCAGCGGCCCGGCGGGGCGGCTGATGCACCGGATCTCCTCGCGCGGCATGATCACCGCCGGACTGCTCATGGTGACGGCCGCCCTGCTGTTCCTGCTGGGGGTGGGGGCCGAAGCGTCCTTCGGGACCCTGTCCTGGCGGCTGGTCCTCCTGGGCGTCGGCATGGGTCTGGTGACCGCGCCCATGACCGCCACCGCCGTCGGTTCCGTCCCGCACCGGCTCGCGGGCATGGCGGCCGCGGGCAACAACGCGTTCCGGCAGGTCGGCGGGGCCCTCGGCCCGGCCGTCCTCGGCGCCCTGCTCACCAGCCGTGCCGTGAGCGCGCTGCCCGGTCACCTCGCCGAGGCCGGGGTGTCCGACGCGACCGGCGCCCGCGTCGAGGCGGCCGTGGAGGCCGGCGGACTCGGCGGCGCGGGCGGTGTCCCGCTGGGCGCCGAGGCCGGACGGGTGTGGGCCGCCGTCGGGAACTCCTTCCTCGACGGCATGCACCTGTGCCTGATCGTGGCCGCGTCGCTGACCTTCCTGGCCGCCGTGCTGGCCTTCGTCCTCCTGCGTACACCGCGGGCGGCCACCGGCTCCGGCACGGTCGCGCAGGGCGGTGCGGGTACGAAGGCCGAGGCCGGCCAGGTGGTGCGGACCGGGCGCTGATAGCCGGCGGGCTCCGCCGTCCTCCGGGAGGCCGCTTCTCCTCGCGCACGTGCGAGGGGCGGCGGCCTCCGCCATGTCCGTGGCCACGCAGGGCTGTTCGTGCCGACTCGGCGAAGGGGGCCGGGAAGAGGAACGACGACCGGGGCCGCCACCCCCCACAGGAGAGGCCCCGGCCGTCTTCCACAGGGTCGCGAGCGACCCCGTACTCATCTCAGCGCCATGAGTGCGCTTTCTGTCACACCGCACAGGGCCGAGTGAAAGTTGCAGGTTGGACAAGTCATGGACGAGGCACCGTCCGAGCACGTAGCGTGCTGAGTCGCGCAGGGTGGCGCAGTAGCGGTGACCAGCTACGATTCGGATCAGCAGGGCGGGTTGAGGGAGTGCTGGGGGACGACGCGGAGCTGACCGCCGCGGTGCTCGCGGCTCAGGACGGGGACGAGGACGCCTTCCGGACTGTGTACCGCGCGGTGCAACCGCGGCTGCTGGGCTACATACGCACACTGGTCGGTGAGGCGGACGCGGAGGACGTGGCGTCCGAGTCCTGGCTCCAGATCGCACGCGACCTCGGCAGCTTCAGCGGGGACGCCGACCGGTTCCGCGGCTGGGCGGCCCGGATAGCGCGCAACCGCTCGCTCGACCACATACGGATGAGGGGCAGGCGTCCGGCCATCGGCGGCGACGAGAGCGAACTGGCGGGCGAGCCCGCCGTGTCCGACACGGCGGGCGAGGCCCTGGAGTCGCTGGCCACCGGTCGCGCCATGTCCCTGATCGCGCAACTGCCGCAGGACCAGGCCGAGGCGGTGGTGCTCCGCGTGGTGGTCGGGCTCGACGCCAAGAGCGCGGCCAGGACGCTCGGAAAGCGCCCCGGCGCCGTCCGGACGGCGGCTCACCGGGGGCTCAAGCGGCTCGCCGAGCTGGTCGGCGCCGACCGAGGCCCTGAGGAGGGGATCTCGGCGGCGGCTCCGGAGCTCGGGGCGGTGCCCCAGCAACGCCCCGGCCGCCAGGGCGCGGTGGCGCCCGCCGGTGTGACGCATTCGCGTCCGTGGACGCAGAAGGACATGTGATGGCCGACGAGCAACAGGAGTGGCTCGACGCGGACGTGGCGGAGAGACTGCTCCGCGGCGAGTCCGCCGGATTCGCCGACCCCGCCGGCGATCACATCAGCAAAGAGATCCACCGCCTCGAGGCCGCCCTGCGAACGCTGCGCACCCCCGGGCCCGCGGGTGGCGAGCTGCCGGGTGAGGCCGCGGTCCTGGCCGCCTTCCGGGAGGCTCCCCGAGAGGTCCGGCGGTCCGGCCGGGCGGTCGCCGAGGACGGCGCCGGACGGCAGGACGCCCTGCACACCGTACGGATCGGGGCCCGGCCCACGGCACCGGTCAGGCGATCCCGCTGGACCCGTCCGGTGCGTTACGGGCTGGCCGTGTCGATCGCCGGGTGCGCGCTCGGCGGTGTGGCGGTCGCCGCGGGCACGGGCATGCTTCCCGCGCCCTTCGGCGGCCATGGCTCGCCCGTTCCCGCCACGTCCGTCTCGGCCGCGGCGTCCCCGGAGGAGCTCGGCGTCGAGGTGCCGGACCCCGTGGTCCCCTCGCCGCCACCCCCTGTCCCCTCGGGCTCGCCCGGTGCGCCCGACAGCTCGGAGGCGCCCGCCCCCGAGGGCGGCGGGACGGCGGGCGGCGAGGCGCCGGCGGGAGGGGACGACGGTGCGGCGACGGACCGGGAGGCCCCCGGCCGCGACGAATCCCCTCAGGACGGTCCGGATTCCGGCGCGAAGCCGGGGGAAGAAGCCGCCGCCCAGGCCTACAAGAGGTCGCTGGACGCCTGCCGCGCCTACCGCTCCGGCACCCTGAGCCGGGAGGAGGAGCGCCGGCTCGTCGCACTCGCCGGGGGCAGGCGGAAACTCGACCGCTTCTGCGATCGTCTGCTCGGCCCGGACGACCGGGGAGGCGGCGACGACGGGCGGGACGACGGCGGGGACAGCGGGAGCGACGACGGGAAGAGCGGCGGGGACGACGGCGGGCTCCCGTCGGTCACCTTCAGCACGCCGTCCCGGGAGAGTTCCACGGACCCGGCCCGGCAGGGCACGGCCGTTCCCTCGCCGACGGCCGGGGGCATGTCCGCGCTCTCGTCAGTAACGCGCTGACCTGCGAAAACGCAAGGCCTGTAACGCAATCGGGCCGTCCGGCGCAGTAGTGAGTGCCGACTGGTCATCGGCAGCGCAACGAGCCGGGGTTCCCCCCGTACCTTCGGCTCGGCGCACCCCGGCGCGGGTGGGACACGTTCCCCCGGTCCCGCCCGCGCCCCTTACCGCCTCGCCCTCTCAGTGGACGACGACCTTGTCGCCCTTGCGCACCTGGCTGTAGAGCGAGGCGATCTTCCCCTCGTCGCGTACGTTCACGCAGCCGTGGGATGCCCCGGAGTAGCCCCGTGCCGCGAAGTCCGACGAGTAGTGCACCGCCTGGCCGCCGCTGAAGAACATCGCGTACGGCATGGGGGAGTCGTAGAGGGTCGAGACATGGTGGCGGGACTTCCAGAACACCGAGAAGGTCCCCTCGCGGGTGGGCGTGTACTGCGACCCGAACCGGACGTCCATCGACATGAGCACCTTGCCGTCGATCATCCAGGACAGGGTGCGGCTGCTCTTGCTGACGCACATCACCCGGCCCTTCAGGCAGCGCGGGTCGGGCTTCGCCACCGGCAGGGTGGTGGGCGGGTCGAGTTCCCGCGCCGTGGGCTTCCGCGTCATCGCGAGCAGCCGCTCCCAGGTCTCGGTGTCGGTCCTGCCCGTCCGGGGCAGGCCCCGCTTGCCCTGGAAGGACCGCACGGAGGCGTCGGTGACCGTGCCGTAGTAGCCGGTCGGGTTGCGGTCGAAGTGCCCGATCTGGCGCAGCCTCGCCTGGAGTTCCCGTACGCGTCCGCCGCGGTCGCCGGGTGCCATCAGCGTGCGGGCCTCCGGGGAGGGCCGTGCGCTCGGTGCGGGTGGGGGAGCGGACGTGCGGCTCGCCCCGTCCCCGCCCGGCTTGCCGTCGTCCGCGGGACGCGTGACCGGTGCCGAGGCTCTGGTTCCCGATCCGGGGCCGGTGGTACCCGCCGTCTCCACCTTGCACCCCGTGGTGAGCGTGGCGAGCGTGAGTACGCCGAGGGCGGCCGCGACCGCCGTACGCGCCCCGCGCGAAAGCCCGTTCCTCCGTACGCGTCCCATCCTCTGCCCCCTGGATTCGCCGTACCGGCGCCGGCCGCGCCTCGTGCGCCGCGGCCCGGACATCTCATGGGACGGATTCCCGCTCCGCCCGGTTGCCGAATCCTGCGCACCCTCAGGACACCCCGGCCATCCGGACATCTGGACATCCGGACGCCTGGACACCCCGGCCACCCGGACGCCCGCGCCCGCCGGTCCGCTGTGAGCAAGGTCCCAGCTCAGGTCCCCCGCATGGTGTGGCGCCGCCGCTAGAGTCCGGCCGAGGGTGTTACCGCGAAGTAGCCCGCATGGGAGGCACAGCACATGACACGTGAGTCCGAGTCGGGACTGCCCATCGAGCCGGTGTACGGGCCGGAGGCGCTCGACGGCTGGCGGGCCGAGGAGAAGCTGGGGGCCCCGGGCGCCTTCCCGTTCACGCGCGGGGTCTATCCCTCGATGTACACGGGCAGGCCGTGGACGATGCGCCAGTACGCGGGGTTCGGCACCGCCACGGAGTCCAACGCCCGCTACAAGCAGCTGATCGCCAACGGCACGGCAGGACTCTCCGTCGCCTTCGACCTGCCCACCCAGATGGGGCACGACTCCGACGCGCCGATCGCCTCCGGCGAGGTCGGCAAGGTGGGTGTGGCGATCGACTCGATCGACGACATGAGGGTCCTCTTCGGCGGGATCCCGCTGGACGAGGTCTCCACCTCGATGACCATCAACGCCCCCGCCGCCCTGCTGCTCCTCCTCTACCAACTCGTCGCCGAGGAGCAGGGGGTGCCGGCCGACCGGCTGACGGGCACCATCCAGAACGACGTACTCAAGGAGTACATCGCGCGGGGCACCTACATCTTCCCGCCGAAGCCCTCACTGCGGCTGATCGCCGACATCTTCAAGTACTGCCGGTCCGAGATCCCGAAGTGGAACACCATCTCGATCTCCGGCTACCACATGGCCGAGGCGGGTGCCTCACCCGCGCAGGAGATCGCCTTCACCCTGGCCGACGGCATCGAGTACGTCCGCACGGCCGTGGCGGCGGGCATGGACGTGGACGACTTCGCGCCGAGGCTCTCCTTCTTCTTCGTCGCCCGCACGACGATCCTGGAGGAGGTCGCCAAGTTCCGTGCCGCGCGCCGGATCTGGGCCCGGGTCATGCGGGAGGAGTTCGGCGCGAAGAACCCCAAGTCGCTGATGCTGCGCTTCCACACCCAGACCGCCGGGGTCCAGCTCACCGCCCAGCAGCCCGAGGTCAACCTGGTGCGGGTCGCCGTGCAGGGACTCGGCGCGGTCCTCGGGGGCACGCAGTCGCTGCACACCAACTCCTTCGACGAGGCGATCGCCCTGCCGACGGACAAGTCCGCCCGCCTCGCCCTGCGCACCCAGCAGGTGCTGGCCTACGAGACCGATGTGACAGCCACCGTCGACCCCTTCGCCGGGAGTTACGTCGTCGAGCGGATGACGGACGACGTCGAGGCCGCGGCCCTCGAACTGATGGAACGCGTCGAGGACATGGGCGGCGCGGTCAACGCCATCGAGCAGGGCTTCCAGAAGGGGGAGATCGAGCGCAGCGCCTACCGCATCGCGCAGGAGACCGACAGCGGTGAGCGCGTCGTCGTCGGGGTCAACCGCTTCCGCCTCGACGAGGAGGAGCCGTACGAACCGCTCCGCGTCGACCCGGCGATCGAGGCCCAGCAGGCGGCCCGCCTCGCGAAGCTCCGCGCCGAGCGCGACCAGGGGGCCGTGGACGCGGCGCTCGTGGAGCTCAAGAAGGCGGCGGAGGGCACGGACAACGTGCTGTACCCGATGAAGGACGCCCTCAAGGCGCGCGCCACGGTGGGCGAGGTCTGCGACGCGTTGCGGGAGGTCTGGGGGGCGTACGTCCCGACGGACGCGTTCTGACGGACATCGGTGCGGGGACGGACCCATCCCCCGAGGGCCCGTTCCCGCACCGATACGGACGCGGCGTCAGCAGTTGATCGTGCGCGTGTAGTTGCCGAGGATGCCGTGGTAGACGTACAGCTGCGTGGTGCCCTTCGACATCACGTAGCACGGGCTGTCCTTGGCGAGCGATACGTCGACCCTCACCGAGACCTGGTAGCCGCACTTGTTGCTGAGCAGCACGTCGAAGCCGTCCGTCGTCTGCGTGACCATGCGGCCGACGCAGGACGGGGCCACCGTGGCCGCGGCGGCCGGGGTCGCCGTGACGATCATGGAACCGCCGAGGACCGCAGCGGTCAGTGCGGCCTGTGCCGCCCTCCGGGACATACGCATCAAGGACTCCTCGCAGAGTGGTTGTTCGCAACGAGCGGAACGTTAAGCTGATCGGCGCACAATCCGCGTACAGCGTGCGTACAACGCGGTGTTCCGCGCGGGGAGCCCGGAGTCGGCGAGTTGGGTGGTATCGATGCGTTTCGCCGTTCTCGGTTCTCTCGCGGCCTACCGGGGCGACCTGGGTGTGGATCTGGGTTCGGCCAAGCAGCGTCTGGTGCTGGCGACCCTGCTCAGCCGTCCGTCCGAGCGTGTGCCGACAGCGCTCCTGGAGGAGGCCCTCTGGGGCGAGGAGCCGCCGCTCTCCGCCGCCGCCAACCGCCGCACCTATGTGAGAGGGCTGCGCAACGCCTTGGGTGGAGGCGGCCCCTGGGACGGGCTGCAGAGCGTCCCAGGTGGGTATCTGCTGAGGGTGGAGCCCGGCCGGCGGGACGTCGATCTCTTCGACGAGGCCGCGGCCCGTGGCAGGCGGGCGCTGGCGCGTGGCGAGTTCTCGCAGGCCGGCCAGGAGCTGACGGCGGCGCTCGACCTGTGGCGCGGGACGGTCCTGGATGGACTGCCGCTGCCCGATGTGCTGGCGAACTGGGCGAACCGGCTGGAGGAGCGGCGCTGTCAGGCCGAGGAGGACCTCGCCGACGCCCTGCTCGGGGACGACCGCTGCGCCGAGGTGATCCTCCGGATGCGGAAACTGGTCGAGTGCCATCCTCTGCGGCAGCGGGCCTGGGGCTCGCTGATGCTGGGTCTCCAGCGGACCGGTGACGTGTCAGGGGCGTTGGAGACTTATCGACGGGCGCGTGCGGAGCTCGTTCGGGAGACCGGCCTCGAACCGGGGCCGGAACTCGTGCGTCTGCACGAGGACCTGCTCCGGCGGCGCAAGCCGCCTGCCAGGAGCGCCGTCGAGCCGTCACCACAGGTGAGCCCTCGCCAGCTTCCGCCGGTGACGACGGATTTCGTGGGCCGGGACGTGGCCCTGTCGGCGCTCGGCGCATGTCTCGACCCCGAGCCCGGCCGCCCGGCCACCGCCGTGATCATCGCCGTCACCGGCATGGCGGGCGTCGGGAAGTCTGCCCTGGTACTGCACTGGGCCCATCGGATCGCCGACCGGTTCCCCGACGGGCAGCTCCATGTGAACCTGCGTGGGTACGACGAGGAGGGCGCGCTGCCCGCCGCCGACGCCCTGCAGGGATTCATCGAGGCCCTGGGCGTTCCCCAGTCCCGGATCCCGGCCGGTGAAGCGGCCCGTTCCGGTCTCTTCCGGAGCCTGCTGGCCGCGCGCCGCGTTCTCGTCGTCCTGGACAACGCGCGGGACTCCGCCCACGTGCGGCCACTCCTCCCGGGGGCCGGGCGGAGCGTGGTCGTCGTCACCAGCCGTGAGCGGCTGCGGGGGCTGGTGACGGCCGAGGGCGCACGGCCCGTCGCCCTCGATGTACTGACCGAGCGCGAGGCCGACGGTCTTCTGGTGGGGCGGCTGGGTGCGCGGGTGTCCGCCGAGCCCGCGGCCGCGGCGGAGATCGTGGCCGCCACGGGGAGGCTGCCCCTCGCCCTCGCGGTGGTCGCCGCACGCGTCGCGGGGCATCCTGGCTTCCCCCTCCGCACCTTCGCGGACGAACTGCGCTCCGGCGGGGCGCTGCTGGACGCCCTGGACGACGGTGACGCCCGGCGGATCATGTCCTGGTCCTGCCTCGCGCTCACCGCCGAGGGGGCGCGCCTGTTCCGGCTGCTCGGGCTGCATCCGGGCCCTGAGCTGACACCCGGTTCTGCGGCGGCACTCGCCGGGGTTCCGGAGCGAGCCGTACGCGCCCAGCTCCGGGAGCTGACAAGGCTGCACCTGCTCACCGAACAGTCCCCCGGACGGTTCGTCTTCCACGACCTGCTGCGTGCCTATGCGGCCGAACTCGCCCACACCGAGGAGTCGTCCGGGGAACTCCGGGCCGCCCGGGAACGGCTCTACGACCACTTCCTGCACCGAGCGCACCGCGCGGCCGTCATCCTGCAGCCGCAGTGGCCGGCCGTCACCCCGGTGCCCGAGCTGACGAACGGCGGCGACCAGGGCTCCATGCCCGACGCCGAAGCCGCTCTGGCCTGGTTCGCCGCCGAGCACCAGGTGCTGCTGCGGACGGTCGCGCAGGCCGCCCGGCACGGATTCGGCACCTACTGCTGGCAGCTGGCCTGGGCGCTCACCGCCTACCTGGCGCCGCACGGCCTGTGGCAGGACCAGCGCGCGGTCCAGGAGACCGCTCTCGCCGCTGCCGGGAAGTCGGACGACAGGGCGGGTCAGGCCATGGCGTGCCGCCTGCTGGCCCGGGCCAATTCCCGGCTCGGCGAGTTGGAGGCCGCGGAGGACCAGCTGCGCAGGTCTCTCGCGCTGTACGCGGCTCTGGGCGATGCCACCGGCCAGGCGCAGACCCTGCACAACTACGTCGAGCTGTGCTACATGCGGGGGCGGCTGGCCGAGGCGCTCGGTCATGGGGCGGAGGCCCTGCGGCTCTACCGGCTGTCCGGCAACAGCGACGGTGAGGCCCGCACCCTCAACGCCATGGGCTGGCTGCACGCCGCGGAGGGCGATTACGAGCGTGCCATCGAAAGCTGTACGCAGGCCCTGGAGCGGCAGCGGCGCGCGGGCGACCGCAACGGTCAGGCCGCCACGCTCGACAGCCTGGGATTCGCCTACCACCACCTGGCGCGGTACGACAGGGCCGTCGCCAGCTACGACGAGGCCATCGGCCTGTTCCGGGCATCCGCGGACCGGTATCACGAGGCGGAGACACTGGTCCGGCTCGGTGAGACGTACGAGGCGACGGGCCGCCTCCGTGAGGCGGAACGGGCCTGGCGGCAGGCGGTCGAGACCTTCGACGCGCTTCGGGATCCGGAGGCCGGGAACGTACGGGAGCGGCTGGTGCGGATCGGCGCGACATGAGGCGGCCGTGGTCATCGGCGACGGCACACCGGAATTTCTGCTTCCGCATTGTGAACCGCCCTGACGGAGTGTCGTAGCCGCGTGCGACACTCCGTCCATGCTAGGTGTCATCGATCTTCCGACCTATCTCGCCGGCCTGGTGCTGATCATTCTGCTCCCGGGGCCCAACTCGCTCTATGTGCTCTCCGTCGCCGCCCGGCGCGGGGTGCGCACCGGATACGTGGCCGCGGCCGGGGTCTGGACCGGGGACACCGTGCTGATGACGCTCTCCGCCCTGGGTGCCGCCTCTCTGCTGCAGACGACGCCGTTGCTGTTCGCGGTCGTCAAGTACGCGGGTGCGGGCTATCTGACGTGGATGGCGATCGGGATGCTGCGGGCGGCCGTGTCGATGTGGCGTGAGCGGCACCAGCGGGTGGCCGATCTGACGGACGCCGGTGCCGAGCCGGTGATGCCGGCCGAACACCCCTACCGCCGGGCGCTGGTGGTCAGCATCTTCAACCCGAAGGCGATCCTGTTCCTCATCTCCTTCTTCGTGCAGTTCGTCGATCCGGACTACGCCTACCCGGCGCTGTCCTTCCTGGTGCTGGGCACGCTGCTGCAGATCGGCAGCTTCCTCTACCTCTCGACGCTGATCTTCAGCGGCACCCGCCTGGCCACGGCCTTCCGGCGCCGCAAGCGGCTGTCGGCGGGGGCGACCTCGCTGGCCGGTGTGCTGTTCCTCGGGTTCGCGGCCAAGCTGTCGGTCAGCGGGGTCTGAGCCTTCCGGCGGCACTCAGTGGTGCCAGGCGGTGCCTCCCACGTTGTGGATCATCCGCTGGAGGACCTTGAGGGCGGCTACGTACTCCTCGTCGGTGATGCCGGTGTGGATGTCGGCGAGCGCGCGGCCGACCCGTTCGGCCGCCTCGGCCCGCAGAGCGTGCCCCTCTCCCGTCAGCCGCAGGCGGTTGTCCGGGGTCTCGGTGACCAGGCCGCGGGCCACCAGGGTGTCGATCTCGGGCTCCAGTGCGTCCCCGACATCCAGGTAGCCGCGGAGTGTCGCCACCACCTCCGCGCGGGGGCGGCCCTGTTCGTCCGCGTCGACGAGCTGGTTGAGGACCCACCAGGGGGGCTGGGTCAGGCCGACTTCGGCCAGTGCGGTCCTGATGTGGGTCACGGCCGCTTTGTGGGCCGCCCAGCTCCAGTAGCCGATCGGCTGGCGTGCGAGTCCCGCGTCATCGTGTGAGTAGTCCATGCCCTGGACCGTAGGACCTCAAGCAAAGTTGAGGTCAAGGCCCAGTCCTGCCGCGTACTCCGTGAGCCCCGAGGTGTCCTCGCCCGCCCAGCCGATGTAGCCGTCGGGCCGGACGAGGAAGAGGCCCCTGCCGTAGGCGCCGGCCGTGTCCGTGCGGAAGGTGCGCAGGAGCGGGCCGTCGTGCGAGGGGATCGGGGTGTCCGTGCCCACGGCGAGCAGGGTGAAGTGCGGCCCCCGGAAGAGGTCGAAGAGGCGCCTGCCCTTGCCCGCGGTCCCGTCCGGTGCCCGGTCGCCGGACTCCAGGAGCCCCGCGCGGCCGGATGCCAGCGGGCCTTCGCGGTAGCCGAGTCCCAGCTGCTGGGCGGCGGCGCCGCGTTCCTGTTCGCCGCGGTGGATGCGGGTGGACAGGCCCAGCATCTCGGCGGCGACCGGGCGGCGTTCCTGCTCGTAGGTGTCCAGCAGGGCGGCGGGCGCGCCGTGCCGCAGCACCTGGCCCAGCTTCCAGCCCAGGTTGTACGCGTCCTGGACGCTGGTGTTCAGCCCCTGGCCGCCTGCCGGGGAGTGGACGTGCGCGGCGTCGCCGGCGAGGAAGACCCGGCCCTCGCGGAAGCGGTCGGCCAGCGCGGCGCGCGGCTTGAACTCCGATGACCAGCGGACCTCGGTGACATCCCCCTCGCCCAGGTGGGTACGGGCGGCCACCAGGGCCCTGACCGCCTCGGGAGCGGTGTCGGGCGCCCCCTCCTCGAACTGGGCGACCAGCTGGAAGTCGGCGGTCCCGGGCAGCGGGCAGAGGGTGAGCATGCCTGCCCCGGTCAGGAAGATGTGCCAGTTCAGCCGGTCCAGGGCGGCCTCCGCGATCCGGACGTCGGCCACCAGCGTGGGCTTGGGGTCCACGGTCTCGCCCTCCATCGTGATGCCGAGAGCGCGCCTGACGGTGGAGCGTCCGCCGTCCGCGGCGACCAGGTAGGAGGCGCGTACCTCGCCCGTGGTCAGCCGGGCGGTGACCCCGTCGTCGTCCTGCGACAGGCCGGTGAGAGCGGCCGAGAAGAGGACCTCGCCGCCCAGCTCGCGCAGCCGCCGGAGCAGGATCTCCTGCGTCCGCCACTGCGGCATCATCCAGGGCTCCCCGTACGGCTCCGCCTCGGTGGGCGCGGCGCGCCGGAAGATGTCGTGCTCGCCCTGGCGCTCGCCCTCCTTCCAGATCATCCCGACGGGAGCGGGCCCGCCGTGTTCCCGGACCGCGTCGCCGACGCCGAGGTCGTCCAGGACCTCCCGGGTGCGCGGCTGGATGCCCTTGCCCCGGGACCCGGGGAAGAGCGCGGCGGACTTCTCGACGACGAGCGCGCGGACGCCGCGCCGCGCGAGGTCGCAGGCGAGGGCGAGACCGCTGGGGCCGGCGCCGACGATGAGGACCTGAGTTTCCTTAACGTTGTTAAGTTCCATGATTCGGAGTCTGCGCTTAACGCTGTTAAATTGTCAAGGTGGGTACGACGAAGATCGACAGGGCGCGGGTGGCCGACGCCGGCCTCAAGCTGCTGAACGAGGTGGGCCTCGACGGCCTCACCCTGCGCGCCATCGCCCGGGAACTGGACGTGAAGGCCCCCGCGCTCTACTGGCACTTCAAGGACAAGCAGGCCCTGCTCGACGAGATGGCCACCGTCATGTACCGCCGGATGCTGGAGGGGGAGCTGCCCGGTCCCGCGCCCCGCACCTGGCAGGAGCAGATGGTCGCGTACCAGAGCGCCCTGCGCCGCGCGCTGCTGCGCTACCGCGACGGGGCCAAGGTGTACAGCGGCGCGCGGTTCACCGGTACCGACCACGCCGACGGTCTTGAGGTCCACCTGCGCACCATGGTCGACGCCGGGTTCGAGCTGTGGCAGGCGGTGCGCGCGGGCACGACCGTGAACGCCTACACGATGGGCTTCGTCACCGAGGAGCAGGGCGTCCAGCCCATGCCCGACGAGCGGCGCGAGGGCTACGACGTCGACGAACGGGCCGAGCGCCTGGAGCGCTACCCGCTCGCGGCTGCGGCGGGTGCCGAGATCTTCACCAACTACGACGAGCGGTTCGAGGACGGGCTGCGAATCGTCGTCGCGGGGATCGAGGCGCGTTACGGGGTGAGCTGACCGGGGGCCCGGGGAGCCGAGCGCCGGCTCCGGCGCGTACGAGTGCGACGGTCCGCGGCGAGGCCCGATCTCACCCCAGGCGCTCGCGGAACGGGATCTGTGCCGCCTGGGAAGCCATGGCCCGCTTGAGGCGGGGGCCGATCGGCTTCTCCACCAGGCGGTGAAGCAGGTAGGCCAGGAGCAGGATGGACGTCACCGAGGCGATCAGTGTCACGTACGGGGGCAGGTCCAGCGCGCGGTTCATGACGCGGATCGCGAACCAGCCCAGGTGCTCGTGCAGCAGGTAGAACGGGTAGGTGAGCGCGCCGGCGACCGTCAGCCAGCGCCAGTTCGCCCAGTTCAGCCAGCCGAGGGCCACCGCGGCCACGGCGATGAACGCCAGGGTGACGATCGCCTGGATGACGTAGGGGGAGCGGGCGAAGTCGCCTTGCACGCCTTCGTGCCAGAGGGCCGTGACCGAGTAGCGCTGGCCCAGGAGCCAGCTGGTGAGCACGATCCCCCAGAGCAGGAGGTCGCTGCCGTAGCGGTGGATCAGGTAGAAGGCGAGGCCCGCGATGAAGTACGGCGCGTGGTCCCGCATGACCAGGGCGTCGGTGAGAGGGGTCTGGGCGATCCGGGCGAAGACACCGGCGAAGGTCCACGCGACGCAGAAGACGACCACCCGGCGGTAGGTCACGCCCCGCCAGACCACGAAGACGGCGAAGAGCAGGTAGAACCGCATCTCCACCCAGAGCGTCCAGCACACGCCGAGGACCCGGTCCACGCCCATCGGCTGCTGGAGCATGGTCAGGTTGACGAGGAGTTCGTCGGGCCGCAGCGGGTGGACCACCACGGGGAGCAGTACGGCGGCCGCCGTGATGATCACGATCGCCGCCCAGTAGGCGGGGTAGAGCCGGGCGACCCGGGAGCGGAAGAAGTCTCCCGGGCTGCGGCCCCAGCTGCTCATGCAGATCACGAAGCCGCTGATGATGAAGAAGAGCTGCACGCCGAGACAGCCGTACGTCGCGACCGACGACAGCGTGGGGAACTTGACGCCCGGCGACTGGCTCCACGACTCGGCGACCGTGCCGTTCTTGCCCGCGTAGTGGTAGAGGCAGACCATCAGGGCCGCCAGGATGCGCAGCCCGTCGAGGGCGCGGAGACGGCCCTTCGCCCTGGGTGCGGGAGCCCCCGCGGTGGTCGCCGCCGGAGCAGGTGCTGGTGTCTGAGAGGTGGGCGCCGCCGCCTCGGCCGGCAGCGGTATCGCGCGCGTCACGTCGGTTGGTCCTTCCACGTCTTCCTCGGTCTTCCCCGGAAGACGAACGGTCACGGGTGGCTTCAGCTGCCGTTGACCCGGCCTGCTCCGGGCAGGCGGCGGCTCGCCGCGCGCTGCCAGGTGCGGGCCTGCCGTGCGAACCGGCGCACGGTGGGGTTGCGGGGGATGAAGTCGAGCTGGGAGGGCAGCGCCCCGGGCAGGGCGAGCGCGGTCAGGCGGCGGCGCCTGAAGTAGCGGTCCCTGACGGACGCGGGCTGACCGGAGAGGAACACCTCGGCCGCGGGGCGCAGCTCCGGGTAGATCTTCGGCTGCATGGCGAAGCCGACAGCCGTGACGAGACCGGTGAGTTCGCGTCGGACCGTCGCCTCGTCGGGCATGGTCCACGCGGTGACCGCCGGCGCGTCCTCCAGGTCCGGGAGCAGCGTGTCGACGATGGTGACCGGCACCCGGTTGCTGTTCTGGTACGGGACCAGGCCGCTGAGCAGCATGTCCGTGCCCAGCCGGGCCACCGGAAGGCCGTAGAAGGCGGCCGCGGTGAGCAGTGCGGTGGAGAACGCGCCGACGACGAGCGCCGGGTTCAGCCGCTGGTACACCACCTCCGCGATCACCGGGGCGTCCAGCACGGTCAGTTCGGCGCCCAGCCGGGTCGCCTCCTCCTCCAGTGCGCGGGACCAGCCCGCGGGGGCGGAGGGATGCGGTTTGAAGACGATGTTCCGGTGGCCGAGGGCGACCGCTCCCCGCAGCATCCGCAGATGCAGGTCTTCCTCCTCGGCGGGTGTGAGGACGTCGATCGCCGACAGGTACTGGCCGAGCAGCAGTGCCGGTGCCTCCTGGCCGACTCCGGTGGTGAACGCCGGTGAGGTGTCGGCGAGTTCGGTCAGCACCTTGAGGAACTCGGCCGTCGGGACGACCTCCGCCTCCACGTCGAACTCGGAGAGCAGCAGCGGCCGTAGACCGGGGACGAGGTCCAGGTGCAGGAGCCGCTGCACCCGGGTGCCGATCAGCGGATCGATCTTGCTCCGGGTCGGCCCGTAACTCATCAGCCCGTCGGCGTAGACATGGACGGGGCTCTCGCCGAAGATCTTCGCCAGCGCGTTGGACGGGTTCGCCTGGATGGACTCGCAGGCGATCTCCACCGGCCCGTCACCGAGGTCCCAGGCCAGGCGCAGGTACCGCTCCCAGAGCAGAGTGTCCTGTTCCCGGGGGAACCAGCCCACCGGGTGGAAGGGGTGGATGAACTCGTTCCATGAGAGCACCTCGTCGAACTCGGGACGCAGGCACTCGAACCCGTCCATCCGGTCGAGCGGCGTACCGACCTCCGGGGCGTAGGAGGTGTCGCTCACGACCAGGAGCCGGCGGTGCTCGTCGCGGGGGCCGAACTGGCCCGCGCGGATGGCCGCGGTGACCGTGGCGGCGGCGTACTGCGAGCAGGCGAAGAACAGCTGGGTGGAACTGCGGCCGGACATCAGGCGGTTGCTCCTGTGGTGACGGAGGGAACGGTCCGCGCGGGAACCGTACGGCGACGGAGCCTGCGGAGCCGTGCCGCACGCTGGTCGCCGAGTGAGTCGAGGGTGTCGCTGAGGAGGTCCTGCGGAAGCCGCTGGAGAGCGGCCGCGCTCATGGAGCGCAGCTTGCGGGCCACGGGAGGCTCGAACCGCTCGATGGAATCCAGGTGGTGCGCCATGACGGCCGCGTACGTCCGGACGGCCTTCGGCAGCAGCTTGTCCGCCTCGGGGTCCCGTGACGTCTCCTCGATGACCTGGTCGAAGGCCTTGATGAAGTCGAGCTGCCGCACATCGCCGATCTGGGTCAGCGAGGAGGCGACACCGCGCCGGTAGAAGACGCCGAGCAGCCCGACGGCGGCGAAGGACTCCGCCTCCCGGTGCAGCCTCCAGATCCACGGCCGGTCCTCGGCCGTCCGCAGGCCGTGGGTGAAGTGCAGCAGCCCCCGGTCGGCGAGACGCCGGTGGTAGATGCCGGCCCAGGCGTACGGGTAGTCCACCGACGTGGTGCGGTCGGGCGGGAGGATCGCGGCGCGCGGGCTGAACGGAACGCCCCGCAGTCCGTGCGGGACCCGGTGCACGGTCCGCGCCCTGCCGGTGACCTGCACGTGGTCGGCGCGGACGAAGTCGCACCCCAGGTCCTCCGCGGCGGCGAGCAGCCGCTCGTAGTAACCGGGAGCGAGCCAGTCGTCGCCGTCCAGGAAGGTGATGAACTCGCCTTCGGCGGCGTCCAGACCGGTGTTCCGCGCGGTCGCGAGCCCGCCGTTCTGTTCGTGCCTGATGACGACCGCCCCCGGGATTTCGTCCTGAGCGCGATTCAGGATCTCGGCGGTCCCGTCGGTGGAGCAGTCGTCGACGAGGATGAACTCGAAATCCTTTCGGGCGTTCGCACGCAGGCTTCTGAGGGTGTCGGGCGCGTATGTCTGCACGTTGTAGAACGGCACGATGACGGAGAGCTTAACCACGTCGATCACGCTAGGGGCGGGCCTGTCATGCGGCTTGTCCCGGGAAAGGACAGAAGATGAACGGACCGTGGCGGATCCGTGAACCCGCCTGAATTCAGCTGCGGAAAGCGGGTCGGAATTCCTCGCGAGGAGCCGGATCCCCAATCGTCGACCGGCTGTTAACCAGCTGTTGCCATCACGTTGGGCCGCGGATCGAAATGCCTTCCTAGCTTCTAGGACGTGCCTCCACGTTCCAGGAATTCGGCTGATCCGGCCGACAACGCAACAGCCGCAGCCCCGGCTCTCAGGGTCGCCGTCCTCGCCGACTCCGACACCCGGTGGAAGTGGGGCGCTCTCACCGCGCACCGCCTCACCGCGGGTGCCGAGGAGCGCCCCGTCGAGACCACCGGACTGCTGCTGCGAGGCCGCGCCACCCCGACGCCCCGGCAGCTCGCCGAGGTGGGCGAGGTCGGTGTGGACACCTCCCGGGTGCGTGAGGTGACGGCGGTCGAATTCCTGCACACCGTGCGGGACGAGAGGTACGACGTCGTCGTCCTCGCCCTCGTCGGAGGCGCCGTCCAGGCCATGCTGCACGGCCTGGCCGCACTCGGCCTGCCGCGCAGGCCGGTCGTCGTCACCGGATACGTCGGCGTCGTCTACGAGAAGCTCGCCGACGGGCTCCTGCTGCGCCACGGCGCCGATGTCGTCCTCGCCAACTCCCGTCACGACGCGGAGCGTTTCCGCGCGGTGTACGAAGGGGTCGGCGCCGACGCCTCGTCCGTCACCGAGGCCGCCCTGCCGTTCCTGGGCGGCGAGCCGCACCGGCCCGAGGAAGGACGCGACACCGTGGTGTTCGCGGCCCAGCCCTCCGTACCGGCGACCAGGGCGGAGCGCACCTACCTGCTGCGCCGCCTCGTCGAGCACGCGCGGCTGCACCCGGGCCGCGAGGTGCTGCTCAAGCTGCGCTCCAAGCCGGGAGAGCACACCACCCACATCGAGGAGCTGCCCTACCAGCGCCTGGCGGAGCGGCTCCCGGGCGGTCTGCCGCCCAACTTCCGCCTGGTGTACGGGCACATGGGCGAGGTCCTGGACCGCACCGACCTGCTGGTCACCGTGTCCTCCACCGCGGCCCTCGAATCCCTGCACCGGCGCATCCCGACGGCGATCCTCTCCGACCTGGGCGTGCGCGAGGTGCTCGGCAACCACCACTTCGTCGGCTCCGGACTGATCACGTCCTGGGACCACCTCGACGGCGGCCTCCGCCCGGAACCCGACGAGGAGTGGGTGGCCGGCCAGGGCGTCGCCGCCGACGGCACCTACGGCTCCGCCTACGACACCGCCCGCGCCCGCGTCGGCGAACTGCTCGCGGCGGAGGAACTCCCCCCGCTCACCCCCTACTACACACCTGCCACCGCGCCCGGATACCTCCCCGGCATCCTCGCCCGCCACCACCTGCGCCCCGACGGCACTCCGCTTCCCGGCGCCGTCACCCCCAAGGAGACCGGCCGGGTGCGGGGCGCGGTGCGCGAGACCGTACGCAACGCGGCGCGCGGCGCCTACCGCCACGGCGTCCAGCGGGTCGCCCCCGTGATCCGACGGATGGGCGAGCTGTGACCACTGATTCAGGAGCGACCATGACCCCGCCACCCACCGTGCTCGCCGTGATCCCCGCCCGCGGCGGATCCAAGGGAGTGCCGGCCAAGAACCTCGCGAGGGTCGGCGGCGTACCGCTCGTCGCCCGCGCCGTCCGGGCCTGCCTCTCCTCGCCCGAGGTCACCGACGTCGTCGTGACGACCGACGACCCGGCGATCTCGGACGCGGCGAAGGCCGCCGGGGAGGCACTGGGGGAGAGCGCCCGGCTGCACTGCGTCCAGCGCCCCGCCGCCATCGCCGGTGACACCGCGACCAGCGAGGCCGCGGTCCTGCACGCCCTGCACAGCTACGAGACGGCGGCCCACGGCCGGAAGGCCGACGTGGTCCTGCTGGTCCAGTGCACGAGCCCCTTCATCACCCGCGAGGACATCGACGGCGTCGCCGCCGCGGTGGCCCGCGAGGGCGCCGACACCGCCGTCACCGTGGCCCCCTTCCACGGCTTCGTGTGGCGCGACGGCACCCCCGTCGAGGACGACACCTACGGCGTCAACCACGACAAGGCCGTACGCCCCCGCCGGCAGGACCGCCCCCAGGACTACCTGGAGACCGGGGCCGCGTACGCCATGGACGTCGAGGGCTTCCGCACCCACCGCCACCGCTTCTTCGGCCACACCGCGCTCGTCCCCACCGACCCCGCCCGGGTCCTGGAGATCGACGACCCGCACGACCTGGCCCGGGCCCGCGCCCTGGCTCCGCTCCTCGATCCCTCGCCGCTGCCCACCCTGGCGGACATCGACGCGATCGTCCTCGACTTCGACGGCACGCAGACCGACGACCGGGTCCTCATCGACTCCGACGGCCGCGAGATCGTCGCCGTGCACCGGGGGGACGGCCTCGGCATCGCCGCGCTGCGCCGCACCGGCGTACCGATCCTGATCCTTTCCACGGAACAGAACCCGGTCGTCGCCGCCCGCGCCCGCAAGCTCCAGGTCCCCGTCCTGCACGGCATCGACCGCAAGGACCTGGCCCTCAAGCAGTGGTGCGAGGAGCAGTCCGTCGCTCCCGACCGCGTGCTCTACGTCGGCAACGACGTCAACGACCTGGCCTGCTTCGGCCTGGCGGGCTGGCCCGTCGCCGTCGCGAACGCCCACGACTCGGTGCGCGCCGCCGCGCGTGCCGTGACCACCAACCCCGGCGGTTCCGGTGCCATCCGCGAGATCGCGGCATGGCTTCTGGGCCCCACCCTCACCACCGAATCCGCCAACGTCCCCACCACGTAAGGAAGCACCACCATGAGCAGCACCTCCCGCCTGCGCACCTTCGGCACCCGCACCGCCGGCCCCGGTCACCCCGTCTACGTCACCGGCGAGATCGGCATCAACCACAACGGCGACCTCGACAACGCCCTCGCCCTCATCGACGTGGCCGCCGAGGCCGGCTGCGACGCGGTCAAGTTCCAGAAGCGCACCCCGGAGATCTGCACCCCGCGCGACCAGTGGGACATCGAGCGCGACACCCCCTGGGGCCGGATGACGTACATCGACTACCGTCACCGCGTCGAGTTCGGCGAGGCCGAGTACACCGCCATCGCCGAGCACTGCGCCAAGCGCGGCATCGACTGGTTCGCCTCCCCGTGGGACACCGAGGCCGTCGCCTTCCTGGAGAAGTTCGACGTCCCCGCGCACAAGGTCGCCTCCGCCTCCCTCACCGACGACGAGCTGCTCCGCGCGCTGCGCGCGACCGGCCGTACGGTCATCCTCTCCACCGGCATGTCGACGCCGAAGCAGATCAGGCACGCGGTCGAGGTCCTCGGCAGCGACAACATCCTGCTCTGCCACGCCACGTCGACGTACCCGGCGAAGGCCGAGGAGCTCAACCTGCGGGTCATCAACACCCTCCAGCAGGAGTACCCGAACGTGCCGATCGGCTACAGCGGCCACGAGACCGGCCTGCAGACGACGCTCGCGGCCGTCGCGCTCGGCGCCACGTTCGTCGAGCGCCACATCACCCTCGACCGGGCGATGTGGGGCTCCGACCAGGCCGCGTCCGTCGAGCCGCAGGGTCTCACCCGGCTCGTCCGCGACATCCGCACCATCGAGGCGTCGCTCGGTGACGGCGTCAAGAAGGTCTACGAGTCGGAGCTCGGCCCGATGAAGAAGCTCCGCCGGGTCGCGGGCGTCGTCGCCGAGAACGACGACGCGGCGGCCGCCGAGCCGGTCGCGGTCTGACGGGCCGACCGGTGAACCTCGCCTTCGTCGAGAGCCCGGTCCAGCTCCTGAACGTCCTGGAGTGGACCCACACCCGGGGAGGACCGGACACCACGGTCGTCGTCCTCCCCCCGGTCGACCCGATGTCGCGCGGACAGCTGCGCAGGATGGCGGAGCTGGCCCGCGACGAGGGCATCACCGTCCGCTGGCAGGAGGCGCGCGGAGAGAAGGGCGCGCCTCTCAAGGCCCTGCGGGCCCTGACGGGGCTGATCCGCAAGGCCGACCGCATAGTGATCGGTGACCCGTTCTCCCGGTACGTGCAACTCCTCCTCTCCCTGGTCCGCACCCGCCGGATCACGGTCGTCGACGACGGCACCGCCACCATGGAGTTCGTCGCACAACTGGCGCGCGGTGAACGCCTGGTGCGCTGGCACCGCAGGGGGAGCGGAGGGCCGCGCGAGATGCTCCTGGCCCCCGTGACCTCTGCGGCACGCCGCAGCTTCACCCCGTCGGCGTCCCGCACGGTCGAGGTGTTCACCGCGATGCCGGTGGAGGCTCCCGTCGGCATAGAGGTCACGGAGAACACCTTCGCCTGGACCCGGGGGCGTTTCGGCCCGCCGCTCATCACCAAGGGCGCCGACCTGGTCGGCACCTCCCTGGTGGAGACCGGGGTGATCGACCCCGCCCCGTACGAGGAGGCGGTCCGCTCCCTCGCCCGGACCCACGGCGCGACCCGCTACTTCGCGCACCGCCGGGAATCGGCGGAGAAGCTCCACGCCCTGGAATCCGCCACCGGCCTGGAGATCGTCCGCCCGGACCTCCCCCTGGAACTCATCGCCCGCAGGGGCCCCATCGGCCACACGGTTCTCAGCTTCCCGTCCACCGTGGTCCACACCCTGCCGCTCGCGCTCGCGGGTACCGGGGTGAAGGTCGCGGTGTGCGACATAGCTCCGGAGTGGCTCCGGGACACGGCGTCCCCGCGCGCCCAGGGCTTCCTGAGCGGAGTCACCGAGACGGCCAAGGACGTGCACCGGCTGGCGTCCTGGGGGAGCACCGCGGTCGTCGGGGAGGGCTGACGCGGACGGGGCAACGGGCGGGGTCGCACGGGCGTACCTTCGTGCTGGACGTTCACCGCAGGAACGTTCCTCACGAACACACACGAAGGAGCTCGTCGGGTGACACAGACTCTGAGCCTGCGCGGGATGGGCCTGCTGAGGAACGCTCCCGGCGGGGAATTCGACTGCCGGATCAACTACTCCGACGGTCAGGGGCCCTCGCGGACGGTCGCCTGTGTGGAACGGGAGTTGCCGCCCGGCGGCATACCCGCCTACCTCGCGGCCCGGGACAGCGGCGCCCGGTCCTTCGTCCTGTGGGAGGACGAGCGACGCCAGGCACGGGTCGCCACCCTGGTCACCGTCTCAGCGAACGGCGGGCGCGCCCAGTTCCAGGTGCTCGGTGCGCAAGGTGAACCGCTCGGTACGTTCACGCGCGACAAGGCGTTCAGCCGGGGCGCGCGCTCACGCTGGACGGTGAGCACCGCCGGCATCCCCGAGGCGGTGGGTCGCAAGGGCCGGCTCTTCTGGTGGGGCGTGTGGTGGTTCTTCACGCCCCTGCTGCCGCTCATGGTGGTGGGCGCCCTGTTCGGCGGTGGCGGCGGCGACTTCCCGCGCGGCCCCCGCCGCATCAAGTGGCGCTCCGGGGGAGAGGTGCCTCTGGAGTTCAAGTCGTCCGGGAACACGGTGCATCTGCACGCATCGCACCTGGACTGGAGGGTTGGAGCCGCCCTCGCAGCCCTCGTCCCCTCCTTCGACGGCTGGATCGGCGACCCCTGGGACACCAGGAGGGACTGACGGGCCGGGCGGCGTCGACCCCTACCAGTCGGCGTCGCCCGCTACCGGTCGGTGCTCCGCCAGACGGTCAGGTCCCCTGAGAGGAAGGCGAGTTCAGGCAGACTGGTGGACTGGGTCTGGACCACGTACAGCCCGATGTCGCCCTCGGCGTCCTTCAGGCAGAACTCCGCCTTGGGAGGGGCTCCTTCGAGCGTCGCGCTGTGCTTGCCGGCGGTCCTGAGCATGCTGCGGCATTCGTCGAGGGTCGTGCCGTGTCCCTCGGACATCCGCACGAACGCCTCCGGTCCGCTCGCGACCCGGCATCCGGCGGAGGCGCAGTCGAGACGGAAGTCGCCCTTACGGCTCTTCAGCGCCGGTTCGGCGCTCTTGAGGCTCAGCGAGTTCTTCGTGTCCAGCCACAGGAGGTATTCCTCCGGCTGAGGCTCCTCCGGCCGGCTCGACGCGGAGGAGCCGTCCCCGGAGGCGTCGTCACCGGCCCCGACCACGGACGGACCGGAGGGGTCCTGCCGGTCCGGGGAACCGCCCGGGGAGGACCCCTGTGCGGACGCGGATGCGGACGAGTGGGCCGCCGGCCCGGTCGCGGATGCCCCCCGGCCTCCGCCGTCCTGGCCGCCGAACCGTTTCACCACATCCGTGAGGGTCCATGTCAGACCCGCCACCAGCAGCGCCCCGCCCGTGACGGCCGCGGCCGTGACCAGCAGGGCGCGCCGCCTGCGGGCCTTGCGCTCCTGCGGAGTCAGCTCCTTCTGCGGCCATCCGAACTGCGGCTGCGGCTGCGGCTGCGGATAGGGCGGGGCGAACACGGGCGCCGGCACCGCTGCGGCCACGGCAGTAGGCGTGAGCACCGGCGGGACCGGGTAGGCCGGGGTCGGCTCGGGGACCGGTGCGGGGACCACCGTCCGGGGCCCGGCGACCTCCCGCCACACGGCGGGACCCCCGCCCGCGTCCGCCTCGGCACCCAGGCGCTGACGGCACCACTCCACGACCTCCGCGGGCGTGGCACGCTCCGCCGGCTCGGCGGCCAGGCACCGGGCGAACAACGGGCGCAACGCTTCTGGCAGCAGCGACAGTTCGGGTTCGGAGTGCAGGATCCGGTACTGGACGTTGACGGCGGAGCCGTCCCCGTAGAGGGTGCGCCCCAGTGCCGCGAACGCCGCGGTCTGGCCGAGCGCGAAGATGTCGGCCGCCGGAGTGATCTCGCCGCCGGATATCTGCTCCGGCGACATGAAGGAGGGCGTGCCGATCGTGCTTCCCGGCGCGGTGTACGCCGTCCCGCCGGCGGCCAGCGCGATACCGAAGTCGATCACCCGCGGCCCGTCCGAGGCCAGCAGCACGTTCGACGGCTTCAGGTCCCGGTGCACGATGCCCCCGGCGTGGATGACCTGCAACGCCTCGGCCACCCCCGCCATCAGCCAGAGCACCGCCGGCACCGGCAGGGGCCCGCGCCGGTTCACGGCCTCGGTCAGCGACGGCCCCGGCACGTACAGCGTGGCCAGCCAGGGAGGTACGCCGTCGGCGTCGGCGTCGATCAGCTCGGCGGTGTACGCCCCCTTGACCTGCCGAGCCGCCTTTATCTCCCGGGTGAACCGTCTTCGGAAGTCCGGGTCGTCGGCCAGCTCCGGCCGGACCACCTTGATGGCCACCGGGCGGCCGCCCTGGGTGTGCGACAGGTACACGCGCCCCATGCCGCCGGCGCCCAGCCGTGCGGCGAACCGGTAGCCGCCGACCCCGGACGGGTCGTCCGCCTGAAGCGGCTGGAAGACCTCCGTCGTATGACTCATCAGCCCCGAAACCCCCTGTGACGCACCGGCCAACGGCAGCAGCCTATGCGGAGCCGCCGTGCGGCCGTACGGCCGGGAGGCGCCTGTGCACCGCACATCGGACCGCTGCCTTCCGCACCGCGCCCGATCCCGCCTCCACGGCCGCCACCGGTCCCGACTGCCGGTCAGCGGCGGGCGACCGCCGTGCGTCTGGACGGGTCGACCCGGACCCGCCTCGTCTCAGGAGCGGCTTCCAGATCGTCGAGCTGGGCGGTGATCGTGGCACGCAGATCGTCGTAGTCCGTGAACGCGTGGTCGTTGAAGAGGGTCCAGCCCGTCCACATCAGGTTGGCGCAGACCCGTGCGGGCACCCGGCCGGTCCTGGCACCCATGCCGACGAGCGCCACCGAGGTGATGCTGCCCGGTACCTCGCTGTTCTGCCGGTGGACCGCCTGGAAGGCGGCGGCGCATGCCAGCGCCACGTTGAGTGTCTCGCTGACGTCCTCCGCGGACCCCTCCATCGTCGGTGTGGATATGAGGAACTTCGGGGTGACCGCCCCGGAGGGCACACACACCGCGCTCCCCACCGGCAGGCTCCCCCCGAAGCCGTCCCGGATCGCCCGCTGCACCCGCAACTGGATACCGGCTCCGAGATGCCGCTTCACCGCCGCGTCGGTCCCACCGTCCATCCGGCCACGGGAGTTGGTGGGGGTGACCCAGGCGTCCACCTTCTCCCCGAGGATCGAACCCTTGCGGATCTCGATCTCCGGGACGTCGGCGAACGCGGCGCGCCACGCGCTCACGACCGAGGCGCTCAGGTCGGTCAGAACCACCCGTACGGCAGGTGTCGGCACGCGGTTCGGGGTCATCGAATCCTTCGATCGAGAGGTGGCTTCTCCACTCCTCAGAACGCTAACGGGCACCACTGACACTCCGTCCGGTGCCGAGCGGCAGTGCGGATGATGACGACCTCCCGTACCTCCCGTTGTCAGTGCCAGGGGATACAACTCGACTCATCGAACCGGACCGACACCCGCGGAGCGTCTCCACCATGAGCGATGCCGGCACCCCTGCTCAGCCCGACCCGAACGACCCCCTGGCCCTGGCCGAGCTCTTCGCCGGCGGCGGTGAGCCGTGGCTGCCGCTGCTGAAGCGGCACATCGAACTGAACAGATCGGGTGCGGAGTTCATCGGTCCTGGTCGGGGTCCGGGCGTGGTGCCCGCACGCGAGCTGACCTTCCAGGCGCTGAAGCCGAACCCGCCGCACAAGTGGAAGGTGGTCGCCTTCGGCCAGAATCCTTACCCGAGGCTGGAGAGCGCCACCGGCATCGCCATGTTCGACAACACCTTCCACGACTGGACGGACAGCCGGTTCGGCCGGGTCGTGAGCATGCGCTGCGTCATCAAGGCGGCAGCGATGTGGAAGTACGGCATACCGAAGAAGACCCCGATCGCCGACCTCCGCAAGCTGCTGAAGGAACAGGACACCGTCCAGCCGCCGGAGTGGTTCCAGGCGATGCTGACGCAGGGCGTCCTGCTGCTGAACACGGCGCTCACCGCCAGCAGCGACGGGGTGCTGACGACCGCCGAGCACACGAAGTTCTGGCGACCGATCGTGATACAGATCGTCGAGGAGATATTCAAGGCCAAGTCGGAGGCCGACGAGGAGGACCGGCACGTCGTCTTCGTCTGGTGGGGCGCTCACGCACGCGGTCTGAAACAGACCGTCGAGTGGATCCAGCGCAGGTATCCGCAGGTCGAGGTCCGCCACATCGACCACTCCAACCCCGCCGCGCAGGGGGACATCTTCTGCGACGGCGAGCACTTCGGGACGGTCAACGCGGCCCTCGCCTCCATGGGAGCCGAGGAGATCGACTGGCTCCCGAGCAAGGGGTGGAACGCGGCGGTCGGCGGACCCGGCGAGGACGGCGGGGAGGAGGGACGCGGCGCCGTGGCGGACCGCATGGGCGCCTTCATCACCTCGACCATGGAGCTGCACCAGCTCTATCTGGAGCGTCTTGCGAGCGTCAAGGACGAGGGGCTCGTCCTACCGGCCATCACCGGCGTCTTCGACACCCCGCTGATGGGCTTCCAGGAGGCCGTCGGGCCGGTCGTCTCGCTGCTGGCCGGGATCGGCCGGCACGTCGAGAGCGCGCACGCCTTCGGTAAGACGCGCGCCGACGAGGAGCACGGCGAGGGCGGTCCGGACGCGGACGCCATCGCGGCACTCCACCTCTACACCTGCGAGTCGGCGTTCTACCGGGAGATCAACTCCGTACTGCGCTCACCGGACCGGGCGAGACTCACCCCGTACATCCCCTACCTGCGCCTGCTGTTCTCCGCCGTATCGCACCTGCCCACCCACACCGAACCGCTGTACCGAGGCGTCGCACTGGATCTGCGCGCGCAGTATCCGCTTGGCGGGACCGTCACCTGGTGGGGTGTGTCCTCCTGCACCTCCGAGCCGCGCGTGGCGCGCGCGTTCATGGGGGGACGCGGGAGGCGGACGCTGTTCGAGGTGACGCCGGTCCGGGCGGTCGGCATCCGGCGCTTCTCCGCCTTCACGGGCGAGGAGGAGTTCATCCTGTCGCCGGGCACCCAGCTGGAGGTCACGTCGGTGAAGTCGGAGCGTGGTGGCCTGTGCACCGTGAAGCTGCGGGAGTTGGAGGAGCAGACGCTGGTGTCCTGAACGGCGGACGCCGGTCCCTCCGTCGGCGGCCGTCGCTCCGTACCGTCCTGATCACCTGATCCAGCCGGAGGGTGCCTACCGGGCAGCTCGATCGAGCGTGCCGGACGTCGACCGCTTGACCTGGACCAGGGTTCAACACGGAGGCTTGCGGCATGAGTGATGAGGCAGATGAGCTGGTGGGGATCGCGGATGTTTCCGCACGGATCGGCCTGGCGCCGGACACCTTGCGCTACTTCGAACGGCAGGGGATCGTGCCGTCTCCTCGCCGCGACAGCGCGGGCCGTCGCCGGTACACGACGGCCGACGTCGAGCTGATCCGCATGCTGGTCCATCTCCGTGAGACAGGGATGCCACTGGCTGACATCGCGCAGTTCACCGGTGCTGACGACAGGGTCACCGATCCGGCTGTCCTCCGGCTCGAGTTGCTCACGGCTCACCGCCGTCGCGTCCAGGACCGTCGCGAGGAGCTGGACCGTGCCCTCGATGTGATCGCCCGGAAGATCGCGGACTACAGCGACCGGATCTCGGGTTCGCCGGAACGTCTCGACCGGCCGGACTGCACGATCGCATTCAGCGCGCAGGGTGAGGGGCCACTGCTGTTCCTCGTCGGCGCGCCTGCGGGGCGGGCCGGCTTCGCAGCGCTGGCGCACGAGCTCACGGGACGGTTCAGGGTCGTCACCCACGATCCGCGAGGGATCGGTGCCAGCCGCGTGGTGCCGGGGATGGCGGCGCCCACGCCCGAGGTCCTGGCTGCGGACCTCGCCGCGCTCGTCGACCGGATCACCGGCGGGCCGGCGCTGTTCGTCGGTACCAGTGGTGGTGCGGTGACACTGCTGGAGCTGGCCAGGCGGCATCCCCGTCTGGTCGGCCGAGCCGTCCTGCACGAGCCGCCCCTGGTGTCCCTCCTGGACGACGTGGATCTGGCGGAGCGCGCTGCGGCGGCATTCGCGGCGGCGGAAACCGACCCTCAGCGGGCGGTGCAGGAGTTCTTCGATCTCAGCGCCGCGGGACACCACACGGGCCCGGACGAGAGGCCGCCAGGGCATATGACTCTGCCCGAGCTCCCCGCCGAGGAACTCGACAAGAACCGCTACTTCCTGGGAAGGATGGCCGGCCCGACGGTCTTCTACGAGCCCGACATCGAAGCCACCCGTGGACTCCCGGTGGCGCTGTGCGCCGGCGCGCTGAGCCATCACCAGATGGCGCGCCGGGCCACCCATGCGCTCGCAGGCCGATTGGGACTACCTCTGATCGACGTGCCCGGCAACCACGTGGGCGCGAGCGCCGTGCCTGCGGAATTCGCCCGCGCGATGGTGCCCCTGCTCGGCCCCTGAGCGCACCGGGTGCCAACTGCCTGCCTGCCGAGGGCGAAGCCAGAGCCCTGGCAGCCGCCTCCTGCCAGCAGCTCAGCGCCGCCACTCGTAGGCACCTGGGGAGGTTTCCGCGACTTCCTGAGGCCAGGCCGTCCTGACCTGCTGTAGCAGCTCGCCATGGTCGTCGGCCCATCCATCAGCCAGACGTACCCGAACCCGGACCGACGTCCCCGTGCCGGCGGAGTCTTCGACCGCGATCTTGGCGACCCCGTTCCGGCCGGACGGTTCGAAGCGGATCTCAGTGCTTCTTCCGTCGTCCATCCACGCGGCGTCCCGCCCGGCGGCGAGAGCGCCCAAGACCTGGGACCAGCTGTCCAGGTCGTCCGGAGCCAGGCAGACATCGGCACGCCCTTGGGTGAACCCGCTCGTGACGATGATCTCGGCGTCGAGGAAGTCGTGCCACGGCAGCACTCCCGGCATGTGCCGGCCTAGCACTCGAACTACGAGGCTGCTCTCTCCGTCGGCCAAGTGGATGAGATCCGCAGTGCCGCTCTCTGCCATCCGTGCTCCCTACGCTCACATCGACTGCCGTCATGATGCCCGCGCATCACCATCCGGCTCGCACGAGGGCGTTGTGTCAGGAATTCCAAGAGGTCGATTCCCCCCCCCGCCGAACCGGCGCGTCCTACGCGCTCCGGATGTCCGAGGGACGCAGCCCCCAGACCACGTCGCGGACGCGGGCGGAGCCCGGCGGCGGATCCTCGTCGTCCCCGTACCGGTCCACGATGACGCGCCCGCACTGCACGTAACCCGTACCGCTGCGGGACCGCAGCGCCACCACCAGGCGAGTGTCCCGCAGCGCCGCCGGAACGCCCGATTCCTCGTACAGCCGGGCGGACATGTCGTCGTCGACGGTGTGCAGTTCGAGACCCTCGTAGCGCCGGACCAGGCGCATCACGTCGACCGCCTCGAAATGAAGATCCAGCCGGGGCCGGTCCGTCCCCTCCTTCCGGGAACGCAGCAGCAGGTGGGAGTGGCCAACGCCGTAGCTCCAGACCCTGAAAGTCCGGTCGAGGCGGAGCAGCAGGGTGTCCGGTGCGCCCGAGGGGCTCGGCGCCGGGAGTGGCGCCGGCTCCTCGCCGTCGAACGACTTCACAACTGACTCCCGGGTGTGTCCAGGGCCGTAACCGTACCCGCCCTGAAGGCAGATGATTGATCAAGTCCCGCAGTAATCTGCCTACTTCGTGTTCGTGAGCGATCCGCGCGGGGCGGTTTCACGCGGCCGAGGTGCCACGCCTCGGCTCCGGACGCTGTGGAACGAGCAAGGCAGTGGCACCGAGGCCCGATCCGGTAGCGGAGCTGATCCTTTCGCGTGCTGGTGGACGACCAGCTGAAAGAGACTGTGTGATGCGAGTGAATCCCGTCCTGGAGGTCCGGAACCTCCGCTACTCCGTGGCCGGCAGGACGCTGCTCGACGGCGTGGACCTGACCCTTCCGGCCGGACGGTCCTCCGCCGTCACCGGTCCCAGCGGGACGGGCAAGAGCACACTGCTCAACTGCCTGCTGGGGCTGATCCCGTACGACGACGGCGAAGTCCGGGTCGCGGGCCGGGATCTGTCCTCGCTCAAGCCGCGTGCTCTGGCCCGGCACCGGCGCGACACCATCGGCATGGTGTTCCAGTTCGGCGAACTGCTGCCGGAGCTCACGCCCGTGGAGAACGTCGCGATGGCCGCGCTCCTGGCCGGGGTGAAGCGGTCCGACGCCTTCGGGCGTGCTCGCCGACTGCTCACCGATCTCGGGGTGCCCGTCGAGGGGACCCCGACCGCCGAACTCTCCGGCGGGGAACGACAGCGAGCCGCGGTGGCGCGCGCGTTGGTGAATCAGCCGACACTGCTGCTGGCGGACGAACCCACGGGTTCGCTGGACACCCGGAACCGGGAAGCCGTGGCGGAACTGCTCTTCTCCCTGCCTCGTAGGTGGGGGTGCGCCGTCCTCGTGGTGACCCACGACGAGTCGGTCGCCGCTCGCGCGGATCAGCGCTTCGCTCTGCACGAAGGGCGTCTGGTCGCACAGGACGCGCCGCTCTCGCGAGGCGTCCGATGAGTGACGGGAGGTCACTGGGGCGCCAGCTGTTGCGCATGGGGCTCGCGGCGGGGCGGGGATCCACCGACGGCCGAGTTCGCTTCGTGGCTCTGACGATCGCCACCTCCGTACTCGCCGTGACCTTGGTGTCGGCGATGGCGGCTTGGGCCACCTACCAGGAACGGACGGAACGCGGGGCGGCACGCACGCCTGTCCTCCGTCTGCACGACGGGCAGACGGAGGAGGAGGCTCCACTCCGTCTGCACTTTCACCTGGACGACGTCGACGATCGGCAGGTCGAGGTCGTGTTCGTCGAACCGGTCGGCTCGGACGCTCCGTTGCCGCCCGGCGTGTCCCGCTGGCCGGAGCCGGGCGAGGCGGTGCTGTCCCCCTCCCTCGCTGCCGACGGAGTAGGTGACCGTTACGGACACGTCGTGGGACACATCGGGCCCGAAGGCCTGGCGAGCCCCGGCGAACGCTATGCCTACGCGCGGCCGGCACCCGGCTCGCTCAGCGTGAAGCACGCGTTGATCGCCACCGGTTTCGGATCCCCGGACGCGGGCGGCTTCGGTGATCTGGCGACTGTACGCCCGTTCTCCGTCTTCCTCACCCTGCTGATCGCCATGCTCGGCCTGCCTGCCGGACTGTTCGCCGTGGTGGCCACGCGGCTGGGCGCTGCCGGGCGGGACCGTCGTACGGCACTCCTCGGAGCCCTCGGCGGTTCACGCCGGCAGCTGGCCCTGCTGAGCGCGGGGGAGGCGGCCCCGGCTCTCCTGCTCGGTGTCACGCCGCCGGCGTTCCTGCTGGTCGCCGCTCTGGCCACCGATCTGCGCATCCCTGTCGTCGGCTATGTGCTAGCAGCCTCCGACATGCGGTCACACGCCTGGCAGTTGCTCGCGGCCCTCGCCGCAGGGCCCATTCTGCTCGTCGCCCTGGTGGTCCTGATGCATCGGTGGGCGGGGCCCGGCCGTTCCACCCGGCCGAGGGCCGCCGGTCGCAGCCGGCCGGTCATCCTCGGTGCCGCGCTGTGCCCGGTCTTCCTGGGAATTCTGAGCTGGTCGCCGACGGCGTTCGCCACCCAGGGCGCCACCCGGACCGTCGTACTGGTGTCGATGCTCGGCACGGTCGGCGCCCTGGCCACTCTTCCCGCGGCCATCGCGCTGCTGCTCTCCGCGGCCGGCCGAGGCGTGACGGAGCTGGGTCGGCGGCGGGGGCTGGCGGGCACGCTGCTCGCCGGCCGTTGGACCCAGGGGCGCCCGGGATACCTCTCGCGTCTCGTCGCGGGGGTGGTCGTCGCGGTAGGGCTCCTGAGCGTGGTGCAGGTGTACCCGAGCATGCACAGCGCGACCGTCCAAGGCGCGTTGGCCATGCGGGAACGTTTCGGCCATAGCGTCGCCACCGTTCAGATTCCGCCCGGCTCGGAGGGAAGAGCAGGGTCGCTGGTTCGGGCGCTGCCGACCGGCGCCGAGGTCGCGGTGCTGGACTCGACGCTCGGTCTCGCGAACGGCGCGGGCGAGGTCCGGGAGACACCGGACGGGCCCGTCGAGGTGCGGCAGGCCGTCACGGTGCGTGGAAGCTGCGGCGCTCTGCGGGGGTTGGGACTGGACTGCCCGGCCGGCCGTACGGCGCGGGACGTCCCGCTCACGGAATCCACGCCCGAGCTGCGAGCCCTTCTGCCGGCCTCGGTGACGCGGGTCGGTGTGAGCAGGGGCCCGCTGGAGCCCCGCCGGAACAACATGCTCGTGGTCCACTCGCCACAGGGTGAGGACCTGCCGCTCGGAGAACTCAAGCGTGATGCCCTCGCCGTGCTGGGCCCCGGGGCTCTTGTCGAGGGCATCGGGCAGGGGTGGATCGGCGGCGCCGCGCTGCTCTCCTCCCAGCTGCGCTGGGTGACCCTGCTGGGAGTTGTCGGGGTGGGGCTGGTCGCGCTGGCGGCGGCTCTCAACTGCCTCGCCGAGGTGGTGCGCTTCGCCCGTTCCATCGCGCCCGTCTCCATGGTGACCGGTAGCAGACGTGTGTACGTGACCGTGGCGGCCTGGACTCTCGCCGCCCCCTTGTGCGTCGCCGCCGTCCTGGGATCCGTCAGTGCCGTCTGGATCACCCTGCCCTACACGACGCCCCCCAGGAACGGGGAGCTGCCACCGCAGATGCTGAGCCTGTCGGCGTCCGTGCTGTGTGCCCTGGCCCTGCTCGTCGCGGCCCTCGCCGCCCTGGCCGCGGTGCGCGAGGCGAGGCGTTGGCGGCCCCGGCACGACTGAGCGGACGGCGAGGGCCTTCAGCGGGTGTCACCGGCTTCGGTGCCGGTCACTTCAGCTCGATCTCGACGAAGGCCAGCGGGGCCGAGCCGGCGTTGACGACCTCGTGCTCGCCGCCCGCGGGGCGGGCGTAGGACTCGCCCGCTCGCAGCTCGGAGGGGGTGACGGTGCCGTCCGGGGTGATCACGTCGGTCCGCCCGTCGGTGACGGGGACGACGACGTAGTCGTACTCGTGGACGTGGCGGCCGGTGGACTCCTGAGGCAGGAAGTCCCAGCGGGTGACCCGTACCCGGTCGTCCTCGTGCTGCAGGGTGGCGCGGGCGGTGGTCGTCATGGCCGGTTCTCCTCGTCGTGGTCGCCGCTCCGGAGGGGGCGAAGCGGTGTCGGCATTCCTGCTCGGCAGCGTATCCACCGCAGGTCAGGGCGTTGGGGCGGGGCAGGGGGCGGGTCGGTGCGTCCGGGTTCGGAGGGGGCTGCCCGCCCTCATCGCCTACGTGGCCGCTCCCCGGCGCTCGGGTCTCGGGGCTCGAAACCCGGGGCTCGAAGCTCGAAGCTCGGGTTCCGAGATCCGGGGCCTCGCATCACTCCTCCGAGGGACACCGAAGGGGGCGCGGGCCCGAAGCTCGGGTCTCGGGTTCCGGGTGTCGGGCTTCGAGGGCCGAGATCCGAGACCTGTACCCATCCGGGGGTTAAAAGAAGGAAAGAGAATGAACCTCCCCACCTCCCGTACCCGTCACGAACAGCAAGTATGACTAATCGTGACCGACTTGCGGCGCAGAGTCGCGACTGCTTACGGTGCCCACAACTGAACGACCCCGACGCGGTGTTCGATGCACCAGGCCGGGGTCTCACCGCAAGATCAGAAAGCGTGATCCCGTGGTTACCCAGCACATTAGCTCCGCCCCGCCCGCACCCGCAGCCTCCCGCCCCTACGCGCGCGCCAGTCCCGGATACGGAAAGCGGTCCGCTCCGGACCAACGCCCCGCGCGTCCCGGTGACTTCGCCCTCCTCCCGGAGCGTGAGCGGTATGTCGCCGGTTACGTCGACCGGCTCCCCGAGGGTGCCGCGATGGACATCAAGTCCCTGGCCAAGAGCCTCCCGCTGTACGGCCAGATGGCCGTCGGTGGTGCCCTGCGGGCCCTCGCGGTCGCCGGTCACCTCAGGCACGTACGGTCGCCCGCCGATGCGGGCGGCGGGCAGATCCGGTGGATCACCCGCACCTACTGGTCCCGTACGGCCCGCGACAACGAGTGGTGGACCGCGTTCGTCGACGGTGCGAGCGTGGCCGGAGTGCACAACCCGGCTGCCACGTCGGACCCGGTTTCCGCGCCCGACGCACCCGCCGTGCCTGCCTCCCCGTGCGCAGAGCCCGGCCCCACCCTCGCTGCCGTTCCCCTGGGTCAGGAGCCTGTGGTACCTCAACAGCGCGCTCAGGGCCCCCGGAGCCCGCAGGTGTACCTCGAAGGCCCCGCCGAGGTCGCCGTACCCGCATCCGCACCCGCAGCGGCGGCGCTCCCCTCGCCCGCCTATCTCGCGTTGGCCCGCCTCGGCAGGACGGACGCCCGCGTCTCCCTCTCCGCCGCCGACTGCGCCGCGCTGGAGGGGCTGGCCGCCGCCTGGCTCGCGCGGGGCGTGAGCGCGGACCACATGATCCGTACGCTCTCCGCCGGGCTGCCGCCCACCGTGGACTCCCCGGTCGGCTTCGTCCGGCGGCGGCTCCGCGACAAGATCCCGCCCGCGGTGCCGTGCGGGACGCCGTCCGGGGGCGCAGCGGGGGCGCCTGACACGCCAGGGGCCCAGGCTCCACGCCCGATGGTCGAGTGCGCCGAGTGCGGCGTTCCCGGTCGCCCCGAGGCTCTGCCCGACGGCCTCTGCCGCTCCTGCCGGGTGCCCGCGCAGGCGTCGACCGTTCCCGGGCCCGTCGTGGAGGCGGCTGAGGGGTCCGTACCCGCCGAGGCCCCGCCCACGTCGAACGAGGTGGCCACTTACGTCGGCACCCTCCGCGAGTTGCTCAGGCTTCCCTGAGCGGAGCCTACGGTTCCCCCATCCCGGTCGAAAATGGGTGGAGTTTACCCATCAGAACCACTCGGTACACGCCGCAGCGCCGCCTTTTGTTCCCCTGTGCGGCTGAACTTTTGTTGATCTGTGGCCAGTTGCGGGGGGTCTGGGCCTACCCTTGACTGGGTGAACCAGTTGAAGCTCCGTGCGCCCCTCGCTGAGACAGTCATGCCCGGCACCCTGCCCGACGACCTCCGTGCCGAGCTGATCGCGTTCCGGCGGGATCTGCACATGCACCCGGAGCTGGGCAACCAGGAGTTCCGCACCACTGCGGCCGTCAAGGCCAGGCTGGAGAAGGCGGGGCTCCAGCCCGAGGTGCTGCCCGGCGGCACGGGCCTCGTGTGCGACGTGGGGGAGTGGGACGGTGTGACGCCGATGCTGGCGTTGCGCGGTGACATCGACGCGCTGCCGATCCCCGACATGAAGGTGGGCGTCTCCTACCGTTCCACCGTCCCCGACCGTGCGCACGCCTGCGGGCACGACGTCCACACCGTCTGCGTCCTGGGTGCCGGGCTCGTCCTCAGCGAGCTGGACCGGCAGGGCATGCTGCCCCGCCCCGTGCGGCTGATCTTCCAGCCGGCCGAGGAGGTCCTGCCCGGAGGCGCGGCGGACGCGGTCGCGGCCGGGGTGCTGGACGGCGTCGGACGGATCATCGGGGTGCACTGCGACCCCAAGGTGGACGTCGGGAAGATCGGGCTCAGGATCGGCCCCATCACCTCCGCCTGCGACCGTGTGGAGGTCTCCCTCGACGGACCCGGCGGTCACACCGCGAGGCCGCACCTCACCACCGACCTGGTCACCGCGGCCGCCCGGGTCGCCACCGACGTGCCCGCGCTGATCGCGCGCAGGGTCGACGCCCGCGCGGGGATGGCGGTCACCTGGGGCCGGCTCCAGACCGGCCACGCGCCCAACGTCATCCCGCAACACGCCGAGCTGTCGGGAACGGTCCGCTGCCTCGACCTGGACAGCTGGCGGCAGGCGCCCGACCTGGTGCACTCGGCCATCGACGAGGTCGCGGCGATGCACGGGGCGAAAGCGGTGATCGACTACGTCCGGGGTGTGCCGCCGGTGGTCAACGAGGCCGAGACGATCGGTCTCCTCGACGCCGCGATGACCATCCGGCGCGGATCGTATTCGATCGAGGACACCGAACAGAGCCTGGGCGGGGAGGACTTCTCCTGGTATCTGGAGAAGATCCCCGGCGCCATGGCGAGGCTCGGCGTGAGGGCCCCGGGCGACACCCGGGGGCTCGACCTGCACCGGGGCAACTTCGACGTCGACGAGGAGGCCATCACGGTCGGGGTCGAGCTGTACACCGCCGCCGCGTTGCTCGACGGAAACACCCAGTAGCCGGAGAGGACACCTTCTGTTCGCGACGATCCGATAACGGCTTCCGTACAGGTCCTTATCTGACATCTACGCGCGTTACGATCGCCGCGAAACCAGCGCCGGAAGAGGCGCTTCGGTCAGGTCTGAAGGAGCCTTCCCTTGCGCCGGATCACCAGGATTGCCACCGTGGGCGTCATGTCCGCGGCACTCGCGCTGAGCGTCAGCGCGTGTGGCGACTCTTCGTCGGAGAGCAGCTCGTCCTCCGACTCCAAGGCCGACAAGACGGCCATCGCCTACGACATCGGTGGCCGTGGCGACCAGTCGTTCAACGACGCCGCCTACGCCGGTCTGGCCAAGGCCGAGAAGGACCTCGGCGTCAAGGGCACCGAGGCCGAGCCCTCCGAGGGCGAGTCGGACGCCGACAAGGTCCAGCGCCTCACCTCGCTGGCCCGCGCCGGCAACAACCCGGTGATCGGCGTCGGCTTCGCCTACGCGCCCGCCATCAAGAAGGTCGCGCCGAAGTTCCCGAAGATCACCTTCGGCATCATCGACGACGCCTCGGTGACCGGCGACAACATCGCCAACATCGTCTTCAACGAGGAGCAGGGCTCCTACCTCGCGGGTGTCGCCGCCGCCAAGGTCTCCAAGACCAAGACGGTCGGCTTCATCGGCGGAGTCGAGACCCCGCTGATCAAGAAGTTCGAGGCCGGCTTCATCCAGGGCGTCAAGGACACCGACTCCTCGGTCAAGGTCGTCCCGCAGTACCTGACCCAGCCGCCGAACTTCGACGGGTTCTCCAAGCCCGACCTCGGCAAGGCCGCTGCCCAGGGCCAGCTCGACAAGGGCGCCGACGTGGTCTACTCGGCGGCCGGTCTTGCCGGTTCCGGTGCCATCGAGGCCGTCTCCAAGGCCGGTAAGTGGAACATCGGCGTCGACTCCGACCAGTACAAGCAGGAAGGCCTCGCGGCCTACAAGGAGTCGATCCTCACCTCCGTCACCAAGGACGTCGAGGACTCCGTCTTCAACCTGATCAAGTCCGTGCAGGACGGCAAGCCGCAGTCCGGCGAGATCCGCTACGGCCTCGACAAGGACGGCGTCGGCCTGGCCATGTCCAACCCGGCCTTCACCAAGATGACCGAGGTCATCGCTGCCGTGGACAAGGCGAAGCAGGAGATCATCGACGGCAAGATCACCGTCAAGACCACCCCGTAACGACTCCGGTCGCCGTGCTGGTTTCCCGTGGGCCCGGAGCGCGCATCCTCGCCGCTCCGGGCCCGTGGGGTGTCCATCGAAGAGGTTGTGCCCATCGCGGTCACCCGCACCGGGCTCCGGAACCGGAGCCTCGTACGTATCGGTGTCCGCGCCTTACGATTCGGCAGCGCTACGCGCATAGACCGCTCTCCGGCGCGATAACTTCACCCCGCCCCTGCCCTCTGTGCCCCCGCTCCTGTCCGGCCAAGGAGAGTGCGTCATCAACGCGTCCAGCAGTCCCCCTGCCGTAGAACTGCACGGCATCACCAAGCGCTTCCCCGGTGTCGTGGCCAACCACGACATCGGCATCACCGTACGCAAGGGAACGGTCCACGCCCTCGTAGGTGAGAACGGCGCCGGAAAGTCCACCCTGATGAAGATCCTCTACGGCATGCAGAAGCCGGACGAGGGCACCATCGCCGTGGACGGCGAGCAGGTCTCCTTCGGCAACCCCGGTGACGCCATCGCGCGCGGAATCGGCATGGTCCACCAGCACTTCATGCTGGCCGACAACTTCACCGTCCTGGAGAACGTCGTCCTCGGCGGCGAGAAGCTCCACGGCATCGGATCGGCCGCGCGCAGGAAGATCAAGGAGATCTCCGACGCCTACGGACTCGGCGTCCGTCCCGACGCCCTCGTCGAGGACCTCGGGGTCGCCGACCGTCAGCGCGTGGAGATCCTCAAGGTCCTCTACCGCGGCGCCCGCATCCTGATCCTCGACGAGCCGACCGCCGTGCTCGTACCGCAGGAGGTCGACGCGCTCTTCGCGAACCTCCGCGAGCTCAAGGCCGAGGGCCTCACCGTCATCTTCATCTCCCACAAGCTCGGCGAGGTCCTCTCCGTCGCCGACGAGATCACGGTGATCAGGCGCGGCACGACCGTGGGCACCGCCGACCCGGCGACCACCACGACCAAGCAGCTCGCCGAGCTGATGGTGGGCAGCGAGCTGCCCTCGCCGGAGACCCGCGAGTCCACGGTGACCGACGTACCGATGCTGAAGGTCGAAGGACTCTCCCTCGGTGTGACCGACCCGGACGGGGTCGTGCGCGACGTGCTGTCCGACATCGGCTTCACCATCCACAAGGGCGAGGTCCTCGGCATCGCGGGCGTCGAGGGCAACGGGCAGACCGAGCTGATCGAGACGCTCGTCGGCATGCGGAGCCCGGACAGCGGAGTCATCACCCTGGACTCCGCGGACATCTCCTCCGCCCCCACCCGCAAGCGGCGTGAGGACGGCATCGGCTACATCCCCGAGGACCGCCACCGCCACGGTGTCCTGCTGGACGCCCCGCTGTGGGAGAACCGCATCCTCGGCCACGTCACGGAGAAGCCCAACAGCAAGGGCTGGCTCCTCGACCCGAAGGCCGCGCGCAGCGACACCGAGCGGATCGTCCGCGAGTACGACGTCCGCACCCCGGGCATCGAGGTCACGGCCGGTTCCCTCTCGGGCGGCAACCAGCAGAAGCTGATCGTCGGCCGCGAGATGAGCCACAACCCCAAACTCCTGATCGCCGCCCACCCCACCCGAGGGGTGGACGTCGGCGCACAGGCGCAGATCTGGGACCAGATCCGCGAGGCGCGTCGCGAAGGGCTCGCCGTCCTGCTCATCTCGGCGGACCTGGACGAGCTCATCGGGCTCTCCGACACCCTGCGCGTCATGTACCGGGGGCAGCTGGTCGCGGACGCCGACCCTGCCACCATCACACCCGAGGAACTGGGCTCGGCCATGACCGGCGCCGCCGCCGGTCACCTCGAAGCGGCACCGGAGGACGAGGCCCGATGAAGAAATTCGACAAGGACCGGATCGTCCTGGGCTTCGCCGGCCCGGTACTCGCCCTGGTCGTCGCCTTCGTGCTGAGCACGCTGGTACTGCTCATCTCGAACCGCGACCCGTTCGAGCTCTACCGGCTGCTCTTCGAGCAGGTGTCGTACAGCGATGTGCAGGTCCTGATCATCAACCAGGCCGGGACGTACTACCTCGCCGCGCTCGCGGTGGCCGTCGGCTTCCGGATGAACCTCTTCAACATCGGTGTGGACGGCCAGTACCGCCTCGCCGCGATGGTCGCCGCCCTCGTCGGCGCGAGCGTCTCCCTGCCCGGACCGCTCCAGATCGCCCTCATCGTCGTCGTGGCGATGCTGGTGGGTGCCTTCTGGTCCGGTATCGCGGGCGTCCTCAAGACCACGCGGGGGGTGAGCGAGGTCGTCTCGACGATCATGCTTAACTCCATCTCGACCTCGCTGATCGCCTGGCTGATCCTGCCGAAGAACTTCGGTGAGCAGGCGGCCGGATCCAACAACCTGACCACCGGGGAGATCCCCGAGTCGGGCTGGTTCCCGGGTCTGTCCCTCAGCCCGGAGGCCGGGGAGATCTACGGATTCACCTTCGTCGCCGCCGGCTGCGGCCTCGTCTACTGGTTCGTCCTGAACCGCACCCGGTTCGGCTTCGACCTGCGTGCCACCGGCGCCAGCGAGAGCGCGGCCCAGGCCTCCGGTGTGGACGCCAAGAAGATGATCCTCACCTCCATGCTGATCTCCGGCGGTATCGCCGGGCTCGTCGGCATGCCGACGCTGCTGGGTGACACGCACACCTACAGCCTCGACTTCCCGGTGGGCCTCGGCTTCACCGGCATCACCATCGCGCTGCTGGGCCGGAACCACCCGGTGGGCATCGCCCTCAGCGCGCTGCTGATCGCCTTCCTGGACAAGGCCTCCTCGCCGCTCGACCAGTTCGGCTTCGAGAAGGAGATCGCCACGATCATGCAGGGGCTGATCGTCATCTCCGTCGTCGTCAGCTACGAGCTCGTCCGGCGCTACGGGACCCGCCGTCAGCAGCAGAAGGTCGGCGAGGAACTCGCCGCCGGCCACGCCCTCACCACCGAGAAGGAGGCGGCCCTGTGAGCACCGCAGTCCGCGCCGCACGCGGCGCCGCTCCCAAGAGCGGCGGCCGGCGCAAGCTCTCCCTGCCCGTCGTCCTCCTGATCATCGCGGGCGCCCTCGCGCTCGTCTCCCTCGTACGCGTCATCAGCGGCGCGGACGACGTGACTTCCGTCGGCCAGGTGCGCGGCGCGCTCGAACTCGCCGTCCCGATCGGGCTGGCGGGCCTCGGCGGGCTCTGGGCCGAACGCGCCGGAGTGGTCAACATCGGTCTCGAGGGCATGATGATCCTCGGCACCTGGTTCGGTGCCTGGGCCGGCTTCCAGTGGGGCCCCTGGGTGGGCGTCCTCTTCGGCATCATCGGCGGCGCCCTCGGCGGGCTGCTGCACGCGGTCATCACCGTGACCTTCGGGGTGAACCACATCGTCTCCGGTGTGGCGATCAACATCCTCGCCGTCGGCGTCACCCGCTACCTGTCGAACTTCACCTTCGCCGAGGAGCCCGGAGGTTCCTCCAAGCAGTCCCCGCGCCTGGAGGAGATCGACAAGATCACCATCCCCGGCCTGTCCGACTGGATGCAGGACCTCCAGGCGCACCACTGGTTCTTCGTCTCCGACCTCGCCGGCATCATCGGCGGCCTGGTCACCGGACTCTCGCTGCTGACCGTGGTCGCCCTGCTCCTCATCCCGGCCACCTGGTGGATCCTGTGGCGCACCCCCTTCGGGCTGCGGCTCCGCTCCTGCGGTGAGAGCCCCGTGGCCGCCGAGACCCTCGGCGTCAACGTCTACAAGTACAAGTACATCGCCGTGACGATCTCGGGCGGCCTGGCCGGGCTCGGCGGCGCCTTCCTGGCGATCGTCGCGACCAGCATCTACCAGGAGGGCCAGACGGGAGGCCGCGGCTACATCGGTCTCGCCGCGATGATCTTCGGCAACTGGATGCCCGGCGGCATGGCACTGGGCGCGGGGCTCTTCGGCTTCACCGACAGCCTCAAGCTCCGCGGCGGCGCCGAGAACGTCCACGCGATGCTGCTTCTCCTCGCGATCCTGCTGGTGATCGTCGTGTTCTGGCAGCTGTACCGGAAGAAGTACCTCAGCGCGCTGATCTCGGCGGTCATCTCCGCCGGCCTGTTCGCCTGGTACGGCCTGACGGACGAGGTCCCGAGCCAGTTCGTCGACGCGGCGCCGTACGTCACGACGCTGCTGGTCCTCGCCCTGTCCGCGCAGCGGCTGCGGATGCCCAAGGCGGACGGCGTGCCGTACCGCAAGGGCGAGGGCAAGTGACCGCCCCTTCCGGAGGGGCGGCCCCGCCGCCCGTCGACTGGGACGCCCTGCGCGAGGCCGCCCGGGACGCCATGTCCCGGGCGTACGCCCCGTACTCGGGCTTCCCGGTCGGGGCCGCGGCCCTCGCCGACGACGGCCGGGTGATCACCGGCTGCAACGTCGAGAACGCCTCGTACGGCATCAGCCTGTGCGCGGAGTGCGGGCTCGTGTCGCAGCTCGCCGCCACCGGTGGCGGCAGGCTGACCCACTTCACCTGTGTCGACGGCACGGGCTCCGTGCTCGTGCCGTGCGGCCGGTGCCGCCAGCTGCTGTACGAGTTCGGCGGCCCGGAACTCGTCCTGGAGACGCCGGACGGCCTCCGCACGCTCGACGAGATGCTGCCGCAGTCGTTCGGACCGCAGCACCTGGGGTAGTCCCCTGCCGTGACGCCGTCCCCGGCGGGCCTCTACGGCCTGCCGGACGGCGTGGCGGAACGTTCTCTCTCTATGCGCGTAGAGTCAACGGGACTCTCTCGCCCACCCATCCGGCCGGAAGGACTCTCCTCCCATGGACGCCATCTCCGTCATCCGTACCAAGCGGGACCGGGGCGAGCTCAGCCCCGAACAGATCGACTGGGTCATCGACGCGTACACCCGCGGCGAGGTCGCCGACGAGCAGATGTCCGCGCTGGCCATGGCGATCCTGCTGAACGGCATGAACCGCACCGAGATCGCACGCTGGACCGCCGCGATGATCGCCTCCGGCGAGCGGATGGACTTCGGCGCCCTCTCCCGCCCCACCACGGACAAGCACTCCACCGGGGGCGTCGGCGACAAGATCACCCTGCCGCTCGCCCCGCTGGTCGCCGCCTGCGGCGCGGCGGTGCCGCAGCTCAGCGGCCGGGGCCTCGGCCACACCGGCGGCACCCTCGACAAGCTGGAGTCCATCCCCGGCTGGCGCGCCCATCTCTCCAACGCCGAGATGCTCGACGTCCTCGACACCACGGGCGCCGTGATCTGCGCTGCGGGCGACGGACTCGCCCCCGCCGACAAGAAGCTCTACGCGCTGCGCGACGTCACCGGCACCGTCGAGGCGATCCCGCTCATCGCCAGCTCGATCATGTCCAAGAAGATCGCTGAGGGCACCGGCGCGCTCGTCCTGGACGTCAAGGTCGGCTCCGGCGCCTTCATGAAGACCGTCGAGGACGCCCGCGAACTGGCCTCCACCATGGTCGCGTTGGGCACCGACAGCGGTGTGCGCACCGTCGCGCTGCTCACCGACATGGCCACCCCGCTCGGCCTGACGGCGGGCAACGCCCTGGAGGTCCGCGAGTCCGTCGAGGTCCTCGCCGGCGGCGGCCCGCAGGACGTCATCGACCTGACACTGGCCCTCGCCCGCGAGATGCTCGACGCGGCCGGCCTCAAGGACGCCGACCCGGAGAAGGCGCTGGCCGACGGCTCCGCCATGGACGTCTGGCGTCGCATGATCTCCGCCCAGGGCGGCGACCCGGACGCCGCACTCCCCGTCGCCCGTGAGCAGCACGTGGTCAGCGCTCCCTCCTCGGGCGTGCTGACCCGGCTCGACGCCTACGACATCGGCGTCGCCGCCTGGCGCCTCGGCGCGGGCCGGGCCCGCAAGGAGGACCCGGTGCAGGCGGGCGCGGGCATCGAACTGCACGCCAAGCCGGGCGACACCGTGACCGAGGGGCAGCCGCTGCTGACCCTGCACACGGACACCCCCGAGAAGTTCGACTACGCCCTGAAGGCGCTGCCCGCCGCGTACGACATCGCCCCGGCCGGCACCCCCTTCACCGCCACGCCGGTGGTGCGGGAACGTATCGCCTGACCTGCGGTTTCCTCGTAGGGGTGAACGGGACCGGTGGACCTCCGCCGGTCCCGTTCGGCATGCTGGGATCGGTGACGCACCTATTGAGGGAGACCGCCATGAGCGCACTCACCGTCGATCCCGTGCCGGGCCACGGCCAGGAATGGGACGACGTGGTCCGTATCTGGGAGGAGACGGACGCACCCGAGGGCTGCAAGGTGGAGATCATCGAGGGGATCGTCACCGTGTCGGCACCGCCGTCCAAGGACCACAACACCACGGCCGAGCTTCTGCAGCGCAGGCTCTACACCGTCATCCCGGAGGACTGGGGGGTCTACCAGACGCTCGGCGTCTCGGTGCCCGGCCGGGCCGGGCTGTACATCCCCGACCTGGTCGTCGTGCCACGTGCGGTGGCCACCGGTCCTGGCAACCGTGTCCCGGCGGAGGAGGCACGGCTCGTCGTCGAGATCACCTCGCAGGCCAACGCCAACCACGACCGCATCGGCAAGGCACGCGGATACGCGAAGGCGGGCGTCGAACTGTTCCTGCTCCTCGACCCGTGGCAGAGCGGCCGCCCGACGGCGACCCTGTACGGAGAGCCGAGCGACGGCACCTACCGGCTGCTGGAAGCCGTCGAGTACGGCGAGACGCTGACGCTCCCGAAGCCGTTCGGCCTGGATCTGGACACCGGGATCCTCCCGGCCGGCTGAGGTATCGGCTCCGCGGCCGATGAGTTCCGGCCGCCCGGCCGGTCTCCCTGATGTGGATGCCACAGCTCCGTACGCCCTCGTCGTCACCGGCCGGATCACCCGGGCCGATGTGCCGGCGCTCTGTGCCGAACTGGAGGCCATGCTCGCGAGCGGCCCGGAAGCGCCCGGAGGCGTGGTCGTCGACTGCGATCTGGCCGGCGTGGTGCGCCCCGACCTCGCCGTGGTCGAGGCCGTGGCGCGGCTCTCCCTGATCGCCCGCAGGGCGGGCGGACGGACGCTGCGGCTGCGCGGTACGCCTCCCGAACTCGTCACGCTGCTGGACCTGCTGGGGCTGGCCGAGGTGATCTCCATGGCGGAGCAGCCACCGGCGCCTGGTGAGGTAGGTCACGACGGGCCGCGCGGCGCGTGACGCAATGGGGACGTGTCACTTCTCCGCCACCGCCCGGCATTGTCCCGGCAGCGTTCGAAGCGTTCTGATTCGTCCATGCAAGCTTCCCCCGCGGCCCTGCTGGCCGTGCTCCTCGCCGTCCCCTTGGCGGTGCCCGCGTCCGCCGCGCCCGTCTCCGAGCCGCCTGGTGACCAGGTCACCAGGATCGTCACACTCAACGACGCGCCGCCCGTCAGCGAGCGGTCCGCCGACGACCGGGAGGCCGCCGCCTCAGCCGTGACCGGCGCGCAGCGCGAGGTCGTCGAGGCAGCCCGCGGCGCGGGCGTCGACATGAAGGTGACCCGGCGCTACCGGTACGCGCTCAACGGGTTCGCCGTACGGATACCGGCGTCCCAGCAAGCCCGGCTCGCCGCCCTCCCCGGCGTCGCGTCCGTCTCCGCGCCGGTCCGCTACGAGGCCCCCGAGCCACCCACGCCCGCCACCGAGGAGCAGGTCCGCAAGGCACTGGCCGCCTCGGCGAAGTCCGCGAAGGGCGAGGGGTCGTCCTCGGGACAGGAGACCGTCACCGTCACCGGTCTCACCGGAGTACCCGAGGTACACCGCGCAGGCCTCACCGGCCAGGGTGTGACGGTCGGAATCATCGACAGCGGCGTGGCCTACGACCACCCGGCACTCGGCGGCGGCGGTTTCCCCAATGCCAAGGTCACCGGCGGTTACGACTTCGCCGACGGGGACGCCGATCCCTACGACGACAGCCAGGGGGGTGCCGCCGGACACGGCACCCACGTCGCCGGGATCATCGCCGGCGACGACGAACGGATCCGGGGCGTCGCACCGGACGCGGAGCTGCGGTCGTACCGCGTCTTCGGCAACTCCGGCCAGGGGGCCGGGGAGGAAGTGATCCTCGCTGCCCTCGACCGGGCCGCCGAGGACGATGTCGACGTCGTCAACATGAGTCTGGGAACCGCGATCGGCTCCCGCAGTACCGACGTCCTGGCCACGGCCACCGACCGGCTCGTCGCATCCGGCACCACGGTGACCGTCGCCGTCGGCAACGGCTACGCCGGCCCCTTCAGGGCGGCGTCGCCCGCCGTCGCCGACCAGGCGATAGCGGTGGGCTCCACCTTCAGCACCGGACTTCCCCACCTCGCGCTGACCGTCGACGGGGACGACGCACCGATCGCCTTCGAGGTCTCGGGCCGCGGGCCGGTCACCCCCGCTTCCGGCGGGGCGCCGTACGCCGTGATGCCCGGAAGCTGCGACGCCCTGCCCGAGGGAAGTCTCCGGGGCAGGATCGCGGTGTTCCCGCCCGCGCACTTCTCGGGCACCGGCGCGATCTGCCGTCCGATGGACCTGGCCCGTACGGCCGAGGCGGCGGGAGCCGTCGCCGCCGTCCTACATGACCCCGCCATCCCCGCCGACGCCATTCCGGGGCAGCCCTGTTGCGGTGCCACCGGCATCCCCTTCGTGGCAGTCTCCGAGGCCGGCGCGAAGCGCATCCTCGCCCGGCCCGAGGGCACGCGCCTCGACTGGGGCTCCTACACGGAGCTCCAGGCGCCCGGCGACCAGGCGGGTCTGATGGACTACGGGTCCGCCTGGGGACCGGGCAACGAACTGGAGTTCAAGCCGGATCTCGCCGCCCCCGGCGGTTACATCCTCTCCACGATGCCCAAGGACCTGGGCTGGTACGGAGTCTCGTCCGGCACCTCCATGGCCTCGCCGCACGCGGCCGGAGTCGCCGCCCTGCTGCTCCAGAAGAACCCCGGGCTCACCCCCGTCCAGGTGCGCGCCGCGCTCCAGAACACCGCCACCCCCCTCGCCATGACCGGCGACCCGGAGCGTGGCGACCAGCCCGTCGCCCAGCAGGGCGCCGGACGGATCAACGCGGTGGCGGCGGTCGCCGCGGTGTCTTACGGCGGTGTCACGGCCTCGCCGTCCGAACTGCCGCTCGGCGACCTCGAGGGCCGGCCCGTGATACGCCGCATCACCGTGCGCAACGACTCCGACCGGGCCCAGTCGTACACGGTGAGGCACCGGGCGGCGGTCTCGGCCGCACCCCCCTACACCTTTGAGTGGCAGGCGGACGACGGTGCGGCCGGCGGCCGGGTCCTGGGACCGGACCGGGTCACCGTTCGCCCCCGCTCCAGCGCGAGCGTGCTCGTCCTGGTGACCCAGCCCCAGGGGGCGGTCGAGGGGACCCTGTTCGGGGGATGGTTCGAGTTCGCTCCCCAGGGAGCCGGAACCCGCCCCACGCTACGGGTCCCCTACCAGGGCCTCGCCGGTGACTACGACGCGGTGAGCGCCATCAACCCCACCTTCACCGCGATCAACACCACGATCGACAACCCGTCGCTGCGGCCCGGTGTCTTCTCCTTCGGGAAGAATCTCCCGCTGGACGTCGACCTCACCGACGCGAGCACCACCAACGACTCGGCCGCGGTGATGCTGTCTCACGGCTTCCCGCTCCTGGAGCGGCTGAGGCTGCAGGTGGTGGACGCCTCGGGACGTGTGGTCGCCATCCCGCGCGACGACAAATGGGTCACGCGGAACTCCGGTGCCGGGACGGGGATGGAGTTCTACTCCTGGGACCTGAACCTGGCCGACGGAACACCGGCCCCCTCGGGGACCTACCGTCTCAGGTTCGTCTTCGACAAGGCGCTCGGCGACCGTGACCACACACCCGGCACGGAGACCTGGACCTCTCCGAAGATCACCCTGGTGCGCTGAGCCCGCGTCCACGGATCTCCGCGTCCGAACGGCCGCCCCCGTACCCGCCCGCACGCAGGGCGGGCACAGGGGCGGCCCCGTGCCCGTACCGGCGTTCTATTCTCGTCGCAGGCGTACGGAGCCCGGCCGCGCGGTCCGGGGCAGGGTTCCGTGCGGAGCGGGGAGCGGCATGACCGTCTCCGAGCGGTGCCGGAAGGGGACAGTGTGCTGGAGGATCTCGGGCTGACGCCCGAGGAGGAGCGGGTGTACCGCGCCCTGGTGGCGCGTGCGGACGCCACCGAGGAGGAGATCGCCGACGGCGCTCCGCACGCCGCGACGGGGGTGACCGCGACCGCGCTCGCCTCGCTCCGGCGGCGTGGCCTGGTCACGGCCCATCCGGACGGGAGGCGATTCATGGCCGTCTCGCCCGAGCTGTCGCTGGGTGTCGAGCTGATCGAGCGCCGCGAGGGTCTCCAGCGTGCCGAACTCGCCCTGTCCGAACTGGTGGAGGCCTACCGCACGGGCAGCATGGTGCGGGGCCAGCGGGAGCTGGTCGAGGTGGTCGAGGGCGTGCGTGCCGTCCAGCAGCGCTACGTGCAGCTCCAGTTGTCGGCCCGGAGCACCATCGACTTCTTCTCTACGGGCGGCCACGAGGCCGTGGGCCCCGACACGACCCAGGAGAACCGTGCCCTGCACCGCGGGGTGCGGTTGCGAGGGGTCGTCGACGAGAGCTTCCTGCGCCAGCCCCGCGGCACGGACAACCTGGACGAGGCCGTGGCGGAGGGCACCGCGATACGTACGACACGGGAGATACCGCTCAAGCTGATCATCTGTGACGGCGAGGCGGCGATGCTGCCCCTGCGCGGCCACGGTCCCGACGTCGACCCGAGCATCCTGCTGCGCGGCGGTCTGGTGAACGTCGCCCGCGCGCTCTTCGAGTCCGTCTGGGAACGGGCGCTTCCCTATGGCGAGACCGCCCGCGGGTCAGGGGACATCGACGACACACGGCTTCTGCAACTGCTGCTGGCGGGGCTGACGGACACGGCGGCCGCCAAGCAACTCGGGCTCTCCACCCGGACGGTGCAGCGGCGCGTCCAGACCCTGATGGGCCGCGCGGGCGTCTCGACACGGCTCCAGCTCGGATGGCACGCCCGCCATCATCACTGGGTCTGAGAGCGGGACGCGGAGGAGCCCCGTCGAGGACCGCACCCGGCGGCACCTCGACGGGGCTCCTCCCGCGTGGAGACCCGTCAGCGCACCGCGTACGCCCGGGTCACCGTCTGGGTGACCGAGGAGCCGTCGGCCGCCGTGGCGTGGACCCGCAGATCGACGTGACCGCCGTGACCCGCCCGTGTGTTGTCGACGAACGCGGTGAAGGTGCCGGCGAGCCGAGCGACCGGTGCCTCGACCCAGTGAGCGCCGTCGTCGTAGGAGACCTCCGCCGCGTAGGAGGTCAGCTCCGGGTCGTAGCCCGGCTGCCCCACGGCCTTCAGCCCGATCGGGAAGGCACGGACCATCAGTGCCCTGTTCTTCGTGTCCACCGGGACCTCGTACCTGGGCAGGATCAGCGGCAGCGACGACACCTCTGACGTCCCGCCCGACCGGAACGTCCATTCCGTCCGCGACGAGGTGGACAGCTTCCAGTCCCGGTTCGCCGGGATGTCGTAGTTCCGCTTTACGTTCATCTCCAGCGCGTACGAGGCCTCTTCTCGCGGAACGGGCCATTCCCCGGTGCTGTCCGGGATCGTGCCGACCGTCTCGCGCTCACGGCGCAACGTCACGGTCGGACGGTCGGTGAAGGTACCGAAGGCGTAGTGCCCCTCGGCGTCGCCGAACAACGGGATCCGGACGCCCATGCTCTGCTCGTCCCGTACCGCGATCTGGCCCGCCTCACCCGTGTTCACATCGGCCGGCGTCTGCGGGGTGACCGGACCGCGGTACCAGGTCTCCAGGTCCTTCGCCGGTTCTTCCCACCGGCGCAGGTGGCTCACCATCAGCTCGTTCGTGCCGCCCGCGCTGCTGGACGCCATGGGCAGCCATCCGGTGCCGGTGGTGTAGAACGCCGAACGTGCCGAAGGCACCTTGATCTGCCGCGGGAGGCCCATCACCTCGGTTCCGAGACCGGTGAAGGGGGACGCGGCGACGCTGTCCCCGTAGACATCGTCCTTCAGCTGGCTGTGCCAGACCTCCGTGACCCGGCTCATGTCCCGCTCGCGGACGCGCAGTGCGAGGCCTGCGGGGATCCCGTGCTCCATCCCGTGGGCGATGTTGTAGACGAAGGGGCTGGACGCGTTGCCCTTCCAGCGGACTTCGGAGCCGGCCGACGCCGCGTCACCGAGCCGCGCGTACTCCGCCTGGTCCACACCCAGCACGGGCAGTGCGACGTCGGTGAACGGCTGCCAGGAGCCTGGGAACCCGTGGCCCACCAGAACGCCCGCGGCCCCCCGCTCCAGTGCGTCCTTCGTCACGACGCGCAGCCGTTCCACCGAGCCGGCGTCACTGGTGCCGAGGTCCACCAGGACCATCCTGTCCTTCACGTCGTGGGCCGCGAGCTCCGTGGCCGAACCGTGGCCGACGTCCACCACCCGCGCGTGCCCCGTGTCCGGCAGATAGGTGATCCCGTCGGTCGTCACCGCGCTGTAGGCGGCGTACCGGGCATCGATCCGCCTGCCGTCGCCGGTGCGCAGGTCGAGCAGGGGGGCGTAGGCACGGGTCACGTAGCCCACGTGGGCGCCCTTCCACGCCGGGGAGTCCCCGGAGGCGGCGATCACCACGTCCCTGGCTGCCGCGGAGCCCACGTGCACTCCCGTCGCGAAGACACCCGCCGGGTGCTCGCGCTTGTAGAGGACCGCCGTCGTCGCTCTCTCCGACGGGCGGTCACCCGAGACCTCGATCGGCTTGATCGCGCGGCCGTCCAGGGTGATGGTCGCGTCCTTCGTGTACGTCTGCCCGGGGCGTACGTACTGGGCGACCGAACGCGTGGTGCGGTAGAGGTCGTTCTCCGTGATGCCCGGGTCGAAGCCGTAGAGCGCGGCGTCCATGTCGTAGGTACCCGCGCGTACGGTCAGCTGGGCGACGCCGTCATCGAAGTAGGCGCGGTGCACCGTGACCAGGGACGGCGACAGCAGGTCCACGTAGCTCAGGAGTCCCGCCGGGTCACCGGCACGATTGGTTCCCTTGAAGGTGAGCGTCACCATGTGCGGTGCGGCATGGAAGCCGAACGCCGTCACCGACCTGGCGCCGTCGGTGCCCGTGGCGGTCACCCGGCCGGTCATCTCGCCGTACGAGTCGTCCGGGAGGCCGTCCGACGCGCTCATGGTGAGAGTGGCGCTCGCGCTGCCGTGCGCCGGGACGGTGACGCTGTCGCGGTCGAGCGAGGCCGAGCCGGCCGGGGCCGGCTTCCCCGAGGGGTCGAAGGTCTCGGTGGCCAGGTCGAGGTTGACGTCCTTGTCACCGCCGTTGTCCCACGTCAGCGTCCTTCGCACGGCCTGGCCCCCGGTGTGGGGCCAGGCGAGCGTGCCGCCGTCCACCGCGGCGGGGCCCGTCAGAGTGGCGCTGTCGCCCCGGGCGACATCCAGGAAGCCGGCGCCCTGGGCGAGCGGAAAGTCCTTCGCTCCGGGACGGACCGAGGACGTCAGGGCACGCTTGAGTGCGGCTCCGCGCAGATCCGGGTGTCCCTGCGCGAGGATCGCCGCGGCCCCCGCCACGTGCGGGGTCGCCATGGAGGTTCCGCTCGCCGCCGTGTAGCGCTCGTCGACGGGGGCGCCCATGGAGGTTCCGGCGGCGCGGGCGGCGACGATGCCGACGCCCGGGGCCGTGATGTCCGGCTTGCCGTAGTGCGCGCCCTCGCCGTCGTAGACGTCGCCGCGGCTGGAGAACGAGGCGGTGGACAGGTCCCGGTCCGCCGCTGCCACGGTCAGGGCGCCCCGCGCGCACCCCGGTGTCCCCACGGTCGAGGCGCCGGGGCCGGCGTTGCCGGCCGCCATGACGAAAAGGGCGGATGTGGAGTCCGACAGGGTGTTCACCGCGTCGGCGAGCGGATCGTCGCACTTCCCGCCGGTTTCCGAGCCGAGGCTCATGCTCACGACGTCCGCACCCTCGGCGACGGCCCACTCCATCCCGGCTATGACCGCGGAGGTGGGCCCCGAGCCGCTGTCGCTCAGCACCTTGCCGACGATCAGGTCGGCGTCCGGTGCCACGCCCTTGTTCCTCCCGGAGGATGCCGCGCCCGTGCCACCCACGGTGGAGGCGACGTGCGTGCCGTGGCCGTGGCCGTCCACCGTGTTGCCCTTGCCGGTGAAGTCCTTCGACGCCGAGACACGCCCGTCCAGGTCCGGGTGGGTGGGATCCCAGCCGGTGTCCAGGACCGCCACCTTGATGCCCTTGCCGGTGTGGCCCGCCTTCCAGGCATCCGGGGCACCGATCTGGGGGACGCTCCGGTCGAGGGACGCGGACACCTTGCGGTCCAGCCAGATCTTGGCGGGGGTGCTCGCGGAACGCGAGCCGCCGGACGCCGTCACGGCCCGCCAGAAGACAGCGGCGGAGTCCTTCGGAGCGGTCAGGGCGGCCACCCCGAGGTCGGGAAAGGTGCGGGTCGCGTCCGACGCGGGAAGCGCCGCGGCACGCGCCGTCATGGCCCCCTTCGCATACGTGGCGAGCAGGGGTACGGAATCGGAGCCCGCGTCGTCGTAGCCGTACTCGATCAGGGTCCGCACGTCGAATAGGGCCTCGTCGACGCGACCTTCCGCTATGTACCGGGTGGCGTCCAGCGGGACGACGAAGAGGCTCTCGCCCTCCTGGCGCGTCTGGTACTCGACGGGCCGGCCGTCGCTGCCCGTCACCGACATCAGTTCGTCACCCTTCATGAGGACGCGGTCCCCGGTGACGAGGGTGACCGCGTGCGGCTCACCTGTGGCGGCGAGCGCGGACGGTGTGCCGGTGGGTCCGGACGGTGCCCCGACAGCGGGCACGGTCACGCCGGCCACGGCGCAACAGGCCATGGCCGCCAGGGCGGTTCTGCGAAGGGTGCGTGCTCGCGGTGGTCGCGGGCGTGGCTGACTGCTCATCACGGTCCTCAGGGAAGGGAAGAGGGGTGTCGGGGGGTGGGGTCCCCTGAGACCGTAGGAGGGGGGATCGCCGTGTGGCAGACGGCGGAGGTGTCGCATCAGGGAGATGTCGGATAGCCGCCACACCGGAGGTGCCTTGCTCGTGTGAGCGGCCGCCGGTCACCGCGCGGAGCGTTGCTCCCGCGAGGCGGCGGGGGAGAGCCGCCGCTGCCGGATCAGCGGGCTCGTGCGCCGTCGCGTGCGATGACGGTGACGCACGACCTCTGCACCATGCGGCCGTCGAAGTGACTCTCCCCGGGCACCTTCACGGACAACAAAGGGCCGGCGCTCCCGGAGGGAGCCGGGGCCGGCGATTCGCATCCGCCCTCCGGCTGCGGTCCCGGGGCGGGGTTCTCGCGGGGAGGGACGGAGGCGGGCGCGGGGCCAGGCCCCGCCGTGGCGGACGGCTCGCCCAGCCACAGCGTCGCCGCCCAGCCGCCCACCACGAGGAGCCCCCAGCCGAGCAGCAGGGCTCTGGGGGTCCTCACGCCGCGTCCGCCTCCAGGTGGTCCGGCAGGCCGAAGAGCGGGAACCAGCGCGGGGTGTCCAGGAAGCAGTGCATCCCCGTGATCGCGCCGTCGGAGATGTCGATGACCTGCACCGCCCACGGCACGAAGCCCGGGCCGTCCGGATTCGGCTTGTAGTGGGCGAAGGCGGGGGAGCCGTTGGCCTCGGTCGCCACCAGCCGCGAACCCTCGCAGCTCGCGCCGATGGAGAGCATGAAGCCCGTGATGTCCTCGTGCCCCTGGAGCCAGAGGTCGAACGGCGGCATGGTCATCACCGCGTCCTCGTGGAGCAGGGCCGTCAGCGCCGCCATGTCGTACCCCTCGAACGCCGCCACATAGCGGTCCAGCAGCTTGCGCTGCTCGTCGTCGAGCGGGTTCGAGGTGTCGGGCGCCGAGGACTCCGTGTCCGACAGGGTGGCCCGGGCCCGCTGGAGGGCGCTGTTGACGGAGGCGACCGAGGTGTCGAGAAGCTCGGCGACCTCGCTCGCCTTCCACGCCAGGACCTCGCGCAGGATCAGCACCGCGCGCTGCTTGGGCGGCAGGTGCTGGAGGGCGGCGACGAACGCCAGACGCACCGACTCCTTCGCCACGGCCGCCTCGGCCGGATCGGCCACCGAGGGCAGGATCCGGCCGTCCGGCATCGGCTCCAGCCAGGTGTTCTCCGGAAGCGGGTTGAGCGCGGCCTGGGCGAGCGGGGTCGGGCCGGTCAGGTCGACGGGCCGGGCCCGCTTGTTGCCTGCGTTCAGCATGTCCAGGCAGACGTTGGTCGCGATCCGGTAGAGCCAGGAGCGCAGGGACGAGCGGCCCTCGAACTTGTCGAAGCTGCGCCAGGCGCGGACCAGGGTGTCCTGGACCGCGTCCTCCGCCTCGAAGGCCGAGCCGAGCATCCGGTAGCAGAAGCCGGTCAGTTCGACCCGGTGCCCCTCCAGCCGGCTGTCGATGTCCGCTGTCGCTGTCCGATCACTCATCGCTCCACCCCTGTTGCGCTGTGACACCGCTCACCCGGCACTGTGGAAGCTACCGCAGGGCACTGACAACAGGGGCCGGAACGAGGAAACCGCTGCTCAGGTACCGGGCTTGCGGCCGTAGACGTAGACGTCGTCGCCGTTCTTCAGCAGATTCCAGTATGACTTCGCGTCCGAGGGACGCATGTTGACGCAGCCCGCCGAGCCCGGGTTGTTGTACATCGACTTGGTCACCGAGTGGAACGCCTGACCGCCGTCGAAGAACTGGGCGTACGGCATGCTCACGTCGTAGAGCGTCGACCAGTGGTCGATGTTGCGCCAGTAGATCTTCTTGGAACCGGTCCGGGTCTCGTCACCGTTGCGGCCGGTGCGCACGGGGACCGGGCCGAACTTCAGCTTGGAGCCGTCCTGGATCCAGCTCAGCTGCCTGGTCAGGTCGACGCACGCGATGCGGCCCTTGTTGGTGGGGCAGTTCTTCGCCGCGTTCGGGTTCTTGCCCGCCGCCTTCTGCGCGGTGATCGTCTTCATCGTGCGCCAGGTGACCGGACCGGCGTAGCCGATGGCCGGGGTGATGCCCTTCGCCACCTGGAACGAGCGGATCGCCGAGCAGTCGGCCGACGACTGCCGTCCGTCGGCCGTCCGCCCCAGCCACTTCTCGACCTGCTTCTGGTACGGCCCCTGCGACGCCGTGCAGGACGCCGCCTGGGCGGACGTACCCGTGCCCAGGACCAGGGCCGGAGCGGCCACCAGCCCGGCGACGGACAGGACCGCCCCGCGCCGTACCCGCACGGCGGGTATCTTCCCCATGATCGTCATGTACGTCTGCTCCCCTTCGCGGTCGTCCGCGGATCGTGACTCCGCTTGTTGGACGCGCTCGGGGGAGCAGCGGTTGTGCCGGGAAGGTCTCAGTTGTGCAGCGGTTGCGGCGCACCCGCGTGGAGCCGCTCGGAGCGCGCCGCCCGGCTCCCGAACAGGGTGATCGTCAGGACGCCGAGGACGGCCAGGACGCCCAGCCCGACGGTGCCGGCCCAGCCGCCCGCGTGGAAGGCGACGGCGCCGAGCGTGCCGCCCGCGCTGGACCCGAGGTAGTAGGCGGACTGGTAGAGCGCCGATGCCTGAGCCCGGCCGGTCGTCGCCGTACGGCTCACCGAGGACGAGGCGACCGCGTGCCCGGCGAAGAAGCCGGCCGTGATCAGGACCAGGCCGCCGAGCACCGCCGCCAGCTGGTCGGCCAGGGAGAGCAGCAGACCCGCGGCCGTGGTCGAGACCGCCAGGTAGAGCGCGCCCCTGCGGCCCAGCCGGGCGACCAGCCTGCCCGCGGCGGCGGAGGAGACCGTGCCGACGAGGTAGACCAGGAAGATCGAGCCGACGACGCCCTGCGGGAGGGAGAAGGGCTCTTCGACGAGCCGGTAGCCGATCACGGTGTAGACGCCGCCGAACACCGTCATGAACAGCGCGCCGATCGCGTACAGCCTGCGCAGGAGCGGGTTGGAGAGGTGACCGGTGACGGTCTTCGCGAGCGCCTTCGGGTTGAGCGAGGCGGGGCTGAAGTGCCGGGCCCTGGGGATCAGGAGGTGGAAGGTGACCGCGCAGGCCACGGCCAGCAGTCCGATCGCTCCGAGCGCCACGCGCCATCCCCACAGCTGGGCGACCCAGCCGGCGAGGATACGGCCGCTCATCCCGCCGATGCTGTTGCCCGCCACGAACAGGCCGATCGCGGCCACCAGTGCCTTGGGCCGTACCTCCTCGGCCAGATACGCCATCGCGGACGCGGGCAGACCGGCCAGCGCGGCGCCCTGGACCGCGCGCAGCGCGATCAGCCAGCCGAGCGACGGGGCGAACGGCACCAGCAGTCCGATCACCACGGCCACCGCGAGGGAGGCCGTCATCATCTGGCGTCGCCCGAAGCGCTCGGAGAGGGCGCTCAGCGGCAGGACGCACAGGGCGAGTGCCCCGGTGGCCGCCGAGACCGTCCAGCTCGCCTGCCCGGCGGTCGCGCCGAAGGACGCGGAGACCGAGGGGAGCAGGGCCTGGGTGGAGTAGAGGAGTGCGAAGGTCGCGATCCCCGCCGAGAAGAGCGCGAAGCTCATCCTGCGGTAGCCGGGACCACCGGGTGTGAGGCGGTCCTGGACGGTCTGGGTGAGGGCGGCCGGGGAAGACGGAACGGCGGCGTCCAGCGCGATGGTGGACGCCCCGGTACTGGCAGGAGGCATGCGTCGAACGTAGACCGCGGGGTTTCATGCGTCCAATGCATGAAACCGCCATAATCGTTCCCATGGTGCATCAGTACAGCTCACAGCCTCGGCTGTCACCGAGCAGTTACGAAGAAGACATCCGGGCCGTGCTCGCCCCCCGTCTCGCGTACTTCGAGGCGGTGGCCCGCCACGAGCACGTCACCCGGGCCGCTCAGGAGCTCGGCGTCCCGCAGTCCACGCTGTCGCGCGCCATGGTGCGGCTGGAACAGGACCTGGGGGTCGCCCTGTTCGCCCGCAAGGGCCGCACCGTCTCGCTCACCCCCGCCGGCCGCACCTTCCTGGGATCCGCCGAACGCGCGCTGGCCGAGGTCGAGAAGGCGGCCGACTCGGTCCGCGCGGACGCCGACCCCACGGCGGGCAAGGTCGCCTTCGGCTTCCTGCACACCATGGGGTCCGAGACCGTGCCCGCCCTCATCCGGGCCTTCCGCGCCGACCACCCACGGGTCCGCTTCCAGCTCGTGCAGAACTACGGCGAGGCGATGATCGAGCGGCTGCGGGGCGGCGAGCTGGACCTCTGTCTCACCTCTCCCGTCCCCGACGCGCCCGATCTCGTCGCCATGCGCCTGGACGAGCAGCGGCTGCGCCTGGTCGTCCCGGACGAGCACCGGCTGGCGGGCCGGCGGCGCGTGCGCCTCGCCGAGGCCGCCGACGAAACCTTCGTGACCCTCGAACCCGGCTACGGGCTGCGGCGGATCACCGACGACCTGTGCGCCGAGGCGGGGTTCACCCCGCGGGTCGCCTTCGAGGGCGAGGAGGCGGAGACCCTGCGCGGCCTGGTCGCGGCGGGGCTCGGGGTGGCGCTGCTGCCGCCGCCCGCCGTCGCCAGGCCCGGGGTGGTCGAGCTGGCGGTGACCGCGCCGCGCGCGGCGCGCGAGATCGGCGTCGCCTGGCTGGACGGGCACCCTGACACCCCGCCCGTAGCCGCGTTCAAGCGCTTCCTGCTGTCACGCAGGGGGAGCCTGCTCCCGGACTGACACGGACCGCCCGCCTCAGTGTTTCAGCGACTGCCCGAACCCCGCCGCCAGCGGCATCCGCAGGCCCAGTGGCGGGGGAGCGGCGAACGCGTCGGCGACCGGGCGGGCGTACGGCCGGGCGAAGAGCGAGCCGGCGACGAAGTCGGCGGCGAGAGCCATGACTTCGGCGCGGTGCTGACGCAGCGCGTGGCCGTCCGAGTGCACCTCGAAGCGACAGGTCTCCCGGTTCACCTTCTTCGCGCGTTCCGCCAGCCGGTAGGAGAGCTCCGGGTCCGTCCGGGCGTCGTTGGTGCCGTGCACGAGGAGGACCCTGCGGCCGGCGAGCTGCCTCACCGGTTCGGGCTCCGGTTCCGGGTCCGCCGGCAGCCAGGGCGCCAGCGCCAGCACCGAGCTGACCGCTTCGTGTCCGGCGCCGCGCAGGGCGGCACGGCCCCCCATGCCGTGCCCCGCGAGGCACACCGGGATGTCGCCGTAGCGGCGCTGGACCTCGTCGGCCGCCCACTCGGCGTCGGCCGCCAGGCCGGCACCCGAGTTCCAGCCCCGGCTGCGGTAGCGCACGACGTGCACCGCGAGCCCCTCGCCCTGCCCGGCGCGGGCCAGGCTTCGGGCGAACGGCAGCTGCGCCGCGTACGAGAGAGCGGAGGGACGGCGACGCGAATCGGTCTCGCCGTCCGGGAGCAGCAGGACCACGCCGCTGACCTCGGGTGCAGCTCCGGCCGTGCGAACGGCCCGTCCCAGCCTGGCGGCAGGCAGGGGAAGTGTGCGCTGTGCCATGACAGAACAGTGTCAGAAGGACAGGTGTACTCCACCCGGCTTCGCGGTCACTGTTACGTATCGGCACCGGCGCTCTACGCGCGTAGGCGCTAGAGTGCCCTGATGACGAGCCAGACCCTGAACGTCCCCGGCCCCGACCAGATCCGCCGCGCCCCCAAGGTGCTGCTCCACGATCACCTCGACGGTGGCCTCCGCCCCGGCACGATCGTCGAACTCGCCCTGGCCCAGAACTACGAGGCCCTGCCCGAGACCGAGCCCGACAAGCTCGGCATCTGGTTCCGTGAGGCCGCCGACTCCGGTTCGCTGGAGCGGTACCTCGAGACCTTCGCCCACACCTGCGCCGTCATGCAGACCCGCGACGCGCTGTTCCGGGTGGCCGCCGAGTGCGCCGAGGACCTCGCCGAGGACGGCGTCGTGTACGCCGAGGTGCGGTACGCGCCGGAGCAGCACCTCACCGCCGGACTGTCACTCGAAGAGGTCGTGGAGGCGGTCAACGAGGGCTTCCGTGAGGGTGAACGCCGGGCCCGGGCCAACGGCCACCGCATCCGGGTCGGCGCCCTCCTCACCGCCATGCGGCACGCCGCCCGCGCGCTGGAGATCGCCGAACTCGCCAACCGGTACCGCGACCTGGGCGTGGTGGGCTTCGACATCGCGGGCGCCGAGGCCGGCTACCCGCCCACCCGTCACCTGGACGCCTTCGAGTACCTCAAGCGGGAGAACAACCACTTCACGATCCACGCGGGTGAGGCCTTCGGGCTGCCGTCGATCTGGCAGGCCCTCCAGTGGTGCGGCGCCGACCGGCTGGGCCACGGTGTCCGGATCATCGACGACATCGAGGTCGCCGACGACGGCACCGTGACCCTGGGCCGCCTCGCCTCCTACGTGCGCGACAAGCGGATCCCGCTGGAGCTCTGCCCGACGTCCAACCTTCAGACCGGCGCCGCGGCCTCCTACGCGGAGCACCCCATCGGGCTGCTCCGGAAGCTGCATTTCCGGGCGACCGTGAACACGGACAACCGGCTGATGAGCGGGACGAGCATGAGCCGGGAATTCGAGAGGCTGACCGAGACTTTCGGATACACGCTCGACGACATGCAGTGGTTCACAGTCAATGCGATGAAATCAGCGTTCATCCCTTTCGATGAACGTCTGGCGATGATCAATGACGTGGTGAAGCCCGGTTATGCGGAGCTGAAATCCGAATGGCTGTTCCGGCAGACCGCTGTGACCAGCGCTTCTTCATCTCTGGCGGGCTGATAAAAGCATCGTGGAAACGGCCGGGAGTGCATGTTCCCGGCCGTTTTCCGTGTCGTCGCGTGTTTGCGGGAGCAGTGGTGGGCTGACTACGTTGCAGAGCCGCTCCCATCCCTCTCCCCAAGGATGAATTTCACATGAAGCAGTCTGCTGTCAGGACCCTCGGTGTCGCCGCTCTCGGTGCCGCTTTCGCCGCCGCCGGTGCCGGAAGTGCCTCCGCCGTCGCGGTGCCCGTCGACGCCCTGGCCGGAGGCCTGCCCTCCAACGTCGCCCTCGACTCGGTCACCGAGGCGCTGCCCGCGGCGCAGGAGGCGGCCGGCGGTCTCCTCGACCAGCAGCAGCGCGGCGGCAGCGAACTCTCCTCCCCCGGTACCAACCTCCTCGGCGGCATGCCCGCCGGAGGCCTGACCGGCGTGCTCCCGATCGGCGGCTGACCAGCGGCACGAAGATGGGGCGCACACCCGGTCAGGGTGTGCGCCCCATCTGTTCCGTCCCCGTGGTCCCGCCGGTCACCAGGCCGTCGCGGCCGGGCTCTTCTCCGAGGGGAGCAGGACCCACAGCGCCAGGTAGAGCAGGAACTGCGGGCCGGGGAGCAGGCAGGACAGCAGGAAGATGACTCGCATCGTTCCGGCGGAGGTGCCGAAGCGGTGTGCAAGCGCCGCGCACACTCCACCGATCATGCGTCCTTCGCTCGGGCGGACAAGTGCGGCCATGGTGGGCTCCTTCGCGAACCGTTTCGGGGAGCGGCTCCGTCGCGCTCCCGGTATCACCATGGTGGCTCCTGGGAGCAGGGCAAAGCGTCGCTCTACGGGGCGATACCGACCCTGGAAATCGTCGGGGTGGACCCCTGAGGCACCTCACGCGGGGACGGCCGCAGCCCGTTGCCCAGGTGCGACAGGTCGCCGGCGCCCGCCCGGTTGCCCCGGCGCAGCCGCGCCCGCGACAGCGGTACGACCAGCAGATGGGCCAGTGCGACACCCGCGGTGTTCAGGAGCAGCGAGTCGACGTCGACGACCTGGCCCGGCACCCCGGTCTGAGCGAGCTCGATGGCCATGGAGATCAGGGCGCCCGCAGCGACCGTACGGGCCAGCGAGGCCCAGGGGGACACCAGCAGCCTGCCTCCGGCCATCGGCAGCAGTATCCCGAGCGGCGCCAGCAGCATCAGCCCCTCGCCTATCCGGCGCCCCGCCTCGACGGGGCCCAGGGCGAGGTCCGCCCTGATGCCGGCCAGCGGCTGGAGGTTCGCAGCCGTCATCCAGGGGACGTCCAGCGGGCGCAGCGTCAGCCAGCCGACGAACAGAAGATGCGCGAGGAGGAGGAGAACTCCCGCCGCACGGAAGCGGATGACGGCCCGGCCGTCCGAACTGTGACGCACGTGCACCAAGACGCCACGACCGGCAGGATCGGTTCCGCGCGGCCGCGCGAAGGAGCTGTGACCCGCCCCACGGCCCGTCGTGCCCGATGGGACAGGACCCGCCCCCGACCGGACAGGCGCCGGGACCCGCCCCGAGCGGATCGTGGCGCCCCGCCTCAGGACAGCTCCGGCGACGCCCCGAGCGTCGGTACGTCCGAGGGCCGGCTCTTCGTCTCCGACGTGCACAGATAGCCGCGCGGTGCGTAGTCACCCGGCCCGCCGAGCGTCACGGAGCCCCCGGAACCGAGGGTGTCGCTGTCCGCGTACGTGCACACCACCTGTGCCAGCGCCTCCGGGGGCAGGTCGTCCGGCTGCTCGCTGAGGCGCAGCGTGCCCTCCGGATCCCCTTCCCGGGCATCGGACACCCGCAGTCCCATCGGCACGTTCGTGGAGAACCCGGCCCGCCGCTCCGCGCCGTCCGGCTCCCGCTGCAGCTCGGCGAGCAGCGTCTGCGCGACCAGGAGCCGGTCGGACCGGGACTCGTCCACCTCGACGGACCGCTCCACGGTCACCAGCTGCGAGGCACACGCCAGGTAGATCCGCAGCGGGACGGTGTCCGCCGGTGCCGTGGCCCCGGCCGACGTCGTCCTGCACGGCATCCGGGACGGCGCCGCCCCGGCGTCGACGGGCACCGAGGTGGTGCGGATCCCGCACCCGGCCAGCAGCGCCGCACCTGCCGCGAGCGCGGCCGGCACCACGACCGCCCGCCGGAGGGCCCGCGGGGCCCGGGTCCGTACGCCGGACATCACTTCGCGTCGCCCTTCTCGTCGCCGTTCCCGTCGGGGTCCTCGCCCTCCGGCGCGCCGGAGGCCAGAGCTTCGGCGTCCCGGGGGAGGCGCAGCACGAACACCGCGCCCTGGCCGTCCGGCAGATTTGAGGCGGTGATGTCACCACCGTGGATGTGGGCGTTCTCCACCGCGATGGAGAGGCCGAGACCGCTGCCGTCGGAGCGCGGGCGGGACGCGCTGGCCTTGTAGAAGCGGTCGAACACGTGCGGCAGGACCTCCTCGGGGATGCCCGGGCCGTGGTCGCGCACCTCGATGACGAGTTCGTCCTCGTCGGTCCGCACGGACACCCGCACCGGCGAACCGCCGTGCTTGAGGGCGTTGCCGATCAGATTGGCCAGGATCACGTCGAGCCGGCGCGGATCCAGCCGCACCATGATGCCGCGCTCCGCGTCCAGGTCCACCGCGTCCAGCCAGGCGCGGGCGTCGATGCAGGCCGTCACCTGGTCCGCCACGTCGACCGTGTCCAGGACGAGCCGGGCCGTACCGGCGTCGAAGCGGGTGACCTCCATCAGGTTCTCGACCAGGTCGTTCAGCCGACGGGTCTCGCTCACCACCAGATGCACCGCCGGGGCGATCATCGGGTCCAGGCTGTCCGCCTCGTCCTCCAGCACCTCGGCGACGGCCGTGATCGCGGTCAGCGGGGTCCGCAGCTCGTGCGACATGTCGGCGACGAACCTGCGGCTCGACTCCTCCCGGTCGCTCATGTCCGCGACCTTCTTCTCCAGCGAGCTCGCGGCCTTGTTGAACGTATGGGAGAGATCGGCGAGTTCGTCGTTGCCGGAGACCACGAGCCGGGTGTCCAGCTTCCCCTCGCCCAGCTTGCGGGCCGCGTCACCCAGCCGCTGGACCGGCCGCAGCACGGTCGTGGCCGAGGCCTGGGCGAGCAGCGCGGAACCCACGAGCGCCAGCGCGGTGGCGATGCCCAGGGACCACGCCAGCGAGCTGAGGTCCTCACGCTCCTGTTCCAGCGATTTCAGCATGTACCCGGCCGGGCCACCTCCGATGATCTTCGTCCCGGCCACCAGGTAGGGGGTGGATCCCCGCGCGGTCCGCTGCCAGAACAAGTGGTACTCAAAGGTGTTGCCCGAGGTCAGCGGCTGCTTCCTGTTCACCTGCCGCTGCAGGGAGGCCGGCACGTCCACCTTGGTGAAGGCGTCGATGTCGGAGGAACCGGCGACCGGCTTGCCGTCGTGGGTTCCGATCAGCAGCACGTGGTACCCGGGACTGCTGTCCGACATCTGCTCGGCCGTCTCCCGCAGTTCGGCCGCGGTGGGCTGCGGCGGCAGCGACGCCGCACGGTTCTGCATCTGCCGGCGGAAGTCGCCGAGCGCCGCGTCCTGCGTACGCGTCAGCACGGCCTCGCGGTTCAGCCAGTAGGCGATGCCCGACGCGGAGACCGCGGCGGTCAGGGCCACCAGCGCGAACACGACCAGCAGGCGCAGCCGCAGGCTGGTCCAGCGAAGCCCCGAGATTATGGAGCGCTTGGCGGTACCGCTCACTGAGGCGAGTCCAGCCGGTACCCCACACCACGCACGGTGCGGATCAGCGTCGGCGAGGACGGCACGTCCTCCACCTTCGCCCGCAGCCGCTGCACGCACGCGTCCACCAGACGTGAGTCGCCGAGGTAGTCGTGCTCCCACACGAGGCGCAGCAACTGCTGCCGGGACAGGGCCTGTCCGGGCCTGCGGCTCAGCTCCAGGAGGAGCCGCAGCTCCGTCGGCGTGAGCTGCAGATCCTCGCCGTTCTTGGTGACGGTCATGGCCGAACGGTCGATGACCACGCTCCCGAAGGTCGCGGAATCGGTCGACTCCCTCTCGCCGCGGCGCAGCACCGCCCGGATACGGGCGTCGAGCACCCGCCCCTGCACGGGCTTGACGACGTAGTCGTCCGCGCCGGACTCCAGGCCCACCACGACGTCGATGTCGTCGCTGCGCGCGGTCAGCAGGATGATCGGCAACTGGTCGGTGCGCCTGATCCTCCGGCACACCTCGAAACCGTCGATCCCGGGCAGCATCACGTCCAGCACCACAAGATCCGGCCGCTGCTCCCTGAGCAGTTCCAGGCCGTCCTCACCCGTCGCCGCGGTGGCCACACGATGGCCCTGGCGTGACAGCGAGAGTTCCAGGGCCGTGCGGATGGCGTCGTCGTCCTCGATCAGCAACAGGAAAGGCACGGGGGCCATTCTGGCCCATGGTGGTGCCACGTTTCGACCTTCCTTCCGACTTGATCGGCCGACATGGCCTGTGACAGGCCTGTGACAGTCGAGGGACAGGGCCATGAAACTGCCCCGGCAAGCTCGTTGGCACACGGAACGAACGGACTCCACCGATGGGGGGCGCCACATGAACGCACTGCACAGCACCACCTCAAGCGCAGTTGTCACGCGGCTCCACGACCTCGGCCGGAGCACCGAGAAGTCCGGCGCCGGAACACGGGGGCGGGTGCGTGGCGCGAGCCGTCACCACACGTCGTTCCTGGCGATGGTCGACGCGCGTACGGGGGACGACGGGGGAAGCGCGTACGGGGAGGTGCCGGGTGCGCGCAAGCACCTGGACGGCGTGGACGACGCACAGGACGCCGAAGCGGCGTTCACCGCCTACGTCCAGGAGCGCCGTGCCTCCCTGTACGCGACCGCCTACCACCTGACCGGCGACCGTTACGAGGCCGAGGACCTGCTCCAGAGCGCCCTCTTCTCGACGTACCGGGCCTGGGACAGGATCAGCGACAAGGCGGCGGTCGGCGGCTATCTCCGCCGCACCATGACCAATCTGCACATCAGCGCATGGCGCAGGCGCAAGCTCAACGAGTACCCGACCGAGGAGCTGCCGGAGACGGCCGGCGACACGGACGCGATGCGGGGTACGGAACTGCGGGCGGTGCTCTGGCAGGCGCTCGCACGGCTCCCGGAACTCCAGCGGACCATGCTGGTGCTCCGCTACTACGAGGGCCGCACGGACCCGGAGATCGCGTCCATACTCGACATCAGTGTCGGCACGGTGAAGTCGAGCATCTGGCGGTCGCTCCGCCGGCTGCGTGAGGACGAGGTCCTCAGCTTCGGCCGTGACGAGGAGGAGTCCTTCGGCGAGCTGGTGGCCTGAGGTCTACGGGGGGAACGGGGGAAAAAGGGGGAACGGCCGCGGCCTCGGGGGAGGCTGCGGCACGGGGGAGTGCGTGGCGGGGGCGGACGGGCCGGGGGGTCTTGTCCGCCCCCGCTCGCCGTTTCCCGCGCCCGCGGCTCGTCGCGGGGTTCACGCCTGAGACCCGACGGCTTCCGACGATCGTCGCGACAGCCCTCGGTCGCCTACTCCGGAACCGCCGCGCCCACGGGCGCCCTGCGGCAGCGCCCCGCCGCCGCGGCGGCCAGCCGCCCCAGGGCCTCCTGACGGCCGCAGGGGTACGCGCCCAGCGCGGTCTGGCGGGCCACGATGCCCCGCTCGGCCCGCATCAGCCGCCAGCCCCTGCGCAGCAGGAAGGGGACCGACTTCCGCCCCTCGCGCAGATCCCGCAGCAGCCGCCGCCGGAAGGTCGTCGAAGGCCTTCCGCGCAGGCACAGGGCGTCCGCGAGGAGCCCCAGTTCCTGGCAGCGCGCCACTATGTCCGCCGCGAAGATCCCCTCCGCGACGAAGAGCGGTGTGCGCTCGATGGCGAACGTCTCGCGGCCCGTCCTCGCACTCGTGGCGAGGTCGTACACGGGTACGGTCGTCCGCCCTGTGCGGCACAGCTCCGCCACCGCGGCGACGGCGCCGTCCGCGTCCCAGGAGAGAGCCGAGTCCCAGTCGATGTCCGTGCTGCCGGTGACCCGGGGCAGTGTCGGATCGTTGCCCTCCTTGTAGAAGTCGTCCAGACGCAGCACCGGCAGACCGCTGAGGGCTGCGAGGGACGACTTGCCGGAGCCGGACGGACCGGCCAGCAGTACGACGCGCGTGGGGATCGCTTGGGAACTCACAGAACAGAAGTGTGAGGCATTGACCCGCGTAGGGGATCCCCGGGAGGTCCTGTTGGTATCGAGCATCACACCTCAACTACTCTGCGCGCACGGATGATTACCCGACACGTCCCGATCAGGTGGGAAAACATGGCACGTCATGCACTGTCCAAGCCCCGGCGCCGCGCCCTGCTGCGCGCCGGGCTCACTCTCACCGCGCTCGGCGCGGCGCTCGGCGCCGGGGGAACGGCCGCCCAGGCGGCGGCGCCGACCGCGCCCGCCACCGGTTCGGACACCGCGGACAGCGCTCTCGGGGCGCTCGGTGAGACGGCTTCGCCCGCGTTGACGAGCGCGCTCGGCTACGGGCTGGCCGGGGCCCTCAAGCCCGTCACCGACCTGCAGATCGACCCGCTGGCCAACACGGGCGTCGACCCGCTGGACAACGCGGTGGGCGCGCAGATCGCCGACTTCAAGCCGGTGACCACCGCGCTGGTCACCGATCCGCTGACCAGCGGCGCCGCGCTCGGCGACCTGCCGGTGATCGGACAGGTGACCGACCTGATCACCCCTGACCTTCCGTAAGAAGCTGTTGTCCTACCCCGGTCGGGGCTGAGGCGGCAGGTGCCTCCGTCTCCGGCGTTGTCGTCGGTTGCCGACGCTCCGCGTCGACGCCCTCCTCCGCCTTGGATCCGAAGGCACCTGCCGCCTCAGCCTGATCCAACCGGAGTAAGGCAACAGCTTCTAAGGGCTGTCCGGTCCTTGACGCGCGTGTGGGGCCGCCCGGAGGCGGCCCCACACGTGTACGGCGTCAGTACGAGGAGCCGGAGGCTCCCAGGGCGCCCGTGGGGTGCCAGACCGTCTTGGTCTCCAGGAAGGCCGTCAGGCGCCGGGTGCCGGGGTCGGCCGACCAGTCCTCGGCGTCCACAGCCTGTGGATCGGTCGCGCCGTGCGCCTCACCGTCGGGGCCGTGGCCCGTGACGTGCCGGCGCAGGACCCGCTTCAGGTTGTCGGCGGCCGCGACCTCCAGCTCCTTCGCGAGCGCCGCGTCCGCCCCCGTGAGGTCGATCGCGTTGACGTCCTGATGGGCGGCGAGCGGGGCGGCCAGCTCCGCCGTCACGCCCGAGAGGATGTTGACCACCCCGCCCGGCAGGTCGGACGTCGCCAGGACCTCGCCCAGCGACAGCGCGGGCAGCGGCGAGGAGGCCGAGGCGACGACGACGGCGGTGTTCCCCGTGGCGATCACCGGGGCGACGACGGAGACGAGCCCCAGGAACGACGACTCCTGCGGCGCCAGGACCGCGACCACGCCGGTCGGCTCCGGCGTGGAGAGGTTGAAGAACGGGCCCGCGACCGGGTTCGCCCCGCCCACGACCTGGCCGATCTTGTCGGTCCAGCCCGCGTACCAGACCCACCGGTCGACCGCCGCGTCGACCACGGCCGCCGCCTTGGACTTCGAGAGCCCCTCGGCGTCCGCGACCTCCCTCACGAACTGCTCCCTGCGGCCCTCCAGCATCTCCGCGACGCGGTAGAGGACCTGGCCGCGGTTGTACGCCGTGGTGCCCGACCAGCCGCCGAAGGCCTTCCGGGCCGCGACGACCGCGTCACGGGCGTCCTTGCGGGAGGACTGCGGCGCGTTGGCGAGCCACCTGCCCTTGGAGTCCGTCACCTCGTACACCCGGCCGCTCTCGGAGCGGGGGAACTTGCCCCCGACGTACAGCTTGTAGGTCTTGAAGACGCTCAGACGCCGCTCGGCGGAGCCGTTGGTCGATTCGCGATCAGACATCGAGGTACGCCTCCAGGCCGTGGCGGCCGCCCTCGCGGCCGAAGCCCGACTCCTTGTACCCGCCGAACGGCGAGGCCGGGTCGAACTTGTTGAACGTGTTGGCCCAGACGACACCCGCGCGGAGCTTGTTCGCCACCGCGAGGATGCGGGAGCCCTTCTCCGTCCAGATGCCGGCCGAGAGGCCGTACTGACTGTTGTTGGCCTTCGCCACGGCCTCGTCGGGCGTGCGGAAGGTGAGCACCGACAGCACCGGGCCGAAGATCTCGTCCCGGGCCACGGTGTGCGCCTGGCTGACGCCGGTGAAGAGCGTCGGCGCGAACCAGTAGCCGGAGGAGGGGAGTTCGCACGGGGCGGTCCAGCGCTCGGCGCCCTCCGCCTCGCCGGTCTCGACGAGCGCGGTGATCCGGGCCAGCTGCTCGCCGGAGTTGATCGCGCCGATGTCGGTGTTCTTGTCCAGCGGGTCGCCGAGCCGGAGCGTGGAGAGCCTCCGCTTGAGGGAGTGCAGGACCTCCTCCTGCACCGACTCCTGGACGAGGAGGCGCGAGCCCGCGCAGCAGACCTGGCCCTGGTTGAAGAAGATGCCCGTGACGATGCCCTCCACGGCCTGGTCGACCGGGGCGTCGTCGAAGACGATGTTGGCGCCCTTGCCGCCGAGCTCCAGCGTGGCCCGCTTGCCCGTGCCCGCGATCTGCCGGGCGATGGCCTTGCCGACGGCGGTGGAGCCGGTGAAGGCGACCTTGTTCACGTCAGGGTGCTCGACGAGCGCGGAGCCCGCGTCCCCGTAACCGGTCAGGATGTTGACGACACCCCTGGGCAGTCCGGCCTGCCGGCAGATGTCCGCGAAGAACAGCGCGGACAGCGGAGTGGTCTCCGCCGGCTTCAGCACGACCGTGTTGCCGGTGGCGAGCGCCGGGGCGATCTTCCAGGCGAGCATCAGCAGCGGGAAGTTCCACGGGATGATCTGGCCGGCCACACCGAGCGGGCGGGGGTTCGTACCGTATCCGGCGTGGTCGAGCTTGTCGGCCCAGCCCGCGTAGTAGAAGAAGTGCGCGGCGACCAGCGGCAGGTCGGCGTCGCGGGTCTCCCGGATGGGCTTGCCGTTGTCCAGGGTCTCCAGGACGGCGAGCTCCCTGGAGCGCTCCTGGATGATCCTCGCGATCCGGAAGAGGTACTTGGCGCGCTCGGAGCCGGGCAGCGCCGACCACTTCCCGAACGCCTTGCGGGCCGCCTTCACGGCGCGGTCGACGTCCTCGGCGCCGGCTCTGGCGACCTCGGAGAGGACCTCTTCGGTCGACGGGCTGACAGTCTTGAAGACCTTGCCGTCCGCGGCCTCGGTGAACTCGCCGTCGATGAAGAGCCCGTACGAAGGGGCGATGTCGACGACGGAGCGGGACTCCGGAGCCGGTGCGTAGTCGAATGCGGATGCCATGGCGTATCAGTCCACCGTCACGTAATCGGGGCCGGAGTAGCGGCCGGTGCTGAGCTTCTGGCGCTGCATCAGCAGGTCGTTCAGCAGGCTGGAGGCGCCGAAGCGGAACCAGTGGTTGTCCAGCCAGTCCTCGCCGGCGGTCTCGTTCACCAGGACGAGGAACTTGACCGCGTCCTTGGATGTGCGGATGCCGCCCGCGGGCTTCACGCCGATCTGCACGCCCGTCTGCTCGCGGAAGTCGCGTACGGCCTCCAGCATGAGCAGGGTGTTCGCCGGGGTGGCGTTCGTGCCGACCTTGCCGGTCGAGGTCTTGATGAAGTCCGCCCCCGCCAGCATCCCGAGCCAGGAGGCCCGCCGGATGTTGTCGTAGGTGGACAGCTCGCCGGTCTCGAAGATCACCTTGAGCCGTGCCGAGCCGCACTCGGCCTTCACGGCGACGATCTCCTCGTACACCTTCAGATAGCGCCCGGCGAGGAAGGCGCCCCGGTCGATGACCATGTCGATCTCGTCGGCCCCGGCCGCCACGGCGTCGCGCACGTCGGCGAGCTTGACGTCCAGCGCCGCCCGGCCCGCCGGGAAGGCCGTCGCGACGGACGCCACCTTCACTCCGGAGCCCGCGAGCGCGGCGACGGCGGTGGCCGCCATGTCGGGGTAGACGCAGACGGCCGCGGTGCGCGGGGTCGTGCGGTCGGTGGGGTCGGGGTTGACCGCCTTGGCGGCCAGGGCCCGGACCTTGCCCGGGGTGTCCGCGCCTTCCAGCGTCGTCAGGTCGATCATCGAGATGGCCAGATCGATGGCGTACGCCTTGGCGGTCGTCTTGATCGACCGGGTCCCGAGGGAGGCGGCGCGCGCTTCGAGGCCGACGGGGTCGACGCCCGGCAGCCCGTGCAGGAAGCGGCGCAGCGCCCCGTCGGACGCGGTCGCGTCGGCGAATGAGGGAGCAGTGGTGGGCATGGTCACCAGGTGAGCATATCTACGCGCGTAGCGACCTGTACAGGGCCCTGTTCGTTCCGGGTCCTCCACAGGCCGGGCGAGGCCGCGCCCCACCGGCCGCGGCTCTTCAGGCAGAATCGGGGCCATGACGAGCCCCACTCCTCCCGCCGAGCCGACCCACGCCGAGCGGACCTACCGTTCGGGCGCCGGGCTGGTCGGCGGCGCGCTGCTCATCCTGCTGGTCGGCTGGATCGGCGGCGACGCGGTGGTCCAGGGGGAGGGGCGCGCCCCGTGGCTCGCGCTGGCGGCGCTGCTCACCGTCATCCCGCTGATCGTGGCGTTCACACTGCGGCCGGCCGTCTTCGCCGACGAGGAGCGGATCCGGATCCGCAACCCGTTCCGCACGATCGTGCTGCCGTGGACGGACGTCTCCTCCGTCCGCGCCTCCTACTCGAGCGAGGTCTTCACCCACGAGGGCGCCAAGTACCAGCTGTGGGCCGTCCCCGTCTCGCTCCGCGAGCGCAAGCGCGCTGCCCGCAAGGCCACCCAGCAGGCCCACGACGACCCCTACGGCCGCGCCTCCGTGCACGCCGACGTCCGCGACTCGCAGGCCCGCGCGGCGGCCGCCGACCGTACGGTCGACGACCTGCGGGAGCTCGCCGAGCGCGCGGAGGCCCGCAAGGAGACCGGCGCGGTCACGGCGTCGGCGCGCTGGGCCTACGAGGTCATCGCCCCGGCGGTGGTCGGGGCCGTGCTGCTCGTGGTGCTGCTCGCGATCGGCTGAGCGGAGCGCCCCACCCGTGACGAAGGCCGGCCCGGACCGCCGTCCGGCGCACCGGTGTACGAGGTGTGCCCTAGGGGCTACATCCCGATGAAAACAGACCGCCTGACCCGTTAGGGGGCCCACGGCCCGCGGGTGCCTCCATAGATTGCGCTTGCCGCCCCGACGTCCGGGCGGGGCTGCGGGGGTGGGGGCGAACATGACAGGTGCCGACGGTGGCGGCAGAACGGACACGGCGGGCGCGCGCTGCCGGATCGACACGGACGGGGACGGTCGCTTCGCCTGGCGGATGGTGGCACAGAACGGCCGGGTCGTCGCGGTGTCCCCGGGGGCCTTCGGGACGTACACCGACTGCCGTGACGCCTTCGAGGAGCTGAGGAAAGGGTTCGAGGAGCAGGCCGGGGCGGTGCAGCACACGGTGTCCGGGAACGGCTGGGTGTGGTTACTGAGACGGGCGGACGGCCGCAGCACCGCCGTCTCGGCCCGCGCGTACGAACGCCACTCGACCTGTCTGGCGGCGTACGAGCGGTTCCGCAAGCTGCTCGGCCGGGTGGGCGAGGACACCGGAAGTTGCCTTTAGGGCGCCCCTCGTTCACATCACGGGGCGCAACGGTTCATCGCCCCCCGTGAGCGTCGTCCGGGTGACGACACGAACGCAGGAGCGAGCGGTACCGGCCGACGGGGCCTCCGCGACGCCCGACGTCCCCCGGCGGCTGCACGCGGACCCGGGCATACCCGACCGCGTGTTCCGTACGGTGGCCCGCGGCGGGGGCGGCCTGGTGCTGGCCGTGATGCTGCTGGTGGGCGGATTCCTCCTCTACCGGGCCTGGCAGGCGCTGGAACGGGCCGGCTGGTCCTTCCTGACGACCGAGGCCTGGGAGCCCGACGCCGGACGGTTCGGGATCGCGGCGGTCCTCATCGGCACGGTCCTCATCGCCCTGACGGCGATCGTGGTGGCCGTACCGCTGGCCCTGGGAGCCGCCCTCTACATCTCCGAGTACGCGCCGCCCCGGCTGCGCCGCACCCTCATCAGCGTCGTCGACCTGATGGCGGCGGTCCCTTCGGTGGTCTACGGGCTCTGGGGACTCTTCTTCTTCGAGGGGGCGGTGCTGCCCACGGCCCGCTGGATCGCCACCTACCTGGGCTGGTTCCCGCTCTTCCGGGTGGACGGGGCGGATCCGTCCGACCCGCTCGCCCCGGAGACCGTCTACACCTCCTCGACCCTGGTGGCGGGGATCGTCGTCGCCCTCATGGTCGCTCCCATCATCTGCTCGGTCATGCGGGAGGTCTTCTCGCAGGCACCGGCGGGCGAGAGGGAGGGCGCGTACGCCTTGGGTGCGACCCGCTGGGGCATGATCCGCAGCGTCGTCCTGCCCTTCGGCAAGGGCGGCATGATCGGCGGCACCATGCTCGGCCTCGGCCGCGCCCTCGGCGAGACCATCGCCGTCTACCTGATCATCTCGCCCGTCTTCGAGATCCAGTGGCACGTCCTGCAGAACGGCGCCAGTTCGGTTGCGGCCCTGATCGCCCTGCGCTACGGCGAATCCAGCCCCTTCGGGATGTCGGCGCTGATGGCCGCGGGGCTCGCGCTGTTCCTCCTCACGCTCGTCGTCAACTTCGCCGCCTCGTCGATCGTCGCCCGCAGCCGCTCCGGCGCCTCCACGTAGGCCGGCCTCCGAGACGCCCGCCGGCCCCGCCCGATCCGACGCCACGCCCCAGGGACACCGCCTGCCATGACACTTGCTCCCGAACCACCGCCCGGCACCGCCGACGCCCCGCCCGCCACTCGGTGGAACGCCCTGCCGACGCCGGGTGTCCCGGCCGCCCGCCCTCCGTCACGCACCGTGCTGCCCGCCCGGGCGGGCAGCCGCGCGGCCGAGGAGAAGCGCTCCCTGGCCGCGACCCGGCCGTCCGACCGGTTCGCACTGGTGGGCGCCGCGGCGGCGGCGCTGAGTGTGACCGGGCTGCTCTTCGGGCGGATGCTGCCGTTCGACGGGGCGGTCGGATTCGCCGTCGTCGCCTATGTGCTGTTCCTCGGGGTCTACGCCCTGCTCGTGTCGTTCGACGAGGACGGCCCGGCGATCCGGGACCGGCTGGCCGGGGTGCTGGTCCGCACCATGGGGCTGATCCTGCTGGTGGCCCTGGGCTTCGTCATCGTCTTCACCCTCTGGCGCGGCCGTGAGGCGCTGCCGCACGCCAACTTCTTCACCCAGGACATGCAGTTGGCCGGCCCGCTCGACGGACTGGGCGTCGGCGGAGTGCTGCACGCGATCGTCGGGACGCTACAGCAGATCTCGCTGGCGCTGGTGGTGACCGTTCCCGCGGGACTGGTCTGCGCGGTCTTCCTCAACGAGGTCCCGGGCCGCTTCGCCCGCTTCGTGCGCACCATCGTCGAGGCGATGACCGCCCTCCCCTCGATCGTGGCCGGCCTGTTCGTCTACGCCACCTTCATCCTCGCCTTCGGGTTCGACAAGTCGGGCCTGGCGGCCTCCCTCGCGCTGTCCGTGATGATGCTGCCGATCATCATCCGGGCCGCCGACGTGGTGATCCGCCTCGTCCCCGGCAACCTCCGCGAGGCCTCGTACGCGCTGGGCACCTCGCGCTGGCGCACCGTGTGGCACGTGGTGCTGCCCACCGCGAGGTCCGGGCTGACCACGTCCGTCATCCTCGGCACCGCCCGGGGGGTGGGCGAGACCTCTCCCGTCCTGCTCACCGCCGGTTTCACCGCCGAGCTCAACGCCGACCCGCTCTCCGGCCCCCAGGTCTCGCTGCCGCTGGCCACCTTCGAGTTCGTCAAGTCGCCCGAACCCGACATGATCGCGCGCGGGTTCGGCACGGCGGCGACCCTGATGGCGCTGGTGCTGCTCCTCTTCGTGATCGCCCGGGTCATCGGCGGACGCGACCCCGGACAGCTCACCAAGGGGCAGACCCACCGCCGGGTGCTCGCCTCCCGCCGCGACGCCGAGCGCTTCGCGAGCCGCACCGCCGCCCGCACCTCTCCCGCACAGCCGCTCGCCGACACCACCAGGAGTACTCCGTGAGACCCGTGACCATGTCCCGGCCGGCCCTGGTGCTGGCCGCGCTGCTCTGCGCGCTGCTCGCCGCAGGCCAGCCGCCCGCCCGGGCGGCCTCGTACAGCAAGATCACCGGTGCGGGGTCGACCTGGAGCTCCAACGCCCTCGACCAGTGGCGCCGCAACGTCGCCTCCAACCTCGGGATGACCGTCAACTTCGCGGCCACCGGCTCCTCCAACGGCCGCGAGCAGTTCAAGAACGGCACCGCGGACTTCGCGGTCTCGGAGATCCCGTACGGGCTGAAGGAGGGCGGCGTCACGGACGCGCCCCCGACCCATGAGTACGCCTACATGCCGATCGTGGCCGGCGGCACGGCCTTCATGTACAACCTGAAGATCGGCGGCAAGCGGGTCACCAACCTGCGCCTGTCCGGCGATGTGCTCGCCAAGATCTTCACCTCGAAGATCACCCGGTGGAACGCCCCGGAGATCAAGGCCGACAACCCCGGCCTCACCCTGCCGAGCAGGGCGATCATCCCCGTGGTGCGCTCCGACGGCTCCGGCACCTCGGCGCAGTTCACCACCTGGCTGGCGAAGGAGCACGGCTCCACCTGGAACGACTTCTGCCGGAGGGCCGGAAGGGCCACGCCCTGCGGGATGACGTCCTACTTCCCGAGCGCCTCGGGCACCTCGCAGATCGCCAAGTCGGGCTCCCTGGGCGTCTCGGGCTACGTACGGCAGAACCACGCCGAGGGCGCCATCACCTACGTCGAGTACTCCTACGCCCTCAAGGCAGGCTTCCCCGTCGCGAAGGTGCTCAACGCCTCGAACTACTACGTCGAGCCGACCGCGGCCAGCGTCGCCGTGGGTCTGATGGGGGCGCGGATCAACTCGGACAAGGGCTCCAGCAACTACCTCACACAGATCCTCGACGGCGTCTACCGGTCGCAGGACGACCGGACCTACCCGCTGTCCAGCTACAGCTACATGATCGTGCCGACCTCCCTGGAAGGCGCCAAGAACCCGCTGACCGAGGCGAAGGGCGCGACGCTGGCGGCGTTCTCCAACTACTTCCTCTGCGACGGCCAGCAGCAGGCGGAGGAGCTCGGCTACTCGCCGCTGCCCAAGAACCTCGTCCAGGCGGGGTTCGACCAGGTGCGGCGGATCCCAGGGGCGCCCGCCGGGAAGATGAACATCAACGACTGCCGCAACCCCACCTTCTCCTCGGACGGCACCAACACCCTCGCCAGGAACGCGCCCCAGCCGAAGGCCTGCGACAAGAAGGGCCCGACGCAGTGCGCCACCGGCACCGCGGGCGCCAAGCAGACCACTCCGGTCAGCCAGAACGCCACGGGCGGCTCCGGCGGCTCTTCGGGCGACTCGGGCGGCGGTGGCTCGGCCACCGGCGCCACGGGCGGCCAGGGCGGAGCCGGCACGTCCGGGGGAGGAGCCGACACCGACGGCGACGGGACCCCGGACGCCCAGGAGTCGGCCGCCGCCGACTCGGGCGGCGCGTCCGGCGGGGTGATCGACCCGGACACCGGCGAACTGATCAGCGACGGAGCGGGCGGCGACTCCTCGGTCGTCGCGAACCCCGTCAGCCTCGCCGCCGACGACTCCCTCGGTCTCAGGGGCGCGTTGATGATCCTGTCCGCCCTGCTGCTGGTCGGCGTGGTCGTCGGCCCCCCGCTCATAGCCCGCGCCCTGTCCGCACGGGCCGGCCGCCGCGAAGGAGACCTGACATGAGAGGCGTACGCGGTCTCGTACGAGCCCGCTCGCACCCGGCACGGCGCACCACGGCGGGCATCGGAGCGCTACTCCTCGCCCTCGTCGTCGCCCTGGTGCCCCTGCCGCGATCCGGGGACCGCGCCGAGGCCGCCGAGGCGGACAGTTCGGCGATGACACTGCCCGGCACCAAGGGCCCGTACGACGACTTCTCCTCGCTCAGGGTGACCGTCCACCAGACGGAGCACCTGAGGAACCAAGGGCTGGAGGTCAGCTGGACGGGCGGGAAGCCCACCTCCGACGACTCCGCGATCGCCAACTTCCTGCAGGTCATGCAGTGCTGGGGGGACGACCCCGCGGGGCCCGGGCGTGAGCAGTGCGTGTTCGGGTTCAACCAGCCCGGCGGGGAGGCCCGCGACACCTGGAACCGGCGGCTCGTGGCCGGCTCGGACCCGGGGGAGACCGAGTACACCCAGGACAACGGCAACTTCTCGCCGTTCGTGCCGTTCCGGCCGGTCGAGGGGGCAGCCACCGACTCGGAGAGCGACACGACCTACTTCGGGCCGAACGACACCAACGCGGAGTCCATGCTCAAGACCGGTGCGGACGGCACGGGGTCCGCGATCTTCGAACTGCACACGGCGCTCCAGGCCCCGCATCTGGGGTGCGGTGCCGTCGACGCCTCGGACACGCGGAGCACACCGCGCTCCTGCTGGCTGGTCGTCGTGCCGCGAGGGGAGTACGAGATCGAGGGGGACCGGAACGGGAAACTCGACACCTCCCCGCTGAGCCGGACCAACTGGGACCGGCGCATCGTGTTCCCCCTGGGCTTCGACGCGGTCGGTGACACCTGCGAACCGGACAAGGCCGAGCGCAGGATCATCGGTTCGGAACTCCTGACCGACGCCATGTCCTCCTGGCAGACGGTCCTGTGCACCGGTGGGGACACCCGCTTCAGCTTCACCCAGTCCGGCGAGGACCGTGCGCGGGCCGCCGTCACCCAGCCCTCCGCCACTTCCCCCGGACTGGCCGTCACGGTCGATCCGGTCGAGCCGGTGGACGGGGCCGCCACCGTGGTGCACGCCCCCCTGGCGGTGAGCGGGCTCGCCCTCGGATTCCTCTGGGAGGACTCGGGCAGGGAGGTGGAGTGGGTGCGTGAACTGAGGATGACCCCCCGCCTGCTCGCCAAACTCCTCACCCAGTCCTACGTCACCGGGGTCAGATTCTGGAGCGTGGACACGGTGGGGCCGCCCGGCCATCTGGCCGGAAATCCCGAATCGCTGCTCAGGGACCCCGAGTTCCTGGCGCTCAACCCGGTCATGGAGGGCCGGGCCGAGAGGTCCGTCCCGTACGGAATCGTCCTGCCCGGCGAGAATTCCGACACGAACCGCCTCATGTGGCGTTACCTCCAGTCGGACAAGGACGCCCGGGAATTCCTGAACGGGAAGGAGGACCCGTGGGGCATGAAAATAAATCCGTACTACACGGACCTGGCCCTCGGCGCCGACGCTCCCGACCACTTCCCCAAGGCCGACCCCACCGAGACGCGCGTCGACGGGACGAACGGCATGTGGGCCATGTACACCGGAGCGGAGATCGTCCCGTACGCCGAGAACCTGCACGACGCGGCGCAGCGGGTACGGCGCGGATACAGCGGACAGACGACGGATGTGAGCCTCTGCCAGGAGTGCGCCTCCGGCGGCAAGCTCACCGGTGAGCGCCGGGGCCAGGGCGGCAGGCGGGTCATGGGCCTGTCGGACGTCGCCTCCGCCGACCGGCTCCGGCTGGATGTCGTCGCCCTGCCCAACGCCGACGGGGAGTTCGTCAAGCCCACCAACGCCTCCCTGCTCAAGGCCGTGGCCACGATGAAGGACTCGGCGGTGCCCGGCGTGAAGGCGCCGGACCCCGCACGGGCCACCGGCGGCGCCTACCCGCTCACCGCCGTCGCCTACGCGGCCGGATCGGTGGACCGGCCCGAGGCCGAACGCGAGGACTACGCCCGGATGATCCGCTACGCGGCCGGTGCCGGACAGACCCAGGGCCTGGTCCCGGGCCAGTTGCCACCGGGATACGCCCCGCTGCCCGCCGCGATGCGGGAGCAGGCGGTCAAGGCGGCTACGGACCTGGAGAAGGGCGTCGTCACGGCGCCCGCCGGAAGCTCGGGCGCGGAGGGCGGCTCCTCGGCCGGCGGTGACGGAGCCGGTACGGGCGGTGGCCTGTCGCAGGCCGGCTCGGACAGGGCGGACGCGGGTGGCGCCACCACGGTCGGCGGCGGCGCCGACGCGTCGGCCGCCCCGGACGGGTCGGCGCCGCCCGGCACCTCGGCCGGCTCGGGACAGGAGAAGACCGTCGCCTCCTCCGGCGGACTCACCCCCGCTGACATCCTCGGGGCCGTCCGGTGGGTGCTCCTCGGTGTGCTGATCGCCGGCGCGGCGGCGGCCCTCGCCGGGCCGGTGATGCTCCGCCTGTCGGTACGCAAGGCGGCCGTGACGGCGGACTGACCGGCGACGGACGTGAATCCCCCGGAATTCCGAGGCGGAATATCCGGGGGATTCTCGCGGCGCTCAGGAAATCCCCTAGGTGTCACCTAGGAAATGGTTCCTTAACCTGATCGGAAACTGGGCTTGGTGGTCGCGCAGGGGCGTTTGGGGAATTGTTTGCGGTGGCCGGAAGGAAGTCGGTCGCACGGAAATTTCGAATTGTGCGTGCGCGTCCATTGTTTGTGTTTCGTCCTTGATGGAGGAGAACAGAAATGAACGTCAAGACCAGTGTTCGGGTCGGTGCTGTCGTGGGTGCCGTCGCTCTGGGCATGGGCATCATGTCCCCCGTCGCCTCGGCCGACCCGGGCAGCCCCACCGACTACCGGGTGCTCGCCGGGGTCGGCTCCGACACCACCCAGGACGTGGCCAACGGTCTCGGTGAGTTCATCGACGACGGCGCCCTGATCGCCTCGTACGACGCGACCGGTTCCAGCACCGTCAAGACCCGCGCCACCGGCTGTTCGATCGCCCGCCCCAACGGCTCGTCGGCGGGCATCACCGCGCTGAACAACGCGGTCGACAACGCCACGGGCTGCGTCGACTTCGCGCGCTCCTCCCGCGGCCCGGCCACCACCGGCACCGACCTCACCTTCATCCCCTTCGCCGAGGACCAGGTGACCGTCGCGGTCCGTGACGACAGCGCCCTGAACAACAACCTGGACCTCACCAAGGCGCAGCTCAAGAGCATCTACGAGTGCACCACGACCACGCTGAACGGTGTCACCCTGACACCGCTGCTGCCCCAGGCCGGCTCCGGCACCCGCTCCTTCTTCCTCGCCGAGATCGGCAACCCCACCCTGGGTTCCTGCGTCGGCACGATGCAGGAGCACAACGGTGTCGAGCTGGACACCGCCGGGGACATCGCCCCTTACTCCGTCTCCCAGTACAACGCCCAGGTCAACGGCGTCGTTCTCGACCGGCACGGTGACACCGTGCTCGGCAGGATCGGCGGCAGCCAGATCGGCCGCGACGTCTACAACGTCGTGCCCACCTCCGAGCTCAGCGACCCGGTGATCAGCTCGACCTTCGTCGGCGCCGGCTCCGAGGTCTGCTCCGCGACCGACGTCATCGAGTACTACGGCTTCACCCCGATCGACGACTGCGGCTCGACCGGCCTCAAGGGTGAGAGCTGATCACCACCGTGCCGTGACCCACTCCAGCCGGGCGCCCCTTCGGGCGCCCGGCCCCACGCCGTATCCGAGAAGAGACAACCGACCCCCAGGGGGACTCGCACATGAACGGCCCCGCACCACTCCGCTCACCGGTGGCACTGCTCAGCGCCCTGGCGCTGGTCTGCGGCCTGTCGGCAGCCGCGCTCACCGTCCTGACGACGCCCGCCCACGCCGCCGCCGTGGGGGGAGCGCTCACCGTCAGCCCCACCAGCGGCGACCTCACCACCAAGCCCGCCGTCGGCGGAGGGCAGTTCGACGGACTGTGCCCCGCACCGTACCGGGCGACCGAGGAGGGCAAGAGCACCAAGGTGGTGCTCCAGCTGGAGCGCCCCGACGGCACCTTCAGCGGGCTCGCACTCGCCCCGTTCAACGTCACGGAGACGGCGTCCAGCAGCTCTTTCACGGTGAGCGGGGTCACCTACGCCCTCGGCTCCAGACTGGGAACGGGACAGACCACGGGCAGGTTCGCGCTCGTCGCGCGCTGCGCCCTGACCTCGGCGCTCTATCTGCAGGGCCAGGACTACCGGGTCCCCATCGACGTCACGGCGGACGGCTGGCGCGTCGCCGAGCCCGGCGCGGCGACGGACGTCCAGGTGACCTCCGAGGCCGTGGCCGTCCCCGACAGCGACAAGCTGAACGTCAGGACGAGCGTCAGCATCACCCCGGCCACCGCGGCGGGAACCGCGACGATCCTGCTCGGTCGCGCCACGGAGTCCGGTGCGGCCGGGGCGACCGTCCCCGTCGTCGGCGGCAAGGCGGAGTTTGTCACCGAGACCCCGTACGAGCCGGGCACCGAACTCCTCGTGCAGGCCCGCTTCAACCCAGCCGACCGGGTGGCGAACGAGCCCTCGTCCACCTGGTCCACGTACACCGTTGCCAAGTCCGCCCCGAGCCAGAGCGCGACCCCGACCGGCACCCCCACCCCGACCGGCACCCCCACCGGCACGCCGACCGACGGTCCTACGGATGACCCCACCGACGAGCCGACCGAGCCCGCCGACCTCGACGTCACCGACGAGGAGGGCAACGTCCTGGACGCCGAACCCGTCCTCGAAGCCGGCCAGAAGGTCCTGATCACCGCCCGCGGTTACGGAGAGGACGCCACGGTCAAGGCCACCCTCAGCGGCAGCGAGGCAGAGTTCACCGACGCCACGGCGGACGCCGAAGGCACCGTGAAGGACTACGAGTTCGCCGTCCCCGAGGACATCGCGGACGGCGACCACACCCTCACCCTGGCCGAGGACGCCGCCGACGGGCACAGCGTCGCCTTCGCCTTCGTCACCGGCGAGCAGGAGAACCCCACCCCCGACCCGAGCGACACCACCGGCACGGACACCGCCGCCACGTCTGGCGGCGACACCGCCGGCTCCGGCGGCGGCTCCGACGGCACCACCGGTTCCACCGGCGGACTCGCCTCCACCGGCAGCGGGATCGCGGCCGTCGCTCTCGGCTCCCTCGCCCTGCTCAGCCTGGGTGCGGCCTGTGTCATCCACGTACGCCGCAAGGGCCTGCTGAACTTCGGGGCCCCCGCAGGCCACTGACCGCCCGGGTCCGGGGCGTGCCGCGCTCGCCCCGGACCCACCGCCCACCCACCAGCCACCACAGGAGCGCAGCGACCGTGACTGTCCTGAGCCCGCCCCAGCCCGCCCCCGAGGCGCGGGCGAAGGCCCCCGAACCGCGCAGGGCCCCGGCCCCCGGCAGTCCGCCCGGCCGGCCCGGCCTCGCCCTGGCCGGCGGCGCCCTGTGCGTGCTCGCGGCGGTCCTCCTCGGATTCGCCGCCAACCTCGCACTCCTCGGCCACCTCCAGCACTCCCGCGACCAGCAGACCGCCTATGACGAGCTGCGCGGACAACTCGCCCTGGGAACGGCCCCGGTGGGGCAGCGGACCTTCGACGGCAAGCCCCTGGGGATGGGAGCGCCGATCGCCCTCCTGCGGATCCCCGCGCTCGGGCTGCGCGAGGTCGTCGGCGAGGGCACCACCTCCGAGGTGCTGATGTCAGGGCCCGGCCACCGCCGTGACACCCCGCTCCCGGGGCAGTCCGGCACCGCGGTGATCATGGGCCGCCAGTGGGGATACGGCAGTCCCTTCCAGTCCCTGCACAAGCTCCCCGTGGGCGCGTCGGTCGAGATCACCACCGGTCAGGGCAAGGCGGTCTACCGGGTCACCAGAGTCCGGCGCCCCGGCGACGACCTTCCCGCACCCCGCGCCCAGGGACAGGGCCGGCTGACGCTGATCACCGCCACCGGAGGCCCCTACACGCCCTCCGGCGTCCTGCGGGTCGACGCCGAACTCACCACGCCGGTACAGCCGAACCCGCCCCGCGAGATGCGGCCCGGATGGATCAGCCCGGCCGAGGAACCGCTGGCCGGGGAGAGCGGTGCATGGCTCGCCGTCTTCCTCTGGGCCCAGGCCCTGCTCGTCGCAGCCCTCCTCGCCACCTGGGCCCAGCGCGTCTGGGGCCGGTGGCAGACCTGGATCACAGCCGTACCGGTGCTCGGCGCGCTCGGTGTCGCCCTGGCCGGCGCCGCCACACGCCTCCTGCCCAACCTGCTGTGACGCGTCCACACCCTGAACGAGGAGTACCCGCCCATGACCGACGCCGCCGTCGACACCCTGACCCTGCCCCGGACACCCGCCGCGCCGGGCTCCGCGCTCTCCGCCCCCGCGTCGCTCGAAGCCGACGCGATCTCCGCCTGGTTCGGCGATCACAAGGTCCTGGACCGGGTCTCGCTCACCATGCCCTCCCGCGAGGTCACCGCTCTCATCGGTCCCTCCGGCTGCGGCAAGTCCACGTTCCTGCGCATCCTCAACCGGATGCACGAGCTCATCGGCTCCGCCTCCCTCGCCGGCCGGGTCCTCCTCGACGGCCAGGACATCTACGACCGGGGAAGGCGCCTCACCCACGCCCGCCGCGAGATCGGCATGGTCTTCCAGAAGCCGAACCCCTTCCCCGCGATGTCCCTCTACGACAACGTCCTGGCCGGCCTGAAGCTCAACGGCGTCAAGGCGTCCAAGGACAGCCGCGACGACCTGGTCGAGGAGTGCCTGACCAAGGCGGGCCTCTGGAAGGAGGTCCGGGACCGGCTCCGCCAGCCCGGCGGCGCGCTCTCCGGCGGCCAGCAGCAACGCCTCTGCATCGCCCGCTCGCTGGCGGTCCGCCCGCGCGTCCTCCTGATGGACGAGCCCTGCTCGGCCCTCGACCCCACCTCCACACGGCGCATCGAGGAGACGATCCACGACCTCAAGGAGGAGGTCACCATCGTCATCGTCACGCACAACATGCAGCAGGCCGCCCGCGTCTCCGACACCTGCGCGTTCTTCCTCGCCGAGCTGGGGACCCCGGGAGTGATCGTCGAGCACGGGCCGACCACGGACATGTTCGAGTCACCCCAGGACCCCCGGACCTCCGACTACGTCAACGGCCGCTTCGGATGAGAAGGGGCCGGTCCGCCGCCCCCGCCGCGACCGCGCTGCTGCTCCTGCTCCTGGCGGCATGCGGTACGGGGCGGGATCTCGAGGGAGAGGCCCGGCAGCCGAGAGTGCCGCGGTCCGCCCCGCCCGTCACGGCCGGCTCGCCCGTCACCCCGCCGTCCACCGCCACCACATCACTCGCGCCGGCGCTCTCCGCCCCGCCGGCGTCCGGGCCCGCACCCCGACCGGACGTCACCACCCCCGGCCCCGGCGAGATCACCGGCCCCGGCCTCTCGCGCGGGGAGAGGCCGGCGCCCGTGCGTGCCGCGGAGGCGGACACCGGCGCCGCCGCCCCGGTCCTCGGGGCCACGAGGGCGGCCTCGGCCTCCCCGCCCCCGGCCGCCTCCCGGGGCACGGCGACCGTCCTGCGGATCGGTGACTGGTCGGCACGCGTGGTCAGGGGCGGCCAGGAGACGGTGGACGCCTGCCAGGACGCGGTCCAGTGGTCCGGGCCCGCGTTCGGCACGGAGAGCGGCTACCGGATCCATTCGCAGTGCACCGGGCCTCAGCCCGGTGGTGAAGCGAATCTGGGAGTTGCTCTGACCTCGGCTGTGGGTACGGATCCGCGCTGTTCACCTCGGCCGGGTCAGTGCGGCCGGTTCTGCTGCTCGATGTACTGCTTCACGATGCTGAGCGGCGCACCGCCGACGGACCCGGCGAAGTACGAGCCGGACCAAAGGCGTTGGGCCCGCCAGTAGTGGCGCACGAGGTCGGGGAACTCTTGGCGGAGCCTGCGCGAGGACACGCCTTTGAGGGAGTTCACCAGCCTGGACACGGCGACCTTCGGCGGGAAGTTCACCAGCAGGTGGACGTGGTTGTTCTCGCCGTTGAACTCGACCAGCTCGGCCTCGAAGCCCTCACACACGGCCCGCATGGCCTTCTCGCGCCGCGTCGGGTGCCGGTCGGTGAATACCGGGTGTCGGTTCTTCGTCAGGGAAGCCGGGTGGACGTGCATGCGGAAGACACAGTGACGGCCCGTACGAATGTTCGCGTCGACGCTCGTAACCTCACTGCGTAGCGTGATCTTGTGCAGCTTCGGTACAGCTTCCGCGTGTACCCGAGCGCCGGTCAGCGCGCAGCGCTGGGCAGGGCGTTCGGGTGTGTGCGGGTGGTCTACAACGACGCGCTCCGCGCTCGGGAGACCGCC
>NZ_JBICWC010000003.1:0-863587 GCF_043199535.1 Streptomyces sp. NPDC048590 | reverse complement strand
CCTCCACACCTACAACCACCACCGCTGCCACACCGCACTCGGCGGACTCCCGCCCATCAGCCGCGTCAACAACGCTTCGGGTCAATACACCTAGCGCGACCTCCGTACGGCGCGCCGACGGCTTGATTCCGCCCCTTGCCGGAAATCCCCCGACCAGGAAAGCATGCGCATGTCAAAGTCGGAAGAACTCCGGCCGCAGGCATACCTGGAGGGGACCCCCACATGAACAAGCCTCTCGTCGGCGCACTTCTTTCCGTTCTGTTCCTCGGGGCGGGCGTCGCACCCGCGGCGGCGACCACGGTCGGCGGTCCGGCCGCGGCGACGGAACCGGCCACGACCGCGGCCGTCAGCCCGGCCGCCGCCGACGTCCGCGCGAAGGCGGTCACCTTCGCCGGTACGGTCGCGCTCAGCAACTGCTCCGGTTCGGTCGTCCGGACGCCCTCGTCGCTGCCGGGCGACCCCGCGCTCGTCCTGTCCAACGGCCACTGCCTGGAGACCGGGTTCCCGGACCCGGGCGAGGTGGTGCTGAACAAGTCCTCGACCCGCACCTTCACGCTGCTGAACGCCGCCGGAAGCGGCGTCGGCACCCTGAGGGCGTCCAAGATCGCGTACGGGACGATGACGGACACCGACGTCTCGCTGTACCAACTGACCCGGACCTACGCGCAGATCGAGAGCTCCTACGGCATCAAGGCGCTGGAACTCGCCGCCTCCCACCCGGTCGCGGGCACCGCGATCACGGTCGCCTCCGGCTACTGGAAGCGCACCTACAGCTGCGCGATCGACGGGTTCGCGTACCGCCTCGAGGAGGGTGCCTGGACCTGGAAGGACTCGGTCCGCTACACCTCCGCCTGCCAGACCATCGGCGGGACCTCCGGATCCCCGGTGATCGACGACGCGACCGGCAAGGTGGTGGCCGTCAACAACACCGGGAACGAGGACGGGCAGCGGTGCACGGACAACAACCCGTGCGAGGTGGACGAGAACGGGACGGTGACCGTACGCGAGGGCATCAACTACGCCCAGCAGACCTACGGCATCGTGCCGTGCATCGGCACCGGCAGCCAGATCGACCTGAACCGCTCGGGCTGCGCGCTGCCGAAGCCGTGACCAGGCCGAAGTCCTGACCGGGGAGGGCGCGACGCGCCCCCGGCAGGTTCCGGCCGCCCCGACGGGGTGGCGGCCGGAACCTGGCGGGTGGCGGCCGGAAGCCGGCTGGTCGTCAGCCGGTGGTGGCGCCCGTCCCCCGCACCGCACGGCCGGCCAGCGTCGAGGTGCGCTTGCCGTCCTCGATGACGAACTGCCCGTCGATCAGGACGTGCGGGATGCCCACCGGCAGGGTGCGCGGCTCCTCGAAGGTCGATCCGGCGGTCACGGTCGCCGGATCGAAGAGGACCAGGTCCGCGCGGTAGCCCTCGCGGACGAGACCGCGGTCGGGCAGGCGCAGCCGGGCGGCGGGGCGGGAGGTGAGGTGGGCGACGCACTCCTCCAGCGAGAGGATGCCCAGCTCGCGTACGTACCGGCCGAGGTACTGGGGGAAGGTGCCGTAGGCGCGGGGGTGCGGCTTGGAGCCCTGGAGGATGCCGTCGCTGCCTCCGGTGTGCACCCGGTGGCGCATGATCTGGCGCACGTTCTCCTCGTGGCCGACGTGCTGGAGGATCGTCGTACCGAGCCGGTCCTCGATCAGGACCCGACGGGCCGTCACCCACGGCTCCTCGCAGTGCAGGGCGGCCGACTCGGCGACCGTACGGCCGACGTAGTCGGACAGATCCGGGTTGGTGACGCCCGAGATCTCGATCCTGTCCCACTCGATCGGCACACCGTGGCAGCCGTCGGAGCCGGCCACCTCCACCACGTGGCGCATCCTCGCGGACGTCTCCTCGTCCGCGAGCCTGGCCATGACCGACTCGGGGCCGCCCTCGTTGGCCCAGCTCGGCAGCATCGCGACCAGCGTGGTGCAGCCGGGGGTGTAGGGGTAGGTGTCCAGCGAGATGTCCGCGCCCGCGTCGAGCGCCCTGTCCAGGAGGGCGAGGAGTTCCGGAGCCTTGCCCTTGTTCACGCCGAAGTTCATGGTGGCGTGCGCGAGGTGGAGGGGGCATCCCGCCTCACGGGTGAGCTCCACCATCTCCTCGTACGCCTGGAGCGCGCCCGCTCCGTACGAGCGGTGGTGCGGGCAGTAGTAGCCGCCGTGGGCGGCCACCACCCGGCAGAGCTCGGTGAGTTCGGCGTTCTTCGCGTACATCCCCGGGGTGTACGTCAGGCCCGAGGACATGCCGACGGCGCCCTCGGCCATTCCCTGGGCGACGAGCTCCTTCATACGGTTCAGCTCGGCGTCCGTGGCGGGCCGGTCGTCCCAGCCGACCGCGAGCATCCGGACCGTGCCCTGCGGGATCAGATAGGCGGCGTTGACGGCGATGCCCTGACCGCCGAAGTTCCGGTCGAGACGGTCCAGGTAGCCGCCGACGGTGCGCCAGTCGAAGTCGATGTCGCTGCCGTCGCCGTTCCAGCCGGCGATGGAGCTGCGGACCTCGGCGAGGGTGCGGTCGTCGGCGGGCGCGTAGGACAGGCCGTCCTGGCCGAGGACCTCGAGGGTGACGCCCTGCGCGGCCTTGGCGCTGTGGTCCGGGTCGCGCAGCAGTGCGAGGTCGCTGTGCGCGTGCATGTCGATGAAACCGGGCGCCAGCGCCAGGCCGTCGGCTTCCACGGTGCGCGCGGCGGTCGGGCGGGGGCCGTCGCCCTCCCCGCGGATCTCGGTGATCCGGCCGTCGGTGAGCTTTACGTCGGCACGGTAGGAGGGGGTACCGGTGCCGTCGACGACGGTGGCGTCGCGGATGACCAGGTCCGTGTCCATGGGGTGGTCGCCTTTCGGGGAGGGGGAGAACGGCTCCGTCGGGATCAGAAGAAGGTGCGGATGTAGTCGGTGACGGTGCCGTCCGCCTCGACCAGCGGGATCAGCTGCCACTTGTCGAAGGAGGTGCACGGGTGGGAGAGGCCCATGCCGATCCAGTCGCCGACCTCCAGCTCCGCGCCCTGGTCCGTACGGACCCAGCCGTGCTGGTCGGACAGCCCGGTGACGGTGACACCGTCGGCGGGCCGGACCGAGCCGTCGCGCCCCGAGCGCACGACCTGCGCCTCGGGGAGATCCAGGTCGTAGGCGGCGTCGCGCTTGCCCGCGTTGACGAAGGCCTGCTCAGGGGTGGGCCGGGAGACGACCTGCGCCCAGAGCCGGAAGGCGGGCTGCAGGGCGCCCTCCTCCGGGACGCGGTTGAAGGGGGTGAGGTGGCGGTAGTGGCCGTCGTCGTGGCTGACGTAGGCGCCCGAGCGCAGCAGCTTCAGCACGGGCCGGCTGAGCTCCGGGATCTCCGCGAAGACGTCGGCGACCGCGTCGAACCAGGCGCTGCCGCCCGCGCTGACCAGGATCTCCTCGTCCTCGGCCAGGCTCTTGAAGCGGCCCGCCGCGTCGAAGGCGGCGGCCAGCGCGACCAGCCGGCGCAGCCACTCGCGTACCCGCTCGGGGGAGGCGTCCGGCACCTCGCCCTCGTAACCGGCCACGCCCACCAGGCGCAGCGTGGACGTCGCCGCGACCGCGTCGGCGACCGCCGCGCAGTCGGCCTCCGTACGGGCGCCGGTGCGGGCACCCTGCCCCGCACCCAGCTCCACCACGACGTCGACGGGACGCACCGCGCCCGCGGCGCGCAGCGCCTCGTCCATCAGCTCGACGCCGCGCACGGAGTCGACGTAGCAGGCGAAGGTGAAGCCGGGGTCGGAGTCCAGCTCGCCGGCCAGCCAGCGCAGCGCCACCGCGTCGACGAGCTCGTTGGCGAGGAAGATCCGGGCGATGCCGTGGGCGCGGTAGACCCGGGCCTGGTGGGGGACGGCCGTGGTGATGCCCCAGGCGCCGTGCTCCAGCTGGCGGGAGAAGAGCTGCGGGGACATCGACGTCTTGCCGTGCGGGGCGAAGGCGAGGCCGTGGCGCTCGGCGTACGTCTCCAGGAGTGTGAGGTTCGCCTCGACCGACTCGGCGGACAGCGCCAGCACGGGAGTGGTGAAGCCACCGGTGAAGAGATTGCGCCGCTCGGCCGCCAGCGCGCCGACGGTCAGTCCCTCCGCGTCGGGCGGCAGCGCCTTGAAGCGGTGGTCGACCCGCTCGGCGGCGAGCGCCTGCAGGGACTGGGCGGGGGACTGCTGGGCGGCCAAGGGATCCTCCTCGGGACGGTACGGCCGTTGCATCTTCTGCAACGACCATTGCGCATATCGCTTAACGCTGTCTAACATCCTGGCCGATGCCGGGTCAATGGTGACCACCGGCGCCCACGGCCGACCATGAGGAGCCCAGAGTGTCCGGATCCGCAGCCAGGACCACCACCGCGGACGTCGTCTGCCTCGGTGAGTCCATGGTGACGTTCCTGCCCTCGCAGCCGGGCCGCCTCGCCGACGTCCCCTCCTTCGGCCGGGGCATCGGCGGAGCCGAGTCGAACGTCGCCTGCGCGCTCGCCGCCGACGGCCACCGGGCCCGGTGGATCAGCAGGGTCGGCGCCGACGGCTTCGGCGACCACCTCGTCGACACCATCGACGGATACGGCGTCGACACCTCCGCCGTACGCCGCGACCCGGACCGCCCCACCGGCATCTACTTCCGCACGGCCACCGACCGGGCCACCGACACGCACGAGGTGGCGTACTACCGCGCCGGCTCGGCGGCCTCCGCGATGAGCCCGGACAACGTGCCCATGGAGGACGTCCTCTCCACCCGGGTCCTGCACCTGTCCGGCATCACAGCCGCGCTCTCCGCCGACTGCCTGGCGCTCCTGAACACCCTCACCGCCCCCCGTGAGGGCCGCCCGGTCGTCTCCTTCGACGTCAACCACCGCCCCGGCCTCTGGCGCGGCAGCGAGGAGGGCCCCGAGGTCCTGCTCGCCCTCGCCCGCCGCTGCGACCTGGTCTTCGTCGGGGACGACGAGGCGGAGGAGGCTTGGGGACTGCACGGCGCCGAGGCGATCCGCGCCGCCCTCCCCGAGCCGGAGACGCTGGTCGTCAAGCGCGGCGCCGACGGCGTCACCGTCTTCTCCCGTACGGCGGGCGACGGCGGCGACATCGTCACCACCGTCCCCTCCCTCCGCGTCGACGTCGTCGCGGCGGTCGGCGCCGGTGACGCCTTCGCCGCCGGCTTCCTCTCCGCCACCCTGCGCGACCTGCCCGTACGCGACCGTGCCCGGCACGGCCACCTCATGGCAGCCGCCGTCCTCACCGTCCCCGGCGACCTCACGGGTCCCCCGCCCCGCGCCTACGCCGACCGGCTCGCCGCCCTGGACGACACCGCCTGGGGCACACTTCGTCTCGGCCCCGGCTGGACAGCCGCCGAAGGGGCGTACGAGGAGGTACCAGTCAGATGAGCCAGACCGTCGACCGCGCGCTGAGCATCCTGCCGCTGCTCGCCCAGGGACCCGCCGACCTCGGCCTGGTCGCCGAACGCCTCGGCGTCCACAAGTCCACCGCGCTGCGCCTGCTCCGTACGCTCCACGAGCACGGTCTCGTCTACCGGCAGGAGGACCAGCGCTACCGCCTCGGAGCCCGGCTCTTCGCCCTCGCCCAGGAAGCCGTCGAGAACCTCGACGTACGCGAGATCGCCCACAGCCACCTCGTCGCGCTCAACGAGCAGTGCGGCCACACCGTCCACCTCGCGGTGTACGAGGAGAACGAGGTCCTCTACATCGACAAGGTCGAGAGCCGCTACCCGGTGCGGATGTACTCGCGGATCGGCAAGCCCGTCGCGATCACCGTCGCCGCCGTCGCCAAGCTGCTCCTCGCCGACCTCGCCGAGCCCGAACGGCGCGCCATCGCCGAACGGCTCGACTACCCCATGTACACGTCCCGTTCGGTCCCGAACGCCGGTGCCTTCCTCAAGGAACTCACCGTCGTACGCGAACAGGGATGGGCCACCGACCTCGGCGGCCACGAGGAGTCCATCAACTGCGTCGGCGCCCCCATCCGGGGCGCGGACGGGCGCGTCGTCGCCGCGATGTCGGTGTCCGCACCGAACGTGGTCGTCACGGCCGAGGAACTCCTCACCCTGCTCCCGCTGGTGCGCCGCACCGCGGACACCATCAGCCGGGAGTACTCCGGCACCACCCCCACCAAGAAAGCCTGATCCGCGATGACCGAGAAGACCGCTCTCACCCCCAGCACCCACACCGCCCCGCCCGCGAAGTTCTCGCACGGCGTGAAGAAGGGGAACATCCTCCAGGTCGCCGGTCAGGTCGGCTTCCTCCCCGCCGTCGAGGGCCAGGCCCCCACCCCGGCCGGCCCGACGCTGCGCGAGCAGACCCTCCAGACCTTCGCCAACGTCAAGGCGATCCTGGAGGAGGGCGGCGCGAGCTGGGACGACGTCATGATGATGCGCGTCTACCTCACCGACGTCGACCACTTCGCCGAGATGAACGCCATCTACAACGAGTACTTCGAGGGAGAGGGCCTGAAGGCCCCGGCCTCCGCGCGTACGACGGTGTACGTCGGCCTCCCCAAGGGCCTCCTCATCGAGATCGACGCCCTCGCGGTCCTCGGCTGACCGACCCGGACCCCCCGGAGCCCGCCGACCCACGTCCGGCTCCGGGGCCGCCCGGCCCACCTGAGGCGCTCACCTCACCAGAAGCCCGGCACGGCGCCCCTTCCCCCGTTCGCACCGGGGTGCCGTGCCGCTCTCCCCCCATGCCCGAAGGACCCTGTCACCACCGGAGTTGACACGCATGCTGCTCGCCGCTTCCCCCACACCCGAGGCGCCACCCCACACGGGTGGCCTGCTCCTCCTCATAGGCGGGACGCCCGGTCTGCTGACCGTGGCGGCACTCGGGATCGCCCTCCTGCTCTTCCTGATCATCAAGGTCAGGCTGCAGCCGTTCGTCGCGCTGCTCGCCGTCTCCATAGCCGTCGGCCTGGGCGCCGGACTCTCCGTCACCGAACTCTTCGGGACGGTCCAGAAGTCCGCCGCCGTATCCGTCATCGAGACGGGAATGGGCGGCATCCTGGGGCATGTCGCGATCATCATCGGCCTGGGCACGATGCTCGGCGCGATCCTGGAGGTCTCCGGCGGAGCAGAGGTGCTGAGCACCCGCCTGCTGAACCTCTTCGGCGAGAAGCGGGCCCCGCTCGCCATGGGCCTCACCGGCCTCATCTTCGGTATCCCGGTCTTCTTCGACGTCGGCATCTTCGTCCTCGCGCCGATCGTCTACGCGGCCGCCAAGCGCTCCGGCAAGTCCGTCATCCTGTACGCGATGCCGCTGCTCGCCGGCCTCTCGATGACCCACGCGTTCCTGCCGCCGCACCCCGGCCCCGTGGCCGCCGCGGGCCTCTTCCACGTCTCCCTGGGCTGGGTCATCCTGATGGGCGCCGTCGTCGGCATCCCCTCGGTCCTCGCCGCCTGGGTCTGGGCCGCCTGGATCGGCAAGCGGGTCTTCGTCGAGGTCCCGCAGGACATGGTCGAGGCAGCCGAGGAGTCCAAGGCCGCAGTCGTCGCCGAACAGCGTGCCGCCGGGGTCACCCCGCACGAGCAGCCCGTCGCGCTCGGCACCGTGCTCGCGATCATCGGCACCCCGCTGATCCTGATCCTCGCCGCGACCTTCTCCTCCATCGCGCTCGACCCGTCCACCCTCCGCTCGGTCGTCGAGTTCTTCGGGAACCCGTTCGTCGCCCTGACGATCGCCCTGTTCCTCGCCTACTACCTGCTGGGCATCCGGCGCGGCTGGTCCCGCAAGTCCCTGGAGTCGGTCTCCACCGCCTCGCTCAAGCCCGTCGGCAACATCCTGCTGGTCGTCGGCGCGGGCGGCATCTTCGGAGCGGTCCTGAAGGGCAGCGGCATCGCGGACGCCCTCGCCGACACCTTCAACGACGTGGGCCTGCCGGTCATCCTGCTCGCCTGGCTGATCTCCGTCGTCCTCCGCGTCGCCCAGGGCTCGGCCACGGTCGCGATCGTCACCACCGCCGGCATCGTCGTCCCGCTCGTCGAGGGCCAGGACATGTCGCAGGCCCACCTCGCGCTGATCATCATGGCGATCTCGGCGGGCTCCATCTTCGCCTCGCACGTCAACGACGGCGGCTTCTGGATGGTCTCCAAGTACTTCGGCATCTCCGAGCGCGACACCCTGAAGACCTGGACGGTCCTGGAGACGGTCCTCTCGGTCGCCGGGTTCGTGGTCGCGGCTGCGCTCAGCCTGGTCATCTAGGGCCTGTTTCACACGGTCGTACGGGCCGTGCGGAAGCCTCTCGGGGGCATCCGCACGGCCCGTACCTGTCGGGGCTCTACACCCACTTGACGCAGAGCACCGTACGGTCGTCGTTCACTTCGAACAGCCAGTAGTCCTCGCGGTCGTTCCGGTTCGCCGCGCAGTAGCCGGGCGGGTACGTCGCCTCCGCCTTCCAGCGGCCGGCGATCTGCAGGATCACGTCGTACCCCTTCGGCACGGTGTCCTTGCCGCAGTCCCACACGTTCATCAGCCGGGCGCCCACCATTTGGTCGCCCTGATGCTTGGAGACGAAGCACTGGCCCACGCGGAACTGCCGCTCCACGCAGAGCGTGGTGCTGAACTCCGGCTCGGACCCGGAGTGCGTCCAGTACGACTCACCTGAACCGTTCGGACAGTCGGAGCCACTGATACCGCTGTCCGTGGAGGTCACCCGCAGGTAGGCGTTGGCGGCACCGCAGGCGACGGTCTGCGGGGTGTCGGTCGACCAGTCGCCGTACCCGTCGTCGTAGGCGGTGAGGCAGTCCCCGGACGACACCTCGTCGAAGGCCTCGTCCTCGGCGTCGGGGGTCGGGTCGGGCGTCGGCGTGGGCGTGTAGCCCGAACCGGTGTCCGTGCCCGAATCCGAATCCGTGTCCGTGCTCGTGTCGCTGCCGAGGGCGGTGCTGCTGGTACTCGCGCCCTTGTCGGATCTCGAACCGTCCTCGTCCGGCTTGTTGGCCTGCCAGAGGACCAGGGCGATGACGGCCAGCACCAACAGCCAGGCGAGCGCGGAGCCACCCTTCTTCCCGCTCGGCGCGGGGGTGGGCGCGGGCGTGCGGTTGCGGGGCGCGGGAGGCGTGGTCCCCGACGAACGTGAAGCGGAGGCCGACCGGGCGGCCCGCTCACGGGCCCTGGCCTCGGCCGCCCGGAGACGGTCCGCGGTCTCCTGCTCGACGCGCTCCCGCTCCCTCCGCTCGGCCCCCTGCTGAGCCCGCTTCCGCTCCTTCTTCTCCTGCTTCCGCAGCTGCCGCAGGCGTTCCTCCTCCTGCCGCCGCTCCCGCTCCCGCCGGGCCTCCTCCTGACGCTCCCGGTCCTTCCGGGCCTGCTCCTGCCGGGCGGCCTCCTGCCGGGCCTGCTCCTGCCGGGCCTGTTCCCGCAGCAGCCGTTCGCGCTCGGCCGCTTCGGCCTGCCGGGCCCGTTCGCGCTCCGCCCGCTCGGCCTCCTCGCGCTCCCGCGTGTACTCCTGGGTGTCGCGAGGCGGCGGGAGGACGTCCGTGACCTCCTCGGAGCCCGCGGCCCCGGACCCGGCCGCTCCCGTGCCCACGCCCGCCCCGCGAGCCAGGTCCCGCCCGTGACGCTCGTACGCGCTGATCAGATCGGTCCACCGCTGAGGCAGCCAGCGCCGGCCCCCCTGCGTCACCGGGAGCCCCGCCAGGGACGCCCGGAAACGCGCCAGCATCTCGGCCGGTACGGGCCGGTCCGCCGGATCGGCCGCCAGGCAGGGGCGGATCAGGTCGGTGAGCTCCTTGGGCAGGCCGCCGAGGTCGAGTTCGCCGCGCTGCACCTGCGCCAGCAGGGCGAACGTGTCGCTGCCCGCCCGGTAGGGGGGTCTTCCGACCGCCAGGTGGAAGAGGGTCGCCCCGAGCGAGTACACGTCCGACGCCTCGGTCGACATCTCACCCCGCGCCTGCTCGGGGGAGGTGAAGGCGATCGTGCCCAGGGTGAGGCTCGTACGGGTGAGGTCGTTGGCGTGCGAGATACCGAAGTCGATCACCCGGGGCCCCGGCAGCGGGAGCAGGATGTTCTGCGGCTTGATGTCCCGGTGGATGATGCCCTCGCCGTGCAGGGTGACCAGCGCCTCCGCCGTACCGGCCGCCAGCCACCGCACGGCCGAGCCCGGAAGCACACCGGCGGTACGGACCAGCTCGGTCAGGGAGGGGGCGGCGATGTAGTCGATCGCCATCCAGGGAAGCGCCGCCCGCGGGTCCGCCTCCCGCACCCGCGCCGTGAACGCGCTGTCGATGCGCTGGGCGAGCGCCACCTCGCGTTCGAAGCGGCGCCGGTCGACATCGCTGACCGTGCCGTCGGCGAGCAGCGTCTTCACAGCCACCAGCTGTCCTTCGGCGCTCCTGGCGAGGTAGATCCTCCCCATGCCGCCGGAAGCGAGTCTCCCGAGCAGTTCGTATCTGCCGAGCGCGACCGGATCCCCACTCCCGAGTGGATCAACTTGCGCTCCTGCCATGCCACTTCCCCCGTCCAGCGCACCACCGTCCAGCGCGCCAAGCGTCCCACGGCCGATGGGGGAGTGCACGACCAACGCCTGTCACAGGACATCCACAGCTGTCGGCACCCGGGGTGGGCCTGACGGCGGTACGCCGCGCCCTCTTGTGCGATCCGGAACCATGCGCTTCGTTGATCGGCATGGCGGAGACAAGCAGAACCACAGGGGCGGGCGAGCTGGGGAACCAGCCCCGTAAATCCAGTTGGCGGTACATCGGCCCCGGCATCGTCGTGGCGGCAACCGGCGTCGGAGCGGGCGACCTGGTCGCGACGCTCATCGCGGGCAGCAAGTTCGGCTACACGCTGATGTGGGCGGCGGTGATCGGCTGCCTCGTCAAGATCTCCCTCGCGGAGGCGGTGGGACGCTGGCACCTGGCGACCGGCCGGACCCTCTTCGACGGCTGGCGCACCCTGGGCGGATGGACCACGGTCTACTTCGCGGTGTACGTCGTCATCTGGGGCTTCGTCTACGGCGCCACGGCCATGTCGTCGAGCGCCCTGCCGCTCGTGGCGCTCTTCCCGGACGGGCCCGGCCTCAAGGTCTGGGCGATCATCACCGGGCTGACCGGCCTGGTCTTCGTCTGGTTCAACCGGTACGCCGTCTTCGAGAAGGCCATGACGGTCCTCGTCGGCGTGATGTTCGTCGTCGTGGTGTACGTGGCGATACGGGTCGCCCCGGACATGGGCGCCGCCTTCGCCGGGCTGCTCCCCGTCCTCCCGGACGGCTCCCTCGTCTACACCCTCGGGCTGATCGGCGGGGTCGGCGGCACCATCACCATGGCCGCCTACGGGTACTGGGTGAACGCCAAGGGCTGGTCCGGACCGTCCTGGATGAAGGTGATGCGGATCGACAACCGGATCGCCTACATCACCACCGGCATCTTCGTGGTGGCGATGCTGATCGTCGGCGCCGAACTCCTGCACGCCTCGCAGATCGCCCTCACCAAGGGCGACAAGGGCCTGATCGACCTCGGGGACATCCTGGAGGACCGCTTCGGCGGTGCCACCGCGAAGCTGTTCCTGGTCGGCTTCTTCGCCGCGTCCTTCTCCTCGCTGATCGGCGTCTGGCACGGCGTGAGCCTGATGTTCGCCGACTTCGTCGAGCGGTTCCGTACGGTTCGCGGTGCCCCCGCGGAGGAGGCCGCCACCGTGGAGACGGAGGGCGCCGGGGCGGACGGCGCCGGGAGCGCGAGCACCGAGGCGGTCGTACGGCAGGAGCGCTCCCTGCCCTTCCGGGCGTACCTGCTCTGGCTGACGTTCCCGCCGATGGCGCTGCTGTGGCTGGACGAGCCCTTCGGCCTGGTCATCGGCTACGGCGTACTGGGTGCCTTCTTCATGCCGTTCCTCGCCCTGACCCTGCTCTGGCTGCTCAACTCCAGCCGCACGCCGAGGGAATGGCGTAACGGATGGCTCAGCAACGGAATGCTGGGCGCGGCGGGGCTGCTCTTCGTCGTGCTGTGCGTCCAGCAGGTGCGCGACCTGCCCTGGTGACGTCCGGGCCGACCGGCTGACGGCGGGAGAACGGCCGCGGGAAAACGGCAGCGCCGCCGGGGGAGCGGCGGCGCTGCGGTTTCGGTGGATCTCCGGGGACCGGCTGTCGGCTACGGAAGACCGTGGACGTGCGGGCCGACCGCGTTCGACCAGGCGTTGCCGGCGGTGGCGTCCCAGTTGGTGGACCAGGTCATCGCGCCGCGCAGGTCCGGGTAGGTCCGCGACGGCTTGAAGGAACCGCAGCTGGTGCCCTTGGCCAGGCAGTCCAGGGCCGCGTTCACGATGGACGGGGCGACGTAGCCGCTGCCCGCGCCACGGGTGGAGGCGGGGACACCGAGTCCGACCTGGGACGGGGCGAGGCCGCCCTCCAGCTGGATGCAGGCGAGCGCGGTGAGGAAGTCCACCGAACCCTGCGAGTAGACCTTGCCGTCGCAGCCGAGCATCGAACCGCTGTTGTAGTACTGCATGTTGACGACGGTCAGGATGTCCTTGATGTTGAGCGCCGTCTTGAAGTACTCACCGGAGGTGGACTGCATGTCGATGGTCTGCGGCGCCATCGTGATGACGAGGCCGGAGCCCGCCTTCGACGACAGGGAGCGCAGCGCCTTCGTCATGTAGGTGGAGTTGAGGCCGTTCTCGAGGTCGATGTCGACGCCGTTGAAGCCGTACTCCTGGATGAGCGCGTACACCGAGTCGGCGAACGCGGTGGCGGAGGCGTCGCTGTTGACGGCGACGGACCCCTTCTCGCCGCCCACGGAGATGATCACGTTCTTGCCGGCGGCCTGCTTGGCCTTGATGTCGGCCTTGAACTGGGCGACGGTGTAGCCGTTCAGCCCGGCCGAGTCCAGGTTGAAGGTGACGGCGCCGGGCGTGGAGGTGGCGTCCGCGAAGGAGACGGCGATGATGTCGTAGTTCGCGGGGACGTCGCTGAGCTTCTGGACCGTCGCGCCGTTGTTGAAGTTCTGCCAGTAGCCGGTCACCGCGTGCTTGGGCACGGAGGTCGTCGGCCCGCCGGGCTCGTTCGCCTTGGCCGTACGGCCGGTGACGGTGGCCGACTTCACGGACTCACCCGCGGCGTTGGTCGCGCTCACGGAGAACTGGTACGCGGTGTCCGCGGCCAGCCCGGTCACGGTCGCCGAGGTCCCGGTGGAGGTGGTGGCCTTCGTCCCGCCCCGGTAGACGGTGTAGCCGGTGGCGCCGGAGACCGCGTTCCAGCTCAGGCTGACCGAGGAGGAGGTCGTGGTGCCGACGGTCAGTCCGGCCGGGGCCCCGGGGATCGTGGGCTCCGGGTCGGTGCCCCCGCCGCCGTCGGGACCGCTCACCTGGACGTCGTCGGCGTAGTACGCGGCCTGGCCGTACCAGCCGTGGGTGTAGACGGTCACCGACGTGGTGGAGGGGCCGGTCGTGAAGGAGGTCTTCAACTGGGTCCAGCTGGAGGAGCCCGGGGACCAGGTGGAGACGTCCGTCGTACCGGTGCCGCTGGCTCCGATGTAGGCGTAGCCGCCCTGCACCCAGGAGCTCAGCTGGTAGGTGGAGTTGGGCTTCACGGCCACGGTCTGGGTGCACTTGGCGTTGTCCTGCCCGGCCGGGGTGGCCTTGAGCGCGGAGGTGCCGCCGTGCACGGGGGAGGAGACGGTGGCGCCGCTGCCCCCGGAACAGGTCCAGTTGGCGAGCCCGGATTCGAACCCGGCGTTCTTGGCGACGTTGACGTCGGCCGCCTGGGCGGTGGTCACGAGCCCGGTGACGCCCAGCGCCCCGGCCGCGACGACGGCCACGGTCCCGCCGAGGAGAGGCCGGACCCGGCGTCTTCTGTGCCTGCTGCTGCCTGCGGAACGTTCCACTTGCTGCCTCCGGTGGGGGAGTTGGGGGGTCCTGCGTGTGTCCTGGCGGGAAACGGTGGCCACCGTTGGCCGATAAACTGGTCCAGACCAATCAAGTTGTCAAGACCTCTGGTGGTGCGGATCCCGGGGGAACGGCAGGTCCGGCACCCCGGACCACCTCCGCGCCGCCCGGACCCCCTCTCCGGACTCCCTCTCCGGCGACCGGCGGCCGGTGCCGTCCATCGGTGATCCACTCGCCCGGGTGATCTTGCGGAGGGGGGCCGATCGTGACGGAGTGGAATCCCCGGAGCTCCGGCCGGAAGGCGTCATATCTGTTCTGACGTGGGTGAATGAATTCTTCCGGATTTCAAACATGGAAGCCCGCTGTAACTCTGCGCAGTGGTACAGAAGTTAACGACTCTGCTTTTGTTCCGATATCGCACGGAGATGTCCCGGGCGGGTGTGCCCACATGTCTTCGTACTGGGTTCCGATATCTGTTCTCCGCCCTGTATGACGTGGCTAAAGTGCAGGGGGAACAAGCACGGAGCAGGAGCGATTGCGGCCGAAGTCACCTGTGACGACGGCCGGAAGCGAACGGGGAAGAGCGTGCCGACCGCAATAGCAGTGACCAGTGCTGACCTGGTGCTACCGCCCACCGATCAGCAGACACCCACAGCGGCTCTGCTGCAGGCCCCCGGGGACCAGACCCTCGACCTCGCGATCGCGGACATGAGTGTGCTCCTGGAGCAGCACGGCTATGTGGTCGCGGTCTATCCGGCGGGCATCGCCCCCGCCCATGAACGCCGTCTGCACGCCGTCCGCTCGATGCTGGAGAGCGACCGGATCGCCCTGCTCAAGGTCGATCTGCCGCCCCTGGGCGTGGCCGTGCTGGTGCGGCAACTGCGCCAGCTGTCGATCTGCGACTTCAGCCCCGGGGTGGTCGCATCGGCGGCCCGGCTCCTCGCCTACTACATCCACGCGGGTGCCCTGCTGAACTCGGTGGCCAGACTCGACCGGGTCCCCGTCAGCCTGAAGACCCACGCGAAGTCCTGGGTCCCCGGTTCGCAGTTCCTCGTCCTGGCCGGCCCGAATCCGCAGCTGGTCAAGATCGGAACGGGGGTCGAGCCGCCGGCCGGGCCCGATTTCCTCTCCCATCTCCTGGTGGCAAAGGGCCAGCTGAACTCCGAATGGGTCCAGCAGACCCTCGCTCCCGCCTGGCAGGTCCAGGCGGTCCAGGAGTGCCCGCTGCCCTCCGGTTCGGCGGGGTGGTGGGGGACGGGGAAGCTGATCGAATTCGCCTCCTTCCTTCCGGACATCTCGGTGATCTACCAACTCGTCTCCTCCGTGCGGAGGGAGAACTGCCACTGGTGCGGAATGGAGCTCATCGGAGACCGCTGCGGATTCTGTTCCTCCCCGTTGGCCCCACCGGAGAACCGAACGCACTCCACAGGTGTCCTGACCCAAGGAGCGCCCGCGCCGCCCAGCACCTGACGGCACCGCCCGCTCCCAGACGACACCGCACACCCCTCTCTGTCCGCTGCTCCACGCATCCGATTCGAACGAGGTTGTCCGGCCCATGAACTCCCGCCAGCGCCGCGGCGTGATACTCCTGCTCCTGTCGGTCCTCTGCGCCTTCGGCGCCTTCGCCGGGGTGCTCTCGGTGATCAGCGACGTCAACTCGAAGGTCGGACCGGAGGTCGACGCGTACCGGGTCAAGAGCAACGTGGCGCCCTACACCGCCCTGTCCGGCGGCCAGTTCGAGAAGATCTCCATGCCGAAGCGGTGGCTCTCGGACAACGCGGTCACCGACATCCGCGAGGTCGACGGCAAGATCGCGGTCACCCAGCTGCGGAAGGGGTCTTTGCTCCAGGCCGACATGATGGAGAAGCGGCCCGCGCTGCGGCCCGGCGAGCAGGAGATCGCCATCATGATCGACGCCGCCACCGGTGTGGCCGGCAAGATCACCGCCGGTGCGACGGTCAACGTCTACGCCACGTTCGCGGGTGAGAGGGAAGGGGAGCCCGCACAGTCGAAGGTCATCGTCTCCAACGCCAGGGTGCTCGACGTGGGCAAGCTGACGGCCCTGGAGCCGGACAACGACAACAGGGCGAGCCAGGCCACCGAGGCGGTGCCGATCACCTTCGCGCTCAACACCCTGGACACCCAACGCATCGCCTACGCCGAGTCGTTCGCGGAGCACGTCCGTCTGGCGCTCATCGCCTCGGGCAGCGACAGCACGATCCGTCCGGGCGACCGCACCTACACGCTCGACAAGGACAAGTGAGGATGGGATGACCACCAGGATCCTCCCGGCCGTAGGTGACGCGGACGCAGCCAGATCCGTCACCACCCTGCTCAGCCAGCTCCCCGACGCCGAGCCCGCGACCCCGGTCGGTGACTCCACCCAGCTCATCGACACGCTCGCACGGTTGGCGGGCGAATCCCTCGACGAGCTGCCCGAGGTCGTACTGGTCCACGAACGGATCGGACCCGTTCCGGCTCTGGAGCTCATCCGGGAGGTGTCCCTCCGCTTCCCCGCGGTGGGCGTCGTGCTCATCACCATGGACGCGAGCCCCGGACTCTTCTCGGCGGCCATGGACTCCGGGGCGCGCGGAATCGCCACTCTGCCCCTCAGCTACGAGGAGCTCGCCAACCGGGTCCAGTCCGCCGCCCAGTGGTCGGTCGGGGTGCGGCGGCACCTCGGTTCCGGAGGGGATGTCTTCACCGGCCCGGGCGGCCAGGTCGTGACCGTGACCGGCGCCAAGGGCGGCGTGGGTGCCACGGTGACCGCCGTGCAGCTCGCCCTGGCCGCCCAGAAGTCGGGCAACACCGTGGCTCTCGTCGACCTCGACCTGCAGACCGGCGACGTCGCCTCCTACCTGGACGTCCAGTTCAGGCGTTCCATCGTGGACCTCGCAGCGATCACCGACATCTCCCCCAGGGTCCTCTCCGACGCCGTCTTCACCCACGGCACCGGGATGTCGCTGCTCCTGGCGCCGGGTGAGGGGGAGCGCGGCGAGGAGGTCAGCGACCGCTCCGCCCGGCAGATCGTGAGCGCCCTGCGGTCGCGCTACGAGGTGGTCGTGATCGACTGCGGCAGCCAGATGCACGGCGCGAACGCCGCGGCCGTCGAGATGGCCGACATCGCCCTCCTGGTGACCACCCCGGACGTGGTGGCGGTACGCGGCGCCAAACGCGTCGTACGGATGTGGGACCGCCTCCAGATCCGCAAGGCGGAGGAGACCGTGACGGTGGTCAACCGCTTCAACCGCAGCACCGAGATCCAGCCGCCGCTGATCCAGAAGATCACCGGGACCCGGATGGCGGGGATCGCCGTACCCGCGAACTTCAAGGAACTACAGGGCGCGGTGGACGCGGGCCGGATGCACGAACTCGACGCCAAGAGCGTCGTCAAGCAGTCCCTCTGGGCGCTGGCCGGTGAGCTCGGACTGGTGAAGACCCCGGCGGGAACCGAGGGCAACGGCAAGTTCCGGAACGACCGGGGCTCGATCGGGCGCTCACGCAGACGGCGTGACGGTGGTGCCCAGGGGCGCGGGACGACCGAGGGGGCAGGCTGACCGATGACGACCACAGAGAGAGAACGCCCCGCCATACGGGCGGGCGTCCACACCCTTCCGCGACCCGGTGAGCGGGACCGCGGCCAGACCGCCGTCGAGTTCGTCGGCGTAACCCCGCTCATCATCCTGCTGCTCGTCGCGCTCTGGCAGTGCGCGCTGATCGGCTACACCTTCAGCCTCGCCGGGAACGCCGCCGACGTCGGTGCGCGAGCAGGCACCGGCGCCCGCTGGAACCAGGGCGAGGCATGCAGGACCGCAGCCAAGGAGGACCTGCCGGGCGCCTGGTCCTCGGCCGCGGACGTCTCCTGCACCACGGACCGTGGCCTGTACCGGGCGAAGGTCCACCTCAAGGTCCCCGTCCTCGTGCCGGGCGTACTCGACTTCCCCATGACGGTCACCGGCGACGCCGCCTCGGTGAAGGAGGGCTGAGCGATGACGCGGAACACGAACACACCGCGACGCGACCGGGGCCAGGTCGCCATCGAGTACATGGGCTTCATACCGCTGCTGCTCATCGTGGGCCTCTGCGCCATCCAGCTCGGTGTGGCGGCGTACGCGGCCAACCAGGCCGGCACGGCGGCCCGCGCCGCCGCCCGCACCGCAAGCCTCGACCGCCCCGAGACCTCACCGGAGGACGCGGGGCGGCGGGCCATCAGCGGCTGGCTGGCGGATGAGTCCACCTTCTCGCCCAGCTGGGGCGGCGACCAGGTCACCTACACCGCGCGCGTCAAGGTGCCCTCCGTGATCCCCGGCATGGAGGACGCGTTCGGCTGGGCCGAGCGAAGCTCCACGATGCCCCGCGACTGAGCAGTACGACAGGAACCGGACCCACCCCGCACCACCGGTACGTCCAAGGAGTTGAGGAATGAGTCTGCGGGCCCGCATCACCGCCCCCGAGGAGCAACCCGGCGGGCGGGAGGACGGCCACCTGGTCGCCACCTACCGGGCCAAGCTGCTCGAGGAGATCGACCTCGCGGAGATGTCCTCGCTCGCGGCGGCGGACCGCCGGGCCAGGCTGGAGCGCGTACTCGGCCACATCATCAGCCGCGAAGGGCCGGTCCTCTCGACGGTCGAGCGCTCGCAGCTGATCCGCCGGGTGGTCGACGAGGCCCTCGGCCTCGGCATCCTGGAGCCGCTCCTGGAGGACGCGTCCATCACGGAGATCATGGTCAACGGACCCGACCAGATCTTCGTCGAGCGCAGCGGAAGGGTCGAGCAGCTGCCGATGCGGTTCGGCTCGCACGAGCAGCTCATGCAGACCATCGAGCGCATCGTCTCGACCGTGAACCGACGCGTCGACGAGGCCAATCCGATGGTCGACGCACGGCTGCCCAGCGGCGAGCGCGTCAACGTCATCATCCCGCCGCTGTCACTGACCGGAGCCACGCTCACCATCCGGCGCTTCCCCCGCTCGTTCACGCTCCAGGAGATGATCGGCTTCGGCTCGCTGGACGAGCACATGCTGCTCCTGCTCTCCGGCATGGTGCAGTCGAAGCTGAACGTCATCGTCTCCGGGGCGACCGGCACCGGTAAGACGACCCTGCTCAACGCACTCTCCGGGCTGATCCCGAACCACGAACGCATCGTCACCATCGAGGACTCCGCCGAGCTCCAGCTCCAGCAGAACCACGTGATCCGCCTGGAGTCCCGCCCCGCGAACGTCGAGGGCAAGGGACAGATCACCATCAGGGACCTCGTCCGCAACTCCCTGCGTATGCGCCCCGACCGCATCGTCGTCGGTGAGGTCCGAGGCGGGGAGTCCCTCGACATGCTCCAGGCGATGTCGACCGGTCACGACGGTTCGCTCGCCACCGTCCACGCCAACAGCGCCGAGGACGCCCTGATGCGGCTCCAGACCCTGGCGTCGATGTCCGAGATCAAGATCCCCTTCGAGGCGCTGCACGACCAGATCAACAGCGCCGTGGACGTCATCGTCCAGCTCACCCGCTTCTCCGACGGAGCCCGTCGCGTCACCGAGATCGCGGTGCTGGACTCGCACGGCCGGGACAACTACCGCATCGTGAGTGTCGCCCGCTTCAACGCGCAGCCGATGGGCGCGGACGGTCGGATCCACGGGGAGTTCCAGTACCTCCCGATCCCGCGGAAGGTGGCGGAGCGCCTCTACATGGCAGGCCAGCCCATCCCGCAGGCATTCGGAGTCGCCCGGTCCGACGAACAGCTCGCCACCCGAGAGGCCAAGTAGGTACCGTCCCATGACCAATCTCCCCCTGCTCACCGTCGGCGTCACGCTGCTGTGCTGCGTGCTCGGCGTCATGGGCCTGCACGCCTACTCCGGCGGGAAGGCCGATCGTGAGGCCCTCGTCCAGCGGCTCTCGCACACCGGTCAGATCGGCCCGGATGGCAGGCACCGCCGCTTCCGCGGGGTCGACCGCCGGCTGCGGACCACCGGCCTCGGGCGCAGGATCGAGCTCAAACTCGCCGCCACCGGGCTGGACATCACCCCCGGTGAGTTCTTCGTCTACGCGATCGCGGCGATGGCCGGACTCTGGCTCATCGCCTCGTCCCTGCTGGCCAACTTCTTCGGCCCGGTGGCGGCGCTGATCGGGCTCTGGGGGACCAACGCGTTCCTGGAGTGGCAGCGCACCAAGCGGACCGACCGCTTCATCAACCAGCTCCCCGAACTGTCCCGCATCCTCGCCAACGCCACCCAGGCCGGCCTCGCTCTGCGGACGGCGATCGGCATGGCCGCCGAGGAGCTGGAGAACCCGGCGGGCGAGGAGCTGGCCCGGGTCGCCCGGAGGCTGTCCGTCGGTGAATCCCTCGACGACGCGCTCAGCGAGCTCACCGACCGTCTGCCGTCCCGCGAACTCGTCGTGCTCGTGACGACACTCGTGCTCTCCAACCGGGCCGGCGGCACCGTCGTCAGCTCGCTGCGCAACCTCACCGAGACGCTGGAGGAGCGCAAGGAGACCAGGCGTGAGGTCAAGACCCAGCTGTCCCAGGTGACCGTCACCGCCTACGCCGTCCCTGGATTCGGCATCGGCGCGATGCTGCTGATGAACGCGGTCATGCCCGGCGCCCTCGACCGCATGACGGGCGCCCTCATCGGCCAGGCGGCCGTGGTCGTCTCCATCGTCCTGTACGCGATCGGGTTCATCGTGATCCGCCGCCTGTCCCGTATCGACGTCTGAGACGAGGAAAGCCATGGATCTGCTGCTCGCACTCGTCGTCGGCCTCGCGGTCTACGGGGCCATCGCAGGCATCCGGATGTACCGGGCCGACGCCAAACTGCCCGGCGACCTCGCCATCGCCCTGGAGGTCGGCTCCAGCCGCACCAGTGCGGTCGGATCGGGCATCGACCGGATGGGCATGCGCTGGGCCCCGACCGTACTCCGCCTCATGGGCCCCAAGGCGGTCAACAAGAAGCGCCGCCAGATCGACATGGCGGGCAACCCCGGCGGCCTCACCATCGACCGTTACGCCGCCCGGCGGGCCGTCTACGGGGCCCTGGGCTTCTTCGGAGCCTTCACCACGATCATCAGGGGCCAGATCTTCGTCTCGCTCCTCCTGATCGCCTTCGGGCTGTTCTGGGTCGAGGTCGGCATCTGGTCCGCCGTCCGCGTCCGCAAGGACCACATCGAGCGCACCCTCCCGGACTTCCTCGACGTCCTCGCGGTCGTCGTCTCGGCGGGGCTCGGCTTCCGCCAGGCGCTGGAACGCGTCGCCGAGAAGTACGAGGGACCGTGGGCCGACGAACTGCGCATCACCCTGCGCCAGATGGACATGGGGGTGAGCAGACGGCAGGCATTCGAGGAGCTCCGTAAACGCAACGACTCGGAGCAGGTCGCGATGTTCGTGACAACACTCCAGCAGGGTGAGGAACTCGGCGCGCCCATCGTCGACACCCTGATCCAGATCGCCAACGACATGCGGCGCACCGACGCCCAGAACGCGAGGCGCAAGGCGGCCAAGGCAGTGCCCAAGGCGACGTTCGCGGTGACCTCGTTCCTCCTGCCGGGGACGCTCGTTCTCCTCACCGTCGGCTTCGTCTACGGAGCGGACGTCGACTTCAGCTTCCTCTCGGGCTGATGGCCTGCGGGACCGCGCGGATACGGGAAGGATGGGTGCTGGGCATGACAAGCGAGGGGGGTGAGAGCGCCGGTGTCGTACCTACTGGGAAGCGGCCACACGGGACTGGACGGTGAGGTACGCCAGGCGATCGCCGATCCGGGCGCGCGTCCGGCCTTCGCGATCCAGGTCAACGCGCTTCAGGCGATGTGCAGGCAGGTGTTCGGGTTCCGACTGGCGATGATCGCCATGGCCACCCCGTTCGCCGTCGCCCGCACGGCCCCTGGACTGCCCACCTGGCTCGTCGGCTCTGCGGTCCTGGTCACCTTCATGGGCTCCTACGTGCTCTTCCGGGACTGGGAACGCTTCGGCCCGCTCTTCCTGCGCCACCCGTGGATCCTCGGCGTCGACGCGCTGTTCGGCGCGCTGCTCCTCGTCACCGCGACACCGCAGTCCACCCTCGCCTACGTCACGGTCTGCACCCCGCTGCTGGCGGGACTCGTCTACGGATGGCGCGGGGCCGCAGCCTTCGCCGTGCTCCAGGCGCTGATCATCTCCGGCGTCTACGCCACCGACGTACAGCTGGAGGCGACGCCCGGCAGCGCGCTGCTCCTCCCCGGCTTCTGTGTCATCGCGGGAGCTGTGGGCGTCACGCTGCGGAACCTGCTGCTGCGGTTCGGATCGGCCAGCCAGGCCCTCACCGAGACCCGCGCCCGCCTCGCGGTCAACGAGGCGGTGGAGGGCGAGCGCACCCGCCTCGCACGGGAGATGCACGACTCGGTGGCCAAGACCCTGCACGGTCTCGCTCTGGCCGCCGACGGGCTCGCCGCCTCCTCCGACCGGATGGATCCCCGTACGGTCAAACACCAGGCGGAGCTGGTCGCGCGGTCCGCGCGACGGGCGGCCGCGGAGTCGCGCGAGCTTCTCGCCGACCTGCGCCGGGACTCGGGTCTCGACGGCGGTATCGACGTCATCGCCGAACTCATGGCGCGAGCCGACGACTTCTCGCGTCGGCACCCGCTGACCGCCACTTTCCGCAAGTTGAGCGACCTCCCGGTGCCGCCCGTGCCGGCCCCGGTCGCCCGCCAGCTCCTCACCATCGCCTCGGAAGCCATGGAGAACGCCCACCGCCATGCCCAGCCCACCTACCTCGTCGTCCTCGCGGGCGTGAAGGGCGACGTCCTGCGCGTCACGGTGTACGACGACGGCAAGGGTCTGCCTGCCGGAACGACGCTGGACGACCTCAGGCGGGGCGGCCACTTCGGACTCGTCGGCATGGTCGAGCGAGCCGCCTCGATCGGTGCCCGCATCCGCATCGGCAGGGGCAAGGCCGCCAAGGGCACGGAGGTCCGTATGGAGCTGCCACTGGCCGCCCTCGGCACCACGACCGCAACACCACCCCCCGGCCCTCCCGACCGCCAGGCCGTGCCCGCCGCACCGCCTGGCTGGGGCACGACAGCGGCACCGCCGTCCCCATAGGCCCCGCCGGGTCCATCACCGTCCTGACCGATGAATGACCAGAGAACCGAGAGGAGGTCGCACCATGCCGGACGAAGTCTTCCGTACATCAGGCCAGAACTGGACCGCGCAGAGCCCTGCCTCCCAGCACACGTCCGCGAACGCGAACCCGTATCCCGCCGAGCTCAGCTCTCCCGGATTCCCCGCGCCCCGGGAGCCCGCGGCGGCCGAGGCGATGTCCCCCTTCCCACCCGGGGAGTTCCCTCCCCCGGCCCCCCTGCGGGTCGTCGTGGCCGACGACAATCCGGTCGTACGCGCCGGACTGGGCGTGCTGCTGACCGGGCGAGAGGACATCGAGGTCGTCGCGGAGGCCGTGGACGGCCGGCAGGCCTACGAGATGACCGTGCGGCACCGCCCCGACGTCGTGCTCCTCGACGTCCGGATGCCCGGCGTCGACGGCATCTCGGCACTGCCGCACCTGGTCAAGGTGGCGCCGGTGATGATGCTGACGTACAGCCGGGAGAGCGAGATCGTCCACGAGGCGCTGCGGCTGGGCGCCGGTGGCTACCTCGTGCACGGTGAGTTCACGGCGGACCAGCTCGTGCAGGCGGTCCGGGACACCAAGAGCGGCCGGGCCCACTTCACCGCAACCGCGGCGAACGCTCTGCTCGCCCACATGCGCCAGGGCGACGTGCCGCGAACGGGCCCACTGCCGGACGGGCTCGGATCGGCCCTGACGGCCGGGGCACCGGGGACGCAGGCTGGACCGGGGGCGGTGGGATCTCCGCACGGTGCGCCTGCACATGTGCCGGTTCAACCGCCTCTTCCACCTGCGGCGCGGCACTCCGTACCCGCGCAGGGTCTTTCGCAGATGCAACCAGTTGTGGGACAGTCGTCGCAGGGGAGTGACACCCAAGGGGCTGCCAACTCCGTTCAGCATGGGCTGAGTTCGAGGGAGGTGGAGGTCATGCAGCTGATCGCGTCCGGCATGAGTAATCAGCAGATCGCCGCCACCTGCTTCATCAGCGAGAAGACGGTCAAGAACCACATCAACCGCATCTTCACGAAGCTCCACAGCGGAAGCCGCAGCGAGGCCATCGCGAGATGGCTGGGCACGGCCCCGGGTGGCAGTCCGGGCCTGGGAGGCAGGTAGCCATGGCTGCGCGGGGGAAGCGTCACGCGATCGCACGGGTGTACGCGCCGGAGGGTCACCGGCCGCAGGCCCATGGCCCGAGGGGCAGGGCCCAACTGCTGCATTGGGCCCGTCTTTGGGCCCTGGGACCCTCTCCCGTCCAGGGTCTCCGGCCGTACGTTTCTCATGTCGCAAGCGGCACCGGCCAGGAGGAAGCCGGTTACGAGGGCGGCAACGCAGAAGCGAGTGAGTCGGCCGGCAGTCGGTCGGCCGGACCTGGAGGGGAACACCATGTCGAACATCACCCTGAAGACCGCCGTCCGCGTCAACGGCTGGGCGAACACCGCGGTCAGCGCCATCCAGAAGCGTTACGAGGCCAAGGACCGCGGTCAGACGGCCTTCGAGTACCTCGGCATCATCCTGGTGGTCGTGGCGATCATCGGCGGCATGGTGGCCTCGGGCATCGGCTCGGCGATCACGACCCGCATCACGGGTCTGGTGAGCTCGATCACCGCTGGCTAATGCGACAGCGCCAACGTAGCGAAGCAGGGCAGGCCTTCCCCATCTACATCGTGATGGTGGCGGGCCTGCTCTTCCTCGCGTTCGCGTTCTTTGCGGTCGGCAAGGCATCGGCCACGCGTAACGGAGCCCAGGGAGCCGCAGACGCGGCGGCGCTCGCCGCAGCTCAGGAAGCCCGCGACGAGATAGGGCCCGCATTTCTGGGATCGCTGCTTCTGCCCGGCGGCCTCAACGACTTCTTCGGCAATCACTACATCAGTGGAGCGCCCTGCGCCCAGGCTCAGAGCCTCGCGGCGAACAACAACGCCGATGTGATTGGGGGCTGCGGGTGGCAGTCCCGCTTCCAGCGCGACGAGGTCACGGTCAGAGTCGAAACGCGCAACACGGTGGGCGACACCGTGCTTCCTGGCACGGAGTCGCGGCATGCCACGGCCACAGCCACGGCAGTGATCGAGTTCCGATGCAGTTGGGAAGCCCCCGAGAAGCCGAGTGAGGGGTCGGAGCCTCCCCCGGGAGACGACGATGCTGAGGACGGGAAGCCCGAGAATCCTGGCCCCTTCACGTTTCACTGTGACGGCAGGGACAGATTCGAGATTGACCCTCTTCACCCTGACCCGTGGGAAGAGCTGGGCGAGTCCCTCTTCGCCGTGCACCTGACTGACGACTGACAGCGAACGACGAGTAAAGGAATCTGATCCATGAGCTTTCGGCGCACACTCAGGACTCGAAGGGGCGTAGCGGCTGTCTCGATGGCGGCCCTGATGGCTCTCGTCGTCACCGCGTGCGGTGGCGACGAGGGAGGGGAAGCGAAAGAGCCAGCAGCCTCTGCCTCTTCCAAGCCTGCCGAGGAAGGCAAGGGTCCTGGGGACGACACTGCTGCCGGCGAGAATGTCGACAGAAGCGTCAAGCTGGCCGAAATGCAGGGTCAGAATGACCTCACTCTGGTTATCAACGAGGTCAAGCGCGACTCGGGTGGGTTCGTCACCGTGCAGGGCGAGATCAAGAACGGCGGCGATCAGGGTCGAAACTCTGCTGGTTGGGCGGGGACCGAGAGCGCGGTTGTCGCTGCCAACCCGAACTCCGTCGCAGGTGCGACGCTCGTCGACAAGGTGGGGAAGAAGCGGTACTACGTTCTTCGGGACACCGATGCGCGGTGCCTCTGCACGACTGGCATCCTCCCGCTGCAACCGGGGAAGACGACCGCAGTGTTCATGCAGTTCCCCGCGCCGCCGAACACAACCACCGAGGTCGACTTCACGCTGCCGACGTTTGCCACCGCCTCACTGAAGATCTCTGGGTGAGGCTCGACATGAACCGAATGAGCGCAGGGCTGCCACGGCGAGTCCGCATGGCCCAGGTGGTTGCGGTCACCGTGCTGACGACCAGCTCCACCGTGTTCGGGCTGACCTCGGCGGTTGCCGACGACGGTCCCAGTGTTCCTCCCGGCACCGAGGCCTCAGCAGAGCCGCCGGTCAAGACCGATGGCAACGACCCGGACCTCAAGATGCCGGAGGGCGGCACGCTCGCCCCAGGCAAGGTCCTGGACATCATCCAGGTCGTGGAGGACGAAGGCGGCGAGGAGCGTCGCGAGGACACCAACGCGGACATCAAGTTCGCGCTCCAGGCCGAGGTCCTCTTTGGTAAGGACAGCGCGAAGCTGAGCCCGGAGGCGAACTCGCGTATCGCAGCCATCGCCGAAGAGATCAAAAAGCAGGATGCGGCCAAGGTCAGGGTCTTCGGGTTCACCGACAACCTCGGTTCCTCCGCCCACGGTGACGTGCTGTCCAAGCAGCGTGCCGAAGCGGTGAACGGTGTGCTGTCGAAGCAACTGCCGCCGACCGTCACGTTCGAGATCCGCGGTTACGGAGAGCAGTACCCGATCGCCGACAACAGCACGGAAGAGGGCCGGAAGAAGAACCGTCGCGTGGAAGTCTCCTTCCAGCGCGGTGAGGGATCCTGAGCTTGCTTCAGGACGTCGGGGCCGGCACCGAACGGTGTCGGCCCCGACGCATGTCATAGCAGGTGGTCCGCCTTGCCGGCCTTGATGTCGCGGATCATCTGCTGGAGGGCTTCGCGACTGTCGGTGAGGTAACGATCCTCCGCCCCTGAGATGGCTATGAAACTATTGCCCTGGGTGTCCGTGCCGAGCCGGTAGCAGCTCGCCCCCTCGCCGCAGAACGGCTCTTCCCAGGTGACGTCCTGCATGATGATCTCCTCAAAGTTCTTTTGCGACTGTCTGGATGAGATCTCTTGAACCGGCAGGTGGCAGCGAAATTCGCTCCATCCAGTCCAAGTGAGCGCGGTACTTTGCCAACTGCGCTTCTTCGTAAAGGAATTCCGGGCCGTGCGTACTGTCCACCTGCACAGTGTCCAGCTCCGGCACCGGGCCCTCCGAGTAGTTGACCGTCTGCCCGGAGCCGGGAAAGGCGCCTGCCGAGAAGGGGATGACCCGCAGGTTCACATTGTGGCGCTCCGACATGGAGGCGAGGTGCTTGAGCTGCTGCCGAGCAACCTTCCGTCCGCCGAACTGCATGCGGAGAGCGGCCTCGTGCAGGATTCCGCTGTACCTCTGCGGGGACGACCCCTCCAGCATCTGCTGCCGTTCCATTCGGTGAGCCAGACGCAGGGCGACTTCGTGCTCAGGCAACGGGGGGACGACGACACGGAAGACGGCCAGAGCGTGATCGCTGGTCTGGAGAACTCCGGGCATGTGCACGGAGTGTGCCGTACGCATCCGTGAGGCATGGGCTTCGATCTCCGCGATGTCCAGCAGGCCGGCAGGAAGGCTGCCGCGATAGCGGTTCCACCAGCCGCGCTGTCCGGGAGCGGCCATGGCCACCAGGGCCGTCACGTAGGCATCGTCAGCACAGTGGCAGGCCTGCGCCAAGACGCGTACGCGTTCCTCGCTGATGGCCCGTTGACCCTGCTCGACGTTCGACAGCCTGGAGCGATCAAGGCCGAGAAGACGCGCCACGGCCTCGGCCTGCATGCCGGCCTTCACACGCATCTTCCGGATCTCGCTCCCCAGCCGTCTCTGCCGCTGGGTGGGGGATGTGCGCTCTGCCATGTCTGGGTCCTTCCGAGGGGAGCCGCAATCAAGTCTGCCGTGAGAACGGCGCGCCGGAACACGTAAGGGTGGAATTGCATGGCTTTTGGTGGCCAATATGCCCCCACCGAGACTACCGTCTGTCTTGCAAGCATCACGCTGCGCACAGCCGAAGTGCATCGCGCCGTCCTGCCCGCACCTCCTTCCCTGGGAGGGGCGGGGCGGTGTCAGGGAGACAGGCCACAGCTCTGCCGCAGTGAGTGCGACCGCCGCAATCACGCGGCGACCGTCACCTACGCCACCACCTGGAGTCATTCGTGCACCCGTACACGCCTCCGCCCCAAGCCCCGGCCCTGTGTCCCGCCGTCCCACCGCTCCCGCCGGGGCCGTACCGGACCGCTGCCCGTACCGCCCCCGGTGCGGCGGAACCGCTTCGGGCGCGGCGGGAGGTCGCGCTCAGCCTCACCCTCCCCGGTGATCCCCGTAGCGCGGCGGTCGGGCGACGCGCGGTCGCGTCGGCCCTGCCGGCCTACGGGCTCCGCTCGCACGTCTGGCCCGCCACGCTCGCCGTCACCGAGCTCATCGCGCACGGCGCGGCCCTCACCCCGGGGCGTGAGCTCTACCTCTCCCTCCGGCACCGTGACGCCGCCCTCCGCCTGGTGCTCTGGGACCAGCACCCCGCCCACCCCGACGCGGACGCCCGCGCGCTGTGCGAGGTCTGGCGCAGGCGCGCCCTGTGGCTCCTCGCGGCCGTGGTGGACGACTGGGGTGGTGAGTGGGGGAGTTGCGAGGCGCGGCCACCCCACCAGGGCGTCAAGTCCTGGGTGCTGCTGCCGGAATGAGTAGACCGTCGCGGGGTGGCGTTGTTCACGAGGGCGAGGGCTGGCACGCCCTCTGTGGCGGCGTCACCGCGTGTGAGTGGCAGTCATGGCGTCGGCGAGCTGTGCGACAGGGTCCTCGGCAATCCGGTGACGGGACCGCTGGGTGGGCCAGGTGGAGAACGCGTCGTCCGGCCAGCGAGGGACCACGTGGAAGTGCAGGTGGGGTACTGACTGCTCGGATCCGGGTCCACTGGCGCTCAGGACGTCGACGCCTCCGGCCTTCAAAGCGGTCTGCATCGCCGCGGCCACCTGCTGGACCAGCGCCGTCGTGTGCGCCAAGTCCTCCGGGGGCACGTCGAAGATGCCGGCCCAGTGGGCAGTGGGAATCACCAGGGTGTGACCTGGCGCGAGCGGATTCAGCGGAGCGAACGCGCTGGCCACAGGTCCGCGAGCCACCCACCGTGCGGCATCGTCCCGGATCAGGCGGCAGAAGGTGCAGTCCATGCGTTCTGACCTTGCCGGAACCAGCACCGGCCGGCCACCGCTTCGGCGAGCTTTCCGTGCACCGCCTGCGCGGCCCGCATCAACGCGATGCCGTTGACCGGTCGCCGCGTACCGGTGGGGGTGCCCGCGAGCCGAGGGTGTGTCTCCCGAAGCATCAGGTCCGGATTTGGGCCCCCGGGCCCATGCCCGGAGGCACCGCCCCGTGGTCGGATGAGTGTCGTGGGTGAAATCCCGCGCTGAGACGACTGGTTGGGGGATCAGGGTGTCTGGCACAGGCGGACTCGCGGCTTTCGGCGGCTCCGGATGGATATCGGCGCCCACGGGAAGGGCGTCGCTGCCGCGACCGCTGCACGTGGTCCTGGTCCTCGTCCGGGTCCTGTTCGGGTTCACGGTGGCCGGAGGCGTCAGCGGGCTGATGCTGGCCGCGTCGGCCGGCGGTGTCGACGGCGAGCTGCTGGGACTGCTGCTCTGCGCGGCACTGCCGGGAGCCGTGGGCTTCACCCTCGCCTCGCACGTCCGCACCGGCGACGTCTGGATCTGGCGTGGGCTCCTGGGCGTCCATGTGTGGTTCCTGCTCGGAGCGCTGGCGACGCTGAGCGGCGGGCAGACCGGGCGCGGTCTCACCCAGCTGCTGATCCCGCTGGTCACCCTGGTCCTGCTGTGCCGCCCCAGCTCCCGTGGGTGGTTCGACCTGCGGCCCGAACAGCGCGCTCCGCACCGGCCGTTCAGTATCGCCAGGATGATCACCTGGCGTCGCGACGGCGGTCAGACCGCGCTGGAGTACCTGGGTCTGGTCCTGGTGGTCGTCGCCCTCATCGGCGGCCTGGTGGCCACCGGCATCGGTGGTCAGCTGACCGGCGGGATACGCGGCGCGCTCTGCGAGCTGACCGGAAGCTCGTGCCCTCCGCCCGCCCCAGGCGATGTGGTCGCCGGTGACGGCACCGACGGCGGGGTGACCGGGGGAGAGGACGGTGCGGACGGCGGAAGCAGTACGGGTTCCGACGGGTCCGCCACGGGGGGATCCGGCACCGGGGGCTCCGGTGCGGGCGGCTCGGACACCGGGGGATCCGCCACGGGCGGCTCGGACGCCGGAGGCGCGACCGGCGGAGGCTCCGAAGGAGCGTCGGGCGGCAGCACAGAAGGCGGCACCGGAGGCACATCCAACGGCGCCTCGGGTGGCAGCACCGGAGGAACGACCGGCAGCACCGAGGGCACCACGGGCGGGACCACCGGTGGCAGTACCGAGGGCACCACGGGCGGCGACACCAGTGGAGGGACCGGCGGTACGGAGGCCGACCCCGCCGTCAGCGTGCAGGAGGAGACCGACGAGGAGAAGACCGACGCCGCCGGCGACGAGCCGGGCTGGGAGGACGACGAGGCCGCCGCCGGTGACGACGGCAAGGATGACGACGACGAAGGCTGCTTCTCCGGCTTCGGAGCCTTCTTCTCCTGCGCGGGGGACCAGGTCAAGCAGGTCGGCGAGGGCCTCTTCGTCGACGGCATCTGGGGCGATGTCACCGGCATCTGGGACACCGTCACGGATCTCCCCGGCGCCTGGGACGGCATCAAGGACTACGGAAGCTCCCTCGGCGACGCCTGGTCCGAAGGTACGAAGGACGCCGGCGACAAGTGGAGCAAGGGCGACTACTGGGACGCCCTGACCGACTGGGGCGGCGCCTCCGTCGACACCGGACTGACCGTCCTCGACGACATGTTCATCGGTGACGAGGTCAAGGACCAGTGGAACAACGGCCAGAAGACCCGTGCCGGTGCCAACGTCGTATGGAACATCGGCTCGCTCTTCATCCCCGGGTACGGCGAGGCCAAGATCGTCCAGAAGCTGGGCAAACTCGGCAAGCTCGGCAAGCTCGGTGAGGCGGCCCAGAAGGCGGTCAAGGCCTCCGAGCGGGCGCGCAAGGCCGCGGACAAGGGTGACGTCGACGGGGCGAAGAAGGCCGCCGACGAGGCCCAGGAGCACGCCGACGACGCCGCCGACGAGCTCGCCGAGAAGGGCTGCCTGATCAGCTCGGGCCCCCTGGGCGGTGGCCCGCCCACGCCCTCGTACGCCGGCGGGGTCAACGCTGCGGGCCCGGCGACGGTGGCCTACCGCATCCAGGGCGCACCCGCCGTCCTCACGGAGAAGAAGTGCGACGGCGTCAGCCAGGAGGAGATCGACGCCGCAGAGCAGGCGCAGAAGGAGGCCGACGCGGCCAAGGAGGCCGCGAAGGAGGCCAGTCGCAAGCAGGTCGCCAAGTGGAAGAAGCCGTCCTGGTACGGGGACCTGAAGAACCCCCGCAAGGGGTCCAAGGACGCGGGCGACGGCACGTGGAAGGCCAAGAAGTCCGTGGCGTACTGGCCCAGCATGGAACGCTGGATGCGGTACCAGGAGCAGGTCTCCGGGGTGAAGCGCGGCAAGGAGTACGCCGTCAAGGACCCGAGGACCGGCCGGGACGTCGACTTCGACGGCTGGGACTCCGCGTCCCAGACGTACAAGGAGGCCAAGTTCGGCTACGGCAAGAAGGTCCGGCCCGATGGAACACTCGAACCGGCCCAGGCGGCGAAATTCGTCGAACAGGCGCAACGCCAGGTCCGCGCCGCCGGAGGCAAGCCGGTCGAATGGAACTTCTCCAACCCGAAGGTCGCCGAAGCGGCGCAGAAAGCGTTCGACGACGCCGGCGTGGACGTGATCGTGAAGCACACTGAGGTCAAGAACTGAGCGGCGGCAGCACACGCACAAGGGCGGAGATAGGCAGATGTCCGGCGAACTCGTAGTGAAGGTGTCCTGGGGCCCCCGCCCCGAGTCCCCCGAGGAGCTTGCGGTCCGCTGGCTGGCGGCGCTCGGCAGGCTGACGGAGCTCTCGGCGCCGGAGGTCGTCGAATGGCGCTGGGACACCGAGGACGGCAAGGGCGGTCCTGTCCCCTCCGACGCCAAGGAGTTCGCCCTCACGGTCGAAGCCGGTGGTCCCGAGGAGGACGCCGAGATCATCGGATGGCAGGCCGCCGTCATCGGCACCTGGCCCGACGGCGGATACGCCTACCTCAAAGCCAAGGGCGGCGGCAGCGACGAGTACACGCCGTTCACGGCCACCCTCCAGCTCTTCCCGGCGCCCGGAGCACCCGCCGGGACCGAGCCGCCGCTGTCCGGCCGGCTGCCGGAAGCCCTGGTCGCGCTCGCCGAGACCTGGGGCGCCGACACCGGACTCGTCTACGACCGTCCGCTGTTCAACGCCGTCAGGTCCGCCTTCGGCCTCCGCAACTCCCAGCCCCGCTGCGGCTGGGCGACGTACCTCTCCGCCAACCGCGCCGCCCTCGTGCCCGACGCGCTGCCCGGATCCCGGCACACGACGGGCGACGGAGGGCTCGTCCTGGACTCGGGGCGCTCCACGGAAGCGGTCGAGGCAGCACAGCGTGTCCTGGCGGACGCGGGAGCGCTGGAGAGCCTGCCGGTGTCCGATCCGCGCCCCGTCTGGTGACCGGTCCGCTGGAGTTCACGGCGCGGGTCACGGAGACGACCGCCGCACTGGAGGCCCTGCGGACCGCCCCGTACGCGCCGCCCTGGCCCTGGTGCGCCGACCCCGGCCGCTCGGCCGCCGGTGAGGGCTTCGCGATCGTCGCCCTCCGGGTCAGCGAGGACTTCCCACTGGGGCCGGGTGACGGCGACGAGGGCGAGAGCCTGGACGCCGCTCACGAGGCGTTCGAGACCGAACGCTGGGGAGCAGTGCTCGCGCTCGACGAACGCTGGGGGAGGCACCGGGAGCTGTCCACCACCGAGTACGAGCAGCGGGATACGGACGACGCCGACGTACCGCCGTTCTACGCCGCGCTGATCGAGCTCGGTTACTCCGGGGACCTGCAGATCTGGGACACGGGCGGCCGCACGGTCGGAATCGGCGTGGGGCAGATGGACAAGGAGGAGCCGGTCGTTCTGTACGCCGTCGCCCTGGCCCGGAGTGACGCGCGGGCGCCGGAACACACCGGACGGTGAGCGGCGCGGACTGGTCGGCGTAACTCCGGTGACAGACAACTGAGTACGCTCACATCTTCATCGTGGGTGGTCTGAACAGCCGGTACTACATGGGGAGAAGAGCGTGCGCCAGTCGCAAGGACGTTCCCAGGACAGGCTGTCCGCCAAGACACCCTGTGCCAGGGGCCCGTACGGCCGATGGCCGGCGGATACGGGCACCGTCCCGCTCATGGAGGCAGGTGCCGCGTGAGCACGACGACGCCTCCGGGAACCGGTTCCGTCGGTCTGCCCGGCCCGTTGGCCGGGGTGGACTGGGTGGCCGGGCGGCTGGGGAACCCGGGCCTGGTCCTCTTCGACGCTTCCGTCGGAGCCCACCGCGGGGCTTCCCCACGCATCCCCGGTGCCCGTCCGTTCGACCTCGACGGAGACCTGTCCGACCACACCTCGGCGCTGCCGCACACCATGCCCGACGCCCAGGAGATCACCGAGGCGCTGCGGGCGCTCGGAGTGCACGAATCCGACATGGTCGTCGTGTATGACGCCCAGGGCATCTATTCCAGCGCGCGTGCCTGGTGGATGCTGCGGGCCATGGGGTTCGACCGCGTCGCCGTACTCGACGGCGGACTGCCCGCCTGGATCGCCGCCGGTCACCCGGTCGAAGCCGACGCCGCCGGCTACGACGGCCCGCGCGGTACGTTCACCGCACGGCCCCGGCCCGGACTGGTCGTGGACGCGGACAGTGTCGCCGCCGCGCTCGGCGACCCGCGGGCCGCCGTGCTCGACGCGCGCACCCGGGGGCGTTACACGGGCACCGCCCCCGAGCCACGCCCGGGCCTGCGCGGAGGCCATATGCCGGGCGCTCTCAGTCTGCCCTTCGGGGAGCTCGTGAACGGCGACGGCCTGATGCTGCCGCCGGCCGAGCTGCGCACGACGTTCGAGTCGGTCGCCGGGCAACGGGAGCGGTTGTACTTCAGCTGCGGCTCAGGGGTCACCGCCTGCGTCCTCGCACTCGGCGCGACACTTGCGGGCTACCGCGACCTCGCCGTGTACGACGGCTCGTGGAGTGAGTGGGGCCTGCCCTCGGAGCGCCCGGTGGCCACCGGTGCGGACAGCGGGCCGTGAAGGCGGGACGTCCTCGTCAGCGCCTCGGTGTCTGTGCGACCGGGAGTTCCTCCGCTCGCTGACCGCGCCGGAGGACGACCGGCTGACACCGAGAAGTACCCCCCCCAGGCGGTATGACCAGGACTCGTCAGCCCTCGGGCTCGGCCGGCTCAGAGGGCTTCGACATGCACTTTCTCCCCGCAGAGTTTGATCATGTCGTCCGCGTCCGAGGCGAGGATGATCCGGGGGCCCTGATGGCTCAGCGCGGTGGCGGCCACCACGGCGTCGATCGCGTACTTGTGTCCGTGCAGCCCGGCTTCCCGGAGCAGGGAGATCGCGTTCCACGTGATCGATTCGGTCACCGGCAGCACCTGCAAGCGTGAGACGTACCAGCAGAAGCGATCCATCTGGATCTTGTCGTGCCACGCCTCGATCAGCGTCAGGTCGCTCACCGCGACCAGCATGTCCTTCGACTGGGCCATTTTGACGAACGCGGTCACCTGGGGGTCGGCGCGCACGGTCTTCGACAGGCCCTCGCTGTCGAGCAGGAGGATGCCCTGGCTCAGCCGGCCGCGCGGCCGCGCCACGTCGAGTCCTTCCGGGCGTCCTCGTCCGGGGTGTCCGAGCCACCCCACTCGTCGGATGAGGCCAATGCCTCGGCCCTGCGAAACGCTTCGGTCGCCCGGTCCGACATCGCCTGAGGGATCGGCCCGGTTTCGTCCTCGCTGGCCTGGAGCAGTTCGTCCAGCAGATCGCGCTGAATCTGCCGCTCCACGGCGGCACTGATGTATGCCGAGAAGCCCCGGCTGCCGACGCGGGCCTTGACCGCGGCGATCCGGCTGGCGGGCATCGAGACGCTGACCTTCTGCGCGGGGTCGTCCGCGTGATCGTTCTCCCGGTGAAACTCCATGAGGTCAAGGTAGCAAATGGAGTAGCAAAGCGCTCTCGGTCATGTTTGTGCAGGGACCCCGCCGACGCGGCCCCTCAGCCGCCCAGGCTCGCCGTGAACCCCGCCAGCAGACCCACCGCGAACAGTCCCAGCACCCCCGCGAACAGTGCCGGCATGAGTATCGGCCCCCACGCGCCCGGGCCCGCGACGGTCGCCCGCCGCTCCGGAGCCGCCGGGTCGTACGAGACGCGCACCGGCGCCCCGACCTCGAAGCCGAACGGGCCGGGGGCGTGGTCGGTGAACTCCACCTCCCGGCCGTCCGGGGTGCGGAAGGCGAAGACGTACTCGGTGCGGTACCGGTTCTCCGTGTCGCGGCCCCGGTCGATCACCCGCCGGTCCGAGCAGCGGCCCTCGGCCCGCTCCCCGGACCGCACCAGCCGCAGCACCCGGTTCAGCCTGAGCGCCGAACGGACCGCGAACGCGCCGAGGAACAGGCCGAACAGCAGCAGGAAGGTGGCCGTGCCACCCGGCAGTACGTCCATGAACGAGGCCCCGTCCAGCCTTACTTGACGGTGATCGATTCGACGAAGGAGTCGAGGTCCGCCGTGGACAGCTCGCCCTTCACCGCGTTGATCCGGATGGCGAACGGTACGTCCTTCGAGTCGACGCCCGCCACCACCACCCCCGTCATCCGCGTCCCCTTCACGGGGGTCGACTCCTCGCCGCTGGAGGTGAACTCGTAGTCGATCCTGCGGGCCTCCCGGGCGCTCTCCTCGCCCCCGAGGGTCACGTCCTCGGTGCCCTTGCGGGTCGAACCCAGCCCGATGCCAGCCCCCGCCGCGGCCGCCGCCTCATCGGCGTCGTCCACGCCGGTGGCGAAGTCCAGCTGGACCGAGACCATGCCCGTACGCAGCCCCTTCTCCACCTTCAGGGCGACGGCCGCGTTGGCCTTGCTGCGCTCCGCCGCCGGCTGGGGGGCGTACCCCTGGTCCTTCGGGTAGCCCACGGACACGCTCTTCGTGTCGAGCGTCCCCCAGCCGTCCGGCACGGACGCGGTCTCCGTGCCGCCGCAGCCGGCCAGCAGGGGCAGGCCGAGTGCGGCGGCCAGTGCCGCGCCGAGCAGCGCCTTGGGCTTCGTCAACGTCATCGCCTCTTCGTCGTCCGTCTTCACTGCGCGCAGTAGCTGTAAGGGAGGAGCGTGCGCTTGTCGCCCTGCGGAGCCCCGAGGAACTGTGCGTCCGTCAGGGTCTCGCTCTTGTGCTCGTCGGAGATCGAGAACCCCAGACTCATACCCAACGAGACCTCGAAGCCGAACTCCTGGGCGTCCGTCTCCCCGTGGTACCGCATCGTGCTGGACAGACCGTCCTGGAACATCAGTTGCTCGAAGGGGTCGGTACCGTCCGGCTTCTGCTCCAGGGTGTGGTCGCCGAACATGTACTCGAAAGGTGCGGTGTTGTTGCCGGAGCCGTCGAGCCACTGCTCGGCGATCGTCCGCTTCGCCTCGGTGTCCGGGTCGGTCTCCTTGCCGAAGACGATCGAGTTGGTCTGCACCTCGATACCGGTCTCGCTGGACGAGTCGGTGATGCTGCCCTTGCCGCCGCGCTTGTCGCCGTCCTTCTTCCCGTTGTCGCCGCCCGCCTCGGCCTTGTCGGACGTCGAAGTACCCTCCTGTGTCTGCGTCATGTCGATCCGGACGATCTTCCCGGTCTTCTGGTCGCGGGTGACGGTCACGGCCCCCGTACGGCTGTCCTTGGCGCCGGCCGTGCTGCCCAGCGGGCCCGAGGCGCCGCTCACCTTCCCCTCCAAGTCCAGCTTGGCGGTGTAGGTGTACGACTCGTTGCCGTTGACGTCGTCCTTGGTGATCGTCACCTCGGGCGAGAACTTCGCCTTGCCGCCCAGCTTGGCGCTCAGCTTCGCCTCGTCGGCCGGCTTCAGGGAGAGACCGCCGTCGGCGTACACGTCGAGTCCGATGGTCGAGTAGGAGATCTTCTTGTCACCGATCTTCTCCTCGATGTCCTCCTGCTTCTCCGCCCACTTCATGCCGGAGTACCAGTTGCCCCCGTAGCCGCCGCTGTGGGTCATCGAGGTCTCCCACATCTTCATCTCCTCGATGTCGTCCCGCAGTTTCTGGGCCTCCTCCTCGCTCTTGAAGACCCAGGTGTCGCCGTTGGTTATCTTGATGCCGCCGCCGATGTCGACGTCGGCCTTGCCCAGCTTGCCGAGCTTCACCCCGGGGGTGCTGGCGGTGGCTCCGACGGACGCGGCGTCGGTGAACGTCATGTAGACGAGCTTGTCGTTCTCGTCGACCTTCCCGTCCTCGTTCACATCGGTGTTGGCCTGGGCGACCTTCTGCTGGAAGCCGTACTCCTCGCCCCACTCGAACCAGGCGATCTTGACCTTGCCGCCGGCGGTGTCGGAGACGCTGGAGACCTGGCAGAGCTTGGGCTCGTAGTCGGCGTCCGTCTTCGGCGCCGCCGTGTTCTCGCCCCCGCTCGCGCAGTTCCCGCCGCCGTCCCCCGCGAGCGAGGTGATGGCGCAGCGGATGCGGTCCCCGATCTGCCCGCCGACGCCGGCCATGGACAGGGCCCCGACCAGCGCGACGACCACCACGACGACCCCGAGGTACTCCATGGCGGTGGCACCCTGGTCACGCCAGTCGTAGGAACGCTGGTACGCCGGTGGGGCGGCCTGATCCGAGCCCCGGTCCTCCAGCAGTCGGTCCACGGCCAGCCCGACGGCGGCCCCGGTCACCATCACCACCACCGGCATCAGCAGGCCCTCCGTGCCCACGACGTCCCAGGTGACCGCGTAGCCGTACGCGAGTCCGGCGACGGGGACGGCGAGCGCGGCCGACAGGCGGAGGAGGCGCGACTCCCGCTGCCGGTCGGGGAGAACGCGGGCCGAGGCCAGCACCGTGAGAACCGTGACCAGCACACCCGGCAGGTGGAGCAAGGCGAGTCGCCAGCCGAAGAGTTCGAGCCGCTCGTCGGTGGCCAGCGTCTCCACGAAGGCCTTGGCCACCAGATATCCGGAGGCGACGTAGACGAGAGCGCCGGCTGCCCAGCTACGGGTCAGGGGGAAGAACCAGCCGCCGCCCCCGCCGTCGGCGGCGGTCGGCGGGGCATGGCCCGGGACTCTGCTTCCCCAGTCGCTGCCACCGCTCACGGTTCACCCTCTCGCCGGCCACTGCTCTCCCTGTGAGCCGTGAGCGTAGGGAGGAACCGGCCGGGCGACCTGGGCCCCCGGCCCCAATTCCGGGCCCAAGCCGCCCGCCCCGGAACCGGTTCGCACGTGGTGCCGGTCCCGCGCCCCGGTGGCCGAGCCGTCGGCTACTCCACCGGCAGAGGCTTGGCGGGATAGCTCCGCAGCACCAGTGACGTCATGACCGGGCCGAAGCGGGCCAGGGAGTCCACGACCTGTTCGAGCCTGCCGGCGTCGGCGCAGTGCACGTCGAACAGCAGGCAGTCCTCACCGGTGACCCGTAGGGTCGTGACGACCTCGGGAATCCGGGCGGCCATGGCGAGCGCCCGCGCTAGCAGGGCGTGGGTGGTGCGCAGCCGGACGACGGCGTGGATGTTCAGCCCCAGAGCGGCCGGGGCGACGACGGCCCGGTACCCGGTGATGACGCCCTGCTTCTCCAGACGCTGGATACGGGCGCTCGCCGCGGGCTGCGACAGACCGACCCGCCGTCCGACCTCGGCCCCCGAGAGCCGGCCCTCGGCCTGGAGAAGCTCCAGGATGGCGCGGTCCGTCGCGTCGAGTGATTCCATCGTTTTCCTCCCCGGTTCCTTCGGAATCATCCGCCGGGAGGCAGTGCTGCCGACCCGCCCACCGAGAATCGGCCGTGAGCCCGTCGCGGACGGGCCACGGACGAGGGAAAGGGCGTTGGGCGATGGTCGCGTACGTCATCGTCCCCGGCATCGGGGGCTCGGACGAACGGCACTGGCAGAGCAGGTGGGAAGCCGGATGGGGAGCGTCCGCCACCCGGATCGCCCCGGGTTCCTGGACGGAGCCGGACCTGGAGGACTGGGTCGCCGCCGTGCGGACGGCGTACGAGCGGGCTGCCCGGCAGGCCGACGGGGACGGTGTCGCCCTGGTCGCGCACAGCCTCGGCTGCTGGGCAGCCGCACGCTGGCTGGAGGAGGCGAGGCCCGGAGGGGTCGTGGCCTTCCTGGCGGCACCCCCCGACCCGCTGGGGCCCGCCTTCCCGCACGAGGCGGCGTCGACGTTCCTCGGGGTCACCGCGCGGCCGTTGCCGTGTCCGGGCCTCGTGGTGTCGAGCGATGACGACCCCTACTGCGGGGCCGCCGCCGCGGCCGGACTCGCAACGGGATGGGAGTCACCCCGCACCTCGGTGGGGAAGCAGGGACACATCAACTCCGACAGCGGCCACGGCGACTGGGAGCGGGGCAGGGAACTCCTGCGCGTGCTCCTCGCCAGGACGCCCGCTGTCTGAACCTGGCAGGCATCCAGCCCGGCCACCGACGAGGGGCAGTTGGGTCCATAGGCCCAAGACCCTTTCGGAGCTCGGCCGTTACGGTCCCTCCCATGACTGTTCGGTGGCTTACATGACCAAGGACGCCCGGTCGGCGGACTCCCCGTCCGCCCGGACGGGCGCATCATCCGGGTGCCGCGCCCCGGCCCCCGGCCCCGTGGTCCGGGTGAACGACCTCGTCATCCGCGAGGAGGAATCAGCACCGGGACCACACGGCGGCACGGCCTGGCCGGACCCGCTGCGCGAGCCGGACGCGCTGCGGGAGGCGCAACTACTGGAATGCCGGGTCAGCCAGCTGACGTCCACGGCTTCCCTGCTCTTCGAACTGCGCACCGCCATGCAGATCGACGAGGGCAACGCGGCCCTCCTGGTGATGCGTGGCCTGCGCTCCCTCGACTGGACCGCGGGCACGGCACCCGAAGGCCCGACCGCGCGGACGGTCGTCTCGGGGGTGCCGGGACGCCTCGACGACCTCTTCCGCGCCGAGTTCTCGTTCTTTCCCGATTCGAGGCTGGAGATCCTCGGGGAGAGAGCCGAGTTCTACGTACTCGAGGCACAGGGCATCGGCGACGTTCCGCCCGACTACACGGAGCCCGACGCCACGGGGCCCGGCCGCACGGAGCCCGACGCCCCGGAGCCAGGCCGTTCCGAGAGCGGGACGGCCCCGCCGCGCGGGCTGCTCCCCTCGTGGGATTCCCGCTGCACCGTCCTGCGGGCATCCGGCTCGGACTGAGCGGACCACGCGCGGCGGCGCCGGAGCGCCAGGGTCAGGCGGGGAGGCCCTGCCCGGCGTCGCCCCGCCGCTTCCGGCGGCGGGCGTTGAGCACGACATGGGCGACCACCCCGCACACCAGCCCCCAGAAGGCCGAGCCGATGCCGAAGAGGGTGACGCCGGAGGCCGTGGCCAGGAAGGTGATCAGCGCCGCCTCCCGGTCCTTCTCCTCCCGGACGGCGCCGGTCAGCCCGCCCGCCAGCGCACCGAACAGGGCGACGCCGCCGATGGACGCGACCAGCTCCTCCGGCAGTCCCGCGAAGAAGGCCACCAGGGTCGAGCCGAGAACGCCCACCACCAGGTACAGGACACCGCAGGAGACTCCGGCGACATAGCGGCGCCGGGGATCGCGGTGCGCCTCCGGGCCCGTACAGATCGCGGCGGTGATGGCCGCCAGGTTCACCGCGTGCGAACCGAAGAAGGCGAGGCCCGCCGAGACCAGGCCGGTGGAGCCGACCAGGAGACGGTCGTCGGGGCGGTAGCCGGACGCGGTGAGCACCCCGATGCCGGGGGCGTTCTGCGAGGCCAGCGTCGCCAGGGTGAGCGGCACCGCGATGCCTATGAGCGAGGCCACGGAGAAGGCCGGTGCGGTGAACACCGGCCGGGCGAGGCCGACGTGGTCGATGTGGATGTGCAGCTTCGCGCTCACCGCGCTGCCGATCAGACCGGCCACGAGCGCCAGCAGTACGGCGTACCGCGGCAGCCACCGCTTGCCGAGCAGATAGGCCAGGAGCACGGAGCCGGCGATGAGCGGGGTGTGCTCCAGCGAGGTGAACACGTCCGCGCAGAAGGAGAAGAGGACACCCGCCAGCATCGCCGAGACCACGGCCCCCGGCACCAGGCGCATCAGCCGCCCGAAGATCCCGGTCAGCCCGATCAGGGCGATCACCAGGCCCGACACGACGAACGCTCCGATCACCTCGTCGTACGCGTACGAACCGATGCTGGTGACCAGGAGCGCGGCGCCCGGGGTGGACCAGGCAGTGACGATCGGCATCCGGGTACGCAGACTGAGCGCGATGCAGGTCAGCCCGCTGCCGATGGAGATCGCCCAGATCCAGGACGCGGTCTGCCCGGCGTCCAGGTGCGCCGCTCGGGCCGCGGCGAGCACGATGGCCAGCGGGCCGGAGTAGGAGACGACCACCACGACGAGCCCGGCGAGCACGGCCGACAGCGAGAGGTCACGGAGCAGCCGGGGCCGTGGGCCCGGACCGTCGGACGACCCCTGCGCCGGCGGTTCCTCCGCCGTGGGTTCCTCCGCCGTCGGTACCGATGAACCGGCCGTCATCCGCTGTCGCCTTCCTCCGCGCCGCACACCCCGTACGGGCTGTGCGAGGCCCGAAAACCCTCCCACGACCTGCGGCGCGGCCTCAGCGGGGTCCGGTCCCCGAGACGGCCGGGGCGGTCCGGAAGGCACCCGGGGAGACGGGCTCCCCGGGTGCCAAGTTGGGTCCGTGGGCCCAAGACCGCCGCACCGGACCGCAGTTAGCTTCGAATGCATGACTGGTCCGGGGGATGTACGTCGTCGGTTACGCCGCTGGTCGCGGGAGAAGGTGCCGCGGACCGGGGTACGCATGGTCGGGCTGCGGCGGGGGCAGCGCGGACAGGGCGCCATCGAGTACGTCGGACTGGTCATGGTCGTCGTCGCGATCATCGGAGCCCTGGTGGCGACGGGGGTCGGTGCCGAGCTCTCGGAGAAGCTCGGCCAGCAGGTCTGCCGGATCACCGGCGGCGGTGACTGCGGTGGCGGTGGCGGCGGGGACACCCAGGCGCAGGACTCGCCGGGCAAGGGCGACCCGGCCTCCGACGACGGCACACCGAAGTCACAGGCGCAGATCGACTACGACGCCGCGCTGAAGGAGCTCCAGGACGCCCAGGCGGCGGAGAAGACCAGCTCGGACAAGGCGATCGAGGCGGCCAAGGAACTCGCCAAGATCCTTGCCGAGGAACTGGGGATCACCGACGCGCTCGACTGCATCACCAAGGGCGACATGGGCGCCTGCACGGAGACCCTCATCAACGTCCTGCTCAGCCTCATCGGCGGCGCGGTCGGGAAGCTCGCGGCGAAGTACGGCGCGCCGTGGAAGTGGAAGAAGGCCGCCAAGCTCATCAAGGCCCTGAAGAAGCACGGCGGGGACCTCTACGACGGGCTGAAGAACCTCGTCAAGAACCGCAAGAAGGTCAAGGACGCCGAGAAGAAGCTCGACGACGCGAAGAGGAAGCTCGACGCCGAGAAGAAGGACCCGCCCAAGAAGGACCCGGCGGACGACAAGCCGCCGACGTGTCCTGCCTCCCACAGTTTCCTGCCGGGAACACGGGTGCTGCTGGCGGACGGCCGGCAGGTCGGGATCGAGAAGGCCGCCGCCGGGACGATGGTGACCGCGACAGATCCCGCGACAGGCCTGTCCGGGGCGCGTGAGGTCAAGCGCCTGATCACGACCCACGACGACAAGTACTTCACCCGGCTGCTGTTCCGCACGCCGTCAGGCCCCTCGGCGGTCACCGCGACCGATACGCACCCCTTCTGGTCGGTGGATGCGCGGAGCTGGCTGGACGCCGGAGAGATCCGCCCCGGGGCGAGGCTCCGCACGCCGGACGGCTCCTCCCTGACGGTCGCAGCGGTGACGCGCTACACCCAGCGGCAGACCACCCATGACCTCACTGTCTCGGGTATCCACACGTACTATGTGCTGGCGGGCGAGACGCCGGTGCTGGTTCACAACTCCAACGGCTGCCCCACAATGTCCTCTGCTATCAGCGAGGACCCGGCGCTGGTGAAGGCCGCGCAGCAGGCTGGGAAGAATCAAAAGGTTCAGGCTGACCTGGACAGCTTGTTCCAGCAGCTGTCGCGCGGAAACATGAATCCGGGCCTCGGGAGTAAAGCGTTGTCCGGAACGGACGTCACCTACGCGCGAGGAAGGAACGGCGGCCGCCTTTTCTTCCGCAACGTCGATGGCGGGATTCAGATCGTCGGCAAATCCGACAAGGCGAACGAGTCCAAGGTGATTGCGAGGTTGAGTCAGCTCTATGGTCAGTGACCCGCTCTACCGGGTAGAGAACCAACAGTTCAGCGCGCTCTTCATGCTGGGTGCGGAGGACGACAAGGAAACCGTCGAGAATGTCGACGCAGAACTCCGTCTGTCGGACGGGACGCGATGGAGCGCCACGTTCATGACGCTCCGGGCGATCGAGCAGGTGATGGATCGCTGGCGGGAGACCGGAGAATGTTCTGGAGGGGCATACTTTCAGTGTCCCGATCTCGTGATCCTCCCGAGGGGCGGCGTGGCGGCCATGCTGGATTCCTTCAAGGGCATCATCGAATCAGGTGGACCTGAAGGGGTTTTGCAATTGCTGGACGAAAGCTGACTCACTCATAGATGCTCGCGCAGAGCGACTGGATGCTCCTTTCCTGGACGACGGCCGTGGTGGCGAGTCGTCGGGGGTGTCGGTCGGGTCGAGATGCCGAATGTCGATGGCCTGGCGCCGGAGGCGGAGAACCACCTGGGCGCGTGCGCCGCCCAGTCACGGTGGGCCAGTCCCACCCGGAACGACCTCGACCGAAGGGCCTGTGTGGTGATGGAGATCGAGACGTTTCTCAGGGCTGAGAGCGGAGAGTTCGTCCGGTTGGAGAGCTGCCGCAACCCGCCGCCGGACTCCGACTACATCGAAGGAGCGATCCGGATCTCGGTGGGTGGAGTCGAGGTCATCGGTACGGAGGAGTGGGACTACGTCGACCAACTCTGGTGCTACCTGGCCGACATGGTGACGCAGGTGCGGTCCGCAGGCTATGCGGAGACCTTCTTCCCGGATCAGCCGATCAGGCTGTCCCTTCAGGCCACTGGTTCCCGAATCCTGGTGACCGCCAGGATCGGCGAGGAGGTCAGAAGAGCGAGTGGCGCCTCCGCGGAGCTCCTGGAAGCGCTCAAGGCGGCCGGAACCGTCTTCTTCGCGAAGATGTCGGAGCTGGTTCCCCAGAACTCGTATGCCGAGGCGCGACGGGAGCTGGCGGCGTGAGCGAGCCAGCGGAACATCCAGGTGTCGATGGAACGGCACAGGAACAATGACTGCTGAGCGCCAAACCGGACTCCTGGCGCGCGTCGAGGCGCTGAACGCCACCGTGCGCGGTGAGCCGGCCCCCCACGACGGCGCCCGGTTCCGGGACGACGGCCACGCACGGTGGGAGCTCTACCGCGAGGCAGCCGGGTCCCCGGCCTCGCACGCGCTGCTGCTGGACGCGGTGCGGGCGGAGACCGACGGGCCGCTCGCCTCGGCCGTGGTGGTCCTCGTGCTCGAGACGGCACCCGCGGACGAGCGTGCTCGCTGGGTCGAAGCACTTCCCCCCGAGGTCCGTGACTTCGCGGAGCGGCGAGCCGAGGAGTTCGCCGTGCTCGACGCCCTGGACCGGTGCGACGAGGGCCAGGAGAGCGGCGGCTACAGCGCCCAGGACCTCGACTCCTGGTCGGACTGGCTGCAGCTCCGGGCGGCCCGCCCGGGCCGGCCACGTCGGTTGCTGGACCTGCTGGCCGAGCACGGCAGGACCAAGAGGATCCGACGCACCGCGGCTGAAGCGCGTGCCACCCAGGAGAGAAGCAGTACCCGGGGCGCTCGATGACGACGGTGCGCGGGCCGCACAGACTGATCGGGCGCACGGGCGGTCGTGCGGCGCATCGGCTGCGATGACCTCGTACTCGTTCCTGACGGTCCATCGTCCTGACCCCGATGCGATGCTCTCCGCGTTGGCGGGGATGGTGGGTGTGCGCGAGCGCGACGTCGATATCGCGGGGGAGTCGGACGGGCATCACGACTGGTCGGCCAAGGTGCTCTGCGACTACGAGCCCCTGGCCGGCGATCTGGCACTCGCCTGGGACGTGAGGGTGTCCCCGGAGGTGTCGGCGCCGTCCGAGCGGGAGGCAGCCCGCCGGCTCGCGTCCGCACTGGGAAGCACCGTGTTCCACCCGGCTGCCGGGGTGCGGCCTTCCGCCTACTGGGCGACCACTCCGGAAGGGGTCACGACGAGGGCGCGGGTGCTGGACCTGGACCCCGGTGGGTGCGGAACACCGGACGAGAACGACGACGGTCCACCGGCCCTGTTCGTGGACGCCGCGGAAGCGCCTCTCGCCCAGCTGCCCGGAGCGAGGGTGGAACGCATTCCGGAAGCGGCCGAGGACGCCTGAAGCCCGGGTTGGGCCCCTGGGCCCAAGACGCCCGGGCGGCAGGTCAATAGCGTCTGCGCTGCAGTGATCCGTCGCCCGTCCCGGCGCTCCCCCCACGGCGCCGGGCCGGGCCCGCAATCAGGAGGTGAGGGCGCTTTGCCCACCGCTGAGCAACTGGCGCTGACCGACGAGGAGTGCAGACTCCTCCAGCGAGGACTGATGGAGTGGTGCGGCCCGGCCCGCTGCACCGAGGAGTTCGCCGTGGCCATGGGGTTCGACGGCGCCGAGGACCTGAGCCGCCGCGGCGTGAGCATCCACCACGCCCTCGCGGGCAGGGCGGCGCTCGAACCCATGGACTGGGCGCGGGCGCTGCTCGCGACGGAGGTGGCCTTCGCCAGCGACGTGATCGGCTCGGGGTACGAGTGGTCCACCACGACAGGCTGGCCGGACGACCTGACGGTACGGGTCCTGCGCTCGGTCCAGCTGAAGCTGATCCGCACGGTCGCCCCGCTGGTCGGCCGTGGTCTCGGTACGCGGAGTGAGGTGCGCCCCGAGATCCTGCGCGCCGGGGGAGGGCCGCCGCCGGAACCGGCCTGGTGACCTCGCGCACATCGGAGACCCGCCGGGCCCCGGAGCACGGGGCCGGGCACCCACCGGCGTCATGGCCGCCCCGCCGGCGCCCGCATAATCGGCCGCATGCCCGATCTGCAGACGCGCACCCGCCCGGTGGCGCCCGACCCCGGTGCCGCCTGGCCTCGCGCCGGAGCCGTGCTCGCCCACGCCGCCCCCGCACTGGCGGCCTACGCGGCGGTCAGGGCCGTCGGGCTCCTCGTCCTCGCACTGTGGGCGCCGGCAGCCGGGAAGGACGCCCTGCATCTGCTGGGAGGGCGCTGGGACTCGGTCTGGTACCAGCGGATCGCCGAGCACGGCTACGGCTACACGGCCACGCTGCCCGACGGGGGCGTCCACCCCGATCTCGCGTTCTTCCCGCTGCTGCCCGCACTCGAGCGGGGCCTCGCCGCCGTCACACCGTTCACCGTGGAGGGCGCCGGGATCGCGGTCGCCTGGTCGGCCGGTCTCCTCGCCGCCTGGGGCGTCTTCGCCGTGGGCGCGCACCTGCGCGACCGGCGGACCGGAGTGGTACTGGCCGCCCTGTGGGGCGCGTACCCGACGGGGTTCGTGCAGTCGATGGCGTACACCGAGACCCTGTTCACCGCGTGCGCCGCCTGGTCGCTGTACGCCGTCCTCAAGGGCCGCTGGATCACGGCGGGCGCCCTCTGCGTCCTCGCCGGGCTGACCCGGCCCACCGCCGCCGCCCTCATCGCGGCGCTCGCCGTCACCGCCGTCGCCGTCCTCCTGCGGGAACGGCGGACCGGTGACCGCCGCGGCCTGCTCCGCCGGAACGCCCGGATGCTCCTGGGCGTGTGCCTCGCCCCGCTCGGCTGGCTCGGGTACGTCGTGTTCGTCGCCGTACGGGAGGGCAGCCCGTTCGCGTACTTCGACGTCCAGGCGCGGTGGGGCAACAGCATCGACGGCGGCCGCGCCCTCGCCCTGTTCGTCGCCGGGCTGCCGCTGCCCGCCGCGCTCGGCCTCTGCGCCGCGCTCGGGCTGCTGGGATGGCTGGTCGTCCTGTGCGTGCGGCAGCGGCAGCCGCTGCCCGTGCTGGTGTACACCGTCGCCGTGGTCGTCGTCTCGCTGATCGGCTCCGGCTACTTCGGGTCCCGGCCGCGCCTGATGATGCCCGCGTTCCCCCTGCTCCTGCCCCCGGCCGTCGCCCTCGCCGGGATGCGGACGACAGCGCGCACCGCCGTCACCCTCACCTTCCTGGCCCTCGCCTCCGCGGTCTACGGGGCATGGACGCTGCTCGGATCCGGACCTCCCTGAGGGCTGTCCCGGAGTTGGGCCCACGGGCCCACGCGCCGAGGAGGTCCCCGTTGTTAGCGTGCTGGTCCGGTCTGCGGCGGTCAGGAACGGTGAGCGATGAAGGTACGGAGCACGGCCCTGGCGGCGAGCGCCCTCCTCCTCTGCCTGGCCGCAGCCGGCTGCGGCCAGGCAGAGGACGAGGCCAAGGGGGCCGCGCGTAAGTCCGACGCCTCGGCGGCACCGGGCGAGGAGTCCCGGCCCCCCGCCACCACCGCGAGCCCCGCCCCCGCGGTCACCAGCGACGGCAGGACGCTCACCGAGGCGCGGCTCGCCGGGGTGGCCCTCACCACGGGAGAGGTCCCGGGCTTCGACGTCGCCCCCCTTCCGGGCAGCGACGAGCGCGGCACCGAGGAGTCCGAGGACGAGGCATGCCGCCCCATCACCGCGGTCATCAACGGCTCACCCGAACCCGCGCCCGCCGCCACCGTCTTCCGCACGGCGACGGACACCCGGGAGGAGGGCCGTGATGACCAGACCGTCGTCACCGAGATCCTCACCTCGCACCGCGCGGGCGGAGCCGAGGAACTGATGCGCTCGCTCCGGGAAGCCGTGCGGGCCTGCGCCGGCGGTTTCCGCACCACCGGTGAGGACGGGCCGTCCACCTACACCGACGTCAAGGCGCTGCCCGCCCCCGGGGCCGGCCAGGAATCCCTCGCCTACCAGGTGACCGGCAGCCTGGAAGGCGCCCCGGTGCCGCTCGTCTTCCACCTCGTACGGACCGGCTCGACGGTCGTCACCTTCTACGCGGCGGACTTCCTGACGGGGAAGACCCCCGAGGTCCCTGCCGCCCTGGTCACCCGGCAGGCGGCGAAGCTTCCGTAGCGGGAGCGGGAGCGGGAGCGGGTGCGGCGTCGACCCGCACCCGGGCACCCGGGCGAAGGCCCCACCGCTCCATCGCCCCTGCCTCCGCCTCCACCACATGACGGGCGCGGAGCCTGGGCAGACCGAGCCTCCCGGGCTTCATGGTGCGGACCGCCAGCACCCCGAACTTCCGGTCCAGGTAGGCCACATCGATGGTGAAACGCATCCGGAAGGTGTGCACACTCCCGCACGGAGTGATCAGCAGGGCACCGTCCACGCCGTCCACACCGAGCAGCCCGCGTGCCCGCGCCCGGTAGGACGCCGCTATCCGCAGCGGCACCTCCCGAGCCTCGGCGTCCGAGCCGACCGTCAGTGTCCCGCTGCCGTTGCGCCATTTCCCCATGGGCACCGACCGTAGCCCGCACACCCCCGCACGGGCAGGTAAATCGGCGCCCTCGTGGGCCCCAGGGCCCAAGACCCGGCCGTACGCGCCGGATTAGGGTCGCTGCGTGGACGCCACACTGATTGCGGTCGCCGCCCTCTGGGGCGCCGTCACCGGACTGCTGCTCCCGCGCGCCGCCTACCGCTTCTCCGTCGAACCCGAAGAGCCCTGGAGGGACGCCTGCCCGGACGGGCACGCGCTGACAGGGCCGGCCGGAGGCTGGCTCGGCTCGACGAGATGCCCGGCGTGCGCCGTCGCCGTCCCCGCCGTCGCGCCGGTCGACCACGCCCCGCCGGAACGGCGCGCGCCCACCCGGAGCCGCTACGCGCCGGCCCTCGCGCTCCCGGTGGTCACCGCACTCGTCTGCGCCGCCCTGGCTGCCACCATCGGCACCCGGCCCGAAGGCGTCGCCTGGCTGCTGCTCGCCCCCGTCGCCGTTCTCCTCGCCACCATCGACCGCAGGGTCCACCGGCTCCCCGACACCCTGACGCTGCCCCTCGCCGGGGCCGCCGTACTGCTCCTCGGGGTGGCCGCCCTGCTCCCGGAGCACGGCGGGTCCTGGATCTCGGCGCTCCTCGGCGGGGTGGGGCTCGGCGGCTTCTACTTCGTCCTCTTCCTGATCAACCCGAACGGCATGGGCTTCGGAGACGTGAAGCTCGCCCTCGCCCTGGGCGTGGCACTCGGCTGGTACGGCTGGGAGGTGCTCTTCGTGGGGGGCTTCGCCGGATTCGTGTTCGGCGCGCTCTACGGCGCCGGACTGATGGTGATGCGCCGCGCCGGGCGCAGGACCGGCATCCCGTTCGGCCCGTTCATGGTCGCCGGAACCTTCGTCGGTCTGCTGTTCGGAGGCCTGGCGGCGTGACCCTCACCTGCCGCACTGACGTCCGGACGAGCGGATAACGGGTCGCGTGGCTCCACCGTCGGCTGCGACCCTTTCCGTATGAGCAACTCTCCCGCCCCCCTCGACCCCGCCCACTCCGACGCCCGGTTCGAGGCCCTCGTCGCCGAGGCCGCAGCGGTGTCCGTGGACGGCTGGGACTTCTCGTGGCTCGACGGGCGGGCCACCGAGCAGCGCCCGTCCTGGGGCTATGCGCGCGCCATGGCGGACCGCCTCGCGCGGGCACGGGCAGCCCTCGACATCCAGACCGGGGGAGGGGAGGTGCTCGCCTCCGCCCCCGTGTTCGCCCCGCTCACCGTGGCCACCGAGTCCTGGCCCCCGAACGTCGCGGTCGCCACCGCGCTGCTCCACCCGAGGGGCGCGGCCGTGGTCGCCGACCCGGACGAGCCGCCCCTGCCCTTCGCGGACGGCGCCTTCGACCTGGTCGTCAGCCGCCATCCGGTGGTCGCCTGGTGGGACGAGATCGCCCGTGTCCTGGCCCCCGGGGGTACGTACTTCTCCCAGCAGGTCGGCCCGGCGAGCGTGTTCGAGCTCGTCGAGTACTTCCTGGGCCCCCGAACCGCCGAGGAACGCGGAGCCAGGGACCCGGCACGCGCCCGGGCCGACGCCGAGGCCGCCGGGCTCGTCGTGACCGACCTGCGCTCCGAGCGGCTGCGCACCGAGTTCCTCGACATCGGGGCAGTCGTCTACTTCCTGCGCAAGGTCATCTGGATGGTGCCGGACTTCACCGTCGACGCCTACCTGCCCCGACTACGCTCACTGCACCGGCGGATCGAGTCCGAAGGGCCGTTCGTCGCGCACAGCGCACGCTTCCTGATCGAGGCCCGCAAGCCGGGTTCCACGCCACCCGACCACAGCTGACCCCGTATCACCTGCCCTCTGTGCAACGGCAGTACCCGCTCCGACGTCCTACCCGCGAGTAGTGCGACCCTGGTGGCCGAGCGCACAACGAAGGAGCAGGTCATGCCGTTGGGAAGGGAACTGCCGGGCGAGGAGCTCAGCGCTCCGGCCGGCCGGCCGCGCCACGGAAGGGCCGACTGGCTCACGGGGGCACGGATCACCGCCGTCCACGGCCTGTTCTACCGGCCCGAGGGCCGGGCGGGGGAGCCGGAAGCGGTCGAATTCGTGCTGGAGGGCGGGGAGTCGGTCCTGCTGACCTGCGGCTCCGACCGGACCCTGCGCATCAGCTCGGGCGTGTGGCCCGGCCTCCCCGACTGGTGTGTGCCCGCGGGGCTGTGGCAGTTCGAACAGCTGGGAAGGCTGCCACCGCCCCCGTACGGAGGCGCCTGGACGGTGACCGGAACCCAGGAGCTGCGCGACGGCAACGGCGAGGTGCGTGAAGCGGTGATCCGCTGTGAGAACGGCGACTTCGTGGTCGCCGGCGGCGACACCGTGGCGATCCGGTTCGTGTCCCGCTGAGAGCCCGGACGAGACCGGTTTCCCGCATCCGGGGGCACGGTCGCCGACGCCTCTCACGCCGTGCCCGCAGCGCAGTCCGCCGAATCCGGAGAGTGATTGTTTCGTGGCGTGGCACCCAGCATCACTTACGAAGGGTTATGGTGGAAACCCCCCCTCGGGCCGGTCCGTAACCCCCCCCCACGGACCGGCCCGTTTTTTTGTGCCCACCCCGCGGCGCCGGTGCGCGGGACCCGTGAAGGCCCTCGCGCCGCCCCGGCGGGACCGGGCTCGTCAGCCCCGGTTCGCCCAGATGTTGGTGCTCGCGGTGTCCACGGCGAAGGTGTCGATCTCCTTCAGCTCGTCCGCCCCGAGCGCCGGGGCGCCGAGTGCGGCCACGTTCTCCTCCAGCTGCCGCACGCTCGACGCGCCGATCAGGGCCGAGGTCATGCGGCTGTCCCGCAGGACCCAGTTCAGCGCCAGCTGCGCCAGGGACTGGCCGCGGCCGCGCGCGATGTCGTTCAGCCCGTTCAGCCGCCGCACCATCTCCTTGTCCAGCAGCCCCGGGTCCAGGGACTTGCCCTGGCTGGCCCGCGAACCCTCGGGGATGCCCGTCAGGTACTTCCCGGTGAGCAGCCCCTGGGCGAGCGGTGCGAAGGAGATGCAGCCCATACCGGCCGCCTCCAGCGTGTCGAGCAGCCCGTCCGACTCGATCCAGCGGTTGACCATCGAGTACGACGGCTGGTGGATCAGGACCGGCACGCCCATCTCCTTCAGGATCCGCGCCGCCTCGGCCGTCTGAGCCGCGCTGTAGGACGACACACCCGCGTACAGCGCCTTGCCCTGGGACACGGCGGAGGCCAGCGCCCCCATCGTCTCCTCCAGCGGAGTGTGGGGGTCGAAGCGGTGGGAGTAGAAGATGTCGACGTGGTCCAGGCCCATCCGCCCCAGCGAGGCGTCGAGCGAGGACAGCAGGTACTTCCGGGACCCCCACTCCCCGTAGGGGCCGGGGTGCATCAGGTAACCGGCCTTGGTGGAGATCACGAGCTCGTCCCGGTACGGCGCGAAGTCCTGCCGCAGGAGCTTGCCGAAGTTCAGCTCCGCGGAGCCGGGCGGCGGGCCGTAGTTGTTCGCCAGGTCGAAGTGGGTCACACCCAGATCGAAGGCGCGGCGCAGGATCGCCCGCTGCGTACCGAGGGCGCGGTCGTCGCCGAAGTTGTGCCAGAGACCCAGCGAGACGGCCGGGAGCTTGAGCCCGCTGCGGCCGGTGCGCCGGTATTCCATGGAGTCGTAGCGCGTGCTGTCGGGGAGGTAGGTAAGGGAATCAGTCACGTTTCACTCCTTATCACGGAGTTGTGACAGACCGGGTTGGGCCCTCGTGACCCGTCCGCAGTAATGTGGCCGCTTCGGGACATGCCGGTCCGCGGCGCGCGAGCGAGGTGTGCGGACCGCGCGGAGATCCTCCCGGGGGGCGGCCCCGGACCCCCGCAGAGGGGGAGGGCGGGCCCGGGCCCGCCACGGAACCGAGAGGGTGAACTCAGTGAACTTCCGCGACCTGGTGTACAGGCTCTACGCCCGCCGGGTGGAAGGCCGCCTGGACCACGACCAGGTGCCCAAGCACATCGGAGTCATCCTCGACGGCAACCGCCGGTGGGCGAAGGCGTCCGGCGGCTCCGCCGTACAGGGACACCAGGCCGGGGCGGACAAGATCTCCGAGCTGCTCGGCTGGTGCAGCGAGACCGATGTCGAGGTCGTCACCCTCTGGTTGCTCTCCACCGACAACTTCGACCGGCCCGAGGCCGAGCTCGTCCCGCTGCTGCGCATCATCGAGAACACCGTCCGGCAGCTGGCGTCCGACGGACGGTGGCGGGTCCACCACGTCGGCACCCTCGACCTGCTCCCCGCGCAGACCCAGACCGTCCTCAAGGAGGCCGAGGAGGCCACCGCCGGGGTCGAGGGGATAATCGTCAACGTCGCCGTCGGCTACGGCGGACGTCAGGAGATCGCGGACGCGGTCCGCTCCCTCCTCCTGGATCACTCCTCGCGCGGCACCACCTTCGAGGAGCTCGCCGAGGTCGTGTCCACCGATCTGATCTCCGAGCACCTCTACACCCGCGGACAGCCCGACCCGGACCTCGTCATCCGTACGAGCGGGGAGCAGCGGCTCTCGGGCTTCATGCTCTGGCAGAGCGCCCATTCGGAGTACTACTTCTGCGAGGTCTTCTGGCCGGCCTTCCGCAAGGTCGACTTCCTGCGCGCCCTGCGCGACTACGCCGCCCGCCACCGGCGCTACGGGGCCTGACGGAGGCCGGTGCGGTCATCCGTGCCGGGGACGGCACGGATCAGGGCGCGGCGCACCTTCTCGCAGGCCGGGGCATGGCTTCGCGTGTTCGAGGGAATACAGCTCTCAGGTCGATGTCCGGTCAGTAACCGGGCGGACATCGCATCCAAGTGAGCGGCACCAAGGCCGCTCGCCCGGGAGGCCCTTTGCACACGAAGGACCGCACAGCGTGCGGCCGACGCGGAGGGCCGGTGTCCGGCCCGCGCACAGGGTCCGACTCCGGTCCGTCCTCTCCCTTCGGGAAGTTCCGCGACACCCGTCGCACTCCCCGACCTCGTCCGAGGGGGTACGTCCTTCCGTGGTGACCAGCACAAAGCGCCGCATGCCCGACAGGCGCACCTATGTTCTCGACACCAGCGTCCTGCTGGCTGACCCCAACGCCATGACGCGCTTCGACGAGCACGAAGTCGTGCTGCCGATCGTCGTCGTCACGGAGCTGGAGGCCAAGAGGCACCACCCCGAGCTCGGATACTTCGCCCGCCAGGCGCTGCGCCTGCTGGACGACTTCCGTGTCCGGTACGGCCGGCTGGACGCCCCGATCCCGCTCGGAGATCTGGGCGGGTCGCTCCGTGTCGAACTCAACCATTCCGACCCCGGCGTCCTGCCCGCCGGCTACCGGTTGGGGGACAACGACTCACGGATCCTCGCGGTCGCGCGCAATCTGCAGGCCGAGGGGTACGACGTCACGGTCGTCTCCAAGGACCTGCCGCTCCGGATCAAGGCGTCCTCGGTCGGCCTCCTCGCCGAGGAGTACCGGGCCGAGCTCGCCATCACCGACTCCGGGTGGACGGGGATGGCGGAGCTGTCCCTTGCCGCGGACCAGGTCGACCTGCTGTTCGGAGAGGAGAGCCTCTACATCCCCGAGGCGGCCGACTACCCGGTGCACACCGGGCTGGTCCTCCAGTCGGAGCGCGGCAAGGCGCTCGGACGGGTCACCGCCGACGGCAACGTCCGCCTGGTGCGCGGAGACCGCGAGGCCTTCGGGATCCACGGCCGCAGCGCGGAGCAGCGCATCGCGCTCGACCTGCTCCTCGACCCCGACGTCGGCATCGTGTCGATGGGCGGCCGGGCCGGCACGGGCAAGTCCGCCCTGGCGCTCTGCGCGGGCCTGGAGGCCGTGCTGGAACGCCGGCAGCACAAGAAGGTGATGGTCTTCCGGCCGCTGTACGCGGTCGGCGGCCAGGAACTCGGCTATCTCCCCGGCAGCGAGGCCGAGAAGATGAGTCCCTGGGCGCAGGCCGTCTTCGACACGCTGTCGGCGGTCGCGGGGCGCGAGGTCATCGAGGAGGTGCTGGGGCGCGGGATGCTGGAGGTCCTGCCGCTCACCCACATCCGGGGCCGCTCGCTCCACGACGCGTTCGTCATCGTGGACGAGGCGCAGTCCCTGGAGCGGAATGTCCTGCTGACCGTGTTGTCCCGTATCGGGGCGAATTCGCGGGTGGTGCTCACCCATGACGTGGCGCAGCGGGACAACCTGAGGGTCGGCCGGTACGACGGAGTCGTCGCCGTGGTCGAGAAACTGAAGGGCCATCCGCTCTTCGCCCACGTCACGCTCACCCGCTCGGAGCGGTCGCAGATCGCCGCCCTGGTGACCGAAATGCTGGAGGACGGCCACATCTGACCAGGTACATCCCATACATGCCGCCCGGCGAGCCAAGGAGCTTAGCCGGGCGGCATTGTGCTGCGCCGTCATTTCCGAAAATGTTGTGCGCCAAACGAGGTGTGACCTTTCACACGCGGCACAGAATTGCAACGCCCCGTGTCCTTCCGGCAGAGTCTTGCTTCCGTCAGGCCCCGCATACGGCACTTGGGCACCTCCAGAGGCGCCACGCATCACACAACTCAACAACCGACGTCCGTATGCCGCCCGCGAGTACCACGCGGCACTCCCGTAGAGGAGTTGCCCACCGGGCCCGTGCCTCCCGTGACCCAAGCAGTAGGGAGGCCAGTGTCAAGGGCACGATTGCGCCCGCGAGGTCACCTAAGCGGGCGATGCTGGAAGGACACCGTGTGAGCCGGATCTCGGTCCGGGGGTTCGCAGTGGCATCCGCCACCGCGGTCACCACCGTAGGCGCCGTCGTAGGCGTTGCGTCGGGCAGCACTCCCGCTGCGGACGACAACAACTTCGAGGCGGCCGCAGCCGACACCACGCTGCTCGCAGACATCCCCGCGGGCCGGCAGGCCCAGGTGCAGACCGCTTCGCTGACGCAGCAGGCCGACGCCCAGGCGTCAGCGGCCGACGCGGCCGCCAAGAAGTCCGCCGAGGAGACGGCCCGCGTACAGGCCGCCAAGGACGCCGAGTCGAAGAAGCAGGCGGCCGAGGCCAAGGCGAAGGCCGAGCGCGACGCGAAGAAGAGGGAAGCCGAGCAGGCCGCGAGCCGGTCCTCCGTCCGCGACGCCTCCTCCTTCTCGGCGCAGGGCTCGTACAGCGTCGCCGAAGTGCAGGCGATGGCCCGTCAGATGATGCCGGCCGACCAGTTCCAGTGCTTCAGCGAGATCGTGTCGCGCGAGTCGGGCTGGAACTACAAGGCGCAGAACGCCTCCTCCGGCGCGTACGGACTCGTCCAGGCGCTGCCCGGCTCCAAGATGGCGTCCGCCGGTGCCGACTGGCAGACCAACCCGGCCACCCAGATCAAGTGGGGCCTCAGCTACATGAACAGCGGCCGCTACGGCAGCCCCTGCGCCGCCTGGTCGTTCTGGCAGGCCAACCACTGGTACTAGAACCCGCCAGGTCCAGCGCTCAACTCCGGGAAGCTCCGCACCGTCCTACGGTGCGGAGCTTCTCGCGTGTACGGTCGTCCGGACGGCTCCGGGGGCGTGTGGGGAGCTGATGGGGGAAGGAAAGGTCCATGTCCAGACTTCCGGGGTGGCTAGGCCGCCTGGGTGCCGAACTCACCACGATCGGGGCGCGCCTGGAAGAGCGCCGCGCCGAGTCCGAGCGCCGTGCCGAGGCCGACGCGGCGAGCGTGTCCTCGTCGACGCTGTCCACGGTCGTGGCCGAACGGGTGCCGCGCCCGCCCTCCTACGCTCCTGACGTCCCCGCCCGTCCCGACCCGGTGACCGCCGTCCCCTGGGGGATGCGGGTCGCCGCCGAGGCGGGCTGGCGGCTGCTGGTCCTGGCCGGCACGCTCTGGGTGCTGATGCGGATCATCAGCGCCGTACAGCTGGTCGTCCTGGCCTTCGTCGCCGCCCTGCTGGTGACCGCGATGCTCCAGCCGACCGTCGTACGCCTCCGACGGGTCGGGCTGCCGCGCGGTCTGGCCACCGCGGTCACCGCGGTGCTCGGCTTCGTCATCATGGGCCTGGTCGGATGGTTCGTCGTCTGGCAGGTGATGGACAATCTGGACACCCTCTCGGACCGGGTCCGTGACGGTATCGACGAGCTGAAGCGCTGGCTGCTCGACAGCCCCTTCCACGTCACCGAGTCGCAGATCAACGACATCGCCAAGAACCTCAGCGACACCATCGGCACCAACACCGAGGAGATCACCTCGGCCGGCCTCCAGGGCGTCACGGTGCTGGTGGAGTTCCTCACCGGGCTGCTGCTGGCGATGTTCTCCACGCTCTTCCTGCTCTACGACGGCAAGCGCATCTGGCAGTGGGTGCTCAAGCTGGTGCCCTCGCAGGCCCGGCCCGGCGTCGCGGGCGCCGGACCGCGTGCCTGGCGGACGCTGACCGCCTATGTGCGGGGCACGGTGATCGTGGCGCTGATCGACGCGATCTTCATCGGTCTCGGGATCTACTTCCTCGACGTGCCGATGGCGGTCCCGCTCGCCGTCTTCATCTTCCTCTTCGCCTTCATCCCGCTGGTCGGGGCCGTGGTGTCCGGAGCCCTCGCGGTGGTCGTCGCGCTCGTCACCCAGGGAGTGTTCACCGCTCTGATGGTGCTGGCCGTCGTGCTCGCCGTGCAGCAGATCGAGGGCCACATCCTGCAGCCCTTCATCCTCGGCCGCGCGGTGCGGGTCCATCCGCTCGCCGTGGTGCTCTCGGTCGCGGCCGGCGGCATGGTCGCCGGCATCGGCGGAGCCGTCGTCGCCGTACCGCTGGTCGCCGTGACCAACACGGTGGTCGGCTATCTGCGCTCCTACGGGCACCATCAGGCCGTCGACTTCGACGGGCCCGGACCGCACGGCGCCACTGCGATCTCGGTGGCACCGGTGGAACCGCCCGCCCCGCACCGGCCCGCCGCCGACACCGCGCCGGACCCCGGTGAACCAGCTGATCCGGGCAACGGGCACGGGAAGTGACCACAGGGAAGGGCCCCGTCGACGGTCGGTCGTCGACGGGGCCCTTCCCCTACACGGTACTGCGGTCCGCTACTCCGAGAGCACGGCCTCGGCGTCGAGGGTCACACCGACCGCCTGGATCACCGAAGCGATCTTGACGGCCTCCTGGATCGTCTCGCGGTCGACGCCGGCCTTGCGGAGCACCTGCTCGTGCGAGTCGAGGCACTGGCCGCAGCCGTTGATCGCGGAGACGGCGAGCGACCACAGCTCGAAGTCGACCTTCTCCACGCCCGGGTTGCCGATGACGTTCATCCGCAGGCCCGCACGGAGGTTTCCGTACTCGGGGTCCGACAGCAGGTGCCGGGTGCGGTAGAAGACGTTGTTCATCGCCATGACCGCCGCGGCCGACTTCGCCGCGGTGTACGCCTCGGCGGAGAGGTTGGCCTTGGCCTCGGGCTCCAGCTCGCGCAGCACCTTCGGCGAGCGCGAGGCGATCGCGCAGGCCAGGACGGTGCCCCACAGCTGCTGCTGCGGGAGCTCGCTGTTGCCGATGACCGAGCCGAGGTTCAGCTTCAGGTCCTTGGCGAAGTCAGGTATGGCGGACTTCAGTTCGTTCAGTGCCATGTCGTATCAGCTCACTCGCCGGAGAGGAGGGCGACCGGGTCGAGGGTGTTCTCGCCCTTGGTCCAGTTGCACGGGCAGAGCTCGTCGGTCTGCAGGGCGTCGAGGACCCGCAGGACCTCCTTGGGGTTACGGCCCACGGAACCGGCGGTCACCATCGTGAACTGGATCTCGTTGTTCTGGTCGACGATGAAGACGGCGCGCTGGGCGAACCCGTCCTCGCCCTCGATGCCGAGGTCACGCATGAGCTCGTGCTTCGAGTCGGCCATCATCGGGAACGGCAGGTCGGTCAGGTCCGGGTGGTCCTTGCGCCAGGCGTGGTGCACGAACTCGGAGTCACCGGAGAAGCCCAGAATCTGCGCGTCGCGGTCAGCGAACTCCTCGTTCAGCTTGCCGAAGGCGGCGATCTCGGTCGGGCACACGAAGGTGAAGTCCTTCGGCCACGCGAAGACGACCTTCCACTGACCCTCGTAGGTCTTGTGGTTGATCTGCTCGAACTCCTTGCCGCTCTCCAGCGACACGCAGGCGGTCAGGTCGAACTCGGGGAACTTGTCACCGACAGTGAGCACGCGCACTCCTTGTTGCATAGGAAATCCCTTTTTGGGGGCGTTCCTGGGGGTTGGACTGCCCTCACCCTGGCACAGAGTGCATTGATCGCGGAAATAGCTACACTCGTCCCGGATGATCGGAGGTACCTATCAGTGGCGTACGTGAATCAGGCGAACAGGGTCAAGCAGCCCAGCCTCGCGCAGCTGCGCGCCTTCGCGGCCGTGGCGGAGCATCTGCACTTCCGGGACGCCGCGGCGGCAATCGGGATGAGTCAGCCGGCACTCTCCGGAGCAGTCTCCGCGCTGGAGGTGGCACTCGGTGTCCAGCTGATCGAGCGTACGACGCGCAAGGTGCTGCTGTCGGCGGCCGGGGAGCGGCTCGCGGTCCGCAGCCGGGTCGTGCTGGAGGCCCTCGGTGAACTGATGGAGGAGGCCGAGGCAGTACGGGCGCCGTTCACCGGGATACTCAGGCTCGGTGTGATCCCCACCGTCGCCCCCTACCTCCTGCCCGCCGTCCTCAGGCTCGTCCACGAGCGCTACCCGCACCTGGAGCTCCAGGTGCACGAGGAGCAGACCTCCTCTCTCCTGGAGGGGCTGTCCGCCGGGCGGCTGGACCTGCTGCTGCTCGCCGTGCCGCTCGGGGTCCCCGGAGTCACCGAGCTGCCGCTGTTCGACGAGGACTTCGTCCTCGTCATGGAGAAGCGGCATCAGCTCGCCGGATCCACCCGGCTGCCCCGGGAGGCGCTGCGTGACCTCCCGCTGCTCCTGCTGGACGAGGGGCACTGCCTCCGCGACCAGGCGCTCGACGTCTGCCGGGAGGCCGGCCGCACGCGGGGGGCGCCGGTGACGACGACCGCGGCGGGGCTCTCGACCCTGGTCCAGCTGGTCGCCGGGGGACTCGGGGTGACCCTGCTGCCGCGCACCGCGGTCGCGGTGGAGACGGGGCGCGACGACGCGCTGTCCACCGCCTCCTTCACCGATCCCGCGCCCTCCCGGCGGGTGGCGCTGGCCGTGCGTACGGGCTCGGCGCGGCACGCCGAGTTCGAGGAGTTCGCCGAGGCGCTGCGCGGCGCGATGGCGGCGCTGCCGGTCCGGGTACTCCAGGAGGGGTGAGCGCCCCGGCGCGCTCACCCCTCCCGTCCTCACTCCGCGCGCAGCCCGTCCGGGCGCATCGCACGCCACAGCAGGGGCATCGACAGCAGGGTCACCGCCACCACGAGGGCTCCGCCGGCTCCCGCCAGTGGCACGAACGCGTCCAACCGGGTCACCGTCTTGCCCAGCATCCAGGACATGACGGCACCGAGCCCGGTGCCGCCCACCGCCGCGGCCACGAGTCCGACGACCACGGGCAGCGCGGTCTGCCAGAACACCGACCAGCCGAGGGTGGCACGCCTGGTACCGAAGGCGACCAGGACCGACAGCAGCCGCTTGCGTTCACGGATCTGGGCGAGCTGGGAGATCAGCATCGACGCGGCGATCAGCAGCAGCGTCACCACCGCGCCGATCCGCAGCCCCGTCTGCACGCTCTCGTACTGGCGGTCGCGGGTCGCCGAGGTCAGAGTCGCGACCCGCATCCCGGGGTCGATGCGGGCGGCGGTGTTGCGCACGTACTCGTCGACGTCCGGGACGCTCCTGTCGACCTTGATCAGGGCCACCGTGTGGGCGTGGGGGAGGGCGCGAGGGTCGACGGCCCCGACGGTCGCCATGATGCCCGAGTTGTCGAGGCCGAGCGGGTCGGGCGTGGACATGACGGTCCGGGTGTCCGCCGGCAGGGTCCAGCGCACCGACTTCTCGCCGGGCGCCATGCCGAAGTCCGGGTTGAGCTCGATCTGCTCGCCCTTGCGCGCCGTCTTGTCGACCCAGTCGGACAGCTCCTCGTCACCCCGGGGGTGGACGACGAACACGTCTCCCTCCTTGCAGGAGCCGATCGCGGCCAGCTCCTTCAGGGTGGCGCAGTCGCCGATGCTCAGGGAGCTGGTGGCGGCCGCCTCGTCGTCCGGGTGTGCCTTGGGCGTGGTGACGTACGTCTCGACCGTGCCGATGACGCGCTCCACGCCCCGCGTGGAACGGAACTGCTGGATGGTCCGGGTGGCGGCGTCGCCGCTGACCTTCTCCGAGAAGGTGTGGAACTGGGCGCGCGCGGGGTCCTGGCCCGTCCGCGTCGAGAACTCGTCGCCGACCGCGGCGAACAGCATCTGCAGGGCCACCGCCCCGGCGACCGCCACGGTGATGCCGCTGACCGCTCTGGACGCCGAGGTGCTGGACAGCTGGAGCCGGCGGATCGCGAGCTGCCAGGGCAGCGGGCCGCCGTGCAGCCGGTTCACGACGGCCTCGACGAGCCAGGGCAGCAGCAGGGCAAGACCCAGCAGGACCAGGATCGCTCCGGCCGCCACCGGCAGCGGGTCGGCCGGCCCGAGCCCGCTGACCCGGCCCGTCAGCGCCAGGAGCGCGAAGCCCAGCAGTGGCACCGGCAGGCGCCACCACAGGCGTCGCCGGCGGCTGCCGGCCTCACGGGTGACGCCGAGCGGCTCCACGGCCACCGCGCGCATGGCGACGAGCGTCACGAGCACGGCCGACAGAGGCACCGCGACCGCGACCAGCGCGGCCGACAGCGGCGCGGGTTTCAGGTCGGCGGGAAAGGCGCTGTAGTTCCACACCTCGATGCCGCCGACGAACCTCCGGCTCCCCAGGAAGATCGCCACCCCCGCCAGCAACCCGAGCAGGGAGCCGAACAGCGCCTCGCCTGCCGCGATCCGCCGGGTGGTCGGGATGTCGGTGCCGACGAGGCGGAGGGCGGCGAGCCGCTGGTCGCGTCCGTCGCCGCCGAACCGCACCGCGGTCGCGATGAAGATCGCGACCGGTGCCAGCAGCACCACGCAGATCATGACGACGAGGACGACCAGGAGCGGAGCGAGCGGAGAGCCCCGGGTGTCGTCGCCGTAGCCGGACACCCGGTACCCGCCGGTGGCCTCGGTCAGGGAGCCGCTGCCCACGTAGAAGTACAGCTCGTTCGGGGAGAGCAGCCCGGTGTCGCCGATCGTCGACGTGACGCTGTACGGCAGCCGCTCCTTGAGGAGGGCGCCCTCGGGGGAGGCCAGCAGCCTCTTCAGCGCGGGCGAGGCCGCCATCTCCCCCGGGCCGGGGAACCGCCGGACCCCCGGGGGCAGCACGGGGTGCGCCCCCTCGGCCCGCATCAGGAACCCCCCGACGGTGTGGCTGCGGTACTCCGTCGCCGCGCTCACCCTCAGGACCGTGGAATCGGACTTCGGTATGTCCCCGGCGAGCGATCCCGCCTGTTCCTGGCGGGCCTGGCCGCGCTCGGTGCGCTGGTCCAGCAGGTTCGGCACCGACGAGGCCACCAGCAGCATCGCCACGCCCAGCCCCACCCCGAGGGCGGTGAGCGTGGTCCGTGCCCAGCCCTCCCGGCCGCCGGCGACGGCGAAGCGCATGCCGAGGCCGAGATCGCGCAGCCAGGTCATGAGGCGAACTCCATGTCCCGGCACCGGCCGTCGCGCACGACGACGTCGCGGTCCGAGTACGCGGCGACGCGCGCCTCGTGGGTCACGAGCACCACGGCCGTGCCGGAGGTGCGTGCGGAGTCGGTGAGCAGATCCATGACCCGCTCGCCGTTGAGGGAGTCCAGTGCCCCCGTCGGCTCGTCCGCGAAGACCACCTTGGGAGAGGTGGCCAGGGCGCGTGCCACGGCGACGCGCTGCCCCTGCCCGCCGGACACCTCGCCGGGGCGCTGGGCGTGGAGGTCCTCGACCTCCAGGCGCTCCATCCACTCCCGCGCGGTGCGTTCGGCCCGGGCGCGCCTGACGCCGTTGAGGCGCAGCGGCAGGGCGACGTTCTCCAGGCAGGTCAGTTCGGGGACGAGCCGGCCGAACTGGAAGACGAAGCCGAAGTCGCTGCGGCGCAGGGCGCTGCGCCGGGCGTCGGACATCGCGGACAGCTCCTGCCCCGCGTAGGTCACGGTTCCGGAGTCGGGGGTGACGATCCCGGCGAGACAGTGCAGGAGGGTGGACTTGCCGGAGCCGGAGGGGCCCATGACGGCCACGACCTCACCGGGGTGCACCGAGAACGAGGCGTCGTGGAGAGCGGGGGTCGCTCCGTAGGCCTTGTGGAGCGAGTGGGCGCTGAGCAGGGAGCCGGCGGGGGTCACGGGACGATCACCTCGGCCAGCTTGTCCAGCCGTGCGGCGGTGAGTTCCAGCCACCGGAGGTCTGCCTCGAGGTGGAAGAGCGCGTGGTCGCAGATCAGCTGGTCGGCGAGGTCCCCCTTGCGCTTGCGGTCGGTGAGGACGCGCATCAGGCGCAGGTGCTCGGACCGCTGGGCGTCCAGGAGGCCGGCGGCGCTGCGGCCGGTGAGCAGGGCGAGGACGACCTTCGTGTACAGGGTCGACTGGAGGTACGGCTCGGGCTTCTCGGGCTGTGCGAGCCATGTGGCGACGTCCGTGACGCCGGCGTCGGTGATGGCGTACCGCTTGCGTTCGGGGCCGCCGTCCGTCTCGACGCCGTCGACCTCGACGAGCCCGTTCTTCAGCAGCCGGGACATGGTCGCGTAGACCTGGCCGTAGTGCAGGGGGCGATCCTGCCCGAACTTCTCGTCGAAGGCCCGCTTGAGGTCGTAGCCGTGGCGGGGGCCGGACTCCAGGAGCCCGAGGAGGGTGTGACCGATTGACATGGCTGTGACTGTACACGGTGTGTATAGCTGGAGTGTATAGCGGGTCTCTGCCGGTCATGCGAACGGCCCCGCGCCACCCGTTGCGGGTGGCGCGGGGCCGGGGGAGGCCGGTCAGCCGTGCGGCGGAGGTTGCTCGGGGCGCTCCGGGGTGTCCGGTGGTGCGGCCTTCGGGGGCCGGCCCCTCCGGGGGATCGGGCCCGCCCCGCCCGGCAGCCGCCCCGCCTCCGCCAGTGCGCGACGCAGCAGGAACTCGATCTGCGCGTTGGCGCTGCGCAGCTCGTCCGAGGCCCACCTGGCCAGCGCGTCGTACACGGCCGGATCCAGCCGCAGCAGCATCTGCTTGCGGGCGGAACCCCGCCGGGGTGTCCCGGCGGGAGGAGGGGGCGTGCCGTCCTCGGTCACTGGTAGAGCGTGCCCGTGTTCAGGACCGGCTGCGCCGCGCGGTCGCCGCAGAGCACCACCATCAGATTGCTGACCATGGCGGCCTTCCGCTCCGAGTCGAGCTCGACGATGTCCTGCTCGGCGATCCGGGTCAGTGCCATCTCGACCATGCCGACCGCACCCTCGACGATCTGCTGGCGGGCCGCGACGACAGCGCCCGCCTGCTGGCGCTGGAGCATCGCCGAGGCGATCTCGGGGGCGTAGGCGAGGTGGCTGAAGCGGGACTCGATGATCCGTACGCCCGCCGCCTCCACCCGTGCGGTCAGCTCGGCGGCGAGCTTCTCGGTGATCTCCTCGGCGTTGCCCCGGAGCGAGAGCCCGCCCTCCTCGTGGGCGTCGTAGGGGTACTCGATCGCGATGTGCCGGACGGCTGCCTCGGTCTGGGTGGCGACGAACTCGATGAAGTCGTCCACCTCGAAGAGCGCCTGCGCGGTGTCCTCGACCTTCCAGACGACGATCGCCGCGAGTTCGATCGGGTTGCCGTACGCGTCGTTGACCTTGAGGACGGCCGTCTCGTGGTTGCGGACCCGGGTGGAGATCTTGCGGCTGGAGGTCAGCGGGTTGATCCAGCGCAGGCCGTCCGTGCGGATGGTCCCGACGTAGCGGCCGAAGAGCTGGATGACCCGGGCCTCGCCCGGCGCGACCATCTTCACGCCGGTCATGCAGAAGAACGACGCGATGGCCAGGAGCACCCCGAGGATGATGAGCGTGGCGCCGACGCCGGTGTGCCCGTCGGAGCCCAGAACTCCGCCGACGATGGCCAGGGCCACCCCGGCGAGCACCCCGAAGATGGTCAGCAGGAGCCCGAGGCCACCCGGGATGGAGTGGGCGGTCACCTCTCTGACCTGCGGGGACGGCATCTCGGGTGTGTCAGGTGCGAGATCGGCGCCAGGGCTGTCGGTGCCGGGAAGGCCGTGCGGTGCGGACATGTTTCCCCCGTCTCGTGCGACCGTGCGTCGCGCTAGCAATGTGATTACACATTAATCCATGTCGCAACCCTTCGCAGCCCCCGTGAGTCGGTTCCTTCGGGGGTGGGTGCTGATTCTCACGTCCGGAAAAGGCCGGATCGACTGCCATTTGTCCGAGTGTCCGGTGTTAGCTGGAACGTCTGTCCGGAACGAACCGGAACGGACGAGACGAGCAGAGAACGGGAGCACCGGAGCGATGGGTCGAGCGGATGCACGCCGGGCCGCCAGGAGTGGTGGCATACGCCGGCTCTTCACCTGGCGGAAGATGCTGGGGACGTTCTTCGGGCTCTGCCTGCTCGTGATGGGGGCGTTCGTCGCGCTCTACGCCTTCGTGGACGTACCGAAGGCCAATGCCCAGGCCGAGAAGCAGAGCAACGTCTACAAGTACAGCGACGGCAGCGTCCTGGCCCGCACGGGCTCGGGCGTCAACCGGGAGATCGTCGACCTCGACGTCGTGCCCAAGAAGGTCCAGCACGCCTTCGTCGCCGCCGAGAACAAGTCCTTCTACCGGGACCGGGGCGTCGATCTCAAGGGCACCACCCGCGGCCTGCTCAACACGCTGTCCGGCAAGGGCAAGCAGGGTGGCTCCACCATCACCCAGCAGTACGTGAAGAACTACTACCTCACGCAGGACCAGACGGTCACCCGCAAGCTCAAGGAGCTGGTGATCTCGCTCAAGGTCGACCAGCGCATGGAGAAGGACGACATCCTCGCCGGGTACCTGAACACCGTCTACTACGGCCGGGGCGCCAGTGGCATCCAGGCGGCGGCACAGGCCTACTACGGCGTCGACGCCAAGGATCTCGACACCGCCCAGGGCGCCTATCTCGCGTCCCTGCTCCAGGCCCCCAGCCAGTACGACTGGGCGTACGCCTCGCCCACCGGCAAGAGGCTGGTGAAGGAGCGCTGGGCGTACACCCTGGACAACATGGTCGAGGAGGGCTGGCTGGACCGGGCCGAGCGGGACAAGCTGACCTTCCCGGTGCCGGACGCCCCGAAGGGCACCCCCGGCCTGGACGGGCAGGCCGGCTATCTCGTCGAGGCGGCCAACCAGGAGATGAAGCGCCAGGGGATCACCGAGGAGCAGCGCGAGGCCGGCGGCTGGACGATCACCCTCAACATCGACAAGAAGAAGCAGAAGCAGCTCGAGAAGTCGGTGAAGCGGCAGCTGGAGGACCACCTCGACCGCAAGGGCAACAAGGTCGACGCGACCGTGCAGGCTGGCGCGACCTCGGTGGACCCGAAGACGGGCAAGGTCGTCGCGCTGTACGGCGGTGTCGGTGCCACCGAGCACTACATATCCAACGCCACCCGCCGCGACTACCAGCCCGCCTCCACCTTCAAGCCGCTGGTGCTCGCCTCCGCCCTGGAGAACGAGTCGACCACCCAGAACGGCGACCTGATCGGCCTGAACACGGTCTACGACGGCACCAGCAAGCGCCCGGTCGTCGGCAGCGACACCCCGTTCGCCCCGCAGAACGAGGACGACCGCAGCTACGACGACCCGACCGTCCAGACGGCGATGAACAAGTCGATCAACTCCGTCTTCGCGCAGATGGTCGTCGACGTCGGTCCCGCCGAGGTGAAGAAGACCGCCCTCGGCCTGGGCGTGCCCGACCTGAACTTCCCCGAGCGGCCCGCGATCACCCTCGGCACCATGAACGCCTCGACGTGGGACATGGCCGGGGTCTACGCGACCCTCGACAACCACGGCAAGAAGGTCACCCCGACCATCGTCAAGTCCGCCGAGCACCGCGACCGCACCATGGAGCCCGTCGACGGCATCGGCGGCCAGGTGATCAGCCGGGCCTCCGCGGACACCGTGACCAAGGCCATGACCGGCGTCGTCGACTCCGGCTCCGGCCACGAGGCGAACACCACCGCCTACGACGCGGCCGGCAAGACGGGTACGTCCGAGAACAACAAGGCGGCCCTCTTCACCGGCTACACCCCGGAACTCGCCACCGCGGTGGCCCTCTACGGAGAGTCCCCCAAGGAGGGCGGCGGCCAGGTCAGCCTCACCGGCACGGCCAGCTCGGGCCGGGCCAACGGTGGCGGATTCCCCGCGAAGATCTGGGCGGACTACACCCTCGGCGCCCTCGGCGGCGGCTCGGACGCCACCTTCGACCTCCAGGGCGTGGAGCGCGGCGAGACCCCGGTGACCGAGACCCCCTCGACCACCCCGTCCGAGACGGAGGAGCCTTCCGAGACCCCGTCCGAGGAGCCCGAGGAGCCCTCCGAGTCGCCGAGCGGGACGCCGAGCGAGGAGGCTCCGTCGCAGACGCCGAGCGAGACCCCCTCGTCGACCCCGAGCGGGACGCCCGGCACCACGCAGGAGCCAGGTGAGGGCGAGCAGCTCCCGGGATGGCCCGGCGGGGACGCGGTCCCCGGGCAGTGACCACGGGTGAGGGGCGGTACCGGCCGGTACCGCCCCTCACCCGTGTCCTGCGTCAGCCGCCGTCGACCTTCTTGGCGACGCGGTCACCGAGGTCCTTGTCCACGTTGCGCCAGTACTGCAGCGCCCGCGCCAGGACCGGCTTGCTCACACCGTCCAGCAGATGGCCGGAGATGTTGCCGACGAGCCGCAAACGGGCCGCGTCGTCCATCACCTCGCGCACCAGGGTGCCGGGCTGGCCCCAGTCGTCGTCCTCGCTGCGCAGCTTGTACGCCTCGTGGACCATCTCGCCCGCCGTCGCCCAGCCCGCGGGGTCGCCGAAGCGCTCGGTGTCCGCCGCGGGGCCGCCGTACGAGTTCGGCGCGTAGACGGCACCGGTGCGGGACGGCTCGTACCGCATGGGCCCGTCCTTCGCGTACGAGTGGACCGGCGAACGCGGCCGGTTCGGCGGGAGCTGGAGATAGTTCGGGCCGATCCGGTACCGGTGGGTGTCCGGGTACGAGAAGAGCCGGCCGAGCAGCATCTTGTCGGGCGAGGGACCGATGCCGGGCACCATGTTCGACGGCTCGAAGGAGGCCTGCTCGATGTGGACGAAGAAGTCCTCCGGATTCTTGTTCAGCGTCATCCGGCCGACCTCGATCAGCGGGTAGTCGCCCTGGGGCCACACCTTGGTCAGGTCGAACGGGTTGAAGCGGTAGTCCGGAGCGTCCTCGAACGGCATGATCTGGACCTTCAGGGTCCAGCTCGGGAAGTCGCCGCGGCCGATCGAGTCGAACAGGTCGCGGCGGTGGACGTCGCCGTCCTTGCCGGCCATGGCGTCGGCCTCGTCCTGGGTGTAGAAGTCGATGCCCTGATCGGTCTTGAAGTGGTACTTCACCCAGAACCGCTCACCGCCCGCGTTCACCCACATGTAGGTGTGCGAGCTGTAGCCGTTCATGTGGCGGTACGTCTTCGGGATGCCCCGGTCACCCATCAGCCAGGTGACCTGGTGGGCGGACTCCGGCGACAGCGTCCAGAAGTCCCACTGCATGTCGTGGTCGCGTACCCCGCTGTCGGGGCGGCGCTTCTGGGAACGGATGAAGTCCTGGAACTTCATCGGGTCACGGACGAAGAAGACCGGCGTGTTGTTGCCGACCATGTCGTAGTTGCCGTGCTCGGTGTAGAACTTCAGCGCGAACCCACGGGGGTCGCGCCAGGTGTCGGGCGAACCCTGCTCCCCGGCCACCGTGGAGAAACGGGCCAGCATCTCGGTGCGCCTGCCCGGCTGGAAGAGATCGGCCTTGGTGAACTGACTGACGTCATTCGTCACTTCGAAGATGCCGTACGCACCGGAACCCTTGGCATGGACCACCCGCTCAGGCACCCGTTCACGGTTGAACTGGGCCATCTTCTCGATGAGGTAGTGGTCCTGCAGCAGGATCGGGCCGTCCGGGCCGACGGTGAGCGAATGCTCGTCGCTCTCCACCGGGATCCCGGCACTGTTCGTGGTGTACGGAACCTTCCTGGCTTCCTCGGTCACGAGCGTCCTCCCGTCGGTGTGGGGTTTCGGTCAGGTCGCTTCGTTCACCCATGCAGTCAACTCCGCCGACAAGGTGTCGGCAACACGGGAAGGGGAGGGGCCGGTGCGAATCCGGAGGATGCGGGCACCGGTGATGCCCTCTCGAAGCCTGATCGACGCCTGCCGGAGCAGGCCGGCGGACTGTCCGCGTACCGCCCGCCTACCCGCGCGCGGCCCGCCGATGCCCGTCGGCTCAGGGGGTGCTCATCTCGAACCAGACCACCTTGCCCGTCGAAAGCCGGGTGGCTCCCCACCGCCGGGCCAGCCGGTTCACCAGGAACAGTCCTCGTCCGCCCTCGTCCGTCTCCCGCGCCCGCCGCTGCCTCGGCAGCTGCGGAGAGTCGTCACCGACCTCGCACCGCAGCGTGTCCGTACGCAGCAGCCGCAGGGTCACCGGCCGCTCCGCGTAGCGGACCGCGTTGGTCACCACCTCGCTGACCAGGAGCTCGACCTCCTCCGAGAGGCTGTCCAGACCCCACCGGCTCAGCGCCCTGCGCGCCAGCCTGCGGGCCCGCCCCGGGGCCGCGTCCTCCGGTTCCAGGAACCAGTACGCGACGTCGCTCGGCGCGATCCCGTCGAAGCGCGCCGCGAGCAGGGCGATGTCGTCGTCGCGGTCGCCCGGGCCGAGCATGTCCAGCACGTCGTCGCAGAGCGCCTCCAGCGGAGGCGAGTGGTCCGGCCCGGTCAGCTGGGCGGTCGCGGCGAGCCGCTCCCGCAGGATCTCGATGCCCGTCCACACGTCCCGCATCCGCGACTCGACCAGCCCGTCGGTGTACAGCAGGAGGGTGGCCCCGGCGGGCGCGTCCAGCTCGACGGCCTCGAAGTCGACCCCGCCCACGCCGATCGGAGCGCCCGGCGGCACCCGGAGGACCTCGGCCCGGCCGCCCAGATGGAGAAGGACGGGCGGCGGGTGGCCGGCGTTCGCGACGGTGATGCGGTGCGCGACCGGGTCGTACACCGCGTAGAGGCACGTCGCCATGCGGTCGCTGCCGAGCCGCTGTGCCTGCTCGTCCAGATGGTGCAGGACCTCCTGCGGCGGCAGGTCGAGCCCGGCCAGCGTCTGGGCGGTGGTGCGCAGCTGGCCCATGATCGCTGCGGAGGTCATGGAATGACCCATCACGTCCCCGACGACCAGGGCGACCCGGCTCCCGGGCAGCGGGATCGCGTCGTACCAGTCGCCGCCGACCCGGGCCGTCTCGGCGGCGGGCAGGTAGCGCGAGGCCAGGCGCACCCCGGTGGGCTGCGGCAGGGAGTCGGGCAGCATCGTGCGCTGGAGCTCGTCCGCGATGTACGCCTCGCGGCCGTACAGCACGGCCTTGTCGATCCCGAGGGCGGTGTGTGTGGCCAGCTGGGCCGCCACCAGCAGGTCGTCGGCCTCGAAGGGCGGACGGTCGGCACCGCGCAGGAAGACGGCGGCACCGATCACCCTGCGGCGCCCCCGCAGCGGCGCCAGGATCGCGCGGTGCCCGCTCGGCACGGTCCGGCCCGGTCCCAGCAGCTCGGGCAGGGCGACGCGGGCCGCGGCGGCGTCGCCGAAGACCGGGCGCACCCCGCGCAGCACCTCGTCGAGCGCGCCGCCCGTCACGACCTCGCACAGCTCGGCGGCAGGCAGGAGCCCGGCCGGCTGATCGCTCACCGGCAGCCGCAGCCGGTCGCCCTCCGGCCCGCTCTCGCTCTCCTCCTCCGGCGTCCTCAGCCGGTCGGTGCGGCGCAGCCTCAGGACGAAGGGAACGACCGGCCGCTCGTCGCCCACCGGAAGCGGATCACGGAGGTAGACGAGTATGGCGTCGGAGAACGTAGGCACACTCGCCCGGCACAGACCCAGCACGATCTCGTCCAGGTCCATGCCCCGGGCGATGCGGCGGGTCGCCGCTCCGACGAAGCGCAGCCGGTCGCCCTCCCGGGTGACCGTCTGGGTGTCCGCCACGGGCCTGCCGGCCGCGGCGCCGGGCGCCGGGGCGGGCAGGGAGTTCGGGACCGGGGAAGGGCCGGGGATCGCGGCGGCGGTGGCGGGCGCCTCCTGCTGCCGCGGCCGGGCGCGTTCCTGAGGCCGGGCAGTCAGCGGCTGCCGGCCTTCGTGGGAGGTGGGATGCTCCGTCACGCGTGGGATTCCGTCCGTCCGGGCCGGTTGTATGAGGCGGGCGCAGTCACCTCGGGGCGTCGCGCCACTGTGCCCCGGCGAGAGCGGTGAGAACAACGGCTGTCACCGGATGCCCCCTGGGAAGGGGCCGAAACCGTACGGCCGTCCGGGGGCCCCGTGTCGGGTCTTCCCGTGGCCGGGCAGCGGACAGCGAACATGTCTCCACCCCCTCGTCGTGGTTCTCGTAGTGGTCCGGGCAGCCGCACGCCCGCCCGGCCCGCGGGCCGTGTGACGCGTGCGACCTGTGTGGTGACTGTCGGTCAGACCCTTGGCTGGATACGGCGGTTGCGGCGCATCGGTCCGGAGGAGCGGTTCATGGGGGGTGATCCTACGTTTACCCCCCTGGGGTGCGACAAGGGTCTCACGACCGTGTGGGGGCGGGTGTGCGGTCCCAGTCATCCGGCAGCGGCGGGACCTGCCACCCGGAGTCCGGCCGCCAGTGCTCCCAGCCGTCGCTGAAGGGCGCGCCCCAGCGCTGGATCACCTCGACCGCCGCCAGCCCGGCCTCGCGCACCCGCCGCGCGGTGGCCGCGTCCATCAGTCCGACCCGCTGGGCCTGGGCGAACTCGTCCTCGTCCAGCCACTCCCAGCTGTGGTCGGGGCGTACGGAGATGTCCAGGAAGTGGTCCTGCGAGTCGACGCCCCCCTCCCAGCGTGAGTGGGGCTCCTCGAGGTTGACGTACCAGTTGCGGAAGAGCCAGCCCCGGTCCCAGAACAGCCACACCGACCAGGGGTCACCGGGCCGGGCCAGCTTCAGCACACCCGAGCCGAACCACCGCGAGCGCACCGTCGTCCGGGGCCGGGTGTAGCGGGTGGCGAGCGGCTCGGCGTGCACCTGCGTCCCGTCGGCCAGCACCGGTCTCACGCACTCGGTGCCGGACGCCATCCAGACCGCCAGCAGATCCTCGGTGTCCTGGACGACGGTGACCGGCCGGCAGATGTGCACCGCGTGCCCGCCGTCCGAGGACCGCTCGTTGGCCCGGTAGCGCCACAGAATCCGGTCCCCGGGCGCCCATCGCGCACCGTCCCCCGCACCCGCCCCGGTGCCTGCTCCCGTACCCGCGTCCGTCGCTGTCATGAAGAGATCTTAGAGACGCGCGGGGCGAAGAGGTGATCCACTCCTCAAGGACGGGTCATACGCAACACGTCCAGGGCCTCGTCCAGCTGCTCCCGCGTCAGGTCGCCCCGCTCGACGTACCCGCCGGCCAGGACCGTCTCCCTGATCGTGGTGCCTTCGGCAAGGGACTTCTTGGCCACCTTCGCGGCCTCCTCGTAGCCGATGTACTTGTTCAGCGGGGTCACGACCGACGGCGAGGACTCCGCGTAGCGCCGGGCCCGCTCGACGTCGGCGGTGATGCCGTCCACCGTGCGGTCCGCGAGCAGCCGGGAGGCGTTGGTGAGCAGCCGCACCGACTCGAGGAGGTTCTTCGCGATGACCGGGAGCATCACGTTGAGCTCGAAGTTCCCGGCCGCGCCGGCGGCGGCGACCGTGGCGTCGTTGCCCGTCACCTGCGCCGCGACCATCAGTACCGCCTCGGGGATGACCGGGTTGACCTTGCCCGGCATGATCGACGACCCGGGCTGCAGGTCGGGCAGGCTGATCTCGGCCAGCCCGGTGCGGGGCCCGGAGGCCATCCAGCGCAGGTCGTTGGAGATCTTGGTGAGCGAGACCGCGACGGTACGCAGCTGCCCCGACGCCTCGACCAGCCCGTCCCTGGCCCCCTGCGCCTCGAAGTGGTTGCGCGCCTCGGTCAGCGGAAGCCCCGTCGTACGGGCCACCTCCGCGATCACCGCCGCGGAGAAGCCGGGCGGGGTGTTGATCCCGGTCCCCACCGCCGTGCCGCCCAGGGGCAGTTCGGCCAGACGCGGGATCGAGGACCGCAGCCGCTCCACGCCGTTGCGGATCTGCGCCGCGTAGCCCCCGAACTCCTGGCCCAGCGTCACCGGGGTGGCGTCCATCAGATGGGTGCGGCCCGACTTCACGACGTCCGCGAACTCGGCCGATTTCCGTTCCAGGGCCGCGGCCAGGTGTTCGAGCGCGGGGATCAGGTCGGTGGTGACGGCCGCCGTCGCGGCGATGTGGATCGACGAGGGGAAGACGTCGTTCGACGACTGCGAGGCGTTGACGTGGTCGTTGGGGTGCACCTCGCGTCCGAGCCGCTCGGCGGCGAGCGTGGCCACGACCTCGTTGGTGTTCATGTTGGACGACGTGCCGGAACCCGTCTGGAAGACGTCGACGGGGAAGTGCTCGTCCCAGCGCCCCTCGGCCACCTCGGCCGCTGCCTCCTGGATCGCGGCCGCGATGTCCGGATCCAGCACCTTCAGTTCCGCGTTGACCTTCGCGGCCGCGGCCTTGATCCGGGCCAGCGCCTCGATGTGGGCCCGCTCCAGCCGCTGCCCCGAGACCGGGAAGTTCTCCACCGCCCGCTGCGTCTGCGCCCGCCACTTGGCGTACGCGGGGACCCTCACCTCGCCCATCGAGTCGTGCTCGACGCGGTACGCCGTTCCGCCGGCGGTTTCGTCCATGGTGTTCAGACCTCCTGATGCGATGAGCACGTGCGGTGTTCCCCGTATTCCCCGGAGACCGCCCGCTCTCCCGGACACCGCACTGCCTGGCCGCCTCCGCCGGAACATACCGGGAGAGGAGGCCGGCCCGCCCGACACCCGGAGCGGGCGCCGGGGACGCGCCCGCTCCTGAAGCCGGCCGCGTCAGTTGCAGGGGAACACGTAGTCGCTCGCGTAGTTGATGAAGAGGCTGCTGGACGAGGTGCCCATCTTCGCCGTCACCTTGGCGCAGGCGATGCTCGAGACGTAGACGGGGCCGGCGTACTGCGAGAAGTTCCCCGTGTCGGTGTCGCAGCCCGTTCCGTCGACCTTGCAGACCTTCAGGGACATGTAGCGGGAGGCGCCGACGTTGTTGTCCATGATCGCGCACCCCTTGCCCCCGTTGGTGTACGAGAACAGGGTGGCCAGGCGCATGCCGGGATCGGTGCCCTCGGGCAGCGGTATCGCCTTGTTCAACGCGTATCCGGTGCCGCACACCGTCGCGGCGGCGGCCGCCGCCTGGGGGTCCTGCCGGGCCAGGGTTCTGGTGAGGGAATCGGCCTTCGCGGAGATGGTCACCTCGGGCCGGTCGGCGGCGACGGCCTGGGGCGCACTGAGCGCCGCGGAGGCGAGGGCGGCGACGGCGAGGGCCGTGCGGACGACTGCTGCGGATCGGGACATGGCTGAGCACGCTTTCTGCCGGAACGGGTGTGTGCCCGGCAGCCTGGAGGCGTTCCGAGCGCCATCAATCTAGGTGCGGCCTGCACAGGAAACCGTGAGTGCGGCGATCTCTGGCGCGAACTCGTCCTGCCCGCCGCGGCAGCCGCGCCCGGGCGCCCTTCCGTCCGATGCCGCCGCACTCGGGGCCGGAGAACGAGGCCGCGCGGGTGGCCGGAACCGCTCCTCCGTCCGGCCGCCCCCGGAACACCGCAGGGGTGCCCCGGCCGGTCGGCCGGGACACCCCTGGAGGGCGGAGCGAGGGTCAGGCGAGGCCGGGGCCGCGGACCGGGATGCTGGTGAAGGTCGGTGCCGGGGCGGGCTCGGTGAAGAAGTCGTTGCCCTTGTCGTCGACCACGATGAAGGCGGGGAAGTCCTCGACCTCGATGCGCCAGACGGCCTCCATGCCGAGCTCCTCGTACTCGACGACCTCGACCTTCTTGATGCAGTCCTGGGCCAGGCGCGCCGCGGGACCGCCGATCGAGCCGAGGTAGAAGCCCCCGTGGGCGTCGCACGCGTCGGTGACCTGCTTGGACCGGTTGCCCTTGGCCAGCATCACCTTGGAGCCGCCCGCCGCCTGGAACTGCGCGACGTAGCTGTCCATGCGGCCGGCCGTCGTCGGGCCGAAGGAACCGGAGGCGTAACCCTCGGGGGTCTTCGCCGGGCCGGCGTAGTACACCGGGTGGTCCTTGAGGTACTGCGGCATCTCCTCGCCCGCGTCCAGCCGCTCCTTGATCTTGGCGTGCGCGATGTCGCGCGCCACGACCAGCGGGCCGGTCAGCGAGAGCCGGGTCTTCACCGGGTACTTGGTGAGCTCGGCGAGGATCTCGTCCATCGGGCGGTTCAGGTCGATCCGCACGACGTCCCCGGCCTCGTCCAGGTGCTCGTCGGTGGTGTCGGGCAGGAAGCGTGCCGGGTCCTTCTCCAGCTGCTCCAGGAAGACGCCCTCGGCGGTGATCTTCGCGGTGGCCTGGCGGTCGGCCGAGCAGGAGACGGCGATGGCGACGGGCAGCGAGGCGCCGTGCCGGGGGAGGCGGACCACCCGCACGTCGTGGCAGAAGTACTTGCCGCCGAACTGCGCGCCGATGCCGATCTTCTGGGTCAGCTCGAAGACCTTCTGCTCCAGCTCCTTGTCACGGAAGCCGTGGCCGGTCGGGGAGCCCTCGGCGGGCAGCTCGTCGAGGTAGTGGGCGGAGGCGTACTTCGCGGTCTTCAGCGCGAACTCCGCGGACGTCCCCCCGACGACGATCGCCAGGTGGTACGGCGGGCAGGCCGCCGTACCCAGCGAACGGATCTTCTCCTCCAGGAACTTCATCATGGAGGCCTCGTTGAGGACCGCCTTGGTCTCCTGGTAGAGGAACGACTTGTTGGCCGAGCCGCCGCCCTTGGCCATGAAGAGGAACTTGTAGGCGCCGCCGTCCGTCGCGTACAGCTCGACCTGCGCCGGCAGGTTCGAGCCGGTGTTCTTCTCGTCCCACATGGTCAGCGGCGCCATCTGCGAGTAGCGCAGGTTGAGCTTGGTGTAGGCGTCGAAGATGCCGTGCGACAGGGCTTCCTCGTCGCCGCCCTCGGTGAGCACGTTCTGGCCGCGCTTGCCCATGACGATCGCCGTACCGGTGTCCTGGCACATCGGCAGGACGCCGGCCGCGGCGATGTTCGCGTTCTTCAGCAGGTCCAGCGCGACGAACTTGTCGTTGGACGAGGCCTCCGGGTCGTCCACGATGCGGCGCAGCTGCGCCAGGTGGGCGGGCCGCAGGTAGTGCGAGATGTCGTGCATGGCCTCGGCGGCAAGGGTGCGCAGGGCCTCCGGGTCGACCTTGAGGAACGTACGGCCGTCGGCCTCGAAGGTCGAGACACCCTCGGCGGTCACCAGCCGGTACGGCGTGGTGTCCTCTCCCAGCGGGAGCAGATCGGAGTACGCAAACTCTGGCATTACGGCCATTCCTCACTCGGCGACAGCGGCTGACCACCCTTGGGCAGCGCATCCACCAGGGTAGAGCTCCGGGGGTGCGCCGAGCCTGTGAGGTAAGGCTCACCCGGGGCGGGCCCGCCGACGGCCCCGGAAGTACCGCCCTGGGCGGGCCGGGCGCGGGCCGGACAGGGATCGCGGACAGGCCGGAGAGCCACCTGTCGCGATCTATCGCGTTTGGGTACGCTGGTCCGGTGGACCTCGAGAAGCAGCCCCAGCAGCCCGTCGCTCCGGCCGGTCCCGCGCCCGCCGGGATCCGCGCGTCCGACGCGGACCGCGACCGGATCGCGGACATCCTGCGGGAAGCCATGGCCGAGGGCCGGCTGACCGCCGACGAGCACGCCGAGCGGGTCGACCTGGTCTACCGGGCCAAGACCGTCGGTGAACTCCAGCCCCTGATCCAGGATCTGCCCGTACCGGGCGGCGGCACCCAGCAGTCCGCAGGGCTGTACGCGTCCGGTCCGGAAGCGACGCCCGGACCCGCCGAGAACCTGGTGGCGGTGTTCAGCAGCTCCACCCGCAGGGGGCGTTGGCGCGTCGGCGGCCGCACCAACGCGTTCGCGCTCTTCGGGAGCGTCGAGATCGACCTGACCGAGGCCCTGTTCGGCCAGCGGCTCACCGTCGTCAACGCGACGTCCATCTTCGGGAGCGTCGAGGTCAAGGTCCCCGAGAACATCTCGTTGCGCGGCAGCGGAACGGGTGTTTTCGGCAATTTCGAGGTCGAGACGCTGGAGTCCGCCGACCCCGAGGCGCCGGTGGTCGTGGTGAACGGCTACTCCGTCTTCGGCAACGTCGAGGCGAAGCCCAAGCGTGGCAAGCTCATCGCCAACCTTCACAAGCATTTGCGCAAGCACCTCGGTACCTGAGCCGGTCCGGCCGGTCAACGGCCAATTCGAGCCATGGGGTGACGCGGGGTCACCGTGGCGGGGGTGCGGCGGCACCACGCAGTGCATAGGCGTGCGTACAGCGGGTAGGGAGTGCTGCATCGCCTCTCGCTCACGAAGCCCAAGCCGTCGTCAGGAGTGGACCGTGCTGCACATCCCGCATCAGCCCCTGCAGGTAGCCGCCGCGCCGTCCCAGCGCGCCCCCGCGCGGGAGGACCAGGCGGGCCCCTGGCACTCGGAGGCGGTGTGCCGCCGCGACGAGGCCGGGCTGTTCTTCGCCCCGTCGAAGGAGCCGACCGCCGCCCGGCTGTCGCGCGAGGAGGCCGCGAAGCAGGTCTGCGCGAGGTGCCCGGTGATGGTGGAGTGCCAGGAGCACGCCCTCGTGCAGCCGGAGCCCTACGGGGTGTGGGGCGGACTGACCGCCGCCGAGCGCCGTGTGGTGCTCGCCCGGCGCCGCAGGCGCGACATGGAGCTCAAGGCCGCCGCCCGCGCGGGACGCATAGCCGCCGCGGGCTGAGGCCCGTACGTACGGATGTGGGGCCGCCTGCACCGGGCGGCCCCACATCCGTATGCGGCCGCCCCTACTTGGCGCGGTCGAAGTCGATCGCGCTGTAAGCGCGCAGCTTCGAGAGCCGGTGCGTGGAGTCGATCGTCCGGATCGTGCCCGACTTGGAGCGCATCACCAGGGACTGGGTGGTGGCCGTCTCGGCGCGGTACCGCACACCGCGCAGCAGCTCACCGTCGGTGATACCCGTGGCGACGAAGAACACGTTGTCCCCGCTGACGAGGTCGTCCGTCGACAGCACCCGGTCCAGGTCGTGGCCGGCGTCCAGGGCGCGCTGCCGCTCCGCGTCGTCCTTGGGCCAGAGCTTGCCCTGGATGACACCGCCGAGGCACTTTATGGCGCAGGCCGAGATGATCCCCTCGGGGGTGCCGCCGATCCCCATCAGCAGGTCGACGCCGGTGCCCTCCCGGGCGGCCATGATCGACCCCGCGACGTCACCGTCGGAGATGAACTTGATGCGGGCGCCCGTCTCGCGGATCTCCTTGACGATGCCGTCGTGCCGGGGCCGGTCGAGGATGACGACGGTCACGTCCTCCGGGGTGGAGCTCTTGGCCTTGGCGACGCGCCTGATGTTCACGGACACGGGTGCGTTGATGTCGACGAAGTCGGCGGCCTCGGGGCCGGTGACCAGCTTGTCCATGTAGAAGACCGCGGACGGGTCGAACATCGCGCCGCGGTCCGCGGCGGCCAGCACCGCGATGGCGTTGGGCATGCCCTTGGCGTTGAGGGTGGTGCCGTCGATGGGGTCGACCGCGATGTCGACCTCGGCCCCGGTGCCGTCGCCGACGCGCTCGCCGTTGAACAGCATGGGGGCTTCGTCCTTCTCGCCCTCACCGATGACGACGACGCCGTTCATCGACACCGTGGAGACGAGCGTGCGCATGGCCTTCACGGCAGCGCCGTCGGCGCCGATCTTGTCGCCGCGGCCGACCCAGCGCCCCGCCGCCATGGCTGCGGCCTCGGTGACCCGTACGAGTTCCATGGCCAGGTTGCGGTCGGGGGCCTCGGGGGAGACCTCGAGCTGGGACGGCAGATGATGCTCGGACATCGGAGCGCACCTTTCTGTACGACGACGACCGGAAAAGAGGGTGCTGTGACTCTATCGGTAGGTCGATAAAATGAGCAGAGCGGGTCACCGATGAGCGGGTGCCCGCCGGTCGGGCGGCCGAGGGGCCATGCCACCATTGACCCCGTGGCAAGCAAGCGAGGCAAGCAGACCGTCCGGGACATGTTCCTGTCGATGCTCGTGATCACCGCGGTGGCGGGCGTCGTCTACATCTTCATCCCGCACGACGACAAGGCCGACCCGATCAAGGCGGTCGACTACAGGGTCGAGCTCGCGACGGCTCGTCGCGCCGCCCCGTACCCGGTCGCGGCCCCCTCCGGCCTGCCGCAGGGGTGGAAGCCGACCTCCGTCTCGTACACCGGGCAGGACGGATCCGGCTGGCACCTCGGCTTCCTCGACCCCGACGGCAACTACGTCGCGGTGGAGCAGTCCACGACCCCCGCGAAGAAGTACGTCCCCGACGTCAGCCAGGACGCCGAGGACACCGGGCGCACCGAGCGGGTGGCCGGCCGGGAGTGGCAGCGCTGGGAAGGGCCGAAGTACGACGCCCTCGTGCTGCACGCCGAGGACGTGACCACCGTGGTCACCGGCTCGGCCCCGCGCGAGAGCCTGGTGGAGATGGCCGCGGCGCTGAGGACCGCCTCCTCCTGAGGCACTGCTCACGTACGACGAAGGGGCCCGCGGCGCACAGCGCTGCGGGCCCCTTCGTCGTGCGGGCGGGGATCAGACGGTGGTGACGACCTCGTCGTAGGAGAGGCGCGGCAGGCGCGGGAACCAGGCGTCCTCGCCGGGCTTGCCGATGTTGACGGCCATGAGCAGCTTGTGGTCGCCGTCCAGGAACTCCTTCTCGATGCCCGCGGCGTCGAAGCCGGTCATCGGGCCGGCGGCCAGGCCGGCCGCGCGGACGCCGATGATGAAGTAGGCGGCCTGGAGCGCGGCGTTCAGCGCGGCGGACTGCTCGCGGACCGGGCGCTCGGAGAAGAAGGCGTCCTTGGCCTGCGGGAAGTGCGGCATGAGCGCCGGGAGCTCCTCGTGGAACTCGTGGTCGGCGACGAGCAGTGCGACCAGCGGGGCGGCCGTGGTCTTCGGGCGGTTGCCCTCGGCCATGTGCTTGACCAGGCGCTCGCGGCCCTCGGCGGAGCGCACCAGGACGACGCGCAGCGGCGACTGGTTGAAGGCCGTCGGCCCGTACTTGACCAGGTCGTAGATCGCCTGGACCTGCTCGTCGGTCACCGGCTCGTCGGTGAACGTGTTGGCGGTGCGGGCCTCGCGGAAGAGGAGGTCCTGAGCGGCGGGGTCAAGAACGAGAGACATCTGGGGCGTTACCTTCCGGACGGATACGGGCTGAGCCGTGGGGCGAACTCATGGCACCGTAGCCGAAAGATAGATTAAAGTTCAACTAAATCTCGCCCGTAGTGATCCACGGCACAGGAGTAGCGCGCGGGTCCGGTCTTCGGTGGAACGACGGTGCCGGACCGCACGGCCCGGCCCCTCGGCTCACTCCGCGGGGTCGGCCTCCGGGGAGTCCTCCTCCGGCCGGGCAAGCGCCGCGTCCAGACGGGCGCGCGCGCCCTCCAGCCAGCGCCGGCACACCTTGGCCAGCTCCTCGCCGCGCTCCCACAGGGCCAGCGACTCCTCCAGGGTCGTGCCGCCCGCCTCCAGGCGGCGTACGACCTCGATCAGCTCGTCCCGCGCCTGCTCGTACCCGAGCGTGCCCGTCGCGGCAGGCGCCGTCGTCCCGTCGTCCGTCATGACGCCCACCCTATGCGGGGGCTACGACAGCGCAGGCCGTTCATTCGGCGACCTGAACGGTGAACTCACCTTCCGAGACCCGCGCCCGCAGCTCCTCGCCCGGCGCCCCGGCCTCCTCGGGGGAGCGCACCACATGGCCGTCGGGCCGCTGGAGGACCGCGTAGCCGCGTTCGAGCGTCGCCGCGGGGGACAGCGCCACGACCCTGGCACGGGTGTGCGCGAGCTCGGAGTCCGCGCGGTCCAGCAGATGTCCGAGTACCCTGCGACTGCGTCCCGTCAGCGCCTCGATCTCCGCGGCACGCTCGTCCACCATCCGCTGCGGCCGCTCCATGGAGGACCTGCCCAGCGCGTGGGCCAGGCCGCGCTCCTCCCGGTCGATCAGCCCCCGCACCGTGCGCAGCGCCCGGTCCCTGAGCTGCTGCACACGGTCGAGCTCCTCGCCGACGTCCGGGACGACCTTCTTCGCCGCGTCCGTGGGCGTCGAGGCGCGGACATCGGCCACCAGGTCGAGCAGGGGCGAGTCCGGCTCGTGCCCGATGGCGGACACCAAAGGCGTGCGGCACGCGGCCACCGCCCGGATCAGCGCCTCGTCGGAGAACGGCAGCAGGTCCTCCACACTGCCGCCCCCACGGGCGACGACGATCACATCGACCTCGGGCATGCCGTCGAGCTCCTGGACGGCCTGGACCACCTGGTTGACCGCGTGCACCCCCTGCACAGCGGTGTTGCGCACCTCGAACCGCACCGCCGGCCAGCGCCGCCGCGCGTTCTCCAGGACATCGCGCTCGGCCGCCGACGCCCGCCCGGAGACCAGGCCGATCAGCTGGGGCAGGAACGGCAGCGGCTTCTTGCGGTCCAGGGCGAAGAGGCCCTCGGCGGCCAGCGACTTCTTCAGCTGCTCCAGGCGCACCAGCAGCTCGCCGATGCCCACCGGCCGTATCTCCGTCGCCCGTAGCGACAGCTGCCCCCGGGGCGCGTACCACTCGGGCTTGGCGAGGACGACGACCCGCGCGCCCTCGGTGACCACGTCGGCGATGCGGTCGAAGACCTGGCGGAAGCAGGTCACGCTCACCGAGATGTCGTGGGACGGATCGCGGAGCGTCAGGAACACCACCCCGGCGCCCGGCCTCCGCGACAGCTGGGTGATCTGCCCCTCTACCCAGACCGCACCGAGCCGGTCGATCCACCCGCCGATCAGCCGCGAAACGTCGCCGACGGGCAGCGGGGCTTCCGGAGACGTAGTGAGAGCCATACGGGCGAGCGTATAGGCCGGAGCCGACAGTCAGGCGGCCCGCCGCCCCCACTGCAACGCCAGCACCACCAGGCCGATCCCCAGCCAGCACACGCCCACCAGCTGCGCGCTCGTCGTGGCCTCCAGGATCACCGCCACCAGGACCGCCGCGCCCACCACCGGCACCAGCACATGGCGCCACCAGCTCGGCGGGCCCTCCATCCGGCGTACGGCGAACCAGCCCACCACCGAGGCGTGCAGCAGCACGAACGCCGTCAGCGCGCCGACGTTGACCACCGACACCAGATGGTCCAGTCCGTCGTCACGCCGGGCCGCCCACACCGCCGCCACCAGAGTCACCGCCGCGGCACCCGAGATCGCCACGCGCGGCACACCGGACCGCGCGTCGACCCGGGACAGGAGCGACGGCAGCCTGGCGTCGCGCGCCATGGCGAACACCAGCCTCCCCGCCGCCGCCTGGCCGGCCAGAGCCGCGAAGGCGGCGCCGATCGCCTTGCTGACGGCGACGAGGTCGTGCAGCCACGTCCCCACGGACGCGTCGACCGCGTCGTAGAACGCCGACCCCTGCTTCACCGGATCAGCCGCCAGTTCCGCCGAGGAGACCGGCTCCAGCAGAGCGGCCAGATACGACTGCGCCACGAACAGCGCACCGGCGAGGACCAGGCAGAACAGCACCGCGCGCGCCACCTTCGTAGAACCGCCCGTCACCTCCTCCGCGAACGAGGCGATGGCGTCGAAGCCCAGGTAGGACAGCACCGCGACGGAGACCGCCCCCAGGACCGCCGACGTCGAGAAGCCGGAGTCCCCGGTGAGCGGGGTCAGCCAGCCACGCTCGGCGCCGTCCCTGACCAGCACCACCACCGCCGACACCACGAACACCAGCAGCACCACGATCTCCATGGCGAGCACCGCGAAACCCACCCGGGCCGCGGCCCTGACCCCCCAGAGGTTCAGCGCGGTCGTCACCACCACCGCGATCGCCGTCCACACCCACCGCGACACCTCGGGGACCAGCGCGTTCATCGCGATCCCGGAGAAGAGGTACGCGACCGCCGGGATGAGGAGGTAGTCGAGCATCGCCATCCACCCCGCGATGAACCCCGGTCCCTCGCCGAGTCCCTTGCGGGCGTAGGCGAAGACCGACCCGGCGAGCGGGGCGACCCGCACCATCTGCGCGTAGCTGAACGCGGTGAAGGCCATCACCACCGTCGCCACCAGGTACACCAGGGCCACGGCCCCGTCGGACTTGGCGTCCAGCGTGCCGAAGACGCCGACCGGGGCCATCGGGGCGATGAACAGCAGCCCGTAGACCACCAGGTCCCGGAACCCGAGTGTGCGCCGCAGCCCTCCTTCGGCCGTGCTGCCGCCGCTGCCCGCCATGAACCCCTCCGTCGCTGGATTGCGTTCGCCCCAGTCTCCCGACGTCGAAGGGCCCGCGCCTGTTCGGTACGTCGTTAGGGGGTGTCCGGCGCGTCGGGCCCGCGGCCACGACCTCCGGACCCGAGACGCCCGTCCGGCACCCCCTACGATGGGACGCATGACTGCAAAGCCTGCCCGCCGTGTCCTGCTCGCCGCACCCCGGGGGTACTGCGCGGGCGTGGACCGCGCCGTGATCGCCGTCGAGAAGGCCCTGGAGCAGTACGGCGCCCCCATCTACGTGCGTCACGAGATCGTGCACAACAAGTACGTCGTGCAGACGCTCGAGAAGAAGGGCGCGATCTTCGTCGACGTCACCGCCGAGGTGCCCGAGGGCTCCATCGTGATGTTCTCCGCGCACGGAGTCGCCCCGACCGTCCACGCGGAGGCCGCCGAGCGCAAGCTCGCCACCATCGACGCGACCTGCCCGCTGGTCACCAAGGTCCACAAGGAAGCCGTGCGCTACGCCAAGGAGGACTACGACATCCTCCTGATCGGCCACGAGGGCCACGAGGAAGTCATCGGCACCAGCGGCGAGGCCCCCGAACACATCACCCTCGTCGACGGCCCCGACGACGTCGCCAACGTCGAGGTCCGCGACGAGAACAAGGTCGTCTGGCTCTCCCAGACCACCCTCTCCGTCGACGAGACGATGGAGACGGTCGGCGCCCTGAAGAACAAGTTCCCGAACCTCCTCTCCCCGCCGAGCGACGACATCTGCTACGCCACGCAGAACCGCCAGGTCGCCGTGAAGAAGCTGGCCGAGGACGCCGAACTGGTCATCGTCGTCGGCTCCAAGAACTCCTCCAACTCGATCCGCATGGTCGAGGTCGCCCTCGACGCAGGCGCCCCCGCCGCCCACCTGGTCGACTTCGCCGCCGAGATCGACGAGGCCTGGCTTGAGGGCGTCACCACGGTAGGCCTCACCTCGGGCGCCTCGGTCCCCGACGTCCTCGTCGACGGGGTGCTGGAGTGGCTCGCCGAGCGCGGCTACGCGGACGTGGAGACGGTCAAGACCGCCGACGAGTCGATCACCTTCTCGCTGCCCAAGGAGCTCCGGCGCGACCTGCGCGCCGAGGCCGCGGCGCTGTCGGCCGAGTAGTACCCACCCGGCGCCCCGGGCGCGGTGCGGGGCGCGGGAGCGCACCGGGAGCCCCGGCGGGGCTCCGAGCACCACGCTCACGGCGGGGCGCCGGGCGGCTTCCGGGGGAGCGTGGGCCGGGTCCGGGGCGCGAGGGCTTTCCCGAGGCGCGTGGGCGGGCCCTGGCGCAGGGTCTGCCCCGAACGCGCATGCCGGCGCCCCGAGGTGCACGGTCTGCCCCCGGGGCCGCCGCCGGATCGGCCGCTCCGGGGAGTGATCCGCGCCACCTGGCCGTACCGTTGGTCCCATGGAGATCTTCGGTGTGGACATCGGCGGTTCGGGCATCAAGGGTGCGCCCGTGGACCTGGACCGCGGAGAGCTGGCGCAGGAGCGCCACAAGGTACTGACTCCCCACCCGGCCACGCCCGACAGCGTCGCCGACGGCGTGGCCGAGGTCGTCGGCCACTTCGACTGGCAGGGGCCGATCGGCATCACGTTCCCCGGGGTCGTCACCGGCGGGATCACCCGGAGCGCGGCCAACGTCGACAAGGGCTGGATCGACACGGACGCCAGGGCCCTGCTCGGCGAGCGCATCGGACAGCCCGTCACCATCCTCAACGACGCGGACGCGGCGGGAGTCGCCGAGATGACCTTCGGCGCGGGCCGCGACCGCAAGGGCACCGTGATCATGCTGACCCTCGGCACGGGCATCGGCAGCGCGCTCTTCACCGACGGGCACCTGGTCCCCAACACCGAGCTCGGCCACCTGGAACTGCACGGCCACGACGCCGAGAAGCGCGCATCGACCAAGGCCAAGGAGGACGAGGACCTCAGCTGGCACCACTGGGCGCACCGGGTCCAGAAGTACCTGGTCCACGTGGAGATGCTGTTCTCGCCCGAGCTCTTCATCATCGGCGGCGGCGTCAGCCGCAAGGCGGAGAAGTTCCTGCCGCACATCGAGCACGTACGGGCCGAGATCGTCCCCGCCCAGCTGCAGAACAACGCCGGCATCGTGGGTGCCGCGATGGCCGCCGCGGGCAAGTGACCACCGGCGGACACCCTCCGCAGGGTCAAGGCCGCTGAACCGGCCCCGGGAAGGGTTCAGGCGCGGGGGCGGCGGGTGGCGGTCCTGGCCAGGTGCCGCTGCCGCTCCCGCATCTGCCGCACCTTGCGTACGGTCGCGATGAGGCCGGCGACGAGGGTGCCCCCGTAGAGCCAGCCGGCGTGGACGGCGAGCGCCGTCACCACGGCCATCGCCTGCCCGCCGAAGCCGCCCGTGCCTCCGGCCACCGGGATCACGCCGACCGCGAAGGCGATGGGCACGATGATCGGGGCCGTCACCAGGTCGGCGGGCCGCACCCAGAGTGCCGTCAGCGCGCTGACCGGCAGGAACAGCACCCCGTAGACGATCGCGGAACCGCCGAACAGCAGCCGGTCCACGCAGGCGAGCAGGAACATGGTCAGAGCGGCGAACAGCCCGGCGCCGATCCCCGTCAGCCGCGGGTTGGGGAACCTCCGCAGCGCCAGGACCACCGGCGGTACACCGCCCTGCCTCGACCCGGGCACCGCCCCGCCGCCCGACGCGGGAGCCGGGGCGACGGCCACCGACACCGCCGGACCGGAAGCCGGGACCGGCGCCTCACCGGCGCCGCCGGACGGTGCGGGCCGGACCTGCGCGGCCTGCCTGCGCTGCGGGGTACGAGTCCTGTGCTGCTCCACCCCGACAACCTAGGTCGCCGGGTACGTTCTTTCGGGCGTTGGACACGCCCTTTGGCCGACCTTGGCGTTGCGTTCGATCCCACACGGCCGAAACACCACCGTTCGGCTGTGGAGGGACCTCCGCCCCCGCGCCCGTGACAGGCCGGCGGCCCCCGCCCGTAAACTGGAGAATCGGCCCACCCCGGGCCCGCCCGCACAGCCCCGCTCCTCACTCCAGGAAGTCGCCAAAGTGTCGCTCACGATCGGAATCGTCGGTCTGCCGAATGTCGGCAAGTCGACCCTGTTCAACGCCCTGACCAAGAACGACGTGCTGGCGGCCAACTACCCGTTCGCCACCATCGAGCCGAACGTCGGCGTCGTGGGCGTCCCCGACCCCCGCCTGGACAAGCTCGCCGAGATCTTCAGCTCCCAGAAGCTGCTCCCCGCCACCGTCGACTTCGTCGACATCGCGGGCATCGTGCGCGGCGCCAGCGAGGGCGAGGGCCTGGGCAACAAGTTCCTCGCGAACATCCGCGAGTCCGACGCGATCTGCCAGGTCATCCGCGCCTTCAAGGACGAGAACGTCGTCCACGTCGACGGCAAGGTCTCGCCCAAGGACGACATCGAGACGATCAACACCGAGCTGATCCTCGCCGACCTCCAGTCCGTCGAGAAGGCCGTCCCGCGCCTGACGAAGGAGTCCCGCCTCCAGAAGGACAAGGTCGCGGTCCTCGCCGCCGTCGAGGAGGCCCAGAAGATCCTCGAAGCGGGCGACACCCTCTTCTCCCGGGGCATCACCGCCGGAACCGAGAAGGGCCGCCTTCTCCACGAGCTGCACCTGCTCACGACGAAGCCCTTCCTCTACGTCTTCAACGTCGACGAGGACGAGCTGGTCGACGAGGACTTCAAGAACGAGCAGCGCGCCCTCGTCGCCCCGGCCGAGGCCATCTTCCTGAACGCCAAGATCGAGTCCGAGCTGATCGAGCTGGACGACGAGGAGGCCCTCGAGCTCCTCCAGTCCATGGGCCAGGAGGAGCCCGGCCTCGCCACCCTCGGCCGCGTCGGCTTCGACACCCTGGGCCTCCAGACCTACCTCACGGCAGGCCCGAAGGAAGCCCGAGCCTGGACGATCAAGAAGGGCGCCACGGCCCCCGAGGCGGCCGGCGTGATCCACACCGACTTCCAGAAGGGCTTCATCAAGGCGGAGATCGTCTCCTTCGACGACCTCGTCGAGACCGGCTCCGTCGCCGAGGCCCGCGCGAAGGGCAAGGCCCGCATGGAGGGCAAGGACTACGTCATGCAGGACGGGGACGTGGTGGAGTTCCGCTTCAACGTGTAGCGGGTGACTTGTCACCGCGTTGCTGATCTGGCAAAAATTCAGGTCAGATGGGGCCCGACTCTTAGGAGTCGGGCCCCTTGTTTTTCCCGTGCTGGGATACCTGACCCATCGTCACCTGTCGTCATCCCTGGTCATCCGTACCGTGCTGGGATCGTGTTGGGCTGGGACGGGGATGCGCGTGCTGGGATTTGTGCGAGCGGGGCGCTGACCGAGCTGTGAAGGTAGTGCGGACGTGGCGCTTTTCCTACTCGTTTGACACAATCGGGGGCATGGCTGAGGCGACGTACAGCATCGGGGAAGGGCCGGCGACGCGGGTGAGCCTGTCGCTGCCGGAGGGGACCGCGGAGGCGATCCGGGCGCGGGTGGGGAAGCGGGAGTTCTCCGCGTTCATCGCCGAGGCGGTCGAGCGTGAGCTGCGCGGGCAGGTCCTGGACGAGTACCTGGCGGACTACGAGAGCCGCAAGGGGCCGGTCTCCGAGCCGGCTCGTCAGCGGGCGCGGCAGGTCTTCGACGAGGTGTTCGCCGAGGAGGCTGAGTGGCCCGCCGCAGGCTGAGTCACGAGGGGACGCTCGTCCTCGACAGTGAGGGACTCTCGAAGCTGCTCGCTGACGAAGAACAGGTGGTGGCTCTGATCGCTGAGGCGCGCTCGCGTGGCATGGAGGTCGTGATCAGTGCGCTCACCATCATCGAGGCCGTCCACGCCCGTACGAACAAGTCACGCCTGAACTGGGTGCTTTCCGGGCTGCGGGTCGTCCCGGTCGGTGACGAGGAGGCGAGGGCTGCCTCGAAGTTGCTGATGAATGCCGGATTGCACGGACACAAGTACGCGATCGATGCGGCCGTCGCCGAGGCCGCGCTGCGACAGCACCGCCCCGTGGTCATGCTGACTTCCGATATTGACGACATGGCCAAGCTGTGCGGCGAGCGGGTCCGGCTCGTGGCGGTGTGATTTCCCCGGCGCGGCTGTCCGGACGGTGGTGCCACCACCTTCAGCGGATCTGACCGACCCAGATCACCAGTTCTCCGTTGTCGATCGTGTACACGATGCGATAGTCGCCGACTCGCAGGCGACGCCGTTCGGGCTGCGAGACGAGTGCCGTGGTGTTGAAGCCGAGAGGGTCGGTCTCCAACTCGGTCAGCTTGGCCAGGATGCGCAGCGCGGTGTCGCGGGGGATCTTGCGGAGCTCGGCCTGCGCCTCGGGACGGAAGACGGTTCGGTACTCACTCACCGCGCGCCAGCGTCTCCCTCATGATGTCCTCGACCGGGATGCCGGGTGCCGGGTTGGCCATGCGCTCGTCGATGATCCGGTTGATCTCGCGCTCTTCCCACTCCTGGTACTTGCGCAGTACCTCGATGGAGACGACGGCGGCTACTTCCTTGCCCCGGCGCGTGATCACCGTGGGTAGGTCGTCTCGATCGGCGCGCTCCACGACCTCGGCGAGGTGGGCACGCACATCGCGGATGGACTCTATGGGTAGCGGCTGTGACATGCGCTCAATGGTACCGAGTGTCTCATGTGTACACAATGCGTCGAACGGAGGGCCTGAGCCTGCAGCGACCCAACGCGAGCTTCGAGACCTGGTCGCGGGGGAGGTCCTGACACCGGTCGGCCGGACCCGTGCCCGCTTCTGCGCTGCCGGGCCCGCCTTTCCGGGCCCGCCTGACGAGAACCTCCCTGTCGCCCACCGCCAACGCGTTCTCAGCGGCTCCTCGCCGCCTCGCGTTCCTGGTACTCGCGCGGGGAGAGTCCGTGGAAGCGGGAGAAGGCGGTGCTGAACGTGGGGAGGTGGGCGTACCCGGTCCGGCGCGCGACGGTGCTGGGCGGGGCGCCCCCGGCGAGCAGGTCGCGGGCGACGCGCATGCGGGCGGCGTAGCGCCAGCGGCCGAGTGTCATGCCCGTCTCGTCGCGGAAGGCGCGGTGGATCTCGGCGCGGATGCCGGCGGCGTCCTGTGTCCCGTCGGCCGTGACGTCAACTGCCCCGCCTGCTTCGCCGATGCGCCGCAGGAACTCCATCGCGACGGCGCGCGCCTGCGGATCGGTGGGCATCGGTACCGAGAGGGCCCGCTGGGCGGCGACCTGTTCCGTGAACAGGTCGAGGATGTGGCGAGGGTCGTGGTCGTCGGGGCGCAGAGCGGACCGGGCGCTGATCGAGCAGAACATCAGGTAGTCGTCCCACGCGGGGGAGAACCGCACTTGCAGCGGCGCCGTCAGGTGGAGGTCGGCGGTGCTCGCGTTGCCCAGCGGCAGGGATACGGAGTTCTCTCGGAGGCCGGTGACATGCTCCAGCTCTGCCGGGATCCAGGTGGCCACCCCTCGCTCCCGCTCGTAGCGCCGGTCCCCGATGTCCAGGTACCCGCTGCCCCGGTACATCCAGCTGAGGACGTGGATGTCGTTGGTGTGTGAGGGCGTGTTGGCCGGAGGCAGCATCTCGGGCGCGGTGGGTGTTCCCGTCTCGCGCATCATCCGGATCAGGTCGTCGGTCTGCCGTGCCGCCGCCGCCCGTCGGGTCATCCCACCGGCCCCGGGCCGGGCGAAGACCTTCCGGCCGAACTCGTGCGGGGTCATTCCGAACCGCCCCTTGAACGCACGGGTGAGGCCGTTGCGGCTGGCGAAGCCCACCAGGGCGGCCACTTGGTCCACGTCGTAACCGGCGGCGAGGAACTCCGCGGCGGCGCCGAGCCGGCAGTGCAGCCGCCACTGCTCGAAGGTGAGCCCGGTGCCGGCGACGAAGTCGCGGCGAAGGGTGCGTGCGCTGGAGAGCACCCGCGCCGCCCATCGCTCGACGGTGAGGTCGAGTCCGGGGTCGCGCATCAGTTCCTCGGCGACGGCTCTGGCGCCGCGGGCCCGCGGCATCGCGGGCGAGGCGAATCCCTCGGGGCTCGGGTCCCGTCCGGGCGCGGGGAGCGCCGGCGGGTGCGTGCCGGGGCGCCGAAGGAGCTCCGCGACCGACTCGGGGGAGTACCCATGGCCACTGAACGGAGTGACCTGAAGATTGAAGAGCTGGATCAGCCAGTCCTGCCAGTCGCCGGGAACGTCGAACCGTGTCAGTTCCGGCAACTCCCGGGTGCCGACGCCTACGTGGGGACACAGCGGGAAGGCGACCGTGCCCGGCTCGGTGGTGATCGCCCATCCCGCCCGGGCCTCCGCGGGAATCTCCGCCCTGTCGCCCGCCGGGATCCAGGCGCCTTCGCCGGACCCGAGGTGGAGCGTAGGCCCGTCGTCGAGACGCACGTGCGCCGTGCCGGTGCGTACCCACAGCAGCAGTGGTCGGACGTGTCCGTCCGCCGGACTCCACCGTGCGCCCGGAATCGCCGGAGGGCAGGCGGAACCCGCGGCGAACGATGAGGGCAAGGACATGCCCCAACCTTAGGCCCTAACTACGCGGCAGTCTGCGCACACTTTTCGAGGTAAGGTTCCCCTAACCTTACCGGAGTGCGCCCCCTTCGATGCCGGCGTGCGACTCCTCCCCTCGAAGCGATGAGAAAGTTCGGTTTCCCGCATGCCCAAGACCTCGCGCCGGCTCACCGTGCACCCGCCGACCCTGCGTGAGGTCGAGGTGGTCCGGATCGTCGACCTCACCCCGGGGATGCGACGGGTCACGCTGAGCGGCGAACAGCTGCGCGCCTTCACCACGGCGGACGGCCTCACGCGGCCCGCCTTCGAGTCCCAGGGCTTCGACGACGACCTCGGGCTCTACTTCCCCTACCCGGGGCAGAGTGACCCGGTGCTCCCGGTCCAGGGCGAGGCGAAGCTGATCGCGCCGAAGGACCCCCGACCCCTGTCGAGGGCCTACACGGTCCGCAGATGGGACCCGGAGGCCGGCGAGCTGGACGTGGACTTCGCCAGGCACGGGGTGGGAGTGGCGACGACATGGGCCTACCGCGCCGCGCCGGGTGACCGGATCCACCTCAGCGGCCCGCGCACCTCGAAGACGCTCCCGGCCGGCGCCGACTGGTGGCTCGTGGCGGGCGACGACACCGCGCTCCCCGCGATCGGCCGCCTGCTCGACGAGCTTCCGGCCGACGCGCGGGCGCAGGTGTTCATCGAGATCGCCGAGGACGCCCACCGCCAGGAGCTTCGCGAGCTGCCCGGGGTGGAGGTGACATGGCTGGTCCGCTCCGGCTCGGCGGACGGGAGCGGGGCGCCGGCGGCCGGGACCGCGTCGCCGCTCACCGAGGCGGTCCGCGGCACAGGATGGTGGCCGGGCCAGGCGTTCGTGTGGCTGGCCGGCGAGCACACGGCCGTCCGGGACATCCGCCGCCACCTGGTCGAGGACCGTGGTGTGCCCAAGGAGGACATCGACTTCACCGGATACTGGCGCCGTTCCACGGTCGTCGCCCTGGAGAGCGACGGGGCGGTGCCCGATCCGGAGAGGACGGTCACCCCGTTCCAGAGGCTCCACGACCTGACCGAGCTGGTCGCGCCGCTCGCGATCCGTACAGCCGTCGAGCTGGGTGTTCCCGATCTGATCTCCCGCGGAGTGACCGGCGTGGCCGAGCTCGCCGCCAAGGCCGGTGCCGACGAGCGGGCTCTGGGCAAGCTGCTGCGTTATCTGCACACCCTGGACGTGGTGACCGAGACGGAGCCGGGCCGGTACGCCCTGACTCCGGTCGGTGATGTCCTCACGCTCGACTTCATCGCCGACAGGCTTCACTCCGCGGGGGTGGTCGGTCGCGAGATGCTCGGGCTGTACGGACTCACGGAGTCGGTCCGCACCGGCCGGCCCGCCTACCCCTCGGTCACCGGCCAGACCTTCGCCGAGGTGCGAGCCGAACAGGACTACGAGGACCGCCACCTGGAGCGCCTGGCGAAGTTCCAGCCCGCGCTGGCCGGATCGATCGCCGCGTCCGATCTGCTCGCCGGAGTCCGGCACCTGGTGATCCACTCCGGTGGCGCGGGCGCGCACGCCCGTGAGTACGTCGCTGCCCACGAGGACCTGCGCGTGACGATCTGCGCCCTGCCCGCCCAGGCCGACTGGCTGCGCCGCGACCTGCCCGACACGATTCCCGACGAGCGGCAGCGCGCGCGGGTCGGCGTCCTCGAGCAGTCCGTCTTCGAGCCCGCCCCGGCAGCCGACGCCGTGCTCATCAGCCGCGCCTTCAAGACCCTGCCCGACGCCGACGCCGCCCACGCGCTCCGCAGGGCGGCCGAGAACCTCACCCCCGGCGGACGGGTGCTGCTGATCGAGGAGGTCTTCGACACCGACGACCTCGACGAGCACGACGGCGAGGAGGACCTCGTCGGGCTCGTCTGCCACGGCTCAGGTCTTCGTACCGCGGCCGAGCTGGACGCCGTCATCGCCCGTGCGGGCCTGACGCGAGGTTCGGCGCGGACCGTCGGGCTGGGCACCACCGTCCACGAACTCGTCCGCCCCACCGGCTGATCCCCTCACCTTCTTCCCGAACCGTCCCGACCCGCCCCAGCTCATCCGAGCCACCCCTCAACTCCCCTTCACCCCGGCAGACCCCTCCCCGCCGGGGCACAAGAGAAAGAACGACCACCATGAGCAGCACCCTGACCACGAGACGCGGCATGGCCGTCGCAGCCGCGCTGATGAGCGCGTCGCTCCTCCTCACCGCCTGCGGCAGCGACGGCGACGGCACCGGCGACAAGGCCGCCGGCGAGACCAGCGGTGACAAGGCCGCCAAGACCCGCAGCGTCAAGGCCGAGAACGGCACCGTCGAGATTCCCGCCGCCCCCCGGCGGATCGTCACGATCGGCAACACGAACCTCCCCTTCATCGACCTCGGCGGCAAGCCGGTGGGCGTCACCGAGGTGTCCGACTCCGACCTCGCCGTACTGCCGGAGGACCAGAAGGCCGCGTACCAGGCAGCCACGGTCGTCGGCAGCAGCGGCGGTGACGTCGACCTCGAGAAGCTCGCAGCCCTCAAGCCGGACCTCATCCTGGTCCAGTTCCACTCGAACGACTGGGACAAGGTCGGCAAGCGGCTCGAGTCGATCGCCCCGACGGTGCTCTGGGGGCTCGACACCGAGTGGAAGGCCTTCGCCGGCGAGATCGCCACGGCCGGCAACGTCACGAACGAACTCGGCCGGCAGAAGGCGGAGTTCGAGAAGAAGGTCACCAAGATCAAGGAGACCTACGGCAAGATCATCGACGACGCCAAGTTCGTCGACGTCTCCCGCGGAGACTGGAGCGATCCCGGAACGTTCTACATCGCGGACATCGGCTGCTCGGAGATCGCCCGGGACGACATCGGCCTGGACCTGCCCGAGGCGGCCGAGGGCAAGGACCCGCTGGCGTACGAGTCCCTGCCGTTCGAGCAGATCGCCGAGCTCTCCGAGTACGACGTGATCACCTACCCCGTCGATGCCGAAGGCCGCACGACCGAGCCGTTCGTGCCGGTGACCGAGACCAACACCTGGAAGGCACTGCCCACCGTGACCTCCGGTCACGCGCTCGGGGTCTTCTGCCCCGGCAACAACTCCTACGGGCCGGTCCTGCAGTACCTGGACTCGCTGGACGGCGCACTGGCGACCCTCGCCGACAAGCGGTGACGACTCTCGCCCCGCGGCAGCGAGGTCGGGGCGCCGAGACGGTGTCCCGGCCTCGCCGGCGTCTGCTCGGCCTGGTACTCGCGCTGGTGGTGCTGACGGCCCTGGTGATGCTGAGCGTCATGATCGGGTCCACGGCGATCGCGCCGTCCGTGGTGTGGGACGCACTGTTCAACCCGTCCGCCCACCCCGACCAGTTCGCCGTCCGCGACTTCAGGCTGCCGCGCACGGTCGTGGGCCTGGCCGTCGGCGTCGCACTCGGTCTGTCGGGCGCGCTGATCCAGGCGCTCACCCGCAATCCCCTGGCCGATCCGGGTGTCCTCGGCGTCCACGCCGGGTCGTCCTTCGCGGTGACGGTCGCCGTGGGACTGCTCGGTGTGCGCGAAGCCCAGGGCTACATGTGGTTCGCGTTCGCGGGGTCGCTGGTCGTCACGCTCCTGGTGCTCGCCCTCGGCTCGACACGGAAGGGCTCCTCGCCGGTGGTGATGGTGCTCGCCGGGGTCTGTGTCGGCGCGGTGCTCGGCGGTGCGAGGGAGGCGCTCCAGCTGACCGACCCGGACGCCTTCGACGCGATGCGGAACTGGAACGCCGGGTCGATCACGGGCCGTCCGCTGGACGTCCTCTGGCCGATCCTGCCGTTCCTCGTGGTGGGACTCCTCCTGGCCTTCGCGGTGTCGGGCCCGCTCAACGCGCTGGCTCTGGGGGACGAACTGGCCCGCGCCCAGGGGGTCCGGCTGGCACGCACCCGGGTGCTCGCGGTGATCGCGCTCACCTTCCTCTCCGGTGGCGCCACCGCGATAGCGGGACCCATCGGATTCGTCGGGCTCATGGTGCCGCACGTGGCCCGCTGGATCGTCGGCCCGGACCAGCGCTGGATCTTCGCGTACAGCGTCCTGCTCGCCCCGAGTCTGCTCCTGGTCTCCGACGTCCTCGGCCGCGTGGTGATGCGCCCCGGCGAGATCCCCGTGGGCATCGTCACCGCCTTCGTCGGCGCTCCCGTCCTCGTCGCGCTGGTGCGGCGGAAGAAGGCGAGCGGACTGTGAACACGACGACGCGCCCTTCGCGGGTGAAAGAAGGCGAACGGACCATGAAGCCGAACGCGCAGCCTCCACGGGTGGAATTCGGGCGGCGTGCGCTGGTGCTGCGGCACGGGCGGATCGCGGTCCGGCTCCCGTGGCGCTCGGTCGTCGTCTGTACGGTGCTCGCGCTCGCGAGTGCCGGTACGGCGGTGCTCGCGCTGATGACCGGCTCGTACGCGCTGAGTCCCGGGCAGGTGCTCTCCGCGCTGACCGGCCGGGAGACCGGCTTCGTCCAGGAGCTCGTGCTCGACTGGCGACTGCCCAGGGTCGCCGCGGCGCTGGTGTTCGGCGCTGCTCTGGGCGTGAGCGGGGCGGTCTTCCAGTCGCTGTTGCGCAACCCGCTCGCCGACCCCGGCATCATGGGGTTCACCCAGGGCTCCTACACCGGCGCGCTGATCGTGATCCTGGTCGTCAACGGCACCTACACGCAGCTGGCCGGCGGGGCGCTCCTCGGCGGGATGGCCACCGCCGTGGCCGTGTACGTGCTCGCCTACCGGCGAGGGGTGAAGGGGTTCCGGCTGATCGTCGTCGGCATCGGCGCGTCGGCGATGCTCGATTCGCTCAACACCTGGCTGATCCTCAAGGCCGACCTGGACCAGGCGATGTCCGCGGCCGCGTGGGGCGCCGGGTCGCTCAACGGCGTGTCCTGGGACCGGGTCACCGTCGGCGGTGTCTGTATCGCCGTACTCCTCGTGCTGGCCGGGACGCTGAGCCGGCCGCTGCGGCAGATGCAGCTGGGCGACGAAGTCGCCGCCTCGCTGGGAGTACGGGTCCCGCTCGTACGCCTGGGCCTGATCCTGGTGGGGGTGGCGCTGACGGCGACGGTCACGGCCGCGTCGGGGCCGATCCTGTTCATCTCCCTGGTCGCTCCGCAGATCGGACGCCGGCTCACCCGCAGCGCGGGGATCACCCTCGTCCCCGCCGCCTTCGTCGGTGCGCTGCTGTGCCTGGCGTCGGACTACCTCGCCCAGCATGCCGCCCCCACCCCGCTGCCGGTCGGCATCGTCACCGTCGTGCTCGGCGGCGGCTACCTCGGACGCCTGCTGTTCACCGAAGCAAGGAGACGCCTGTGAGCGCGACCCCGCACAGGTCCGCCGACACCACCGAAGCAGAGAGCGCGATACATGTCTGATCCGACCGTCGAGAAGCTGTCGACAGGTGAGTGGAGCCCGGAGAGGTTCAGACGCCATCTCGGGGAGACGGGGACACCCCTCGTCGAGCGGGTCGGTGCGGACGAGGTGGAGGTGACCTTCGTCGACGAGCCCGGAGACGGCTCGACGGTCACCCTCTCGGTGGTGATCGGTCCCAGAATCGGCTTCAATCCGGTCGAGGGGGAGTTCACTGCCGTAGCGGGGACGCCGTTCCGTGTTCGCACCCTGCGCATGCGTTCCGACCTGCGCTTCTCCTATGTGTTCGTACGACGTGGGCCGACGGGTGCGGGGGAACAGGTCCCGGACCCGTTCAACCCGCCGCCGAGGTTCTCGGAGTGCGCGGTGGAGCGGTTCTCCGGGGCCTCGGTGGCCGTGCTGCCCGACGCGGTGCCGCTGCCCTGGCTCGATCAGGCCGAGGCACGACCGGCCCTGGCCATGGAAACCGCCCTGCTGGCGAGCGAGTCGCTGGGCGACGAACGCCGCATCTGGGTCTCGATGCCCCCCGGCGAGTTCTCGGACGACAGCGCGCTGCCCTTCGTGATCCACCTGGACGGGACACCGGAGCACAGCGCGCCGGCCGTGCGTGACGCCCTGGTCGAGGCGGGGATGATCCGGCCCTGTGCGGTGGTCCTCGTCGACCAGCTCGGACAGCGGCGCTACAAGGAGCTGCTCTGCGACCCCGCGTTCTCGGCCATGCTGGTCGAGGAACTTCTGCCGTGGCTGCACCACCGGTATCCGCTCTCGCGCGACCCCGCCGACGTGGCGCTGGCCGGTGAGAGCTTCGGCGGCCTGTGCGCCGGCTGGACGGCGCTGCATCACCCCGGCGCCTTCGGCAACGCCATCCTCCAGTCCCCGTCGTGCGGGTACCACCCCGACCTCACGTGGGGCACCGGGGCCGGCGAGCTGCTGCGGCGCACCCCCGTACCGACACTGATCGCCGACTTCCTGGCCGCGGAAACGGCGCCGGTCCGCGTCTTCCACGACGTCGGTGGGCTGGAGAGCTCGAACACCCACAGCCGCTGGCTCGACCAGGTGCTGACCGCCAAGGGCTACGACACCGAGTACCGGGAATTCGCCGGCGGACACGACTACGCATGGTGGCGGGGACTCCTCGCCGACGCCCTGCTCTGGTGCTTCCCGCCCGAAAGCCCCAGGAACAGAGACCGGAGCCACGCGTGAGCAACTCCTCGCGTTTCGCGGGTGCCGACCGCGCCGGACTCGGGCGAGGACCGCTGACCCGCCGGCTGCCGGTGCTGCTGCAGGCACCCCCCGAACCGGTCGAGTCGGCTGCGTTCGAGGCCGGGGCGGGGACCACACCGGGGAGGTTCCTGCTGCGCGCGATCCTCTCGGTGAAGCGGGCCACCGTCCCGGCGACGCTCCTCGCGGTCGTGTGGCAGGTGGGCGAGTCGGCGGTCCCCGTGGTCATGGGCGTCGCCATCGACCGGGCGCTCGCGACCGGGAACACGGCGCAGCTCGTGCTGTGGCTCGGCGTGCTGATGGCCCTTTACATCACGCTGACGCTGGCGGCGAAGGTGACGAACCGGCTGACCTCGTACGCGGTGCAGCTGCTGCAGCACAGGCTGCGGAGCACCCTGTCGACCGCCGTGCTGCATCCGGTCGGCGGTGTGGGCCGGGCGCCGGACGGCAGCGTCGTCTCGGTGATGACCAACGACGTCGCCCGTCTGGCCAACGGGGTGATCCTGTTGATCATGCCGGTCTCCAGGGTCGCGGCCATCGCGTTCATCGCGGTGTCGCTGCTTGCGACGCACTGGCTGCTCGGGCTCGTGGTACTGCTGGGAGCGCCTGCCGCGGTGTGGCTGATGGGCGTGCTCAGCGAACGGCTCTCCCGGGACACCCGTGCGTACCAGGAGCTCCTGGCCTCCACCGTCGGGCGGGCCACGGACCTGGTCGCGGGCTACCGGGTGGTCAAGGGGATGCACGCCGAGGCCGAGGCGACCAGGAGGTACCGGCAGGCGAGCCAGGAGACCCTCGTCGGGGCCGAGCGGAACGCGGGGCTCCTCGGGAGGTTCCTCGTGGGCTCGGGGGCGGTCGGTGGCGTGTTCGTCGCCGCCGTTATGGGGCTCGCGGGCTGGTTCGCCGTGGACGGGCGCCTCAGCATCGGCGAGCTGATCGCCGCCGTCGGCCTGACGCAGGCGCTGCTGCCGCAGATCCAGTCGATCGCGAGCATCTCCATCCCCAACCTCGCCGGGGCCCGCGCCGCGTCCGCGCGCGTCATCGACGTGCTGCGCGGCAACGGCGGCCGGGAGCCCGGACAGGACGACACGAAGCGGGCGGAGGTCGCGCCGCTGCCCGTACTGGAGGTGGCCGCGCCGGCTGCGACGATCCGGGTCGATCCCGGCGAGCTCGTGGGAGTGCGCGCCGACGACCGGACCGCCGCCCGCATCGCGCGGGCGCTCCTCGATCCGTGCGCCTCCGACGAGGTGGAGGCGCGGCTCGACGGGCGTCCGGCACGAGAGCTGACCGCGCACGAATACCGCTCCCGGGTCACGGCCGCTCCGCACCGGACCACACTCTTCAGCGGAACGATCCGCGACAACCTCACCGCCGGCTCCGGTGCCGACGCGTCCGCACGGGTCGATGCCGCGGTGCGCGCCGCGGCGTGCGACGACTTCGCCGCCGACCTCGACCATCCGGTCGGAGAGAACGGCAACCGCCTCTCCGGCGGTCAACGCCAGCGGATCGCGCTGGCCCGCGCCCTGGCGAGCGACGCACCCGTACTCGTGCTGCACGACCCGACGACGGCGGTGGACCCGGTCACCGAGCACACGATCGCGCAGCGTCTGCCGGGCGTACGCGCGGGCCGCTCGACGCTGCTGATCGCCTCGTCCCCGGTGCTGCTCGGACGCTGCGACCGCGTCGTCGACCTGTTCGAGGACGTGCCCCCGCAGAAAGAAGACGTGCCCCCGCAGAAACGGGACGCACCCCTGCACGGAAGGACGGTGGGATGAGCGTGACATCCGCTGCGACCCGGTACGCGCTGCCCGTCGCGGGAGGCAGGGCGACGGTCGGAGAGGTGTGGCGGCTCAGCCGCGGACACCGGCTCCGGCTCACCGCCGTCGGCCTGGCCGGGGTCGTCAGCACCGCCGTCGACCTGATCCCGCCGGTGGCGATCGGGTATCTCGTCGACCAGGTGCAGACGGGTACCGCGGATCTCGGCACCGTGCTGACGGTCACGAGCGTGATGGCGCTCTCGGCCGTACTCGGTGCCGCGGGCACCGCGATGACGATCGCGCACGCCACCCGCGTCTACCACACCGTCCTCGCCACGCTGCGCGAACGGCTGGTGAGCCGCGCGATGCTGCTCCCGCAGCACCTCGTCGAGCGCGCCGGTACCGGCGACCTGATATCCCGGTCGAGCGACGACGTCACCGCCGTGGCCGATGCCGCCCCCGCGGTGATCCCCGCGCTCACCGTCACCGCGTTCACCATCGCCGTGTCGCTGGCCGGGCTCGCGGCACTGGAATGGCCCTATGCCGCCGCCTTCGCGGTCGTGCTGCCCGTGTACGCGCTCGCCATGCGGTGGTACCTGCGCGTCGGCCCCCGGGTGTACCAGGCCGAGCGGGCGGCGATGAGTGCGCGTGCCCAGCAGATCCTCGAGTCCCAGCGAGGTCACGCCACCGTGCTCGGCTTCGGGCTCGCCGAGCACCGTCATCGCGCCGTGCTGACGGCCTCCTGGGGTGTCGCGGTGCAGTCGATCCGGGCACGCACCGTGCAGAGCATGCTCAACGCCCGGCTCAACCTCGGCGAATGCCTGAGCCTGGCGGCGGTGCTCGTCGTCGGATTCGTTCTCGTCGACCACGGACTCTCCACCGTCGGTGGTGCCACGACCGCCATGCTGCTCGTGCTGCGCCTGCTGGGGCCGGTCAATCAGCTGCTGTTCGTCATCGACACCCTTCAGTCGGCCCTCGCCTCGCTGAGCCGCATGATCGGAGTGGTCACGATCCCGGCCTCGGAGACGGCCGACACGTCGACGACGCCGGCGGGCGCGGCGCACCCGGCGGGCGCGGCGGAGGCAGCCACCGCCGTCCGGCTCCGCGGGGTCGCATTCCACTACGCCGACGGTCCACCCGTACTCGACGCCATCGACCTCGACATCCCGGCCGGTCAGCGCCTCGCGATCGTCGGCCCGTCCGGAGCGGGCAAGACCACGCTCGCCTCCGTGATCGCGGGCGTTCACCGGCCAGACGCCGGGACCGTGACCCGTCCCCACCGCACCGCGGTGATCTCCCAGGAGGTACACGTGTTCGCCGGGACGCTGCGGGACAACCTCACACTCGCCGCCCCCGATGCCACCGACCGCGACATCCGCGCCGCGCTCGAAACCACCGGCGCGGCCGATCTGCTGGACCTGTCGGCGGATGCCCTCGACACCGTGCTCGGCACCGGCGGGCATCCGCTCACCGATGCACAGGCGCAGCAGCTCGCCCTCGCCCGCCTGCTCCTCGCCGACCCCGAGCTGGCGATCCTCGACGAGGCCACCGCCGAGGCTGGTTCCGCCCACGCCGAACGGCTCGACCGAGCCTCGGAGGCGGTCCTCGCCGGACGGTCCGGCATCGTGATCGCCCATCGGCTCTCCCAAGCCTCTCCGTGCGACCGGATCGTGGTCATGGACGCCGGCCGCATCATCGAGACCGGCACCCATGACGAACTCCTCACCGCCGGCGGTACGTACGCCCGGCTGTGGGCGGTGTGGCACGCCGGACAACAGGTCGGCCCGGGCAGGTGAGGGTGGCGTCGGATCGTCGGGCGACGCGAAGTCGTAGCCGATCCTCTTGACCATGGTGCCTGCCCGGTCGTCCCGTGGGATCGGACGGCGGGCCGAGGGCCGCACAGGCGTGTCGGGGCCTCGAGTCCGGAGGTGAGGGCGCCACGGCGAAGGGCAGGAGCGACCTGGAGGGACAGCCGGTCCCCGGCCGGGGACGGCGTTCGCGTGGCGTGGGGTACAGGCATGGGAAAAGGTATGGGGATGGCTACGACAGGCACGGTGGAGGTCGCCGTCTTCGATGTCCTCGGCACGATGGTCGACCAGCCCGGCGGGCTGCGGAACGCGATCCGTGAAGTGCTCACTCCGGCGGACGAGGCGACCGTCGACCGGCTGCTCGCCGACTGGGAGGAGTACGTCGCCCATGAGGAGGGCCGCGTCGCGAGAGGCGAGCGCCCCTATGCGAACTCCGCCGTCCTGGACAGAGAGGCCGTCGAGCGACTGGCCGGCCGTGCCGGGCTCACGGACCCCGACGCCGTGGAGCTTCTCGCCACGGCCAACCAGCGCCTGGCGCCCTGGGAGGACTCCCTGTCCGGCCTCGCCGCTCTGGCGCGCCTGTTCCCGGTCGTCGGTCTGACGAACGCCGGTCGGGCGACCCTGCTTCGCCTCAACGCCCACTCCGGGCTGCGTTGGCACCAGGCGCTCTCGGCGGAGGACGCCCGCGCGTTCAAGCCGGCGGACGCCGTCTACCAGCTCGCCATCGACACCGCGGACTGCCCGCCCGACCGTATGGTCATGATCGCCGCCCACGCCTGGGATCTGCGAGGCGCCCAGGGCCTGGGCATGCGTACGGCCTATGTGCACCGTCCCGGCGGGGACGCCCCGACGGACGCCGACACCTTCGACTGGCGGGTCGGCGGCCTGGAGGAACTGGCCGCCGTGCTCGCCCCCTTCGCCCCGGTCCGGGAGTCCTCCACCTGATCGGCCGGTCGACGGCACCCGAGGCCGAGACCGCCCCGTACGTCGAGGCCCTCGCCGGACTCGCCGCGGTGGGCGTGCCACCGAGGCGCGCGGCACAGCGGGGGCGGATCACCGGGCGCCGTCGCGGGCGGCTCACCGGACGACGGCGACGGCCATCAGCGCGAAGGCGGCGACGGCGAACAGGGTGCGCACCAGGTGCAGGGCGTTCCAGCGCTTCTCGAACGCCACGCGGGCGGTCCGTTCGTCGCCCTGGCCCCGCGAGGACTCCAGGGCGTTGTTCAGCGGGATGTTGCCTGCCGAGGTGATCAGGTGACCTATGAGCGCGCAGACCGCGGCTGCGCCCACGAGCGCTCCGGCGCTCCCGGCACGCCCGTCCGGGGCGACGAACCACGAGGCGGCCGGGAAGGCCGGCGACCCGAGGAAGAGGAGGAGGAAGAGCGGCCCGGGCACCTTCCGGTTGATGCCCCGCATGACGAGGGTGAAAGTGGCGTCGTCCACCTCCTTCAGGGCGGGCATGACACCCGAGAGGAAGGCGAACATGTAACCGGCGTAGAGCCCGGTACAGACGAGGGCGCAGATTTCGAGGATCTCCGACATGCCGATCATCCTCATCGGCCCCTGCCGCTCTCCGCAGGGCCTCTGGCCGATTGGTGCCGGAGGCGGACAGTCCGTTGCCGTGGTCGGCGTGCTCGGTCCGTGCGCACTCGGCGACCGAACGGCCGCTCCCGTTCCGGGTACGCCGGTCACGCGGAGGACAGCTGTTCCGCGATCTCCTTCACCCAGGCAGCCGTCTTCGCCGGGTCGTCGAGCGAACCGGCCCATTCCTCAGGGCTCAGCCGGTGGTCGGCGGGACCCGCTTTGAGGGCGATGAGCAGGGCGCGGGCCGATTCGCGCATCTCGGCGGTGGTGTCACCGCTCCCCGGGACACCGGGCCCCGCCGCCAGGGCGTAGATCTTGCGGGCCATGGCCTGACGTTCGCCGTTCTCCACCTTCTTCCAGAACTTCAGCGCCTCCTTCAGCGCGTCGCCGCGGGAGGCCGGCTCCGCCGCTGTCCCCTCCTCCGCCCAGCGCTCGGGGTGGCGGGCCCCTTCGTACCGCTTCACGCCGGCGCGCCCCGCACGGTAGGCGGTGACCCCGAGGATGAGTCCGGCCGCGCCGGCGGCCAGGCCCCATCCGACCGGGTTGCTCGCCAGTCCGGCTCCGCCCGCGGTGGCCGCCACCGCGGTCACGATCCCGCCGGCGGCCTTGGTGGACTCGCCGACGGCGGTCAGGGCCTGCTTGCCCATCTTGTTGCGCTGCTTGCCGAGTGCGTACGAGTGCACCGAGTTGATCGTGTTGACGTCCTCGGCACGCCGGAGGTCCCGGGCCGCGTCGCGGGCGTCCCCCATCGCTCCCCAGGCCGTGTCGATGGCTTCGGCGACGCGGTCCAGCCGGCCCTCCTCGTCATGGTCCCACTGCATGTCCAGAGCGACGTACGCCTCGGCCGCCGCCCACTCGGCCTGCTGCCGCGCCTGGTCGAGGCGGGTCAGCGCCGCGTCCTCGGTGCGCTCCGGCATGGGCAGCTTCTTGAGGGCGCGGTGCTTGCGGGCCGTTCCCCCGGTACGGATGGCGGCACGCGCCCCCTTCACGCCGCCGGTGACGCCGGACGCGATGCCGCTCGCCTCGGTGACGGCCAGGGCGTTCGCGGCCTTCTGCGCCTTCGTCGCCTCCTTGGCGATGCCGAGGGCGTAGGTCGCAGTGCCGACGGCGCCGACGACGGAGTCCGCCCCCTTGGAGTTGAACTTCTTCTTCGATTCGTGGAAGGCCGCCCCGCTCCCGGCCTTGTCGGCCTTCTCCTTCGCCTTGACCGCATCCATGCCGCTGAGCACCGTGCCGGTGGCCTCGGTGAGGAGGTTCCCGGACGTGGCGGCCGCGCCCGAAGCGGCGGCGGAGTGCTTGAGGCCCTCGTTCGCGGTGGCCGAAGCCTCTTGGGAGAAGCCTGCGTTGGCCGGGACGTGGACGTTCTTGACGAAGGTGTCGACGACTTCGAAGTTCTTCTTGATCCTGTCGAGGATCGCCGCGATCCGGTCGCGGAAGCTCGTGGACGCGGCTGGAGCCGCGGGGGCGGGGGCGTCCTCCCTTTCCTCCCCCTTCGCGCCGCCCCGGGCGCGCTGAACCGCCGCGGTCGCGGCCCGGTTGCCGGCGCCGGCCTGGATGCCGAGGAACGTCGCGTCCGCAGGGTTCCCGAACGAACCACCGGCCCGGGTCCGGTCCCGGCGCCCCTGGGCCTGCGTAGGGGCGGACCTGGACTGCCGGGTCGAGGCGCGGTGGACCGGGGTGCTCATGGAGGTACCTCTCCTGCGGCGGACCGGGGGCGAGGGGAGAGTAGCCGCGCCCGGCCAACAACAGGGGAGCGGAAGGGAAATGGCGGGGGTCGCCACGTCGGACGGACATCTCCGCGGTTCCGTGTTCGTCCGGCACCCGGCAGGAGCGGACGGCTCGCGGGACCCGCACGTCGCGCGGGACCTGCGGTGCGAGGAGTACCGGTGCGCCTGTGGCCGTCGATCCACGGGTATACATTTTCCGGAACTCATTTCCAGAATGTAGAACCCAGGGGAGTTGGTTCGGGTGGGAAGCACCTTGGTCTTCGTGACCATCGGTCAGGCGCCGCGCAAGGATCTGTCGGAGGCGATCGAGGCGACACTGCCCCCGGACGTGCGAGTGCGGCACGCCGGTGTGCTGGACGGGCTCGAACGCGCCGAGGTGCAGCGGCTCTTCGGCGTCCCGGCGGGTGGTTCCGCCACGCTGATCAGCCGCCTCGCCGACGGGGAGGCGGTCACCCTGGACGCCGGTGCCGTTGCGGACGGGCTCCAGCGGTTGATCGCCCGCCTCGAAGCCGGAGTGGGGGAGGAGGGCGTGGGGCCCGACGGGGCCGGTGCGTCCGGGGGAGCCGATGTGATCGTGGTGCTGTGCACCGGGGAGTTCCCCGGACTGCGCGCCCGCCGGGCGCGCCTGATCGAGCCCGACGCCCTGGTCACGGCGTACGTGTCCACGCTCCTGGGTGGCAGTCCCGTCGGAGTGGTGGTGCCGCTGCCGGAGCAGGTGGCGGAGGCCCGCGAGAAGTGGCGCGGGCTCACCCCGGCACCGGAGTTCGCGACCGCCTCGCCCTACGGGGACGAGAACCGTCTGGTCGAGGCGGCCCGTGCGCTCGTCGACGGGGGAGCAAGGGCGGTCGTCCTGGACTGCATGGGCTACGCCGACCGGCACCGCCTCGCGCTGCGGCGCGCGGGCGTCACCGTGCCGGTCCTCACCTCGGGAGCCATGGTGGGCGCCTGGACCGGACCGCTGCTCCGCTGAGGGCCGTCCCGGCCGTCAGTCGCCGGCCGTGAAGCGCAGCCAGTACGGGTCGCCGATCCGCTTGCCGACGCGCAGGGCGGCGTCCCGTACCGCCCGGCCGAAACGGTCCGGCATGTCGTCCCGGAGCTCGGGCGCGGGCAGGGCGATGCCGATGCCGAAGATCTGCCCCGTGTCGCCGTCCACGACCGCCGCCGAGATGCCGGCCACCCCGGGCACGTACTCCCCGCGGGAGAACTCCCATCCGTCGGCCCGTACCCGGGCCAGCTGCGCGAGGAGATCCTTGCGGGTCTTCGGCGCCCCGCCCGCGCTGCTCTCGATCCGCGCGTCGACCAGGCGCATGACCTGGGCGTCCTCCAGCCGGGCCAGCAGGGCCCGGCCCATGGAGCTGGCGTACGCGGGTGCCCGGGTGCCCGCCGGGGTGTATGCCTGGAGGGCACCGGTGGTGCTGATCCGCATGTGCAGCACGAGGGATTCGCTGCCGTCGAGGACGTCGACGTAACCGGTGTACCCGGTGTCGGCGACCAGCCGGGCCACCTCCTCCTCCAGCAGTGAGACCGCCCCGCGCGAGGCGCGGAAGTGGTACGAGGCCTCCATGATCAGCTCGCCGGGGCGGTAGGCGCGGGTGAGGGGGTCGCGCTCCAGGAAGCCGTACTCCGCCATCATGCTGAGCGTCCGCGACACGGAGCTCTTGGGGAGCCCCAGCTCACCCGCCACATCGGTCACCGTGACGTCGCGCTGCAGATGCGCCATGAGACGCAGGACGTCCCGCGCGTTGACGAGTGTGCTCACCGTCTGCCCTTTCCTTCCTCCGCGGCCTCCCCCGGCCGTCCGCGTCCGATGGTATGCGGCCGCCGCTCGGGGCCGGACCGCCCACATCCTGAGACTCCTTGACGCCGGGACCCTTCCGAGCCGATGATCCTGACTAGTCCAAATTATTGGACACGGTTCTAGAATGTGGAACTACAGAGAAACTCTCCCAGTGACCGGCGGGGCGAACGGCCCGCCGCCCCGTCAGGAGCACCCATGAGCCATCACGCCGACACCGCCCCGTCGGACGAGGCCACGCGCGCCGAACGGCCCGCGAGCCTCCCGCGGCGCCACCCGCGCGCCCTCGCACCGGGGAACCTCATCCTCACCGTGGTGCTCAGCCTCTTCGGTGCCGTCGTGGGCATGCAGCTGCTCGCCACGCTGGGCATCACCCCCAGCACCTCACTCGTCGGCGCGCTCGCCGCGATGACACTGGCCCGTATCCCGCTGGTCGCCTTCCGCGGCTACCGCTCGGTGCACGCCCAGAACCTCGCCCAGACCAGCATCTCCTCGGCCACCTTCGGCGCCGCGAACAGCCTGTTCCTGCCGATCGGCATCCCGTTCCTCTTCGGGCTGCCCGACATGGTGATGCCGATGCTGATCGGCGTCGCGGCCGCGATGCTGGTCGACGCCTGGCTGCTGTACCGCCTCTTCAACACCCCGGCGTTCCCCGCCGACAACCCCTGGCCCCCCGGCATCGCCGCCGCCGAGGCCATCAAGGCGGGCGACACGGGCGGCCGGCGTGCCAAGGTCCTGGGAGCCGGACTGCTGGCCGGAGCGATCGGCTCGGCCTTCGCCCTGCCCATGTCGGCGTTCGGTGTCGCCCTCATCGGCGGGCTCGGCGCGATGATCGCGTTCGGCGTCGGCCTGCTGATCAGCTCCTACGCGGACACCCTGGCCGGCGTCGACATCAACGCGATCCACCTGCCGCACGGCATGATGATCGGTGCGGGCCTGGTCGCCCTGTTCCAGGTCGGCCGCGCCGTCCTCGCCGGCCGAGCGAAGAGCGGCGGCACGGTCCAGGGCCGTCCGGAAGCCAGCCGCCGCCCCGGGCGTTCGATGGGGATCGGCGGTGGCGCCTATCTCGTCATCGCCCTGCTGCTGACCTTCGGCACCGGCATCGCCACGCACATGAGCCCCGGCATGCTGATCGGCTTCATCCTGTACGCGACGGCCGCCGCCTTCGTCCACGAACTGCTCGTCGGTATCGCCGCCATGCACGCCGGCTGGTTCCCCGCGTTCGCGATCGCCCTCATCACCGTGCTGCTCGGCATCCTCATCGGCTTCCCGCCCGAGGCCCTCGTGGTCCTGGCGGGCTTCACCGCCGCCACCGGCCCCGCCTTCGCCGACATGGGCTACGACCTCAAGACCGGGCATCTGCTGCGCACCGAGGACGGCGACCCGGCGTTCGACATCGAGGGCCGCCGCCAGCAGCTCATCGCCGCCATGATCGGCTTCGGCGTTGCCGTCGTCGTGGTGCTCGTCTCCTACCGGATGTTCTTCGACGAAGGGAAGGTCCCGCCCATCGACGCGGCCTACGTCGCCGCCATCAAGGCCGGCCCCTCCGGAGGCATCGCCGGTGACCTCGCCCTCTGGGCGATCCCCGGCGCCCTGGTGCAGCTCCTCGGAGGACCGCGCCGGCAGCTCGGCATCCTGCTGGCCACCGGTCTCCTCATCACCACGCCGATGGCGGGCTGGATGGTGGCGGCGGGGCTGGTCTGCCGGGTGCTCGCACCGCGCCTGTTCGGCGGCCGCGCCAAGGAGGACCTGGAGGTGTTCGCCGGCGGCGCCATCGCGGGTGACGCCCTCTGGTCCTTCGGCCACGGCGCGTTCGACGCGCTGCGCAAGTGACCTGTTCCTCCTCTCCCCCCGCCCTCCACCCACACCCCGGCACGTACGCAGGACCGGCAACACCCCTCAGGAGCACCCCGTGAAGCGACAGCTGACCCATGACGACATCCGCGCCGCCGTGTACGGCGGAGCCGTGCTCGGCGGAGGAGGCGGAGGGTTCGTCGAGCGGGGGCTGCGTACCGCCGAACTCGCCCTCCAGGTGGGCACGCCCGAGCTGTGGAGCGCCGACGAGTTCGCCCCCGAGGACCTGACCGCCACCGTGGCCCTGGTCGGCGCGCCCGCCGCCGTCGACCCGCTGGTCCTGCCCACCCACCTGCTGCGCGCCCTCGAACTGCTGCGCAGGGACCTGCCGCGCCCGCTCGCCGCGATCCACACCAACGAGAACGGCGCCGAGACCACCATCAACGGCTGGTTCCACTCGGCGATGACCGGACTCCCCGTCATCGACCTGGCCTGCAACGGCCGCGCCCACCCCTCCAGCGTGATGGGCGCGATGGGCCTGCACCGGGAGGAGGGCTACCGCACCGTCCAGGGCTACGCGGGCGGCAGGCCGTACACCTACGTCGACGGCGCCGTGGCCGGCGGGCTGGAGGGCACGTCCTCCGTGGTCCGGCGCGCCTCGGTGGAGGCCGGCGGCTGGGTGGGCGTCGCCCGCAACCCCGTCGAGGTCGGCTACGCCGTCAAGCACGGGGCGCCCGGCGCCATCGGCTTCGCGATCGAACTCGGCCGCCGCTACCTGGCCGACGGCCCCGCGGGCGCCGCGACCCACCTCGGCGGCGAGATCGTCGCCACCGGGACGGTGCGCGAGTACCGCTGCGAGACGCGCGAGGGCCTCGACGTGGGCGTCGCCGTGCTGGACGACGCCGCCGGCACCACGCTGCACTTCGTCAACGAGTACATGACGCTGGAACTCGACGGCGAGCGCCGGGCGGCCTTCCCCGACCTCATCACCACGTTCGGTGAGGACGGCGCCCCGCTGGCCTCCGCCGACGTCGCCGTCGGCAAGCGGGTCGACGTCCTGCTCGCCCCGGCCGCCAACCTGCTCCTCTCCTCGACGATGTACCTGCCCGAGGTGTACGCGCCGGTGGAGGAACTGCTCGGCTTCCCCTTCGCCCCCGCGCCCCGGGTCCCGGCCCATGCCTGAGCGGGGAGCGGACGCCCGCCGCGTACAGGACTTCTGCGACGCGCGCTGGGACGGAGAGGTGCTGCCCCTCGTCCGGGAGCACATCCGTCTCCGGGCGCTCAGCCCGGCGTTCGACCCGGACTGGGAGACGAACGGCGTCCTCGACCGGAGCGCCGACGCGGCGGCCGCCTGGCTGCGCACGGTCACCCTCCCCGGCCTGCGCGTGGAGGTCCTCCGCGCCCCGGGACGCACGCCCCTGGTCTTCTTCGAGGTCCCCGGGGACGGCGCGCGGGCCGAGGAGACCGTCCTGTTCTACGGGCACCTCGACAAGCAGCCCGAGGGCGACGGATGGGCCGAGGGCCTCTCCGCGTGGGAACCGGTCCAGGACGGGCCACTGCTGTACGGGCGCGGCGGAGCCGACGACGGCTACGCGCTGCCCGCCGCGATGACCGCCGTACGCGCCCTCGCGGCGCAGCAGGCGGCCCGGCCCCGCTGCGTCGGCGTCTTCGAGGCCGGTGAGGAGTCCGGCAGCCCCGACCTGGACCACTGGTTCGCCGAACTGGCCCCGCGGCTGGGCGAGATCGGCCTCGTCGTGTGCCTCGACTCCGGCGCGGGTGACTACGAGCGGCTGTGGCTGGTCACGTCACTGCGCGGCCACTGCGGAGGCACGCTCGACGTCCGGGTGCTCGGTGACGGCGCACACTCCGGCGACGCGGGCGGTGTAGTGCCCTCGTCCTTCCGGGTGCTGCGCCACCTCCTCGACCGGCTGGAGGACAGCCGCACCGGGGAGATCCGCCCCGACGCCCTGCGGTGCGCGGTGCCGCCGGAACGCCGCGAGCAGGCCCGTACGGCGGCCGCTCTCCTGGGCGACCAGGTGTGGCGGCGTTTCGACTGGCACGAGGACGAGGACGGCCACCGCACGGGACCGGTGACCCACGACCCCGAGGAACTGCTCCTCGCCCGTGCCTGGCGCCCGAGTCTCGCCGTCACGGGCGCCGACGGACTCCCGCCGGTCGCCAAGGCGGGCAACGTACTGCGTCCGCACACCCGGGTGAAGCTCTCCCTGCGCCTGCCTCCCGAGGCGGACAGCGCCGCCGCCGTCGAGGAGATCGGCCGCCTCCTGGAGTCCGATCCTCCGCACGGGGCCCGCGTGCGCTTCACACCCGACCGGGTCCTGGCCGACGGCTGGCACGCCCCGCCCGAGCGGCCGTGGCTGAGGGATGCCCTGTCCGCCGCGAGCCGTGCCTGCTTCGACGGGGCCGACGTCGCCCGGATCGGGCAGGGCGGCACGATCCCCCTGATGGGGAAGCTGACCAGGCAGTTCCCCGAGGCGCAGTTCCTGGCCTGCGGGGTGCTGGGGCCCGGTGCCAACGCCCACGGACCGAACGAGTCCCTGCACGTGCCGTACGCGAAGCGCCTGACCGCCTGCCTGGCGCTCACCCTCAACGCGTTCGCCCTGGTTCCCTGAGCCTGCCCGAACCGTCCTCCCGACCGTGTACGACGGCCCCCGGCGCCGAGGAGCCCGGGGCCCGGGGCCGTCGTACCGTGGTGGGGGAGGAAGCACCCCGGTGACGGGCGGCTGCCGCCCGGCGCGCGGGGGGACGCGGACCGGTCCGAGACCGGAGGCAGGGAGAACGCGATGTCCTACCCGGACCCCGTGTACCTGGACGGCACGGGGGAGATCAGCGCGCGGTACCGCCCCACGGACACCACCCCGAACCTGTTGACCCGCGGTGGCGGAAGCACCGACTACCTGGCCACCACCGAATCCACGCACGGTGAGTTCGGGCTGTACCGGATCACCATGGGCCCGAGGGCCGGAGGCCCGCCCGAGCACTTCCACCGGTCGATCTCGGAGTCCTTCTACATCCTCGACGGGACGGTGCGGATCCACGACGGCGAGCGGTGGACCGACACCGGGCCGGGAGACTTCCTGTACGTCCCCCAGGGCGGCCTGCACGCCTTCCGCAACGACTCCCCGGAGCCCGCCACCATGCTGCTGCTCTTTACGCCGGGAGCGCCCCGCGAGGAGTACTTCGAGAAGGTGGGCCAGGTGTCCGACTGGCCGGAGCACCAGCGCGCGGAGTTCTTCTTCCGGCACGACACCTACTGGACCGACCCGGGGCACCGCTACCCGTGACGCCATGACCCGTCTTGGCGGTTCACCGGCGTCCTGACAGCCCTGCGCTCAGCCGCCCACGCTCAGCCCCGAGCCGGAGAGCCGTACCCGGATGCCGTCCTCCTCGACCCGGACGTCCCGCAGCCGGATGTCCCCGTGCGGAGGCTCCGGCAGCTGGAAGGCCAGGGACAGCTTGTCGGCGAGCACCGGCCGGGTGAGCCCGGTCAGCGCGTCGAGCAGGTCGGGGGAGATGCCCAGGGCGCTGAGCACCGCGGGGTCGTCCTCGGCCAGGTCGATGAGGTCGAGGTTCCGTGCCTCCCGGGCCAAGTGCGGGGAGCCGGTCAGTCCGGCGAGCTTCCCGTCGTCGCCGAGACCTTCGCGGGCCACACCTTCCGGTACGCCCAGCCGCTGCGCGATCGAGGGGACGGACAGCAGTGCCTTCGCCTCGCCGTTCTCCTCGGCGAGGTCGGCGGACGCCTTCCGGGTCAGGTGGAGGCCCTCCGAGGGGCGGGTGCCGGGGCGGTAGGTGGCCAGATCGCCGATGTCCAGACGCATGTTGCCGATGTCCGTGGCGATGCCGCGTTCGGCCTGCTGCCTGACCGTGGCCTCGGCGTGCACCCGCAGGTCCTGCCCGGCGACCGGCAGGGTGCCGCCGGCCCTGACCTTGTCGCCGCCCTCCCCGCGGAAGGTGATCTGGGACGAACCCAGCTCGCGGCTCAGGTCGTCGAAGGACAGCAGGACATCGCCCTCCAGCTCCGGTATGTCCGCACCGTGCACGGAGGTGAGACCGTCCGCGTCCAGCCGGACGTCGTGCGCCGTGGCCGACACCTTCTGCAGCGAGACACGGTCGGCCGGCACGTCGGGCACGGTCACCCGTACCGAGTCGAACTTCTTCTCGGCGAGCTGGTCGACGAAGGGGAAGCCCCCGATCTCCACCTCGGGCGCGGCTGCCAGATCCAGCTGGTTCTTGATGGTGTCGGCCGCCTTCCCCTCGGCGTACAGGACCGCCCAGCGGTCGGCCAGGGCGACGAAGGCTGTGAGGACGGCCAGGGCCACCACGGTCTTCGCCGCGCGCGACAGCCCGGTCAGGCGCCACCAACGCCGCCCCTCGCGGGGTTCCTCGCGCCGTGTGTCGCGGGGCTCCGGTCGTGCGGCGCGCCGTGCCTCGCGCCGTGCCTCACGCTGTGCCTCGCGCCGGACCACCCGGCGGGAGCGGCCCGACCACCGGTGGCCGGGTTCCTCACCGCCGGGGAACTCACCCCCGGGGGCGCCGGCGAGGGACCCGAGTTCCTCGTAGGGATCGAGGGGCGCGGTGGAACGGTTGTCGGGGACGTCGAGCGGATCGGAGTGGCGCGGAGTGTGCATCAACTCATCCGAACACGACAACCGGCCCTGTCCGCAATCCGGATCGGCCGGATGCGATCCAACTCACGATCTTCGAGCGGTGGGGGCCGCACGGCGCGAGCCGGCGGCCCCCGGTCCGTCAGCGACGCCCGCGCAGCCCGCGGTCGACCGCCGTCATCAGCTCGCCGTCGTCCGTGTCGCCGTCCAGCGACCAGAACATCGCCCCGCCGAGGCCGCGTTCACGGACGTACGAGGTCTTGGCGCGCAGCACCTGCGGATCGTCGTACGTCCACAGGGTCGTGCCGTCGAAGAGCCAGGCGTGGCCGTTCCTGGTGTCCCGGTGCACCTTGAACGCCCCGGAATCGGCCAGCTTCTTCAGGGCCTTGTAGTCCTCGTAGCCGGCCGCCCAGGTGGCCGGCGCCGGTGCCGCCGCCGGCTGCCCGAGTCCGTCGCCGCCTCCGGTGACACCGGTCCAGCCCTGCCCGTAGAACGGCATGCCCATCACCAGCTTGCGGGCAGGGGCACCGCGCCGGATCCAGTCGCGGACCGTCTGGTCCACGCTGAAGTCGCCCCTCGCGTACAGCGCGGACTGCTGGGCGGTCGTCGCCTCGCCGGAGACGTGGAAGTCGTACCCCTGGAGGTTGACGAAGTCGAAGTCCCGCATGATGCGCGGCACGTCGAACCCGGCGTCGATCTTCGCGGGTGCCGTGGGGACGAACGCCGACAGCTCGTAGTGCTTCGGCTTCCCCTTGCGGGAGCTCTTGGCGTAGGCGTCGAGCTGGGTGCGGAACTCGTGCACCAGGGCCGTGAAGTTCCGCTTGTCCTCGGGGCGGTACACGGTGTCCGTGTCGCCGGCCGAGCCCGGCCACTCCCAGTCGAGGTCGATGCCGTCGAAGAGGCCGGCCGCGGCGCCGTCGCCCCCGCGGGCGCCGTCCACCGGCAGGTTGCCCTTGATGTACAGGTCGATGCAGGAGGAGACGAGCGCCTTCCGGGACTCCGCGGTGCGGGCCGCGTCGGAGAAGTGGGTGGACCAGCTCCAGCCGCCCAGGGAGATCATCACCTTGAGGCCGGGGTGCGCGGCCTTGAGCTCGCGGAGCTGGTTGAAGTTGCCCGCGAGGCGCTGGGTGTCGGTGTCGGCGACGCCGTCCACCGATCCGGCGGCGTCCAGCGGACGGGCGTAGTCCGCCCAGGCGTCCGCCTCGCCGGGGACGTTGCCGGTGAAGCACCTGCCCTCGGCGCTGACGTTGCCGAAGGCGTAGTTGATGTGGGTGAGCTTGGCCGCCGTGCCGCTGGTCTCCAGGTCCTTGACCTGGAAGTCGCGTCCGTAGACGCCCCATTGGGTGAAGTAGCCGACAGTCCGGTACGAGCGGTCGTGGTGGCCCGGGCCGCGGTCGTGGTCCGCGGGGCCCGCCGAGGCCGCGGGCGCGAGGCCGGCCAGCAGGGTGAGGGCGCAGGCGGCGGTGGTCAGTCCGGTCAGGGTTCTTCGGCGCATGGGGCTCGTTCCTGTGCGTGGTCCGGGGCGGATCCGGGCAAGGGGGGCCCGGGGGCCAGGGAGCTTGAAGATCAACGGGAGCCGTGCTGTGCACAGGAAGGTATTGGTCTGGACCAAAAATGGTCAAGGGTCCGTATGTGCGCCGTACCGACCTCGATCGGGTATGCGCAGGTGGGCGCTGAATCATCACTTCGAGTGAAACTCTGGCCCGTGCTTGCGGATCTCAACCCACGGTTGCCAGGCTGTTGCTGTCTGTCAACCTGTTGGGAGTGGCCTGTGCCTTTCGGTGAGCAGCCCGCCTATCTGCGCGTGGCGAGCGATCTCAGGGAGAAGATCGTCAACGGCGCGCTGCCGCCCCATACACGCCTGCCGTCGCAGGCGCGCATCCGCGAGGAGTACGGCGTCTCCGACACCGTGGCGCTGGAGGCGCGCAAGGTGCTGATGGCCGAAGGGCTCGTCGAGGGGCGCTCGGGCTCGGGTACGTATGTGCGGGCGCGCCCGGTCCCGCGCAGGATCGCCCGCTCCGGGTACCGGCCCGAGTCGGGTGCCAGTCCCTTCCGTCAGGAGCAGACGGCGGACGGCGTGCGGGGGACCTGGGAGTCCCGCAGCGAGCAGGAAGGGGCGAGCGCCGAGGTCGCCGAGCGGCTCGGTATCGAACCGGGTGACCGGGTGATGCGCACCAGGTACGTCTTCCGCGACGCGGGCGAGCCCATGATGCTCTCCACGTCCTGGGAGCCCCTGGCCGTAACGGGCCGTACGCCGGTGATGCTGCCGGAGGAGGGCCCGCTGGGCGGGAGCGGGGTGGTCGACCGCATGGCGGCGATCGACGTCGTGGTGGACAACGTGGTCGAGGAGGTCGGCGCGCGCCCGGGGCTGGCGGAGGAGCTCCTGGCGCTCGGCGGTGTACCCGGGCACGTGGTGATGGTGATCGGCCGGACGTACTACGCCTCGGGGCGGGCGGTCGAGACCGCCGACGTCGTCGTTCCCGCCGACCGCTACCGGATTGCCTACCATCTGCCGGTCCGTTGAGCGCCGCAGGGGATGTGGTGACAGGTGGGACGGCTGTGGTGACCGCTGGGCGCGACAGCCTGTCCGCCCCCGGTGATCCGGAATTAACACCTCCGCGCGCTGTGTAACCCGCGGGCAATGCCGCGCCGTCACGACTTGTCATGTCCCGGTTCTACCTTCCCGTTCGTCACGCACACCGGACCGACGGACGGGAAGTCACCGATGACGGACATCGCAACGCCCAAGGCGGGCGAGGCGCCGCCCCAGGAGCCGCAGGGTGGCCCGGAGCTGCCCCGCCGCAGTTACGCCAAGCTCGCGGCCGACGAGAGCCGCGAGGACTACTCGCTCCGTTACGCGCCGCACTCGTTCCGGCGTTGGTCCCCCTCGATGGTGGCGGGCACGGCGCTCGGCGGCATCGCGTACCTGGCCGACTTCGCCATCGGGGCGTCCATCGTCTTCACCTACGGATTCACCAGCGGATTCGCCTCCATCCTCACCGCGGCCGCGATCATCTTCCTGACCGGCATCCCGATCGCGCGCGCGTGCGCCAAGTACGGCCTGGACATGGACCTGGTCACCCGGGGTGCGGGCTTCGGCTACTTCGGCTCCACGCTGACCTCGCTGATCTACGCGTCCTTCACCTTCATCTTCTTCGCGCTCGAAGGCTCGATCATGGCGCAGGCCATGCATCAGGCGGTCGGGCTGCCGGTCGAGATCGGCTACCTGGTCACCACGCTCATCGTCATCCCGATCGTGTTCCGGGGCATGGGCGCGCTGGCCAAGGTCCAGGCGTGGACGCAGCCGGTCTGGATCATCGGCATGGTGCTGCCCTTCGTGGTCCTCGCCTTCGAAGCGCCCGACTCCTGGGGCGCCTTCGGGTCGTTCACCGGTACCGAGGGCGCGAGCCCCGGCTTCTCCTGGGTCGCCTTCGGGCTCGGTACGGGCGTGGCGCTCTCGCTCATCGCCCAGATCGGCGAACAGGCCGACTACCTGCGCTTCATGCCCGCCAAGACCGAGGCCAACAAGCGCCGTTGGAACCTCGCAGTGCTGGCCGCCGGTCCCGGCTGGGTCATCATCGGTGCCGCGAAGCAGCTGGGAGGCGCCTTCCTCGCCTTCGTCGCACTGGAGGCGGTCGGCAAGACACACGCGCTGGAGCCCATCGCGCCGCAGATCGAGGCCCTGAAGCCCTGGCTCGGTTCCTTCGCCCTCCCGGCCGCGGCGATCTTCGTGATCGTCTCCCAGATCAAGATCAACGTGACCAACGCCTACAGCGGATCGCTGTCCTGGTCGAACTTCTTCTCCCGGATCACGCACAAGCACCCCGGCCGGGTCTGGTACATCTTCCTCAACCTCGCCATCGCGCTGACGCTGATGGAGATGAACATGTTCGCGGCCCTCAACAAGCTGCTGGGCTTTTACTCCAACGTGGGCATCGCCTGGATCGCCGCCGTCGCGGCCGACCTGGTCATCAACAAGCGGATCGGTCTGAGCCCCCGCTACATCGAGTTCAAGCGGGCCTACCTGTACGCGGTGAACCCGGCAGGCTTCGGGGCGATGGTGATCGCGTCGACCGTGTCGATCCTGGCCTTCTTCGGGCTGTTCGGCACCTACGCCGAGGCGTTCTCCACCTTCATCGCCGCCGGGCTGTCCCTGGTCCTCTGCCCGCTGATCGCCTGGCTGACGAAGGGGAAGTACTACCTGGCGCGCCCCAACCCGGTGAACGGCCCGGGCGTCGAGATCGCCGACATCACCGCCACCCACACCTGCGCCGTCTGCGAGACCGGTTACGAACTGCCGGACATCGCGGACTGCCCGGTGCAGTCGGGGCCGATCTGCTCGCTGTGCTGCTCCCTGGACGCGGAGTGCGGTGACGTCTGCCGCAAGGAACCCGCGGCCGGCCCCGTGCTGATGCCCATGCCCACGGTCCGGACACCGGCCGGCTGACGCCGACGGAGCGGTGATGGGGGCGCATTCGGGAGAGTGCGCCCCCTTTGGCGTGGCCGGATGCGTATCTCTTTGTGTAAACGCGCATCCGCTGAGTGAAGGTCAGGCGTACGCTCGGGCATATGCGTACTGCGGTTTCCTGGGGATCCTTAGAAGCATGCACACCAGTGGGGAGAGGGGCGAGATGCTGGAGAGTGACGCCATGACGGACAGCGGCGCCGTGCTCCCCTGGCTGGTGATCAGGCAGGACGACAACGGCAACCGGTACCGCGTCGGCCGCTACGCGACGCAGGACGAGGCGCAGAAGATCGCGGACGGCCTGGATCGCAACGGGCACAAGCAGCTCTACTGGGTGGAGCGTACAAGCCGGGGCGCACGCCCCTGAGCTCCCCCCGAGTCGGTCACGGGCCGAGCCGTCGGCGCCCGGCGGGGGATCCGACCGGGCGTCCCGGCCCGTCCCGGTAGTGTCCCTTTCGGCCAGTTTCCGGACGAGAGGGGAGAGGCACCGCTGTGCTGATCGACACGGTGGCCTGGGTGCGGGTCGTGGACGGCCGGATCCTGTGCGCGCGTCCACGGGGGAAGGACGTCTTCTACATCCCCGGCGGTAAACGGGAGGGCGCCGAGAAGGACGTCGAGACCCTGGTCCGCGAGATCGAGGAGGAGCTCACCGTGGCCCTGGACCCGGGCACGGCGCGGCACGTGGGGACGTACGAGGCGGGCGGGCCGGGGCTCCCGGAGGGTGCCGTGGTGCGGATGGCCTGTTACACCGCCTCGTACGAGGGGGAGTTGGCCCCCAGCAGTGAGATCGAGGAGATATCCTGGTTCTCGTACGCGGACCGGGACCGGGTCCCGCCCGTGGACCAGCTTCTCTTCGACGACCTGAGGGACGCCGGCGAGCTGAGGTGAACACCGGTGAGCGGCACGCGGATGTGATCGGACTGCTCCGGGCCGCTTCGCTGCTCGCCCCCGAATCGACGGCCACCGGGAACGACTTCACGCCGGACGACATCTGGGACGACCTCGTCCACGACCGGTGGGAGACCGTGCTGGGTCTCCTGGAGGAGTGCGCCGGATCCCCGGACCTTCCGGCCGCGTTCTGGGAGGGCCTCGCCCGCGCCGCCGAGCAGTCGTGGCTGCCCCGCAGCGCGGCCTGGTGCCACTGGCGCGCCGCCGAGGCGCGCAACGGGTCCGTCCGCGCCGAACTCCGGCTCCGCCCCGCAGGGGAGGCGCGGCGCAGGACCCCGTTGGCCGGGCAGGGTGTCCTGAGGCCGATGTGGGACATCGGCAACCGGGCCCCGGACGGGGCGCCGGCCTGGAACATCGCCGGGCTGTGGGTGGAGGGCCTGCCCTTCCTCGCCCCGGGAGGCCGGGCCGTGGTGCGGCTCGTCCCGCTCACCCCCGCACAGTGGGCCCACGTCGCGCCGGGCGCCCGCATCCTCATGCACGAGGACGCGAGCGTCGCCGGGGAGGCCGTCGTACTGGAGGTCAGGGCGCCCGCGGGCCGTGAGCCTCGCCGGTGACACCGGACGGCGGAAAACGTGCGGTCACACGGTCCGACGCCTCCCGGCGCGGGAGGGCGCCGCACCCGCTCGCGGCGGCTCCGGGTCCTGGGCGCGGTGGATACGCCGTGAGTGCGCCCGATCGCACCACACATCACCGAGAGTGATACATCGCGCAGCTCACCGGGTATGTCGCGTTCGCGCCCTTGATGTGGGGGTGCTGCCCTGCCGACCCGGGAGGTGATCGGCGTGACCGGTGCCGAAGGCGGCAGCGCCGAATGGAGTTTTCCGGCAGTTCCGGGCTCCGTGCGCAGTGCCCGGCACGCGGTCGGGGACACGGTGCGGCACTGGGGGATCGAGGCCGCGGTGGGTGATCTCGCCGTGCTGCTCGTGAGTGAACTGGTGACCAATTCCTTGCGGTACGCCTCCGGTCCCATCGGAGTCCGCCTGCTGCGCCCGTGTCCGGACGGTGACCGGGGGACGGGGGCCGACAGGCGCGGGCTGGTGGTGGAAGTCTCCGATCCGGTTCCGGATCCGCCCACCGAACGCATGGCCGGACCCGACGACGAGAGAGGCCGTGGCCTGCAGCTCGTGGCTCGTTCCGCGCACCGCTGGGGAACCCGGCGCGGAAAGACGGGCAAGGCGGTGTGGTTCGAGCTCGCTCTGCCTGGTTAGGAGTGTGGAGGGACGCACAGCGATCACCGGAGGTCGGGCAGGACCTGGCTGAAAGGGACTGAGACCGTGCTGTGATCGTGAACGCCGTGCCGGTGAGGCCCGTAGTGCTGAATACTGCGGGCAGGACCGGTCCGGTGTGTGAGCTGGAGGGGACGGTCGCGTGAGCGAGATACCTGGGACGGCGGGCGGCGTCGTGTGGCAGAGCAGCCCGCCCGGCTCGATCTATGACTACATCAGGGTCGCCTCATTCTCGATCGGGCCCGACGGGCTGATCGAGCAGTGGAGCCGGCGGGCCGCCGCTCTCTTCGGCATGGCGTCCGACGAGGTCGTGGGCAAGGACCCGGTGGAGGCCTTCATGCCCGCCGAGCTGCGCCCCGAGGCCCACCGGCGGGTCGGCGAGATCCTCGACGGCAAGGAGTGGACGGGACTCGTCCCGTTCCGCATCCCGGGCGAGAGCGCCGTCCGGGGACTGGCCGAGATCTACGTGATGCCGAGCGAGACGGGAGCCGGGGAGCGAGCGGCCCTCTGCATCGTCGTGGATGTCAGGGCCCTGCGGCTCATCGAGACGGACCTCGCGGCCTCACAGGCCATTTTCGGCCAATCTCCCTTCGGTTTCGTGCTCTTCGGGACGGACTTCACGGTCGTACGCGCCAACAAGCGGTTCGCCACCGTCTTCGGCGGCGAGGCGGACGACCACCGCGGCCGTACGGTGGGCGACTACCTGGCCCACCCCGAGGCCGAGCGTCTGACGGACACCCTCGAACGTGTCCTGCGAACGGGTGAGGCGGTCACCGATCTCCCGCTCGTGGGCCGGCCGCCCGGGGCTCTGGCCCGCCGCCACTGGTCGATGAACCTCTACCGCGTGCACAGCGGATCCGGACGGCCCATCGGCGTCGCCGGGCTCGCGACCGACGTCACCCAACGGCACATCGCCGCCAGGGAGGCTGCCAGCGCGCGCCGCAACCTCGCGCTGCTCAACGAGGCCAGCGCCCGCATCGGCAACTCCCTCGACCTGGAGACCACGGCCCGCGAACTGCTCGACGTCGCCGTGCCCGGATTCTGCGACCTCGCCTCCGTCGACCTGTACCAGGGGCTCCTCACCGGCGAGGAGGCCTCGCCCTCCAGCTGGGGCGGACACCACGAGTCCGGCGCGGGCTCGGCGGAGCTGCGCAGGGTCGCCCACGCCAGCGCCGTGTCCGACGCCCTCCCCGGAGTCATCCCCGGTGCCAGGAACGGCGACGACACGGAACCAGACGGCGACCCGGGCCCGCCCGCGCTCGGCTCCGTCCACCGCTACCCCTTCCACTCGCCCTGCGCCGCCGCACTGCGCTCCGGCCGGGCCGAGGACGTCCCCGGGGACGAGCGCGGTTTTGTCCACTCCACCCTCGCCGTGCCGATGGTCGCGCACGACGTCGTCGTCGGTCTCGTCCAGTTCTCCCGTGCCAAGGGCAGCGAACCCTTCGGCGAGAGGGACCGGGCGCTGGCCACCGAACTCGCGGCGCGCGCGGCCGTCTGCATCGACAACGCACGCCTCTACCGCAGGGAGCACGAGCGCGCGCTGATCCTCCAGCGCTCCCTGCTCCCGCCGGGTGACCCCGAGGCCGCCGGACTCGACATCGCCTGCCGGTACCTCCCGGGCAACACCGCCACCGAGGTCGGCGGCGACTGGTTCGACGTGATCGAGCTCCCCGGCCACCGCACGGCCCTGGTCGTCGGCGACGTGATGGGCCGCGGACTGCGCGCGGCGGTCGCCATGGGCGAACTCCGCACCGCCGTACGCACACTGGCGCTGCTGGACCTGGAGCCGGCCGAGGTGCTGTCCGCCCTGGACGAGGTGGCACGCGGGCTCGGTAACCCGGGCGGCGGTGAGCACAGCGAGGGCTTCGGCGCGGGCGGCGGCGCCCAGTGGCCCGCCCGTGCCGCCCACAAGTCCCGTGAGGCGGACCTGTCCGAGGTCTATCTGGCGACCTGCGTGTACGCGGTCTACGACCCGGTCACCAGAAGGTGCACCTTCGCCAACGCCGGCCACCTCCCCCCGGTGGTGGCCGAGCCGGGTGAGCCCGCCATGCTGCTCGACGTGCCCCCCGGCATGCCGCTCGGCGTCGGCGGCGAGCCCTTCGAGGAGGTCGAGGTGGAGCTCAAGGAGGGTGCCCTTCTCGCCCTCTACACCGACGGACTCGTCGAGTCGCGCGACCACCCGCTGGACGAAGGCCTCGACGCCTTCCGGCAGGCCCTCGCCGAACCGTCCCAGCCGCTCGAAGACGTCTGCGACCACGTCCTGACGACGCTCGACACCCGTCACGGCGAGGACGACATCGCCCTGCTCATGGCGCGGATCCAGGGCCTGGCACCGGAGGCGGTGGGGGACTGGCGGCTGCCGCGGGAACTGCGGTCCGTCGCACGGGCCCGCGAACTGGCCCGTGCGCAGCTCGTCTCCTGGGACCTGGACGACCTGGTGGACACCACCGAACTCCTCGTCAGCGAGCTGGTCACCAACGCCCTGCGTTACGGCGAGGGTGAGATCAGGCTCAGGCTGCTGCGCGACCGCACGCTCGTCTGCGAGGTGTGGGACGCCGGTCTCGTCCAGCCGAGGCGACGCCGGGCCCGTGACACGGACGAGGGCGGGCGCGGACTGCAACTGGTCGGACTCCTCAGCGCCGCCTGGGGATCGCGCCGCACCCCGCGGGGCAAGACGGTCTGGTTCGAGCTGGCGCTGCCCGACGGAGAGCCCGCACCGGAGCTCTCCGTGGAGCAGCTGCTGAGCATGTACTGACGGCCGTACGAGCCGGGGTCCGCCGCCCGTACGGGTGCCCGTCAGGAGGCGGACTTCAGGGCGGCGAGCCTGGCCTCGATCTCCGCGCTGTCCCCGAGGCTGTCCAGCTGCTCGAACTGGGCGTCCAGGGACGACGCGGCCAGCTCCTGCTTCCCCACCGCCTTCGCCTCCTCGCGCCGCACCTTGTCCTCGAAGCGGGCGAGCTCGCTCGTCGGGTCCATGACGTCGATGCTCTTGACGGCGTCCATCATCCGGTTCTGCGCCTGCGCGGAGGCGGCCCGCGCGACCAGTTCGTCGCGTTTCGACTTGAGCTGGTTCAGCTTCTCCTTCATCTGGTCCAGGCCCGACTTCAGCTTGTCCACCACCACAGTCTGCGAGGCGATGGCCGGCTCGGCCGTCCTGGCCTCCTCCTCCGACCGGAGCTGGCGGCCCAGTGCCACCTTCGCGAGGTTGTCGAAGGTGTCGGCCTCGGCGGCCGCGCCCCCGGCCCGCAGCTCGTCGGCCTTCCTGCTGGCGGCGAGCGCCTTCTGCCCCCACTCCCTGGCCGCGTCCACGTCCTCGCGGTGGTCCTCCTCCAGCAGTCTGAGGTTGCCGATGGTGGCGGCCACCGCCTGCTCGGCCTCCGCGATGTTGTCGGTGTAGTCGCGGATCAGCTGGTCCAGCATCTTCCGGGGATCCTCGGCCTGGTCCAGCAGTGCGTTGATGTTGGCCCGCGCCAGCTGAGTGACGCGGCCGAGGACGGTCTGCTTGGTCATGGCACCTCTCCTTGTGCGTGATTCGTGGTGGGAAGCGGGCCGGGGGAGGGGGAGCGAGGAGCCGGCGCGTCAGAAGCGGCCGCCGCCGCCCCTGCGGCCGCGTGTCCCCCCGCCGCCGAAGCTCCCCGGCCCTCCGAAGCCTCCGCCGAACCCCCCACCGGGACGGCCGAAGCCGCGCCCCATGCCTCCGCGCCTGCCGCCGCCCAGCAGCCCGCCGAGGAGGATGCCGCCCAGCACCGCGCCACCGGCACCGCCCCCGCCGCGCGGGCCGCCGTAGCCGCCCTGGCCGTGGTAGCCGCGTACGTCCTGCTCGGCCAGGCTCCTCGCCTGCGCGGCAAGGGCGTCCGCCTGCTGCGCCTCGGCCAGGGCACCCTGCGGGTCGTTCGCCTCCGTGAGCTGCCCCGCCCGCTCCCAGTGCCGCTGCGCCTCCGCGAGCCGGGTGCGCGCCTGGCTGCCGACCGCGCCCCGGTTGGTGGTGATGAAGTCTGCGGCGGCGCCGATCGCGGCACGGGCGGTGAGCATCGCCTGGTCGAGCAGGGCACGGGCCCGCCGGCCCCCGTGCTCCTGTTCACGGGCCCCGGCCAGCGCCTCGTCGAGCGCCGCGTCGGCCTCCTCCACCCGGCGCAGCGCGTCGACCGGGTCGTACGGGCCGGAGCCGATCTCTCTCCGTACGTCGCCGACCACCGCCTCCGTGCGAGCCACCCGGCCCCGCAGGTCCGCGGTGGACACGCCCTCGGGCGTGCCGCCGAGCAGGCCCCCGGCGTCGGCCAGATCCGTCTCCGCCTCCGTCAGCGCGCCCGGCAGCCTGTCCGCCGCCTCGGCCAGCTCCCCGGCCCGGCGGCCGACGGCCTCGACGAGCGTGGTCACCTGCCTGATCGCCCCCTCGGCGGCCCGTACGTAGACGGCGGCCGCGGCGTTGTCCCCGCCGTCCACGGCCTGCCGCGCCCGGCCGAGAGCCGAGGTGGTGAAGGCCAGCCGGTCCTTGGCCTGTTCGACGTCCCCGGCCGAGGGGGCCACCGCCGACTCGGCGTACCGCTCGCGCATCTCCGCCAGGCCGGCCTCCGAGGCGGAGACGCGAGCGGCGAGATCCCGGAAGGCGGTCTCGGCCGTCGTCACGGCCTGCGGGGCGTTCTGTTCCAGGGCGCGCAGACGGTCGAAGTCCTCGGACACCGCGTCCAGGCGGGCGTTGGCGTCCGCGCACCGGCTGACGATCTCGTCGAGCATCCGGCGCCTCGTCGCGTCGTCCTCCGGGTAGGCGTCGTCGAGCTGCTGCCTCAGCCGGAAGGCCTCCGTCAGCTCGGACCTCGCGTGGCGGACCGCCTCGGCGAAGGGGGCGGCGGTCTCCTCGCCGAACTGGGCCGTGGCGAAGCCGAGCTCCTCGTCGCTGGTGCGTACGGCGTCGTCCGTGTCGACCAGGTCCGCCTTCGCCCGCGCGTCCAGCTCCGGCAAAGGGGCGAGCGGCGCCGCCGGGGTGCCGTCCCCGCCGCCCCATCCGGTGGCGGCCGGGGTGGTCCTGGTCGCCGCGCGCCGTCTGCGGCGGGTGAACGCGTACACGGCGACCGCGGCCACGACGACGAGCAGCGCCACCGGCACGAGCAGGCCGGCCGAGACACCGCCGTCCCCGCCACCGGGGTCCGCCGGGCCGGGGGTGATCGCGGGGGCCGGGACGGGTTCGCCCGCGAGCACCGCGGCGTAACCGTCGGCGGCGCCGATCGCCGCACCCGCCCAGTCGTTCTGCCGCAGGGCGGGTTCGATCGCGGTGTTCGCCACATCCAGCAGCTGGGCGTCGGTGAGCCGCGATCCGCGGTCCACGGAGTACGCGTACTGCCGGTCGTGCGTGGCCACCGCCAGCAGCACGTCGTCCTGGCCGAGGCCGTTGCGGTTCGCGGTCTCGTCCGCCCAGGTCTGGGCGGAGCGGCCGGAGAAGTCGCGTACGTACACCACGAACAGCTGCACCCGGTGCTCTTCGTACAGCCGGTCGAGGGCTTCCCCGACCTGGGCCTCCCGGTCCCCGAGCGCGTCCACCCGGTCGGTGACCTGCCCGTCCCGGGAGAGCGGAACGGGGTTCTCGGCGAGGGCGGCACGGCCGCCCGCCGGAGCGATCCAGAAGAGCGCCGCCAGCGCGGCGACGAGGACCCTGCCGGGTATCGGAAGCCGGGACATCCCGGTACGGCTCGCAGGCGACGTCACACGTCGGAGGCTATGTCCGCCTCCGGCCGCCCGCGACCGGGGCGCCGTGCGGGCCTCCGTACCCGGCTTTGCCGAGAAATGGGCAGGGCAACTTGCAAGGTGCCCTGCCCATCTTTACGGTGGAGGCATGTCCGAAACGTCCCGGGGCTCCGCACCCCTCCCGCCGTCGTCCCCCGCCGATCCCGGCGTGGAGAGCGTGGCCGCCGATCTCGCGGCCGTGGTCGGAAGGCTGCTCAGGAGGCTGCGCAGCTCCTCCGCGGACAGTCTGCTCACCCCCTCCCAGCGCTCGGTCCTCGCCCGGCTGCAGGACGGCGGCCCCGCCACCACGGCGGCGCTGGCCCGCGCCGAGCTGGTGCGGCCCCAGTCGATGAGGCTGACACTCGGCGCCCTGGAGAGCCAGGGCTTCGTCACCCGCGCCCCCGACCCCGCCGACGGCCGCAAATCAGTCGTCTCGATCACCGAGGACGGCAGCATCACCCTCGCCGGGGTACGCGCCGCCAAGCGGAACTGGCTCGCCGAGGCCATCGCCGCCGAGCTGGACGGCACCGAGCGCCGCACCCTCGCCGAGGCCGTCGAGCTCATCGGCCGTCTGGTCGACAAGTGACCCGGTACGCGACGAAGCCGGCGGAGACGGCCGCGGGAACCCGGGAGCCCGTCCACCAGGCGGAGCCCGAGCGGGGATTCGGCGCACGGCTCACCGCGCCGCTGCTGATGGGCTCCCTGCTCAACCCGCTGAACACCACGATGATCTCCACCGCCCTGGTGGCCATCGGGCACTCGTTCGGCATCGGGGCCGCCGACACGGCCTGGCTCATCTCCGTGCTCTACCTCGCGAGCGCCGTCGCCCAGCCGGTCCTCGGCAAGCTCGCCGACACCCTGGGACCGCGCCGGGTCTTCCTGGCGGGCCTCCTCGTCGTGATCGCCTCAGGGCTGGTCGGTGCCCTGGCACCCGGATTCGGAACCCTGATCCTCTCCCGGGTGCTGCTCGGCATCGGAACGTCGGCCGCCTATCCGGCCGCCATGGCCGTCCTGCGTGACGAGTCGGCGCGCCTGGGCCGCCCCACTCCCCGCCCCGTGCTCGCCCGGCTCTCCTTCGCGGGTCTCGGCAGCGCCGCCGTCGGCCCCGCGCTCGGCGGGCTGCTGGTGTCGGTCGTCGGCTGGCGCGGCATCTTCGCCGTCAACGTGCCGGTCGCGCTGATCGCCCTGGGCGCCGCGCTGCTCTGGGTGCCCGCCGACCCGCCACGCGGGCGTACTCCGGCAGGGGGCGCGCCGAGGCTGTCCCTGGACCCCCTGGGCATCGGTCTCTTCACCACCGCGCTGACGGTGCTGGCCTTCTTCCTGCTCGACCTCGCCGACCCGCGGTGGTGGCTGCTCGCGCCCTTCGCCGTCCTGACGGCCGTGCTCGTCCGCTGGCAGCTGCGCGCCCCGCGGCCCTTCATAGACCTCAGGATGCTGGCCGGCAACGGACCGCTGCTGCGTACGTACGCCCGTCACGGCCTCGGCTATCTCCTCGTCTACTGCGTGATGTACGGCTTCACGCAGTGGCTGGAGGAGGCGCGAGGCTTCTCCTCGGGCCAGGCCGGTCTGCTGATGCTGCCGATGTCCGTCACCGCCCTCGTCTGCTCGCTGCTCGGGGCCCGCACGAAGGGCCTGCGCGGACCGCTGGTGACGGCGTCGACGCTGCTCGCCGTCGGCGCGGGCCTGCTGCTGTTCCTCCAGGACGACACCCCGACGGCCGTCCTGATGCTGGCCGGTGCCTGCTTCGGCGCCCCGCAGGGGCTGATCGGCACGAGCAACCAGGCGGCCGTGCAGGCGTACGCGCCGCCGGAGGACATCGGAGCGGCCGCCGGACTCCAGCGCACCGCCCAGTACATCGGGGCCATCACGGCGTCCAGCCTGATCGCCCTCGCCTACGCGGACGCGGCGACCGACGCCGGACTGCACCTGATGGCGGCGGTCTCGGTCGTCCTGGCCGTCCTGCTGACCGTCCTGACCCTCACCGACCGCGCCCTGCGCGCCCGTACCTGACCTCACCCCCCTCGACTTATCCCCCCGCGCGCCCCGCGCGGACGCACCTGATCGACAGCACCTCAAGGAGTACGCACATGACCGCCACCACCCTGGACCCCCGCACCGCGCTCGTCGTCGTCGACCTGCAGAAGGGCATCGTCGCCCTGCCCACGGCGCACCCGGCGGCCGACGTCATCGCCCGCTCGGCGACCCTCGCCGACGCCTTCCGGGCCAAGGGCCTCCCGGTCTTCCTGGTCCGCGTGACCGGTGGGGCCCCCGGCCGCACCGAGGGTCCCGCCCGCTCCGGGCAGCCCGCAGCGGACTGGGCCGACATCGTTTCCGAGATGGGACCGCGAGAGGGCGACACCGTCGTCACCAAGCAGCAGTGGGGCGCCTTCCACGGCACGGCGCTCGACCTCGAACTGCGCCGCGCGGGTGTCACCCAGGTCGTGCTGACCGGTATCGCGACCAGCATCGGCGTCGAGTCCACCGCCCGCGCCGCCCACGAGCTCGGCTACCACGTCACGATCGCGACCGACGCCGTCACCGACATGGACGCGGACGCCCACCGCAACAGCGTCGAGAAGATCTTCCCGAGGCTCGGCGAGACCGACACCACCGACGCGATCGTCAAGCTGCTGGGCTGATCGCCGCAGGGCCGGGAGCCGGGGCCGCACGGGTGATGTGTGCGGCCCCACCGGCCGCGCCTCCCTCCGCCCGTGCGCGCCGGTGCGTTCAGTGGATCAGCGGATCAATCTGATCAACTGCAAATGCCACCAGAACGCATCATCCGGTCCATTCCGGTACGGGGTGGACCGGGCCGGCCCCGGAGGTATCAGCCATGGCCCACGTCGGCGTCCCCAGCGGGACGGCCCGAAAGCGCCGCTCGGTCGCGCTCCTGGCGACAGGCGTGCTCACGATCCCGGTCCTGGCGGGCTGCACCTCGGACAGCGAGGAACCCACCTCGGTGGCCGTCCAGCAGGACATCGCCCCGGCCTCCCGGGACCGGATCGCCGACGGCTCCACGCTCGACTGGGCGATCGACGCGGTGCCCGCGACGCTCAACGCCTACCAGGCCGACGCCGACAGCGCGACGAGCCGTGTCACCGGCGCCCTGCTGCCCTCGCTCTTCCCCCTGGACGCGCAGGGGGAGCCCACCCTGAACCCCGACTACCTGGAGTCGGCGAAGGTCATCGAGCGGGAGCCCAAGCAGGTCGTCCTCTACAAGCTCAACCAGCAGGCGGTGTGGAGCGACGGCCGGGAGATCGGCGCCCCCGACTTCGTGGCCCAGTGGCGTGCGCTGAGCGGCAAGGACTCGGCCTTCTGGACGGCGCGCAACGCGGGCTACGAGCGGATCGAGAAGATCGAACGGGGCAAGGACGACCTCCAGGTCCGGGTCACCTTCTCCAAGCCCTACGCCGACTGGCGCTCGCTCTTCTCCCCGCTGTACCCGAAGGAGGTGACCGGTTCCCCCGCCTCCTTCAACGACGGCGCCAGGACCACCCTCAAGAACACCGCCGGTCCCTTCCGGCTGCGCAGCGTGAGCAAGGCCAAGGGCACGGTCGTTCTCGACCGGAACCCCCGGTGGTGGGGCGACAGGGCGAAGCTGGAGTCCCTGGTGTTCCGCGCGGTGAAGCCGGAGGACCGCACCGAGGCGCTGACCAGGGGCACGGTCGACGTCGCCGACGTCGACGCCGCGGCGGCCCACAGCGTCACCCTCGCGGCCCGCTACCGCGGCGGCAACGGGCAGCCGCCCGCCCACGGCCCCGGGTCCGACACCACACCGGCCTCCGCCCTGAGGTCCTGGGCGCTCGCCCACGGCTCGGACGAGGAGGCCGCCGAGGCCGCCCAGGCGGCCCGGGAGAAGAACCGGGAAGCCATCGCGGTGTACGCCGCCGACCAGAAGGCGCTGAGCGCCTTCGCCGTACGCAAGTCCCTCGAGCCCGCCTACACGCAGCTAGCGCTGAACGGTGAGTCGGGGCCCCTCTCCGACGACCGGGTGCGCCGGGCGATCGCCCGCACCCTGGACCGCCAGGAGCTCGCCGACACGGTGCTGAAGCCCCTCGGCCTGCCCGCGAACCCTCCCGGCAGCCACCTGGCCCTCGCCGGCCAGCCCGGCTACAAGGACGGCAGCGGCGCACTGGGTGACCGCGACACCAAGGAGGCGCGGGCGCTCCTGGCCGACGCGGGATGGACCCCGGGCGGCGCGATCCGAAGGACCGAGGACGTCAAGGCGGGCAGCGAGGCCGAGAAGACCGGCAAGGACGCGAAGAAGGACGCGGAGGACGAGGCGTCCGAGGCGAAGAAGTCTCCGAGCCCCAGCGCCTCCGACAAGGCCGGCAAGGAGAAGGGCGCCGACAAGGCGGAGAAGGACGACAAGGCCTCGCGCGACGAGGGGACCTACATCGTCGGCGACGACAAGCCGGGGGAGCGCCCGGCCGGTGACTCCGAGGTCAACGCCCAGGACAGGCAGACCGGCGGCGCCGCGGGCGCCTACGCCCCTGCGGGCACCGCGGCCCCCGCCGCAGGCTCCGCCAAGACCCGCCTGGGCAAGGACGGCAAGCCCTTGACCCTCCGCTTCGTCCTGCCGTCGGGCCCCGGATCGCAGTCGCTGCGCGCGGTCGGCGACCGGATCGTCGCGATGCTGGACTCCATCGGCATCAGCACCCAGATCACCAAGGTCGACGACGACAGCTACTTCAAGGACCACATCGCGTCCGGGGCGTACGACATGGCGCTGTACTCGTGGCCCGCCACCGCCTACCCGGCGACCGACGGCCGCCCGATCTTCGCCAAGCCGGAACCCGCCACCGACGGTTCGCTGCTCGTCGAGCAGAACTACACGCGGGTCGGTTCCGACCACATCGACCAGCTCTTCGACCGGGCGGTGGCCGAGCTCGACACGGACGCCTCGCGGGACCTGCTGAAGCAGGCCGACGCCCGGATCTGGGCAGCGGCCGGATCGATCCCGCTCTACCAGCGGCCGCAGCTGGTCGCCGTCGACAAGAAGCTGGCCAACATCGGAGCCTTCGGCTTCGCCTCACCGCGCTACCAGGACATCGGCTTCATCGGCCAAGAAGCGGCAGGTTCCCCCGCGAATCGGAAGAAGTAGCAGGTCAAAGCCGCAATCGAAGCTCAGATACAGCTCAATTCCCTTGCCCGCCGGTGTCCCCGGCGGGCAAGGTGTTGTCCGCCCAGACCCGGGCCGCTCCTTACACCCCACACCCCCGAGGCCGGTCGTCGCACCCCGCCGTCACCGACGAAGACGGCCTCCCCGGACGTCCTCCGGCCGACCGGGCCCCCCAGGCACGGCTCCGCCCGCCCGGTCCGCCGGGCTCCCGGAAGAATGGCGCGGACCAGCTGAACACCGGCTGAATTGTTGCGGTGCCCGAGCCCCGGACACCGGGCCGGGAAGCCCCGCACTCGTCGGGCCCGTACGATGGGACTAGCCGTGGCGTGCCGCCCGGCGGGCGTACGAGGACTCGAAGACCGACTGAGACGCCTGATCCCACGATCCGAGAGAAGCGCAAGCCACCCATGCCCACGCGCCACGACATCCGTAACGTAGCCATTGTCGCCCACGTCGACCACGGCAAGACCACGCTGGTCGACGCCATGCTCAAGCAGGCCGGCTCCTTCGCCGCGCATGCCGCCGAGTCGCTCGACGACCGCATGATGGACTCGAACGACCTGGAGCGTGAGAAGGGCATCACGATCCTCGCCAAGAACACGGCGGTGAAGTATCACCCCAAGGACGGCGGGGACCCCATCACGATCAACATCATCGACACCCCCGGCCACGCCGACTTCGGTGGCGAGGTCGAGCGCGGTCTCTCGATGGTGGACGCGGTCGTCCTGCTCGTCGACGCCTCCGAGGGCCCTCTGCCCCAGACCCGCTTCGTCCTGCGCAAGGCGCTGACGGCCAAGTTGCCGGTCATCCTCTGCATCAACAAGACGGACCGCCCGGACTCCCGCATCGCCGAGGTCATCGACGAGACGTACGACCTCTTCCTCGACCTGGACGCCGACGAGGACCAGATCGAGTTCCCGATCGTCTACGCCTGCGCCCGTGACGGCGTCGCCTCGCTGACCAAGCCGGAGGACGGCACGGTCCCGGCCGACAGCGACAGCCTGGAGCCGTTCTTCTCGACGATCCTCTCCGCGGTCCCGGCCCCCGAGTACGACGAGGCCGCCCCGCTGCAGGCCCACGTCACCAACCTGGACGCCGACAACTTCCTCGGCCGTATCGCGCTCTGCCGCGTCGAGCAGGGCGAGCTGCGCAAGGGCCAGACGGTCGCCTGGATCAAGCGCGACGGCAGCATCAGCAGCGTGCGCATCACCGAGCTCCTGATGACCGAGGCGCTCACCCGCAAGCCCGCCGAGTACGCCGGCCCCGGTGACATCTGCGCCGTCGCCGGTATCCCCGACATCATGATCGGCGAGACGCTGGCCGACCCGGAGAACCCGATCGCGCTGCCGCTGATCACGGTGGACCAGCCGGCCATCTCCATGACCATCGGCACGAACACCTCGCCGCTGGTCGGCCGCGGCGGCACGGGCAAGGGCGCCGCCGCCAAGTCGGGCGTCAAGGACCGCAAGGTCACCGCCCGTCAGGTCAAGGACCGCCTGGACCGCGAGCTGATCGGTAACGTCAGCCTCCGGGTGCTGGACACCGAGCGCCCCGACGCCTGGGAGGTCCAGGGCCGCGGTGAGCTCGCGCTCGCCATCCTGGTCGAGCAGATGCGCCGCGAGGGCTTCGAGCTGACCATCGGCAAGCCGCAGGTCGTCACCAAGCAGGTCGACGGCAAGACGCACGAGCCGGTCGAGCGCCTCACGGTCGACGTCCCCGAGGAGCACATGGGCGCCGTCACGCAGCTCATGGGCGTCCGCAAGGGCCGCATGGACAACATGTCGAACCACGGCTCCGGCTGGGTCCGCATGGAGTTCGTCGTGCCGTCGCGAGGCCTCATCGGCTTCCGTACGGAGTTCCTCACCAACACCCGCGGTACGGGCATCGCCCACTCCATCCACGAGGGCCACGAGCCGTGGTTCGGCACGCTGACGACCCGTAACAACGGTTCGCTGGTCGCCGACCGCGCCGGTGCCGTCACCGGGTTCGCGATGACGAACCTCCAGGAGCGCGGTGTGCTGTTCACCGACCCCGGCACCGAGGTGTACGAGGGCATGATCGTCGGCGAGAACTCCCGCGCCGACGACATGGACGTGAACATCACCAAGGAGAAGAAGCTCACGAACATGCGGTCCTCGTCGGCCGACTCGTTCGAGGCGATCGTCCCGCCCCGCAAGCTCTCCCTGGAGCAGTCCCTGGAGTTCTGCCGCGACGACGAGTGCGTCGAGGTGACCCCGGAGGCGATCCGCATCCGCAAGGTCGTCCTGGACCAGAAGGAGCGCGGCCGCTCGGCCTCGCGCGCCAAGCACGGCTGACAGCCCTGAGCGGGGCCTGAGAGCCCCGTCAACCGCCTGCACGAGCCATTGACACGAGGCCCGGCCCCCCGCGGACACTGTGGGGGACCGGGCCTTTCGTCAACGTCATTTCCTGACCGACGTGTCCGGATATCGGGCAGCGCTCTCCGGAACATGTGTTAACAGTCCGTTTCGGGGGTGTCTGTCTGGGATCACTTTGTCCGGATTTCGGGCAACAGGGCCTTCCTGATGTTGTCAAACCGAGACCCTTTAAGTGTGGTTTACAGCCCGGGGTTCCTTAATAGTTGGCTCCGTTGAGCTCGGGTCAATGGGTCGTCGCACTGTGGGGAGTGCGGACTCACGAGCACACTCGGGGCACTGAAAACGATCGCCGTCAGGGGTGTCGGTGGATCTCTCCAGTGCCCTCTTGAAGTCAAAAGTGGACTCATGAGGAGGAAACCCATGCGCGGTGCCAAGAGCGCCAAGTGGGTCGCGGGAGCGGCAATCATCGCCCTGGCCGCGACCGCCTGTGGCGGGGGCGACAGCGACGACAGCAGCAACTCTGCTTCGAAGGAGAAGGGCAAGCCCGCGGGCTACGTCTCCGTCGACGTCGGTGAGCCGCAGAAGCCGCTGATTCCGGCCGACACCAACGAGTCGCTGGGCAGCTACGTCATCCAGGCCGTCTTCACCCAGCTGCTCGAGTTCGACGGCGAAGGCAAGATCGTCTACACGAACGCGGAGTCCGTGAAGTCGGACGACAACAAGACGTGGACGGTCAAGCTCAAGCCGGGCTGGAAGTTCCACGACGGCACCCCGGTCACCGCCGAGTCCTACGTCAAGGCGTGGAACTGGTACGCCAACATCAAGAACAACCAGCAGAACGCCTTCTGGTTCGAGGACATCGCCGGCTACGCGGACGTCCACCCGGAGAAGGGTGACCCGAAGGCCCAGGAGATGTCCGGGCTGAAGGTCGTGGACGACAACACGTTCACCATCGAGCTGACCAAGCAGGTCCCGTACTTCGAGTACAAGCTCGGCTACTACACCTTCGCCCCGCTGCCCGAGGTGTTCTACAAGGACACCAAGGCGTTCGGTCAGGCCCCGGTCGGCAACGGTCCCTACATCTTCGAGAAGTGGGACCACAAGAAGCTGATCCGCGTCAAGGCCAACCCTGACTACCAGGGTCCGAACAAGCCCAAGAACAAGGGCATCCTGTTCAAGAACTACGCGACCGTCGAGGCCGCGTACCAGGACCTGCTCTCGGGCAACCTGGACATGATCCGCCAGATCGGCCCGAAGGACCTGCCGAAGTACAAGCAGGACCTCGGCGACCGCACGGTCGACCAGCCGTACGCGGCCGTCCAGTCCCTGGTCCCGACCTTCTACTCGAAGACCTTCAAGGGCATCGACCCGAAGGTCATCCAGGGTCTGTCCATGGGCATCGACCGTGACACGATCACCAAGACCGTGCTCAACGGCACCCGTGAGCCCGCCACCAGCTTCACGCCCCCGGGCGTCGCGGGTAACCAGCACCTGGACACCGACGTGTTCAAGTTCAACCCGACCGAGGCCAAGGCCCTCATCAAGGAGGGTGGCGGTGTCCCGGACAACAAGATCTGGATCCAGTACAACGCCGACGGTGGCCACAAGGAGTGGGTGACCGCGGTCTGCGAGTCCATCCGCAACTCCACCGGGGTCGACTGCATCCCGGACGCCAAGCCGGACTTCCAGACCGACCTGGAGGCTCGTGACAACGACCAGGTCAAGTCGATGTACCGCGGTGGCTGGGTCGCCGACTACCCGCTGAACGTCAACTTCATGCGCGAGCTGTACGGCACGACCGCCGAGGCCAACAACGGCCGGTTCTCGGACAAGGAGGTCGACGCCGAGTTCAAGAAGGGCGACAACGCGGCCTCCCTGGACGAGTCGATCAAGGCGTACCAGGAGGCGGAGAAGCTCGTCCTGCAGAAGATGCCGGCGATCCCGCTCTGGAACTACAAGATCAACGGTGGCTACGGGAAGAACGTCGACAACGTCGCGATCGACTTCCGTGGTGACTACGTCATGACCGACGTCACCGTGAAGTAACCACGCCTGAGGGCCTACTCGGCCATCAGCCCGCCCATACAGGCACGTAGGTCCCGGGGGCCGCGCTCCGCTATCCGGAGCGCGGTCCCTGGGCTGCATTCCCCCCAATCGGAGGCAAACATGGGGCGTTACGTCGCGCGGCGACTGCTCCAGATGATCCCGGTCTTCCTCGGGTCGACCTTGCTGGTCTTCGCCATGATGTACGCGCTGCCCGGCGATCCCGTGCGCGCGCTCGCAGGTGAACAGACCGTCGACCCCGCGCAGATCGCGGCCATGAAGAAGCACCTCGGTCTCGACCTGCCACTCTGGCACCAGTACTGGAACTACCTCACAGGACTCTTCCAGGGGGACTTCGGTACCCAGATCGCCAGTGGGCGACCGGTGGCCGACATCATCTCGGAGTCCTTCCCGATCACGATCCGGCTGGCCCTGTTTGCCTTCCTGTTCACGGTCCTCGTCGGTATCTCCATGGGTGTCTTCGCCGGCCTGAAGGCCGACACCCTCCGCGACCGCGGACTGCTCATCATCACGCTCCTGCTCATCTCGGTGCCCTCCTTCGTGCTGGGCTTCCTCGGGCAGTACTTCTTCGCCTTCCAGCTCGGCTGGGTCGACCCCAACGTCAGCCTGGAGGCGAACTCGAGCGAACTGATCCTCCCGGCCGTGGTGCTGGGGTCCCTGTCACTCGCGTACGTGGCACGGCTGACCCGTACCTCGGTCGCGGAGAACCTCCGCTCCGACTACATGCGCACCGCCGTGGCCAAGGGCCTCCCGCGCCGGCGCATCATCGGTGTCCACCTGATGCGCAACTCGATGATCCCCGTGGTCACCTTCCTCGGTACCGACCTCGGTGCCCTGCTCGGCGGCGCCGTCATCACCGAGGGCATCTTCAACATCAAGGGCGTGGGCTCCGCGGTCTTCGACGCGCTCCGTCACCGTGAGGGCGCCACCGTCGTCGGCATCGTGACGCTGATCGTCATCGTGTACCTCGCCGCCAGCCTGATTGTCGACCTGCTCTACGCGGTCCTGGACCCGAGGATCCGGTATGCCTGAGACGCTCAAGGAAACCTCCGCGGACGCCTCCGCACCCATCGCCGCCGTGCCTGCTCCCACGGCCGAGGTCGGCAAGCCCCGCAGCCTCTGGTCCGACGCCTGGCACGACCTGCGGCGCAGCCCGCTCTTCGTGGTCTCGGCGATTCTGATCGTCTTCCTGCTGGTCATGGCGATATTCCCCGGCCTGTTCACCAGCGCGGACCCGCGCTACGCGGACCTGGCCCACCACTACCTGCAGAAGCCCAAGTGGGGGAACTTCTTCCAGCCTGACTGGTTCGGCTACGACATCCAGGGCCGTTCGATCTACGCACGTGTGGTCTACGGCGCCCGCGCCTCGATCACCGTCGCCGTGGTCGTCACCGTCCTGGTGACCGTCCTCGGCACCGTGGTCGGCATGCTCGCCGGGTACTTCGGCGGCTGGATCGACACCATCCTGTCCCGGGTCACCGACATCTTCTTCGGCGTCCCGTTCATCCTCGGCGCGATGGTCGTCCTGACCTCGTTCGAGGAGCGGCACATCTGGGTCGTCATCCTGGCCCTGGCCTTCCTCGGCTGGACCCAGGTCGCCCGAGTCGCCCGCGGCTCGGTGCTGACGATCAAGCAGGCCGACTACGTGATGGCGGCCAAGGCGCTCGGCGCCTCGACCACCCGGATCCTGATGAAGCACATCCTGCCCAACGCGATCGCCCCGGTGATCGTCGTCGCGACCATCGCGCTCGGCGGCTACATCTCGGCGGAGGCGTCCCTGTCCTTCCTGGGCATCGGCCTCGCCGAACCGACCGTGTCGTGGGGTGTCGACATCTCCTCCGGCCAGGAGCAGCTGCGTAACGCCGCGTTCGTGCTGATCATCCCGTCGGTCATGGTGTCGATCACCGTTCTGGCGTTCATCATGCTCGGCGATGCGGTGCGCAACGCCCTCGACCCCAAGCTGCGCTGAGGGAGGCGTACATGACCATCATCGACAAGACGGCGGATGTTCCTGCTCCGCGTGGTTCGGACGAGAGCGGCCCGCTGCTCGAGGTCCGCGACCTGCACGTGGAGTTCCACACCCGCGACGGCGTCGCCAAGGCCGTCAACGGCGTCAACTACAGCGTCAGCGCGGGCGAGACCCTCGCTGTGCTCGGCGAGTCCGGCTCCGGCAAGTCCGTGACCGCCCAGGCCATCATGGGCATCCTCGACATGCCCCCCGGCCGCATCCCCAAGGGCGAGATCTTCTTCCGCGGCCAGGACATGCTCAAGATGTCCAACGAGGAGCGCCGGAAGATCCGTGGCCAGAAGATCGCGATGATCTTCCAGGACGCCCTCTCCTCGCTCAACCCGGTCCTCTCCGTGGGCTACCAGCTCGCCGAGATGTTCCGCGTGCACCAGGGCCTCTCCAAGAAGGAGGCCAAGGTCAAGGCCATCGAGCTGATGGACCGCGTGCGGATCCCGGCGGCCAAGGAGCGGGTCAACGACTACCCGCACCAGTTCTCCGGCGGTATGCGTCAGCGCATCATGATCGCGATGGCGCTGGCCCTGGAGCCCGACCTGATCATCGCGGACGAGCCCACCACGGCTCTGGACGTGACGGTCCAGGCGCAGGTCATGGACCTGCTCGCGGAGCTCCAGCGCGACTTCAACATGGGTCTGATCCTGATCACCCACGACCTCGGCGTCGTCGCCGACGTGGCGGACAAGATCGCCGTGATGTACGCGGGCCGGATCGTCGAGACCGCCCCGGTCCACGAGATCTACAAGCGCCCCGCGCACCCCTACACCAAGGGGCTGCTGGAGTCGATCCCGCGCCTGGACCAGAAGGGCCAGGAGCTCTACGCGATCAAGGGCCTGCCGCCCAACCTGCTGCACGTGCCGTCCGGCTGCGCCTTCAACCCGCGCTGCTCGATGGCGCAGGACATCTGCCGTACCGAGATCCCGGCGCTGCGCCCGGTGACCGAGCAGGACGGCACCGAGCTGGCCGGCCGCGGCAGCGCCTGCCACTTCTGGAAGGAGACGATCCATGGCTGAGCTCGACAAGAAGTCCGTGGACGCCACCCCTAACGTCACCGAAGTGGCGACCGTCAACGCGGGAAGCGAGACGGAGTCCGTCGCCGCCCTCGACGTCCCGGTGTCGCGTGGGGAGCCGATCCTCCAGGTGCGCAACCTGGTCAAGCACTTCCCGCTGACCCAGGGCATCCTCTTCAAGAAGCAGGTCGGCGCGGTCAAGGCCGTGGACGGGATCTCGTTCGACCTGTACCAGGGCGAGACCCTCGGCATCGTGGGCGAGTCCGGCTGCGGCAAGTCCACGGTCGCGAAGCTCCTGATGACGCTGGAGCGGGCCACCGCCGGCGAGGTCTTCTACAAGGGCCAGGACATCACCAAGCTGTCCGGCCGCGCCCTGAAGGCCGTACGCCGCAACATCCAGATGGTGTTCCAGGACCCGTACACCTCGCTGAACCCGCGTATGACGGTCGGCGACATCATCGGGGAGACCTTCGAGATCCACCCCGAGGTGGCCCCGAAGGGCGACCGGCGCCGCAAGGTGCAGGACCTCCTGGACGTCGTCGGGCTGAACCCGGAGTACATCAACCGGTACCCGCACCAGTTCTCCGGCGGTCAGCGCCAGCGCATCGGGATCGCTCGCGGTCTCGCGCTCAACCCGGAGATCATCATCTGCGACGAGCCGGTCTCCGCGCTCGACGTGTCGGTGCAGGCGCAGGTCATCAACCTGATGGAGAAGCTGCAGGACGAGTTCAACCTCTCCTACCTCTTCATCGCGCACGACCTGTCGATCGTCCGGCACATCTCCGACCGGGTCGGCGTCATGTACCTCGGCAAGATGGCCGAGATCGGTACGGACACGCAGATCTACGACCACCCGACGCACCCCTACACCCAGGCGCTGCTGTCGGCGGTCCCGGTGCCGGACCCGGATGCCCGTGAGGGCCGCGAGCGGATAATCCTCGCCGGGGACGTCCCGTCGCCGGCGAACCCGCCGTCGGGCTGCCGCTTCCGCACCCGGTGCTGGAAGGCACAGGACAAGTGCGCCACCGAGGTGCCGCTGCTGGCGATCCCCGAGCGCTTCAAGGCCTCGGACACGCCCGCCGCGCACGAGTCGGCGTGCCACTTCGCCGAGGAGAAGGACGTCGTCCACGCGGCGTAGCACCTGATCGGCACCAGGAGGACGCCCGGCACCCGAGAGGGGGCCGGGCGTCCTCGCGTTCCGGCTGCCTCGTACGGCGGACGAAGACATGCGACGGAGTGTCATATGGGGTGATATGAGGCATTGAGCCACTCAAGGGAACCCTAGGAGGCACTCGATGCGCGGAGCCACACAGGCCAGGTGGGCCGCATGCGCCGTCGCCGTGGCCCTGACCGCCACGGCTTGCGGCGGAGGCGACAGCGGCGGGGGCGGTGGCGACGACGGGATCGTGAGCTCCTCATGGGGGGACCCGCAGAATCCGCTGGAGCCGGCGAACACCAACGAGGTCCAGGGCGGCAAGGTCCTCGACATGGTCTTCCGGGGCCTCGTGCGCTACGACCCCAAGACCGGCGAGGCCCAGAACGAGATCGCCCAGAAGATCGACTCGTCGGACTCGCAGAACTTCACCGTCACCATCAAGGACAACTGGACCTTCAGCAACGGCGAGAAGATCACGGCGAAGTCCTTCGTGGACGCCTGGAACTACGGCGCCGCGCTCAAGAACAACCAGAAGAACGCCTACTTCTTCCAGTACATCGACGGCTACGACAAGGTCCACCCCGAATCGGGCTCCGCCTCCGCCGCCACGCTGTCCGGCCTGAAGGTCGTCAACGACACGACCTTCACGGTCAAGCTGTCCCAGAAGTTCTCGCTCTGGCCCGACACCCTCGGCTACGCGGCCTTCGTGCCGCTGCCCAAGGCCTTCTACGACGACCACGACGCCTGGCTCTCCAAGCCGATCGGCAACGGTCCCTACACCATCGAGAGCTACGCCAAGGGTTCCTCGATGAACCTGCGCAGGTGGGACGACTACCCCGGTGCGGACAAGGCGCAGAACGGCGGCATCGACCTCAAGGTCTACACCGACAACAACACCGCCTACACCGACCTGACGGCCGGCAACCTCGACCTCGTCGACGACGTACCGGCCTCGCAGCTCAAGAACGTCGAGGCGGACCTGGGCGACCGGTACATCAACACCCCCGCCGGGATCATCCAGACCCTCGCCTTCCCCTTCTACGAGAAGGCCTGGGACACCCCCGGCGCGGTGAAGGTCCGCCAGGGGCTGTCGATGGCGATCAACCGCGACCAGATCACCGACCAGATCTTCCAGAAGACCCGCACCCCCGCATCCGACTGGACCTCGCCGGTCCTCGGCGAGGAGGGCGGCTTCAAGAAGGGCCTCTGCGGGCCCGCCTGCGTCTACAACAAGGCGGAGGCCAAGAAGCTGATCGAGGAGGGCGGCGGCATCCCCGGAGGCCAGCTGAAGATCTCGTACAACGCCGACACCGGCTCCCACAAGGAGTGGGTCGACGCGGTCTGCAACAGCATCAACAACGTCATGGGGAACAACAAGGCGTGCGTCGGCGGCCCCGTCGGCACCTTCGCCGACTTCCGCAGCCAGGTCTCCACCCAGAAGCTGACGGGCGCCTGGCGCGCCGGATGGCAGATGGACTACCCGCTGATCCAGAACTTCCTCCAGCCGCTCTACTACACCAACGCCCCGTCCAACGACGGCAAGTGGAGCGACAAGAAGTTCGACGACCTGGTCGACAAGGCAAACGCGGAGAGCGACAAGGCCACGGCGGTCAGCACCTTCCAGGACGCCGAGAAGGTCCTCGTCGAGCAGATGCCCGTCATCCCGCTCTGGTACCAGAACGGCAGCGCGGGCTACTCGGACAGGGTCGAGAACGTCTCGCTGAACCCCTTCAGCGTCCCGGTGTACGACCAGATCAAGGTCAAGTGACCCCCTGAGGCCGGGTGGCCGGTGCCGCACACGCACCGGCCACCCGGCCTTCCGGTCCCTCCGCCCGCCCACCCGAGGGGTGCCCTGCCGGGCTCGCGTGCCCCGGTGCCGCGCCTCGGCCCCCGGTCTCGCCCGGCCAGGGGAGGCCGATTCGCCAGACACCCCCGAGACCCCCGGAGCCCCACATGGGACGTTATGTGATCCGGCGGCTGCTGCAGATGATCCCCGTCTTCTTCGGCACCACGCTGCTGATCTTCCTCATGGTGAACGTGATGGGCGACCCCATCGCGGGCCTCTGCGGCGACCGCCAGTGCGACCCGGCGACCGCCGCCCAGCTGCGCAGCGAGTTCGGCCTCGACAAGCCGGTGTGGCAGCAGTACCTGACCTACATGGGCAACGTCTTCACCGGCGACTTCGGCACCGCGTTCAACGGTCAGAAGGTCACCGAGCTGATGGCGACCGCCTTCCCCATCACCATCAGGCTCACCATCGTCGCGATCGTCTTCGAGATCGTCATCGGCATCACCCTCGGCGTCGTCACCGGCCTGCGCCGAGGCCGGCCCATCGACACCACGGTGCTGATCCTGACCCTGGTCGTCATCTCCGTGCCGACGTTCGTCACCGGACTCCTGCTGCAGCTCCTCCTCGGCGTCGAGTGGGGCATCATCAAGCCGTCCGTCTCCTCCGAGGCGCCCGTCGACGAGCTCATCGTGCCCGGGCTCGTCCTCGCCTCCGTCTCGCTGGCCTACGTCACCCGGCTCACCCGCACCTCGATCGCGGAGAACGCCCGCGCCGACTACGTCCGCACCGCGGTGGCCAAGGGACTGCCCCGCCGCCGGGTCGTCGTGCGCCATCTGCTGCGCAACTCCCTCATCCCCGTCGTCACCTTCATCGGTACGGATGTGGGGGCCCTGATGGGCGGCGCGATCGTCACCGAGCGGATCTTCAACATCCACGGAGTCGGCTACCAGCTCTACCAGGGCATCCTCCGCCAGAACTCCCAGACCGTCGTCGGGTTCGTGACCGTCCTGGTCCTCGTCTTCCTGGCCGCGAACCTGATCGTCGACCTCCTGTACGCCGTACTCGACCCGAGGATCCGCTATGCCTGAGCAGAAGCCGTGGGACGACGCGACCGGCAGTGGGGCCATCTCCGGGGCCGGTGCGGGCGGTGCGATGGACCTCGCGGTGGACGAGGGCACCACACTGGAGAAGACGCCCGGCGGCCCCGAGGGCACCGGGCCCGCAGGCAAGCCGCGCAGCCTGTGGTCCGACGCCTGGCGCGACCTGCGCCGCAACCCGGTCTTCATCATCTCCGCGCTCGTCATCCTCTTCCTGGTGATCATCTCGATCTGGCCGTCCCTCATCGCCGACCAGGACCCGCTCGACTGCGACCTCGCCAAGGCCCAGGAGGGGTCCCAGCCGGGCCACCCCTTCGGCTTCGACGGGCAGGGCTGCGACGTCTACACCAGGACCGTCTACGGCGCGCGGACCTCCGTGGCGGTCGGTGTCCTGTCCACCCTCGGCGTCTCGCTCCTGGGCGGCCTGCTCGGCGGGCTCGCCGGCTTCTTCGGCGGCACCTGGGACGCCGTGCTCTCCCGGATCACCGACATCTTCTTCGGCATCCCCGTGGTCCTGGGCGGACTGGTCTTCCTGTCCGTGGTCACCAGCTCGACCATCTGGCCGGTGATCGGCTTCATCGTGCTGCTGGGCTGGCCCCAGATCGCGCGTATCGCACGGGGGTCCGTCATCACCGCCAAACAGAACGACTACGTCCAGGCGGCCAGGGCGCTGGGGGCCTCCAACTCCCGCATGATGCTGCGCCACATCACGCCCAACGCCGTCGCCCCCGTCATCGTCGTGGCGACGATCGCCCTGGGCACGTACATCTCGCTGGAGGCGACCCTCTCCTACCTCGGGGTCGGTCTCAAGCCGCCGGCCGTCTCGTGGGGCATCGACATCTCCGCTGCGTCCCCGTACGTCCGTAACGCACCGCACATGCTGCTCTGGCCCGCCGGAGCGCTGGCCGTCACGGTGCTCGCGTTCATCATGCTCGGCGACGCGGTGCGCGACGCCCTCGACCCCAAGCTGCGCTGAGGAGTTGGCCGCCATGTTGCTCGAAGTGCGCGACCTGCATGTGGAGTTCCACACCCGGGAGGGCGTGGCCAAGGCCGTCAACGGGGTGAACTACAGCGTCAGCGCGGGCGAGACGCTCGCGGTGCTCGGTGAGTCCGGCTCCGGCAAGTCCGTGACCGCCCAGGCGATCATGGGCATCCTGGACATGCCTCCGGGGAAGATCAGCGGGGGAGAGATCCTCTTCAAGGACCGCGACCTGCTGAAGCTCAAGTCCGAGGAACGCCGCAGGATCCGTGGCCAGGAGATGGCCATGATCTTCCAGGACGCCCTGTCCTCGCTCAACCCCGTGCTCAGCGTCGGGCAGCAGCTCGGCGAGATGTTCGTCGTGCACCGCGGGATGTCCCGGGGCGACGCCAAGGCCAAGGCCGTCGAGCTGATGGACCGCGTGCGCATCCCGGCCGCCCGGCAGCGGGTCGGTGACTTCCCGCACCAGTTCTCCGGCGGTATGCGCCAGCGCATCATGATCGCGATGGCGCTGGCCCTGGAGCCCGACCTGATCATCGCGGACGAGCCCACCACCGCCCTGGACGTGACGGTCCAGGCGCAGGTGATGGACCTGCTCGCGGAGCTGCAGCGCGAGCTCAACATGGGTCTGATCCTGATCACCCACGACCTCGGCGTCGTCGCCGACGTCGCCGACAAGATCGCCGTGATGTACGCGGGCCGGATCGTCGAGACCTCCCCCGTCCACGAGATCTACAAGGCACCCGCTCACCCGTACACCAAGGGCCTCCTCCGCTCGATCCCGCGCCTGGACCAGAAGGGCCAGGAGCTCTACGCGATCAAGGGCCTGCCGCCCAACCTGCTGCACATCCCGCCCGGCTGCGCCTTCAACCCGCGCTGCCCGATGGCGCAGGACGTCTGCCGCACGGACGTGCCCCCGCTGTACGAGGTGGACGAGGAACGACGGAGCGCCTGCCACTTCTGGAAGGAGACGCTCGATGCACGCTGAGGACACGGGGCGCGGGAGCGGCGCCGGAGGATCCACGCTGCTCTCGCACGCACGGCTGACCGGCCGGACCGGGCCCTACGCCGAGGGCGACCCGATCCTGGAGGTGCGCGGCCTGGTCAAGCACTACCCGCTGACCCAGGGCATCCTCTTCAGGAAGCAGATCGGCGCGGTCAGGGCCGTCGACGGAGTGGACTTCGACCTCGCGGCCGGAGAGACGCTGGGGATCGTGGGGGAGTCCGGCTGCGGGAAGTCGACCGTCGCCAAGATGCTGGTGCACCTGGAGCCGCCGACCGGAGGCGTGATCCGGTACAAGGGCGAGGACGTCACCAAGCTGTCAGGCCGCGCGCTGAAGGCGGTGCGCCGCAACATCCAGATGGTCTTCCAGGACCCGTACACCTCGCTCAACCCCCGTATGACGGTCGGCGACATCATCGGGGAGCCGTACGAGATCCACCCCGAGGTGGCGCCGAAGGGCAGCCGCAGGCAGAAGGTGCAGGACCTGCTCGACGTCGTCGGGCTGAACCCGGAGTACATCAACCGCTATCCCCACCAGTTCTCCGGCGGTCAGCGCCAGCGCATCGGGATCGCCCGCGGCCTCGCGCTCAACCCCGAGATCATCGTCGCGGACGAGCCGGTCTCGGCACTCGACGTGTCGGTCCAGGCCCAGGTGGTGAACCTGCTCGACCGGCTGCAGGCCGAATTCGACCTGAGCTTCGTCTTCATCGCGCACGACCTGTCGATCGTCCGGCACATCTCAGACCGGGTCGGCGTCATGTACCTCGGGCGGATCGTCGAGATCGGCACGGACCAGGAGATCTACGACCACCCGACGCACCCCTACACCCAGGCGCTGCTGTCGGCGGTCCCGGTGCCCGATCCGCACGCCCGTGAGCACCGCGAGCGGATCATCCTGCACGGCGACGTGCCGTCCCCAGCGAACATCCCCTCCGGCTGCCGCTTCCGCACTCGCTGCTGGAAGGCGCAGGAGCGGTGCGAACGCGAGGTGCCGCTGCTCGCGGTGCCGGCGGCGCTGCGCGACTCGGACACACCGGCCCGGCACGACTCCGCCTGCCACTTCGCCGAGGAGAAGCAGGTCGTCCCCCACGAGACGCCCGGAGCCCAGGACGTGCCCCCGCCGTCCGAGGGCACCCCCGACGGGAGGACGCAAGGGTCGGGCGAGGGTGACAAAGAAGGATAAGTAAGCCTCATGTCCGTTAACACAGAGGCAACTTGACTGTCGCCACACCGATATACGAACGCCCCACCATAGAGAGCGTACGGCCGTGCGGGTGCCGTGAACCGGCCGGGGCGTTCATCACGTCGCCCCGGCCGGTTACCCGCGCCCCGGGCTCCCCGGAGGTCCCCTTGTCCAACCGCGGACGGCGGTGGACCATCGACGGGTGATACTCACACGGGGAGCAAGAGTCACCGGAGCCGTCCTGTCCGCCGTGCTCGCCGCCATGGTCCTGGCCTGGATCGTCCGGGACATCCGCGCGGTGGGTGATCCGCTCGACCTGTTCCGCTACTGGGCCGGGTACACCGACACCCGCCCGAAGGCACTTCCCGCCACCCTCAGCGCCGACCCGGTGCTCCTCGTCGTGTACGTCTGCGCCTTCTTCGCCGCCCTGCGTTCCTCGGTGGCGGCCGCCGCGCTGGTCGCCACCGGACTGGTCACCGTCGCCCTCCGGCTGCCCGGTGTGTGGACCGTCGGCGCGTCCTGGACCGACGCGCGGTACGGGGACGAGTTGCGCACCCGCGCCCTTCTGGGGACCTTCGTCGCCCTGGCCGCGGGACTGGCCCTGATCATCACGGGTGCGGCGGGCCGCCGCGGGCCCACCGACTCGTACGAGCCGCTGCCCACCAGGCCCGGACGGGCGGCCGGCGTCACCGTGTTCGTGGTGCTCGGAATCTCGGGGGCCGTGGTGATCGCCTGGGAGGTCCGCCAGTTCCTCACCCTGCCCTCCGTGCTCTACCCCGACTGGTTCATCGGCGGACGGGTCGTCTCGATCGGGCTGACCGCCGCCCCGCCCGGCTGGAGCAGCGCGGTCCTGGCCGTGGTCTGCCTGGTGGTGGCCTGGACCGCGCTCTTCCGGGCGGTGCACGCGCGGCCCCTCGGCATGATCGCGGCCGCCTTCCTGCTGGTCTCCGGGGCGGCCGGGATCGCCCGCGCCTTCCACCACCGGGTGATCGACCGGATCGGGGACCTCGGGACCGAGCAGCAGTTGATGGTGCTCACCTCGTTCCTCTTCGCGCTGGCCGGGGCGGTGGCCCTCCCGGCCCTCGCCCGCCGCGGGTTCGAGGACGTGGAACGGCCACCGCGGGACGACCGGGGGTACGGATACCCGCACACCGGTGAACCGGGGTACGGATACCCGCGGCCGGACGCCCCCGGGTACGGCTACCCGCAGAGCGGCGGTCAGGGGTACGGATACCCGGGTTCGGGTTCGCCCGGATACGGATACCCGCAGTCCGGGGGAAGCCCCGGCTCACCGCCGCCGCCCGCGTCCCCTCCGCCCGGCTGGTGACAGGGCCGGGGTTCACGCCCGGGGCAGCCCCAGGGAACGCCTGAGGAAGTCCACCTGGAGCAGCAGCAGATTCTCGGCCACCTGCTCCTGCGGGGTCATGTGCGTCACCCCGCTCAGCGGCAGCACCTCGTGCGGGCGGCCGGCCGACAGCAGCGCCGAGGAGAGCCGCAGCGCGTGCGCGACCACCACGTTGTCGTCGGCCAGGCCGTGGACGATCATCATCGGCCGCGCGGTGGCGGCCGCCTCGGAGAGGCCTTCGTCGGTCACCAGGGAACTGTGCGCGTAGGCCTCGGGCTGCTTCGCGGGGTCGCCGAGATACCGCTCGGTGTAGTGGGTGTCGTAGAGCCGCCAGTCCGCCACCGGAGCCCCCACGACCGCGGCGTGGAAGACGTCCGGGCGTCGCAGCACGGCCAGCGCCGAGAGGTAGCCGCCGTATGACCAGCCGCGCATCGCGACCTTGGAGAGATCCAGCGGAAAACTCCCGGCCAGGGCGTGCAGCGCCTCGACCTGGTCGTCGAGGGTCAGGGTGAAGTCGTCCCTGATCGCCTTCTCCCAGCCGGGGGAGCGGCCGGGGGCGCCCCGGCCGTCCGCGACGACCACCGCGAAACCCTGGTCGGCGAACCACTGGGAGGTGAGATACGCGTTGTGCGCGGCGACCACGCGGCGGCCGTGCGGCCCTCCGTAGGGGTCCATCAGCACCGGAAGCGGACCGTCTGATTCCTGGTAGCCGGCGGGGAGCAGCACGGCGCACGGGATCCGCCGTGCGCCCCCTTCGGCGAGGCGGACCCTCGCGCTGAGGACCGGCTCCTGCGCGAGGTTGGCCACCGTCGCGATCCGCTTGCCGCCACGCATTACCCGCACGGATGTCCCGGGGCTCTCCAGGGACGCAGACACCAGCACCGTCACCTCACCCGCGCGTACCGCGGAGTGCACTCCCCGGCCCTCGCTGACCCGTTCCACACCCAGCTCGTTGACCCGGTACACATGGCTCTGGCCCGTCTCCGGGTCAGCCGCCCCCTCACCTGCGGTGGCCTGCACCAGGATGTCCGAATCGCCGATGTCCAGCACCGCCTGGATGTGCAACTGGCCGCCGGTCAGCGGCCGGTCGCCGACCGAGAGCACGCGCGCGCCCCCCTCGTCGGCGATCCGTACGAGCCGGCCGTCCGGGGCCCACGCGGGCACCCCGGCGAAGAGATCCAGCCATACGTCGTCCTCGTCGACATGCACCGTGCGTGTCGTGCCGCTCTCCGTGTCGACGGCCAGATGCAGCTGACTGCGCTGGTCACGGGCCTGCACCAGGATCAGCGGGGCGCCGTTGGGCGACCAGTGCACCCGGGCCAGGTACGGGAACCGGCCACGGTCCCAGACGACCTCCGTGCGGGTCCCGTCCAGATCCGTCACGAAGAGCCGCACCTCCGCGTTGGCCGTCCCCGCCGCCGGGTAGCCCACCTCGGCGGGCCTGTTGCCGGGCTGGGCGGGATCGGCGATCCACCACCGCTGTACGGCGCTGTCGTCGACCCGGGCGACCAGCAGGCGGTCCGACTCCGGCGACCACCAGAAGCCGCGGTAGCGGCTCATCTCCTCGGCCGCGAGGAACTCCGCCAGCCCGTACGAGACATGGTCGCTCTCCGGCTCGGCAACCGCCCGGTCGCCCTCGCCGTCCGCGCCCACCACCCTGAGCGTGCCCTTCGACACGTAGGCGATGTGCCGGCCGTCCGGGGAAGGGCGCGGGTCGATCACCGGTCCGGGCACCGGCAGGGCGTGCGCCGTGCCCGCCCGCAACTCGGCGACGTACGCCTTGCCGGAGAGCGCGAAGGCCGCCAACTCGACCGCGTCGTCGACCGCGTAGCCCACGACGCCGGCCGACCCCTCCCGCGTCCGCTCGCGCCGGGCCCGCTCCTGCGGGGACAGCTTCTCCGTCGAACCGCCCAGCAGGGAGCCGGGATCCACCGCCACCCGCTCCTCGCCCGTCGCGGTGTCCAGGACCATGAGCCGGTTGGCCCGGTCGGTGCCCGAGGCCGACCTGAGGAACAGCACCCGCGTCCCATCCGGTGAGACGGTGAAGGCCCGGGGTGCGCCGAGAGTGAACCGCTGGGTCCGGGCGTGCTGGCGGGGAAAGGACAGCTTCTGCGAGGTCATGGGTCCGAACCTAGCCCGCGACCGCCAATCCGTGCGCCCCTCGTGCTGCTGTGCCCCGATCAATGCGTCGGCACGGATAGTTATGATCCGTAGCGCTCGGTGGGTATATCCCCGCTGGCTCCATGTGTGCTGCCCGTCCCGACCGTACTGATGGAGGTGTACCGCCGTGGCGCTCTCGATTTCGGTGGTGGTGCTGCTGGCGATCGTCGTCTTCCTGCTGATCCGGAAATCCGGACTGAAGGGCGGACACGCGGTGGTCTGCATGCTGCTCGGCTTCTACCTCGCGAGCTCGTCGATCGCACCGACCATCTCGGAGGTGACGTCGAACGTGGCAGGCATGATCGGGGGGATCAAGTTCTGACGTACCGGGCGCCCCCGGCGCCCGGGAGACCTCCGGGCGCCCCCGGCGCAGTGGTGCGTTCGGCCCGGAGGGCGGTGTGCTCGTAGGGTGGTCCCATGAAGGACCTTCCCGCCCGGCGTCTGCTCCTGGTGCACGCGCACCCCGACGACGAGTCGATCAACAACGGCGCCACCATGGCGAGGTACGCGGCCGAGGGCGCGCACGTCGCCCTCGTGACGTGCACCCTCGGCGAGGAGGGCGAGGTCATCCCGCCGGACCTCGCCCACCTCGCCGCGGACCGCGACGGCGGCCTGGGCGAGCACCGCGTCGGCGAACTCGCCGCCGCGATGCGAGAGCTCGGGGTCACCGACCACAGGTTCCTCGGCGGCCCCGGCCGGTACCGCGACTCCGGGATGATGGGCACCGAGCAGAACCACCGGCCCGGCGCCTTCTGGGCGGCCGACCTCGACGAGGCGGCCGGCCACCTCGTCGAGGTGATCCGCACACTGCGTCCCCAGGTCCTGATCACCTACGACCCCGACGGCGGATACGGCCACCCCGACCACATCCAGGCCCACCGCGTCGCGATGCGCGCGGCGGACCTCGCGGCCGACCCCGCGTACGGCGCCGGCGCCGCCCACACCGTCTCCAAGATCTACTGGAACCGGGTGCCCCGTTCGGTGGCCGAGAAGGCCTTCGCGGTGCTGCGGGACACCGCCCCCGAAGCCTTCCCGGGGATCGCCCGGATCGACGACGTACCCGGAGTCGTGGACGACGCGGAGATCACCGCGGAGGTCGACGGGTCGGCTCACACCGGGGCGAAGACCGCGGCCATGCGCGCCCACGCGACCCAGATCGCCGTCGACGGACCGTTCTTCGCTCTTTCGAACGACCTGGGGCAGCCCGTCTTCACCACCGAGTACTACCAGTTGGTGCGGGGCACGCACGCCGGTGGCGGCGCGGGCCGGGAACGTGACCTCTTCGCGGGCGTGCCGGACGGCACCCCGGCGGCCGGAGCGCGCTCATGAGCAGCCGGCAGAGGCCGCGCGCGGCGTCGCACTCGCCACGCACCAACGCCCCGCCGAGGGCCCCCGAACCCACCGGTATCGCCGCGCCGCTCAACCCGGCGCGGATCCCTCTGTACGTGGGCCTCGCTGTGGTCGGCGCGGCCGTCGGCATCGCCGGCACCCTGGTCCAGGCGGCCCTCTTCCCCGGCGGGCTGCTGCTCGCGCTCGCGGCCTCCGCGGGGCTGTTCGTCGGCGGGCGCGTGCTCACCGGCCGACAACTCGGCGCGCTGGCGCCGGCGGCGGGCTGGCTCGTCTCGGTCGTCGTCCTCCTGGGCGGGCGGCCCGAGGGGGACTACGTCTTCGGGGCCGAGCTCGGCCTGATCCTCTTCATGCTCGGAGGAATGGCCGTCGCTGTGATCTGTGCCACGATGTCGCGGTTGCCTTCTCCGGCCGGTGACACCGGCCGACCTGGCGAGTGATCTGGTATGTCCGCTCCCGTAATGTCCCTCCGCGCGGCCACGGGTGCGGCCTTGTTGCCACCGGCGCGGAGAGTCTTGCGGTGACGGCCAGTATGGTGGTGCGCGCGCCGAGCCGTCCCCTGGCCTGCGGCATGGGGGAAGTACGGGCGGCGGAGCCAATCGGGAGAACCTGCTTTGAGTCGTGAAACTGACAGTTCGTCCTCCGGGCCCCAGGGGCGCGGCGGAGCCGCGTACCCCTCGGGTACGCCGCCGTACGGATCACGCCAGTATCCGTCGCTGCACCCGTCCCAGGACGGGCCGGAGGGAGCTCCGGAGCCTGCGGATCCGCCTCAGCCCGAGGAGCCCAGAACAGAGACGACGCTGACGACGCGCGTCCGGATCAACATCCCGGGATCGCGTCCGATCCCCCCTGTCGTCATGCGTACGCCCATGAGCGAGACGGACCCCTCCGGCGGCCGCCCCGATCCCGAGCGCACCGGCAGCACCCCGGCCCCCGGTTCGGCGGCGCAGCCGTCGGGCGGCGCGGCCGCGGCCCGGCCGGAAGCGCGCGACGGCGGTCCGGCCGCCGACGGCCCGGCGGAGAAGCCGGCCCGTGAGAAGAGCGGCAGCGACTGGTTCGCCCCGCGCAAGGCCCCGGCCCCCGGCTCGGGTGCGACCCCCGCGGCGGGCACACCCCGCCCCGGTCAGGGCCCCGGTCCCGGTCAGGGCCCCGGCGGCCCGTCCGGTGCGGCGCCGACCCCGCCCCGCCCCGACTCGCCGTTCTTCTCGGACGCCCCGCAGCGCCAGGGCGCCCCGCGTCCGGGGCGCAGCGCCCTCGACGACCTCGACGGCGGCGGGCCCACCGGACCGCGTCCCGCGCCCGGCCCCGGCGGACAGGGGCCCTCCGGCCCCACCACCGGCCCGGCCACCGGGAGTTCGTCGCTGACTCCGGACCTCGACCGTCTGCCCGGGGCCGGTTCCCAGGCGGGCCCCGGCGCACCCTCGGGCCCCAGGCCCGGCGGCGTACCGCCCCGGATGTCCGACGACACCGCGATCCTGACTCCGCAGGCGCCCGCCCCGTCCCCAGGCCCGGGTGGCAACGTCCCCGGCGGGAACGTCTCCGGTGACACGCTGACCAGCGGTATCCCAGTCATTCCCGCGGAGCCCCGTTCCGCCTTCCCCGGCGGCCCCGGCGGGGTCCGTCGGCCCGAAGGCCCCATGGGCGGCGGTCCGGTGGACCCGGGCACCCCCGCGCCGGCTCCCGCGCCCAGGCCCGCTCCGAAGCAGGCGGCGCCCGCCAAGAAGGGCCGCTCCAAGCTGGTCCTCCTGGGCGCGGGTGTCGTCGTGCTGCTGGGTGTCGCCTACGGGGCCGGTCTGCTGATGAACCACTCCGAGGTCCCCAAGGGCACCACGGTGCTCGGTGTCGACATCGGCGGCGGCACCAAGGAGGAGGCGGTCACCAAGCTCGAGGCCGCGCTGGGCAAGCGCGCCCAGGCGCCTCTGCAGCTGTCCGTGGACGGCAAGGAGGAGAAGCTCGATCCGGAGAAGGCCGGTCTCACCCTGGACAGCCAGGAGACCGTCCGCGGCGCCGCCGGCAGTGACTACAACCCGGTCTCCGTGATCGGCTCGCTCTTCGGTGGCGCGCGCCCGGCCGACCCGGTGATCCCGGTCGACGAGGAGAAGCTCGGCCACGCCCTGAACGACCTGGCCGGCACGGCGGGTTCCGCCACGGACGGCACGATCAAGTTCGAGCCGAACAAGGCCGTCGCCGTCCCCGGCAAGACGGGTCAGTCCCTGGACGTCAACCGGTCGATGATCTCCGTACGGGACGCCTACCGCGCCCAGGTGCAGACCGGTGAGCCCGCTTTCGTCGAACTCCCGGTCGCCTCACGCGAACCCACCGTCACCGCGGCCGAACTCGACCGTGCGATGAAGCAGTTCGCCGAGCCGGCGATGTCCGGACTGGTCACCATCAAGGCGGGCCCCAAGCAGATCGACTTCGGCCCGGCGAGGTCGCTGCCGCAGATCCTCTCGATGAAGCCCGTGGACGGGAAGCTGATCCCCGTCTACGACACCAAGGCGATCGACACCCTGCTCGACGGTGTCTTCGACGGCATCATGATCACCAAGGGTGACGGGCAGCAGCACGAGGTCTCCTCCAAGGACGTCGCCCAGGCCATGCAGGGCGCGCTCCTCGGCAAGACCCCCGCCGAGCGCACCGCGGAGATCGATCTGACCGGCCAGGGCTGACCGCCCTCCGCCTCCGCACGACCGCCTCCGCCCGGCCCCGGGCGGAGGCGGAGCCGTACCGGCCGACCACGCAGGAGCGCCTGATGTCCACCCGGTGGAGCCTGACGATCGACTGCGCGCACCCGAAGGCGCTCGCGGCGTTCTGGGCGTCGGCCCTGGGGTACGTGGAGAAGCCGCCGCCCGCCGGTTTCGCCGGCTGGGAGGAGTGGTACGCCCACCATGGCGTGCCCGAGGAGGAGTGGGACGACGGCGCCGCCCTGACCGATCCGGACGGCGCGGGTCCCGATCTGTCCTTCCTGAAGGTGCCCGAGCCCAAGACCGTCAAGAACCGCCTGCACCTCGACGTGCAGGCCGGGGGCGGCCGCGCGACCCCCTGGGAGACCAGATGGCCGCGCGTGAGGGAGGCGGTGCGCCGGCTGACCGCGGCGGGCGCCACGGTGATCCGGGAGTACGAGCTGGACGGCAGGCCCGACCACGTGCTGATGGCCGACCCGGAAGGCCACGAGTTCTGCGTGCTCTGACCGCCGGGCGGGAGTGAGGACGTACGTGAGCCCGGCCGCGGTGTGCGCGGCCGGGCTCACGTCCTTCCTTCGAGGCTGCTGCCTTCCGGACTACGGGAAGGAGACCACCTGGGACGGAACGGTGTCCGTGCCCGACGTGGGCGATCCGGTGTCGTTGATGACGTGGTCGTACTGTCCCTGTCCGCCGAGGGAGACGACGAGCAGGTCGTGGAACTTGACTCCGGGCTTCACCGGAGCCTGGAACCCGTGCTGCTGACGGATGGTCGGGTCGACGTTGAAGTAGCAGTAGCTGCCCATGCCCCAGCCCTCGTGGGTGGTGACGGAGTCGTCGACCTTGTAGGCGGCGTACCCCTTGATGTCGCCGTTCTGGATGGCGGCCTGGTCGGGGGCGTCGTAGGCCTTCTCGTTCTGGAAGAAGATCGTCTTCCCGTTCTCGCCGGACCACTGCACGTCGTACTTGTTGAAGTGCTCGACGAACAGGCCGGTGGCCAGCACGTCGTCACCCTTGACATGGACTCCGTAGTCGGCCCTGTTGGTCTCCCAGCCGACGCCGTCGCCGTGGTCGGCACGCCAGACCCAGGTGTGGTCGATGATCGTGTCGTCGCTGTTGACGACGATGCTGGTGGTCGCCTTGCCGGGGCCGGCGCCACCGACCCGGACGAACACGTCCTGGAGGCTGGTCGGGTTGCCCGCGTGGTCGGCCGAGGCGCCGTGGGGGCCGACCTCCACCAGCGTCTCGGAGTTGACCGGGCCCGCATCGACGAGGAGTCCGGCGAGCTTGACGCCGTCGACGTCGCCGACCTTGATCGCCGTGACCCCGTTGTCCGGGATGATCGTGGCGAGGCCGAGTCCGAGGGCGACCGTGTTCGCGCGGTCGATCTCGATGGGCTGGTCGACGTGGTAGACGCCGGGGGTGAAGAGCAGGTGCAGCCCCTGGTCCACGGCCGCGTTGATGGTCTGCGCGGTGGCGCCGGGCTTGACCACGTAGAACTGGCTGAGGGGGATGGACTCGCCCTGCGGGGTGCCGTTCCAGGAGACGCCGCGGGCGTTGGTGCGCTTGGCGGGGACGAAGACCTTGTAGGCGTCGCCGTCGAGGTAGAGGAAGGGCTTCTCGCGGGAGACCGGGGTGTTGTCCAGGGTGGTGTAGGGGGGCTCGGGGAAGCTCTGGGCGGGTGCGCCCTCGACGCCGGAGAAGGTCATGTTCCAGACGCCGTTGCCCCAGCTGCCGATGGAGCTGTCGCGGGTGTACCACTGCTGCTGGGAGTAGGGGCCGACCTGGCCGTCGATCTTGCTGTCTGCGATGTAGCCGCCGCTGGCCCAGCCGTAGCCGTCAGGCGCGAGGTTGAGGCCGCCCTTGACGTGCATGCGGCGGAAGGGGGCGGCCTGGGAGACGGCCCAGCGGTTGGTGCCGCTGACCGGGTTGAGGGCGAGGTTCTCGGCGGAGCGCCAGAAGTTCTGGGTGGCGTTGCCGTTGAACCAGCCGGCGTCCACGGTGACATCGCCGTTGAAGGTGGTGTCGTCCGGCTTGAGGCCGAGACCCGCGATCTGGGTGTAGAAGCCGATCTGGGCGTTGATGTTGTCGTAGGTGCCCGGCTTGAACATCAGCGCGTAGCGGTCGGTGCCGAACTGCGCGGACTCCTGCTTCTTGAAGATCTCGTCGACCTTGCCCTGGATGTCGGGCGTCGAGGGGTCGAAGACCAGGACGTTCGGTCCGAGGTCACCGCCACCCGGCAGGTCCGCGGCCTCGTCGCCGAACGCCGACTGGGCCGTGGGGAAGGCCATGAGCAGCGAGACGGCGAGTGCGGCGAAGCCGAACGCCCTGGACCTGCGGTGTCTGCGCGGTGCCGTGGGGGGCACGGTGTGCGTGGGGGGAACGTGCATGAATGACGTCTCCTGAGTCGTGGTACGGGTGCACGACGAACTGCGAGAAAGCGAGAGAGCGCTCTCTCTCGTTTCGCCGATGTAACCGCTGTCGCCCTGGACACGTCAAGAGGTGTGCGTCAGGAGTCTCCGCGGATCGCGGAGGGGGCAACAAATAGCGCCGCTCGTAAGGCAATTGGGCTGATTCGGTCCGAGATCGCGGCAGTGGCGGCTTCAGAAGGTGACCGCACCGCAGGCCGAGGACGTGCGGGCCGGGCCCGCCGACACAGGTGCCGAGCGGATGCGGGTCGTCGGGTCCACGCGGCCGGGGTCCGGACCCCGGCCCGCCGCACGCTCAGTTCAGCAGCGCCCTCGCGGCCTGGGCGCGGTGGCGGACGGCCTCGGCAGTGGCCGGCTCGACCCCGTCGACGATCTCGGCGTACTCCTCCATCTCCGCGGCCCCGCGCAGGAACTCCCCACGCTGCACCAGCAGCTGGGCCCGCTCCAGGCGGAGCCTGGCGGGATGCGAGGGGAGCAGCAGGGAGAGTTCGAGCGCCCACAGGGCGACATCCGTGCGCTCGGGGCGGGCGGCCGCCCAGGCCCGGACGTTGTTGAGGATCCGCAGCACCGTCTCCAGCGGCCTGGCGGGCACCGGTGTCAGTGCCGTCGGCGGCGTTCCGGTGGCACCCGCCACCAGCAGTTCCGCGTCCTGCCCGCTGAGCGGCGCGCCTCCCGCGAAGGGGTCGGCCAGGACCCGCTCCTCCGGGTCGCCGAAGCCGACGACGTAGTGGCCCGGGAGCGCCAGGCCGTACACCGGCGCCCCGGCTCGCCTGGCGACCTCGATCCAGACCACGGACAGCAGGATCGGCAGACCTCTGCGGCGCCGCAGCACCTGCTGGAGCACCGAGGACTCGAGCCGCTCGTAGTCCGGGGCCGAGCCGGCGAAACCGCAGCGCTCGCCCAGGAGTTCGGCGAGCGCCGACGCCCACACCCGGGGGCCGCGGGCGCCGTAGGGGAGGAGGCCAGCGAGCCGGTCCAGCTCGATCTGCGCCTCGTCCACACCGTAGGGATCGGCGTCCCCGGGCGAGGGCGGTGAGGTCTCCGCGCCCAGCAGCAGGCAGAGCAGCGCGAGGTCGGGCCGCTCGGTGCGGGCCTCCTCGGCGAAACGCTCCCGCCGCTCGGCCCTGCCCGGATCTCCGGCGCTCATCTCAGACATCTGTCCCCGCTGCCGTCTTAGCTACGCGGACCTGAAGTGGTGGTAGCTGTGGTGGGTGGCGAAGCCCATGCCGTCGTAGAGCGCACGGGCACCTTCATTGTCCGCCTCCACCTGGAGCCACGCGGCCGAGGCACCCTCGTCCAGTGCCCTGCGGGCCAGGGCCGCCATCACGTCGGTCGCGATACCGCGGCGGCGGTACTCGGGCGCCACCTCGACCGCCATGAAACCGGCCCAGCGGCCGTCCACCACGCAGCGTCCGATCGCCGCCGGGATCCCCGACGGGTCGTTGCCCGGCACGGAGGCGAACCACACCGAGGGGCCGCTCCCCAGCACCTTCAGCACATGGGGGCCGGGGGTCTCGAAGCGCTGGTAGCGCGAGAGCCACGCCTCGTCGGCTTCCCGGGCCATCCGTACGGCGGACACGTCGCGGTCGAGGTCGCCGATCGGGGCGAGCGAGGCGATCCGCACCTCGGCCGTCACCTCCCGCCGCCACCCGTGTTCCTCCAGGCCGGCGCAGAGTTCCTCCTGTGTGCCCTCGGCACCCGTGGAGGTCTGGACGTAGGCGGGCAGCCCGCGTTCCCCGTACCAGCTCCGGACCCTGTCCAGGGCGTCACCGAGCGGCACGCCCGGATCGCCGAGCGGGAGCACGGAGTTGGCGCGGCGGGTGAAGCCGCCGGCCGCGCGCAGCGTCCACCCGCCCAGCGGCTCGCTCTCGACGGGCTGCCAGGCCCGGGCGGTGGCCAGGGCGAGTTCGGCGAACGTGGCGGCCGGGCCGCGGCGGCGTGCGGGAGCCGGGGGCACGACCTTGCCCGCCACCAGCGCGGCCGCCTCGATGCGCACGTTCTCCCCCCTCCGCGTCGTGACGGAGAGCACGCCCTCGTCCCAGGATGTGAGAACCCCGACCGTGTCGGTGAACTTCGCGCCCTGACCCCCCGCGTTGACGCCGGACCTGACGGAAACGCGTTTGCCCACGTCAGCGGGGGTGATGCGAACCTCTAGTCGTCCGCCGATAGTGAATTCCACAGCTCTGTCAGCCCCTCCTGTTCGGATCGTGCCCCGGAACGGAGATACTAGGGGCGGGCATCGACGACGCCGCGCTCCCGCGCGAGAGCCAACGCCCTACCGAGGAGGAACGACAGCGTGACCTACGTCATCGCGCAGCCTTGTGTCGACGTGAAGGACAAGGCCTGCATCGAAGAGTGCCCCGTCGACTGCATCTACGAGGGCTCACGGTCCTTGTACATCCATCCGGACGAATGCGTCGACTGCGGAGCCTGTGAGCCGGTCTGCCCGGTGGAGGCCATCTTCTACGAGGACGACACCCCGGAGGAGTGGAAGGACTACTACAAGGCGAACGTCGAGTTCTTCGACGACCTCGGCTCGCCGGGTGGCGCCTCCAAGCTGGGCCTCATCGAGCGCGACCACGCGTTCATCGCCGCGCTGCCGCCGCAGAACCAGTAATCAGCGGCCGCACGAGCGCCGCCCGGTCCCGTACGGCTCGTCACCGTGCGGGACCGAGGTGTTTCCAGGCCGTCCCCGTGCGGCACCCGCGGCCGCCCCCGTACGAGAAAGCAGAGTTCCGTGTCCGCAGCAGTTCCCGTCTCCTCCCGTCTCCCGGTCTTCCCCTGGGACCGGCTCGAGCCCTACAAGGCGACGGCCGCGGCCCACCCGGACGGCATCGTGGACCTCTCGGTGGGCACGCCCGTCGACCCGGTGCCCGAGCTGATCCAGCAGGCGCTCGTCGCGGCCGCCGACAGTCCCGGCTATCCGACGGTGTGGGGCACCGAGGCCCTGCGTGACGCGCTGACCGGCTGGGTCGTGCGCAGGCTCGGCGCGGCAGAGGTGACCCACCGCAACGTCCTGCCGGTCGTCGGTTCCAAGGAGCTCGTGGCCTGGCTCCCCACGCAGCTGGGGCTCGGCGCGGGCGACAAGGTCGCCTACCCCCGCCTCGCCTACCCGACGTACGAGGTCGGCGCGCGGCTCTGCGGAGCCGAGCCCGTCGTCTACGACGACCCGACGGAGCTGGACCCGGAAGGCCTCAAGCTGCTCTGGCTCAACTCCCCGTCCAACCCGACGGGCCGCGTCCTGCCGAAGGGCGAGCTGACCCGGATCGTGGCATGGGCGCGCGAGCACGGGGTGCTGCTCCTCAGCGACGAGTGCTACCTGGAGCTCGGCTGGGAGGCGGAACCCGTCTCCGTGCTCCACCAGGACGTCTGCGGAGGCACGTACGAGGGGATCGTCGCCGTCCACTCGCTCTCCAAGCGCTCCAACCTCGCTGGTTACCGCGCCGCGTTCATCGCGGGTGACGCGGCGGTCCTCGGCGAGCTGCTGCAGATCCGCAAGCACGGCGGGATGATGACGCCGGCTCCGGTGCAGGCGGCCACCGCCGTGGCGCTCGGCGACGACGCCCACGTCGAGGAGCAGCGGGCCCGCTACGCGCGGCGGCGCACCGCGCTGCGCGCGGCGCTGGAGGCCCACGGCTTCCGGATCGAGCACAGCGAGGCCAGCCTCTACCTCTGGGCCACGCGCGACGAGGCGTGCTGGGAGACCGTGGCGCACCTGGCGGAGCTCGGCATCCTCGTGGCACCCGGCGACTTCTACGGTCCGGCGGGTGACCGCTTCGTGCGCGTCGCCCTCACGGCCACGGACGAGCGGGTGGACGCCGCGGTCAAGCGCCTGTCCTGAGCTTCTCCCGGACGCCGAGGGGCCTCGAAGACGCGACGCGTCTTCGAGGCCCCTCGGCGTTCCGGACGGCGTGGGCCGCCCGCGGATCAGCCGATCGGCAGGTTGCCGGCGGACAGCTCGCCGCCCGCGGCGCCGCCGGCCGTCTCCAGGGCCTTCCCGGCGGCGGGCAGGGTCGTGCCGACGACCTTGCCGCCGGTCTCGTCGGCCACCGAGGAACCCTGCTTCGCGGCGGAGTCCAGCGTGCTGCTGACGCCGGCGCCGTCGAGCGAGGTGAGGCCGCCGAGAGCGGGGGTCTGCGGGAGCCCCGCGGCACCGGCGGCTCCGGCCGCGCCGACCACGGGGGCCGCACCAGCGGCGATCAGCAGCGCGGCACGGGCGATCCGACGGGTCAGGGGGAGGGACATGATGCTCCTTCGGCGGGACGTCAACGGGTTCGCGGCGGATACGGAATCCGCCTGTCCGGTGATCGGACGCACTGAACAACCGGTCCGGGGGCGGGGAAGGTTGCGGGGCACCGAGGTAAAGACTGGGTAATGCGTCAGATAATCCGCAGCGGAGGCTCCCTGGTGGCAGGGGGTGTTCGCGCGGAGTTGGTGAATCGTCACTCCTCCTTTCCCGCAAGGGGATCGGCCTTTCCCGCCGGGGTGCCGGGGGAGCGGTGGAGTTGACGATCGGGCGTAGGCGGAACGGCCCGTTCGGATGATGGGCCGTACTACTGAGCGAGCCGCATTCGGACGGTGCCGGAGCCCGACCCCTCGCGTTCGGTCCGCCATCCGGTGCCGGCCGTCCAGACCCGTCCCGCGTAGGAGACCTCGTCGATCCGCAGCGTGCCTGCGCGCGCGACCGCCCAGTGGGCGAGCTCCCAGCCGCGCCGCGCCGTCGCGTCGTCATCGGCCCGCACGGGAACCGACACGGTGCTCGCGGCCGCCGCGCCGGCCGAACCGGTGGAGGGCAGGACGTCCTTCCCGAAGGCCCGCACCAGATCGGCCCTCACCTCCGAGGCGTCCCCGGGTCCCCCGGCCGCCTCGGACGGCAGCGAGCAGCTCAGCGAGGCCGGCGCGCTCCCGGTCAGCGCGGCGGACAGCAGGGCCGCGTCCGGCTCGTGCTTGGCGTACGCCTGGGGGAACCCGCTCTTCTGGACCCGCTGGGCGGCGACGGTCAGCGGCAGCCTCGAATAGCCCGGGACCTCCGCCAGATGCTCGTAGAACTTCCCGGACGAGTACACCGGGTCCATGATCTGCTCGGGCGTCCCCCACCCCTGGGAGGGGCGCTGCTGGAAGAGCCCGAGGGAGTCGCGGTCCCCGTGGTCGATGTTGCGGAGCGCGGACTCCTGCAGCGCGGTGGCCAGGGCGATGGTCACTGCGCGCTCCGGCAGCCCGCGGGTGGTGCCCACCGCGGAGATCGTCGCGGCGTTGGCCGCCTGGTCCGGGCTCAGCTCGTACGTACGCCCCTCGCCCTCGCCCACGGGGCCCACGGTGCACCGGGGCGCCCCCTTGTGCCCGGAGAGGTACTGCACGGCCATGTAGCCCGCCAGGGCCACGAGCACGGCGAGGGCGGCCGCGGCGCGGAGGAGGCGGCTGCGGCGTCGGGGTGAGGAACTGGTCCTGGGCACGGGGCAACCGTACTGGAGGGTACGAGCGGGGCCGGGACCGAAGTCCCTTAGGCTCTTGACCATGGACGGACACACGATCGATCTCTCCCTGCCCGGCCCCGAGCTCACCGCCCGGCTGGTCGACTTCCCGTCGGTCAGCGGACAGGAGAAGGACCTCGCCGACGCCATCGAGGCGGCCCTGCGCCCGCTGCCCCATCTGCGCGTGGACCGCCACGGCAACAACATCGTGGCCAGGACACAGCTGGGCCGCGCCGAGCGCGTCGTCCTCGCGGGGCACATCGACACCGTCCCGATCGCGGACAACGTGCCGTCCCGGCTGGACGGGAACGGCGTGCTCTGGGGGTGCGGCACCTCCGACATGAAGTCGGGCGTGGCCGTCCAGCTGCGCATCGCCGCGACGGTGCCGGAGCCCAACCGCGACCTCACGTTCGTCTTCTACGACAACGAGGAGGTCGCCGCCCACCTCAACGGCCTGGGACACGTGGCCGATGCACACCCCGAGTGGCTGGAGGCGGACTTCGCGGTCCTCCTGGAGCCCTCCGACGCCCAGGTCGAGGGCGGCTGCCAGGGCACCATCCGGGTCCATCTGCGTCTCGAGGGGGAGCGGGCCCACTCGGCTCGCAGCTGGATGGGCTCCAACGCGATCCACGCCGCCGCACCCGTGCTCGCCCGGCTCGCCGCCTACGAACCGCGCCGGCCGGTGATCGACGGCCTGGAGTACCGCGAGGGGCTCAACGCGGTGGGGATCGAGGGCGGCGTCGCCACCAACGTCATCCCCGACAGCTGCACCGTGGTCGTCAACTACCGATACGCGCCCGACCTCAGCGCGGAGCAGGCCGAGGCGCACGTCCGGGAGGTCTTCGCGGACTGCGGAGTCGTCGGATTCACCGTCGACGACCACTCCGGTGCCGCCATGCCCGGCCTCTCGCACCCGGCGGCCAAGGCCTTCATGGAGGCGGTCGGCGGCACCGCGCAGCCGAAGTTCGGCTGGACGGACGTCTCCCGGTTCGGCTCGCTCGGGGTGCCCGCGGTGAACTACGGACCCGGGGACGCGCTCTTCGCGCACAAGCGTGACGAGCACGTGGCGGTCGACCGGATCACCCACTGCGAGGACCGCCTCCGCTCCTGGCTCACCAGCTGACTCACGGCATTCCCCTGCGCGTAACCTCCGCCGATCTACGCTGAAGCGACACACGCACAACGCAGGTCGGCGGAGGGAGCAGGTCATGGGCAACCCGGAGGACGCGAGGATTTCCGAGGGCGCGCAGATTCCCGAGGGTGCGGTCCCGCCCGAGGAACAGCGACTGGGCCCGGTTCTGCGTCGCAGGGAGCAGGTCCAGCCGGGCACGACCGATCAGCGGCTGCTGGATTCCGAGGGGGACTCCGAGTGGGTCCACACGGACCCGTGGCGCGTCATGCGGATCCAGTCGGAGTTCGTGGAGGGGTTCGGCGCCCTGGCCGAACTCCCCAGCGCCATCAGCGTGTTCGGCTCGGCGCGCACGCCGGCGGACGGGCCGGACTACGAGGCGGGCGTACGGATCGGCAAGGCGCTCGTGGAGGCGGGCTTCGCCGTCATCACCGGCGGCGGCCCGGGAGCCATGGAGGCCGCCAACAAGGGCGCGCGCGAGGCGAAGGGCGTCTCGGTCGGACTCGGTATCGAGCTGCCCTTCGAGTCGGGGCTGAACCCGCACGTCGACATCGGGGTCAACTTCCGCTACTTCTTCGTCCGCAAGACGATGTTCGTGAAGTACGCCCAGGGATTCGTCGTGCTGCCCGGGGGCCTCGGCACGCTCGACGAGCTGTTCGAGGCGCTGACCCTGGTGCAGACCGGCAAGGTCACCCGCTTCCCGATCGTGCTCTTCGGCACGGAGTACTGGAGCGGGCTCGTGGACTGGCTGAGGGACACCGTGGTCGCCGGGGGCAAGGCCTCCGAACGCGACCTGATGCTCTTCCACGTCACGGACGACGTTGAAGAGGCGGTACGGCTGGTCACCAAGGAGGTCGGCCGGTAGGGCCTGGCCGGCGGATCATGGCCGGTGCCTGGCACGGCACCGCCGTGTTGCCGAACGTCCCGGCAGCTCCGCCGTCGAGCCGCTCCAGCGTCTTGCGATGCACCGCACCGGACGCCGCGGCCCGTTCGACCCTGATCCGCCGGGCAGGCCCAGGAGGTGCGCCGGGAGGGGACCGCCGGCCCGCGGTCCCCTCCCACCCGCGCGTCGTGGGGCGACCGCCGGGGGAGGCCCTGCCCCGGGTGTCTACGCCAGACCGCGCCGGGCGACGGCCGGGGGCCGGTGGCCGGCGATCGAGGCCACCATGTCGAGCACCTGCCGGGTCTCGGCGACCTCGTGCACCCGGTACACCTGGGCGCCCAGCCAGGCCGACACGGCCGTGGTCGCGAGCGTCCCGATCACGCGTTCCTTCACCGGCCTGTCCAGGGTCTCCCCGACGAAGTCCTTGTTGGAGAGCGAGACCAGGACCGGCCAGCCCGTGGCCGTCATCTCGTCCAGCCGCCGGGTGGCCTCCAGGGAGTGCCGGGTGTTCTTCCCGAAGTCGTGCCCGGGATCGATCATGATCCCGTCGGGCCTGACACCCAGCTCCACCGCCCGCTCCGCCAGCCCCACGGTCACTCGCAGGATGTCCGCCATCACGTCCTCGTAGACGACCCGGTGCGGCCGGGTGCGGGGCTCGGCGCCGCCGGCGTGCGTGCACACGAGGCCGGCCCCGTACCGCGCGGCCACCTCCGCCAGCTTCGGATCGACACCGCCCCACGCGTCGTTCAGCAGATCCGCCCCGGCCTCGCAGACGGCCTCACCCACGTCGTGGCGCCAGGTGTCGACGCTGATCACCACGTCGGGGTGGCGGCGCCGCACCTCCGCGACGAAGCCGACCGTGCGGCGCGCCTCCTCCTGGGCCGTCACCTCCTCGCCGGGGCCGGCCTTGACACCGCCTATGTCGATGATCGCGGCCCCTTCGGCCACGGCCTGCTCGACCCGGGACAGCGCAGGTTCGTCCCGGAAGGTCGCGCCCTGGTCGTAGAAGGAGTCGGGCGTACGGTTCACGATCGCCATGATCACCGGTTCGTCCGGACCGAACTCCCGCCGCCCCAGCCTGAGCGCCCCGTTTCGCATCCCTGGTTCCTCCTGTAGCTCGCCCCGCGCCTGCCACGACGGGGCCGGACCGACCCTAACTGTCGGTGGCGCATGGCACGATCTGACCCGGACAGGTATTCCGCTCCCGGGGAGATGCACGTGTTCTGGTTCTTGCTGCTCACGATGGTCGTGGTCGTGGCCGCGGTCACCCTGGCGGTCGTCGGCGGAGGCGGTGGCGCGGTGCTGCGGGACGTCGAGCCCGAGCGGCTCACGGACCCGCTGCCCGCAGGCCGTCCCGTGGGCCGCGCGGACGTGGAGGCCATGCGGCTGCCCATGGCCGTACGCGGCTACCGCATGGCGGACGTCGACGAGGCGCTGGGCAGGCTGGGGGCCGAGCTCGCGGAGCGGGACGCCCACATCGCCGAGCTGGAGTCGGCGCTCGCGGGTGCCCAGGCGACCGCGGTCAACGGCCCCGACCTGCTCAAGCGGCCGGCCGACGCCCCCGAGGCCGAGGACGGCCCGCGGGGCGGGGAGGAGGGACGTTGAGCGGCGCCGAGCCCGCCGCCGACGGGCGCCCGCGCTGCCCGTGGGGTCTCTCCACGGACGACTACCTCGCCTACCACGACACCGAATGGGGCCGGCCGGTCCACGGGGACGACGCCCTCTTCGAGCGCCTCTGCCTGGAGGCGTTCCAGTCCGGGCTGTCGTGGCTGACGATCCTGCGCCGCCGCGAGGGCTTCCGCGAGGCGTTCGCCGGCTTCAGCATCCCGGCCGTCGCGAAGTTCACCGACGCCGACAAGGAGAGGCTCCTCGCCGACGCCGGGATCATCCGCAACCGCGCGAAGATCGACGCCACACTGGCCAACGCGAAGGTGCTGGCCGGCTGGGGCGAGGGCGAGCTGGACGCCCTCATCTGGTCGTACGCCCCCGACCCGGCGACCCGCCCGGCCCCCCGGGTCCTCGGGGACGTCCCCGCGGTCACCCCGGAGTCCACCGCGCTGGCCAAGGAGCTCAAGAAGCGGTCCATCCGCTTCGTCGGCCCCACCACCGCGTACGCCCTGATGCAGGCCTGCGGTCTGGTCGACGACCACCTGGCCGACTGCGTGGCCCGGGGCGGCGGGCGGTAGGGGCCCCGCCCGTTCCCTCACGGACCGGACGGGGCGGGAGCCCGTCGGTGCGGGCCCGGCCTACCGGCCGAGGTACTTCGGCCGCTGCTTGGCGAGGAAGGCCTCGACCGCGATGGTGTGGTCCTGCGAGGCGCCCGCCTTCGTCTGGAGCTCGTCCTCCTTCTCCAGCGTCTCGGCGAGCGAGTGCCCGGCCCCGTAGGCCACCGAGGACTTCAGGGCCGCGTAGGCCACCGTCGGTCCGTCCGCCAGGGCGCGTGCCACCGCGTGGGCCTCCTTCGCGAGGTCGGCGGCGGGCACCACCTTGTTCGCGATGCCGAGGTCGTACGCCTCCTGGGCGGAGATCGAACGAGGGAAGAACAGCAGGTCGGTGGCGCGGCTCGCGCCGATCAGCCGGGGAAGGGTCCAGGAGACGCCCGAGTCCGCGGTGAGTCCCACGCCGGCGAAGGAGGTGTTGAAGGAGGCGGTGTCCGCGACCACGCGGTAGTCGGCGGCGAGCGCGAAGCCGAATCCGGCCCCGGCGGCGACCCCGTTCACCCCGGCGACGACGGGCTTCGCCATCTCCGTGAGGGCCCGGACGATCGGGTTGTAGTGCTCCCGCACCGTGCTCAGCGCGTTGCCGTCCTCCTGGCCGCGCGCCTCGGAGAGCTTCCCGACGTGTTCCTTGAGGTCCTGGCCGACGCAGAAGGCGCGCCCGGTCGCGGTGAGCAGAACCGCCCGCACGGCGGTGTCGTCGGCGACCGCACGCAGAGCGTCGCGGAGCGCGACCTTCGCGGCGGTGTTCATGGCGTTCATCGCGTCGGGCCGGTCGATCGTGATCGTCGCGAGCCCGTCGCTCACGTCCGTGAGTACGGCGTCAGCCATGGTGTCGGCCATTCCTCTGTCCCCTTAGAAGCTGTTGTCTTACTCCGGCCGCCTCAGCCCCGACCGGGGTAGGACAACAGCTTCTTGCGGCTCCGGCGTCGTGCCTGTCCAGGCAAGCATGGCGGAGATCGGCCGGGCCGGACATGTGACCTGCGTCTAACGATTGGAGTTCGGCCGGGGGCCGACGGTGGCGCAGTATCGCAGCTGGATCGCCGTATTGGGTGGTTTTGGGAAAGCGCGTTGCGCAAGCGATGCCGACCGATGTTGGTCATCGGGGTCATCGATGCGGGATAATGCGGAGGAAGCATTGTGTTCGACGCCGGTGAGGCAGCGCCTGTCATGGGGCCGCCGGCTGCGATGAGCTGGTTTCAGGAAGGGGAACGAGCATGGCGGCCATGAAGCCGCGGACGGGCGACGGCCCGCTCGAGGTGACAAAGGAGGGGCGGGGCATCGTCATGCGCGTTCCGCTCGAAGGCGGCGGTCGGCTTGTCGTCGAGCTGACACCGGACGAGGCCGATGCACTCGGTGACGCGCTGAAGAAGGTCGTCGGCTGAGGCGGCGCCCACACTTCACTGCTGCCCCGGCACGGGTTCCGTGCCGGGGCAGCAGTGCGTAGGGGCGAGCTCCGGGGGCGGCTCGCCCAGGGGCACTCGCGGTGCGCGCCCGGTACTCCTCAGGAGCGGGACCTGCCGGGGTCAGCCGCGCCGCACCGCGCAGAGCAGGCCGTCACCGACCGGCAGCAGCCCCGCCATCAGCTCCTGGCTCTCGCGCACCGCCCGCAGCAGCTCGCGCAGCCGCAGCACCTCGGCGGGCTGTGCGGCGGAGTCGATCGTCCGGCCGTCCGCGAAGACGCCCTCGAAGCAGACCAGGCCGCCCGGCCGTAGAAGGCGCAACGATTCAGCGAGGCAGTCCATGCTCTCGAGCCGGTCGCCGTCGCAGAAGACGAGGTCGTACCCACCGTCCGCGAGGCGCGGCAGCACGTCCAGGGCGCGCCCGGGGATGAAGCGGGCGCGGTTGGTGGCGAAGCCCGCGGCGCGGAAGGCCTGCCGGGCGAACTGCTGCCGCTCGGGCTCCGGATCGACGGTGGTCAGCACGCCGTCCGGGCGCATCCCCTGCAGCAGATAGATGCCGGACACGCCGGTGCCGGTGCCGATCTCGGCCACGGCCTTGGCGTCCGCGGTGGCAGCGAGCAGGCGCAGTGCCGCACCGGTGCCCGACGACACCGGGCGGAGCCCTGACTCACGGGCCCGGTCCCGGGCCCAGAGCAGAGCTTCTTCCTCGGCGACAAAGGCGTCGGCGAATGCCCAGCTCGTCTGCCGGTTGGCGGTAATGACCCTCTCCTGTCCCCGTAGTTGGCGCAACGGTGACTGTATCCGCTGCGCTCGGGAACCCGCAGATGGGACCAGGCGTTAGGCAAGGACGTGGAGGGACGTGCGGACCGGGCCCCGTGGCCGGGACCGGAATGTGCCTCTTGCCCCCGGGGACACCGGGGCAACAGCAGGTAAAAAGGCTTATCCGGAGCTAACGGGCGAGGTGGCTATGGTAGGGGCTCCGCTGGACACCACCAGAGCCGATAGGGGAGGTGCGGCTGCGCCTGTGGATCGGAGAGGAGTGCTGCGGCGCTTCCTCGGATCGGTTGGTGAGCCGAAATCCGTGACCGACATTGCTGACCGTTCTTCCGACAAATCCGCACCGACCGCGACCTTCGCCTCAGATGCGGATTCCCAGGCGTGGACCCCGCCCTCATGGGAAGAGATCGTCAGCACGCACAGCGCCCGGGTGTACCGCCTGGCCTACCGGCTGACGGGTAACCAGCACGACGCCGAGGACCTCACCCAGGAGGTCTTCGTACGCGTCTTCCGTTCGCTGTCGACCTATACACCCGGCACCTTCGAGGGCTGGCTGCACAGGATCACGACGAATCTCTTCCTCGACATGGTCCGCCGCAAGCAGCGGATCCGTTTCGACTCCCTGGGCGACGACGCGGCCGAGCGCCTGCCGAGCCGCGAGCCCTCCCCGCAGCAGGTCTTCAACGACACGCACTTCGACGCGGACGTGCAGCAGGCGCTGGACACCCTCGCGCCCGAGTTCCGCGCGGCGGTCGTCCTCTGTGACATCGAGGGCCTCTCGTACGAGGAGATCGCCGCCACCCTGGGCGTCAAGCTCGGGACGGTGCGCAGCCGCATCCACCGCGGCCGCTCGCACCTGCGCAAGGCGCTCCAGCACCGTTCACCCGAGGCCCGTGCCGAACAGCGCTCGCTGGCGGACGCGATCCTGGCAGGGGAGGGCGGTACGGCGTGAGCGGCACAGGTCCGACCCCTGCGGAACAGCATCTGGGGGACCGCCTCGCCGCGCTCGTCGACGGCGAACTCAAACACGACGCGCGCGAGCGGGTCCTGGCACACCTGGCGACCTGTGCCAGGTGCAAGGCGGAGGCGGATTCCCAGCGGCGGCTGAAGAGCGCCTTCGCGACGTCGGCCGCCCCCTCCCCGTCCGAGGGTTTCCTCGCCCGCCTGCAGGGCCTCCCCGGGGGGCCGAGCGGCGACGGCCCCGGGGACGGCTTCGGCGGCGGCCGGAGCTTCGGCGAGGGAGTCTTCCCCGTCTCGCGGCCCGGACGCCCCGGGGAGAACCGGCGATCACCGCTGGACGGCCTCGGGTACCTCCCCACGCCCCACGGCTCGACCGCCGTGCTGCCGGGCGGTCCGTCGGCCTCCGGTTTCCGCATCCACGACGTGGCGAGGGAGGCGGAACGCTCGCCCTGGCGCGCCCGGCGCTTCGCCTTCGTGGCGGCCAGCGCGGTCTCGCTCGCGGCCATCGCGCTCGGAGGCTCGCTCCCGCTCGACCAGGGACCCGAGCCTCAGCTGAGCGCCGAGGGCGCGGGCAGCAGCACCACCCCGCTCGACGCGGAGGACCGGACCGGAGCGGCCGCGGTGGTCAGCCGCGGCGGCGGAGGCGCCCTCGCCGTCGGTGAGGACGCGCGCGTCCGGCCCGGTGCGACGCCGACGGCCCCGGCACCGTCCGCTCTCGCCTCGGCACCCTCACTGCTCGGCACCCCGACGCTGACCGGCTCCACCGGCGCCTTCCCGGTGCTGAACGTCGCCGTGCCTCCGCTGATACGTCCGACCGACGCCGGCCCGCTGTACTCGGCCGCGCTCGGCCCGGGAGCGGACCCGGTGCCGTCCGCGACGGCCGCCGCCTCCGCCTCGCCGCGCGACCACGCGGTGTCGCTCACCCCGCTGCGCTGAACAGGGCCCTGCGCGCCGATTCGCAAACCTGGTTGAATTCCGGCAGGGACGCCCCGCGGGGCGTGCAAGGGCCAGTGGCGGGGAGAGCATGGACGACGGGAAGCCCAGCGGGCCGAAGGCGAAGTGGTGGAGCCGCCCCTCGGCGGCGGAACGGAATCGTCCGGCCGGTCCGGAGCACACCTCCGCTCCCTCCGGGGCGGCGAGCACACCCGAGGTGGCGCCCGCGGGAGGCGGCGAGCCTGCCGGACCCCCGGCGCCGTCCGCGCGGCCGGCCGATGGAGGCGGGACGGTCGTCGCGCCCACGGCACAGCGCACACACATGACGGTGGACGGGGACTTCACGCCCGCTCCGCCCGCTCCCGCACGCCCGCAGGCGGAGCCGGAAACGTCCGCCGACCCCGGACCGGTGGCGGAGGCCGCGCCGGGCGCCCCGGAGCCCCTGGCCACCGCCCCGGGGACGACCCGGGCCCGGCCCCTGCACGCTCCCGACGAGTACAGCACCCCGCCGTACGGCGGTCCGGGGCCGTGGGCGCCCGCGCCGCCCGTACAGCGCCCCGTACCGACTCCCGCCCACGGCACCTCCGTACCGCCGCCCTACGCGGGCACCGACGGCCATGGCGCACCCGCGCAGGGCTTCCACGGCCACTCCGCGGACGGCCGCACCGGCCCCTACGCGCCGACGGCGCACGCCGTGCCGCAGCAGCCCTCGGCAGGGCATCCCGCCGCGCCGGCCCCCGTACCGGTGCCCCCGGCCCAGGAGAACCACCCGCACGGGGCCTCGCAGTGGCCGCGGTACGACCCCTGGAGCGCCCAGCAGCAGCCGCTGAGCCACCACGGCCAAGGCCCTGACGCCAGGCCGCGCAGGAGCCGCCGGGGGGCCGCGCTGGCCGGAGCGGCGCTCCTCGCCCTCGTCGCGGGCGGGATCGGCGGCGGCATCGGTGCCTACGTCGAGCGCAACGGCGGCCTCACCACGGTCGAACTGCCCCAGTCGGCGAAGGACGACGGCGGCCGCGCACCCGACAGCGTCGCCGGTATCGCCGCCAGTGCCCTGCCCAGTGTCGTCACGCTCCACGTCAGCGGCTCCGCGGAGTCCGGCACGGGCACCGGCTTCGTCCTCGACGACCGGGGCCACATCCTGACCAACAACCACGTGGTCGCGCCGGCCGGTGACAGCGGCGACATCACCGTCACCTTCAGCGGCGGCGAGAGCGCCCCGGCCGAGATCGTGGGCAAGGACAGCGGCTACGACCTGGCCGTCGTCAAGGTCAGCGGCGTCTCGGGCCTCAAGCCCCTGCCGCTCGGCAACTCCGACAACGTGCGGGTGGGCGACCCCGTGGTGGCGATCGGCGCCCCCTTCGACCTGTCCAACACGGTCACCTCGGGCATCATCAGCGCCAAACAGCGCCCCATCACCGCGGGCGGGGAGAAGGGGGACGGCAGCGACGTCAGCTACGTCGACGCCCTGCAGACCGACGCACCCATCAACCCGGGAAACTCCGGCGGCCCGCTGGTGGACACCGAGGCCCGGGTCATCGGCATCAACAGCGCCATCCGCGCCGCCGACAGCGCGGCCGGGGCGGAGGGCGGCCAGTCCGGCTCCATCGGGCTCGGTTTCGCCATACCGATCAACCAGGGCAAGCGGGTCGCCGAGGAGCTGATCAACACCGGCAAGGCGACACACCCGGTGATCGGCGTCACCCTGGACATGGAGTTCACCGGTGACGGGGCCAAGGTCGGCGGAGCCTCCGCGGGCGGCGGACGGGCGGTGACCGAGGGGGGACCGGCCGACAAGGCGGGCATCCGTGAGGGCGACATCATCACCGAGGTGGAGGGCGGCCGGGTGCACAGCGGGGAGGAACTGATCGTCAAGATCCGCGCCCACCGCCCCGGTGACCGGCTGGGACTCGTCCTGACCCGGGGCGGCAGAGAACTGTCCATGACGTTGACGCTGGGTTCGGCGAGCGGCACCTGACGGCCACCGGCAGGTACCGCCCGGACAGCTTCGCCGGGTACCGTGGAGCGGTCCGGGCCCCTGCCGACCTGGCGACGGAGACCACGCGGAGAACACGCGGAGAACACGAGGAGCAGCAAGGTGTTCAATGACATAGGCGCACTCGAGCTGCTGACGCTCGTGGTTCTCGCCGTGCTCGTATTCGGCCCGGAGAAGCTGCCGAAGGTCATCCAGGACGTCACGCGCACCATCCGCAAGATCCGCGAGTTCTCGGACAGCGCGAAGGAAGACATCCGCTCGGAGCTCGGACCGCAGTTCAAGGACTTCGAGTTCGAGGACCTCAACCCCAAGACGTTCGTCCGCAAGCAGCTGATGGACGGCAACGACGACCTGGGGCTCAAGGAGATCCGAGAGAGCTTCGACCTGCGCAAGGAGATGGCCGAGGTCACCGACGCGGTGAACGGCCGGGAGAGCGCGTCGTCGAACGGCGCGGCGGCCACCGAGGGCTCCAAGCCCGACCTCCTGAAGAAGCCCGCGCAGCCGGCCAAGGACGAGCGCCCGCCCTTCGACGCCGACGCCACCTGAGACCCGTCAATCCCGACTCGTCCGGACGGTATGGCTATTCTCCATCTGTCCGGTTGCGAGGTTGCCCATGCCCACGGGGGGAGGGCCGCTCCGGATCAGCGGGAGATCGAGGAGGCGGCCGGGCAGATGGAGACGACGAGTCGGGCAGGGGCGGATGATGCGCCCAGCGCAGTCACCGGGGAAGGGGTGCCGGCGTCCCGGCGTACGGTCGACGGCTATCTCAAGGCGCCGTTCCCCTGGTACGGGCTGGACGAGGCCTTCACCGGGCCGCGCTGGCTGATGCAGGTCACCGCGGGTGCGGGCGACACCGTGCACCACGGTTCCACCGGGCACGGCGAGGAGCCCGTCGTGCGGGCGGACGCCGGCGCGGAGAAGGCACGTTTCGCGGTGGTGGTGACGGTGGGCAGCAGCCCCGTCCGGGACAGCGACGACGGTACGGGCGTCCTGGACGCGACCACGGTCTCGTCGGCGGCCTGGCTGGCCGGCTCAGGCCTGCTGGACTGCACCTGGCCGCCACAGATGGACCACACCCTGCGTGGTGAATGGCTGAACCAGCAGACCGAGACCGCGTTCGAGCTCGCCGACGAACTCGGCGAGGAACCCTGGTCGACGCTGTCGCTCCCGGTCGACGGAGTGCCGGTGGACTTCCACTACCGCGAGTCCGAGTTCGGCTGGGTCCTCGCCGGTTCGGCCCCGGACGGGGTCCACATCGGCGCGTACGGGCGCGGCATGAGCGCCTACGGCCTGGGCTTCGCGGTGATCGGCGACATCGCGTCGTACGAGAACTGAGCCAAGCGGCGGTACGCGGGTGGGGGCGGCCTCCTCGGGAGGCCGCCCCCACCCGCACGCGGGCTCAGAACTTGTTGCGCGGGGTGAGCCCCAGCGACATGCCGGACAGGCCGCGCTGACGGCCGCTCAGCTTCCCGGCGATGGTGCGCAGCGCGGCGCCCGCCGGAGAGTCCGGGTCGGACAGCACGACGGGCTTGCCCTCGTCGCCGCCCTCCCGCAGCCGTACGTCGATCGGGATGGAGCCGAGCACCGGAACCTCGGCGCCGACGGTCTTCGTCAGCCCGTCGGCGACCCGCTGCCCACCGCCCGAACCGAACACGTCGACCATCTCGTCGCAGTGCGGGCACGGCATGCCCGACATGTTCTCGACGACGCCCACGATCTTCTGGTGGGTCTGCACGGCGATGGAGCCGGCCCGCTCGGCGACCTCGGCGGCAGCCTGCTGCGGGGTCGTGACGACCAGGATCTCGGCGTTCGGGACGAGCTGGGCCACGGAGATCGCGATGTCACCGGTGCCCGGGGGAAGGTCGAGCAGCAGGACGTCCAGGTCGCCCCAGTACACGTCGGCGAGGAACTGCTGCAGCGCGCGGTGCAGCATGGGCCCCCGCCACACCACCGGGGCGTTGCCCGGGGTGAACATGCCGATGGAGATCACCTTCACGCCGTGCGAGGACGGCGGCATGATCATGTTCTCGACCTGGGTGGGCTTGCCGTCCGCGCCCAGCATCCGGGGCACGCTGTGCCCGTAGATGTCCGCGTCGACCACACCGACCTTCAGGCCGTCGGCCGCCATCGCCGCCGCGAGGTTGACCGTCACGGAGGACTTGCCGACACCGCCCTTGCCGGAGGCCACCGCGTACACCCGGGTCAGCGAGCCCGGCTTGGCGAAGGGCACCTCGCGCTCGGCGGTGCCGCCGCGCAGGGACGAGGCGAGCTCCTTGCGCTGCTCGTCGCTCATCACGTCGAGCGTGACCTCGACCCGCGACACGCCCTCGACGCGGGAGACCGCGTCGGTCACGTTCCTGGTGATCGTCTCGCGCATCGGGCAGCCGGAGACCGTGAGGTACACGGTGACAGCGACCACACCGTCAGGATCGATCTCGACCGATTTCACCATGCCGAGCTCGGTGATCGGTCGGTGGATCTCCGGGTCGTTCACTGTCGCCAGTGCTTCGCGCACCGCGTCTTCCGTAGCCATACGACGATGGTACGGCTCGGTAGCCTACGGGCGGGCAGGCCCCGGGTGGTCGGCTTCGTCACTCTCGGAGGGGATGAACACGCGGCGCTCCTCCATGTCCTTCACCATCGCCTCCAGTTCCGAGCGGATCCAGTCACGGGTGGCGACCTCCCCGAGACCCATCCGGAGTGCGGCGATCTCCCGGCTGAGGAACTCGGTGTCCGCGATCGACCTCTCGTTCTGCTTGCGGTCCTGCTCGTGGGTGACCCGGTCCCGGTCGTCCTGGCGGTTCTGTGCCAGCAGGATCAGCGGAGCCGCGTACGAGGCCTGGAGCGACAGCATCAGCGTCAGGAAGATGAACGGGTACTCGTCGAAGCGCAGGTTCCCGGGCGCGAAGATGTTCCACACCACCCACAGGACGATGATCAGCGTCATCCAGACGATGAAGCGTCCCGTCCCCAGGAAACGGGCGATGCGCTCGGAGAACCGGCCGAAGGCCTCGGGGTCGTACTCGGGCAGCAGCCGGCGCCGCGGGGCCTTCGGCTGGTCGAGCCGGGGGCGGGGCGGGCGGACGATCCCCGTGGCACCGGTCGGCGTGGCCCTCGCGCGGTCCTCAGCGGCCACCGGTGATCCCCTCCTCACCCTGGAAGTCGGTCTCGCGCCAGTCCTCGGGCAGCAGGTGGTCCAGCACGTCGTCGACGGTGACCGCGCCCAGCAGCGAACCGCTCTCGTCCACCACGGGCACCGAGACCATGTTGTACGCGGCCAGATAGCTGGTCACCTCGGGAAGCGGGGTGTCCGGGGCCAGCGGGACGAGATCGCTGTCGACGATCGAGCTCACCAGGGTGAACGGCGGATCCCTCAGCAGCCGCTGGAAGTGCACGGTGCCCAGGTACTTGCCGGTGGGCGTCTCGTCGGGCGAGCGGCAGACGTAGACCTGCGCGGCCAGCGCGGGCGACAGGTCCTGCTGGCGTACCCGGGCCAGGGCGTCCGCGACCGTCGCGTCGGGCCGCAGGATGATCGGCTCGGTCGTCATCAGCCCGCCCGCGGTGCGCTCCTCGTACGACAGCAGCCGTCGCACGTCGGCGGCGTCGTCCGGCCGCATCAGGGCCAGGAGCCGCTCCTTGTCCGCCTCCGGGAGCTCCGACAGCAGGTCGGCCGCGTCGTCCGGGTCCATCGCCTCCAGGACGTCCGCGGCACGGTCCTCCTCCAGCTTCCCGAGGATCTCCACCTGGTCGTCCCCGGGCAGCTCCTCCAGGACGTCCGCGAGCCGGTCGTCGTCCAGTGCCGCGGCCACCTCCGCGCGGCGCTTGGGCGTCAGATGGTGCATGGCGTTGGCGACGTCGGTGGGGCGCAGCCGCTCGAAGGTCGCCACCAGGCTCTCCGCGCCCTGCCCGTGCTCCTCCAGCGAGAAGCCGCTGATCGCCGACCACTCCACGGTCAGCGCCTCACCCTTGCGGCGCAGCGCCCCGCCCCGGCCCTTGCGGACGAAGAACTTGTCGATCTCCCAGTCACGGCGGGCCGGGAGCTGGTGGATGGCGACGTCGAGGACGGTCACCTCCTCCTCGGTCTCGACGAGCCGCACCCGCCGGTCGAGGAACTCGCCGAGGACGAGCCGCTCGGTCGGGCGCTGCTCGAAGCGCCGCATGTTGACCACACCGGTGGTGATCACCTGACCGGACTCGACGCCCGTCACCCGGGTCATCGGCAGGAAGATGCGCCGCCGGCTCACGACCTCGACGACCATCCCCAGCAGCCGCGGCGGCCTGCCGCCGACCCTGAGCATCGCCACCAGATCCCGGACACGACCGACCTGGTCACCGTTCGGGTCGAACACCGGTACGCCGGACAGGTGTGAGACGAAGACTCTGGGAGTACCTGCCGCCATCCTGTGCGCTCCCTCCGCCCTCCGCGTCCTCGTCTGCCGTGATCAGGCTAGCCCGTACCCGTCGGGGACGCCCTGGCGGACCGTCCGTACGGCGCTCTGCCGAATGGCGTACGCGGCACGGGTACGCTGCCGTCTGCCAACCCCCGACACACAGACGAGAGGCAGTGCGCCCGTGACCTCTTACGCCCCGGCCGTACGGGCCCGCCGCCGGAACGCCTTCGCCGTGCTGCTCTGTGCGGGGCTGACCGTCGCACTCACGGCCTGCGCCGGAGAGGACCCGGACAAGGGGACCAACGGCGTCGGCAAGCTGACGGCCGAGCAGATCGACCGGAAGGCGCGGGCCGCCGCCGACGCCGCGGACGCGGTGCGGCTGACCGGCAAGCTGGTCAGCAAGGACGGCAGCTACTCCCTGGACATGCGGCTCAGCGGCAAGGGCGGCAGCGGATCGGTCACCTCGAAGCAGAACACCTTCGAGATCCTGCGTGTCGGGGACGAGGTCTACCTCAAGGCCGACGCCGGCTTCTGGAAGGACGAGGCCGCCGACGACGAGGGCGCGCAGGCCGCCGACAAGCTCGACGGCAAGTACGTGAAGGTGCCCGAGGACGACCCCACCTACCGTCAGCTGCGCGGCTTCACCGAGAAGAAGACCCTCCTCGACGGGATGCTGACCCTGCACGGGAAGGTCGGCAAGGGCGAGCGGAAGACCGTCGGCGGGGTGCGCACCGTGCAGATCATGGGCGGAAGTGGTGAGGGAGGCGCGCTGGACGTCTCCCTGGAGGGCACGCCTTACCCGCTGCGCGTGGCACGCGGAGGGGGCGGCGGCACCGTCACCCTCGCCGACTGGGGCGAGAGCTTCCCGCTGGAGGCGCCGGCCGACGACGACACCGTCGACTACGGCGGCGAGCTGCCCAAGTCGTCCGGCTGACGCCCGGCTCAGCGCTTCCCGCGGCGCTTCAGCAGCAGTCGGGGGAGCGCGGCCGGCGCGGTCTCGCGGGTGATCGCCGCGGTGGGCAGCGGAACCGCGGCCAGGGAGTCGTCCGGCAGGTCCGTGCGGGGCTCGCCCGGCGTCAGGCGCAGGACCCGGCACTCACCGGCCCAGCGTTCCGTCAACTGCTCCGCGTCCGGGGCGTTCAGCCGCTTGCCCTTCAGCTCGGCGACCGCCGCCTCCCACTCCTCGGACCGCGGCTCCAGCACCGCCACGGACGCGGTCCAGGCGATGATCCGGCCGCCCTTGTCCTTGCTGCGCACGGTCACCTCGGCCGGTGAACCGGCCTCCAGCCCCGCCGGGAGCGGCTGCTCCCCGGGGCCGTCGCCCACCAGTACCGCGGCACCCTCGTGCCACACGTGCCACAGTGCCCGGGAGGGGCCGGTGCCCCGGACCCAGATCAGGCCGGACTTCTTGGTGGCCTCCTCGACGAGAGCCCGGGCCAGCGACACGTCAGCAGCAATCATGCCGGAACTCTATTAGAGCCAGCCGTTGCGCTTGAGCGTGCGGTGGATGGAGAAGCAGACGACGCCGATGAGCGCCAGCACCATCGGATACCCGTACGTCCATCCCAGCTCGGGCATGTGCTTGAAGTTCATGCCGTAGACCCCGCAGATCATCGTCGGCACGGCGATGATCGCCGCCCAGGAGGTGATCTTGCGCATGTCCTCGTTCTGCGTGACCGTGGCCTGGGCCAGGTTGGCCTGGAGGATCGAGTTGAGGAGCTCGTCGAAGCCGATGACCTCCTCGTGGACCCGGGCCAGGTGGTCCGCCACGTCTCGGAAGTACTTCTGGATGTCGGGGTCGATCAGCCGCATCGGGCGCTCGCTCAGCAGCTGCATCGGCCGCAGCAGCGGGGAGACGGCGCGCTTGAACTCCAGGACCTCACGCTTCAGCTGGTAGATCCGGCCCGCGTCGGAACCGCGGGGGCCGCCCTTGGCGGGCGTGGAGAATACGTCGATCTCCACCTCGTCGATGTCGTCCTGCACCGAGGACGCCACCGCGATGTAGCCGTCGACGACGTGGTCGGCGATGGAGTGCAGCACGGCGGAGGGACCCTTGGCCAGCAGCTCGGGGTCCTCCTGGAGGCGGTGGCGCAGGGCGCGGAGCGAGCCCTGTCCGCCGTGCCGGACGGTGATGACGAAGTCGGGGCCGGTGAAGCACATCACCTCGCCGGTCTCGACGACCTCGCTGGTCGCCGTGAGCTCGGCGTGTTCGACGTAATGGATCGTCTTGAACACCGTGAAGAGGGTGTCGTCGTACCGCTCCAGCTTGGGCCGCTGGTGGGCGTGGACGGCGTCCTCCACGGCCAGCGGGTGGAGGCCGAACTCCCGTGCGATGCCTGCGAACTCCTCCTCGGTCGGCTCGTGCAGGCCGATCCAGGCGAAGCCGCCCTCCTCGCGCACCCGCAGCATCGCCTCACGCGGCGTCAGGCACGAGCCGTCGGTGAGCCGGCGCCCGTCCCGGTAGACCGCGCAGTCGACGACGGCGCTGGAGGCGGACGGGTCCCGGGTGGCGTCGTAGCTGTTGTACGGGGTGCTGCTCTTGCGCAGGGACGGGCGCACGGCGGCGCGCAGGTCACGGATCATCGACATGGCTGGCTCCTCTTCACGGAGGGCCGTCGGGTGGGCACGTGGAACAGCCCGGAATGAGGACGTGCGCTCACGTCCGCAAAGCGGGCGGCACCGCGTGGGCACGATGACGGCGTTCGCTACAGACAGACAGAAACGAGGGCTCTTCCGTGCGCGAACTGCCGTGGCGAGGGCCTGGAAAGGGCGTCAGGCCACAGAAGGAAGGCGTCGGGCGGAAGAGCGGTTGGTACTGCACGGTCGACTTGGATCCACCGCGGCCCCACCTCCTCCAGCCGGTCCCCCGTGGGGGAGCACGTGTTGTCGGGACTGAGAGCGACGCTTCTGCGTGCTGTCCCGACCGACGCCTCAGGCTATCAGCAGGGTGAGGAGCCAATCCCTTCCTTTGCCCGTTCCCTACGCGTTCTATGCTCGCCGCATGGGAGAAATTCTTGATCTGGCCGAAGCCCGGCTCCGTACGGCGCTGGGGGAGCCGGACGCGCGCGCCGACGTGACGTTCCTCGGCACGGACCGCATCGAGGTGCTCCGCTTCGTCGACGGCGACGTGGTGCGTTACGCCACACTCGGCATGTCGGCCCAGCCGATGGCCGACCCGACGTCGCCCCTCGCCGATCCCGTGAAGGGACCGCGCGCCGAACTGCTCCTCTCCGTGCGGGCCGGCCTCGCCGACACCGACCAGGTGCTGCGGCCCCTCGCCGTCCTCGCGGCGTCCCCGCAGGTCGAGGGGCTGATCGTGGCCCCCGGCGCGTCGCTGGACCTCGGGCAGCCGCTCTGGCCCGGGGCACCCTTCAGCTCCGTCCTGGTCGCCGAACCCGGCGGCCTGGTCGAGGACCTGGAGCTGGATTCCCCGATGGAGCCGGTGCGCTTCCTCCCGCTGCTGCCGATGACGCCCAACGAGGCCGCCTGGAAGCGGGTCAGGGGCGCGCAGGAATTGCAGGAGCGCTGGCTCGCCCGGGGTACGGACCTGAGGGATCCGCTGCGCGCCTCGGTCGCGCTGGACTGAGACACCCGGGCGCGCCGGCCGGTGCGCCCCGGGCAGGGAGAAGCCCCGCCGCGCGGCAAGGAGGGGGAACCGCGGGCGGGGCCGGAGAGAGGTCGGGAGGCGGTCAGTCGGCGAAGACGGTGACGCCGTCCTCGACCGCGTGGACCGGTTCCAGTGCCTCCGCCTCGTGGGTCAGCGCCGCACGCCTGGCCCATACGACCAGGGCTCCGACCAGCGCCGCGAGCGCGGCGACCACGAACGGGATGTGGATGTCGCTCCACTCCTCGATCTTCGGCGCGAGGTAGGGAGCCGCGGCCGCGGCGAACCAGCGGACGAAGTTGTACCCGGCGCTCGCCACCGGGCGCGGCGCGTCGGACACGCCGAGGGCGAGCTCGGTGTAGACGGTGTTGTTCATACCGATGAAGGCACCCGAGACGATGGTGCAGACGATCGCCGCCGTGTGGTTGCCGTACCCGAGGACGACCAGGTCCGCGGCGAGCAGCACCAGGGAGCCGCCGACCACCTTCAGTGAGCCGAACCGCCGCTGCAGCCGCGGTGCGACGAGTACCGAGAAGACCGCCAGCAGCAGGCCCCAGGCGAAGAACACCGCGCCCGACCGGTACGGCGACATGTCGAGGACGAACGGTGTGAAGGCCAGGATCGTGAAGAACGCGTAGTTGTAGAAGAACGCCGACGTGGCGACCGAGGCCAGCCCGCCGTGTCCCAGCGCCCGGATCGGGTCGAGCAGGGATGTCTTCCTGGCCGGCCTGGGCTGCTCCTTGAGGAACGCGGTGATGCAGAGGAAGCCGATCGCCATCAGGGCTGCGGTGCCGAAGAACGGGTAGCGCCAGCTCGCGTCGCCGAGCAGCGCGCCGACCAGCGGGCCGCACGCCATGCCGAGGCCGAGTGCGGACTCGTAGAGCAGGATCGCCGCGGCGCTGCCGCCCGCGGCGGCGCCGACGATGACCGCGAGGGCCGTGGAGACGAACAGCGCGTTGCCCAGCCCCCAGCCCGCGCGGAAGCCGACCAGTTCGGCGACGGACGAGGACGTGCCGGAGAGCGCGGCGAAGACGACCACCAGCGCGAGGCCGGTCAGCAGGGTCTTGCGGCCGCCGATGCGGCTGGAGACGAATCCGGTCACCAGCATCGCGACCGCGGTGATCAGGAAGTACGAGGTGAACAGGAGGGACACCTGGCTGGGTGTGGCCTCCAGGCCCTTCGCGATGGACGGCAGGATCGGGTCCACCAGCCCGATCCCCATGAAGGCGACGACCGAGGCGCCCGCCGTGGCCCAGACGGCCTTCGGCTGACGCAGGATGCTGGTCGCACCCTCGTCGAACGGATCCTCTTCCCGCATGGCTTCCCTCACTCCCAAAGATCGTTGCGTTATGCACAGAATAAGTTAGAGAGGCTAATAAATGCAAGCTACACTCATCTCGCCAGGTGGGAGCCCCGGCAGGGATGGGTGATCGCCTTGACGCGGCGACGGCCGGGGAGGACCGTGGGGCGTTATGAGGGGCGAACCCAGTTGCCCGAAGTGCGGTGGCCGGGTCAGGGCGCCCGGCCTCTTCGCCGATGCCTGGCAGTGCACCACGCACGGCCAGGTGCACCCGATGCAGCCGGTGGTCCCGCCCAGCGTCGAGGCGCTGGGCGTCGTGGTGCACCGTGCCCGGGTGCCGGTGTGGATGCCCTGGCCACTCCCGGTCGGCTGGCTGTTCACGGGCGCCGCGTACGCGGGTGACGACCGCAGCGGCGGCCGCGCCACCGCCGTCGCCTGCTCGGGCCCCGGACCGCTAGGGGGAATGGGTGAACTGCTGCTGGTCGCCGAGGAGCTGGGTGTCGGCCTCGGGGCGCGCTACGCCGGGGTCGAGGGCCCCGATCCCGGGGCCGGCCTGCGGGTCGAGGCGGTCCCCGACGCCAAGGTGCATGCGGCGGGACGTCCCACCGCGCTGTGGCACGTCAAGGACGCGCCCGCCGACCGCGCGGTCTTCGCGGGGGAGGCGCGCGGCCTCTGGCTCTGGGCCATCGTCTGGCCCGAGCGGTCGGGGCTGCTGATGTACGACGACCTCGTGCTGACCGATCTGCGTGACGCCGGGGGGGAGGTGGACCTCCTGCCCTGCGGCGCACTCACCCCCCGGCTGCTCGGCGGGCCCTGAGGGCGACCGGAAAGAGGGCGGTTCCCGGCGGTTATCCTTGAGCGTCCCCTGTCCGTCCACCAGCACCGGAGTACGCGTCGTGCGCATCGACCTGCACACCCACTCCACCGCTTCGGACGGCACGGACACCCCCGCCGAGCTGGTGGCCAACGCCGCAGCGGCGGGCCTCGACGTCGTCGCCCTCACCGACCACGACACGGTCGGAGGCCACGCCGAGGCCGCCGCCGCCCTCCCCGAAGGGCTGACCCTCGTCACCGGCGCCGAGCTCTCCTGCCGCGTCGACGGTGTCGGCGTGCACATGCTGGCCTACCTCTTCGACCCCTCCGAGCCCGAACTGGCCCGTGAGCGCGAGCTCGTCCGGGACGACCGGGTGCCGCGTGCGCAGGCCATGGTGCGCAAGCTCCAGGACCTCGGCGTCCCGGTCACCTGGGAACAGGTCGCCCGGATCGCCGGCAACGGGTCGGTCGGACGCCCGCACGTGGCGACCGCGCTGGTCGAGCTCGGTGTCGTCGCCTCGGTCTCCGACGCCTTCACTCCCTCCTGGCTCGCCGACGGCGGTCGGGCGTACGCCGGCAAGCACGAGCTCGACCCGTTCGACGCGGTCCGGCTGGTCAAGGCGGCCGGCGGGGTCACCGTCTTCGCCCACCCGCTCGCCGTCAAGCGCGGCCGGGTGGTCCCCGAGGACGTGATCGTGCGGCTGGCCGACGCCGGGCTCGACGGCATCGAGGTCGACCACATGGACCACGACGAGCCCACCAGGGCCCGGTTGCGCGGCCTCGCCGGCGAGCTGGGGCTGCTGACCACCGGGTCCAGCGACTACCACGGCAGCCGCAAGACCGTCCGGCTCGGGGAGTTCACCACCGACCCCGAGATCTACGGCGAGATCACCCGGCGCGCCACGGGAGCCTTCCCTGTGCCGGGCGCGGGCGGTCCCTTCCCCGCGTAGCGCCTCACCGCTCGCCGCATCCCCTCCGCGCCTCCGGTCGTGCACCCCCGGCGCGCTCCCGTCTCACCCGCTCATCTCCCGCAAGGCTCAACCGTGTTCGACTTCGCCGTATTCGGATCCCTCTTCCTCACCCTCTTCGTGATCATGGATCCCCCCGGAATCACCCCGATCTTCCTGGCTCTCACCGCGGGCCGGCCCGCGAAGACGCAGCGGCGGATGGCACTGCAGGCCGTCTCCGTCGCGTTCGGCGTGATCGCGGTCTTCGGTCTGCTCGGCCAGCAGATCCTGGACTACCTTCACGTCTCGGTGGACGCGCTGATGATCGCCGGCGGGCTCCTCCTGCTGCTCATCGCGCTGGACCTGCTCACCGGGAAGACCGACGAGCCGACGCAGACCAAGGACGTCAACGTCGCCCTGGTGCCGCTCGGCATGCCGCTGCTGGCCGGCCCCGGTGCCATCGTCTCGGTGATCCTCGCCGTGCAGAACGCCGACGGCGTCCAGGGACAGGTCTCCGTCTGGTCCGCGATCCTCGCGATGCATCTGGTGCTCTGGCTGACCATGCGGTACTCGCTCCTGATCATCCGTGTGATCAAGGACGGGGGTGTCGTGCTCGTCACCCGGCTCGCCGGCATGATGCTCTCGGCCATCGCCGTGCAGCAGATCATCAACGGCGTCACCCAGGTCGTCCAGAACTCCTGAGCCGCGGAGCCGGACAGCACTGCGCCCTCGCACGGACCATCCGTGCGAGGGCGCTTCGTCTTCAGCTCGTCATGCGTCCGAGGTCGGCGACGCGAAAGCGATGCGAGGTGTTATGAAGCCGTGGTGTCGGCCGGCCGGATGTAGATGCGCTGGCCCGTTGCCGCGGCCTGCTGCACGATCCGGTTGACGGAGGCGGCGTCCACGACGGTGCTGTCCACGGCGGTACCGTCGACATCGTCGAGTCGCATGATCTCGAAGCGCATAAGGCTTCCCTTCGTCTGATCCTCCTGGTGGAGAACTACTGGCGCCGGTGGGGCGTCCCACCGGCAAGGATAGGAACGCGAAGCTTCCTTCGCGTTCCATACGGGTTACAACGGCTTGCTCACCACAAACATTCCCTACGCTAAGGAAATTTTTTGGATGTCTAAGTACCCATCGGTAATCAGACGTGCGCGGACGATGAGGTCCGCATGAGTCACACGGACACGACGGACGGGACGCCCGGCGTCCGCGAACAGCTGGACCGCACGAACGCGCTGCTCCAGCGGGTACTCGCCGAGGTCTCCAAGACACCCTCCACGCACGCGATCTTCGTCGACGCCGGCTACGTCTACGCGGCGGCCGGACTGCTCGTCACCGGCACGGAGGACCGCCGCTCCTTCGACCTGGACGCGGAAGGGCTGATCGAGGCCTTCATCGACAAGGCCCGCACGATCTTCGCCGACAGCCGGCTGCTCCGCGTCTACTGGTACGACGGCGCGCGGCGCCGGATCCACACCACCGAGCAGCAGTCCATCGCCGAACTCCCCGACGTCAAGGTCAGGCTGGGCAACCTCAACGCCAACAACCAGCAGAAGGGCGTCGACTCACTCATCCGCTCCGACCTCGAATCGCTCGCCAGGCACCGCGCCATCAGCGACGCGGCGCTCGTCGGCGGCGACGAGGACCTGGTCTCGGCCGTGGAGGCCGCCCAGGGGTACGGCGCCCGGGTCCACCTCTGGGGCATCGAGGCGGGTGAGGGGCGCAACCAGGCCGAGCCGCTGCTCTGGGAGGTCGACAGCCAGCGCACCTTCGACCTCGACTTCTGCCGCCCGTATGTGACCCGGCGCTCCGTCACGATGTACGACGACGACAGCCCCGCCCCCGCACGCGAGGACGTACGGTTCGTCGGCGCCCAGATCGCGGCGGCCTGGCTCTCCGCCCGCGGACGCGACGCGCTGGCCGACCTGCTCCCGGGGCACCCGTATCTGCCGGGCTCCGTCGACCAGGACCTGCTCGTCGAGGCGGAGCGGATCCTCCAGCACTCGCTGCGCGGCCACGCCCCGCTCCGCCGCGCGCTGCGCGACGGCTTCTGGCAGCACCTTCAGGCGCAGTACTGACGCCGCGCCCGGCGCGCGGACCGGCTCAGGCGGCGTTCCAGAACGCGGCCAGGGCCGCGGCGGTATCCGCCGGACGGGCGGTGTTGGGGGAATGCTCGGCGCCCTTGACCACCGTCCGGTGGGCGCCCAGCCGCACGGCCATCTCGTCGAGCAGCGGCAGCGGCCACACGTCGTCGCTCTCCCCGGAGATCACATGCACGGGAAGGGGCAGGGCCGAGAGCTCGGCCACCCGGTCGGGTTCCCGGGAGAGCTGGGCGCCGGTCGCGATCAGCTGCGCCGGGTCGTGGCTCAGCCAGCGCAGGCGCAGGCCCTCGCCGTCCCCCGTGTCCGCGTCCTCGGGCGGGTCCATCGCGCGCATCATGCGCCAGACGTCGTCCATGCTCCAGCGGACGAGCGCGTCGCTGAGCAGGGCCGCCTTCGTCCGCTGGGCCGGGTCGATCGCGGCGGGGCCCGACGACATCAGGGTCAGCGAACGGAAGGGCGAGGGGTCCAGGAGTACCGCCGCGCGGGCGATCTGCCCGCCCAGGGAGTGGCCGAGCAGATGGATGCCGCCCGTGGCCGCCGTACCGTCCACCGCCGCGGCCTGCGCGAGTACGTCACGGGCCAGCTCCTTCTGCGCGTAGGATCCCTGGTCGCCTGTACCGGCGCTCTCGTACTGTCCCCGGCCGTCGACGGACAGCACCCGGAAGCCGGCCTCGGCGAGGGGTTCGAGCAGGGCGATGAAGTCCTCCTTGCTGCCGGTGTAACCGGGCAGCAGGAGCGCGGTGGAGTGGGCCCCCGAGGAGGGCACCGCGTCCAGCACGGCGAAGTCCCCGCGCTCGGTGCTCAGTACGCGCTTGCTGGCACAGCGGGGCGGGGTGAAGGTGGGCGGCCGGCTCATGGGCCCGAGACTATCGCCGGTGACCGGGGCGCGCCCCGGCAGAGGTACGGCCCCGGCCCCGCAGTGCGGGAACCGGGGCCGTACGAAGTGCCGGCGGCGGGTACTCAGCCCTCGGTCGTCTCCGAGACGGCCGTCGCCGCACGCGAGCGGCGCCTGCGCGGCTTCGCGGGCGCTGCCTCGTCCGTCGCGGTGACGGACACCGCGGCGGCCTCGGGCTTCTCCGCGGCGCGCGTCGACCTGCGGCGGCGCGGCTTGGTCTCCGCGGCCTCCTCGGCGACCGGGGCCGTCGCCTGGGCGACGTCCTTGCCGTCCTTCGGCTTCGCGGCGGCGCGGGTACGGCGGCGCGGCCTGCTCTCGGTCACGGGCTCCGAGGGCGGGGCGATCTGGAAGTCCACCTCGTCGGCGGGCTTCACGATCCGGGCGCGGCGGCGCGGCTTGGCCGCCACGGGCTCCGCGGCCGGGGCCGAGACGGCCACGGTCTGGAAGTCGACCACGGCCTCGGCGGCCGGCGCGGGCGCCTCGGACACCTTCGGCGCGGCGGCGCGCGTCGACCTGCGGCGGCGCGGCTTGGTCTCCGCGACCGGCTCGGTGACCTCCGCCGCGGGCTTCACGGCCGGGGTCTCGGCGACGGCCACCGCGGCCTCCGCCACACCCTCGGCGGCGGCGCGGGTACGGCGGCGGCGACGCGGCGTGCGCGGCTCCGGAGCATCCTCGCGGGGAGCCTCGGTCGCGGGAGCCGGCACCGAGGCGACGGCGTTCTCCTCGACCGAACTGCCACCGCGGGTGCGGCGGCGCTGACGCGGGGTGCGCGGCGGGCGCTCCTCGCGGGGAGCGGGCGCGGCGGACCTGCGGCCACGGCCACCGGTCTCGCCGAGGTCCTCGATCTCCTCGGCGCGCAGACCGGCACGGGTCCGCTCGGCCCGCGGCAGGACACCCTTGGTGCCGGCCGGGATACCGAGGTCCTCGTACAGGTGCGGAGACGTGGAGTACGTCTCGGCGGGGTCGGGGAACTTCAGGTCCAGAGCCTTGTTGATCAGCTGCCAGCGCGGGATGTCGTCCCAGTCCACCAGCGTGATCGCGGTGCCCTTGGCGCCCGCGCGGCCGGTACGGCCGATGCGGTGGAGGTAGGTCTTCTCGTCCTCGGGCGACTGGTAGTTGATGACATGGGTCACGCCCTCGACGTCGATGCCGCGCGCGGCGACGTCGGTGCAGACGAGGACGTCCACCTTGCCGTTGCGGAAGGCGCGCAGGGCCTGCTCGCGCGCGCCCTGGCCGAGGTCGCCGTGGACCGCGCCGGAGGCGAAGCCGCGCTTCTCGAGCTGCTCGGCGATGTCGGCGGCCGTCCGCTTCGTACGGCAGAAGATCATCGCCAGCCCGCGGCCCTCGGCCTGGAGGATGCGGGAGACCATCTCGGGCTTGTCCATCGAGTGGGCGCGGTAGACGAACTGCGCCGTGTTCTTGACGGTCGTGCCCTCGTCGTCGGGCGAGGTGGCGTTGATGTGCGTCGGCTGCGACATGTAGCGGCGCGCGAGGCTGATGACGGCGCCGGGCATGGTCGCGGAGAACAGCATCGTCTGGCGCTTCGAGGGAAGCATCGTGATGATGCGCTCGACGTCGGGCAGGAAGCCCAGGTCGAGCATCTCGTCGGCCTCGTCCAGGACGAGGGCGCGGATGTGCGAGAGGTCGAGCTTGCGCTGGCCCGCCAGGTCGAGCAGCCGGCCGGGGGTGCCGACGATGATGTCGACGCCCTTCTTCAGGGCCTCGACCTGGGGCTCGTACGCCCGGCCGCCGTAGATCGCGAGGACGCGGACGTTACGGGCCTTGCCGGCGGTGAGGAGGTCGTTGGTGACCTGCTGGCAGAGCTCACGGGTGGGGACGACGATCAGGGCCTGGGGCGCGTCCGTCAGCTTCTCGGGCGCGGCGCGGCCGGCCTCGACGTCCGCGGGGACGGTCACACGCTCGAGGAGCGGAAGACCGAAGCCCAGGGTCTTGCCGGTACCCGTCTTGGCCTGGCCGATGACGTCGGAGCCGGAGAGGGCGACCGGGAGCGTCAGCTCCTGGATGGGGAAGGGGGACGTGATGCCGACCGCCTCGAGGGCTTCGGCCGTCTCGGGAAGGATTCCGAGGTCGCGGAACGTAGTCAGGGTGCTGCCTCTTCTGTGAGACGCGGTCCGAGGCGAACGATGGGGGTCGTACCGTGCCGGGGTTGGTCATCCGGCCGTGGATGGGCCGGGTGGCGCGGGACCACTGCCGTCGCTCGAGCGCTCGTGCCGCTGAGGGGGCCCCTCATCTTGCGGTCGTGCGTGGTGCACGGCCTGCGCGGAGGGCTGTCGGGTCGGAGCCGATCGGGCCACCGACCGGGCATCCTCATTCAAGGTCGCGCCCCTGGCACAGGAATGCTCAGTAGGCGCATTACCACTGTACCCCGGATTCGCGCATGCGTGTCGGGCGAATTCATCGGAACGGTGTGATGTCTCCTGCTGGACGGGGCCTTCCGCCCCTCGCGGGGCGGGCTATTCTGCGATCCATGGAGACGCCTGACACCGCCACCGAAGCATCCGAAGAAGTGCCTGCCCCGACCGGAATCGCCGCCCAGGACTGGGTCACAGCCTCGGCCGACCCGCACTACCGCGCCGCGGTCGTGGACCTGCTGGGCGCGCTGGCCTACGGCGAGCTCGCGGCCTTCGAGCGGCTCGCCGAGGACGCGAAACTCGCGCCGACACTCGGAGACAAGGCCGCGCTGGCGAAGATGGCCTCCGCCGAGTTCCATCATTTCGAGCAGCTCACCGACCGGCTCACCGCCGTCGAGGAGTCGCCCACCGCGGCCATGGAGCCCTTCGCCAAGGCGCTCGACGACTTCCACCGCCAGACGGCCCCGTCGGACTGGCTGGAAGGCCTGGTCAAGGCGTACGTCGGCGACTCGATCGCCAGTGACTTCTACCGGGAGATCGCGGCCAGGCTGGACGCGGACACACGTTCCCTCGTCCTCTCCGTGCTCGACGACACGGGCCACGGGAACTTCGCGGTCGAGAAGGTGCGGGCCGCCATCGAGGCCGACCCCAGGGTCGGCGGCAGGCTCGCCCTGTGGGCGCGCAGGCTGATGGGCGAGGCCCTCTCGCAGGCACAGCGGGTGGTCGCCGACCGTGACGCCCTCTCCACGATGCTCGTGGGCGGAGTCGCGGACGGCTTCGACCTCGCCGAGGTGGGCAGGATGTTCTCCCGGATCACCGAGGCCCACACCAAGCGGATGGCCGCGCTCGGTCTCGCGGCCTGAACCGAGGGGGCCGGGGGACGGTCCTCAGTGGACGGCGGCCGAGCGCACGGGCCGACTGCCCGGGGGGCGGATCAGCAGGGACAGGGTGATCGTCCCGACGATCAGGGATCCGGCGCACGTCGCCAGGAGGTGGCCGGTGCCCAGCGCCGAGTGCGTCAGCAGCGCACCGAACAGGGCAGCCGGTCCTCCCGTGAGGAAGACCGCCCGCGAGGACGGGAGGCGGTCGGGCAGCGCCCGGAGCGCGCCCCAGGAGAGCGCGAGTCCGAGCACGACGGAGCTGATGGTTTCCCAGAGCACTGAGGGGTCACCTCGCTTGACGGCGCGGCGGGCGGTCGGTCGTAGGCCGTCCTACCCGTGGCCCCCGGAACGCAACCCTCCGTGGCGACCGGTGAACCCCACCGAGGGACGCGTCGTGCGCGGGTGCGGACATGGGTGAGGGCCCGGCGGAATCTTCCGCCGGGCCCTCACTCCTTGCCGCGTGCGCGGACTACAGCGCGCCGAACCCCACCCGCCGGGCGGTGGGCTCACCGATCTCCACGTAGGCGATCCGGTCGGCCGGCACCAGGACCTTGCGGCCCTTCTCGTCCGTGAGGCTGAGAAGCTGCGCCTTGCCGCCCAGCGCCTCGCCGACCGCGCTCTCGACCTCTTCGGCGGAAAGTCCGCTCTCCAGAACGATCTCGCGGGGCGAGTGCTGCACCCCGATCTTGACCTCCACGGCTATGTCCCTCCGACGGTCCGTCTCTGCGCGGTGAACCGCGCCGTACGCAGCACACATTAGCCCGGTGAAGGGACGGACCAGGGGTCGACCGGCAACGCCCGCAGCGAACACCGGCTCGTCGGTCGCGCCGGTTCAGTGCAGATCGGCACCGTGCAGCGGGAAGCCGGCGATGCCGCGCCACGCGAGCGACGTCAGCAGCTGGACTGCGGATTCGCGCGGGATGCCGGAAGGGCTGGACAGCCAGTAGCGGGCCACGACCTGCGAGACGCCGCCCAGGCCGACCGCGAGCAGCATCGATTCGTCCTTGGACAGGCCGGTGTCACCGGCGATGACGTCCGAGATGGCCTCGGCGCACTGGAGGGACACCCGGTCCACCCGCTCGCGGACGGCCGGCTCGTTCGTCAGGTCGGACTCGAACACCAGTCGGAAGGCGCCGCCCTCGTCCTCCACGTACGCGAAGTAGGCGTCCATCGTGGCCTCGACACGCTTCTTGTTGTCCGTCGTCGACGCGAGCGCCGTGCGGACCGCCTGCAGGAGCGATTCGCAGTGCTGGTCGAGAAGGGCGAGGTAGAGCTCCAGCTTGCCGGGGAAGTGCTGGTACAGCACCGGCTTGCTCACGCCCGCCCGCTCGGCGATGTCGTCCATCGCCGCGGCATGGTAGCCCTGGGCGACGAAGACCTCCTGGGCGGCGCCCAGCAGCTGATTGCGACGGGCACGGCGAGGCAGCCGGGTGCCTCGCGGGCGCGCCGCATCTGTCTGCCCGATGGCTGTCACGCCGCCTCCCAAATTCGTGTTCGAACACAGTCGTACCGTGCACGCTGCGCCGTTGGGCCATCGTACTTTTGAGTAACCCGGGTGTGCGCGGCGCGAACGCAGAATTTCACGGACCGGACGGCTGCGGAAGGCGCAGATATGCCGGTCACCACCGCAAAGCGGTGCGATCTACCGGTAATCGTCCTCGTCCTCCGTGACGACGCGCGCCTGCTCGGCCGCGTCCGCCTCGTCGGCGGTGGAGCGGTCGAGCCCTGAGGGCGGCTCGTCGCGCTCCGGCCGGACCGGCGCCCGCTGCTCCGCGCTGTCGGCCCGCGGGGTCTCGGGGCCCGGCTCGTCCGGCTGTGGATCCTCGAAGGTGTCCGGGTCGCTCGGGTCGACCGTCATGACGTCTCCCTTCCTTCCCTTGCAGCGTAGGAGCAACCATCCGGGGACGCTATGCGGCCTGTGACCGCGAACACATGAATCATCACGTGATCGTCTCGTAACATTGGCGCATGTCTTCGACCGAGCTGCCCGGTATCCAGGCCGCCGCCGCAGCGGTGGCACCCACGGTCAGTCCCGTACGGGTCGCGGAGGGGGAGGAGCTGCGGTCCGTCGCACTGCCCGGGCTCACCCTGAGCGTCCGCTCCCGCCCCGCGGAGACGGCGGCCACCGAGCCCGCGCTCTTCGTGCACGGCCTCGGTGGCTCCTCCCAGAACTGGTCGGCCCTGATGCCGCTGCTGGCGGACACGCTCGACAGCGAGGCGCTCGATCTCCCCGGCTTCGGTGACTCACCGCCGCCGGACGACGGCAACTACTCCGTGGGCGGACACGCCCGGGCCGTGATCCGGCTGCTGGACGCGGGCGGCCGCGGCCCCGTTCACCTTTTCGGGAACTCTCTCGGCGGCGCGGTTGCCACCCGGGTCGCGGCCGCAAGGCCCGATCTGGTGCGTACGCTGACGCTGATCTCCCCGGCCCTGCCCGAGATCCGGGTCCAGCGGCCCGCCGTGCCGACGGCCCTGCTCGCACTCCCGGGCGTCGCATCGCTGTTCGCCCGTCTCACCCGGAACTGGACCGCGGAACAACGCACCCGTGGCGCCATGGCACTCTGTTACGGCGATCCGGCGCGCATCTCCGACGAAGCCTTCCGCAACGCGGTGGCCGAGATGGAGCGAAGGCTGGAGCTGCCGTACTTCTGGGACGCCATGGCGCGTTCGGCGCGGGGCATCGTCGATGCCTACACGCTGGGCGGACAGCACGCGCTGTGGCGCCAGGCCGAGCGCGTGCTCGCGCCGACCCTCCTGGTGTACGGCGGACGGGACCAGCTCGTCTCGTACCGGATGGCACGCAAGGCGTCCGCGGCCTTCCGCGACTCGCGCCTGCTGACACTGCCCGACGCCGGGCACGTGGCGATGATGGAGTACCCGGAGGCGGTCGCCCAGGCCTTCCGGGAACTGCTGGACGAACGCGGCGGGAGCTGATCCAGGGCGTGGGACGACACAGTCGAAAGGGCCCCGAGGCCGTCCGGAGCGACGCCGGGGCCGCGGCGCCGGGTGCCGAAGCGGCCCGGGGCACCGGGCGCCGGGGCAGGGACTCCGCCACCCCGGCGCCGCGGGACGGCCACAGCCCGTTCCTCGACACCCCGCGGGTGCGCGGCGGGCACCCCGAGCAGCGCGAGCCGGGCGGCGGCTGGGGCGGCGGGCCGCAGCAGGGGTACGACGGCCGGCGGGACCCGGGTGGTCCGGGCGGCCAGGACCTCTTCCGCCCCCGGCAGCCCGCTCCCTCGCGGCAGCAGGCGCCCGAGCGGCGCACGGCGGACCCACGGACCGGTACCGCCCCGCTGATACCCGGCCCGCGCAGGGAGTTCCTGGAGGCCTTCGACGCGCCGCCCCCGCGACCGGCGCCGGCGGACGCGTCCGAGGGCGCGCCGGACGGCCCCGTCCCGCCCGCCGGGACCGGCACCGCCGAACGGGACGAGGACGGCAAGGGCGTTGGGGGCGGCAAGGGGCGCACCTTCACCGGGATCGCGGCCGCCGCCGTGACCACGGTGCTCGCGGTCGTGGTCGCAGGGCAGGTGGCACAGGACTCCGGAAGCACGGTGGACGGCCCGAAGTCCTCCGGCGTCGACCGGCAGGACACCGGGGACGCCTCCCGCTCCGTGGAGCGTTCCGCGCCCGAGCTGCGGAGCCAGCAGGTCAAGCCCATGTCCTACGCGCAGAAGATGGCCACCGCCTTCCCGCTGGCCCCGGACATGAAGGCGTCCGGGAAGTTCGAGGCGGTACCGGGGCTGGCCGAGGCTCCCGGCAAGGGGCGTAAGTACCGGTACCGGATCGACGTCGAGAAGGGCCTCGGCCTCGACGCGGGGCTGTTCGCGCAGGCCGTGCAGACGACGCTGAACGACGACCGCAGCTGGGCGCACGGCGGCGCCATGACCTTCGAGCGGATCTCCACCGGCCGGCCGGACTTCGTCATCACCCTCGCGAGCCCCGGCACCACCGGTGTCTGGTGCGCGAAGTCGGGGCTGGACACCACGGAGGACAACGTCTCCTGCGACTCGGCCGCCACCGACCGCGTGATGATCAACGCGTACCGGTGGGCCCAGGGCGCCTCGACCTTCGGTCCGGACAAGCTCTACTCCTACCGCCAGATGCTGATCAACCACGAGGTCGGTCACCGGCTGGGCCACAACCACGTGAACTGCCGTACCCCCGGGGCCCTGGCGCCGGTGATGCAGCAGCAGACCAAGACCCTCGACATCGACGGCGTCAAGTGCCGCCCCAACGCCTGGGTGTACCCGGGGAACTGAGCGGACGGCGGGGCCCGGCCGCGAAGGCCCGGCGCCCGCCTTCCCGCCGCGCCGTGCGCGGGATCGGCACCGGCCCGGAACAGGCCGCAGCCTGACCCTGTGTCACCGATCTCCCGCGTATCGCAACAGAACGCGACTGGCACGGGAAAGTTACGACGGTTCACCCCTTTCGGTGGCGCGACGGACAACCGTCCGTCGCGCCACCGGTGTGTCCGCATACGGTCGTCCCGCTGTGAGTCGCCGATCAACGGCGGCTGCCCACAAGGGAGATCGGAGGTGTGCTCGTGCGGATCGGACTCCTCACGGATGGTGGTTACCCGTATGCGAACGGTGAGTCCAGACTCTGGTGCGACCGCCTGGTGCGCGGTCTTCCTCAGCACGAGTTCGACCTCTTCGCGCTCAGCCGCTCCGCCGATCAGGAACGCCAGGGCTGGGTCAGGCTCCCCGACCACGTCGGGCACGTCCGTACGGCGCCGATGTGGACGGGCGCGGACGACTCCCGGCACGCCGGGGGCCGCCGCGGCCTGACCGGCCGGCTCGCCACCGGACTGGGGCGCTCGTACGGGCGCAGGGACCGGCGGCGCTTCGAGGAGGACGTCGCGGCGCTGGTCGGAGCGGTGTGCGCGGGGAGCGGGGCCGGCCCCGAAGACGGCGGCGGCCACGCGGGCACCGCCTCCGCCCTCTTCGCCGGGGGCCTCCACGGGCTCGCCGAACTGGCCAGGGAGAAGGGCGGGCTCCACACCGCCCTCCGCTCGGAGACGACCGTGCGCATCGTGGAGTCCGCCTGCCGCGCGCCGGGTACGGGGAGGACCGTCCACAGCGCCACCGTCCCCGACTACCTGGCCTTCACGACCGAGCTTGAGCGCGCGCTGCGCCCCCTCTCCCTCGACTGGTACGACGAGGACGGTCTCGGCGCCGTCGACCTCTGCCATGCCGCGTCCGGCGGGGCGGCCGCGCTCCCCGGACTGCTGGCCAAACGCTTCTTCGGCGTGCCGCTGCTGGTGACGGAACACGGCGTACCGCTGCGCTCCCACTACCTGGCGGCGCCCGCGGCCGCGTCGGGCGCGCCGGTGCGCGCCCTGCTCGCCAACTTCCACCGGCTGCTCGCCTCCGAGGTGTACCGCGAGGCCGCGCTCATCACCCCCGGCAACACCCATGTACGCCGCTGGCAGGAGCGGTTCGGCGCGGACCGCGAACGTGTCCGCACGGTCTACCCGGGCATGGAGGCCGACCGGTTCCGGTCCGTGGGGGAGGACGACGACGGGGGTGGTCCCGGCACGCTCGTGTGGATCGGCCGGATCGAGCCCGCCAAGGACCTGATCGCCCTGCTCCACGCCTTCGCCGAGGTGCGCAGGGCCGAACCGGACGCCCGGCTGCGCATCTTCGGCGCACCCGCGGAGGAGGGCGAGGGGGACGCGTACCTCACCCAGTGCCGTGCCCTGGCCGCCCAGCTCTTCCCCGACGAGGCCGCGGACGCCCACGCCGTGGGCGACAACCCGGTCACCTTCGAGGAGATCGGCGGCCCGGAGGTGCCCGACCTGGCCGAGGCGTACGCGTCCGGCGGCGTCGTCGTGCTCTCCAGCGTCGTCGAGGGCTTCCCCATCAGCCTGGTCGAAGCGATGTTCTGCGCACGGGCGACCGTCTCGACCGACGTGGGCGCGGTGGTCGAGGTCGTCGGCGGTACGGGACTGGTGGTCCCCCCGCGCAACCCGCGCGCACTCGCGGACGCCTGCGTCGCGCTGCTGCGCGATCCGGAGCGCCGGGCACGGCTGGGCGCGGCGGCGCGTGCACGGGCCCTCGAGCTCTTCACCGTCGAGCAGAACCTCGACGCCTTCCGCGACATCTACCTGGATCTGGTGGGACACGCCCCGGCCCGCTGGCCCGCTTCGTCGGAGGCCCGGGCCGAGGCGGGCCCGCCCCGCCCCTTCGCCCTGCCCCCCGAGGCCCATGTGCTGGACGCCCTGCCACCTGTGCCGGTCGGCGCCACCGCCGCGGTGGCGGCCGGCACGGCCCCCGCCGGCGCCTCACGCGTGCCGAGCTGGGCGGTCGGCGCGGAGTGCGCCTGCGCGGGCGTGTGCGCGGCGGGGGACGGCCATGCGTGACACGAACGACAACGAACACCGAGGAGCCCTCATGGGCAGACAGACCGACGCCCGGGACGCCGACGCCGGCGGGGAGCCGACGGACGAGGGCGCGGTCCGCTCCGCCGTCCGCGCACCGGAGATCGCCTACCGCCCTGCCCGCAGGTCCGCGGTCCGGCGGGGCCCCGCGGACCCGGTGAAGGTGCTGATGCACCGGCACCGGGACCTCTGTGAGCGCGCCGTCGACCCCCTGGAGATCGCCGCGGGTCTGGAGGCGCACGGACTCACCGACCGGGTCGCCGCGCGCTACCGCCACCGGAACGTCTTCTCGCTCGCGGAGGAGCTGTACGCACGGGTTCCGAGCGCGGGCCGGCACATCGCCCGCGCGTCCGGGCCGCGGGCGCGTCCCGTCGCCCAGGAGGGGCGCGCCGGATGGACGCTCATGGCGCTGCTGCCCGGCGCCGCCTGCCTCGCGACGGCAGGAACGCTGCGGGTCACCGAGGGTGTGCTCGGCAGTGAGGCCCGGTTCGCCGTCACCGCTGCCGGAGCGCTGCTGGTCGCCCTGACGCTCCGGCTCTGCCTGCGCTCGGGGCCGCTGCGCGCGCCGGAGGGCGCCGGGGGAGTCGCGCCCTACGTCTGCTGGCTCCTCGGCTACGCGGTCTACGGCGAGGACCTGATCGCCCAGGTGATCAGCGGCGGGCCGGACGGCAACTGGACCGCGGCCCCCGCCCCGCTCCTCGGCCTGGCGCTCTCCCTGGCCCCGGCCGCCTGGTGCGCCCATCTCTTCGCCGTGCACGCGCGCCACCGGCTCGCGGGCTCCCACGCCCTGTCGGAGTTCGGCGCCGGGGTGCGTCCCCTCCTCTTCGGCGTCGTCGCCCTCTTCCTCTGTGCGCCCGCCGCGATGGTGCACCTGGCCGCCCTCGGCCACCCCGGCCCCGGCAACGGCCTGGCCGGCCCGGTCGCCCTGGGAGCCCTGCTCTTCCTGGCGCGTCTGCTGGCGGTCCACGGCTTCCCCGAACCGGCCGCCACCGGACTCGCGGCCGCCTGCGCCGTCGAGGTCGCCGCTCCCTTCCTGGTCCTCGCCGGACGGCTGCCCGGTCTCGATCTCCTCGCCCGGCCCGTCGACGCGGTCGTCGCCGCCTCCGGTCCCGGCGGGGTGCCCGTCCTCGCGTGCTCGATCGCGGCCCTCGGGCTGCTGGTCCACGCCTCGGTCGCCCTCACCAGGGCGTCCGCCCACGCCTCCGCCCGGGACTGACCGGCGGACCTGGCACGGTCGGCGACACCCGGTCCGGCCCGGTCCGCCCACAGCCTCCGGCCGGTCCAGTCACGCCCCGCGGAGCCGACGCCGCGGGTCTTCCCACCGCACACCACGAACCTGAAGGAGACACCGGACATGACCCGCCAAGGCCCCGCACCGGCAGCACGCCGTCGGCACCGAGGGAGTGCGCGATGAGGGTTCTGCTGCTCGGAGCCAACGGATTCCTCGGCCGCTTCGTCGCCGACCGGCTGCTCGCCGACCCCGCCGTGCACCTCACGGCACTCGGACGCGGCGACGACGCCGACGTGCGCTTCGACCTCGCCGGCGGCAGCCCCGGAGCGCTCACCCGCTTCCTGGACGCCGTCCACCCCGGGGTCGTGGTGAACTGCGCGGGCGCCACCCGCGGCGGCGCCCGCGACCTCACCCGGCACAACACCGTCGCCGTGGCCACCGTCTGCGAGGCCATGCGCCGCAGCGGCTGCAGCGCGCGGCTCGTCCAGGTCGGCTGCGCCTCGGAGTACGGGCCCTCGCAGCCCGGTTCGTCCACCGCAGAGGACGCGGTGCCGCGTCCCGGCGGCCCGTACGGGGTGAGCAAGCTCGCCGCCACGGAACTGGTCCTCGGCTCCGGCCTGGACGCGGTCGTGCTCAGGGTCTTCTCCCCGGTGGGGCCCGGGACCCCGGCGGGTTCCCCGCTCGGCCGGCTCGCCGAGACGATGCGCCGCGCCATGCAGACGGGAGACCCCGAGCTCAAGCTCGCCGGCCTCGGGGTGCAGCGCGACTTCGTCGACGTACGGGATGTGGCGCGTGCCGTCCACGCGGCTTCCCTCTCCGCCGCCCAGGGCGTCGTGAACATCGGTACGGGCAGGGCCGTTCGCCTGCGTGACGCGGCCGCGGTCCTCGCCCGGGTCGCCGGATACGCGGGCGCCCTCCACGAGCTCGACGCGCCACCGGCCCGGCTCCCCATCGGTGCCCCCCGCGCCTCCGCCGAGTCGGCGGTGGAGCACCTCGCGGGCCCTCCCACCCCGTCCCCGTATCCCGACGGCTGCGGTGCCTGGCAGCAGGCCGACGTGCGCACCGCCCGGGACCGGCTCGGCTGGCGGCCCCGGATCAACCTGGAGGAGTCGCTCGCCGACATCTGGATGGAGGCGGCGTGCCGCATCTGACCAGTACCGGCGCCGGCACGCGGACGGACGGGGCGCAGCATCTCGGGGTGGGGGTGCCGGGGTACGCCCACCCGCTGCTCGCTCCCGTCGAGTGGGCCGGGCTCAGCAGGCCCGGCACACCGCTGCACTGGGCGGTCCTCAACATCGACAACGGGCCGGGTGCCCGGCCCGACCCGCACTGCCTGGAGGCGGCCGGCCGGCTGCGCAACGCCCGCGAGCGCGCCCTCCACTCGGAGGACCCGGAGGACACGGTCCGGGCCTCCGGGGGCAGGCTGCTCGGCCACATCGACCTGGCCTTCGGGGGCCGGCCCTTCGGTGAGCTGGTGGCCGACGCCCAGGCGTACCTGGACTGGTACCGCGTCGGGGGCTTCTACCTGGACCGCTGTCCGGCCGGGCGTGACAGCCTCCCGGCCGTCCGCCGGCTGACCAGTACCCTCAGTGCGCTCCTCGGCGACAGCGACTGCGCGGGGGAGGGCGGCGGCCTGCTGGTCCTGGGCCACGACACCCACCCGTACCCGGGCTATGCCGAGGCCGCCGACCAGCTGGTCACCTTCCGCGGCCCCTGGACGGACTACCGCTGGTCCCAGGTGGCCGAGTGGACCGCCGGTTACGCACCGGGCCGCTTCGCGCACCTCGTCCACGGCGTCCCGCGCACCCACCTGGAGGAGGCCATGCGGATCGCCCGCTGGCACGGCGCCGGGACGATCTTCTTCACCGACCGGGACGGCACAGCGGGGCAAACCGACCCATTCGCGGCGCTGCCCAGCTACTGGGACGAATTCGTCTCGCGGATCGGACCCGGTATCTCGGAATGAGGAGGGGCGTGGCAGTGTTACGGGAGAACAACCGTACGTAGATGAAGTACGTAGAAACCGACCACCTGCATTGTTGAGGTTCCTGTGTCGCTGCCACCCCTGGTCGAGCCGGCTGCCGAGCTCACCGTCGATGAGGTCCGCAGGTACTCCCGCCACCTGATCATCCCGGATGTCGGGATGGACGGACAGAAGCGGCTGAAGAACGCGAAGGTGCTCTGCGTCGGCGCCGGCGGCCTCGGCTCGCCGGCCCTGATGTACCTGGCCGCGGCCGGTGTCGGCACGCTCGGCATCGTGGAGTTCGACGAGGTCGACGAGTCGAACCTGCAGCGCCAGATCATCCACAGTCAGGCCGACATCGGTAAGTCCAAGGCCCAGTCGGCAAAGGAGACCGTCCAGGGGATCAACCCCCTGGTCGACGTCATCCTTCACGAGGAGCGGCTCGAAGCCGAGAACGTGAAGGAGATCTTCGCCCAGTACGACCTGATCGTGGACGGCACGGACAACTTCGCCACCCGCTATCTGGTCAACGACGCCGCGGTGCTGCTGAACAAGCCGTACGTCTGGGGCTCGATCTACCGCTTCGACGGCCAGGCGTCCGTCTTCTGGTCCGAGCACGGTCCCTGCTACCGCTGCCTCTACCCGGAGCCGCCCCCGCCCGGCATGGTCCCGTCCTGCGCCGAGGGCGGCGTCCTGGGCGTGCTCTGCGCGTCCGTCGGCTCCATCCAGGTCAACGAGGCCATCAAGCTGCTCGCCGGCATCGGCGACCCGCTGGTCGGCCGTCTGATGATCTACGACGCCCTGGAGATGCAGTACCGCCAGGTCAAGGTCCGTAAGGACCCCGACTGCGCGGTCTGTGGCGAGAACCCGACCGTCACCGAGCTCATCGACTACGAGGCCTTCTGCGGCGTCGTGTCCGAGGAGGCCCAGGAGGCGGCGGCCGGTTCCACGATCACTCCCAAGCAGCTCAAGGAGTGGATCGACGGCGACGAGAAGATCGAGATCATCGACGTCCGCGAGCCGAACGAGTACGAGATCGTCTCGATCCCCGGTTCCCGGCTTATCCCGAAGAACGAGTTCCTGATGGGCAACGCCCTCCAGGACCTGCCGCAGGACAGGCGCATCGTCCTGAACTGCAAGACCGGTGTCCGCAGTGCGGAGGTCCTCGCGGTCCTCAAGTCGGCGGGCTTCGCCGACGCGGTGCACGTCGGCGGCGGTGTCATCGGCTGGGTCAACCAGGTCGAGCCCGAGAAGCCGGTCTACTAGACCGTTCACGAAGGGGGCCGGTTCCATCACGGGAACCGGCCCCCTTCGCGTACCCGGCCGTCCGCAGGGCGGTCACTCGCAGACGGTTCCCGACTTCGGGACCTTGCCCGCGAGCAGATACGCGTCGACGGTCCGCTGCACGCAGGTGCTGCCGCCGTTGTACGCCCCGTGGCCCTCGCCCTTGTAGGTGAGCTCGATACCGACGCCCTTGCCGAGCTGCGCCGCCATCGCCTTCGCCCCGGCGTACGGCGTCGCCGGGTCCCCGGTGTTGCCGATGACCAGGATGGGGGCGGAGCCCGGTGCGCTGACGTCCGGTGTGTCCCAGGCGCCCGCCACGGGCCAGCCGGTGCAGGCCATGAGCCCCCAGCCCAGGTAGTCGCCGAAGACGGGGGACGCCTCACGGAAGCGGGGGAGCGCCTTCCTGGTCTGCTCCAGCGTGTAACGCTGCTTGGAGTCGGCGCAGTTGATCGCGGCGTTGGCCGCGTTCGAGTTGTCGTAACGGCCGTCCTCGGAACGGCCGTTCAGCGAGTCGGCGAGCGCGAGCAGCAGCCCGCCGTTACCGGCGTCGGCCTCGTCGAGCCCCTGCTCCAGCAGGGGCCAGGTCTCCTTGGAGTAGAGGGCCGAGGCGATCCCCGTGGTGGCCTGGGTCTCCGTCAGCTCCCGCTCCCCGAGCCCCGGTACGGGCTTCTTCTCCAGCTTCGCCAGCAGGTCCGCGATCCAGTCCTGGACCTCCTGCGAGGTGGCTCCGGGGAGCTTGCAGTCGTCGCGCTCGGCGCAGTCGGCGGTGAAGTTGTCCAGGGCGAGCTGGAAGCCCTCGGCCTGGCCGATCGAGGACTCCAGGGAGTCCTCGGTGGGGTCGACGACCGCGTCCAGGACGGCCCTGCCGACCTTGTCCGGGTACAGGTGCGCGTAGACACCGCCGAGTTCGGTGCCGTACGAGATCCCGAAGTAGTACAGCTTGTCGTCGCCGAGCACCTGGCGCAGCAGGTCCATGTCCCGGGCCGCGTTCGTCGTCCCGACGTAGGGCAGCTGGTCCCCGGAGTTCTCCTCGCAGTCCGCGATGTAGGACTTCTGGTCGTCCACGAACTCCTTCTCCTCCTCGGAGTCGTCCGGGGTGCCGTCCTTCTCGTAGCGGGCGTCGAGCGTCTCGTCGTCCGAGCATTCGACGCCCTCGCTGCGGCCGACCCCGCGCGGGTCGAAGCTGACCAGGTCGTAGCGGGTGCGCAGGGCGTCGTAGTCGGTGCCGAAGGACGGCAGCGTGGCGACGCCGGAGGCGCCCGGTCCGCCGAAGTTGAAGATCAGCGAGCCGATGCGCCGCTCCTGGTTCCTGGCGGCGGCGCGGATGAGTGCGAGTTCGATGGTGCGCCCGCCCGGATCCCCGTAGTCGAGCGGCGCGTCCATGAAGGAGCACTCCCAGGCCGCCCCGCCGGGGAGCGGAGAAGGCGCCGTACCGCTGCCCTGGGCCTCGTTGGGCGCGGGGCAGGGTTTCCAGTCGAGCTTCTGGGAGGCAAGGTCCTCCGGTGTCGCCGTGGGCGACGCCGTGGAGGCGGTCGACGGTGTCGCCGTCCCCCCGTCGTCACCGTCGTCCGAACAGGCCGCCAGCGGCAGCAGCACGGTGGCGGTGGCGAGGAGGGCGGCGGCACGCAGGGCGGGGGAGGTCCTCATGAGCCCATCGTGCTGCGGGGCGCGGGGGAGCGCGCGGGGCGCGGTCCATGCGAGTGGCGCGCCCCGCGCATATGTTCTACAGCTCGCCCTTGCGGGTCAGCTGGTTGAAGCAGATCCATCCGGGCAGCACCGGCAGCCACAGCGTCATCACGCGGTACAGGAGCACCGCGGGTGCCGCGACCTCCTTCGGCAGCCCCACCGCGATCAGACCGAGCGTCAGCGCACCCTCGACCGCGCCCATACCGCCCGGCGTGGGCGCGGCCGAGCCGAGGGCGTTGCCCGCGAGGAAGACCACCGCGATGCTCGCGTAGCTGAGCTGGGGGACGTCGGGGCCGCTGAAGGCGCGGATCGACGCGTCCAGACACATCACGAACAGGCCCGTCAGCAGCAGCATCCCGCCGATGCCGGTGATCAGCTTCTGCGGACGCTGCACCACGTCGAGCATGCGGGGCACCACGCCGGCGAACAGCGACCTCACCCGGGTGACGACGAACTTCCGCATGAAGGGGATCGCCGTCACCACCAGCACCAGCACGGCGACCGTGAGCAGACCGGCGATCACCGTCCTGGACGGGGTGAGCGAATCCGGGGTCTTCTCCGTGCCGGTCAGATAGCCGAACAGCGCCAGCAGCAGGATGTGGGCGCCGAGGCCGAACAGCTGGGAGGCCCCCACACTGGCGACGGCGAGCCCCGGACGTACTCCGGCACGCTGCAGGAAGCGGGTGTTCAGCGCCACACCCCCGACCGCCGCCGGGGCCACGATCTTCACGAACGAGCCGGCCACCTGCGCCAGCACCGTCTTACCGAAGGCCACCCGCTCCGGCACGAAGCCGAGCAGGCTCATCGCGGCGGCGACGTAGCTCAGGGCCGAGAAGCCCAGCGCCGCGGCCACCCAGCCCCACTCCGCCTGCTCCACGACCGTGCCGAAATCGGCCTCGGTGACCTGCGAGATCAGGAAGTAGGCGGCGATCGCGCCCGCGATGAAGCTGAAGAGCGTCCGCGGCTTGATGCGCTCCAGCCGGACCGGCTCCACCGGCGCCTGCGGCCTGATCAGCAGCACCTCACGGCGGATCTGGGCCAGCATGTCCTCCTCGCGGGCCTCTTCCAGGGCGTCGTCCATCGCCCGCTTCTCCGCCTGCTTCTCGGTGCGCAGCGACTTGCGGACCTCCTTGCGGCCGGATTCCGCGGCGGCGTGCTCCTCGGCCTTGGCCTGCTTGGCCGCTTCGGAGGCCTCCAGCACCGCCTCCCGTTCCCGCTGCGAGCGCTCCCGGGCGAGACGGCGAAGCGTCGCCCGGGTCGAACGGCTCAGCGCGATGGGCTGGAGCAGCGGGAGACAGTCGGCGACGGCGTCGGGTCCCAGCACGGCGAGCGCCCCCGCGACCGCACGCTCGGCGCCGACCCGCAGTCCCGTGGTGGTGAGCAGCTGGGCGATGTCCATCCGCAGGATCAGATCGCCGGCCGCGATCTCACCGCCCCGAAGATCGGTCACGAACACCGTGCCGGAACGATCCACCAGGATCGCGTCGCCGGTCAGCCTGCGGTGCGCGATCCGCCGCGACTGGAGGGCCTTCACCTGCCGCCAGGCGCCCCGTACCAGGTCGTCGGTGATCTCCTCGTCCTCCAGCGCGTCGAGCGAGCGCCCGCCGATGTGCTCGTACACGAGCATCACGGCGTCGGGCCCCAGCTCGGAGGTGGCGATCAGCTTCGGGGCGTTGGCCCCCGCGGCGATCGCCGCGTAGGCCAGGAGGGCTTCCTGCTCCAGGGCCTGGCGCAGCGACTGGATCGAGCGGCGCTGGGTGATGCTGCGCAGGGTGAGTCTGCGCCACACCCGGTAGAAGAAGCCCTGGGCCTGCTGCTCACGGTCCACGACCGTGACGTCCAGCGGTGGGCCGTCCTCCAGTGTGACCAGATAGCGCCGGCCCCGGTCGCTCTGGTCGACGGTGTCGTGCGCCTCCTCGGTCCGCATCGCCGCCACCGGACGGAAGCCGACATGGCGCAGACCGGCCATCAGATGCTGACCGGTCGGACGGACGTTCGGCGAGCCGACGGTGTAGAGCGTGCCGTACGCCACGGTCCAGCCGATCAGCACCGTGAGGACGATCGAGAACGGTGTGGTGTAACCGCCGACCAGCATCGCGAAGGCGTCCAGCAGCAGCACCATCCACAGCACGACCCGCCAGCGGGGTCTGCGTGCCATCCCGACCGCCGTCATGTAGGCGATGACGGGAGCGAGGTATCCGTGCACGGGATCGGTGAGCGCGTCACCGGGCTGCGGCTGCGTCAGCGCGTCCCGGATCGTCCCGGGCGCCGACCGCGCGACCCAGAGATCGGTGGCCAGGGTCACCCCGTGGGCGAGCACGGCGGCGAGCACGCCGTCGGCGATGCGCAGCCCGTCCCGCTTGACCAGGCGCTCGATCGCGAAGGCGACCGGCACGAGGAGCACGGCGATGCTCGACACCAGTCCGGCCAGCTTGATCAGCAGGTCCGGGGCCTGGTCGGTCCCCTTGGAGATGTCGTCCTCGAGGCCGGTGGTGGTCCCCTGGGCGAAGGCGGCGACCGCGAGCAGCAGAGCGATCGCGAGGACACCGACGAGCAGCCGCAGCAGGTCCGACGGACGGTGCACCCGGGCGGGCAGCAGCGGCTCGTCCCCCGAGACCCGGTCGGTCAGCCCGTCCTGGGACGAGGCGAGCGTCGACCCGGTCGGATGTCCGTCCGACGGCCCCGAGGCCTCGTCGGAACCCGGGGCACCGGGGTCGCCGGGCGCGTCGCGGCGCGGCTCGGCGTCAGAGGCGTCGGCCGCCTTCGGTGGCTGCACGCCCTGCTCCTTAGCCTCTGAAAAATCTTCGTGGTCTCGTATCACCCGGTCACCGCCCGCATGATGGTGGCACGGCATGCAGACAGAGGGGGGCATCAGGGTGCATTGCGCGGGCGCGATGCGCAACATACGCCGATCCGCCCGCCCGTGCACGGTCTGTGACCGGTCTGACACCGCGGCGGCCCCGTTGTCGGTGGCGTACGGCAGGATGGGGCGGATGAGCCAAGACCGGACGAGCGGCGACCGGGCCGGTGCCGTGCCCGCGATCCCCGTGACCGCCGAGCTGCCCGAGTACGCCGAGCGCGTCCTGGACGTGGCCGATCTCATCCCGCCCGGCCGCGTCATGACGTACGGCGACGTCGCCGAGTGGCTCGGGGACGGCGGACCGAGACAGGTCGGCCGGGTGATGGCCCTCTACGGATCCGCGGTGCCCTGGTGGCGCGTGGTGCGGGCCGACGGAGTGCTGCTGCCCGGCCATGAACAACGCGCGCTCGGCCACTACCGCGAGGAGGGCACCCCGCTGCGCACGGCACCACGTGACGCGGAGGGACACGTCCCGCGCATCGACATGAGGCGCGCCCGGTGGGACGGCGGGACGGGCGGTCCCGGCGAGGAAGCTCACACCTGACAGCTTCCGCCATCGGGCTCCGCCGGGACGGACGCCTTGCCGGTGGCCGAGCCGGGCCACTGCACCCGGGCACGGTGGGACAGCGGCGCCGTGTGACGGGGGACGCGTCCGGAAGCCCCTTCTCCTCACCGCCACTGGCGTAGCGTCGTCCCTGCGCGGCACACTCCGCTCCCTCACTCCATCCGTTCCCGTCACGACCCGTCTCCCGTCAAGGCCGGGCCGTGGTCACCGGGGACCGGCACCATCCGTCACACCCGGGCGGCGGTCACCGGCACGCCGGACCACCGCGCGGACCGAGTACACCCACCAGGACCGGCGATCCACGTGAGCTCCTCCTCCACCACCCGCGACAGCCCGCACCGCCAGACACGGCGGCGGGCCGCGGGCGCGTACCGGCTGGTGCGCACACCACCGGGCTCCGTGGAACCCCCTCTCCTGGACGCACCGCAGCGCGCGGTGGTTGACCACCGCGACGGGCCGCTCCTGGTCCTCGCCGGGCCGGGCACCGGCAAGACCACCACCCTCGTCGAGACCGTGGCCCGGCGGGTGGCCCGGGGCGCCGATCCCGCCCGCATCCTCGTCCTCACCTTCAGCCGCAAGGCGGCGGTCGAACTGCGCGACAGGATGGCGGCCAGGCTCGGCGGCGCCAGGGGCCCGCAGGCCACCACCTTCCACTCGTACTGCTACGCCCTGGTCCGCGCCCACCAGGACGCGGACCTCTTCGCCGACCCGCTGCGTCTGCTCTCCGGACCGGAGCAGGACGTCACCGTGCGCGAGCTCCTCGCCGGGCAGCTCGGCCTGGAGCGCGCCGGACTCGCCCATGTCCGCTGGCCCGACGAGCTGCGCGCCTGCCTGACCACCCGCGGCTTCGCCGACGAGGTCCGCGCCGTGCTGGCGCGCAGCCGGGAGCTGGGCCTGGGCCCGGACTCGCTGGCCGCCTTCGCCCGCCGCACCGGCCGCCCCGACTGGGGCGCCGCCGCCCAGTTCCTCGCCGAGTACCTCGACGTACTGGACGCCCAGGGCGTCCTCGACTACGCCGAGCTGGTCCACAGGGCCGTCCTGCTCGCCGAACGGCCCGAGGTCGCGGCGGTCCTCGCCCGGAGCTACGACGCGGTGCTGGTCGACGAGTACCAGGACACCGACCCCGCCCAGGTACGGCTGCTGCACGCCCTGGCGGGGAACGCGGCCGGCGCGGCGCCCGGGACCGGCGGGGGCAGGACCCTGATCGCCTTCGGAGACCCCGACCAGTCGATCTACGCGTTCCGGGGCGCCGACGTGAACGGCATCCTCGACTTCCCCGACACATTCCGCCGCGCCGACGGCGCCCCCGCACCCGTCGGCGTTCTCACCACCTCCCGCCGCTCCGGCGGGAAACTCCTCGAGGCCACCCGGCTCCTCACCCGCCGGATGCCCCTCACCCGGCTGCCCGCCGACAAGGTCCGGGCCCACCGGGAGCTCTCGGCCGTGCACGGTGGCGGGCACGTCGAGGCGTACACCTACCCGACCCCCTCCGCCGAGCTCGACAACATCGCCGACCTGCTCCGCCGCGCGCATCTGGAGGACGGCGTCGCCTGGCGGGACATGGCGGTCCTCGTACGCGCCGGCGGGCGCTCCCTCCCCGGCGTACGCCGGGCGCTCACCTCCGCCGGCGTCCCCCTGGAGGTCGACGGCGACGACCTCCCGCTGCGGCACGAACCGGCCGTCGTACCGCTGCTCACCGCGCTGCGCGCGGTCGCCACGGCGGCGGCCCCGGGGCCGGCCCTGCCCGGTGCGGGCGGTGCGGGTGGTGAGGATGCCGCGGACGCCCCGGAGCCGGAACAGGCCGAGGAGGACACGGCGGTACGAGGACGGCCCGGCGGTCTCGACACCGAGACCGCGCTCACCCTCCTGACCTCCCCGCTCGGCGCCATGGACGCCGCCGACCTACGCCGTCTCGGCCGGGCCCTGCGCGACGAGGAGCGGGCCGCCGGAAACCGCGTCCCCCCGCCCTCGGGGGAGCTGCTGGCTCGCGCGCTCGCCGAACCCGAGCGGCTCGTCACGCACGACCCGGCGTACGCCCGGGGCGCCCAGCGGCTCGGCGCGCTCCTGCGCAAGGCCCGTGAACTGCTCGAAGGCGGAGGCACCGCCGAGGAAGCGCTGTGGACCCTCTGGAACGGCACCCCCTGGCCCGCCAGGCTGGAGCGGGCCGCACTGCGCGGAGGCGCGGGCGGGCGGAACGCCGACCGTGACCTGGACGCCGTGTGCGCCCTCTTCGACACCGCCGCACGGGCCGAGGAACGCACCGGAGGACGCGGGGCGCTCAACTTCCTGGAGGAGGTCGACGCCCAGGACATCGCCGCCGACACCCTGTCCCGGCGCGCCGTACGCCCCGACGCCGTACGCCTGATGACCGCGCACCGGTCGAAAGGGCTGGAATGGCGGCTCGTGGTCGTCGCGGGCGTGCAGGAGGGCCTCTGGCCCGACCTGCGCCGCCGGGGCTCCCTCCTGGAGGCCGACCGGATCGGCCGGGACGGACTGGCCGAACCGCTCACCCCGGGGGCGCTGCTGGCCGAGGAGCGCCGCCTCTTCTACGTCGCGGCCACCCGCGCCCGCGAGCGTCTCGTCGTCACCGCGGTCAAGGCCCCTGCCGACGACGGCGACCAGCCCTCCCGCTTCCTCACCGAGCTGGGCGCCGAACCACGGGACGTCACCGGACGCCCCCGGCGCCCGCTCGCGCTCGCCCCGCTCGTCGCCGAGCTGCGGGCGACGACCGTCGACCCCGCGGCCTCGGAGGCGCTGCGCGACGCCGCCGCCCGACGGCTCGCCCGGCTCGCGGCGCTCACCGACGACGAGGGGCGGCCCCTGGTCCCGGCCGCCCACCCGCACCGCTGGTGGGGGACGGACGAACCGACCCGCTCCGAGATCCCGCTCCGCGACCGGGACCAGCCCGTCACCCTCTCCGGCAGCGCGCTCGACCAGCTCGCCAACACCTGCGCCCTCCAGTGGTTCCTCGGCCGTGAGGTGAAGGCCGACGCGCCCGCGACGGCCGCGCAGGGCTTCGGCAACGTGGTCCACGTGCTGGCCGACGAGGTGGCCTCCGGACGGACCGCCGCCGACCTGGACGTCCTGATGGAACGGCTCGACTCCGTGTGGGACGGCCTGGTCTTCGACGCCCCCTGGAAGTCGAGGCAGGAGAAGGACCAGGCGCGCGCCGCCCTGGAACGCTTCCTGCAGTGGCACGTCACGGACCGGGCGGGCCGCACCGCCGTCGCGGGCGAACACGGCTTCGACGTCACCCTCGAAGCGGGCGAGTACACCGTGCGCATCCGGGGATCCATGGACCGGGTCGAGAAGGACTCCCAGGGGCGGGCGTACGTCGTCGACTTCAAGACCGGCAAGGCAGCGCCGACCAGGGACGAGGTGGCGGCCCACCCCCAGCTGGCCGTCTACCAGCTCGCCGTCGGCGAAGGCGCCGTCGACGAGGTCTTCGACGGCGAGCGCCCCGGCCTCGGCGGCGCCGAACTCGTACAGCTGCGTCAGCCCGCGCCCAGGAAGGAGGGCGGCGACGCCTTCCCCAAGGTGCAGGCACAGGAACCCCTGTCCGGGGAGTGGGTCCCGGACCTCCTGGCCACCGCGGCGGGACGTGTCCTGGACGAACGCTTCACCCCCTCGACCGGCGCGCACTGCGCCCACTGCTCCTTCAAGGCGTCGTGCAGCGCCCAGCCCGAGGGCCGCCAGATCGTGGAGTGACCGCCGCCCAGGGCGCCGACGCGATGCGGGGGTCCGCCCGGAACCGCGCACCGGCCCGCTCTGTCGGTGCGTCCGGTTAGCCTCGTGGGGTGTCCCCGCGTATCACCGATCCCGAGCAGCTCAAGGAGCTCCTCGGGATCCCCTTCACCCCGGAGCAGACGGCCTGCATCACCGCGCCGCCCGCCCCGCAGGTGATCGTCGCCGGGGCCGGCTCCGGGAAGACCACGGTGATGGCCGCCCGTGTGGTCTGGCTCGTCGGAACCGGACAGGTCGCCCCCGAACAGGTCCTCGGCCTCACCTTCACGAACAAGGCGGCGGGCGAGCTCGCGGAGCGCGTGCGCAAGGCCCTCGTCGCGGCCGGGGTCACCGATCCGGACACCATCGACCCGGACAGCCCGCCGGGCGAGCCCAGCATCTCCACCTACCACGCCTTCGCCGGCCGGCTCCTCACCGACCACGGTCTGCGGATCGGCCTCGAACCCACCACCCGCCTCCTCGCCGACGCCACCCGCTACCAGCTCGCCGCCCGGGTGCTGCGCGAGGCCCCCGGGCCCTACCCGGAACTGACCCGTTCCTTCCCCACACTCGTCAGCGACCTGCTCGCCCTGGACGCCGAACTCGCCGAGCACCTCGTACGGCCCGAACAGCTCGCCGCCCACGACACCGCGCTCCTCGAGGAGCTGGAGACCGCCCGGCTGAGCAACGCCGAGCTCCGCAAGATCCCGGAGGCCTCCCGTGCGAGGCGCGAACTCCTCGACCTGACCCGGCGCTACCGGGACGCCAAGCGCGGCCGGGACCTCCTGGACTTCGGGGACCAGATCGCCCTCTCCGCCGAGCTCGCCCTCACCAGGCCCGAGGTCGGCGCGATCCTGCGCGACACGTACCGGGTGGTCCTCCTCGACGAGTACCAGGACACCTCCGTCGCCCAGCGGCTGCTCCTGTCCGCGCTCTTCGGCGGCGGTGGAGCCGACGGCGCCACGGGCCACGCCGTCACCGCCGTCGGCGACCCCTGCCAGGCGATCTACGGATGGCGCGGCGCCTCCGTCGCCAACCTCGACGACTTCCCCCACCACTTCCCGCACGCCGACGGCACCCCGGCGACCCGCCACGCCCTCAGCGAGAACCGCCGCAGCGGAGGCCGCCTCCTGCATCTCGCCAACGGGCTCGCCGAACCCCTGCGGGCCATGCACGAGGGCGTCGAGGCACTGCGCCCCGCACCCGGCGCCGAGCGCGACGGCATGGTCCGCTGCGCCCTCCTGCGTACCCACGAGGAGGAGATCGAATGGATCGGCGACTCCCTCGCCCACCTCGTACGGACCGGCACACCACCCGGCGAGATCGCCGTCCTGTGCCGGACCGCGGGTGATTTCCCCCGCATCCAGGCCGCACTCGTCGCACGGGACGTCCCCGTGGAGGTCGTCGGCCTGTCCGGGCTGCTGCACCTGCCCGAGGTCGCCGACCTCGTCGCCGTCTGCGAGGTCCTCCAGGACCCGGGGGCCAACGCCTCCCTGGTCCGGCTCCTCACCGGCCCGCGCTGGCGGATCGGACCCCGGGACCTCGCGCTGCTGGGGCGCCGTGCCCGTCTCCTCGTCCACCGCCCCGCCTCAGGCGACGACGCCGACCCGGACCAGCGCCTGGCCGAGGCCGTCGAAGGCGTCGACCCGGCCGAGGTGATCTCGCTCGCCGACGCCCTGGACACCTTCCTGGAGTCCGGCGGCGCCGAGGACGACCGGCTGCCGTTCTCCCCGGAGGCGCGCGTCCGCTTCGCCCGCCTCGCCACCGAGCTCCGCGAGCTCCGCCGCTCACTGGCCGACCCGCTCATGGACGTACTGCACCACGTCCTCGCGACGACCGGCCTCGAAGTGGAACTCTCCGCCTCGCCGCACGCCCTGGCGGCGCGGCGCCGCGAGACACTCGCCAACTTCCTGGACATCGCGGCGGGCTTCGCGGCGGTCGACGGCGAGGCGACACTGCTGGCCTTCCTCGGTTTCCTGCGCACCGCCGCGCACTACGAGAAGGGGCTCGACAACGCCCTGCCCGGCGGCGAGAACACCGTGAAGGTCCTCACCGCCCACAAGTCGAAGGGCCTGGAATGGGACGTCGTCGCCGCCCCGGGGCTCGTCACCGGCCAGTTCCCCAGCACCCGGTCCCGGGAGGCGTGGACCTCGACCTCCCACGTGCTCCCGCACCCCCTGCGGGGCGACGCGGCCACACTCCCCGCCCTCCACCACATCGACGCCAAGGGCCTCACGGCGTTCAAGGCGGAGATGAAGGCACACCAGCACACCGAGGAGCTCCGCCTCGGATACGTCACCTTCACCCGCCCCCGCAGCCTGCTCCTGGGCTCGGGCCACTGGTGGGGCCCCTCCCAGAAGAAGCCGCGCGGCCCGTCGGCCTTCCTCGACGCGCTGTACGACCACTGCGAGGCCGGACACGGCGAGATCGAGGTCTGGGCCGACGAGCCCGGGAAGGACGAGGAGAACCCGGCGCTGCAGAAGAGGGACGCCGATCAGCCCTGGCCGCTCCCGCTCGACGACACCGCCCTGGCCCGCCGCCGGGCCGCCAGGGACACCGTGCTCGCCCACCTGGACGCCCTGGCGGCAGCACCCGGGGCGGACACCTACGGAGCTCCCGCGCCCGCGGGGAGGCCACGGCACGAGGCTGCGCCGGACGAGCCGCCTTTCGAGGAGGAGCCGCCGTACGGGGAGGAGCCCCCCTACGACGAGCCGCCGTACGACGACGAGCTCCCGTACGGGGAAGAACCGTCCCACGAGAGCGAGCGCCCGCTCCCGGTCGCGGGCGCCGCCGGCCCACACGGCGGCCCTCCCCACGCCACGCCCCCCGCAGGCGTCGAGCGGTCACGCGTCGAGCAGCCCGGGCAGCCGCGGCCCCGGCCGCAGGTGCCGGCTGCCCGCGCGCCGGAGGACGCCGGCCTCACCCCCGAGGAGAGCCGCACCCTCGCCTCCTGGGACCGCGACCTCGACGCCCTCGCCGGTGAACTGCGCCGTGCCCGCGCGACCGTGCACGACGTCGTCGTACCCGCGACGCTCTCCGCGACCCAGCTCCTGCACCTCGCGGACGACCCCGACGGCTTCGCGCGGGAGCTCGCCCGCCCCATGCCCCGGCCCCCGCAGCCCGCCGCCCGCCGCGGCACCCGCTTCCACGCCTGGGTGGAATCCCGCTTCAAGGAGCTACCGCTGCCCATGCTGGGGCCGGACGAACTCCCCGGAGGGGACGAGACGGACGCGGACATCGCCGACGAGCGCGACCTCGCCGAACTCAAGGAAGCCTTCGAGCGCACCCCGTACGCCCGGCGCACCCCCTACCGCGTCGAGGCCCCCTTCCAGATCGTCCTCGCGGGCAGGCTGATCCGCGGCAGGATCGACGCCGTCTACCGCACGGGCGACACCTACGAGATCGTCGACTGGAAGACCACCCGGCACCGCACCGCCGACCCCCTCCAGCTCGCCGTCTACCGCCTCGCCTGGGCCGAGCTGCACGGGCTTCCGCCGGAGGAGGTCACCGCGACCTTCCTCTACGTACGCACCGGCGAGACCTCACGCCCCACCGGCCTGCCCGGCCGCCGGGAGCTGGAGCGGCTCCTGCTGGACGAGCCACCTCCGCGGGGCCGATAGGCTCATAAGCATGAGCGACACCCCGGACAGCGCCGTCCGTACGTACACCGAGCAGCACCGCGCCGCCTTCCTCGACGACCTGGCGGAATGGCTGCGTATCCCCTCCGTGTCCGCTCAGCCGGAGCACCACGGGGACGTTCGGCGCAGTGCGGAATGGCTCTCCGGCAAGCTCTCGGAGACCGGCTTCCCGGTCACCGAGATCTGGGAGACACCGGGTGCGCCCGCCGTCTTCGCCGAGTGGCCGTCACAGGACCCGGACGCACCGGTCGTGCTGGTCTACGGCCACCACGACGTGCAGCCCGCGTCCCGGGAGGACGGGTGGCACACCGACCCCTTCGACCCGGTGATCCGGGACGGCAGGATGTACGGACGCGGCGCCGCCGACGACAAGGGACAGGTGTTCTTCCACACACTCGGTGTCCGCGCCCACCTCGCCGCGACCGGCCGTACGACGCCCGCCGTGCACCTCAAGCTCCTGATCGAGGGCGAGGAGGAGTCCGGATCGCCGCACTTCCGCGCGCTGGCCGAGGAACGTGCCGAGCGCCTCGCCGCCGACGTCGTGATCGTCTCCGACACCGGCATGTGGAACGAGACCACGCCCACCGTCTGCACCGGGATGCGGGGGCTGGCCGAGTGCGAGATCGAACTCTCCGGCCCCGGCCAGGACATCCACTCCGGATCCTTCGGCGGAGCCGTCCCCAACCCGGCGACGGAGATCGCCCGCCTGGTCGCCGCCCTCCACGACCAGGACGGCAGGGTCGCGGTCCCGGGCTTCTACGACGGGGTCGCGGAACTCACCGAGGCCGAGCGCGACCTCTTCGCCGAACTGCCCTTCGACGAGGCCACCTGGCTGCGCACGGCCTCCTCCCACGCCACCGCCGGCGAGGCCGGATACTCCACGCTGGAACGTATCTGGGCCCGCCCCACCGCGGAGGTCAACGGCATCGGGGGCGGCTACCAGGGTGCCGGCAGCAAGACCGTCATCCCCGCGTCCGCCCTGGTGAAGCTGAGCTTCCGGCTGGTCGCCGGCCAGGACCCGGAGCGGATCCAGGAAGCGGTACGCGTCTGGGCCGAGTCCAGGATCCCCGCCGGGATCGGCCACCGGATCACCTTCGCCCCGGCCACCCGCCCCTGCCTCACGCCTCTGGACCACCCCGCCCTCCAGGCGGTCGCCCGGGCCATGGGCCGGGCCTTCGGGACGAAGATCCTCTTCACCCGGGAGGGCGGCTCCGGGCCCGCCGCCGACCTGCAGGACGTACTGGGCGCGCCGGTGCTCTTCCTCGGCATCTCGGTCCCCTCCGACGGCTGGCACGGCCCCGACGAGAAGGTCGAGCTCGACCTCCTCCTCAAGGGTGTCGAGACCGCCGCCCATCTGTGGGGCGAACTGGCCGACGCCCTGCGCTGAACCTTCTGAACGCCCGATCCGCCCCCGGGGGAGTAGGAACCACCTGTGAGCACCTTCGACAACGCCACCACGGACCGTCCCATCGGTTTCACCGCGCCCAGCGGCATCGACCGCGCCGCGCACCACCGCCTCGACGAGGCATGGCTCGCCGCGGCCTGGAGCCACCCGACGACCAGAGTGTTCGTGGTGTCCGGGGGACAGGCGCTCGTCGACGACACCCCTGACGGCGGCACCGAGCTCGTCATGACCCCCGCCTTCGAGGCACCGGTCACCGAGACCCACCGTTACTTCCTGGGCACCGACGACGAGGGCGTGCGGTACTTCGCGCTCCAGAAGGACTCGCTGCCCGGTCGCATGGACCAGTCGGCACGCCCCGCGGGACTCCGCGAGGCCGGCCTGCTCCTGGGCCCGCGCGACGCCGGGCTGATGGTGCACGCGGTCGCCCTCGAGAACTGGCAGCGCCTGCACCGCTTCTGCTCACGCTGCGGGGAACGCACGGTCATCGCAGCGGCCGGCCACATCCGCCGCTGCCCGGCCTGCGGCGCCGAGCACTACCCGCGGACCGACCCCGCGGTGATCATGCTGGTCACCGACGACCAGGACCGTGCCCTGCTGGGACGCCAGGTGCACTGGCCCGAGGGACGCTTCTCGACCCTCGCCGGATTCGTCGAGCCCGGCGAGTCGATCGAGCAGTCCGTGGCCCGCGAGGTCTTCGAGGAGGCGGGCGTGACCGTCGGAGAGGTCGAATACGTCGCCAGCCAGCCCTGGCCGTTCCCCTCCAGCCTGATGCTCGGCTTCATGGCGCGCGCCGTCTCGTCGGAGATCAACGTCGACGGCGAGGAGATCGAGGAGGCCCGCTGGTTCTCCCGCGAGGACCTGACGGCCGCCTTCGACTCCGGCGAGGTGCTGCCCCCCTTCGGCGTCTCGATCGCCGCCCGCCTGATCGAGCTCTGGTACGGCAAGCCGCTCCCCAGGCCGGGTGGCGCCGTCTGACCCGCCCTCGCGGACGGAGACCTTTCCCGGAACGCGCAGAACCCCCGACGGCCCGTGGCCGGTCGGGGGTTCCGTGTATCGCGGCGGCGATCAGACGCCGAGCGCCTGCTTCACCTGGGCCAGCGACGGGTTCGTCAGCGTGGAGCCGTCGGGGAAGAGAACGGTCGGCACCGTCTGGTTTCCGCCATTCGCCTTCTCCACGAAGGCCGCCGACTCCGGGTCCTGCTCGATGTTGACCTCGGTGTAAGCGATGCCCTCGCGATCCATCTGCCCCTTGAGCCGGCGGCAGTAGCCGCACCACGTGGTGCTGTACATCGTCACAGTGCCCGGCATGTCGTCGGTGCTCCCTTGTCTGTATGTCCCGGCGGGAACCGCGTTCCCCCGGGAAGCTCGCTGAGGATGCGGGAGCGTACGCGCACGCACCCTCTCGCATCGGAGGAACGTCCGGGACCCGGCGGCCATTCCCGGCCCGGCCCCGCAGCCCCATCACCGGTACGACAATCGACGGGCCCTGTGGACAACCGCCGCGGCATCCTCTCCCGACCTGGCAGCATGGCAGGGTGACAGCAGCAACGCACTCCACCCTCTTCCCACAGGTTCCCGACTCCGCGGACGCCGTGCTCGACGGGCTCGACCCGGAGCAGCGCGAGGTCGCGCTGGCCCTCGGGGGGCCGGTGTGCGTGCTGGCCGGAGCCGGCACGGGCAAGACGAGGGCGATCACGCACCGCATCGCCTACGGGGTGCGCGCCGGGATCCTCCAGCCGACGACCGTGCTCGCCGTCACGTTCACCAACCGGGCGGCGGGGGAGATGCGGGGCAGGCTGCGCCAGCTCGGCGCGACCGGTGTCCAGGCCCGGACGTTCCACTCCGCGGCCCTGCGTCAGCTCCAGTACTTCTGGCCGAAAGCAGTCGGTGGTGAGCTCCCGCGTCTGGTGGAGCGCAAGGTCCAGCTGGTGGCCGAGGCCGCGGCCCGCTGCGGCATCCGTCTCGACCGCAACGAGCTCCGGGACGCGACCAGCGAGATCGAGTGGGCCAAGGTCACCCAGACCGTGCCCGCCGACTACCCCGCCGCCGTGGCGAAGACCCAGCGGGACGCCCCGCGCGATCCGGCCGAGCTCTCCCAGATCTACGCGACCTACGAGCAGCTGAAGCGCGACCGCTCGGTGATCGACTTCGAGGACGTCCTGCTGCTCACCGTCGGCATCCTCCAGGACCGCCACGACATCGCCGACCATGTGCGACGGCAGTACCAGCACTTCGTCGTCGACGAGTACCAGGACGTCAGCCCCCTCCAGCAGCGCCTCCTCGATCTCTGGCTGGGCGAGAGGGACGACCTCTGTGTGGTCGGCGACGCCGGGCAGACGATCTACTCCTTCACCGGTGCCACCCCCGACCACCTGCTGAACTTCCGGACCCGTCACCCCGACGCGACGGTGGTCAAGCTGGTGCGCGACTACCGCTCCACGCCCCAGGTGGTCCACCTGGCCAACGGCCTGCTCAGCCAGGCGCGGGGCAGGGCGGCCGAGCACCGTCTCGAGCTGGTCTCGCAGCGCGACAAGGGCCCGGAGCCCGCCTACACGGAGTACGCGGACGAACCGGCCGAGGCAGAGGGCACCGCGCGCAGGATCCGCGATCTGATCTCCGCGGGCGTGCCGGCCGGTGAGATCGCGGTGCTGTACCGGGTCAACTCACAGTCCGAGGTCTACGAGCAGGCGCTCGCGGACGCGGGGGTGCCGTACCAGCTGCGGGGCGCCGAGCGGTTCTTCGACCGCCCCGAGGTGCGGGAGGCGGGGGTCGCCCTGCGCGGTGCCGCCCGGGCCGGAGGGAACGACCCCCTTCTGGACGGCGCCGACGACCTGCCCGCCGAGGTGCGGGCGGTGCTCTCCACCAAGGGGTGGTCCACGAAGCCGCCGGCCGGTTCGGGGGCGGTGCGGGACCGCTGGGAGTCCCTCGCCGCACTGGTGCGGCTGGCGGAGGACTTCGAACAGGCCAGGCCCGGCGCGACCCTCTCCGACCTCGTGGCCGAGCTCGACGAGCGCGCCGCGGCTCAGCACGCACCCACGGTCCAGGGCGTCACCCTCGCCTCGTTGCACTCGGCGAAGGGGCTGGAATGGGACGCCGTGTTCCTGGTCGGGCTCACCGAGGGCATGATGCCGATCGCCTACGCCAGGACGGACGAGCAGGTGGAGGAGGAGCGTCGGCTGCTGTACGTCGGCGTCACCCGGGCCAGGTTCCACCTCGCCCTCTCCTGGGCGCTGTCCCGGTCCCCCGGCGGCCGGGGGAACCGGCGGGCCAGCCGTTTCCTCAACGGGCTGCGCCCGGGATCCGCCGCCCTCGGTGTGCGCGGCGGTGCCGGCGGGGGCGGCGGGATCGACCGGGGTTCCCGTGCCGGTTCGGGCGGGTCCGGTCCGGACAAGCAGGTCAGGCCGGCGAGGCGGGGTCCGGTGCGGTGCCGGGTCTGCGGCAGGACGCTGACCGATGCCGGCGAGATGAAGCTGATGCGCTGCGAGGACTGCCCGTCGGACATGGACGAGGGGCTGTACGAGCGGCTCCGCGAGTGGCGGGCGGACCGTGCCAAGGAGATCGGCCAGCCCGCGTACTGCGTCTTCACCGACAAGACTCTGATGGCGATCGCCGAGGCGGTGCCGGACAGCGAGGGCCGACTGGTGGTCATCGCGGGTGTCGGCAACCGGAAACTGGCCAGGTTCGGGGACGATGTGCTGGCCATCTGCGCAGGTCGGACGGTGGGTCAGGAACCGGAGGACGGCGCAGGCGAGATGTGAGCGAAACTCGTCGAGAAAATAGTTTGCGCGCGCAGCAGTCATCACCATAGGTTCTTAACCACGGGAACAGCGGCTTCTCTGAAGCCCTGGCTCCGTGCTGTACTTATCCGAATACCGCAGGATCGGCCCCGGCCGGTCCCCAGAGACGCCGAGAGGAGGCGATTGTCGTGATCAGCATCATCAGCACCATCAAAATGACCGATCCGTCGGTCGTCTCCGCCTGCTCGCTCGGCCTCGGCGGCTCTTCGGAGCTGCTCGCGCTTCCCAGCATCGGTGCGTCCGCCATTTCCGCCGCCTCGCGGCCCGTGGCGTCCCTGCCTGTGCGACTGCGCAATGAGCGACCGACCGAGGCACCGGAAGCAGCAGTAGTGAAGGCACAGGCCTCGGCCTATGCCTTTACGGCAGCCGGTGCCGGAGCCAAGAAGCAGACGACGCAGCACCACCACACGATGTGGGCCTTCCGTGGGCCTGAACCCTGGAGTGATCCAGCCTGATCAAGATCAGGCCGGCGCCTTCAGGGCCGCGGAACCCCACTCGGGATCCGCGGCCCTTTTGTTTTGTCCGAACGGATGAGACGAGACGAAGGAGCCTCGGGACAGCAGGACCTGGTACCAGCCGCCAACCGGCCAACAGGCCGGCACGACCAGACGAGGACAACGCCACCGTGCAACTCGAGACGCACGCCCCGTCCGTACCGCCTTCCGACACGATCTCCCCGCCCGGCCTCACGGAGGACTCCACCTTGATCCCCCTCACCGCGCTCACCGCGCTCGACGACGCCATCGAGAACCTCGGCGTACCCGTCCCCTGCCGTTCCTACGACCCGGAGGTCTTCTTCGCCGAGTCGCCGGCCGATGTCGAGTACGCCAAGTCTCTCTGCCGGACCTGCCCGCTGATGGAGGCCTGCCTCGCCGGGGCGAAGGAGCGGCGCGAGCCGTGGGGCGTCTGGGGCGGCGAGCTCTTCGTCCAGGGCGTGGTCGTGGCGCGCAAGCGTCCGCGTGGCCGTCCGCGCAAGAACCCGGTCGCGGCGTGACCGCCGACCTGGGGGCCATGGCCCCCGCACGAACGCAGCTCCTTGGAACCATCGACCGTCCCCGCACCCATGACCCCCGAAACCAGGCACCAATGACCACCACCACGAGGGAGCCCGTCGGCTCCGCGACCCCGGACGTCACCATCACCGGCGCGAACGACTCGCGTCAGAACAGGACCCGCGAGATGCAACTCATCCCAGAAGCCCTGGCTCGTGCTCATATGCACGACCGTATGAGGGAGGCCGAGGAAGGCCGTCAGGCGATGCGCCTGATGACCGCCCGGCGGATGCAGCGCCGTGCGGAGCGCGCTTCGATGCGTGCGCGCCGTGCGCTTGCCATGGCCGTCATGCACTGACGGTTCCGTCGCGACCACGGGCTGCCGGGGCAACCGCTCCGCCCCTGAGGCAGCCAACTCCCCTTCCGCGGGCCGGCCTGAACAGGCCGGCCCGCGGTGCGTTGCGCCGCGTGCCGTCCGCTGTCCCGCCGTTGTCCCGCCGTGTCGCCGTTCCCTGTCGGCCGCGCGCCTTCCGCCGCGCGGCGTTATCGTCGCGAGGTGGACGAGGACACCCGGAGCCCAGGGGAGCCGGCCGCCGAGAACGTGGTGTGCGCCCGCTGCGGCACCGTGGCGGACTCCGGCACCCCGCCCCCGACCTGGCTCTGTTCCGTGGAGAACGGCGTGCGCCAGTACTTCTGCGAGGACTGCGCCCGCACGCACATCAGGGCGATCGAGAGCCGGCTCGACTCGTCCTGGTGGTGATACCCGGCCCCACGCTGTGCGGCGTGTCCCTCATCAGCCGCTCTACACCTCGACGGCCGCGCCCTTCTCCGTGTCGTCCAGGTCCTGATCGGTGTCGCGCCGGGCGTCATGCGCCTCTTCGCGCTCCGAGTCGTCGTCAGGTACGAACCCGGGCAGGTGACGCTCCAGTTCGTCCCGCAGACGGACGGTCGCACCGAGTTGGCAGAGCACACCGATCGTGCTCAGCGTCACGCGGTGGATGAGCAGGTAGGACGGGGGCAGGTTCAACCGTTTGCCCAACTGATGCGCCGGTGAACGGGGATCGGCGATGCGTGCCGCCTGACTGCGCAGCCAGGAGCGGGTGAAGGTGAACTCGTCCACCCGAGCCGGTTCGATGATGGGCAGCAAGTAGTCGAGTACGGCGTCGGGTTCGAGGTCGATGGACTCCTTGACGAACCCGGCTTCCCGAAGCATCGAGAGGACGCCTTGGGCATCGGATTCCAGCGCCATCCGCAGCGCGTCCCCGACGATCCGCGGCAGGCCGCCGGGCAGCCGGTCAACCGTCCCGAAGTCCAGGACCCCGAGACGCCAGAGGCCGAAGTCCTCCTCGTGTCCGTCCTCTTCGCCGGTGGTCGCCTCGCCCTCCGCCGGGCGGTCCCGGTCGGCAGGAGGGATCAGCCGGAAGTTCCCGGGATGCGGATCCGCGTGAAGGAGACCGGTCCGCGCGGGACCCGAGAACAGGAAACGTGCGAGCAACTGGCCGGCCCGGTCGCGCTGCCCGGGACTACCCCCTGCGATCACCTCCGAAAGAGGTACGCCGTCCATCCACTCCGTCACCAGCACCTGTTCGGATTGGTGGACCACGCCCGGGACCACCACGTCGGGGTCGCTCTCGAAATTTGACGCGTGCTCCTGCTGCGCCCGTGCCTCGAGCTCGTAGTCGAGCTCCTCGGAGACGCGGTCGCGCATCTCCGTGATGAGCGGCTTGATGTCCATGCCGGGCACGAGGGGGCCGAGCAGCTTCGCGAAGCGGCTCAGCTGGGTGAGGTCGGACAGCAGCGCCTCGCCGGCGCCCGGGTACTGCACCTTCACGGCCACCTCGCGTCCGTCGTGCCACACGGCGCGGTGGACCTGCCCGATCGAGGCCGCGGCGGAGGGCCGGTCCTCGAACTCGACGAACAGCTCCCGCCAGTCCTCGCCCAGCCGCTCCGCCAGCACCGCGTGGACGGTGTGGGCAGGCATGGGAGGTGCGGCTTCCTGCAGCTTGGTCAGCGCTGCCCGGTAGGGGCCCGCGACATCCTCCGGCAGCGCGGATTCGAATACGGAAAGGGCCTGCCCGAGCTTCATCGCCCCACCCTTCAATTCGCCCAGCACTTTGAAGAGCTGATCGGCCGTACGCTGCTGGACCTCACGTGCGACCAACTCGGCGGACTTCCCGCCGATCCGCTTGCCCAGGCCCCAGGTGGCACGGCCTGCGAAGCCGAGCGGGAGAGCTGCCAGCTTCGCGGTACGGGTGACCGCCTTGCGGGGAAGATCAGACATGTGCCCCTCCGAGTCCCGGACCGTCGTGGAGCGTGAGATCCGGCTCCGCTTCTTCGGCTACGGTCACCCGGCCATTGTGTCCTGCGTGGCCCGGGCCGCGGAGGTGAGCTCCGCCTCAGTACGTTCGGCAGCGCCGCATACGCAGTGGTCGTGCGGCCCCAGAGTCTCCGACCGCCAGTCCAGCGCCGGCATGGCGGCTTCCCAGCGCGCCCCTGTGCTGGCGGGGAGCTCGCCGTCGAGGAAGGAAAGGGCGTGTGCGGCGGCGAGACCGGCCACAGCCGTCGCGAGCCCCAGGTCACAGGCCTGCACACAACTGCGGCGACCGGAGCGCCACTGCGCCAGCATCCGTGGCCACTGAGGATCGGCATCCGCGCGACACAGTGCCAGGCAGCCCGCGCACCCGGTGCCTCCGGGCAGGACCAGCGGTCCCACCACGCCGGTGGCTTCGATGACTCCGGCGTACAGATGAGGGGTGCCGGACGCGATCCACGGCAGGGAGATCTCCGGATCGGGGGCGTAGACAGAGAGACCGTCCCGGGGCGCCACCACGATCAGTGACAGCGCGGCGTCACCTGACGAGGAGACGGGGCCGGCAGCCGCCCCGGTAGTCCGCGGACGGGGGCCGACGGCGGATCTGCGAACCAATTGCCGGGCCGCCGTGTCCCGGCGCTCCCCGACCGAGGAGGCCGGAAGGCCGCCGGGTGCGATGTCCCAGGGTTCGGTGCGGCCGCCGTCCAGCACCTCGACGTGCCCCACCCCCGACCCCGAGAGCACCGCGGCGACGGCTGCGCCGACCCGGCCCGCACCGCGCACCTGCACGCGCATCGCCCGGCGGGCCGCCAGCCGGCGGAGTCCGCTGCCCGGGGCCGTGTGGACCAGGGAGAGGGCCGCCGCGTCGGGGCGCTGTCGTTCGATGGACTCGGCCCGGCGCCGTAAGGCCTCCGCCTCCGGTCCGCCGGCGTCCGGATCGTCCAGCAGCCCCGCTTCGGTGAGGCGTGACACGAGAATGTCCACATGACGGTCCGACAGATCGAGGGCCTTGGCCTCTTCACGGAGCAGGGGAAGTCCGCGCGTCCCGTCGAGGAGTTCCAGAAAACTCCCGGTCGCGATATCCAAAGGCCCCAACGTCACCGCGTGCGCGGGTGTCACACCGAATTGCACGGTGTTACGTCCACGCCAGGCTCGGCGGAGGGCGGGCTTCAGCATCGGATGCATGACTTCTCCCAGCTCGGTGTCGGGCTCCGTTGCCAGAATGCAACGTGGTGGCGGAACGAGCCGAAAGTTGTCCACAGGGTGGGGCATTAGTCGTTCAAATGGTGCGGGCCGAGAAGTGGATCAACACCGGGCCGCCGAGTGGGCGGGACTTCCCCCGCGGTCAGCGGGTAACGTCGAGTCGTGCCCGCCGACCCTTCTTCCGGTCTCGCCGGCGAGACCTCCGCGCGCGGCGCCGGACCCCGCCCGCGCGACGCAGCCGCCCAGCAGCCCCGTGCCGCGCCGACGGGTGCGATCGAGGTCCGCAGGAGCGCGCGGCGCAGCAGAACGGTCTCCGCGTACCGGGAGGGGGACCGCACCGTCGTGCTCATCCCGGCCCGGATGTCCGAGGCCGAGGAGCAGCGCTGGGTGGGGGTGATGCTGGACAAGCTCGCGGCGCAGGAGAGCAAGCGGCTCCTGGGTGACAGCGATCTCGCCGAGCGTGCCGATCGTCTCTCGGGGCAGTACCTGGAGGGCCGTGCCCGGCCCGCGTCCGTTCGGTGGGTGACCAACCAGAACACCCGCTGGGGCTCGTGCACGCCGGCCGAGGGAAGCATCCGGCTCTCGCACCGGCTGCAGGGAATGCCGGAGTACGTCGTGGACTACGTCCTGCTCCACGAACTCGCTCATCTGCTCGTGCCCGGGCACGGCCCGCGCTTCTGGAAGCTGCTGGACGGGTACGGGCGGACCGAGCGGGCGCGAGGGTATCTCGAAGGCGTCGCGGCGGCCGAACGGCTACCGCACCTGCCCACCGCCCGTGAGGAGTGACCTTCGCGCTTTCCTCCGGATCGGGCGGGGCAGGGGAGAAGCGGCCTCGCCGATTCTGTACCGGGTCTGTACCGGCTTGGCTCATTGTCGTGGTCAGCGGTTAGCCTGACGCGAGCATTCACCTTCGGGATGGGGGACGGTCGTTACGCATGGCCAGGGAATTTCAGCGAGGCCACAAGGCCAAGATCAGTGATCTCACGTCAGGGACGGATCTGTACGTAGGTGTGCAGATCGCGGCCCCCGGCCTGTCGTTCGACATCAGCTGCTTCGGTCTCGACGCCGACGAGCAACTATCCGACGATCGGTATTTCATCTTCTTCAACCAGCCGAAATCGCCGGAGGAGTCCATTCAGCTCCTCGGCGCCCAGGCCGGTGACACCGAGTCCTTCCGCGTCACGCTCGACCGCATCCCGGCGAACATCCACAAGCTGTCCTTCACCGCGACCCTCGACGGGACCGGACAGATGTCGCAGGTCGGTCCCGGTTACATCCGGATCGTCGCGGGCGGCGAGGAAGTCGTCCGGTACGCCTTCACCGGCTCCGAGTTCACCACCGAGCGCGCCGTCATGCTCGGGGACTTCTACCTCAAGGACGTCTGGCGTTTCGCAGCGGTCGGACAGGGTTTCGACGGCGGTCTCGACGCATTGCTGAGGAACTTCGGCGGTGAGGTCGCCGAGGAGGAACCGGCCGCGCCCGCACCCGGTGCGGCACCCGGGTTCGCGCCCCCGGCCCAGGCCTCCGCGCCGCCGGCCTTCGGCGCTCCGGCCGCTCCTCAGGCGCCTCAGCCCGCGCCTTCCTTCGGCGCTCCGGCACCGGCGCCACAGCAGCAGCCGATGCACGCCGCTCCGACGATCGCGGCACCGATGGCCCCTCCGGCGCCCTCGCCGTACGGCGGGCCCCCGCAGCAGCCGCAGTTCGGACAGGTCCCCGGGCAGGGCGCTCCGCCGATGTCCCCGCCCTACGGCCAGCAGCCGCCCCAGGCGCCGCCTCCCTACGGCCAGCAGCCTCCACAAGCCCCGCCGTTCGGGCAGCAGGCCCCGCCGCAGTTCGGGCAGCAGCCGGGCGTGCCGCAAGGTGTCCCGGCAGGCGGTGCGGGGCTGCAGGCCGCCCTGCAGCCCTACAAGGAGACGGCCACCGGACAGCGCTGGACCTCGCAGAACCAGCAACTCATGCGGGTCGACCTCACCATGGGCGGCACGCCCGTGCTGGCCCGTCAGGGCAGCATGGTGATGTACCAGGGCAAGGTCGACTTCGGCTACAAGGGTGCGGGTTTCGCCGGGCGCATGGTCGGCAACGCCACGGGCCAGGAGATGCAGCTGATGCGCTGCACCGGCCGGGGACAGGTCTTCCTCGCCGAGGAAGGCGCTCATCTGCACCCCATCGAACTGCAGGGCGACGGCCTCTGCGTCTCCGCCGAGAGCGTCCTCGCCTTCGACGAGTCGCTGACGTACGAGGTCCGCAGGATCGAGGGCCACGGCATTCCTGGCGGGGCCCTGTTCACCATGCAGTTCCAGGGCTCCGGCACGGTCGTCGTCAAGACCCACGGCGTACCGGTGGTCCTGCCCGTCACGCCGACCACCTTCGCCGATGCCAACGCCGTCGTGGCCTGGTCGTCCGCGTCCCAGGTCATCCTCTCCAGCCAGGTCCGGCTGCGCCGCAACGCGTATCCCGGACACAGCGGTGAGACCGTGAACCTCCAATTCCGGGGAGCACCCGGGAACTTCATCGTCGTCCAGCCCTACGAGGTCTGAGGGAGCCCGTCATGAACCAGCAACTCGCGGGCTTCGCCCCGACCCCCGTCACGGCCCGCATGGAGAACCACGGCCGCACGATGCTCAAGGTCGCCATGGCCACCGGCCAGGACCTGTACGCCCGCACCGGCTCGATGGTGGCCTACGAGGGCTTCATCCAGTACGAGCCCAATCCGCCCGCCGTGCGCCAGATCGCCTCCCAGTGGATCACCGGCGAGGGCGCGCCCCTGATGAAGTGCTCCGGCGACGGACTGCTCTACCTCGCCGACTACGGTGCCGACGTCGTCGTCATCAATCTCGACAACGACGCCCTCTCGGTCAACGGGACCAATCTGCTCGCCTTCGACGGCCACCTCACCTGGGGCGTGGAGCGGGTCAAGGGCCTGGCCAAGTTCGCCGGACAGGGTCTGTGGAACGTCGGCATCCAGGGCACGGGCTGGGTGGCGATCACCTCGCGCGGAACCCCGATCGTCGTCGACTGCGGCAGGGGCGAGGACGAGACGTACGTCGACCCGGACGCCCTCGTCGCGTGGTCCCCGAACCTCAAGGTGAAGGGGAAGCGCAGCTTCAAGGCGGGCTCGCTCATCGGGCGGGGCAGCGGAGAGGCCTACCAGATGGCCTTCTCCGGCCAGGGCATCGTCGTCGTCCAGCCGAGCGAGGACAGTACCGACCGCCTGCGGATCCGGAACTGAGCGGGGGAACACATCATGCAGAGTCCGCTTTTCAGCCACACGGAACAGCAGTCGCAGGACCGCTACACCGTCCAGAACCCGCAGCTCCTGCGGGTCGCACTGACCGGCCACGACGACGTCCTCGCGCGCAAGGGCGCCATGGTCGCCTACCAGGGGCTGATGGAGTTCGACGGCGAGTACCAGTCGCACAGCCAGCGGAGCGCCCGCCGGAACACCGGCGAGGGCCTCGACCTGATGCGCTGCTCGGGCCAGGGCACGGTCTATCTGGCCAACCTCGCCCAGTACATCCATGTGGTCGACGTCGACCACGAGGGCCTGACGGTCGACAGCGCCTACGTCCTCGCTCTGGACTCCTCGCTGCACACCGAGGTCATCGCGGTGGACAGCCAGTACGGGATCTCCGGAACGGGCAAGTACCAGCTCAACATCTCGGGCAACGGCAAGGTCGCGCTGATGACCTCCGGACAGCCGCTGATGATGCAGGTGACCCCCGACAAGTACGTCAACGCGGACGCCGACGCCATCGTCGCCTGGTCGAGCGGGCTGCGGGTGCAGATGCAGGCCCAGACCCACTCCTCGGGCGTCTTCCGGCGCCGGGGCAACACGGGCGAGGGCTGGGAGCTGAGCTTCCTGGGCCAGGGGTTCGCGCTCGTCCAGCCGAGCGAGGTGCTGCCTCCCCAGCACGCGCAGATCGGTCAGGGCGCCGCTGCCCAGTTCGGTGTGGGGCAGCACGGCGCTCGTGCGCAGAACCAGAACAACTCCTGGAACTGAGCCACGTCACTCACGCGGTGGCCGGTGGGGTGGGACCGGTGCGCTCCGGGAGGAGCGCACCGGTCCCACCCCACCACCGCTGTCCGGCCCGACCCGCCTCAGCGGGCGCGGTCCAGCCGGGCCAGGGTGGATTCGAGCAGCCGCACCACCGAGGTGTCCGCCACCCCGGCCACCTCGTCGTAGGCGAACCAGCGCAGGTCGAGTGACTCGTCACTCATCCGCTCCGCCGCCCCCGGCGGCACCGTGGCCGCGTACTGCACATCGAGGTGCTCGTGGCAGGGCGCCGGGATGGGGTGCCGGTCCAGGCGTACCGGACCGCCGGACAGCAGGGTGATTCCGTCCATCCCCGACTCCTCCGTGGCTTCGCGCAGAGCCGCCTCCGCCAGAGTGGTGTCCTCCGGCTCGCAGTGCCCTCCCATCTGCAGCCACATCCGCAGCTTCTTGTGCAGGGTGAGCAGGACCCGCCCGCGCTCCGGGTCGATCACCAGCGCGCTGGCGGTCAGGTGTCCGGCTCCGCAGGCCTTCCACATGCCGTCGGGGTGCTCCGCCAGGTGGCGGAGATAGCCGTCGCGCAGCTGTGTCTGTGCCTCGGCCTCGTCGTAGCTCTTGAGTACCGCGATCGCGTCGTCGTGCAGGCTCACTGGCCGGTGTCGTCCTTACCGTCGTCGTCCGAACGGCCGGAGGGGCCGTCGGACGGCCCGTCGCCCTTCGCCTCGGAGCCCTCGGCGTCCGAAGTGTCCGAGGCGTCCGCGGCCGGCTTGTGCGGGCCCTTCGCCGCTTCGCCGAGCATCTTGTCCAGCTCGGAGAAGTCCAGCTGCTCGTGGTGGACGAAGCCGTCGGGGTCGTCCAGGTCCTGGGCGGTCGGCAGCATGTCGGGGTGCGCCCAGAGGCCGTCGCGGCCGTCGAGACCCCGGGCGTCGGTGAGCGAGGCCCACAGGCGCGAGGCGTCCCTCAGCCGGCGCGGACGCAGCTGGAGTCCGATGAGCGTGGCGAAGGTCTGCTCGGCGGGGCCGCCGGAGGCACGACGCCTGCGCATCGTCTCCCGCAGCGCGTCCGCCGAGGTCAGGCGGGACTTCGCGGCCTCGTGCACCACGGCGTCCACCCAGCCCTCGACCAGGGCGAGCGCGGTCTCCAGACGGGCCAGCGAGGCCTTCTGCTCCGGAGTGTCCTCCGGCTGGAACATGCCCTGCTGAAGGGCGTCCTGCAGCTGCTCGGGCTGCGAGGGGTCGAACTGACCGACCACGTCCTCGAGCTTGCTGGTGTCGACCTTGATGCCGCGCGCGTAGGCCTCGACGGCGCCGAACAGATGGGAGCGGAGCCACGGCACGTGCGCGAAGAGACGCTGGTGCGCTGCCTCGCGCAGGGCGAGGTACAGCCGCACCTCGTCCTGCGGCACGCTCAGGTCCTTGCCGAACCGCTCGACGTTCAGCGGAAGGAGCGCGGCCTTGCCGGCCGGCGCCAGCGGGAGGCCGATGTCGGTGGAACCGACGACCTCGCCCGCCAGGACTCCCACGGCCTGTCCGATCTGCTGGCCGAACATGGCGCCGCCCATCGACCGCATCATGCCGATCAGCGGGCCCGCCATCGCCTGCATCTCCTCCGGCAGGACATCGCCCATGGCCAGGCCGACACGCTCGGCCACCGGGTCGACCAGCTGCTGCCACGCGGGCAGGGACGCCTCGACCCATTCGGCGCGGCTCCAGGCCACCGTCGACACGGAACCCGAGGGAAGCGACGTCACACCGTCCAGCCAGAGATCGGCGAGACGCAGCGCCTCGTCGACCGACGCGCGCTCCGCGGGGCCGACGCTCGCGTCCTTGCTGCCGTCCGAGGTGCCCTGGGACACCGTCTGGCGGGCGATCTGCTTGGCCATGTCCCAGTTGACCGGACCGCCCTCGTAGCTCAACATCTGGCCGAGCTGCTGGAAGGCGGCACCCAGGTCGTTCGGGTTCATCGAGCCGAACATCGCGGCGAACGGGTTGTCCCCGCCCATGCCGGGCCCGAAGCCGAACGGGTTCGCCGGCCCGCCCGAGCCCTGCCCACCACCGGTGGGGTCCTTCTTCTTGCCCTCGTCGCCGTCGTCCGGCTCCTCCGGCGGAAGGCCGAATCCGAATGGGGTGTCACTCACGGGTTTCCTCGGCTCGTAGGGCCGCCGGCTCGAACCGACGGCGACTGCCCGACATCACCATCCAGCGTAGACACCGAACGCCGCTCCGGGCCTCAGTGCTCCGCCGGCTCCCGGCCTGCGGCAGGATGGACGCCACCTGGTACGCACGCGTCATACGGGTACGTACTGAAGACAACCGCTGGAGACGCCCGGTGAGTTCCCCAGATCCGCAGGTTCGCGCAGCGCGAAACCTGGCCGCCCCCTCGCCCGAGAGCAAGCCCACGAAAAATCCTTCAGGACGCCGAGGCCCCGTCGTCGCGGTGACGGGTGCCGCGACCGGAGTCGGTGAACTGCTCACCGCCCGCCTCGCCGCGTCCGACGCGATCAAGCAGGTCATCGCCATCGACGAGCGCCGCGGGGACGTCTCCGGGGCGACCTGGCACATCCTGGACGTACGGGACCCCGCGATCGCCGAGAAGCTGCGCGGAGCGGACGTGGTCGTCCACCTGGCGCTCGACCTCGACCTCGAGACCGATCCGGCCGCCCGTACCGCGTACAACGTACGCGGCACCCAGACGGTTCTCACGGCGGCCGCGGCCGTGGGGGTCCACCGGGTCGTGCTGTGCACCTCGGCGATGGTCTACGGGGCTCTGCCCGACAACGACATCCCCCTCTCCGAGGACGCCGAGCTGCGGGCCACGGCGGAGGCGACGGGCGTCGGCGACCTGCTGGAGATCGAGAGACTGGGCCGCCGCGCGCCACGTGCCCACCCCGGTCTGAACGTCACCGTGGTACGTCCCACGGTCCTGGTGGGCGGCACGGACACCGCCCTCACCAGGTACTTCGAGTCCCCCAGACTCCTGGTGGTCGCGGGGTCGCGCCCGGCCTGGCAGTTCTGCCACGTCGACGACCTGGTGAGTGCCCTGGAGTACGCGGCCCTGGAGAAGATCGAGGGAGAGTTCGCGGTGGGGTGCGACGGCTGGCTCGAGCAGGAGGAGGTGGAGGAGATCTCCGGAGTACGCCGCATGGAGCTGCCGTCCGCCGTCGCCCTCGGTGCCGCTGCCCGGCTGCACCGGATCGGCCTCACCCCCTCGCCGGCCGGTGACCTCGCCTACACCATGCACCCGTGGGTGGTCAGCGTCAGCAGGCTCCACGACGTGGGATGGCGGCCGGCCTGGACCAACGAGGAGGTGCTCTCCGCGCTCCTGGAGGAGGTGGAGGGCCGGCACACGGTCGCGGGCCGCAGGCTCGGCCGCAAGGACGCCACCGCCGCCGGCGCCGCGGGGGCGACCGTCGCACTGCTCGGCACCGCGGCCCTGGTGCGGCGGGCGCGCAAGGCGCGCCGACGCTTCTGAGGGGCGCCACGCCGTGCCGCGGCGGCCGGCCCGCTGGTAGGACACTCCAAGCCGGTCGTGCCGCCCCCGGTCGAAAACGCTATTCCGCGATGTCGGCGGCGTGCGGCACGATGGCCTCATGGCACGCACCCACGACCACCCCGGCGAGCAGGCGGCCCAGGATCCGATCCGGCTCCTGGACATCCGTGAGACCCCGCTCTCCGTCGACGAGATCTTCCGCGCGGTCGGCGACGACGCGGCCGGAGGCACGGCGCTCTTCGTCGGCACGGTGCGCAACCACGACGGCGGGCAGGACGTCGGAGCCCTCGGATACTCCTGCCACCCCACGGCAGGCGACGAGCTCCGCAAGGTCGCCGAGAAGGTGGTGGCGGAGTTCCCGGTGCGGGCGCTCGCCGCCGTCCACCGGGTGGGTGAACTCTCCGTCGGCGATCTGGCCGTCGTCGTCGCCGTCTCGTGCGCCCATCGGGGTGAGGCCTTCGACGCATGCCGCAAGCTGATCGACGACCTGAAGCACCAGGTGCCGATCTGGAAGCACCAGCGCTTCTCCGACGGCACGGAGGAGTGGGTCGGCGCCTGCTGAGAAGCAAACCGCCCCGGGGGGTATCAGGCCCGATTTGCGTAACCGCACCCCTGCCATGAGCGTTGGTCCTGCAGGTGGTTAATCTTCTGATCGTCAGTTGCGGTCGCTCATGGGGTAGGGAGGTCGTGATGGCAGCACTCGCGTGGCTGTTGATTCCGCTTATAGCCGCTCTCGGCGCGGCTATATGGGGAGGGTGGGCAGCCCGAAACCGAACGACCGGTGACGTCACCGAACTCGCCGGCTACGCCAGGTTCCGTGAAGCGATGGAGAAGCCGCACTCCGGTTCCGAGGCGGTCTGAGGCGAGCCCGGCCGTACGCAGTCGCCAATCCCCTCAGCCCCGCGGGGTTCCCGCGCGGCGCGCGGCGGTGTGAGGACCGTGAAAGTCCCGGTCCTCCCGGACCGCCGGCCCTCCACCCCGTACGGACCGGCCCCGACGGTGCACCGACAGGCCGTTCCCGTACTGTCGTTCCATGCCACGCCGCACCGCGACGATGCTCGCCTCGACCCTGATCCTGATCGCGCTGCTCTGCGCAGGCGTGCTGATCCGCGTGCCGTACTCGGAGATGTCTCCCGGTCCGACCGTGAACACGCTGGGCGACGCCAGGGGCGAGCCGGTTCTGCACATCAGCGGGCACAAGACGTATCCGACGTCCGGGAACCTGAACATGACGACGGTCCGCGTCACCGGCGCCGACTACGACATGAACATCGTCGAGGCCGTGTACGGCTGGCTGGCCCATGACAGCGTGGTCGTACCCCACGACACCCTCTACCCGGACGGGAAGACGGAGGAGGAGTCGACGCAGGAGAACGCCGAGGAGTTCAGCCAGTCCCAGGAGAGCGCCAAGGTCGCCGCCCTGGAGGAGCTGAAGATCCCCGTCACCTCCCGCGTCGTGGTCTCCACCGTCGTCAAGGACAGCCCCGCTGAGGGCGAGCTGCACGCGGGCGACGTGATCCAGGCCGTCGACGGCACCGCGGTGAAGGAGCCGCAGGACGTGGCCGAACTCGTCACCAAGCACGAGCCGGGCGAGAAGGTCGTCTTCACCGTGGTCCCGGCGAAGACGGCGGCGGCCGCCGAGAAGGCGGGCAAGGAGCCCAAGGGCTCCCGGGACATCACCCTCACCACGAAGAAGGCCCCCGCCGACCCGTCGGACCCGGGCGAGGACCGTGCGATCGTGGGTATCCAGGCGGGGACGGACCACACGTTCCCGTTCGAGATCGACATCAAGCTCGCCGACGTCGGCGGTCCGAGCGCCGGACTGATGTTCTCGCTGGGCATCGTCGACAAGCTGACACCCGGCAATCTGACGGGCGGCAAGTTCATCGCGGGCACCGGCACCATCGACGACGACGGCAAGGTCGGCCCCATCGGAGGGATCAACATGAAGCTGGTGGGCGCCCGCGACGCCGGCGCCCGGTACTTCATGACCCCCGACGACAACTGCGCCGCGGCCGCGGGGGACACCCCGAGCGGACTCACCCTGGTCAGGGTGAAGACCCTCGACGACGCGAAGAAGTCCCTGGAGAAGATCCGCGCGGGGGACACGGCCGGCCTGCCCAGCTGCTCGGCAGGCTGAGCGCGCCCCCGCCGGGGAGTCAGGACTCGAAGGTGGCGGCGAGCGCCTCGGCCAGCCCCGGGACGAGCCCCGCACCGGTCAGGACCTCGGTGGGGGAGTCCTTCTCCCGCAGACGTACCGCGGATTCCCGCGCGCCGTCCCGCAGCACCGCCACGGTCATCCGGACCTCCTGCCGGTCCGGGTGCTCCGACACCCACTTCGTCAGCTGGGCGTCGGTCAGGCCCTCCGGCACGGATCCCTCCGCAGACGGCGGCAGCATCATCCGCTCCACCGTCATCGCGCAACCGGCGACGGCGTCGGGCCAGGCGATCGTGGCGAGGAACTCGTCCAGCGCGGTGCCGGCGGGGAGCTCCTCCTGTTCCACGGGTGTGAGGCTCGCGGTCCGGGAGGTGTCGTCGATACCGAGCTGGGCCGCGAGACCCGGCTCCTGGGCGCGCAGAGCGGCGCTGTCGACCAGGGCGAACAGCCGGGCGGGCTGGTCCCAGCCCAGACCTGCGGCGTAGGTGTCGATCTCGAGGACGGCGACGGTGAGGGGGCTCGCGGCCATCGGGGGGCCGGAAGGGGAAACATTGGACATGGTGAACATCCTGCCTCCTTGGGCCCCGGGAACGGGAACTAGGTAAAGCCTCAGTAAGTTGCACAGGTGGGCTCTACGATCGCTGGGCCTGCTTCACACGACGCGAACTTCGAGGTGCGCACCTTGGCTTTCCAGATGCCGGACCGCGGCGGAGGCCCGACCGGGCCACGGATCAGAGTCGGCCGCCCGTCCCGGCGCGTCCGTACCCTGCTCATGACATTGGGTGTCCTGGCGGTGCTCGCCATGGCCTTCGTCATGTTCGCGGGGTTCTGGACGGACTGGCTCTGGTACAGGTCGGTCGCCTTCTCGTCCGTCTTCACCACCACCCTGTGGACCAAGATCGGGCTGTTCCTCGTCTTCGGACTGCTGATGGCACTCGCCATCGGCGTGAACATCTGGCTCGCGCACCGGCTCAGGCCGCCGCTGAGCGCGATGTCCTTGGAGCAGCAGAACCTGGACCGCTACCGGATGAGCGTCGCCCCCTACAAGAAGTGGGTGCTGCTCGCCGTCACCGCGCTGGTCGGGCTGATCGCCGGCGCCTCAGCCTCGGGCCAGTGGCGTACATGGCTCATGTACGTCAACGGGGTGTCGTTCGGGCAGAAGGACCCCCAGTTCAAGCTGGACGTCTCCTTCTACGCGTTCGACCTCCCGTGGTACCGCTTCCTGCTCGGGTTCGGCTTCGCCGCCGTGGTCCTGTCGCTCATCGCCGCGGCGGTGACCCACTACCTCTACGGCGGGCTGCGGGTCACCAGCCCGGGCGCCCGGGCGACGGGTGCGGCCACCGGCCACCTCTCGGTCCTCCTGGGGGTCTTCGTCTCGCTGAAGGCCGTGGCGTACTGGCTCGACCGGTACGGCCTGGCCGTGAAGTCCAGCGACTTCAAGGCCACGGACAACTGGACGGGTCTGCGGTACGTCGACGCCAACGCCTACCTGCCCGCGAAGACGATCCTGTTCTGCATCGCGGTGATCTGCGCGGTGCTCTTCTTCGCGACGCTCTGGCGGCGCACCTGGCAGCTGCCGGTGATCGGCTTCGGCCTGATGGTGCTCTCGGCGATCCTGATCGGCGGCCTCTATCCGGCGATCGTGCAGAAGTTCCAGGTCCAGCCCAACGAGCAGGCCAAGGAAGCGCCGTTCATCCGGAAGAACATCGACGCGACGCGTGATGCCTACGACATCGACGACGCGAAGGTCGAGGACTACTCGGGCAAGGCCGACACGACGGACGGGGCGAAGCTGCGTGCCTCCGCCGACCAGGCGGCCAGCTACCGGGTGATGGACCCGAACGTCGTCTCCCCGGCCTTCCAGCAGCTCCAGCAGCGGAGGAACTACTACCAGTTCCCCAAGACGCTGGACGTCGACCGCTACAAGGGCGAGGACGGCAAGGAGCAGGACACCGTCATCGGTCTGCGGGAGCTCAACCTCGACGGGCTGCCCAAGCGGAACTGGATCAACGACCACTTCACGTACACCCACGGCTACGGCGCCATCGCCGCCCGCGGCACCACGACGGGTACCAACCCGGCGGGCTCCCCGGACTTCACCGAGTCCGGCCTGCCGACCACCGGCGAGTTCGGTCCGTACGAGCAGCGGATCTACTACGGCGAGAAGACCGAGCAGTACTCCATCGTCGGCGGGCCCCAGAAGGAGCTCGACTACGAGGAGGACGGCGAGAGGACGACCAGCTACAAGGGAAAGAGCGGGGTCAGTCTCTCCAGCGCCTTCAACCGGGCCGCCTACGCGGTGTCCATGAGCGAGCCGCAGATACTCTATTCCGGAGCCATCGGCGACGGTTCGCGCATCCTGTACAACCGCACGCCCAAGGAGCGCGTCGAGGCGGTCGCGCCCTGGCTGACCATCGACGGCGACGCGTACCCGGCCGTGGTCGACAAGCGCATCCAGTGGGTCGTGGACGCGTACACCACGACCAACGGCTACCCGTACGCCTCGCGTACGACGCTAGGTGACACCACGGCCGACTCGCTGACCACCAACCAGCGTGCGGTCGTCGCCCAGCAGAACCAGGTCAACTACATCCGCAACTCGGTGAAGGCCACGGTCGACGCCTACGACGGGACCGTGAAGCTCTACGAGTGGGACACCGAGGACCCGGTGCTCAAGACGTGGCGCAAGGCGTTCCCCGGCACCGTGAAGGACCGCGGGGACATCCCGAAGGACTTGATGGACCACCTGCGTTACCCGCAGGACCTCTTCAAGGTCCAGCGGGAGCTGCTCACGCGGTACCACGTCAAGGATCCGGCGCAGTTCTACAGCGGAAGTGACGCCTGGCAGGTGCCGGACGACCCCACGAACAAGGAGCCCGGGGCCGTCCCGCCGTACTACCTGAGCATGAAGATGCCCGGGCAGGACGCGCAGAAGTTCTCCCTGACCACGACGTTCACCCCGCGAGGGCGCCCGAACCTCGGGGCCTTCATGGCGGTGGACGCCGACGCGGCCAGCAAGGACTACGGCACGATAAGACTGCTGAGAGTCACCGCCACCGTGAAGGGCCCCGGCCAGGTGCAGAGTGAGCTCAACGGCAACGACGACGTCGCCGAGTTCGTCAGGAACCTCAAGGGCACCGACTCGGACATCGAGTACGGCAACCTGCTGACCGTGCCACTCGACGGCGGCTTCCTCTACATCGAACCGGTCTACACGCGCGGTGGCACGCAGAACTATCCGCTGCTGCGCAAGGTGGCCGCTTCGTACGGGTCGGAGATCGTCTTCGAGAACAGTCTCGGGGAGGCGCTCAACGCGGTCTTCAAGGTCGACGACTCCGACACGACCGAGCCGACGGAACCGACGGAGCCACCGGGTGACACCACGGAGCCTCCGGCGACCGGTGAGGCGGCCCTCAAGAAGGCCATCGCGGACGCCCAGAAGGCGTACACGGCCGGTGAGGCGGCTCTGAAGGAGCAGGACTGGTCCGCCTACGGCAAGGCGCAGGCGGATCTCCAGGACGCCCTCGAACGCGCCGCGGCGGCGCAGCCCAAGGCCGGCGGCGGCGGTGCGGAATCCGCCGACGAGTCCGCTGACCAGGGCGAGGACCAGGGCAGCTGAGAAGGGTCCACCCCGCGTCGTGGTACGGTTTCAACACAACGACGCGGGGTGGAGCAGCTCGGTAGCTCGCTGGGCTCATAACCCAGAGGTCGCAGGTTCAAATCCTGTCCCCGCTACTGATGGACGAAGGCCCGGATCCTTTTGGGATCCGGGCCTTCGTCGTGCGGTGGAGCCTTTTTCAAGTTGTCGGCGTGAAGTGCGGTTCGCGGGGCACGAGTTGGACCCAACCGTGTTTCACTTGTCTCTCTGTGGGCATGTCGACAAAACGCTGAAGTGACCTCACTGGCCGCGCTTTATCAGGTGTACGCGGGTTGCAGGTGGTGTGACGATGGTATTTATGGGGGACAGGGCAACTCTGTTGGAGACAGGGCGGTTTGTGCAGCGACGCGGCCGGAGTGCGGAAAACGTGGCGGATGGGCCATTCGCCGCTGCCCCGACCGCGACCGTCGACGACGCCGCAGCCCTCGTGCAGGACACCACCACCGCGTCGCGCGCGGCCGAAGGCCTCGACGCCGTGGTGAGCCCCGCCGCCGACGGAGCGGTGGAAGCCTCCGGAGGTACGCAAGCCGCTGGGGCCGTGGAAGCCGGCGCGAGCGCCGACGCCACGGACACCCCGGATCACGCGGACGAGACCGAAGCCCGGCACCGGCGCGCCGCGGAGGCCGGTGACACGGCCTCCATGAGCGTGCTGGGCGCCCTGCTGCTGCGCCGGGGGGAACTCGACGGCGCGGAGACCTATCTCCGGGCGGCGACGGCCGAGGGTGACCGGGCGGCCGCGAACAACCTGGGCGTGCTGCTCCACCAGAGGGGATACGCGGACGAGGCGGCCGGATGGTGGCGCATCGCCGCTGTCGCGGGATCCGCCGCCGCCGCGCACGCCCTCGGGCGCCACTTCCGTGAGCGCGGGGACGAGCCCGGAGCCGAGTACTGGCTCCGCCAGTCCGCGGAACAGGGACACGCGCTGGGCGCCTACGCGCTGGCCGACCTGCTGGAGCACCGGGGCGACGACGGCGGCGAACGCTGGCTGCGGGCCGCCGCGGAGCAGGGGCACCGGGAGGCCGCCTACCGGCTGGCGCGCACGATCGAGCGGAACGCCGTGGGGGACGCGCACGAGGCCTTCGGCCTGGGGCGCGCCGTCGGCGAGGTGTACCGGGCCGCGGAGCCCCGTACACCCGTGAAGCCGGACAGTCCCGTGGCGGGTCCGGACGCCGAGCGTGTGGGCGAGGCCGAGCAGTGGTACCGCCAGGCCGCCGCGCGCGGTCACCGGCGGGCCGCCCTGCACCTCGGGGCCATCCTCGAGCAGCGTGGCGAACTGAAGGAGGCGGGCCGCTGGTACCTCACCGCGGCCAAGGGCGGCGAACCCCGTGCCGCGTGCGCCCTCGGCTTCCTCCTGCGTGACGCGGGCGACGAGGAGAGCGCGGCGGTGTGGTGGCTGCGAGCGGCCCAGGACGGCGACGGCAACGCCGCCAACGCGCTGGGGGCACTCCATGCCGCGAGGGGTGAGCAGCAGACCGCCGAGCGCTGGTACCGCGCCGCCATGGACGCCGGAGATGTCAACGGGGCCTACAACCTCGGTCTGCTGTGCGCGGCCCAGGACCGGATCCCGCAGGCCGAGCAGTGGTATCGCCGGGCCGCCTACGCCGGGCACCGTGAGGCGGCGAACGCGCTGGCCGTGCTGCTGCTCCAGGCCGGCGACGCGACCGGTGCCGAACCCTGGTTCTCCAAGGCGGCCGAGGCGGGCAGCGTCGACGCCGCGTTCAACCTCGGCATCCTGCACGCCGGGCGCGACGAGGACCGCACCGCGCTGGGCTGGTACCAGCGGGCCGCGGCCGCGGGGCACACCGACGCCGCGCTGCAGGTCGGCATGGCGCTGCTGAGGGACGGCGAGGAGCAGGAGGCCGAGCGTCACCTCAGGTGCGCCGCCGGTGGCGGGAGCGCCGAGGCGGCCTTCCGGCTGGCCGGTGTCCTCGACCTGCGCCAGCCGGCGCCCGGGGCGCCCGCCCTGGGAGAGCCGATGCCCGAGCGTACGGAGTGCGAGGAGTGGTACGAGAGGGCGGCCGAGCAGGGCCACCGTCGTGCCCAGGTCAGGGCCGGGATGCTCGCGGCCGCGCGCGGGGACATGACGAGCGCCGCGCGTTGGTACCGCGAGGCCGCGGAGTCCGGCAGCCGCAACGGGGCGTTCAACCTCGGCCTGCTGCTCGCACGTGAGGGCAGCGAGCGTGAGGCCGCCCTGTGGTGGGCCCGTGCCGCCAACGACGGCCACGGCCGGGCGGCCCTGCGCCTCGCGCTGCTCGCCGCGCGGCGGGGCGAGCTCGCCGAGGGGAAGCACTGGTGCGGCCGTGCCGTCGAGCTCGGCCCGGCCGAGGTGGCCGACCGGGCCGCACGGCTGCTGGAGGCCCTGCACCAGGAGCTCACCGCTTGACAGGACGGGCGAACCGGGTCGACCGCCCCGACGACTTCCGGTGTCCGCCGGTCGCCGCCCGGCTCCCACAGGGCGTCGGCCGAATGAATTTGCTCCGTTCGGCAAGGGTGTCGTAGGGTTGAACCACAACGACGCGGGGTGGAGCAGCTCGGTAGCTCGCTGGGCTCATAACCCAGAGGTCGCAGGTTCAAATCCTGTCCCCGCTACTGAAGACTGAGGCCCGGATCCTTCTGAGGATCCGGGCCTCAGTCGTGTGTTCTCGCGCCGGCCCGGAGCCGCCCGAGCCGGGCGTTCTCCGTGAGGCCAGGCGTCAGGCGGCCGCCGAGCAGTTGGGGCAGAGGCCGCGGTAGGTGACCTCGACGTCCGAGACGGTGAAGCCGAAGCGCTCCTCGGCCGGCAGGTCGGCCAGCGGGTTGCCCGACGGGTGCACGTCACGGATGGCTCCGCAGCCGCCGCACACCAGGTGCTGGTGGGGCCGGTGTGCGTTCGGGTCGTAACGCTTGGCCCGGCGGTCGGTGGAGACCTCGATGACTTCCCCGAGGGACACCATCTCGCCCAGCGTGTTGTACACGGTCGCGCGGGAGATCTCGGGCAGCTGTACGACGGCCCTCGCGTGGACCTCGTCCGCCGTCAGGTGCACGTGCTCCCCTTCGAGTACCTCGGCCACCACGCGGCGCTGTGCCGTCATGCGCCAGCCGCGCCCACGAAGTCGTTCCAGGAGGTCACTCATGGGCACCAGCCTAACAGTGGAGTGTTCGAGTCCCGAGCAGGTGTGACTTTAGATCACTGCTTGACTTGGACAATGTCCATTGTAGGATCGATTGCGATCGGCCGAGGACAGGTAACGGCCGGGAGAGAACACCTCGCACAGGGAGGACGCTGTGCGGGACATGACGCAGGAGGCGCGCGTGACCCAGGGACCGCTCACCACGGAGGCCGGCGCTCCGGTTGCCGACAACCAGAACAGCGAGACCGCCGGCCCGGGTGGACCGGTTCTCGTACAGGACCAGGCACTGCTGGAGAAGCTCGCCCACTTCAACCGCGAGCGCATCCCGGAGCGCGTGGTGCACGCGCGCGGGGCCGGCGCGTACGGCACCTTCACGCTGACCCGGGACGTCTCGCGGTGGACGCGTGCGAAGTTCCTCTCGGAGGTCGGCAAGCAGACCGAGACGTTCCTGCGCTTCTCGACCGTGGCCGGCAACCTCGGTTCCGCCGACGCGGCCCGTGACCCGCGGGGCTGGGCGCTGAAGTTCTACACCGAGGAGGGCAACTACGACCTCGTCGGCAACAACACCCCGGTGTTCTTCATCAAGGACGCCATCAAGTTCCCCGACTTCATCCACACGCAGAAGCGCGACCCTTACACGGGCTCCCAGGAGGCGGACAACGTCTGGGACTTCTGGGGGCTGTCGCCGGAGTCCACGCACCAGGTGACCTGGCTTTTCGGTGACCGGGGCATCCCCGCCTCGTACCGTCACATGAACGGCTACGGCTCGCACACCTTCCAGTGGAACAACGAGGCCGGCGAGGTCTTCTGGGTCAAGTACCACTTCAAGACCGACCAGGGGATCAAGAACCTCACCACGGAGGAGGCCGTCCGCCTCTCCGGGGTCGACCCCGACAGCCACCAGCGCGATCTGCGCGAGTCGATCGAGCGGGGAGAGTTCCCCAGCTGGACCGTGCAGGTCCAGATCATGCCGGCGGCCGAGGCGGCGGGATACCGCTTCAACCCGTTCGACCTCACCAAGGTGTGGCCGCACGAGGACTATCCGCCGATCGAGATCGGGAAGCTGGAGCTCAACCGCAACCCCGAGAACGTCTTCGCCGAGGTCGAGCAGTCGATCTTCAGCCCGGCGCACTTCGTGCCCGGCATCGGCCCGTCCCCGGACAAGATGCTCCAGGGCCGCCTCTTCGCGTACGGCGACGCCCACCGCTACCGCGTCGGGATCAACGCCGACCACCTGCCGGTGAACCGCCCGCACGCCACCGAGGCGCGTACGAACAGCCGGGACGGCCACCTGTACGACGGCCGCCACAAGGGTGCGAAGAACTACGAGCCGAACAGCTTCGGCGGCCCGGCGCAGACGGACCGGCCGCTCTGGCAGCCCGTGCCCGTCACGGGCGGGACGGGCAACCACGAGGCCCCCTCGCACGCCGAGGACGACGACTTCACGCAGGCCGGGAACCTCTACCGGCTGATGGCGGAGGACGAGAGGGCGCGGCTCGTCGACAACCTCGCCGGTTTCATCGCCAAGGTCTCGCGTGACGACATCGCCGAGCGCGCGATCGGCAACTTCCGGCAGGCCGACGGGGACTTCGGCAAGCGCCTGGGGGCCGCGGTCCAGGCCCTGCGCGGCTGACGGAGCGTCCACCGGCCGACACTGCCGTCGGCGGGAGGGCCGGCCACCCCACCCGGGCGGCCGGCCCTTTCGCGTACGCGGACCCTCTGAGTGCGGGCCGGACGGGCGGTCAGATGGTCAGGCTCGCGGCGGTTCTGCGGACCGGCGCCCAGCAACGGATGATGTCGCGCACCGAGACGATGCCCACCGGCCCGTCGCCGTCCAGCACGATCAGGTGCCGGAAGCCGCCGTGCGTCATGGCCTCGGCGGCTTCCTGGAGGGTCCATACGGGAGAGGCGAAGACGACGTCGGTGGTGGTGTGGGTGGACGCCGTCTCGATGTCGGGGTCGAGCCCGGCGCCGAGGGCGTCGAGGATGTCGCGTTCGGTGAGGATGCCCAGACCGCAGGTGTCGGGATCGTGGACGACGGCTGCCCCGATGCGGCGGGCCGACATGAGCCGGGCCGCCTGACGGAGTGTGTGTGCCGGGCCGATGGTGAGGACCAGGGTGCTCATGGCGTCGCGGACAAGCATGAAAGGAGCCACCTCCTTCGCTCGGTGACCGGTGAGGCGCCTCGTGAGGCGATTCACAAGTTCACAAGTGGGGGGACTCTCAGAGTGACACCCTGGAACCGTGCCGACAAGGGGGTGTGCGCGTCCTCAGTAACGCTGGTTGAGGTAGCCCAGCAGCTCGTCGTGGAGCAGACCGTTGGACGCCGCCGCGTTTCCGCCGCCCGGACCGGACACCCCGTCCAGGCTCGTGAAGCTACCGCCCGCCTCCTGGACGATGATCGCGTTCGCCGCCATGTCCCAGAGGGAGAGCTCCGGCTCCGCGCAGATGTCCACCGAGCCCTCGGCGACCATCATGTACGGCCAGAAGTCCCCGTACCCCCGGGTGCGCCAGCAGGCTCGTGTCAGGTCCATGAAGCCGTCGAGGCGGCCCTGCTCCTCCCAGCCCGTCAGCGAGGAGAAGGCGAACGAGGCGTCGGAGATCCGCTCCACCTTGGACACCCCCAGCCGCGTGGCGGAGGTCAGGCTGCGGCCCGAGAAGGCGCCGGCGCCCTTCGCCGCCCACCAGCGACGGTTCAGGGCGGGGGCCGACACCACGCCCACCACCGGCTGGAAGCCGTCCTCGCCTGCTTCCATGAGGGAGATCAGCGTCGCCCAGACGGGTACACCCCGTACGTAGTTCTTGGTGCCGTCGATCGGGTCGATGACCCAGCGCCGCGGACCGGTGCCCTCGACCCCGTACTCCTCGCCGAGGATCGCGTCACGCGGGCGGGCCCGGTGCAGGTGACCGCGGATCAGTTCCTCCGCGTGCTTGTCGGCCTCGGTCACGGGCGTCATGTCCGGCTTGGTCTCGACCTTGAGGTCCAGGGCCTTGAACCGGTCCGTCGTCGCCGCGTCCGCGGCGTCCGCCAGTACGTGGGCCAGGCGCAGATCATCGTGGTAATCGGGCATGCCGTCACAGTATCCACCGCCACCCGGCCGGGCTACACGGGCCCGTGCGACCGGCGGGTCCCGGGCGCGCGGACCCTTGACACCTCCGCGGCACGCCTCAACTCTGATTGGCAGGTCCCGGTGTGGGAGGCGGCGATGCCGACAGCGCGTGAAGCCCTGCTGGACGCCGCCCGCTCGGCGCTCTCCCGGCAGCCCTGGACTTCGGTGCGCATGGTCGACGTGGCGGTTCGCGCCGGGGTGTCCCGGCAGACGCTCTACAACGAGTTCGGCAGCAAGGACGGCCTGGCGCGTGCGCTGATCAGGCGCGCGGCGGACGACTACCTGGCCGGAGTGGACCGTACGCTCGGCGCGGACCGCCGCCGGGGCGCGGGCCCCGCCGCCCTCGCCCGGTGGACCGTCGGGGCCGCCCGGGCGGACACCCTGGTCAGGGCGCTGCTCACGGGAGTCTGGGGGGAACGGCTGCCGGTCCCGGCCGCCTCGCCGTCAGGCCGTGGGGCCGACGGCGCCGCCCTGCCGACGCCGGGCGAGTTGCTCAGGCTGGTACGGGACCGGGCGGTCGCCGCGCTGGAGGACACCTCGGCCAGGGGGACCGCCGGGCTGGAGCTGCAGTGCGAGATCGCGCTCCGTCTCGCCCTCTCCTACACGCTGGTGCCGGCGGAACCGGCGTCTCAGGCCGAGGAACCCGACAGCTGCAGGCCGATCACACCGATGATGACCAGCGAGATGGAGACCAGCTTGAGCGTGGACACCACATCGCCGAGGAAGACCATCCCGTAGATCGCCGTCCCCGCGGCACCGATGCCCGTCCACACCGCGTACGCGGGGCCGACGTCCAGCTTCTTGAGGGAGAGGGTGAGCAGCCCGAAGCTCCCGAGGGCGAAGGCGCAGAACGCGACCGTCGGCCAGAGACGCGTGAAGCCGTGCGAGAGCTTCAGACACACGGCGAAGCCGGTCTCGAGGAGTCCCGCGACCACCACCAGCAACCACGCCATCGTCAGGTGCCCTCCACGTAGGTGACGCTTCGACCCGCTCGACGCGATTATGCCCTTACCGCTCGCCTCAGCCCGTACACGTGCGCGCGTCGGAACGCCCGGCGGGAATCTTGCCGCGTGCCGGACGGCCGGGCGGCGGTCAGTCGCCCTCGCGCCTCTCCCGGGTCGAGAGGAGCCTGCGCAGCGAGTCGAGCCGCGCGGGATCCGCGTGGCCCTCCGCGACCCAGGCGTCCAGGGCGCACTCCGGCTCCTGGCCGTCATGCGTGCAGCCGCGCGGGCAGTCCTCGGTCCCCGGTTCCAGGTCGGGGAAGGCGTGGATGACCCGCGACGGATCGACGTGATGGAGCCCGAACGACCGTACGCCCGGCGTGTCGACGACCCAGCCGCGGTCACCGGGCAGCGGCAGCGCCAGCGCCGAGGTGGTGGTGTGCCTGCCGCGCCCGGTCACGGCGTTGACCACCCCGGTGGTCCTCCGCCGGTCCTTCGGCACCAGCGCGTTGACCAGGGTCGTCTTGCCGACGCCGGAGTGCCCGACGAAGGCGGTCACCCGGCCGTCGAGCAGCTCGCGCACCCGGTCGGCCGCATCGCCGTTCTCCAGCTCCTCACGGCTGGTCACGATGTAGGGGACGCCCAGGGGCGTGTACGCCTCCAGGAGCTTGTCCGCCGAGGCCAGGTCGGACTTGGTCAGCACCAGGAGCGGAGTGAGCCCGCCGTCGTACGCCGCCACCAGGCAGCGGTCGATCATGCGCGGACGGGGTTCCGGGTCGGCGAGCGCCGTCACGATGGCCAGCTGGTCCGCGTTGGCGACGACCACCCGCTCGAAGGGATCGTCGTCGTCGGCCGTGCGGCGGAGCACCGAGGTGCGCGCGCCGATCCGCACGATGCGGGCCAGGGTGTCCTTGTCGCCCGAGAGGTCACCGACCAGGGAGACCCGGTCCCCGACCACCGCCGCCTTGCGGCCCAGCTCGCGTGCCTTCATGGCCATCACCACGCGGTCCCCCACCAGGCAGGTGAGACGGCCGCGGTCGACGGTGAGGACCATGCCGTCCTCGGCGTCCTCGTGCTTGGGCCGGATGTGCGTACGAGGGCGGTTGCCCTTGCGGTTGGGGCGGACGCGGACGTCGTCCTCGTCGGGGTTCTTCCCGTAGCGGCGCATGCCCTCAGGCCCCGTGCCCGCCCGAAGCGGCGCCGAGCGCCCCGCCCGTGGAGGCGCCGAGCGCCCCTGACGACACCCCGACGGCCCCGGACGGTTCCCCGAGCATGCCGGTCCACATCTCCGGGAAGTCGGGCAGCGTCTTGGCCGTCGTGCCGACGTTCTCGATCTCGACCCCGGCCACCGCGAGTCCGATGATCGCCCCGGCGGTCGCCATCCGGTGGTCGTCGTAGGTGTGGAAGACACCGCCGTGCAGCGGGCGGGGCCTGATCAGCAGGCCGTCGGCGGTCTCCGTGACATCGCCGCCGAGACCGTTGATCTCCTTGGTGAGCGCGGCCAGCCGGTCCGTCTCGTGCAGCCGCAGGTGTGCGACACCGCTGAGGGTGGAAGGGGAGTCGGCCAGCGCGGCGAGTGCCGCGATGCCGGGGGTCAGCTCGCCGACCTCGCTCAGATCGACGTCGATGCCGTGGACGCTTCCCGACCCGGTGAAGGTGAGTCCCCGCTCCGTCAGCTCGCAGGCACCACCCATCGCGGTGAAGATCTCGCGGAGCGCGTCACCCGGCTGGGTGGTCCGCAGCGGCCAGTCCGGCACCGTGACCCGGCCGCCGGTCACCAGCGCGGCGGCCAGGAACGGCTGGGCGTTGGAGAGGTCGGGCTCGACGGTGAGATCCCGCCCCAGCAGCGCCGAGGGGGAGACCCGCCAGACGTCCGGCTCACCGCCCGACTCCGGCTCGTCGACCTGGGCGCCGACCGCGCGCAGCATGTCGACCGTCATCCGGATGTGCGGCATCGACGGCAGCGCCGAGCCGGTGTGGCGCACCTCCACGCCCTGGTTGAACCGGGGAGCGGACAGCAGCAGCGCCGAGACGAACTGCGAGGACGAGGAGGCGTCGATGGAGACCGGTCCGCCCACCAGGGCGCCCGCCCCGTGCACGGTCAGCGGGAGCGTGCCACGGCCGTCGTCGTCGATCCGGGCGCCCAGGGACTTCAGCGCGCCGATGACACCGTGCAGGGGGCGCTCGTAGGACCGCGGGTCGCCGTCGAAGTGGACGGGACCGTCCGCGAGGCAGGCCACCGGGGGCAGGAACCGCATCACCGTCCCGGCGTTGCCCACGTCCACCCGGGCCGGGCCGTGCAGACCCGCCGGGATGACCCGCCAGGCCTCGCCGGAGCCGTCCGGGCCCACGCCCTCCTCGATGCCGACGCCCATCGCGCGCAGCGCCTGGGCCATCAGCAGGGTGTCCCGGCTGCGCAGCGGGCGGCGAAGCCAGCCCGGCTCGGAGGAGAGGGAGGCGAGGACGAGGGCGCGGTTGGTGACCGACTTCGATCCGGGCACGGTGACGGTCGCGTCGACGGCCCCGGTAGCGAGCGGGGCGGGCCAGAGGGCGGGGTGCACGGAACTATCGGTCATGACCCTCACTTTAGTGGCTCAGCGCAAACCCAGATCCTGACCAAAAGTGTCGAAACCGGTCCGTAACACAAGGGTGGTACGGACGGGTCACCCGTCCGGTGCGCCCGTGCCCCGCTCGCGCGTCCCGGCCCGCGCCCTCACAGCCCGAGGAGCCAGCGACCGCCGCCGATCAGCGACGAGAGCGAGACCGCGTGGAAGAGGAGGAGCCAGATCGCCGCCGGCGCGTGCGTCAGCCTGGCCAGCTGGTCCGCGTCGGAGTCGGGCGCACCGCCGTACCTGCGCTTGGACTGGAGCTCGAACGCCGGGCGCACCCCGCCGAGCAGCAGGAACCAGACGACCGTGTAGGCGAAGGCGGACTGCACCTGCGCGGAGGTCAGCCAGGAGACCAGCAGGAAGGTCGTGCCCGTGAGGATGACCGTCAGCGCGCCGTAGAGGTTGCGGATCATCACGAGCATCACGGCGAGGAGCGCGGTGGCCAGCCACAGGAGCAGCGTGATCCGGCCGTTGGTCAGCAGCCAGGCGCCGCCCAGCCCCAGCAGCGGCGGCGCCGTGTAGCCGGCCGCCGCGGTGAGGATCATGCCGACACCGGTGGGCTTGCCCCGGCTCACCGTGAGGCCGCTGGTGTCCGAGTGCAGCCGGATTCCGGAGAGCTGGCGTCCGGTGAGCAGCGCGACCAGGCCGTGGCCGCCCTCGTGGGCGATGGTGATCGCGTTGCGCGAGAGCCGCCATATCAGGTTCGGCACCACCGCGACGAGCGCCGCCGTGGCGGTGACGACGACCAGCCACTGCTCGGGAGCCGGCTGGGTGCCGAAGACGCGATCCCACAGATCGCCCAGTTCGGTGCTGTCCATGGTGCGAGCGGCTCCTTGAGGTGGTCGGGGGTTCCGCGTCCACTCGGGTGGCGGGTCGTGGCAGTCTGGCACTTATGTGCGGACGGTATGCAGCGAGTCGGCGGCCGGAGGATCTGACCGGGCTCTTCGGGGTGGAGAAGTGGGAACCCACCGAGACCCTTGAGCCTGACTGGAACGTGGCGCCGACCAAGGAGGTCTACGCGGTTCTGGACCGCCCTGTGAAGGACGCCGCCGACCGGCGGCCGGTTCGCCAGCTGCGCGCACTGAAGTGGGGACTCGTGCCGTCCTGGGCGAAGACACCCGAGGGCGGCGCCCGCATGATCAACGCGCGCGCCGAGACCGTCCACGAGAAGCCGTCCTTCCGCCGCCCCTTCGTCTCCAGGCGCTGCATCCTGCCCGCCGACGGCTACTACGAGTGGGTCACCGGGTCCGACGAGCGGCAGCTGGAGGAGCAGGGGAGGAAGAAGCGGCCGCGCAAGCAGCCCTACTTCGTGACGCCCGCCGACGGCTCGGTCTTCGCCATGGCCGGTCTCTACGAGTTCTGGCGCGACCGGACCCTGCCCGACGACCATCCGCAGGCCTGGTGGGTCACCTGCTCGGTGATCACCACCGAGGCCGAGACCACACCCCTCGCCGTGGCACCCGCCGAGGGTCCCTCCTCGCTCTCCGACATCCACCCCCGGATGCCGCTGATGCTGACCCCGGACCGCTGGGACGACTGGCTCGACCCGTCGCGCACCGACCTCGGGGAGCTCAAGGCGCTGCTCGAGCCGCCGCCGGCCGGGCTGATGCGGGCCTACCCGGTCGCCACCGCCGTCAGCAACGTCCGCAACAACGGCCCGGAACTCCTGGAGGAGCTCGCCGCGCCGGAGGTCGGAACGCTCTTCTGAACCGGGCAGGATGGACACTGTGAGCCGTACCACGGGGACAGGGCAGAGGGCCGAGAACGTCGGCACGGACGCCGGGGAGGCCAGGATCACCTGGTACCCCGCCGAGCGGGCGCGCCTCGTGCTCGCCGTCGGGCACGGCGCGGGCGGCGGCATCGAGGCCAGGGACCTCCGGGCGCTGGCCGCCGTGCTGCCGGCCCTACGGGTGACCGTGGCGCTGGTCGAGCAGCCCTGGCGGGTGGCCGGGAAGAAGCTGGCGCCCGCGCCCCGGACCCTCGACACCGGCTGGCGCGGCCTGTGGCCCGCGCTCGCCGCCCGGGGGCTGCCCGTCGTCTCCGGAGGGCGCAGCGCCGGGGCCCGGGTCGCCTGCCGTACGGCAGGGGAGCTGGGGGCCGCCGCGGTGCTCGCCCTGAGTTTCCCGCTCCATCCCCCCGGCAAGCCGGAGAAGTCCCGGGCGGACGAGCTGCTCGGCACGGGCGTACCCACCCTCGTGGTGCAGGGCGGCCGCGACCCGTTCGGGCGCCCGGAGGAGTTCCCCGCGGGTGAACACACGCTCACCGAGGTGCCGTACGCGGATCACGGGTTCGCCGTGCCGAAGAAGGCCCCGCTGACCCAGGATCAGGTGCTGGACACCCTGACGGACGCCGTCACCGGATGGCTCGACGGACTCACCTGACCTTCTCCAGGAGGCCGGGGGCGCGGACCGCCCCGACGTACGCGCCCCCGGGAATGCGCCGTGAGGGACGGCTGTTGTGGCTGGTGTCGGTACAACAACGTCGTACGTGGAGAGAGAGGGAGTCCGTCGCATGGGATCGACCATCTGCCCGAGCCGCTCGAACGCCGCAGACCTGCAGTGGACGGTTCTGCACGCGGCGTCGGGCACCCCGGCGCGCGCCCCGGGCGGAGCGGGACGACAGCCCGCGCGCGAGCAAGGTCGACTATTCTCCGATGCGAGCGGGTCCGGTCTCGGTTCCGCCACATCGTTGGAGGAGGTGGGTCCGGTCACTGGGACCGACACAGGGACCGACGACGGCCGTGCGCAGGAGACGACTGCCGAGCGCAACGCGCGCTTCGAGCGGGACGCCCTCGGATATCTCGACCAGATGTACTCGGCCGCGCTGCGCATGACGCGCAACCCCGCGGACGCCGAGGACCTGGTCCAGGAGACCTACGCGAAGGCGTACGGATCCTTCCACCAATTCCGTGAGGGTACGAACCTCAAGGCGTGGATGTACCGCATCCTCACCAACACCTTCATCAACTCGTACCGCAAGAAGCAGCGTGAACCCCAGCGGAGCGCCGCCGAGGAGATCGAGGACTGGCAGCTGGCGCGTGCGGAGTCGCACATGTCGACCGGTCTGCGTTCGGCGGAGTCCCAGGCGCTGGACCACCTTCCCGACTCCGACGTGAAGTCCGCGCTGCAGTCGATCCCCGAAGAGTTCCGCATCGCCGTGTATCTCGCCGACGTAGAGGGCTTTGCGTACAAGGAGATCGCGGACATCATGGGGACACCCATCGGTACGGTGATGTCCCGGCTGCACCGTGGGCGCCGTCAGCTGCGCGGCATGCTGGAGGACTACGCGCGTGAGCGCGGACTCGTCCCGGCCGGAGCCGGTGAGTCGGACGACAGGAAAGGCTCGGCCTCATGAGCTGCGGAGAGCCGCACGAGACGGACTGCTCAGAGGTTCTCGATCATCTCTACGAGTTTCTCGACCATGAGATGCCCGAGGGCGACTGCACCAAGTTCGAGGTGCATTTCGAGGAGTGCTCCCCGTGCCTGGAGAAGTACGGCCTGGAGCAGGCCGTGAAGAAGCTGGTCAAGCGCTGCTGCGGGCAGGACGACGTACCGGCCGACCTGCGTTCCAAGGTGATGGGCCGGATCGACCTGATCCGCTCGGGACAGGCCGTGCCCGAACAGGACGTCGCCCTGGGCGGAGCGGACCGCCCGGCCGTCGCCGAGTGACACCGCCCGGCCCGCCGCGCGCCGGCCGCTGAAGCCGGAGTTTGTCACCCGAATGCGCTAATCCGGCCTGTTCGGGCCCTGCCGATCACCCAACTCGCTAGCCTGGCGCCTCCATTGACCAGGCTGGGGGCGGGCGGAACGGGTGAGGGGAACACCGGGGGCGGCGCGCGCCCACATCGTCTCCGTGGTGGTCTGCGCCGTGGTGTGCGCGCTTCCGGCGCTCGATCCCCGGGCCTCGACCCCCTGGGGCACCCTCGGTCTCCTGGCCGGCCTCCATCTCGCCTGCGAACTGCCCGGCCGCTGCAGGATCCTCTCCCGTGCCCTGCCGGTGGGCGCCGGATCGTTCTTTCCCCTGCTGCTCGCCGCGGCCTTCCTGCTGCCTCCCTCCGCCGCCGTCCTCGTCGCGGTGCCCGGCGCGCTCGCCGGGCCCGTGGACCGGCCCCCGGTGGCGGCCCGCCGCCTCTGGCGGGCAGGCCGGCTCGCGCTGGCCGTGGGGGCGGCCTCCTGGACGTACTCACTCCTGGGCGGTCCCGCCACGCTCGGCGGCCCTTCGGGCGGGGGAGCGCCGGAGCTGCCCTACGCCCTGCTGCCGGTCTGCGCGACGGCCCTCGTCTTCAGCCTCGTGCTGGCGGCGCTGGACGGGAGCATCCTCGTCACCGCCGAGCGGGTGGCAGCCGGGCACGCCTGGAGGGGCCTGGCGGCCCGCTCCGTGGGACCGCATCTGGTGCACGCGCTCGCGGGGCTGATGATGGCCGTCCTGTGGCGGAGCTCCTACGGACCGCCGTCCGCGCTGGTCGTCCTGCTGCCCATGTACATCTCGTGCTGGGTGTTCGCGCAGTACCACCGCCAGCACACGGCTCACCGCGCCACCATCAGGGCGCTCGTGCAGGCGGTCGACATCAAGGACGGTTACACCCGCGGGCACAGCGAGCGCGTGGGCCACGCCTCCGAGCTGATCGGCCGCGAACTCGGCATGGAGGAGGGCCGGATGGAGGCACTCCGCTTCGCCGGCATCCTGCACGACGTCGGGAAGCTCGGTGTGCCGACCAGGGTCCTGCGCAAGGACGGACCGCTCACGCCCGAGGAGCGCCGGGTCATCGAACTCCACCCCGAGTACGGGCACGAGATCGTCCGGGGCATCGGATTCCTGGACGAGGCCCGTGCCGCGATCCTGCACCACCACGAGCGGCTCGACGGCAGCGGCTACCCGTACGGCCTCACCGGTGACACGATCCCCGAGTTCGCCAGGGTGGTGGCGGTCGCGGACGCCTTCGACGCCATGACGTCGACCCGCTCCTACCGGCGCGCCCGGCCCGTTCCCGTGGCCGTGGAGGAGCTGAGGCGCTGCGCCGGCAGCCAGTTCGACCCGCGCATGGTGCACGCCCTGGCGCGCGCCCTGGACCGGCACGGCTGGTCGGCCGCGGCCAACACGGTCACCTCCGACGAGGAGCCGGCGGGACTGCCGCGGCCCAGGCCAGGGGCGCGGACCCCGGAGACCGGGCCGGCCGAGCGCCGGCCCGGACCGCCCCGGTGACCCCGCGCCACCCGTCCCGCACGGCGCTCGCCGTCCGCGGCGCCGCGCTGCTCCTCGCGGTGTCCGCGCTGGGGCACACCCTGTGGAACGGGGTCGTCGAACCCGGGCACGCACTGGCCTTCGGCGTCCTGGTCGCCGTCGGTGAGCTCGCCCGCTGGGGCGCGCTGCCCGGCGAGCGCGAGCCCGCGCCGCTGGGGGCGGCCGGGGCGCTCGCGTACGCCCTCCTCGGGCGCAGCGCCGGGCAGGAGACCGCGCACGGCGTCCTCCAGGTGGTCACCGTCACCGTCGCCGCGCAACTGCTGGCCTGCGGGCCCCATGTGGCGCGCGGGAACGGGCCGGGGCCCGACCGGGCGGCCCGCAGGGTCCTCGTCGTGGCGTTCGCCGCCCTGTGCTTCCAGCCGCTCCACCATTCAGGCAGGTCGGAGCTCTGGTTCGGGGAGGGGCCGTACTTCGCGCTCTTCCTTCTCCTCCTGCTCCTGCTCACCGCGCTCTGCGACGCCGTGCTCACCGCCCTCACGGCGGGGACGTCCCGGCCGTTCGGGCCGCAGCTGCGCGACGAGCTCCGGGCGCTCGGCGGCATCGGCCCGGCCGTCTGCGCGACCGGTGCGGTGATGGCCCTCGGGGTCGCCGTGGCGGGGCTGTGGGCGCTGCCCGTGCTCTGCGTGCCGCTGCTGCTCACGCAGGTGTCCTTCCGCCGCTACGCGGCGGTCACGACCACCTACCGGCAGACCATCGCCTCGCTGGCCCGGTCCACGGAGATCGCCGGCTACACCCCGCACGGCCACGCCCGCAGAGTGGCCGAGCTCTCCACCGCCGTCGGCAGGGAGATGGGCCTGGCAGGGCCCGAGCTGACCGTGCTGGAGTACGCGGCGCTGATGCACGACATCGGCCAGCTCTCGCTCGTCGACCCCGTGGCCGACGGGGCGACGGCCCTCCTCCCGGACGCCGAACAGCACCGGATCGCTCTCCTCGGGGGCGCCGTGGTCCGTCAGACGGGTGTGGATCCCGCGGTGGCCCTGGTGGTGGAACAGCAGGCCGATCCGTACCGCGAACAACAGACCCTCGCCAGGATCGTCCGCGCGGTCAACGCGTACGACGACCTGTGCGGGGAAGGCGTCAAGGGGTCCCTGCGGGCGCTGGAGCAGCTGAGGCTCGGCACCGGCCACATGTACCAGCCGCAGGTGGTCGAAGCGCTGGCCAGGGTCCTGGCGCGGGGCGGGCCGGCACCGGCCGGGGCCGGGTAACCCACGGGTAATGAGCGAGCGTCCGGCCCGGCATGGTTGGATGCGAAGAAGAGCGGAAAAACGAGGGTGTCCAGTCGGGACAGGCGGGAATCGTGAGGATCTTCGGGAAGGTACGGCATCGGCCGTCCGCCTCTTGGCGGCAGGCCACGGACCGCGCGTTCACGCTGATCGGCGACGGCCGGTACGAGGACGCGGGGGCACTGCTCACGCGGGCGGCGGATCTGGAGCCCTGGCTCTCGGAGTCCTGGTTCAATCTCGCGCTGCTGCACAAGTTCCGGCACGACTGGGAGCAGGCCAGGGCCGCGGGCCTCCGCGCTGTGGCGCTCCTGGACCGTGAGTCCGGGGCCCCGGACTGGTGGAACGTCGGGATCGCGGCCACCGCGCTCCAGGACTGGCCGCTGGCCCGCCGGGCCTGGCAGGCGTACGGGCTGAAGGTGCCGGGCGCCGGGCAGTACAACGCGGCGGCCAACAGTGAGCCGACGGGCATGCAGCTGGGCACCGCCGCCGTGCGGCTCTCGCCGGAGGGTGAGGCGGAGGTCGTCTGGGGACGCAGGCTCGATCCCGCCCGGATGGAGGTGCTGTCGATCCCGCTGCCGTCCTCGGGGCGGCGATGGGGCGAGGTCGTCCTGCACGACGGCGTTCCGAACGGCGAGCGGGTCACCGCGGCCGGGCCTTCGTACCCGGTCTTCGACGAGATCGAGCTGTGGGCTCCCTCGCCGGTTCCCACCTGGGTCGTCCTCCTGGAGGCGGCCACCGAGGCCGACCGGGACGCGCTGGAGCAGCTGGCCTCCGACGCGGGCTTCGCCGCCGAGGACTGGTCGTCCTCGGTACGGCTCCTGTGCCGTGCCTGCTCGGAGAGCAGGATGGAGAGCGACGAGGGCGACGGCGAGCACCTGGACCCGCACGACCACAGCGAGCCGGGCCATCCGGGCCCTCTCGGCCACCGCACCGCCGGTGACCTCTGGGTGCCGGAACGCGAGTGCGGGATAGCGGCTCCCGCCGGGCTGGTGCGGGGTCTGCTGGACGGCTGGGTGGCGGACAGCCCGGACAGCCGTGAGTGGCGGGATCTGGAAGAAGTCTGCTGATTGGTGCCCGTAGGCTGTACGGGCACCGAAGCGGGTGCGTACTCACGGGTTCAGGTTGCAGGAAGGCGTACGGCGGACATGTCGCAGCAGGAGACGGACCAGCAGGCCGGTGTGGACGACGAGGGGTTCCTCGTGGACACCGAGGACTGCGAGGCGCGCGAGGCGGCGCACCGCGAGCGCGGCACCTCCCGCCCGATCACGGTGGTCGGCAACCCGGTCCTGCACCGGGAGTGCAAGCCGGTCACCGAGTTCGGTGACGAGCTCGCCCGGTTGATCGACGACATGTTCGCGAGCCAGCGGACCGCCGAGGGTGTGGGGCTGGCCGCCAACCAGATCGGTGTGGACCTGAAGGTCTTCGTGTACGACTGCCCGGACGACGACGGTGTCCGGCACGTCGGAGCCATCTGCAACCCGGTGGTCGAGGAGCTGGCCCCGGAGCAGCGCAACCTCGACGACTCCAACGAGGGCTGCCTCTCCGTGCCCACGGCCTACGCCTCGCTCGCCCGCCCCGACTACGCGGTCGTGCGCGGTCAGGACGCCCGGGGCAACGCGGTCCGGGTGCGGGGCACGGGCTATTTCGCCCGATGCCTCCAGCATGAGACGGACCACCTGAACGGCTACCTCTACATCGACCGGCTCTCCAAGCGGGACCGCAAGGACGCGCTGAAGCAGATGGCGGAGGGCACCCCCCGCTACCCGGTCGTCGCGAACGACTGAGTACACGACGGACGACGGCAGGGCCCCACCGGTGACCGGTGGGGCCCTGCCGCGCTTCGGTGCCGCACAGTCGCAGTACGGTTCAACAAGCGTTTTCCCAGGGGCAGTTGACGCGGGTAGACAACTTCCGACAGGCTCACTGGCGGCAGCTCACCCCCACAACAGGGAGAACTCATGCTCCGACGTGTTTCGCGTGCGCTACTCGGATTTGTCATGATCATGGCCGTTTGTGTAGGCGGTGGGCTGGCCACCGCCGGCACCGCGCAGGCCGACGGCTGTTACACCTGGACCCGGACGCTGAAGGAAGGGATGTCGGGCAACGACGTCACCCAGCTCCAGATCAGAGTGGCCGGCTACCCGGGCTACAACTCGGTCCTCGCCATCGACGGCTCGTACGGGCCCGCCACCAAGGCCGCCGTCACCCGCTTCCAGTCCGCCTACGGTCTCGCCGCGGACGGTGTCGCCGGGCCGAACACCCAGGCGAAGCTGTACGCGCTCCAGGACAACGACTGCACCCCCATCCACTTCACCTATCCCGAGCTCAACACGTGCAACAGCACCTGGGCGGGCGGAAAGGTCGCCGCCGGTACCGCGAAGGCGAACGCGCTGAGCAGCATGTGGAAGCTGGAGGCGCTGCGGCACGCGCTCGGTGACCAGCCCCTCCGGGTCACCAGCGGCTTCAGGTCCGCCTCGTGCAACTCCGCGGTCGGCGGGGCGTCCAACAGCCGTCACATGTACGGCGACGCGGTCGACCTCGGCTCCGGCCCGCACTCGCTGTGCACCATCGCCAAGCAGGCCCGCAACCACGGCTTCAACGGGATCCTCGGCCCGGGCTACGCGGGCCACAGCGACCACATCCACGTGAACCAGGGGCCGAGCCACTTCTGGTCGGCCTCCAACTGCGGTATCTGACACCGGCTCCCGGGGCCGGAAGGTCAGGCCGCCTCGGCCAGGCCCTCCGGCCCCCGGAACGTACGCCGGTACGCGTTCGGCGTCGTGCCCAGGACGCGTACGAACTGGTGGCGCAGGGCCGCCGCGTTCCCGAAGCCGGTCCGCCCCGCGATCATGTCCACCGTGGCGTCGGAGGTCTCCAGCAGATGCTGCGCCAGCAGCACCCGCTGGCGCAGCAGCCAGCGGTAGGGCGTGGTGCCGGTCTCCTGCTGGAAGCGTCGGGCGAAGGTCCTCGGTGACATGTGGGTCTGCGCCGCCAGCTGTTCCACGGTCATCTCCTGGTCGAGGTTGCCCTCCATCCAGGCGAGCGTCTCGCCGACCGTGTCGCAGCGGTTCCTCGGCAGCGGGCGCTCGATGTACTGCGCCTGGCCGCCGTCGCGGTGCGGAGGGACCACCATCCGGCGGGCGATCGCGTTCGCGACGGCGGGGCCGTGCGCCTGGCGGACCAGATGCAGTGCCGCGTCGATCCCGGCCGCGGTGCCGGCCGAGGTGATGACCGGGCCGTCGTCCACGTAGAGCACGTCCGGCTCCACGCACGCTCCGGGGAAGCGGCGGGCCAGCTCGTCAGCATGACGCCAGTGGGTGGTGCAGCGCCGGCCGTCGAGGAGTCCGGCGGCACCGAGGACGAAGGCGCCGGAACAGACGCTCAGCACGCGCGCGCCTCGCGCGACCGCCCGGCGCAGGGCTTCGAGCACCTCCTCCGGGAACTCCCGCTCCACGTATCCCGCTCCGGCGGGCACGGCGACGAGATCCGCCTCCTCCAGGCGCTCCAGCCCGTGCGGGGTGCTGATCGTGAACCCCGCGTGCGTCCGCAGGGAGGGGCCCCCGGCAGAGACGACCGCGAAATCCTGCACCGGCAGCCCCTCCTCGGAGCGGTCGAGGCCGAACACCTCGCACAGCACGCCGAGTTCGAAGGGGTTGACCTCGTCGACCAGCAGGACGGCGACATTCTTCAGCATGGCGGCAGTATGGCAGTAATTCGATGCTGCATGACAGTCCTGCCACTGCCGCGAAAGCGCCGGCCGGACGACAGTAGAGCCATGAACACATTCCTGAGCTACCTGTCCATAACCGCACTTTTCGCCCTCGTCACGCTGCCCGCGCTGCTCGGGTTCGCGCGGGAGCGCCGGATCTCACAGGAACTGAGGGAGGCCCGACGGCGGGAGGCCCAGCCCCCGGAAACGGCGGACGCCGCGCGGCCGGTCACGGCCACGCGGCGTCCCCAACCGAGAAGCTGGGCGAGGATCTAGAAGTCGTCGTCGAAGCCGACGGTCCCCTCCACCGCCACCTGGTAGGCCGAGGGGCGACGCTCGAAGAAGTTCGTCAGCTCCTGGACACCCTGCAGCTCCATGAAGGAGAACGGGTTCTCCGAGCCGTAGAGCGCCGGGAAGCCGAGCCGGGTGAGCCGCTGGTCGGCGACGCACTCCAGGTACTGACGCATCGACTCGGTGTTCATGCCGGGCAGGCCCTCGCCACACAGGTCGCGGCCGAACTGCAGCTCCGCCTCGACGGCCTCCTTCAGCATGTCGGTCACCTGCTGCTGGAGCTCGTCGTCGAAGAGGTCCGGCTCCTCCTTGCGGACGGTGTCCACGACCTCGAACGCGAAGTTCATGTGCATCGTCTCGTCACGGAACACCCAGTTGGTGCCCGTGGCGAGACCGTGCAGCAGACCGCGCGAGCGGAACCAGTACACGTAGGCGAACGCACCGTAGAAGAACAGCCCCTCGATGCAGGCCGCGAAGCAGATCAGGTTCAGCAGGAAGCGGCGGCGGTCCGCCTTCGTCTCCAGCCGCTCGATCTTCTCGACCGAGTCCATCCACTTGAAGCAGAACTGCGCTTTCTCGCGGATCGAGGGGATCTCCTCGACCGCGTCGAACGCCGCCGCCCGGTCGTCCGGGTCGGGCAGGTAGGTGTCCAGGAGCGTCAGGTAGAACTGGACGTGCACGGCCTCCTCGAAGAGCTGCCGCGACAGGTACAGCCGCGCCTCGGGGGAGTTGATGTGCTTGTACAGCGTCAGCACGAGGTTGTTGGAGACGATCGAGTCACCGGTCGCGAAGAACGCCACCAGCCGGCCGATCATGTGCTGCTCACCCGGCGACAGCTTGGCGAGGTCGGCGACGTCCGAGTGGAGGTCGACCTCCTCCACGGTCCAGGTGTTCTTGATCGCGTCCCGGTAGCGCTCGTAGAAGTCCGGGTATCGCATGGGACGCAGGGTCAGCTCGAATCCCGGGTCGAGCAGGTTCTTGTTCTCGGTGGACATTACTGGCAGGCCTCGCAGGACTCGGGGTTTTCGAGGGAGCAGGCGATCGCGTCCGCGTCGGGGGCGGACGCCTGCTGCACGGGAATCGGCACGGCAGCCGCCTGGCCGGACGCCGCACGGGCGATCCGGGTGGCCGGGCGGGAGCGCAGGTAGTACGTCGTCTTCAGCCCCTGCTTCCAGGCGTACGCGTACATCGATGAGAGCTTGCCGATCGTCGGCGTCTCCATGAACAGGTTCAGCGACTGGCTCTGGTCGAGGAACGGCGTACGGGCCGCCGCCATGTCGATCAGGCCGCGCTGGGGGATCTCCCAGGCCGTGCGGTACAGCGCCCGCACGTCCTCGGGGATCCAGGCGAAGCCCTGCACGGAACCGCTGGCCTCGCGCAGCGCCTCACGGGTACGGGCGTCCCACACGCCGAGCCTCTTCAGCTCGTCCACCAGGTAGCCGTTCACCTGGAGGAACTCACCGCTGAGCGTCTCGCGCTTGAACAGGTTGGACACCTGCGGCTCGATGCACTCGTACACCCCGGCGATCGAGGCGATCGTCGCCGTCGGCGCGATGGCGAGCAGCAGCGAGTTGCGCATACCGGTCTTCGCGACCCGGGCGCGCAGCGCGTCCCAGCGCTCCGGCCAGTTCAGCTCGGTGTCGTAGTGGTCGGGGTGCAGCACACCGCGCGCGGCACGCGTCTCGGACCAGGCCGGCAGCGGGCCGGACCTTTCGGCGAGGTCGCAGGAGGCCTCGTAGGCGGCGAGCATGATCCGCTCGGAGATCTTCGTGGAGAGCGCGCGGGCCTCGGGGGAGTCGAAGGGCAGCCGCAGCTGGAAGAAGACGTCCTGGAGACCCATCGCGCCGAGACCCACCGGCCTCCAGCGGGCGTTGGAACGGCCCGCCTGCTCGGTCGGGTAGAAGTTGATGTCCACGACCCGGTCGAGGAAGGTCACCGCGGTGCGGACGGTGGCGTCCAGCCGCTCCCAGTCGATGGAGCCGTCGGCCACGAAGGCGCCCAGGTTGACCGAACCCAGGTTGCAGACGGCGGTCTCGCCGTCGTCGGTGACCTCCAGGATCTCCGTGCAGAGATTCGAGGAGTGCACGACCCGGCCCGGCTCGGCGGTCTGGTTCGCGGTGCGGTTGGACGCGTCCTTGAACGTCATCCAACCCTGGCCGGTCTGCGCGAGGGTGCGCATCATCCGGCCGTACAGCTCACGTGCCGGAAGCGTCCTGCGGGCCATGCCCTTCGCCTCGGCGGCGCGGTAGGCCGCGTCGAACTCGTCGCCCCAGAGGTCGACCAGCTCGGGGACGTCGGCCGGGGAGAACAGCGACCAGGTTCCGTCCGCGTCGACCCGGCGCATGAACTCGTCCGGGATCCAGTGCGCGAGGTTCAGGTTGTGCGTACGCCGCTGGTCCTCGCCGGTGTTGTCGCGGAGCTCCAGGAACTCCTCGATGTCCGCGTGCCAGGTCTCCAGGTAGACGGCCGCGGCGCCCTTGCGCCGACCGCCCTGGTTGACCGCCGCGACCGAGGCGTCCAGCGTCTTCAGGAACGGCACGATGCCGTTGGAGTGCCCGTTGGTGCCCCGGATCAGCGAGCCGCGCGCCCGGATGCGGGAGTACGACAGACCGATGCCGCCCGCGTGCTTGGAGAGCCGCGCCACCTGGTGGTAGCGGTCGTAGATGGAGTCCAGCTCGTCGTTGGGGGAGTCCAGCAGATAGCAGGACGACATCTGCGGGTGCCGGGTGCCGGAGTTGAACAGCGTGGGGGAGGAGGGCAGGTAGTCGAGCCGGTTCATCAGGCCGTACAGCGCGGCGACCTCGTCCAGGGCGCGCTCGGAGTCGTCCTCGGCGAGCCCGGCGGCCACCCGCAGCATGAAGTGCTGCGGGGTCTCGACGACCTGCCGGGTGATCGGGTGGCGCAGCAGGTACCGGCTGTACAGCGTCCGCAGCCCGAAGTAGCCGAAGCGGTCGTCCGCGGCGTCGGCCAGCGCGCCGTCGACCAGGGCGTCGAGGGCCTTCGCGTGCAGCGAGACGAACTCGGCCGTGCGGTCCGCGATCAGGCCCTCGCGGTGGCCCACGGCGACGGAGGCCGAGAAGGAGACCGCGCCCTGGCCGGCCGCCTCGTCCGCGACGGTCAGGGTCAGGAGCCGCGCCGCCAGCCGGGAGTAGGCAGGGTCCTCAGAGATCAGACCGGCGGCGGCCTCGGTCGCCAGCTCGCGCAGCTCCGCCTCGTCCGCCCGGGCGCTGCGGCCGCGCAGGGCGGCGGCGGCCACCCGTCCGGGGTCGGTGTCGGGCAGATCGGCGGTGAGAGCGGTCAGGGTCCGCAGAAGCGCGGTACCGGGCGCGTCGGTCGTGAGACCTTCGGATTCCGCTGCTGAAACCGGATCGGCAGGCGCGATGGTCACTGGGGCTTTCCCTCGCTCGGCTCGGGGCCTGCGGGAGCGGGGCAGCCGGACACGGCGAGGCACGGGGCAGCGCGGCGCGCGGCGTCCACCGGCCTTCCGCGAGGCCCGGACGTCTCGTCGCCCGGTTCGGTCGAGCCGGGCGCGCTGTCGACAGGTCCTCGGACTTCACGGGTGTGCGCAGGCACACCGCCACACCGTTGCGGGACAGTTCCGGATTCACACCGGATTCCCCTGTGACGACAGCGAGGTCGAGCATACATGTGGGGGCTGCTGGTTTGAGCAGCCCCCACATCTTGTGTCGCGCGATCAGAGATCGAGAATCTTGTGTCGCGCGATCAGAGATCGAGTTGGTAGGTGAGGAGCGCCGGACGCCCCGGAAGCGGGTTCCAGTCCCGCTCGGGAGTCCGTACGAAGCCGAGGCGGGCGTAGAGGCGATGGGCGCCGAGCATGGCCGGATGCGTCGACAGGACGATCCTGGACAGCCCGGCGGCGCGCGCCCGCTCGACGCAGGCCCGCACGAGCGCCTCGCCGGTGCCCCGGCCGCGGGCCCCGGAGGCCACGGCCAGCATCCGGAACTCGGCCTCGCCACTCCGTGCGATGTCGGCCCAGGGGCTGCCGGGCGGGACATAGGTCACACCTCCCAGCAGCCGCCCGCCGGCATCGGAGGCGGCGAGAACCTCCGCCTCGGCCGCCCGCCGGCCGATCGCCCGGAGCTGCTCCAGGTAGGGGTCCTCGTCGCCGAAGTCCAAGAGCCCGTCGCCGAGGTAGGCCTGGGCCGTGATCTCGCCCAGTTCCTCGTACCGAGAGGGCCCGACCGGCCCGATCGAAACGTCCATGGCCGCCAGTCTCGCGCGTCGTTCCGGATCCGCGCCCGGATTTCCGCCGTTCCCGGGCGGGCCCGCACATGGGACGGCCCCGACGGGAACTCGCTCCCGCCGGGGCCGTCCCGGGACCGGGGGTCAGTGACCGCCGGGCGCGCCCGCCGTGGCCGGCGGGAGCTCCGCCTTGACGCCGGGGTCGCCGATGTCCGCCGTGTAGTCGGACGGCGAGGTCTCGTCCACACCGGCCGGTGCCTTGGCCGCGTTCAGCACGAAGGTCAGCACGACCACCACGATGACGTTCAGCACGAACGCGGTGAGGCCGATGTAGCCGATCTCGCCGATGCCGGGGATCTCCTTCGAGGAGCCGCCGAAGTGCTTCTGGGTCGGGCTGGCGACACCGTAGGCGGCCACCGTGCCGTAGATCATGCCGACCGCCCAGCCGGCGATCAGCGCCCAGCGGTGGAACCAGCGGGTGAACAGACCGCCCACCAGGGCCGGCATGGTCTGGAGGATCCAGATGCCGCCGAGCAGCTGGAAGTTGATCGCCACGGTCTTGTCCATGGTGAGGACGAAGGCGAGCGCGCCCACCTTGACCAGCAGCGAGACCAGCTTGGAGACCTTGGTCTCCTGCTCCGGTGTCGCGTCGGGCTTGAGGAAGTCCTTGTAGATGTTGCGGGTGAAGAGGTTCGCCGCGGCGATCGACATGATCGCGGCCGGGACCAGCGCGCCGATTCCGATCGCGGCGAAGGCCACACCCGCGAACCAGTCCGGGAACATGTTCTCGAACAGCTGCGGGATCGCGAGCTGACCGTTGTCCACCTTGATCCCCGCGGCGATCGCCATGAAGCCGAGCAGGGCCAGCAGGCCCAGCATCAGCGAGTACAGCGGCAGGATCGTGGTGTTGCGCCGGATCACCTCACGGCTGCGGCTGGAGAGCGTCGCCGTGATCGAGTGCGGATACATGAAGAGGGCGAGTGCCGAGCCCAGCGCCAGAGTGCCGTAGACCCACTGGCCGGACGCACCGGGTGCGAGTCCCGCCACCGGTTTGCCGGCCGCGTCGTTCATCGCGGAGAACTTCTCGTTGGCCGCGGAGAAGATGTCGTCGAACCCGCCGAGCTTGATCGGGATGTAGATGATGGCGACGGCGATGACCAGATAGATCAGGCCGTCCTTGACGAACGCGATGAGCGCGGGCGCCCGCAGCCCCGAGGAGTATGTGTACGCGGCGAGCACGGCGAACGCGATGAGCAGCGGCAGGTCCTTGATGAACCAGTGCGTGTTCTCGCCGCCGCCCACGCCCATCACGTCCAGTACGGCCTGGATTCCGACCAGCTGGAGCGCGATGTACGGCATCGTGGCGAGGATGCCGGTGAGGGCGACCGCCAGCGAGAGCCCCTTCGAGCCGAAGCGGCCGCGGACGAAGTCCGAGGTGGTGACGTACCCGTGCTTGTGCGAGACGGACCACAGCCGGGGCAGGAAGGTGAAGATCAGCGGGTAGATGAGGATCGTGTAGGGAACGGCGAAGAAGCCCGCCGCGCCCGCCGCGTAGACCGCCGCGGGCACCGCGACGAAGGTGTACGCGGTGTAGAGGTCACCGCCGAGCAGGAACCAGGTGACCCAGGTGCCGAACGATCTGCCGCCGAGGCCCCATTCGTCGAGGCTGGCCTCGTTCTCGGCCTTGCGCCAGCGCGCGGCCATGAAGCCGATGACCGTGACGGCCAGGAAGAAGAAGATGAACACGGCGAGTGCGACGCCGTTCACGCCGTCCTTCATGCGGAAGCACCCCCCTTGCGGGCGCGCTGGTCACGCTGCCACAGCACGTACGCGATCATCGTCAGCGAGGTGGAGATGAGGACCCACAGCATCTGGTACCAGTAGAAGAACGGGATGCCGATGAAGGTCGGATCGACCTTCGAGTACGAACTCACCCACAGCATCGCTACGAACGGCGCGATCAGGCAGAGCGCGATCACCACCCTGACAGGTGTCACGGTCGGTGGTTTCGTAGATGTTTCATCTGACATGCGGTGTCCGTCCCCTCGCTGATCACCTGGTGTAATGCGCAGGAAATCTAGGCGAGAGCTCCGGCCACCGTCACCCCCCGTCCGCATTGCGGTCCTGCAACGTTCCGGTGTCGCCCGATATGACTGATCCCCCTGCTGGAACAGGGGGATCGGCGACGCGGAGGAGCCGGAGGATCTCAGTCGGCGGGACGCTTCAGACGGGCGACGAACTTGTACCGGTCGCCCCGGTACACCGACCGCACCCACTCCACCGGCTCGCCGTCGCCGTCGATCGAGTGACGGGACAGCATGAGCATCGGCAGACCCACGTCGGTGCCGAGCAGTCCCGCCTCGCGAGGCGTGGCGAGCGAGGTCTCGATGGTCTCCTCGGCCTCGGCCAGCCGGACGTCGTACACCTCGGCGAGAGCGGTGTAGAGCGAGGTGTACTTCACCAGTGAACGGCGCAGCGCGGGAAAGCGCTTGGCCGAGAGGTGGGTGGTCTCGATGGCCATCGGTTCACCGCTGGCGAGACGGAGCCGCTCGATCCGCAGAACCCTGCCGCCCGCCGTGATGTCCAGCAGCCCGGCGAGCATGTCGTCCGCCGTCACGTAGCCGATGTCCAGCAGCTGGGAGGTGGGTTCGAGGCCCTGGGCGCGCATGTCCTCGGTGTACGAGGTGAGTTGCAGGGCCTGGGACACCTTCGGCTTGGCCACGAAGGTGCCCTTGCCCTGGATGCGTTCCAGCCGGCCCTCGACCACCAGTTCCTGGAGTGCCTGACGCACCGTGGTGCGCGAGGTGTCGAACTCGGCGGCCAGGGTCCGCTCGGGCGGCACCGGCGTGCCGGGAGGCATGGTGTCCGTCATTTCGAGGAGATGGCGCTTGAGCCGGTAGTACTTGGGGACACGCGCCGTCCGCGCGCCCGCGCCCGTCTCGCCCGCGCTGCTGGCCCCTTCGGCACCCATGGCCCGCCTTCCCGACTGCTGCGTTGCTGCCGTCACCGGCTCCTCCGTCTGTCGCGGCTCACATGGTGGCACGGTCCGGTCACGGCTCGTCGCCCTCCCTCAGGTGTCGGTCCGATAACGGACGCGAGTGCACTTCTTATACACCCTTGACACCCCTAAAGGTCTAGGCCAAGCTCCCGGTACTGGTCTAAACCATTAAAGACCAGGTCCCAGCCCCACAGGTAGCGCCAGGCGTACGTCCTCGCGGGTGGGTGGGGGGTTGCAGCACCCTGAGGAGGGTTTGGCGTGAAGCGCAAGCTCATCGCGGCGATCGGCGTCGCGGGCATGATGGTCGGCATCGCAGCATGTGGCTCCGACGACGGCGGCAGCGACAGCGGCAAGCAGGCAGGTCCGGACAGCTACAAGGGGCAGACCCTGACTGTCTGGGCCATGGACGGCTCGACGCCTGAGCAGTGGCAGAAGGATCTTACCGCCGAGTTCGAGAAGAAGACCGGCGCCAAGGTCAAGTTCGAGGTCCAGCAGTGGAACGGCATCCAGCAGAAGCTGACGACCGCCCTCTCCGAGGAGAACCCGCCGGACGTCTTCGAGATCGGCAACACGCAGACCGCGGCCTACGCGAAGACCGGTGGCCTCGCCGACCTCGGTGACCTCAAGTCGGAGATCGGCGGCGACTGGGCGGCCAACCTGAACGAGGCCTCCGTCGTCGACGGCAAGCAGTACGCGGCCCCGTGGTACTTCGCGAACCGCGTGGTCATCTACAACAAGTCGGTCTTCGCGGAGGCGGGCGTCACCGAGACCCCCAAGACCCGTGACGAGTTCTTCGCCGCGCTCGACAAGATCAAGGCGAAGGGCAAGGCGGAGCCGCTCTACCTGCCCGGCCAGAACTGGTACTTCTTCGACGGCCTCACCATCGGCAAGGGTGCTGAGCTCATCAAGAAGGACGGGGACAAGTGGGTCTCCAACCTCGCCGACCCGAAGATCGGCGAGGCGATGGACCTGTACAAGAAGTACCAGGCCTACTCCAAGGCCCCCAAGGACAAGGACGAGGCGACCCCGCAGCAGGCGGACGTCTTCGCCAAGGGCAAGACCGGTGCCTTCATCGGCATGGGCTGGGAGGCCGGCACCGCGATCGCCGCCAACCCGGCCATCGAGAAGGAGATCGGCTACTTCACCATTCCGGGTGACACCGCCGACAAGCCCGAGGGTGTCTTCCTCGGTGGCTCCAACCTCGCCGTCGCCGAGGGCAGCTCGAAGCAGGAGCTCGCCAAGGAGTTCCTGAAGCTCGCGCTCTCCGACAAGTACGAGGGTCAGCTCGCCAAGCTGAACGGCGTCATCCCGAACAAGGAGTCGCTCAACTCCAACCTGACCGGCAACGTGGTCGCCGAGGCCGCCGCGCCGTCCGCCAAGGTCGGTGGCACCACGCCGCTGATCCCGGAGTGGGCCGCGGTCGAGAACGCGCCGAACCCGATCAAGACCTTCATGACGGCGGTCCTGAACGGCAAGTCGAACGCCGAGGCCGCCAAGCAGGTCGAGGCGGAGTTCAACAAGCGCCTCGCGCAGAAGCAGTAAGGCCGAACTGCCGGGGGACGGATTCCGAAGAGGAGTCCGGCCCCCGGCAGTCGACGTGTGTCCCATGGTGCCGAGAAAGAGATGGCGAGCATGACCGTGCAGACCGAACGGCCGCCTTCAGGTCCGACGGACGTGGTGAAGGGGACCGGCGCAGAGCCGAGCGGGGCCTCGGCGGCCCGTCGCAGAGTGGGCGACGCCGCCCCCTACCTGCTGCTGTTGCCCCCGGTGGCAGTCACCCTGGTGTTCCTCGGCTGGCCGCTGGTCAAGAACGCCCTGCTGTCGTTCCAGAACCTCAACATGAGGCAGCTGATCCAGCACCTCACCGAGTGGAACGGGGGTGACAACTACAAGGAGATCCTCGGCAGCGCGGACTTCTGGAACGTCACCGTCCGGTCCATCCTCTTCACGGCCGCCAACGTCGTCCTGATCATGATCTTCGGCACGCTGATCGGGCTCCTGCTGGCGAGACTCGGCAAGCGGATGAGGATCACCCTCCTCATCGCCCTGGTCCTCGCCTGGGCCATGCCCGTCATCGCCGCGACCACCGTCTTCCAGTGGCTGTTCGCCTCGCGGTTCGGCGTCGTCAACTGGGTGCTGGACAAGATCGGCTTCCACTCGATGGCCGACTACAACTGGACCGGCTCCCAGTTCTCCACCTTCTTCGTGATCACCATCCTGATCGTCTGGATGTCGATCCCGTTCGTGGCCATCAACCTGTACGCGGCCACCACGACGATCCCCAAGGAGCTCTACGAGGCGGCCGCGCTGGACGGTGCCACCGCCTGGAAGAGCTTCACCTCGGTCACCATGCCCTTCCTGCGGCCCTTCCTCTTCGCGACGACCTTCCTCGAAGTGATCTGGGTCTTCAAGGCCTTCGTCCAGGTGTTCGCGATCAACGAGGGCGGACCGAACCGCCTCACCGAGATCCTGCCGGTCTACGCCTACGTCGAAGGCGTCGGGAACCAGCACTACGGCATGGGGTCGGCGATCGCGCTCCTCACCGTCGTGATCCTGCTCCTGCTGACCTCCTACTACCTCCGGATCGTTCTCAAGCAAGAGGAGGACGAGCTGTGAAGCGCTCGGCTTCGTCGTCAACGTTCAGCCGCGTCTGGCCCAACGCCACGGCGGTCCTGCTGGTCATCGGCCTCCTGTTCCCCGTGTACTGGATGTTCGCGACGGCCTTCAAGCCGACGCCGGACATCGTCGCGGACGACCCGGTCTGGTTCCCCGTCAACTTCACGTTCGAGCACTTCCAGACCGCGGTGAACGCGGAGAACTTCTGGACGCTGGTCAGGAACTCGCTCACGGTCACCGTTCTCGCCGTGGCCTTCTCGCTCATCCTCGCGCTGGCCGGCTCGTTCGCCCTGGCCCGGATGCGCTTCAAGGGGCGCAAGGGCTTCGTGATCGGCTTCATGGTCGCCCAGATGGCGCCCTGGGAAGTCATGGTCATCGCGATCTACTTCATCGTGCGCGACGCGGACATGCTCAACAGCCTGATCCCGCTGACCCTCTTCTACATGGTCATGATCCTGCCCTTCACCCTCCTGACGCTCCGCGGATTCGTCGCCGCGGTGCCCAAGGAGCTGGAGGAGTCGGCGATGGTGGACGGCTGCACCCGGCCCCAGGCGTTCGTCAAGGTGATCCTGCCCCTGCTGGCCCCCGGTCTGATGTCCACCTCGATGTTCGGCTTCATCACCGCGTGGAACGAGTTCCCGATGGTGCTGGTGCTGAACAAGCAGGCGGAGTCCCAGACCCTGCCCCTGTGGCTGTCCCAGTTCCAGAGCCAGTTCGGCGACGACTGGGGCGCCACGATGGCGGCCTCCTCGATCTTCGCCATCCCGATCCTCGTCCTCTTCGTCTTCCTGCAGCGCAAGGCCGTCAGCGGTCTGACCGATGGCGCAGTGAAGGGATAACACGGCTGCCATGACCACTCTCGTATCCACCACGGACACCGTCACGCGCGACGCGCTCGCGGTGCTCCAGCCCGGTTTCACCGGCACGAGCGCCCCGGACTGGCTGCTGCGCAGGATCGGCGAGGGGCTCGCCTCCGTCGGCCTGTTCGGCCGGAACGTCGAGTCGGCCGAACAGCTCGCCGCCCTCACCGCACGGCTGCGGTCCGAGCGGGACGACGTTCTCGTCGCGATCGACGAGGAGGGCGGGGACGTCACCCGCCTCGAGGTCCGCAACGGATCGTCCTTCCCCGGCAACCTCGCCCTCGGCACCGTCGACGACACCGTCCTCACCAGGGCGGTCGCACGGGAGCTCGGCCGAAGGCTGGCCGAGTGCGGCGTCAACCTCAACTGGGCGCCGTCGGCGGACGTCAACTCCAACCCGGAGAACCCGGTCATCGGTGTCCGCTCGTTCGGACCCGACACCGGACTCGTCGCCCGGCACACCGCCGCCTACGTCGAGGGACTCCAGTCGGCCGGCGTCGCGGCGTGCACCAAGCACTTCCCGGGACACGGCGACACCGCGGTCGACTCGCACCACGCGATGCCCCGCATCGATGTGGACCTGGACACGTTGCACGCCCGTGAGCTGGTCCCCTTCAGAGCGGCCATCGCAGCGGGTTCCAAATCTGTGATGAGTGCACATATCCTGCTTCCCGCACTCGACCCGACCCGGCCCGCCACCCTGAGCCCGCAGATCCTCACCGGTCTGCTGCGCACGGAACTGGGCTACGACGGGCTGATCGTCACCGACGGCATGGAGATGGACGCCATCGCCGGCACGTACGGCATCGAGCGCGGATCCGTCCTCGCCATCGCCGCGGGCGCCGACGCCATCTGCGTCGGCGGCGGACTGGCCGACGAGGAGACCGTGCTGAAGCTGCGCGACGCGCTGGTGGCGGCGGTGCGGAGCGGCGAACTGCCCGAGGAGCGGCTGGCCGACGCGGCCGCACGTGTACGGGCTCTCGCGTCCTGGACGCAGGGAGTCAGGGGGGCTGCCCCGGGGCCGGGCGCGGACATGCAGGAGGGGACCGCGCCCGGAACCGGAGCCGGTATCGGCCTGGTCGCCGCCCGCCGAGCCGTGCGGGTCACGGGAAGCGGCTCGCCGCTGGACGGGCCGGCGTACGTCGCGGCCTTCACCCCGGTCGCGAACATCGCGGTCGGCGACGAGACGCCCTGGGGCATCGCGGCCGAGCTGACCAGGATGATGCCCGGCACCGGCACGGACACCTACGACAGCGAGCGCGAGTCCCCCGCGGAGGACATCCTCAGGGCCGCCGACGGCCGGCGCGTCGTCGCCGTGGTCCGCGACGTCCACCGGCACGCCTGGATGGGCGAGGCGCTGGACGCGCTGGTCGCGGCCCGTCCCGACACGATCGTGGTCGAGATGGGTCTGCCGAAGGCTCCGCCCCGCGGCGCGCTGCACATCGCCACGCACGGTGCCGCACGGGTGTGCGGCACCGCGGCGGCGGAGGCCGTGGTGGGCACCCCGGCCGGGTGACCACCGGCGGGAACGTCGGAGGGCCGGGTCACCAGTACGGTGCCCCGGCCCTCCGACGTTCCCGCTGGGGGCTCTACAGGCCCTGCCACCGGGGCTTGGCCTCGTAGGTCGCGCGGAAGTAGTCGGCGAGCTTCAGCTTCGACGCCGCGGCCTCGTCGACCACCACCGTGGCGTGCGGGTGCAGCTGCAGGGCCGACGCGGGGACGATCGAGGCGACCGGGCCCTCGACCGTACGGGCCACCGCCTCGGCCTTGCCCGCGCCGGTGGCGAGCAGGACGGGGTGACGTGAATCGAGGATGGTGCCGATGCCCTGGGTGATGACGTGGTGGGGCACCTGGTCGATGTCGTCGTCGAAGAAGCGCGCGTTGTCGACGCGGGTCTGCTCCGTCAGCGTCTTGATGCGGGTGCGGGAGGCCAGCGAGGAGCACGGCTCGTTGAAGCCGATGTGCCCGTCGGTGCCGATGCCCAGCAGCTGGAGGTCGACCCCGCCCGCCTCGGCCAGTGCCGCGTCGTAGGCCTCACAGGCCGCCTGGACGTCCTCGGCGGCGCCGTCCGGGCCCATGAAGGACTTCTCCGACAGGCCGAGCGGCTCGATGACCTCGCGCAGCACGACGGAGCGGTAGGACTCGGGGTGGCCCGGGGGGAGACCCACGTACTCGTCGAGCTGGCAGATGCGGGCGCGTGAGGCGTCCACGGCGCCGGAGCGGACCTTCGCGGCCAGGGCCTGGTAGATGGGCAGGGGAGTCGAGCCGGTGGCAACGCCGAGCAGGGCCTCGGGCTTGCGGCTCAGCAGGGCCGCGATGGCCTCCGCGATGAGTTCCCCGCCTGCCGTGGCGTCCGGGACGATGACAACTTCCACGCTGTGCCTGCCGATCTGGAGAATGGGCGTCATGTGGTATAGACCAATCTAAAGGCCCAATCTAGCAGAACGCGGAGACTCGGAGGTGAACCGTCCGCGGGTGCGCCATCGGTTGTCGCCCTGTCGGCGGAGAGGTGCCCGCGGGGGAGAGGGGCCCGGAAACACCCGCGGGCCGCGGCGCCGGGACGGGACCCTCAGCCCGTCCGGAGCCGCAGCCCGGAGCAGCGGGCCCGCCCCGTAGGGAAGGCCCCGCGTGGCCGGCGGTGTGCGGTGCCTCCGGCCACAGGAGGCACCGGCGCAGTCAGGGCAGAGAGCGCCGGGTACCTCGGTCCGCTCTCCTGTGCGGGGAGAGCGGAGGTCTTTCGCGTGGGCGGCACTCGGTGCCGGTCCCCACGTGGTGCATTGTGGACTAGACCAATAGGGCGTGTCCATCCATGGGCGCGGACATTCTTCGGGCCCGTGGCCGCCCCCTCCCAGTGTCACGTATCCCCGGGCCGTTCGGTTCGGAACCATCTCGTCGCCACGGGTAGGCTCGCGCGTGTGCCCTCCATGAACGATCTGGTCCGCCAGCACACAGCCCTGAGTGACACCGACCTCGAGTGGCTCCATCTGCTGGTCTCGGAGTGGCAGCTGCTCTCCGACCTCTCCTTCGCCGACCTCGTCCTCTGGGTGCCCACCCGGGACGGGACGCGCTACGTCTCCGTGGCCCAGATGCGTCCCAACACCGGCCCCACCTCCTACCAGGACGACATGGTCGGCCACCTCGTGCCCCGAGGTCGCCGCCCGCTGCTGGACGCCGCGCTCGACGAGGGCCGCATCGTCCGCGAGGGGGACCCCGAGTGGCGGGAGGAGGTCCCGGTCCGGGTCGAGTCGATCCCCGTCCGCAGGGAGGGCAGGGTGCTCGGGGTGATCGCGCGCAACACCAACCTCCTCACCGTGCGCACGCCTTCCCGGCTGGAGCTCACCTACCTCCAGTCCGCCTCCGACCTGGCCCAGATGATCGCCGCGGGTTCCTTCCCCTTCCCCGGCCAGCAGGTCGACATGGACGCATCGCCGCGGGTGGGGGACGGCCTCATCAGGCTCGACGCCGACGGGATCGTGCAGTACGCCAGCCCCAACGGCCTCTCCGCCTACCACCGGCTCGGCCTCGCGTCCGACCTCGTGGGCCATCACCTCGGTGCGACGACCGCCGAACTCGCCCCGTCCCGCGGCCCGGTGGACGAAGCCCTGGTGAAGGTGGCGAGCGGGTACGCGCCCCGCGAGTTCGAGGTCGAGGGTGAGGGCGGGGTCATCCAGCTGCGCGCCATTCCCCTGAAGCCCAAGGGTGTGCGCATCGGCTCCCTGGTGCTGCTCCGTGACGTCACGGAACTGCGGCGCCGGGAAAGGGAATTGATCACCAAGGACGCCACCATTCGGGAGATCCACCACCGGGTGAAGAACAATCTCCAGACGGTGGCCGCCCTGTTGCGCCTCCAGTCGCGGCGGATGGACTCCGAGCGCGGCCGTGAAGCCCTCAACGAGGCGGTACGGCGCGTCGGTTCGATCGCCATCGTCCATGAGACGCTGTCCCAGAATCTGGACGAGAGGGTCGAGTTCGACGAGATCGCCGACCGGGTCATCGCCATGGTGGCCGAGATCTCACCCGGAAAGGTGACCTGCCGGCGTACGGGGCGCTTCGGGATCCTGGACGCGGAAGTGGCCACCCCCCTCTCGATGGTGCTGACCGAGGTGATGCAGAACGCGCTCGAGCACGCCTTCGCCGTCGCCGAACGCGGCACCGTGGAGGTGTCCGCGGTGCGTGGCGGCACGAGTGCCGAGGGGCGGCTGCTCATCACGGTGACGGACGACGGACGCGGACTTCCCGAGGGTTTCGATCCGCAGCGGGCCGGCAACCTCGGGCTCCAGATCGTCCGGACGCTCGTGGAGGGGGAGCTGGGCGGCACCTTCGGCATGGTCCCCGGCCCGGAGCGCGGCACCCAGGTGGTGCTCGACATCCCGGTGCGGAACGACAAGTAGCGAGGTCGCGGTGGCGGTGGCCACCGCACGCGAAGTGGGCCCGGACCGTGGTGACGGTCCGGGCCCACTTCGTGGTGCTCACGGTGCGATGCGCTTCGGGGGTACTGCGCGCTGCGACTCGAAGGCGGGGCCGTGCGTACGCTCTGTACGCGCCGCCTGGCTGAGGCTCGTTGTGGGGGGCGTAGGTCAGGCGCTCGCGTTGCGCGCCCGGTTGCGAGCGGCGCGGCGCTTCATCGCGCGGCGCTCGTCCTCGCTGAGGCCACCCCAGACGCCGGAGTCCTGGCCGGACTCGAGCGCCCACTGCAGGCACTGCTCCATGACGGGGCAGCGACGGCAGACGGCCTTGGCTTCCTCGATCTGCAGCAGCGCAGGACCGGTGTTGCCGATGGGGAAGAACAGCTCGGGGTCTTCCTCACGACAAACGGCGTTGTGACGCCAGTCCATGGCTGCTACCTCTCCTTGGTATTACGTGCTTGTTGCTTGTGAATGTGAACGCTTTCACGAATCCCCCCGCAGACGAAGGTCCGACGTCCAGAAGGACTGGATGTGGTCCTGTTGTGGTGAGGAGGGGTTCTGGCTCTCAGTGGAGGCCGATGTTGCGGGCCGTCTCGATCGCCAAGTAGAGATTCGCAAACCTCGGCGGCGGATACAACCCCTTCTGGAAAGTTTTTTTTGATTCCTCGGTGTCGACTAGGTCACAGCCGTACTTCTAAGGGGTGGGGGCCAGCCCAAACGTTCGAGTTAAAGGACTTTGGGCCCTTCCACTCACACAATCACACGCAGTGCACGGCGTACGCCTGTGAACGTCACGCTCGTACGCAGCCCCAGGTGGTCACCGTCCATCTGGAAGGGCAGCGGAGCCTTTGAATGCAAGGTGAAGTCCGTGAGGTCGTGCAGTGAAACGGCGTGCTTGCCGTGAGGGCCCTTCTCCGGGCTCGAAGTGAGCAGCTGGGTGGCGTAGCGGGTCACGGCCGGGGTGGACAGGCGCTTGAGCCCGAGGACGTCCAGGGCGGTGTCGAAGGACGCCTTCGGGGAGGCGTATATGGGGCGGTTCCCCAGGTAGGTCCACGGGGCGGTGTTGCAGATTATCGACAGGGCGAGGTCGGTGACCGGGTCCTGGCCGGGCACCTCCAGGGTGATCATGCCGCCGCGCCGGTGCGGGTCGTCCAGGAACTGCCGGAGCACCTGGCGCACGTACAGCGCGTGGGTCGACCGCTTGCCCCGCTCGCGCTTCTGTTCGACCCGGCCGATCACGCCGGCGTCGAAGCCGAGTCCCGCGCAGAAGGTGAACCAGCGTCCCGGAACCGCTTCGTCGGCCGTGCCGGGTGTCCCGGCCGCCAGGCCGAGTCCGACGGTGCGCTCGCTGCGGTCGGCCAGGGCGTCCAGGATGGCGCCCGTCGCCTCGACGGCGTCGTTGGGGATGCCCAGGGCGCGGGCGAAGACGTTGGTGGATCCGCCGGGGACCACGGCGAGACTCGGCAGGCCCTCCGGGTCGGGTCCGCGGTGCAGCAGGCCGTTGACCACCTCGTTGACCGTGCCGTCGCCCCCGAGCGCGACCACCAGGTCGATGTCGTCGGAGTCGGCGGCGGTGCGGGCCAGGTCACGCGCGTGACCGCGGTACTCCGTGGTGACGGCCTCGATCTTCATCTCGCTCGCCAGCGCGTGGATCAGCACGTCACGCGTCCGCGCGCTGGTGGTGGTGGCTGCCGGGTTGACCACGAGGAGTGCGCGCATGCCCGCCAGCGTACCTACCGCGGGGTACCCGCCCGAAGTCCGGATCCGCCAGGTCTCCGCCCGGTCACACACGGTGACCCCCGCCTGGCGGGAGCGACGCCACCGCCCCGGCTTCGCTTTCACGGCGCCGGGATGCGAATCTGAGAGGCGTGAGCACTCAGCAGAACACGCCCTCCTCGTCGCCCGCGGCCGCCGAGGAGAAGCCGTGGCGGATCCCGGCACTGGCGGCACTCAACGCACTCGAGGGCGCGGCACTCGCCGTCGGCGGGATCTACATGCTGGCCGTCGGGATCTTCGGCAGCCCCGACGACATCCAGCAGGCGGAGATGGGCGGGCTCACCCTGGTGGCGCTCGGCCTGATCCCGCTGTTCGCCGCCCGCGGGCTGCTGCGCAGGCGCAGCTGGAGCCGGGGCCCCGCGCTCATCACCCAGCTGATGGCCCTGCCCGTGGCGTGGACCCTGCTGCGGGCCCAGGGCGCCCTGATCCCCGCCGGCATCGTCCTCGCCGCCGTCGCCGTGACGGCCCTCGTGCTGGTGCTCAACCCGGCGACCACGCGGGCGCTCGGCATCCGGGGGCCGCGTACGACCCCCGACGCCTGAGCGGCCCGGAAAAGGCCCGGTCCACCGTGAGTGGCCCGGGCCCCGGCCGGTCACTCGTCGACGAGCAGGCGCTCCCGCAGCTGGGCCAGTGTGCGGGCGAGCAGGCGTGAGACGTGCATCTGGGAGATGCCGACCTCCTGCGCGATCTGCGACTGGGTCATGTTGCCGAAGAAGCGCAGCAACAGGATCCGCTTCTCCCGCGGCGGGAGGTCCTCCAGCAGCGGTTTGAGGGACTCCCGGTACTCGACCCCCTCCAGGGCCTCGTCCTCCGAACCCAGGGTGTCCGCCACGGCGGGCGACTCGTCGTCGGTGTCCGGGACGTCCAGGGACAGGGTGCTGTAGGCATTGGCCGATTCCAGCCCCTCCAGCACCTCCTCCTCGGAGATGCCCAGACGCTCCGCCAGCTCGTGCACGGTGGGTGAGCGGCCGTGCTGCTGGGAGAGCTCCGCGGTGGCCGTGGTCAGCGACAGCCGCAGCTCCTGGAGGCGTCGCGGAACGCGCACCGCCCAGCCCTTGTCCCGGAAGTGCCGCTTGATCTCGCCGACGACCGTGGGGGTCGCGTACGTCGAGAACTCGACACCGCGGTCCGGGTCGAACCGGTCCACCGACTTGATCAGGCCGATCGTGGCCACCTGCGTCAGGTCGTCCAGCGGCTCGCCGCGGTTGCGGAACCTGCGGGCCAGGTGCTCCACGAGCGGCAGGTGCATCCGCACCAGCCGGTTGCGCAGCTCCGCCTTCTCCACCGAGCCGTCGGGGAGGCCCCGGAGCTCGAAGAAGAGGGCCCGCGCACCGCTGCGGTCGTTCGGATCGTGGTGCCCGTGCTCGCTCATCCCGCCCGCCCGCTCCACCGCCGCCGGACGGTCCCGCGTACCGTCCGTGCCGTCCGCCCCGCCCTCCGGATGGGGCCGGGCCTGCTGTTCCGGGAGGGCTGCCGGTCGCACAGCCCCCGGCCGGATCGTCTCGTCCCGCACCGGACCGTCCCCGTTCCCGTCGCTCACGCCGGCCCGGGTCCCGCGCCGCGCTGTTTGTAGAGGCTGATGCTGACCGTGCGGTCGTCGGCGACCGCGGAGTCGACCTTCCCGGCCAGTGCGGAGAGCACCGTCCAGGCGAAGGTGTCGCGTTCCGGGGCGCGGCCGTCCGTCGTGGGTGCCGAGACGGTCACCTCGAGGGAGTCGCCGACAAGGCGGAACACGCAGCTGAGTACGGAGCCGGGCACGGCCTGCTGGAGCAGGATCGCGCAGGCCTCGTCGACCGCGATGCGGAGATCCTCGATCTCGTCGAGAGTGAAGTCCAAGCGCGCTGCGAGGCCGGCCGTGGCCGTGCGCAGCACCGACAGGTAGGCACCCGCAGCGGGCAGCCGGACCTCTACGAAGTCCTGGTTCCCGGGCTCGCCTGCGATCTGGGACACCCTCACCTCCAAGGTGGCACAAACTCGTTCGGGGCTCCGGGACGCGTGCCCCGGGGCCGTGCGGTCCGCCACCGGCCTTCGGTCGGCCGGCGACACGTTCGCGACCCATGATGCCGTGTCGCCGGGACCGCGACCCCATGGTCACTCATGGTAGGCCCATGGGTACGCACAGTGGGTAGAGGTCTGCGGCGTTCAATTGCGAAGAACCGGCGCCGGTTTGACGTACCCAGGCCTCAGACGATCGAACCGTCCACGAAGCACCAGCGCCAGCTCTCGGCGGAGTCGAAGCTGCGCATCACCGGGTGACCGGTCGACTCGAAGTGCGCCGTGGCGTGTTTCAGGGGCGAGGAATCGCAGCACGCTACGTGTCCGCAGACCAGGCAGAGCCGCAGTTGCACCGGGTGCGTCCCCGCCACGAGGCACTCCGGGCACGTGGTGTCGGCCGGGGCGGGCTCGGGGCGCGGCAGTTCGGCTACGTGGAGGCACTCACTCATGATTGCCACGTTACGTCGGATGTGAGGACGGTGAGATGGACGCTCTGCCGCTGGTGGCGCTCGTGGCGGTCAGCGCGGCGGTCGCGGGGGCGGCCCGCCGTACCCCCGTGCCCGCCCCCCTGCTGCTGGTCGCGGCCGGACTGCTGGCCTCCTACCTGCCCGGGGTCCCGGAGTACACCCTGGACGCGCACATCGTGCTGCCCCTGCTCCTGCCGCCGCTGCTCCACACGGCGGCGGTCGACAGCTCGTACCTCGACCTGAGGGCCAACGCGCGCCCCGTCGCCCTGCTCTCGGTGGGGTACGTGCTTTTCGCGACGGTCGCCGTCGGCTGGCTGGCCTACCAGCTCGTGCCCGACCTCCCGCTCACCGCCGCCCTGGTGCTCGGAGCCGTCGTGGCACCGCCCGACGCGGTCACGGCCGCGGCGATCGCCCGCCGCGTCGGCCTGCCCGCGCGGGTCACCACCATCCTCCAGGGCGAGTCGCTGGTGAACGACGCCACCGCGATCACCGCCTTCCGGGTCGCGCTCGCCGCCGCCGTGGGGGAGGGCATGAGCTGGGGCGCGGGCATCGGCGAGTTCCTGCTGGCCTCCTTCGGCGGCGTCGCAGTCGGCCTGCTGCTCATGGTGCCGCTGCACTGGCTGCGCACCCACCTCAAGGAGGCGCTGCTCCAGAACACCCTGTCGCTGCTCATCCCCTTCGTGGCCTACGCGGCGGCGGAGCGGGTGCACGCCTCCGGGGTGCTCGCCGTGGTCGTCGTCGCGCTCTACCTGGGGCACCGCTCCTGGCAGGTCGACTTCGCGACCCGACTCCAGGAGGCGGCGGTCTGGAAGATGGTGGCCTTCGTCCTCGAGTCCGCCGTCTTCGCGCTCATCGGGCTGCAGTTGCCCTTCGTGCTGCGGGGGCTGGGTTCGTACGGCGTCGGGGAGGCCCTGGGCTACGCGGTCCTCGTGTTCGTGGCCGTGGTGGTGGTGCGTTTCGTCTGGGTGTACCCCGCGACCTATCTGCCGCCCCGGCTCTCCCGCCGGATCAGGGAGCGCGAGGGAACGCCGTCGGCCGCCTCGACCCTGATCGTCGCCTGGGCCGGGATGAGGGGCGTGGTCTCGCTGGCCATCGCCTTCTCCATCCCCGCGGCGACGCACGACGGGGAGGCGTTCCCCGCACGCAACCTGGTGCTGTTCCTGACGTTCACGACCGTCATCGGGACCCTGGTCGTCCAGGGGCTCAGCCTGCCGCTCCTCGTGCGTGTGCTGAAGCTCCACGGACGCAGCGCCCGCACCGAGACGCTGGCCGAGGCGCAGGCGCAGAGCGAGGCGTCCTCGGCCGCGGACGCGAGGCTGGAGGAGCTGCTGGCCGACCCGCGCAACGCCCTGCCCGACCCCCTCACCCAGAGGCTGCGCGCGGTCATGGAGCGTCGCCGCAACGCCGTCTGGGAGCGACTCGGGTCCCCCAATCCGCTCACCGGGGAGTCGGCGGACGACACCTACCGGCGGCTGGCGCGGGACATGATCGCCGCCGAGCGCGAGGTGTTCGTGAAGTTGCGGGACGACCGGCGGATCGACGACGAGATGCTGCGTACCCTGCTGCGCAGACTGGATCTGGAGGAGGCGGCCGCCTACCGGGAGTCGGACGGCGACTGACCGCCGTCCCCGGCCGTCGAGGGACGGCCCGTGATCACGGCGGTGACCGCGGAGCCCCGGGGGAAGGCGCCCTCGCCGGCCAGCACGGTCAGCCCGTACAGGAGCTTGGCCACGTAGAGCCGTTCCACCGGCAGTCCGTGCCGGTCCTCGAAGTCGTCGGCGAAGGCGTGCAGCTCCGGGGTCGTGCGCGCGTAGCCGCCGAAGTGGAACCGCTCGTCCAGGGACCACCGGCCGGCGGGACCGCCGAAAGCCTCCCGCTGCAGTCCGCGCACGGCGTCACCCAGGAACCCGCCCCGCAGGACGGGCACACCGAGGGCGCGCTGGCCGTCCCCGAGGCCCGCCGCCAGTCCCGCCAGGGTGCCACCGGTGCCGCAGGCCACCGCGACGGTCGCGCTCACCCCCCGCAGCTCACGGCCGAGCTCTGTGCAGCCCTGTGCGGCGAGCGCGTTGCTGCCCCCCTCCGGAATGACGACGCAGTCCCCGAAGAGGCTCAGCAGGCCCTTCAGGACGTCGGGAGAGGCCTTGGCGCGGTACGTCGCCCGGTCCACGAAGTGCAGGCGCATACCGTCGGCCGCGCACCGCGCGAGAGAAGGATTGAGGGGGCGGCCGGCCAGCTCGTCGCCGCGGACGACACCGACGGTGGGGAAGCCGAGCAGCCGGCCGGCCGCGGCCGTTGCGCGCAGGTGGTTGGAGTAGGCGCCGCCGAAGGTGAGCACCGTACGACCGGCGGCGTCCCTGAGGTTGGGGGCGAGCTTGCGCCACTTGTTCCCGGGGAGGTCCGGGTGGATCAGGTCGTCGCGCTTGAGGAGCAGCGTGACGCCGTGCCGTTCGAAGCGCTCGTCCCGGGCCGGCCGCAGCGGCGAGGGGAGCGCCGGTCGCAGCCGGGTGAGACCGGGCTCTTCGTCGTCCATGACCTCATTGTGGGCGGTCCCGTCCCGGACTACTTCAGCCGCTCGTGGATCCTGTTGCGCATGCCCGCCATGGAGAAGCCCCGCGGGTCGATCTTGCCGGGCTGCCACTCCAGGTGTCCGATGACGGAGGGGGCGTTCCAGCCGTGGTGACGGCAGACCGCCGCCGCGGCCTTCTCGATGGCCTCCAGCTGGACGTCGGGCCACGGGTCCTTGCCGTCGCCGAGGTTCTCGCACTCGAATCCGTAGAAGTGCCGGTTGCCGTCGGTGTTGGACTCGTTGTCGGCCGGCAGGCGCCGCTCGGCGATGACGGCGCGCAGCACGTCGTCGTCGCCCAGGCCGGCGTGGTTGGCGCGGCCGTAGCCGACGAGGTGGACGCGGCCGTCCTTGGCGATCACGCCGTGGCAGAGCGGGCCGGGCAGCCCCGAGTAGCCGTCACGGCAGATCTCCACGGTACGGGCCGTGCCCTTGGTGACGGTGTGGTGCAGCATCACCCCGTGCACCGGCCCCCAGGGGCCCTTGTGGTTCCGGTTGTGGGTGCGCCAGTCGCCGACCTGGACGACCGTGAGGCCCTCGTCCTTCAGGGCTTCGAGGAAGTTGCTCGCGGACATGGGAGAGGACATGGCCGACTCCTTGGGGGATTCGTTCGTACGTGGCTTGCCGTGTGTGACACCGGGGACGTGTCCGTACAGCGCTTGTACCGGAACTGGACACTCCGGCAAACCTGTTCGACCGCATTTCGCTTCCTGTGCGAGTCGATCCGGACAGCCCTCGCATACCCCCGGCCAGGTGCCGCGCAGAGGGCCGGCAGCCGCCGGGATCATCATGGAGTGAGCGGTTCCGCTTCGGGTGCGGGGCCGGTGAACTGCGAGAAGGGTGGACAGCGGTCGTGCCGAAGCCGAACACAGCCGACGGGATACCGGCGGGCAAAGTCATCACCGATCCGGACGGTATGGCCCGTTACGCGCACGACGAGGCGGAGTGGGCGCCCGCGGGCAGGCCCCTCGCCGTCGTACGGCCCCGGAACACCGAGGAGGTGCGGGCGGTCGTCGCCTACTGCCTGGAACACCGTGTGCCGGTGGTCCCGCGCGGCGCCGGTACCGGCCTCTCGGGCGGAGCCAACGCCGTGGACGGCGCCGTGGTCCTCTCGTTCGAGGACATGAACCGGATCCTGCGCATCGACCCCGTGGAGCGCCTGGCCGTCGTCCAGCCGGGGGTCGTCAACGACGACCTGCGGGCGGCCTGCGCCGAGCAGGGACTGTGGTACCCGCCGGACCCGGCCAGCTCCCCCTGGTCCACCATCGGGGGCAACACCGCCACCAACGCGGGCGGCATGTGCTGCGTCAAGTACGGCGTGACCCGCGACTACGTCCTCGGGATCGAGGCGGTCAACGGCCTCGGCGAGGTCGTCCGGATGGGCCGTCGGACGGCGAAGGGGGTCGCCGGGTACGACCTGTGCGGGCTCTTCGTCGGTTCCGAGGGAACTCTCGGCGTGATCACCGAGATCACGGTGCGGCTGCGCGGGGCGAGGCCGCCCGAGCGCACGGTGGCCGGCTTCTTCGACTCGGTGGTCGCGGCGGGGGACGCGGTGAGCCGGGTCACCGCGGCGGGAGTCGTGCCCTCCGCCCTCGAACTCCTCGACAGGCACTGCCTGAGGGCTGTCGACGAGTGGAAGAACATGGGCCTGTCCGCGGACGCCGACGCGATCCTGCTCGGGAGGGTGGACACCCCCGGAGCCGCGGGTGACGCGGAGGCGGAGACCGTCCGGGCCTGCTTCGAGGCGGCCGGCGCCGCCTGGGCCGAGGTCTCCACCGACCAGGCTGAGGCGGACGCGCTGTTCGAGGCCCGCCGCCTCGCCTACCCCGCCCTGGAGCGTCTGGGACCCGTCCTCACCGAGGACGTGGTCGTCCCCAGGGCCGAGGTGCCGCGGATGCTGGCCGGCATCGAGGAGATCGCCGCCCGTCACGACGTCCTCATCGCCAACATCGCCCACGCGGGCGACGGTAACCTCCATCCGCTGATCATCACCGAGCCGGGGGACGACGCCGCCCGTGCCCGCGCCCAACTGGCCTTCGAGGAGATCCTCGACGCGGCGATAGCGCTGGGCGGCACGGTCACCGGCGAACACGGGGTGGGCCTGCTGAAGATGGGCGGGATGGACCGTGAGGTCGGGCCCGTCAACCTCGCCATGCAGCGCGCGGTCAAGGCCGCTCTCGACCCGCACGGCATCCTGAACCCGGGCAAGGTCGTCGTCTCGGGAGCGCCGCTCGCCCGCTGAGCGGCGCTCCTGCCGGGCCTGAGGGCCCGTCATCTCTCGCCGGTCCGGATCGCGTCCGTCCTGCGCCCTCCGGACCGGCCGACGAGGGAGAGGCGTCGAGCCCCGGGCGGGCAATGTGCCCGCGCTCGGCCCGAATAGTCACACTCTTTTGTGTAATAGCGCCCTGTGTCCTCCGGCTGCAAGTCTTCTTCTCGCAGGTCAGCTCATGATCGAGGAGATCGAGAGGATGTCGGATGTCCGTTGGTGAAGAGGTTCGCGACACGCAGCCGCCGCAGCAGCAGAGTCTCGGCACGGCGGCCGCGCGGAACCTCGCGACGACGACCAAGTCCGCCCCGCAGATGCAGGAGATCACCTCACGGTGGCTGCTGCGGATGCTCCCGTGGGTCCAGGTGCAGGGCGGCACCTACCAGGTGAACCGCAGGCTGAGTTACTCGGTCGGCGACGGCAGGGTCACCTTCGTCCAGACGGGAGACCGGGTCACGGTCATCCCCGCCGAGCTGGGGGAGCTCCCGGCCCTGCGCGACTTCGGTGACGAGGAGGTCCTCGCCGAGCTTGCGCGCAGGTGCGAGCAGCGGGACGTCGAGGCCGGGGAGGTGCTCGCCGCGGCGGGCGACGCGGCGGACCGCGTCCACCTCCTCGCCCACGGCAAGATCGAGAAGATCGGCACCGGGCCGTACGGCGACGAGACCGTGCTGGGAGTGCTCGCCGACGGTTCCTACTTCGGCGACCACGTCCTGATCGACGGCGAGGCGACCTGGGAGTACACGGCCCGCGCCGTCACCGCCTGCACGCTGCTGACCCTGCGCCGGTCGGACGTGCTCAACCTCGCGGCCCGCGCGGACTCGCTCCGCGACCACCTCGCCGGCCTGCTCGCCATCCCGCACCAGCGCACCAACAAGTACGGCGAGGCGGAGATCGACCTGTCGGCGGGGCACGTGGGGGAGAGCGTCGTCCCGCACACCTTCGTCGACTACGAGTCGGCGCCCCGTGAGTACGAACTCAGCGTCGCGCAGACGGTGCTGAAGGTCCACAGCAGGGTGGCCGACCTCTACAACCAGCCGATGAACCAGACCGAGCAGCAGTTGCGGCTCACGGTCGAGGCGCTGCGCGAGCGCCAGGAGCACGAGCTCATCAACAACCGGGAGTTCGGCCTCCTGAACAACTGCGACTACGGGCAGCGGCTCCAGCCGCACGACGGAGCCCCCGGCCCCGACGACATGGACGAACTGCTCTCGCGGCGCCGCGGTTCGAAGCTGTTCCTCGCCCACCCGCGTGCCATCGCCGCCTTCGGCCGTGAGTGCAACAAGCGCGGCCTGGTGCCGGAGACGGTCGAGGTCGGAGGGCAGCACGTGTCCTCCTGGAGGGGCGTGCCGATCTTCCCCTGCAACAAGATCCCGGTCACGGACGCCCGTACCACCTCGATCATCTGCATGAGGACCGGTGAGGCCGACCAAGGTGTCATCGGACTCCAGCAGACCGGCATCCCGGACGAGATCGAACCGAGCCTCTCGGTCCGTTTCATGGGCATCGACGAGCAGGCGATCATCTCCTACCTCGTGACGGCCTACTACTCCGCGGCCGTCCTGGTGCCCGACGCCCTCGGCGTCCTGGAGAACGTCGAGGTGAGCCGCTGGCGGTGACACTCCCCGGGCCAGACAGAGGCGCGACCGGGCGCCCCGTGGCGCCCGTCAGTGCCTGTGTCGAGATCCCCGTCCGCGCCCCGACGCCCGGCACCCCCCAAGGTCTTCGAGCAGGGGGACGCCCACTCGCCGCACGGCACGCCAGGACTGGTGGCTCCGCCGCATGACCCGGAGTGCCGCACACCGATCGCACGCACCGACCGCCGCGTCGCCCGCCCTCCGGGCGGACGGCGCGGCACCCGGTACAGGCCCTCTAGGAGTGACCGTGACCCTGACCAGTACGGATGCCGCGATGGAGGGGCACAAGGCAGCGGCGTTGCTGGAACGCACCCGCAACGAGGTCGACCCCCACCTCATCGGGGCGGTCGAGACCCTGCCCGGGGCGATCCGCCGGGTGGCCCTCTACCACCTCGGACGGCAGAACGCCGACGGCACACCCGCCTCGGGGCAGGCCGGCAAGGCCATCAGGCCGGCACTCGTCCTGGCCGCCACCCGCGCCCTGGGCGGAGACCCGGAGGCCGCGATGCGCGCGGCCGTCGCCGTCGAACTCGCGCACAACTTCACCCTGCTCCACGACGACGTCATCGACGAGGACACCACACGACGGCACCGGCCGACGGCCTGGGCGGTGTTCGGGGTTCCGGACGCCGTGATCGCCGGGGACGCCATGTCCTCCCTGGCCGTGCGGCTGCTGGCGGACGATCCTCACCCCGCCGCCGCGAGGGCCGCCGTCCGTCTCTCCACCTGCGTCATCGAGCTCTGCGCGGGCCAGCAGGCCGACTGCGCCCTGGAGGAGCGCGGGCCCGAGACCGTAGGCCTGGACGAATGCCTCGCCATGGCCATGGCCAAGACGGGAGCACTGCTCGGCTGCGCCTGCGCCCTCGGCGCGCTCTACGCGGGGGCCGGGGAGCGGGAGGTCCGCGCCATGGACGGCTTCGGCCGGGAAGCGGGCCTCGCCTTCCAGCTCATCGACGACCTGATCGGCATCTGGGGGGACACGGACCGTACGGGCAAACCGGCCGGGGCGGACCTCGCCGCCCACAAGAAGTCCCTGCCGGTGGTCGCGGCGCTGACCTCGGACACCCCGGCCGCGGCCGAGCTGGCCGCGCTCTACCGGGGACCGATGAACACACCGGAGGAGGTGAGAAGAGCCGCCGACGCCGTCGACCGGGCGGGCGGGCGCGACTGGGCGCAGTCGGCGGCCGCGGACCGGATGGCCAGGGCCGTCCACCATCTGTCCCGGGCGCTCCCCGCGTCGGAAGCGGCCGGGGATCTGCTGGCCCTGGCGGAGTTCGTCACCCGCAGAACACACTGAACCGGACCGCCCATGACCAGGCGTCGATCCCGTAACTCTAGTATCTCGTACGTCGGTTGGGGATCGCGGAGCAGAGGGGTGGGCCGGTCATGGGCGTACGTGTGCGACGGGCGGACGAGCGGGACAGGGACCAGGTGGTGCGGATCCTGGAGGAGGCGTTCCACGACGACCCGGTGAGCGGCTGGGTCTTCCCCGACGAGGAGCACCGCCGGGCCGTGCACGGGAAGTTCCTGGGCGTCTTCGCGGACATCACACTGAAGGGTGGCTACATCGACCTGCTGGAGGACGGTACGGCCGCCGCGCTGTGGCTGTCCGTACCGGCGGGCGCGCCGGAGGGCGACGACGACACCCCCGCGCTCATGAGGGAGACCGCCGACCCCGGAAACGAGAGGGCCGAGCTCGTGGGCCGGCTGACCGGGGCCGTGCACCCCCACGACCGGGCGCACGCCTACCTCCTGATGATCGGTGTCGCGCCGGAGCGGCAGGGCGAGGGCATAGGGGAGGCGCTGATCGCGGAGGTCCTGGAACGGTGCGACCGGGAGGGGACGCCCGCCTATCTGGAGGCGAGCAGCGCACGCAGCCGGGGCCTGTACGAGAGGCTCGGCTTCACCTTCATGGGGCGCACGGTCGACCTCCCCGACGGGCCGCCCATGTGGCCCATGTGGCGTGAACCGCAGGCCGGATGAGAGCGGCGGAAGGAAGGGCCACGCAGGTGGAGGGGGCCCGCCGGAGGGACCGGCGGGCACGGACTACAGTCCCTGCTCATGACAGATGAGTCGTGGGCAGGCTGGTACCGGGACCGCCATGGTTCCGAGGCCGTCATTCTCACCACCGACGGCCGGCAGCTCCGTATCCGGGCCAGGGGCACGGACTTCGAGGGCGAGAGCTTCGACGCCCTGGCGCCGGTGGCGGGAACACCCCTCCAGGACGGCCTGTTCGACCTTTCGGACGGTGTACTCGGGGACTGCGTCCTGGAATGGGACCTCCCGGTCCCGGTCCTGGTGTCGGGGACGGTCCGCCAGGCCACCCTCAGCTGTCTGCTGTCCCTGCGCCGGGCGGACCCGGACCTGTTCCTGGCACTCCACCTGGACGGCGCGGTGTACGAGTCGAACCGCGCCGAGGGCGACTTCGCCGCCGCCCTGGCCACGGTGCAGCGGGTGCTCCCGCCGGGACTCCATCTCCAGACCTGCATAGCCTGCGCGTTCTCCGACTACTTCCCCGCTCCGGTCCGCGGCCTCTCCGGTGGGCTCGCCTGCTTCCGGGGCGCGAAGGACGCCTACCGGGAGGTGGCGGGCGGGGAGGGCGTCGCGGATCTCTGGGACCGGCGTACCGGATTCGTGCAGGAGATCTGGAGCTGCCGGGAGTTCGAACCGCGCCCAGCCCACGGAGCCGGTACCGGGCACCGGGGCGCCTTCCCGCTCGAACACGCCTGAGCCGGGGGCGTCCCGCAGCGGTCCGCCCCCGGACGCCACGCCGGGGGCACACCGAGGGGCCGCCCCGCCCGAGGCGGAACGGCCCCCGAAGGCCGGATGCCGCCGGTGTCAGGAGGTGGCGTCGGCCAGAGCGGCCGCGAGGCCGTTCTGCCAGAGGGAGTTCACCCGCGAGCGCTCGGTGGCGTTCGGGTAGGCGTTCGTGCAGGAGGTGCCGGGACCGCCGCCCGACATGAGCTCGCTGCAGGGGCCGCTGTAGTGGTCGGGAAGGCCGAGCACGTGCCCCGTCTCATGGGCGGTGACCCGGGTCGAGTTGTACTGCTGGTTCTGCGCGTAGTCGAGGAAGATGTAGCCGCTGCCGTGCCCGTCGGTGCTCGCGTACGAGCCCCGGGAGTCGTTGCCCTCGTAGTAGGCGAAGTCCGCGTTGGACCCCTCCTGCAGCTTGACGTTGCTCACCGAGCTGTTCCAGATGCTGGTGCTGCTCGCTATCTGGCTGCGGAAACTCGGTGCGTTGGCGGTGCTGTAGACGACGGTGACCGCCGCGGCACCCGGCTTCGCGGCCCGCTTCTCGGCTACCGACTTCATGACGGCCTCGAAGAACGCCTCGTTCGCCGCCGCGTTCTCCGCCGAACCGGCGTACGCCGCGTAGCCCGCCTGAGCGGTCCGCGTGGTGTCCGCCGAGGGCGAGGAGGTGCTCGCGGACGCCGGGGCGCCGCCGAGCGCCGCCAGTCCGAGTCCGAGGCCTGCCACTGCCGATACGAAGGCGGTCCTGGGGTGTCTCATGGGGGGTGTCTCCTGCCTGTCCGAGGAACCCCGCCCGGAGCGGACGGGGAACGGGTGGGGGGTACGGACAGAGTCTCGGGGCAGCCGGGGCCGAGCGGATGATGTCAACCGGCGATAGCTCCGTGCTATCGGCGGGACGGCGGGCACACGGAATCAGCACGAGCCGCTCGCCCCGACACCCCCTGAACCGTCCCCGTTTGGTGGGGTTGGGGCATCTGGTGCGCGCCGCACACGGAGCCCTACTCTCGCCGTCATGGAGCTGGAGGTGAGACACCTCAGGGCGCTCTGCGCCATCGCCGACGCGGGCAGCCTGCATCAGGCGGCACGCAGGCTCGGCGTCAGCCAGCCCTCCCTGACCACACAACTCCAGCGGATCGAAAGGACGATGGGCGCCGAGCTCTTCCGCCGCGAGCGGACGGGCTGCCGGCCGACCCTGCTGGGACGCGCCGTCCTCAGCCGGGCACGCCCGCTGGTCGACGGGATGTCGGACCTGGTGGGCGCGGCGATGGCGGAGGCGGCGGCCGCGCGGTCCGGCGGCCCCGCACTGCGCATCGGCTCCACCGCGAGCCGGGTCATCGGTGGCTGGCTGCGCGGGCTCAGGGGACGCCTGCCCGGGGCCGACATCTCCCTCCAGGTGGACGTCTCGGCCAGGTCGCTGATCGGTTCGGTGGCGGCGGGCCGGCTCGACGTCGCCTTCGTGCACGAGGTGGAGGGCTGCCCGCTGGGCATACCGGACGGCCTGACCCAGCGCGTACTGCTGGAGCGCGAACCGCAGTTCATCTCGCTGGCCCGGGACCACCCGGCGGCGGCACAGCCTGTGGTGGATCTCGACGACCTGGCGGGCGACCGGTGGATGGTCGACCCTTCCGTGGACGGTGAATGGGACGGCGTACGCCGGGTCCTCGGCGCCGCGGGCATCGATCCGCCCGTCCTGCAGGGGGACTACCTCACGGCGGCCTCGCTCGTCGTCCTCGGCGAGGCTGTCGCCCCGTGCCAGCCCACCTCCGGCCCCCGCGACGACATGGCCATCCGGCCCCTGCGCGGCGACCCGCTGGCGGTGCGGCTGCTGCTTGTCTCACGGTCCGGGGCGGACATGGACCCCGTCTACGAGGAGTTGGAGACCGCCTACCGTGACGCGGCGCGACGCGCGGAGCAGTACCACCGGTGGCTGCTGCGCCACCGCAGCCCGCTCGCGCACACGTCCTGAGCCGGAGGTTCCCCGTTCTGCCGACAGCGAGGTCCGTGGACCGGCCGGCCCCGGTTGGGCACCATCGCCCGTATGAGGCTCCTGATGATGGGCGGAACGGAATTCGTCGGACGAGCGGTCACCGACGCGGCACTCCGGCGCGGGTGGGAGGTCACGGTGTTCCACCGTGGCCGCCACCCGGCACCCGCCGGTGTCAGGACGCTGACCGGCGACCGGACGGCGGGGGCAGACGGCCTCGGTCAACTGGCCGACGGCACCTGGGACCTGGTGGTCGACACCTGGAGCGGCGCCCCCTCGGCCGTACGGGACGCCGCCCGGATGCTGTCGGGCAGGGCGGGGCACCTCAGTTACGTCTCCAGCCGGTCCGTGTACGCGTACCCCACCCCGGCGGGACTCGCGGAGGACGGACCGCTCGTCCCCGGCGCCTCTCCCGACGCGGGCCCCGACGTCTCATACGCCCTGGCCAAGCGGGGCGGCGAGCTCGCGGCGCAGGAGGCGTTCGGCGACCGCGCGCTGCTGGCCAGGCCCGGGCTGATCCTCGGCCCGGGCGAGAACATCGGCCGCCTGCCGTGGTGGCTGAGCCGGGCGGCCCGGGGCGGGGACATGATCGCACCGGGTCCCGCGGACGCCGCCCTCCAGTTCATCGACGCCCGTGACCTCGCCGAATGGCTGCTCGACGCCGCGACGGCCGGCCTGTCCGGGGCGTACAACACCGTGAGCCGGCCTGGCCACACCACCATGGGAGAGCTGCTGGACACCGTCGTCCGCGTCACCGGCTCCCATGCCCGGCTGCGCTGGACCGACCCGGGGACGCTCCTCGCGGCGGGTGTCGAGCCGTGGACGGACCTGCCCGTCTGGCTTCCGGCGGGAGAGCTCCACGACAGCCTGCACCAGGGCGATGTCACCCGGGCGCACGCCGCCGGCCTGCGGTGCCGACCCGTCGCCGAGACCGTCGCCGACACCTGGGCCTGGCTGCGCGACCTGGGCGGCACCGCCCCGCAGCGGGCCGACCGCCCGGCCCCGGGCCTCGACGCGCTGACCGAGGCGAAGCTCCTGGCAGCCCACCGGAGCATGTGAGGCTTACGGCGACCGCGCGGCGCCGATACGCCGGGCACCGCGGGTCAGCCCTTAGCGTGGCCCGATGACCGAAGAGCTTCTGCACCTCACCGAAGCGCCTCTCTGGGAGGCCGCCCGCGCAGCGGGGACGTACGAGATGTCGACCAGGGGACGGACCCTGAGGGAGGAGGGGTTCATCCACTGCTCGCTGCCCCATCAGCTTCCCTCCGTCGCACACGCGTTGTACGGAGCCGACGTCGGGGACCTGGTGGTGCTGGTCATCGACGAGGCCCGGCTACCGGCACCCGTCCGGTACGAGGCCTTCGAGCCCGGCGGTGAGCGCTTCCCGCACATCTACGGGCCGCTGCCGGTCGACGCGGTCGCCCAGGTGCGCACCTGGGCCGAGCACACCGGGAACTCCGTGCGCGAGGAGGGTGAGGCCAGGTGATCAGCCCTCTCGTCGCGGTCACCGGCGCGAGCGGCGAGGTCGGCGGCCGGGTGGCCCGCCGGCTGGCCCGCACCGGCGTCCCCGTACGCCTGCTCGGCCGGGACCCGTCCCGGCTGCCCCCGATCCCCGGCTCGTCGGCGGCGCCTCCCGCCGCCTACGGGGACGGCGAGGCGATGCGCCGCGCGCTCGACGGCGCGCACACCCTGTTCCTGGTGTCGGCCCACGAGAGCCCTGACCGGACCCAGGAGCACATCGTCGCCGTGGACGCGGCCCTCGCCGCCGGCGTCGAACGGATCGTCTACGTGTCCTTCCTCGGAGCGGCACCGGACGCCACCTTTACCTTCGCCCGGGACCACTGGCACACCGAGGCCCACATCCGTATGACGGGCGTACGCCACACCTTCCTGCGCGACAGCTGGTACCTGGCCGGGATTCCCGCGATGACCGGTGCCGACGGAGTCCTGCGGGGGCCCGGCGGGAACGGTCGGGTCTCGGCCGTCTCCCACGAGGACATCGCCGACTGCGCGTCAGCGGTCCTGCTGGACGAGGGAACCGGCCACGACGGCGTGGTCCACGACCTCACCGGCCCCGAGGCGTTCACCCTCGCGGAGGCGGCGGCCGAACTGAGCCGCCGCACCGGGCGCGAGATCCGCTACGTCCCGGAGACCAGGGAGGAGGCCTACGCCTCGCGCACCCACTACGGGGCCGAGGAGTGGGAGGTGGCCGGCTGGGTCACCTCGTACGAGGCGATCGCCGCCGGTGAACTGGCCACCGTCTCCGACGCCGTCCGCACGCTCACCGGCCGCCCGGCCCAGAACCTGGCCGGCTACCTCGAGGAGAACCCGGACAGCTACCGGCACCTGCTGCCGGAGGCGTGACGCGGCCGGGGCGCCTCCACGCGCGCCGAACCGCCTTGCGGTGGGCGTCCGTCCGCCGGATCCGGGCCGGCCCCTGCCCGCCCGCGCTGCGGCCCCGCACGCATCGGCGGCCGGGTGAAGCAGACCGCCCCCGGTCCGCGCGGACGCCGTTCTCGGCAGCCCTGCGGACCGGGGGCGGACAGTGGCCGTCCCGGCCCGTGTGACCCACGGGCCGGGCGGCTCGACCCGTGGGTCAGGCCTTCTTGGTCTCCCAGAAGATCTTGTCGATCTCGGAGATCAGGTCCAGGGCCTTCTGGCCCGTGGCCGGGTCGTTCGAGCCCTTGGCCGCGGAGAGCGCCTTCAGGGTGTCGTTGACCAGCTGGTGCAGCTGCGGGTACTTCTCGAAGTGCGGGGGCTTGAAGTAGTCGCTCCAGAGCACCGAGACGTGGTGCTTCGCGAGCTCCGCGCGCTGTTCCTTGATCAGAACGGCGCGGGTGCGGAAGTCCGCGTCCTCGTTGGCCTGGTACTTCTCCTGGACGGCCTTGACCGACTCCGCCTCGATGCGGGCCTGGGCCGGGTCGTACACACCGCAGGGCAGGTCGCAGTGGGCGCTGACCTTCACCTTGGGGGCAAACAGGCGGGAGAGCATGAGCTGTCCTTCCTCGTGATCGTCTTCTCAGGTGGGACATTACTCCGTAGGGACCCGCTTTTTGCGGCTGCCCCCTGGGGCTTAGGCCAAAAGTCCAGGGTGCGGATGGGACCGGCGGCGGAAAATACGGAGCGGTGTGCGTGGCCGCACGCCGGAGGACGGACCGGGAGGTGCCACAGATGGCTGAGCCGGCGCAGGGGCCGTGGAGCGGGCCGGCGGCGCGCAGGGCGTACCAGGTGGTGGAGGTGACGGGGCCTTCGATGGTGCCCACGCTGTATCACGGGGACTGGCTGCTCGTGCAGCGAGGCGCTCCGGTGCGCCCGGGGGACGTGGTGATCCTGCGTCACCCGTTCCAGCAGGACCTGCTGGTCGTCAAGCGGGCCGTCGAACGGCGCGGCAACGGCTGGTGGGTGCTGGGCGACAACGCGTACGCGGGCGGGGACAGCACGGACTACGGGACGGTGCCCGAGGAACTCGTGCTGGCCCGCGTACGGGCCCGCTACCGGCCGCTGGGGAAGGGTCGGCGCTCGCCGTTCGCGCTGCTGGCCTGGGCCGCGTCGGCGGTGCGCCGCGTCTCGGCGGAGCGCTCGGCGCCGAGGCGCTTGCGCGCCCGGTAGGCCGCGACGTTGGCGCGGGTCGCGCAGCGGTCCGAGCAGTACCGCCGCGAGCGGTTGGTGGAGGTGTCGAGGTAGGCGTTGCGGCAGGGCGCCGCCTCGCAGAGGCCGAGCCGGTCCGCTCCGTGCGTGGTGAGGTGGAAGGCGAGGCCCATCGCCGCGATCGCCGCGAACCCGGCCGTGGCGTTCGAGGGGTGGTCGGCGAGGTGCATGTGCCAGTCGGGCCTGCCGTCCTCGTCCCGGACGTCGTGGCCGGAGATCTGAGGGCTGACCGGGAACTCCAGCAGCAACGAGTTCAGCAGGTCCACCGTCAGTGTCTCGTCCCCGGCGTCCGCGGCTTCGAAGACCGCGCGCAGCCTGGCCCGCACGGAGCGGAAGCGCGTCACGTCGGCGTCCGTGGCCCGACGGGCCGCCTGGGCGCTGGCGCCGAACAGCTCACGGACGGACTCGACCGTCGTGAGCGAGTCCCGTCCACGTGCCGGTTCCTCCGTGTTGACCAGACGCACGGCGTAGTCCGAGTAAGAGGCCAATTCCACTTGTAGTCCTTACGGCGTCGGTCTATGGTCGGGGTGTCGACCAGTGTAATGGTTGGTTCGGCAAATCGAGTCTTACTTTGCGGATGCGTGGAGGTCCGAGTGACGACGACGGCGGGCACCGACTGGCAGGCCTGGCAGGAGAGCTGGGACCGGCAGCAGGAGTGGTACATGCCGGACCGCGAGGAGCGGTTCCGGGTGATGCTGGACATGGTCGAGGCCGTGGTGGGGCCCGAGCCGAAGGTGCTCGACCTGGCATGCGGTACAGGCAGTATCACGGATCGGCTGCTCCGGCGGTTCCCCGGCGCCACCAGCACCGGGGTCGACCTCGACCCCGCCCTCCTCACCATCGCGCGTGGCACCTTCGAGGGCGACGACCGGGTCACCTTCGTGACCGCCGACCTCAAGGACGCCACCTGGACCGGGAAGCTCCCGCACCGGTCCTACGACGCGGTGCTCACGGCGACCGCCCTGCACTGGCTGCACGACGAACCTCTCGCCGCCCTCTACGGACAGATCGGCACCGTGGTCAGGGACGGCGGTGTCTTCATGAACGCGGACCACATGATCGACACCGAGACCCCTCGCATCAACGCTGCCGAGCGCGCCCACCGACACGCCGCGATGGACCGGGCGAAGGCGGAGGGCGCTGTGGACTGGAAGGAGTGGTGGGAGCTGGCGGCGAAGGACCCGGCCCTCGCGGCGCCCACGGCCGAGCGCTTCGTGATCTACGGGGAGCACGCGGACGGAGACATGCCGTCCCCCGCCTGGCACGCCAGGACCCTGCGCGAGGCGGGCTTCGGGGAGGCGCGCACGGTCTGGGCCTCGCCGTCGGACACCCTGGTGCTGGCCGTGAAGTAGACGGCACCGCGGAACGTGGGAGGAGGGGCGGCAAGGGCCGCCCCTCCTCCCACGTTCGTCCGGACCGCAACCTGCCGGACGGGCCGGCGCACTGGAAGGGGTGAGACGGTCCGCGCCCGCGGACCTGGAGAGGGGGCGCCGATGACGCGGGGCGGGGACGACGACGCGCTGCACGCGTTCGTGGAAGGCAGACGGACGGCGCTGTTCCGCAGCGCCTACCTGTTGTGCGGCGACCGCCACGAGGCGGAGGACCTCGTCCAGACGACGCTGGTCAAGGTCGTACTGGGCGGCAGGAGACACGGGCGGCTCGACAACATCGAGGCGTACGCGCGCAAGACGCTGGTCAACACGTACATCGCCGCACGCCGCCGCTTCTGGCGGCGCGAGCGGCCCTACGGCGAATTGCCCGACACCGTCGGCGACCAGGCCGACTCGGACACCGGTCTGATGGTCCGGGCGGCGCTCGCCCGGCTCACGGCCAGACAGCGGGCGGTGCTGGTGCTGCGCTACTGGGAGGACCTGAGCGTCCAGGCCACGGCCGAACTGCTCGGGATGCGGGAGAGCACGGTGAAGAGCCACACGGCACGGGGACTGGCGGCGCTGCGCGCCGAGATGGCGGAGGAACTCGTATGAACGACGTACGTGAACTGCTGGGGCGGGCTGCCGACGGCGCGGGACACTCCGGGCTCACCACCGACGCGGTGTACGCCAGGGCGGGCCGGGTGCGCAGGCGCCGTCGCGCCGCCGTCTCGGGGGCGGCGCTGGCCGTCGTGGCGGCGGGAGCGGTCGCGCTTCCCGGCTTCGCCGCCGGGCCGGAACCGGAGCGGACCTCGGTGGCGGCACCCGCCGAGAAGAGCGGCAAGGAGGACAGGGCCGGGCGGCTGACCGCGCTGCTGCCCTCCGGCGTGGGCACCGTCGAGCAGGTGTCCCTCGCCGTCCTGATCAAGAACGCCACTCCCGAACAGGCCAAGGAGACGTACGCCGGCCCGCTGGACGGGCAGTACGCCGTCCGCGGGGACGGAGGCGTCGGCTTCCTCACCCTCTCCTACATGCCCCGGGCGCAGGTCGCCAAGAAGTACGCGACCGACCCCGCGTTCGACCTGTGCGCCGTCAACGGGAAGGAGCCGCCCCGCGCCGACTGCGTACGCGAGGAACTGCCGGACGGCCGGATCCTGACCATCTGGCACGACGCCATGGACCACGGCGACGGCGGCACCCCGCAGTGGGGTCCCGAACTCGACGCCCGCCTCGTCCTGGAGGACGGATCGGTGCTGGCCGCGCGTTCCAGCACGGGTTACGAGGGGGGCAGGTCGCAGGGGCCGCTGCTCGACGACCCGCCGCTGGACCGGGGACAGCTGCGTGACCTGATGCTCCGCCCGGAGCTGCTGCCGGCCGGGGGGACCGCGAAGTAGCGGGCGGAACGGGGAGGACGACGAGGAGGGCGGTACGGACCAGGTCCGTACCGCCCTCCTTTTGTCCCTCCGTCCGGGTGCTAGAGCACCTTGGACAGGAACGACTTCGTCCGGTCGTGCTGCGGGTTGCCCAGCACCTCGCGCGGGTGGCCCGACTCCACCACGACGCCGTCGTCCATGAAGACCAGCGCGTCGCCCACCTCACGGGCGAAGCCCATCTCATGGGTGACGACGATCATCGTCATGCCGTCCTCGGCCAGTCCGCGCATGACGTCCAGGACGTCGCCGACCAGCTCCGGGTCGAGCGCGGAGGTCGGCTCGTCGAAGAGCATCAGCTTCGGCTCCATGGCCAGAGCGCGGGCGATCGCCACGCGCTGCTGCTGTCCGCCGGAGAGCTGCGAGGGGTAGTTCTTCGCCTTGTCGGACAGGCCGACCCGGTCGAGCAGCCGCTCGGCACGGGCCCGTGCCACGGCCTTGGTCTCGCCCTTGACCTGGACGGGCGCCTCCATGACGTTCTCGATGGCCGTCATGTGCGGGAACAGGTTGAAGCGCTGGAAGACCATGCCGATGTCCCGGCGCTTCAGCGCGACCTCGCTGTCCTTGAGCTCGTAGAGCTTGTCGCCCTTCTGGCGGTAGCCCACCAGGTCGCCGTCGACGTACAGCCGGCCGGCGTTGACCTTCTCCAGGTGGTTGATGCACCGCAGGAACGTCGACTTGCCGGAACCGGACGGGCCGATCAGGCAGAACACCTCACGCGGGGCGACCTCCAGGTCGATGCCCTTGAGGATGTGCGCGGGGCCGAAGGACTTGTGTACGCCCTCGGCCTTCACCATGGCGGTCATGCGGCGCCTCCCTTCGGGCGGCCCAGCGACAGCATGGAGGCCCTGATCTTCTGGAACGGGGTGTCCGGCAGGCTGCGGCTCGAGCCGCGTGCGTAGTACCGCTCCAGGTAGTACTGGCCGACGCTGAGCACCGAGGTGAGCACCATGTACCAGGCCGCGGCCAGGAACAGCATCTCCACGGTGGCACCGGAGGTCTGCGACACGTTCTGGGTGGAACGCAGCAGTTCGGTGTACTGGACGGCGACCGCGAGCGAGGAGGTCTTCAGCATGTTGATGACCTCGTTGCCCGTCGGCGGCACGATCACGCGCATCGCCTGCGGTACGACGATCCGGCGCAGCGTCTTGCCGTGGCTCATGCCCAGGGCGTGCGCCGCCTCGGTCTGCCCCTCGTCGACGGACTGGAGGCCGGCCCGGCAGATCTCCGCCATGTAGGCGGCCTCGTTCAGTCCGAGCCCCAGCAGCGCGCAGAGGAACGGGGTCATGAAGGACGACCACTCGTCCTTGTAGATCGGCCCGAGGTTGATGTACTCGAAGACGATCCCGAGGTTGAACCAGACCAGCAGCTGTACGTAGACGGGGGTGCCGCGGAAGAACCAGATGTAGCCCCACGCGATCGACGTGGTCACCGGGTTCTTCGAGAGCCGCATGACGGCCAGAACGATGCCCAGCACCACACCGATGATCATCGAGAGGACCGTGATGATGACGGTGTTCTTGACGCCCTCGAGGATCTGGTCGTCGAAGAAGTAGTCCGGGATCGCGGCCCAGTTGATGTCGCCCTGCGAGAACGCGTAGACGAGCGTGGCCAGGAGGCCCAGCGCGACGATCGCCGAGACGTACCGCCCGTAGTGGCGCACCGGTATGGCCTTGATCGCCTCCGGTCCCGCCGACGGGACGGGCGGGGTGTCCGCCGGGCCCGACTTCTTTATGTCAGTCACAGATGAAGCCTTTCAGCGCCGGTCCCCGGTCAGGACCCGCCGTTGATCTTGGCCTCGGTGACCGCACCGGCCTGGACGCCCCACTTGGCGATGACCTTGTCGTACTCGCCGTTCTTGATGATCGCGTCCAGGGCCGCCTGGATGGCCTTGGTGAGGTCGTCGTTGCCCTTGGCCACGGCGATGCCGTACGGGGCCGCCTCCACCTGGTCGCCGACGAGCTGGAAGTCCTTGCCGCCGCCCGAGGTCTTCACCGCGTATGCGGCGACCGGGAAGTCGGAGGAGCCGGCGTCGGCACCGCCGCCGCGCAGGCGGGTCTGGGCCTCGAGGTCGTTGTCGAACGGCTCGATGGTGATCTTGCCCTTGCTGCCGCACTTGGTGCTCTCGGCCTTGGCGAGGTCGTGCGAGACCGTGCCGCGCTGGACGACCAGCTTCTTTCCGCAGAGGTCCGACCAGGCGCTGATGCCCTTGTCGTCGCCCTTCTTGGTGTAGATGGAGACGCCCGCCGTGAAGTAGTCGATGAAGTCGACGCCCTCGCCGACCTTCTTCTTCGTCTCGGAGTCGACACCCTCCTGGCGGTCCTTGGTGTCGGTCATGGCCGACATCGCCAGGTCGTAGCGCTTCGAGCGCAGACCGGTGAGCAGGGTGTCGAACGTGCCGTTCTCGAAGGTGAACTTCACTCCGAGCTGCTTGCCGAGCGCGTCCGCGAGGTCGGGGTCGATGCCGACCGTCTTGCCGGACTTGTCCTTGAACTCGACCGGCGGGTAAGCGATGTCCGAGCCGACCTTGATCTCGCCCTTGTCCTTGATGGACTGGGGGAGGAGGTCCGCGAGGGGTGCCTTGTCGGCGGAGGCGGAGCCGGACTCCTTCTTGCTCGCGCTGTCGGTCTGGTCCCCACAGGCGGTCAGCAGCAGGGTGCCGGCGACCGCGACTGCGCAGACCGCGGCAATCCGGGACTTCGCGGTCGTGCGGCAGAGGGTGCTTGCGGTCATGGTCGGAATCCTCCGGCGGTGAGGGAGTGCAGGTCAGGCGGGGCGGGCACGCACCTTCGAGTGTCGCCACCGTGTGTGATTAGGGCATCTTGCCATTCGGACTCACCCATTCAGGGGACCGGTCATGTCAAAATCGGGTAACGGGTGACCCCCGAACCTCAACAGGCCGGTACCGCGGGGCCGGACCATCTGCTGGAAAGTTCGCACTCCTCCGGAGAATCTCCGGTGCGTCTCGACTGACGGACGAGCTTCATATCCCTTAGTGGACTTGTCCAGATATTCGGCTATGAGTCATCTCACCGAATCGATACCGACTCGTAAGAGGCCCGGTCCGTCCGGTAAGAAAGACCTTTACACCCCTCATCCGGGGCTCAGGGCGCGTGTGCGGCGCGCCCGCGCGTATGTGTCTCCCCTGCCCGAGCGGGCCAACCGCCCGGCGCCGGGAACGTACGCGGTGCCCGCCCACCCCTCCTCAACCAGGAGTGGCCACCCTCAACTGATGAAGACTTAAGGGGTCAACAGAAATGGCAGCGGAGATCGTCAATCCTCGCAGCGACAGCACGGCGCACGGTACGACCGGTCCCATCGGGGCGGACGAGCCCTTCGACCAGGCGTTCGCGCTCCACCGCGGCGGGAAGATGGCCGTGCAGGCCACCGTCCCGATCCGCGACAAGGACGACCTGTCCCTCGCGTACACGCCCGGCGTCGCCAAGGTGTGCAGCGCCATCGCGGACAATCCCGAACTCGTCCACGACTACACCTGGAAGTCCCAGGTCGTGGCCGTGGTGACGGACGGCACCGCCGTCCTCGGCCTGGGGGACATCGGCCCCGAGGCCTCCCTCCCGGTCATGGAGGGCAAGGCGATCCTCTTCAAGCAGTTCGGCGGGGTCGACGCGGTGCCGATCGCGCTGGCCACGACCGACACGGACGAGATCGTCGACACCGTCGTGCGGCTCGCGCCGTCCTTCGGCGGGGTCAACCTGGAGGACATCTCGGCACCCCGGTGCTTCGAGATCGAGCGCAAGCTCCAGGAGCGGCTCGACATCCCGGTCTTCCACGACGACCAGCACGGCACCGCGGTGGTGACCCTCGCCGCCCTGCGGAACGCGGCGAAGCTGTCGGGCCGGACCCTCGGCGACCTGCGCGCCGTGATCTCCGGCGCGGGCGCGGCCGGTGTGGCCATCGCCAAGTTCCTGCTGGAGGCGGGCATCGGTGACGTCGCCGTCGCCGACCGCAAGGGCATCGTCAGCCGCGACCGGGACGACCTCACCGACGTCAAGCGCGAGCTCGCCGAACTCACCAACCGGGCCGGCATCACCGGTTCCCTGGAGACGGCGCTGACCGGCGCCGACGTCTTCATCGGAGTCTCCGGCGGTACGGTCCCCGAGCCCGCGGTGGCCTCGATGGCGCCCGGCGCCTTCGTGTTCGCCATGGCCAACCCGAACCCCGAGGTCCACCCGGAGGTCGCGCACAAGTACGCGGCCGTGGTGGCCACCGGCCGGTCGGACTACCCGAACCAGATCAACAACGTGCTCGCGTTCCCCGGCATCTTCGCGGGCGCGCTGCAGGTGCGGGCCTCCCGGATCACCGAGGGCATGAAGATCGCCGCGGCGAACGCGCTGGCGGACGTGGTCGGGGACGAACTGGCCGCGGACTACGTCATCCCGTCGCCGTTCGACGAGCGGGTCGCCCCCGCCGTCACCGCCGCGGTGGCCGCCGCCGCCCGCGCGGAGGGTGTCGCGAGGCGCTGACCCCGCAAGGGGGCGGACGGGTGGCCCTCGGCCCCTCAGGGGGCCGGGAGCCCGCCGCCCGCCGCTTCCCGGCACATCGCGCCGCCCGGCCCGTCGGCCCCGGACCTGATCCGTGGCCGACGGGCCGGGCGCGTATCCGGGGCACCGCCCACCGCCCGCCCGGCTGGGGCGTGTGTCACACCCGCGAACGGTTACGTCACGGCACGTCACGGCCTAGGGTCGTGGCCATGTTCGCCGCCTACGCAGCACGCATCGACCGTGACCGCCCTCTGGACGGACTGGAACTGGGTGAACGCCCGGCGCCCGAGGCGCGGTCCGGCTGGACCACCGTCCGAGTGAAGGCCGCATCGCTCAACCACCACGACCTCTGGTCGCTGCGGGGTGTCGGCCTCGCCGAGGACAAGCTGCCCATGATCCTCGGCTGTGACGCCGCGGGCGTCGACCAGGACGGCAACGAAGTCGTCCTGCACTCCGTCATCGGTCAGTCGGGACACGGCGTCGGCCCCGAGGAGCCGCGCTCCATCCTCACCGAGCGCTACCAGGGCACCTTCGCCGAGCTGGTGACCGTACCCAGCTGGAACGTGCTGCCCAAGCCCAGGGAGCTGACCTTCGAGGAGGCGGCCTGCCTGCCGACCGCCTGGCTCACGGCCTATCGGATGCTGTTCACCAACGCCGGTGTCCGGCCCGGTGACTCCGTGCTCGTTCAGGGCGCGGGCGGCGGTGTGGCGACCGCGGCGATCGTGCTGGGCAAGGCGGCGGGGCTCCGGATGTTCGCCACCAGCCGGGACGAGGCCAAGCGCAAGCGCGCGGTCGAACTGGGGGCCGTCGAGGCGTTCGAGCCGGGCGCCCGGCTGCCCCAGCGGGTCGACGCGGTCATCGAGACCGTCGGCGCGGCGACCTGGTCCCACTCGGTCAAGTCGCTGCGTCCCGGCGGCACCCTGGTCATCTCCGGTGCCACCAGCGGGGACCGGCCCGCGCACGCCGAGCTGACCCGCATCTTCTTCCTGGAGCTCAAGGTCGTCGGCTCCACGATGGGTTCCAAGGACGAACTCGAGGATCTGCTGTCATTCTGCGCGGCGACCGGGGTCCGGCCCGTCATCGACGAAACCCTTCCGCTCGACCGTGCCCGCGAGGGCTTCGAGAAGCTCGCGGCAGGAGACCTGTTCGGAAAGATCGTCCTCACCACCGGGTGACTCCGGTGGAGCTGCTGACGCCTGAAGGGTTGCTGCTGCGGCCCTGGCGGCCGGACGACGCCCCTGCGGTGCTCGACGCCTTCGCGCCCGCCGAGATGGCGCGGCAGTCCGGCACACCCGTCACGACGCTCGACGAGGCGCTCGGCTGGATCGCGGAGCGGGAGCGTGAGCGGGTGGCCGGACGCGGGTACGCGTGGGCCGTCGTGCGTGACGGTGCGGCCCTGGGGTCGGTGGCGGTGACGGCGGTGAACCGTGTGCACGACACCGGCTGGGTCTCGTACTGGACGGCCGAATCGGCCCGGGGCACCGGCATCGCCGCCGCGGGCGTACGAGCGACGGCCCGCTGGGCTTTCGACGACCTGGGGCTCCACCGTCTCGAGCTCGGCCACAGGGTGAACAACCCCGCCTCGTGCGCCGTCGCCCTACGGGCCGGATTCGCCGCCGAGGGGATCGAGCGGGGGAAGCTTCGTTACGGGAATACCCGCTACGACGTGGAGCGGCACGCACGCCTCGCCACGGATCTTGTCAACGCGGGTTGACGCCGCCTCGCGTGTCAACGTAAGTTGACATCATGACCGAAGCAACGGATCTCGCCGCGCGCGCCGGTGACCGCGACCCGCGTGTGGGGCTCCGGGCGGTCGCCGCTCTGCGGCGGCTGCTCGAACAGCTCGAAGCCGTCCAGGTGAGAAGCGCCCGCGTCCAGGGGTGGTCGTGGCAGGAGATCGCCGCCGAGCTGGGCGTCAGCAGGCAGGCCGTCCACAAGAAGTACGGGAGGCATTGATGTTCGAGCGATTCACCAAGGGCGCCCGGGTGGTGGTGACCGGGGCTGTGTCCCATGCCGAGCGGGCCGGTGCGGACAAGGTCGCCGAGGAGCACCTGCTGCTGTCCCTGCTGGACCAGGAGGAGGGGCGTGGGTCGTTCGCCGTCACAGCGCTCGGCCTCGTGGACCGTCGGGCCTCCGTCGAGGCGTCACTCGAACGGGCTCGCCGCCGAGGAGGGCTCACCAGCGCCGACGAGGAGGCGCTCGCCGGCCTCGGTATCGACGTCTCCGAGATCGTGGCCCGGATGGAGGACGTGCACGGTGAAGGTGTTCTGGCTCCACCACGGGGGACTCGCCGATGGCGGAACGGGCACCGGCCGTTCGCGGACGGCGCCAAGGGCGTCCTGGCCAAGTCGCTCCGCATCGCACTCGGCAGGCGCGACCGCTTCATCGGTGAGGAGCACCTGCTGCTGGCGCTGACCGCCTGCCCGGGCGTGGTCGCCGACGTGCTCGCGGAGCACGGGGCGACGTACGTGAGTGTGGAGCGGGCGCTGTACGGGGATGGCGGCGAAGGCCAGGCCCGGGCGAGCTGACCTCGCCTTCCGAGCCACCGAGCCGAAAGTGTCCGTGTGCCGGCCGCCCTGTCGGGAGGGCGACCGGGGGACTGGGCCGTGCCCTGCCTGCCTGCCGGCCCGTGCTGAGAGCGGTACGGACCAGCGTTCCCTGCGCGGTCTTCATCGCGTGCCGGCCGCCGTATCGGCGGGGCGGAGGGCTGGACCGTGCCCGGCCCGCCGGCCCGCGCTGAACGGGGCACGGGCCGGAGCCCCTTGCGTGGTGTTCACCGCGTGCCGGACGGGCCGTTCTTACCGGCCGCGGTGCCGCGCAGCACCGAGCCGATCTGGGTCGCGGCCGACGCCAGGTGGCGGCGTGCCTCGGCGAGCTGAGTCTCACTCACCCCGTGGTCCCGGGCCGCGTCGCGGACGTCGTCGCGGAACCGGTCCAGCAGGCGGTCCAGGTCGCGGGAGGGATCACCCGTGCCGGTGGCGTCGGCGGCCCACTCGATGTCCGGCTCCCCGGGCGCGGGCCGGCTGTAGGAAGGCCAGGAGCCGGTCCTGGCGAAATTGCCCAGCTGTCCGGTGATCTCGGCCAGACCGTCCCGCACCCCCGCCGGCCAGTCACCCCGAGAGAAGTGCTCCTGGACCTGCCGCGCGGCGTTCTGCATCTGCTCCCGCGCCTTCTCCTGAGCTTCCTGGGCCTGGCGGCGGGCGCGGTCCGCGTCCTCGCGGGCCTTGCGGGACTCGTCCTTCGCCTTGCGGGCCTGTTCCTTCCACTCCTGCTTGGCCTTGCGCAGCTCCTCCTTCGCCGTGCGCCAGGCCTCGCTCTCTCCTGACCCCGGCTCCCATCCAGTCCGGTGGTCTCCGGCAGGGGTGTGCTTGGACTCGGAGGCGGCCGCACGCATCTCGCTGCGGAGCCGTCCCGCCGCGCCCCGCACGTCGTCGCGGATCTCCGCGGCGAGCTCGGAGACCGATTCGCGGATCTCCAGCTCCAGATCGGCCAGCTCCCCACCCCGGCCGGCGAGCTCGGCGCGCCCCGCCTCGGTGATGGAGTAGACCTTGCGGCCTCCCTCGGTCGCGTGGGTGACCAGCCCTTCGGTCTCCAGCTTGGCCAGGCGTGGATAGACCGTGCCGGCCGAGGGCGCGTAAAGGCCCTGGAAGCGCTCCTCCAGGAGCCGGATCACCTCGTACCCGTGCCGGGGTGCCTCGTCCAGCAGCTTGAGGAGATAGAGGCGGAGGCGGCCGTGGGCGAATACGGGGGCCATGTCAGAGCACCTTTCCGGTCTGCTCGGCGTCGTGCGCGCTGTCCTGGGCGGGAGGGCGTCGCAGCAGGGCGATCGATCCCGAGACGGTGGTCGCCTTCAGCTTCCCGGTACCTGCCCCCAGTGTGCCGGTGATCTTCTTCGCGCCCCACTGGCCGCCTACCCGCAGGTCCTCGAAGGCGTTGGAGACCGTGCCGCTCGCGGTGTTCGCCTCGACCCGTGCGTCCGCCGGGTGCGGCAGCCGGATGGAGATCTCACCCGAGACCGAGGTCAGCCGGATGTCCGTCGGTTTCGAGGAGGTGTCCAGGTCGAGCACCATGTGGCCGGTGACCGATTCCGCTCGCACCGAGGTGCCCGCACCCTCGACGACCGTCAGGTCCCCCGAGACGGACTGGAAGCGCAGGTCGCCCGTGACCGTCTGGGCCTCCAGGTGGCCCGACACGGTCTCGGCCCGGACCACGCCGGAGAGTCCCACCAGGGTGCTGTCGCCTGAGACGCCCCTCAGCTCGGTGCGCCCACGGATCCCCGAGACGACCGCCTCCGCTCCGACCGCTCCGACCTTGACCGTCGCGCCCGCAGGCACCGCCAGGGAGACCACGGCGGTGCGGCGCGGACGCCGGCGGTCGAGCCAGGTGAGGAATCCCTGCCAGGGAAGGTCCTCGTACGTGACGGTGAGGGATCCGCCCTCCTGGGTCACGATCAGCGGGGGGCCGTCGATCGCGGACACCTCCAGCCGTGCGGTCGGCTCGTCCGTGCCGACGACATTCACCGTGCCGTCGACGATGCGCACGTCGAGTGCTGTCACGGGCTCGTCGAAGGTGAGCTTTCGGGGCTCGGCGACGGTCCACGTCGGCTCAGGCATGGATATGACCTCCCGCTGGACGGTGTGACGCAATATATCGCGTCTCATGAGGAACACGATATATCGTGGATCGTGGAAGTCAAGGGCGGGATCCGAAGGGTGGCGGCGAGGGGACCAGGGTCGCCGCACAGGGGTGAAAAGGTTCAGACGGGGCGAAAGTGACCTAGCGTGTGAGGCATGACCGCGACATCCGTGGGTGCCCTGCTGCTCTGCCGGGCCGAACCCGAGACCGTACGGCCCGTGGCGCACCTGCTGCAGGAGCGCATGCTCCTCGTACCGGCGGGGGAGGGCTGGAGCGTGCTCGTGCCCGAGGGGAAACCCTGGCGGAGGGACGGACACGACGGCGGCGCGGCGGACAGGACCGCGTCCCCCGGCGGGTCCGCGGCCGACGGCGAAAGGCCCGAGCCGGTCGACCGGGTCGTCGGGGGATGGGCGACAGCCCTCGCGGTCGGCTCGACCTGGCCGGTGCTCGCCCTGTGGTGGGACGCCGATGGTTCCGGCTACACCCTGGCCTCGGGATTCCGCCGTCCGGTCGGCTACATCTGGCTGGCGGACGGCACGCCGGCCGCCGAGGAGGAGGCGATGCGCACTTCCGCCCTCCGGCTCGGCCTCGACCCCGTGCTCGACGTCCAGGCGCTGGAGGCGCTCACCAGGGAGGATCCGGCGGCCGACTCCGGCGCCCGGCTGCGCGACCTGCTCACCGTCCTCGCCCGTGCGGGGGTGGAACTGCCCGCCGGACTCACGCCCGGTGAGCCGGCCGACCGGCTGCGCTCGGTCGCCGCGATCCTGCCACGGGCGGAACTCATCGAATGGGCGGGCTGGCGTGATGCCGTACGCGTCGAGCTGGACGCCGTGGAGAGCGGCAGCCTCGGTCCCTGGGTGCTGGGCCCGAGGGCCCGGGCGGTGGCCGCCGCCCAGATCGCGGCGGGACTTCCGCTCACCCTCTGGGGAGCGCGGCGCCGCAGCGGCGGCTGGATCACGGCGGGTCTGGTCCTGCTCGCGCAGGGCGTGCTGGGGCTCACCTACAACCGGATCAGGGGCACCGAGGCGGGGAGCCCCGGGAGGTGACTACTCGTCCTCGTCGTCGTCGAGCCGGGCCAGCCAGGTCGCCAGACGCTCGACGGGAACCTCGAAGTCGGGGTTGAGGTCGACGAACGTGCGGAGCTGCTCGGCGAGCCACTCGAAGGTGACCTCCTCCTCGCCGCGCCGCTTCTCCAGTTCCTCGATGCCACGGTCCGTGAAGTACATGGGACCAGGATAACGAGGCCGGAAAGCCGGAGGTCCCGGCCCCGCGAGATGCTCGCGGGGCCGGGACCTCCGGTGGTGCACAGCGGCTGATCAGGCCTCGAAGACCTCGGCGACCAGCTGCGCCTGCTCGGCCTGGTGACGCTTGGCCGAACCGACCGCCGGGGACGAGCCGTGCGGACGCGAGATGCGGCGCAGGCGCTCGCCGTGCGGCACATCGGCGCCGACGGCCAGGTCGAGGTGGTCGATCAGGTTGAGCGCGATGAACGGCCACGCACCCTGGTTTGCCGGCTCCTCCTGGGCCCAGAGGTACTTCTCGGCGTTCGGGTACTTGGCGATCTCGGCCTGGATCTCCGCACCCGGCAGCGGGTACAGACGCTCCAGCCGGATGATCGCGGTCTCCGTGTCGCCACGCTTCTCGCGCTCGGCGTCCAGGTCGTAGTAGAGCTTGCCGGACACGAAGACGACCTTGCGGACGTCCTCGGCCTTCACCGTGTCGTCGCCGATCACGGGGCGGAAGCCACCGCTGGTGAACTCCTCCACCTTCGACGCGGCCGCCTTGAGGCGGAGCATCGACTTCGGGGTGAAGACGATGAGCGGCTTGTGGTGCGGGTTGTGCACCTGCCACCGCAGGAGGTGGAAGTAGTTCGACGGGAGGGTGGGCATCGCGACCGTCATGTTGTCCTGCGCGCACATCTGCAGGAAACGCTCCGGACGCGCCGACGAGTGGTCCGGGCCCTGGCCCTCGTAGCCGTGCGGGAGCAGCAGGGTGACGCCGGACGTCTGGCCCCACTTCTGCTCGGCCGAGGAGATGAACTCGTCGACGACGGTCTGGGCGCCGTTGACGAAGTCGCCGAACTGGGCCTCCCAGATCACCAGGGACTCCGGGCGGGCCAGCGAGTAGCCGTACTCGAAGCCCATCGCCGCGTACTCGCTGAGGAGCGAGTCGTAGACGTTGTAACGGGCCTGGTCGTCGGCGAGGTAGAGCAGCGGGGTGTAGTCCTCGCCGGTCTTCTGGTCGACGAGGACCGCGTGACGCTGGCCGAAGGTGCCGCGGCGGGTGTCCTGGCCGGCGAGCCGGACCGGGGTGCCCTCCATCAGCAGCGAGCCGATGGCCAGGGTCTCGCCCATGCCCCAGTCGATCGTGCCGTTCTCCACGGAGGCCGCGCGGCGCTGCATCTGCGGGAGCAGACGCGGGTGCACCGTGATGCCGTCGGGGATGTTGACCTGGGACTCGGCGATCAGCTTCACGACCTCCGAGGAGACCGCGGTGCCCACCGAGACGGGGAACTCCGCCTGGACGTCCGGGACATGCGGCTGGGACGGCGCCGAGGTGGCCTCGCGGACCTCCGCGAAGACCTTCTCCAGCTGGCCCTGGAAGTCCTGGAGGGCCTGCTCGGCCTCTTCCAGCGTGATGTCGCCGCGACCGATGAGGGACTCGGTGTAGAGCTTGCGCACCGAGCGCTTCTTGTCGATCAGGGTGTACATCTGCGGGTTGGTGAACTCCGGGTTGTCGCCCTCGTTGTGACCGCGGCGGCGGTAGCAGATGAGGTCGATCACGACGTCCTTGTTGAACGTCTGCCGGTACTCGAAGGCGAGCCGCGCGACGCGGACCACGGCCTCCGGGTCGTCGCCGTTGACGTGGATGATCGGCGCCTCGATCATGCGCGCCACGTCGGTGGCGTACATCGAGGAGCGCGAGGACTCCGGGGCGGCGGTGAAGCCGACCTGGTTGTTGATCACCACGTGCACGGTGCCGCCGGTGCGGTACCCGCGCAGCTGCGACATGTTCAGCGTCTCGGCGACGACGCCCTGGCCCGCGAAGGCCGCGTCGCCGTGGAGCGCGACGGGCAGGACCGTGAAGTCGGTGCCGCCCTTGTTGATGATGTCCTGCTTGGCGCGGGCGATGCCCTCCAGGACCGGGTCGACCGCCTCCAGGTGCGAGGGGTTGGCGGCCAGCGAGACCTTGATCTGCTCGCCGTCCAGACCGGTGAAGGTGCCCTCGGCGCCCAGGTGGTACTTGACGTCACCGGAGCCGTGCATCGACCGGGGGTCGAGGTTGCCCTCGAACTCGCGGAAGATCTGCGCGTACGACTTGCCGACGATGTTGGCGAGGACGTTGAGGCGGCCGCGGTGGGCCATGCCGATGACGACCTCGTCGAGGCGGGCCTCGGCGGCGGAGTCGATGACCGCGTCGAGCAGCGGGATGACGGACTCGCCGCCCTCCAGCGAGAACCGCTTCTGACCGACGTACTTGGTCTGCAGGAACGTCTCGAACGCCTCGGCGGCGTTGAGGCGGCGCAGGATCCGCAGCTGCTCCTCGCGCTCCGGCGCGGGGCGCGGACGCTCCACCCGGTCCTGGAGCCACTTGCGCTCCTTCGGCTCCTGGATGTGCATGAACTCGATGCCGGTGGTGCGGCAGTACGACTCACGCAGGACACCGAGGATGTCACGGAGCTTCATCATCGTCTTGCCGGCGAAACCGCCGACCGCGAACTCGCGCTCCAGGTCCCACAGGGTGAGGCCGTGCTCGGTGATGTCCAGGTCGGGGTGCTTGCGCTGGCGGTACTCCAGCGGGTCGGTGTCGGCCATCACGTGACCGCGGACCCGGTAGGAGTGGATCAGCTCGAAGACCCGCGCGGCCTTGGTGACGTCGTCGTCGTGCGAGGCGTCGATGTCCTTGAGCCAGCGGACCGGCTCGTAGGGGATGCGCAGCGCCTTGAAGATCTCGTCGTAGAAGTCGTTCTCGCCGAGGAGGAGCTGGGCCAGCACCCGCAGGAACTCGCCGGACGCGGCACCCTGGATGACCCGGTGGTCGTACGTCGAGGTCAGGGTCATGACCTTGGAGATACCGAGCTTGTTCAGGGTGTCCTGGGAGGTGCCCTGGAACTCCGCCGGGTAGTCCATCGCGCCGACGCCCATGATGAGGCCCTGTCCGGGCATCAGGCGGGGCACCGAGTGGACGGTGCCGATGCCGCCGGGGTTGGTCAGCGACGCGGTGACGCCCGAGAAGTCGTCCATGCCGAGCTTGCCGACGCGGGCCCGGCGGACGATGTCCTCGTAGGCCTGCCAGAACTCGAAGAAGTTGAGCGTCTCGGCCTTCTTGATGGCCGCGACGACGAGCTGGCGGTCGCCGTTCGGCTTCACCAGGTCGATGGCCAGCCCGAGGTTGACGTGCTCCGGCTTGACCAGGGTCGGCTTGCCGTCCTTCACCGCGAAGGAGTAGTTCATCGACGGCATGGCCTTGAGGGCCTGCACCATCGCGTACCCGATGAGGTGCGTGAAGGAGATCTTCCCGCCGCGGGCCCGCTTGAGGTGGTTGTTGATGACGATGCGGTTGTCGAAGAGCAGCTTCACCGGGACGGCGCGGACGGACGTGGCCGTCGGCAGCTCCAGGGAGGCGTTCATGTTCTTCGCGACCGCGGCCGACGGACCGCGCAGCGTCACGTACTCGGGGCCCGCGGGGGCCTCGGCCGGAGCTTCCTGCGACTTCGCCGGCGCCGGGGCGGCCTTGGCGGGCGCGGCCTTCGCCGGAGCGGCGGGCGCCTTCGCGGGAGCCGCCGGAGCGGCGGCCGCGGGCTTGGCCGGGGCGGCGGGCGCGGCCGGGGCCTCGGCCGGAGCGGAGTTGTTCACGGTGCTCGCGGCGGTGGCGGCCGGAGCCGGTGTCACCGCTTCCGCAGGTGCGGGTACGGGCTTGTCCGCCGTGCCGGACGCGCCCGGCTTGTAGTCGGCGAAGAAGTCCCACCAGGCGCGATCGACCGAATTCGGGTCCTGGAGGTACTGCTGGTAGATCTCGTCGACGAGCCACTCATTGGCGCCGAACGCAGCGGCCGGGTTCGACCCGGGGCCTGCTTCTTGATCGGTCGAGATGCTCGAGTTACTGGGGGACTGAGACGACACGGCGGCAACCGCCCTCTTCCGCTTCACAAGGTGATGGACAGCGGAAATCAAGGCTACGCCTCCCCAGCCGTTACGTGCAGGCCGGGCCGGTCTTCGTCGTGCACATCACATCAGAAGCCGGGTTTCGGCGCATGAAATGGCGGGAAACAAGCAGGGTTCCGCTGCCCTTCGGTACGCGAGGCCGCTGTACGGCCCCCTGGACCGTATCGCTTTCCCGGCCCGGAGGCAGAAACGGGCCCCTCCGCTTCGAACGCAGGGTCAATCGCGGAACTGCGTGAGCCCCGGAAGGGTGACCTGGATCCGGCAGCCCCGGGCGGATTCGGCCACCCTGATCCGGCCGCCGTGCAGATCCACCGCCCAGCGGGCGATCGCCAGGCCGAGCCCCGTACCGCCGTCGCTGCCGGGGCCGTGCGGGGACGGCGCCTGGCCCCGGTTGAAGCGCTCGAACACCCGGTGGCGCTCCGCCTCCGGGATGCCCGGGCCCTCGTCGACGACCTCGAGCTCCAGCGACTCGGGATGCGCGCCGCGCCGTGCCAGCACGGTGACCCGGCCGTGCGGCGGGCTGTGCTTGACGGCGTTGTCGATGAGGTTGGCGACCACCTGGTGCAGGCGCTCCGCGTCGGCGTGAGCCGTCAGCTCGGGTGGCGACACGTCCAGATGCAGATGGACATCTGTACGGGTGTGGTTGCCGGAACCTGAGGAGAGGCGGCGGTGGGAGGCGGCCAGATTCGCCTCCTTCAGTACGCCGGAGAGATACGGCCAGACCTCGAATCGGCGTGCCTTGATCTGGACCACACCGTTGTCCAGCCTGGACAGGTCCAGCAGCGTCTCCACCAGCCGGCCCAGGCGCTCCGTCTGCTTCAGCGCCGTACGCATCGTCTCGGGGTCGGCCTCGGACACCCCGTCCACGACGTTCTCCAGCACGGCTCTGAGCGCGGCGATCGGGGTGCGCAGCTCATGTGAGACGTTGGCCACCAGCTCCTTCCGGTGCCGGTCCTCCGCCTCCAGATCGTCCGTCATGCGGTTGATCGTCTGGGCGAGGTCGCCCAGCTCGTCACGCCGCCCGGCGCCGCTCACCCGTCTCGTGTAGTCGCCGTGCGAGATGGACCGGGCCACGGCGCGCATCTCGTCCAGCGGCGCCGTCAGCCCGTGCGCCACGAACTGGGTGATCAGCAGGGTGGCGATCACCGAGAAGACGGTGATGAACCTGAACTCGGTCCTGGTCCGCAGCGCGACGATCAGCAGTCCGGTCGTGATGAACACGGAGACCACCACGAGCGTGCCCAGCTTGGCCTTGATGGAGAACGGCCGCAGTCCTGAGCCGGGCCGCGTCATGGCGCGGGGGTCTCCAGGGCGTAGCCGACGCCGTGCACGGTGCGGATCCGCTCGGCGCCGATCTTCCGGCGCAGGGCCTTGATGTGGCTGTCGACCGTGCGCGTACCCGAGGCGTCCGCCCAGTCCCAGACCTCGGCCAGCAGCTGCTCCCGCGACAGCACCGCGCGCGGGGTGTTCGCCAGGCAGACCAGCAGGTCGAACTCGGTCGGCGTGAGGTGCACGTCGTCGGCGCGTACCCGGACGCGGCGCTGCGAGTGGTCGATCTCCAGTTCGCCGAGGCGCAGGATCCCGCTGCGGGGTGTGACGGCCGCGAGAGCGGCCCGCTCGACCCTGCGCAGCAGGACGTGGACGCGCGCCGCGAGCTCCCGCATGGAGAACGGCTTGGTCATGTAGTCGTCCGCGCCGACCCCGAGCCCGACCAGCATGTCGGTCTCGTCGTCGCGTGCGGTGAGCATCAGCACCGGCACGGGGCGCTGGGCCTGCACGCGTCGGCAGACCTCCAGGCCGTCGAAGCCGGGGAGCATGATGTCGAGCAGCATCAGGTCCGGCTGCCACGCCTCGGCCGCGTCCACGGCCGACGGACCGTCGGACGCGGTCTGCACCAGGAAGCCCTCCGCCCGCAGTCGGGCGGAAATGGCGTCGACGATCGTCGCGTCGTCCTCGACCACCAGCACCCGGCGCTGAGCCCCGGGGGTGGCCGCCGCGCCGTTGTGGGTGGTGTGTGTCTGTTCCATCGCCCCGCCCCTGCCCGTTCTCGCGGAGGCCATTCCTCCGGAGGCACGGTTGTCGCTTGTGGATTTCGTCGGTAGGCCCCTTGTGCCGGTCAGCAGCGTAAAGGCAGAGGACGTCTCCCGGCTACGCAGGGTGTTGTCCGGCATGAAGGTGTTACCCGCGGGAAAGGATACGGACCGGCGGGGTGGGGCCGCTCCACCCCGGGCGGGACCGGGGTGTACATACCGGGTGGGGGTTCAGTCTTCGCGCGATGCGAGATGGACCACGTCCGGAACACCTCGGGCAACGGCTACTTCTTCGGTTCTTACCGCGCGGAATCCGGCATTCCGCAGCGCCGCGCCGAACTCCGGGGACGGTTGTGCGGACCACACGGCGAGGACCCCGCCCGGCGTCAGCCGGGCCCGGCAGGCCGCGAGGCCGGTGGGGGAGTAGAGGCTCCCGTTGTCCTCCGTGACGGTCCATTCCGGACCGTTGTCGATGTCCAGGCACAGCGCGTCGTAACGCTCCGTGGTCGTACGGAGGTGTTCTACGAGGTCGGTACGGAGGATCTCCGTCCTGGGGTCGGACAGCGCCGGACCGGTGATCCGCCCGAGCGGGCCGTCCTGGTGCCAGTCGACCACCGCCTCCTCGCGCTCGGCCACCACGATCCGGCCCCAGCGGTCCTCCTCGGCCGCCCGCACGAGCGAGAACCCGACGCCGAGCCCGCCGATGAGGACCGACGGGTCCTGCCGGTTCCCGGGCAGGGCGGCCAGCGCGGCATCCACCAGCAGGCGCTCGGAACGCCCGTCGGAGGTGTCCATCAGGAAGCATCCGTTGGCGATGATCTCGAAGTGCTCGCCACGCTCACGCAGGACGACTTCGCCGAAGGGGCCGTCGCGGCGGTCGAGGACGACGGGGCTGTGGGCTTCTGTGGCCGGCATGCGCGGGTCTCCGGTGGGTGCTCGGGATCGTCACGGCGTGCCCATCCTTCCGCGCCGCCCCGTGCCCGGGCCAGCGGATTTCGGCCGTGCCACCCGTGGGGGTGGTGCGCCCGTCTTCCTGCCGCTGTGGGGGTTCGGCTACGCCCCAGGCGTGCACGACGGCGCTGGGCGGCTCGAATTCGCCCTGCGCGACGCCACGCGTCGGCGGGTGCTCGCGGCGTTCGGCATCCCTGCGGGCCGGTGGTGCTCATGGGGACGACCCGGCGGGCACCGGGTGCGGTCACCGCGCCGCCGCGTCCCACCTCCGGGCGAAGGGGTCCGGATGCGTGCCGGCCGGGGGCGTAGGAGTCGGCGCGATGCGGCGCAAAGGGCTGGAGGGGCGGTGTCCCCCGTGCTTGCATGGGTTTCATGGTGTCCGCCGACCGACTGCTCGCCTTCGCGGCCATGTCGTTCCTGCTGATCGTGATCCCCGGTCCCAGCGTGCTGTTCGTGGTCGGACGTGCTCTGGCGTGGGGGCGTCGTGCGGCGCTGACCACGGTGGTGGGGAACACGCTCGGCGCCTGTGTGCTGGTCGTGGCCGTGGCGTTCGGGGTGGGGGCGGTGGTGGAGCGCTCGGTTCTCGTCTTCACGGTGCTCAAGCTGGTGGGTGCCGGGTACGTGGTGTCCCTCGGCGTCAGGGCGTGGCGTGAGCGCGGATCGCTGCGGGCCGTGGTCACAGGGACGGAGGCCGCGCAGGGTGGGCTTCGCACGTTCTGGGAGGGGTTCGCGGTCGGGGTGACCAACCCGAAGACGATCGTGTTCTTCGCCGCCGTGCTGCCGCAGTTCGTCGACCGTGGCCAGGGGCATGTCGCCGCGCAGATGCTGCTGTTGGGCCTGGTCTTCAACGTGATCGCCGTGGCGTCCGACATGGTGTGGGGACTGGTCGCGGCCGGTGCCCGGGACTGGTTCGCGCGCTCGCCGCAGCGGCTTTCGCTGGTGGGCGGGATCGGCGGACTCACCATGATCGGGCTCGGTGTCACGGTCGCCACGACGGGGCGCAAGGACTGAGCTGTCCCGGCCGACGCTCTTCCGGATCACTCCCGCGGGAGCTGGTTGTCGGTGTGGGGTGGGAGAGTCCTGGGCATGACGCCGCCGGAGAACGTCGAGCGAGTGCTGCCCGGGATCGGACGCGACCTGTTCGACGTTCTCGTCATCAGGACCGACTTCAGCGACGACGAGGCGTGGACCGCCGTGGTCGAGGAATTGTGCCTGCCGTGGGGGCCGGGCGGTGAGTTCGCCGCAGCGGTGCAGCTGGTCGATGCGCCCGCCTGGTCAGGAGCAACGGCCGACGAGGTGCTTGCCGCCGTGGTGGATGAGCCCCTGGTCGTCGTCTTCCTCGCCGACCGCACCACGATGCAGTCGCCGGCGCGGGCGTTGCTGGCTCTGTCGACCACCTGGGAAGACGTGAGTGGCCTCGACCCCGTCTACTACCAGGAACTCATCGAGTCGCCGGAGCCCAGGGAATTTCGAGTCCTGCCCGTTGCCGTGCACGGTGTCCAGGTGAACCTGGCACTCGGCAACGTGGACTTCGCGGAGTACGCCGGGGCTGCATCCGAAGAGCCTGATCAGATACTGCGGCTCACCTGACCGGTACGGCGGACGGCCGTTGCCCCGGCAGACGCGAGCCGTTCGCCGGGGCATGTCGTCGAGTGACGCGCCGTGGGCGCGGATCGCGCCGTTGCTGCCGGATCGGACGGCGGGGCGCGACAGGCGGAACCCGGTCCCGTCCCGGTCGGCATGAGCGACCGCGAACCTCCCGCCGGTGACCTGGTGACCCCGCCCGGCAGCTTCCCTGACGCCCCTGCCGCAGACCGGTCGACGCGTCCTCCGATACGAGGTCGCTCGGACCTTCGCAGGATCACACGCGAGCTGATCGCCCAGAGCGAACGGGAGACGGGGAACATTCGGAGGCTCACAAGCATTGAGCCCACATAGCTCAACTTGCCTGCCGAAGGGGAGATCATGACTGCAGAGTCCGCGTCCAAGGCGTTCACGCCGATCGACCTGCCCGTGCTGCCGCTCGACGACGAGGTCGTACTGCCCGGGATGGTGGTGCCGCTCGATCTCTCGGACGCGGAGGTCCGTGGGGCGGTGGAGGCAGCGCAGGCCGTCGCCCGGCCCGGTGGCGGCAAGCCCGAGGTGCTGCTCGTGCCGCGGATCGACGGGAAGTGGACCGGGACCGGTGTCCTCGGCACCGTCGAACAGGTCGGGCGTCTTTCGGACGGCGATCCGGGGGCGCTGATCCGGGCCCGTGACCGGGTACGGATCGGAGCCGGGACCAGCGGTCCCGGGAACGCGCTGTGGGTCGAGGGCACCAGGATCGACGTGTCCCTGCCCGACCCCCTGCCCGGATCGGTCGCCGAGCTGGCCCGGGAGTACAAGGCCCTGGCGACCAGCTGGCTGAAGAAGCGCGGTGCCTGGCAGGTCGTGGACCGTGTCCAGCAGATCGAGGACGTCTCCGCCCTCGCCGACAACTCCGGCTACTCACCCTTCCTCACCACCGCCCAGAAGGTGCGGCTGCTGGAGACCGCCGACGCGGTCGCCCGTCTGAAGCTGGCCCTGCAGTGGCTGGGCGAGCACCTCGCCGAACAGGACGTGGCGGAGACCATCGCCAAGGACGTCCAGGAGGGCGTCGACAAGCAGCAGCGTGAATTCCTGCTGCGGCGCCAGCTCGACGCAGTACGCAAGGAGCTCTCCGACCTCAACGGCGAGCCGGACGACGAGTCGGGCGACTACCGGGCTCGTGTCGAGGCCGCGGAGCTTCCCGGGCACGTCCGCGAGGCCGCGCTCAAGGAGGTCGAGAAGCTGGAGCGCGCCTCCGACCAGAGCCCCGAGGGTTCGTGGATCAGGACGTGGCTGGACACCGTCCTCGAACTCCCCTGGAACGAGCGGACCGAGGACACCTACGACATCAAGGGCGCGCAGGAGATCCTGGACGCCGAGCACGCGGGCCTGCAGGACGTGAAGGAACGCATCACCGAGTACCTCGCGGTGCGCAAGCGCCGTGCCGACCGGGGGCTCGGGGTGGTCGGCGGCAGGCGGGGCGGTGCGGTGCTCGCGCTGGTGGGGCCGCCCGGGGTCGGCAAGACCTCGCTCGGCGAGAGCGTCGCGCACGCCATGGGCCGCTCCTTCGTCCGGGTCGCGCTCGGCGGGGTCCGGGACGAGGCTGAGATCAGGGGACACCGGCGGACCTACGTCGGCGCGCTCCCCGGGCGGATCGTACGCGCGATCAAGGAGGCCGGCTCGATGAACCCGGTGGTCCTGCTCGACGAGATCGACAAGGTCGGCTCCGACTTCCGGGGCGACCCCGCCGCCGCGCTGCTCGAAGTGCTCGACCCGGCGCAGAACCACACGTTCCGCGACCACTACCTGGAGGTCGAACTCGACCTCAGCGACGTGGTGTTCCTGGCCACCGCCAACGTCGTCGAATCCATCCCGGAGGCCCTGCTCGACCGCATGGAACTGGTCACGCTGGACGGGTACACCGAGGACGAGAAGGTCGTCATCGCGCGCGACCACCTCCTCCCGCGCCAGCTGGAGCGGGCCGGCCTGGCGGAGGGAGAGGTCTCGCTCGACGAGTCCGCACTGCGCAAGCTGGCCGGCGAGTACACCCGCGAGGCCGGGGTGCGGAATCTGGAGCGTGCCGTCGGACGGCTGCTCCGCAAGGTCGCGGCCCAGCACGAACTGGGCGAGCGGGAGATCCCGTTCGCGGTGTCCGACGGGGACCTGCGCGGTCTGATCGGGCGGCCGCACCATGTGCCGGAGTCCGCCCAGGACCCGGCGGAGCGCCGGACCGCGGTGCCGGGTGTGGCCACGGGCCTGGCCGTGACCGGGGCGGGCGGCGACGTCCTCTTCGTCGAGGCGTCACTGGCCGATCCGGAGACCGGGGCGTCCGGACTGACCCTGACAGGTCAGCTCGGCGACGTCATGAAGGAGTCCGCGCAGATCGCGCTGAGCTTCCTCCGCTCGCACGGCGCCGAACTGGAGCTCCCGGTCGCGGACCTCAAGGACCGGGGCGTGCACATCCACTTCCCGGCGGGCGCGGTCCCCAAGGACGGCCCGAGTGCGGGCATCACCCTGACGACCGCGCTGGCCTCGCTGCTCTCCGGGCGGCTGGTCCGCACGGACGTGGCGATGACCGGCGAGGTGTCGCTGACCGGCAGGGTGCTGCCGATCGGGGGACTGAAGCAGAAGCTGCTGGCCGCCCACCGCGCGGGTGTCACGACCGTGGTGATCCCCCAGCGGAACGAGGCCGATCTGGACGACGTCCCCGCCGAGGTCCTCGACGCACTGGACGTCCACCCGGTGACGGACGTGCGCCAGGTGCTGGAGATCGCGCTGGCCCCGGCCTCGGCCGGGGTGCAAAGGGTCCCGGCCGCCGCGTAGGCGTCACGCTGTGACGGACGTGGCGCCACGTCCCCGGCCGGTACGGACGTCCCGCCCTCCCCGGAGGGCGGGACGTTCCGCGTGCGCCAGGAGCGGCGTGCGGTGACGCCACGCGTGCTGATCCGCGCCCGGGCAGAGGTCCGGTCTCCGCCACAGGGCCACGCCTGCGAAATACTGATCCGGCTGCGGCGACGGCCGCGGTGGGCAGGGTCTTCCATCGGCGGGAAAGCGTAGAGGGGTGCCGGCGTGCACGGGAGTGGCAGCGGTGGTGAACCCGGGCGGACTCCGGGGCGGGACGTGGACCACGAGTTCCTCGCTCTGGAGCGGGAGCTCTCGGTCTTCCTGCGCCGGGCGCGGGCCAATTCCGGCGAGATGGCGCGCGAGGTCCACCCGGACCTGGAGGCGGCCGCCTACGGGCTCCTCGTCCGGCTGGAATCCACCGGACCGCAGCGGGCGACGGACCTCGCCGCCTACTTCGGGGTGGGCAAGGCGACCATGAGCCGTCAGCTGCACGCCCTGGAGCGGCTCGGGCTGGTGGCACGCGAGACCGATCCCGCCGACGGCCGTGCCTGGCTCGTCCATCTCACGGACGAGGGCCTCGCGCGCTTCACCAGCGTCCGGGACGCCCGGCGCGGACGCTACGCCCGGAAACTCGCGGACTGGGACAGGAGCGAGATCGCGGAACTGGCCCGTCTCCTCCACCACTTCAACGAGCGCTCCGAGGACTGAGCCACAGCGTCCGGGCCTCCCCGGCCCCGGAGCGTTCGGGCCCCGGCCGGGTGCGGGGCGGCCGGTCAGAGCTCGACGAGGACCGCGGTCGCGTCGTCGTGCGGCTTGCCGCGGCGCGGGCGGCCGCTGTCCCTGTCCGCCCGTTCGAGCTCCCTGACCCGGTCGATGAGCCCCTGCGGTCCCGCCGTACGCAGCATCTTCAGCGCGGCACCCCAGTCCCCCTCCTGGAACCGTTCGGTCCAGCGGCTCGCACCGTCGGTCAGGGCCGCGAGGGCGCGCACGTCCCCCCGCGGGGTCACGCCCGTCACGGCACGCGAGGCGACCCCGGGGTCCGCGGCGGCCGTGAAGAAGCCGCCCTCCTTGTTCCGCAGGCGCGTGTCCACGGTCTCCACCGAGGTGAGCGAACCCGCCGGCAGCCGGTCGATACGGTCGTCCAGGACCGGCGTGACCCGTCCGTCCGGAGCCTCGACGAGAAGTGCGGAGTCGGAGAGCACGAGGTGCTCGACCCGCTCCTCGTCCCAGCGCACCAGAACCACCGTCGCCTGAGGCGTGCGGGGGTGAGAAAGGTCACACGTCGAACGGTGTGCGTCGGCGGTGCGCCGGATGGACTCCGACAGGATCGAGGCGGGCGTCATATCCCTCCGCGAAGCGGACAGTTCGGCCAGGGCGCCCCCGAGTCTCGCCGTGAACCACGGCACCGAGTGCACACAGCCGTCACTGCCTGTCGGGGGTGTCACGCCGTCCAGTACGACGAGGGTGCCACCCCGTCCCTCCGCAGGGACGGAGGCCGATGCCCAGTCCTCGTTGGGGCGTTCGGGGCCGCCCGGTTCGCTGGCGAGTTCGATGCGCATCCCGGCAGTCTGCACGATGCCTTCACGGAGCCTGCACGATCCGGAGGTTGGACCGTACCAGCAGGTCAGAATGGCCACCGGCCGCCGGAGCCAGGGCTCCAGGCATATGCGGGCGGGCATACTGCCAAAGGCTGGCCGTAAGTTCCACCTCGCCCGTCGCGCGTGAGCCGGGGCGCCGGTGGGGAGACTTGTTCGCCAACTCCGGAGTGATGTTCACTCGTTCGAGTGGCGGAGCGGTTGATGCACGGCCCCCTCTCAAAAGCGCTGGAATCGTCGGAAGCCGTACGGGGTGCCCAGGGTGGGCGCCCATCCACGTGACCGTGCGTCATCTCTGCTTCAAGGGCGGACGAGTCAAGATTGCGAGCACCGGTGCAGAAGAAGCGGCCTCGGAGCAAGGACAGCACGCGTGAGGAGCCCGGGGTGACGCCTCAGGCAGCGGGTGCGGCCAAGCGGACCGTGCGGGTGCGCAGCCGGCTCGTCGCCGGCGTCGCCGTCGTGGGGATCACCGTCATCGCGGCGGGCGCCCCGGCGGCCCTCGGCGCGTCCTCCGATCTCAACGAGTCCCAGCGGCTGGTCACGCTCTCCGAGCTGAACCAGCAGGCGATCACCCTCGCGCACTCCCTCGCGGACGAGCGCGACCAGGTCGTCGCCCACATCGCCGGCGGCCGCGAGGAGGAGAAGGGCGCCGACGGCGCGAACGGTCCCGCGACCCGCGTCGACCAGCAGGTGGACGAGATCCGGGACGCCGCGCCCGCGGCACTGCGCCGGGACCTCGCCGAGATCCCCTCGATCCGCCGTACCTCGCTCACCGGCAAGGGTTCGGCGATGGAGGCGTACCAGGCCTACTCGGAGGTCATCGCCAAACTCCACGACCTCGCCGAGGAGCTGGCCGAGAAGACGCCGCCGCGCGCGGCCGACGCCACGCGCGCGCCGCTCGCACTCGGTACGGCCGTGGAGCAGGCGTCCGCCACCCGCGGTCTGATCCTCGCCGCACTCGCCGTGCCCGGAACCCAGCCCCAGCAGCCGCAGATCGACCCGTTCACCGGTCTGCCCGTCCAGGGCCAGGACACCGGCGGCAGCGAGGACGACCGCGCACGTGACGAGCTCAGCGCCGCCGCGCAGCAGGCGCGGGTGCGCGAACTGGCCTCCCTCGCCGAGTTCGACCAGGCGGCCGGGACCTCGGCCCGGAACAAGCTCTCCTCCACGGTGACCGGTTCCGAGGTCACCCGTGCGGAGAAGTACCTGACCCGGTTCACCGACCGTCCCGAGTTCTCGGACGACGACCGTGAGGCGGACCCGGAAAAGGTCGCCGCCGCGCTCTCCGCCCGTATCGACCGGATGCGCGGGGTCGAGTCCGCGCTCGGCACGGAGCAGGTGCAGCGGCTCGAGGCACTCCGTGACGACGATGTCACCGCGCTGGAGCTGCGCCTCGCCCTGCTCGGCGGCTGTCTGCTGATCGCCGTCGGCGTCTCCACCGCCGTGGCCCGTACCCTCACCCAGCCGCTGGCCGTGCTGCGGATCGGGGCCGGCCGCATCGCGGCGGAGCCCGAGACCGCCGAGCCGGTTCGCTACACCGGGCGCAACGACGAGTTCGCCCAGGTCGTGCGCTCCATCAACGCCCTGCACGGCAAGCTCCACGAGCTGCACCACGACGTCACCGACCGGCTCGCGACCATGCAGACCGAGCGTGCCGAACTCGTCGCGGGCCGCGAGGCGCTCACCCTGCAGCGGGCCGAACTCCAGGTCAGGGTGGCGGAACTCACCGGACACCTCGAACGCCTGCGCAACACGGTCCACCACACCTTCGTCAACCTCTCGCTGCGCACACTCGGCCTGGTGGAGCGCCAGCTCGGCGTCATCGAGAGCATGGAGGAACGCGAGCAGGACCCGGAGCGTCTCTCGACCCTGTTCAAGCTGGACCACATGGCCACGGTCATACGGCGCCACAGCGAGAACATGCTGGTCCTCGCGGGAACGGACCACAACCAGGGGCACGCGAACCCGATCCCGCTGGTCGACGTCCTGCGCGCCGCGGTCAGCGAGATCGAGCGGTACGAGCGGGTCACCATCCAGTCCCTTCCGCCGCACGCCCAGATCGCGGGCTTCGCCGCGGACGACCTGAGCCACCTCGTCGCCGAACTCCTGGAGAACGCGACCTCCTTCTCCCCGCCCGACTCCCATGTCGAACTCTCCGGCTGGCTGCTGGAGACAGGGGAGGTGATGCTCTCCGTGCAGGACGAGGGCATCGGCATGTCGGCGGTCCGGATGAGCGAGCTCAATGCGAGGCTTGCGGACCCCGCGTCCTTCGAGGCGGGCGAACAGGCCGCGGACGGGGCGGGGCTGGGACTCCAGGTGACCTCGCTGCTGGCGGCCCGCCACGGGGTACGGGTCCAGCTTCGCGAACAGAAGGGGAGCGGGGTGACCGCGGTCGTCGTCCTTCCGCAGGCGCTGCTGCCCAAGGCGCCGCCCGCGGCCTCGCCGCCGCCGGTGCCGCGTCCGGGCGACGCCCCCACGCTCAACCTCCCCGGGTCGGTCGCGGAGGCCAACTCCAACGCCCTGCCGCCCCGCTCGGCGGCCCCCGCCGGCGACCCGCTGATCGCGGCCGCGGAGCGGACCCTTCAGGCCGCGGGCACCGAGCCGGCCGCACCCGGTGCCGCGGCACCCGCACCGCCGGCGGCACCCACGCCGGCCCAGGCGCCCGCGGAGGTGGCCCCCACGACCGTGGGCGGACCCTCCGCCGGAGTGCCCGAGGAGTCCGAGTCCGAGACCACGATGCAGGTCCGGCTGCCCGCGCAGCAGGCCGCGCCGAGCCCGTACGCCATCGGACCCGACCGTCACGAGCGCGCCGCCGACACGAGCCCGGCCACGGCTCCGGCGTCCGCCCCGGCCCCGGCCGCCGATGCCGTGCCGGGCCCCCGGCAGCCGTTGACCGGCCTCGGCGAGGAGGTGCCCGACCCGGCGCCCTCGCCTGAGCGGCTCACGGACAAGGGGCTGCCCAAGCGCACCCCCAAGATCTCCGCGCCCCCGTCCGCCCCGGTCACCGAGCGGAAGGGCACCTTGGACAAGGAGGCCCTGCGCCGTCGGCTCGGAGGCTTTCACCAGGGTGCCAAGGACGGCCGCCGCGACGTCGAGGCGGAGATCGCCGACAGCGGCGCACAGACCGACCACGGCCGTACCGACGGCCGCATCGATGAGACGGGGGACACAGTCGAGGAGGCACGCAGTTGACTGCGCCCAGCACGTTCGGGCTGAGTACCGAGGCCCGGAACCTTCACTGGTTGCTGAGCAATCTCGTGGAGGAGGTGCCAGGGGTCCACTCGGTCACCGTCGTCTCGTCCGACGGACTCATGCTGCTCTCCTCGGACCCCGGTCTCGCGGCGGCGAGGACGGAAGGACGGAGGACGGGGCCCCGCGGCTCCAGCGCCGACCTCGCCACCATCGTCTCCGGCATCGGATCGCTCACGATCGGTGCCGCCAAACTGATGGACGGCGGCGGCGTCAAGCAGACGATGGTCGCGATGGACGAGGGCAGTGTCTTCGTCATGTCGATCAGTGACGGCTCCCTGCTCGGAGTGCACGCCACGCCCGACTGCGACATGAGCGTCATCGCCTACCACATGGCGCTCTTCGTCGGCCGCGCCGGACATGTACTCACCCCCGAACTCCGCAGTGAGCTGCGCAAATCGATGGAGAGCACCCAGTGACCTCAGCTGCTGAACCCGTACGAAAACTCCCGGTCCGGGGTGCCGACCGCAAGGCCGCGCGAGTCCGCCCGTACTCCCTCACCGGGGGTCGCACCCGCTTTGGGCACGTCCTGCTCGTGGAGACCTTCGTCGCCGCGCTGGACGCTCCGGAGGAGCGAAGAGAGCTCACCAACGGCAACCTCGCCTCGCGCGTCATGCCCGAGCTCCACGCCATCGTCGAGCTGTGCCGCCGTATGCGTACGGTCGCGGAGATCTCGGCGCTGCTGAAGATGCCGCTCGGCGTGGTCCGAGTGCTCCTCAGCGACTTGGCCGACCAGGGAAAGATCCGCGTCTACGGGACCGGCCACGGTGCCGGCCAGCCCGACCGCGCGCTGCTCGAAAGGGTGCTCAATGGACTCCGCCGTCTCTGAGGCGCCGCTCTTCACCCCGCGCAAGCGGGACCCGCAGGCCCGGCCCGAGGAGTCGGTGCAGGCCTGGCAGCTCGACCACACGCGCGCGCCGATCGCCACCAAGATCGTGGTGGCGGGCGGGTTCGGCGTCGGCAAGACGACCTTCGTGGGCTCGGTCTCCGAGATAACCCCGCTGCAGACCGAAGCGCTGATGACGCAGGCCAGTGAGGAGACCGACGACCTCACGGCCACACCGGACAAGGTCACCACGACCGTCGCGATGGACTTCGGCCGTCTGACGCTCGACGACGACCTGGTCCTGTACGTCTTCGGCACCCCCGGTCAGCAGCGCTTCTGGTTCATGTGGGACGACCTGGTGCGTGGCGCGATCGGCGCCGTGGTCCTGGCCGACACCCGCCGTCTCGCCGACTGCTTCGCGGCGCTCGACTATTTCGAGAGCTGCGGCCTTCCCTACATCGTCGCCGTCAACCACTTCGAGGGCACCCCCGGTTACGACGAGGCCGACGTCCGGGAGGCCCTGACCGTACCGCCGCACGTACCTGTTGTGATCATGGATGCGCGTAAGAGGATCACGGTCGTCGAGTCGCTGCTCGCCCTGGTGGGCCACGCCCTCGACGTCGCCCCCGAGTAACGACCTACGCACCCAGAACACGTAACGGAGAACCGCGATGCGGAAGATACTCATTGTCGGAGCCGGCCAGTCCGGTCTCCAGCTGGCCCTCGGGCTGCAGTCCCACGGGTACGAAGTCACCCTGATGTCCAACCGCACCGCCGACGAGATCCGGTCCGGCCGGGTCATGTCGACGCAGTGCATGTTCCACACGGCTCTCCAGCACGAGCGCGACCTGCAGCTCAACTTCTGGGAGTCCCAGGCCCCGCAGATCGAGGGCGTCGGCGTCTCGGTGGCCGGCCCCGACTCCTCGCGGGTCATCGACTGGGTCGGGAAGCTGGACGGCTACGCGCAGTCCGTCGACCAGCGGGTGAAGATGGCCGGCTGGATGGAGACCTTCGCCCAGCGTGGCGGCCAGCTCGTCATCCACGGCGCCGCGGTCTCGGACCTGGACTACTTCTCCCGTACCTACGACCTGGTGATGGTCTCGGCCGGCAAGGGCGAGCTCGTCTCCATGTTCGGCCGGGACGCCTCGCGTTCGCCCTTCGACACCCCGCAGCGCGCGCTGGCCGTCGCCTACGTCCACGGCCTGGGCCCCCGTCCGGAGCACCCGGAGTTCGACGCGGTGCGCTGCAACCTCGTCCCGGGCGTCGGCGAACTCTTCATCATGCCGACCCTGACGACCTCCGGTCGCGCGGACATCCTGTTCTGGGAGGGCATCCCCGGCGGTCCGCTGGACGCGTTCCAGGGCATCAAGGACCCGTCGGAGCACCTGGCCAAGACGCTGGAGCTCATGGAGAAGTTCACCCCGTGGGAGTACGCGCGCGCCACCAAGGTCGAGCTGACCGACGCCAACGCCACGCTGGCGGGCCGTTACGCCCCGACCGTACGCAAGCCCGTCGGCCGGCTGCCCGGCGGCGGCCTGGTCCTCGGTGTCGGCGATGTGGTCGTGGCCAACGACCCGATCACCGGCCAGGGCTCGAACACGGCGTCCAAGTGCGCCCACTCCTACCTCCACTCGATCCTCGAGCACGGCGACCAGCCGTTCGACGAGGCGTGGATGGAGGCGACCTTCGAGCGTCACTGGGAGAACACCCAGCACGTCGTGAAGTGGACGAACGCGATGCTCGGCCCGCCGCCGGAGCACGTCCTGAACCTCATCGGCGCATCGGGTCAGATCCAGCCCGCCGCCGACCGGTTCGCCAACGGGTTCAACAACCCGGCGGACTTCGACAACTTCTTCTTCGAGCCGGAGAAGACCAACGCCTACCTGGCCTCGCTCACCGGCGGTCAGTAGGCTCCCCGCCCGCGAGGCAGCGGGCGGTTCCCGGTGAGAGCGCCGGTGTCCGTGGGCCGTCCCCCGACGGCCCACGGACGGCTCACGCCCCGGTCCCGCGCGTCGGACCGGGGCTCACCACGTTCAGGTGGCCGGGGCGTCGTACCCCGTGTCCGCCCCCGAGGTCGCACCCTCGGGCAGTTCCGGGAGGGTGTACGAGCTCAGCGGCGTGCTCCCCGGGTCCGGGCGGACCGCACCGAGCAGCGGGTTCGAGGCGAGGGGCGACACCTTGACGGTGGCGCCCGGCCGGGGCGCCTGGATGACGAGGCCGTCGCCGATGTAGAGCGCGACATGGGTGGCTTCGGGGAAGTAGACGACCAGGTCTCCTGGGCGCAGCGAGCCGATCGGTACCCTCGGCAGTTCCCTCCACTGTTCCTGCGACGTGCGGGGGAGGGTGCGGCCCGCGTCCGACCAGGCCCGGGAGGTGAGCCCGGAGCAGTCGAAGGAGTCGGGCCCCTCGGCGCCCCAGACGTACGGCTTCCCGATCTGCTCGATCGCGAAGCGCACCGCCTCGCTGCCCGCCTCGGACGGGAGGCGGACCGAACTGAGCGCACCCGAGGCCGTCAACGCGTCCTGTGCCTCGCTCACGTTCTTGCGTTCCAGCGCGGACACCGCGGCGATCTGCTCGGGCGACAGCGAGGCCAGCATCGCCTCGATGCCCTTGAGCCGGGACTCCACGGTGTTCCGCTGCGCCTTGCGCCGTTCCGTCAGCAGACGCTGCTGGTTCTGCGCCGTCCGGGACTTGGCGGCCAGATCCTCGGCGTGCCGCTCGGCGCCGGTCAGCCGGTCGACCACCGCCGAGCGGCCCGCCTGGGCTCGTTCGATCACGTGGCTCTGCTCCAGGGCCCGGGCCGGGTCGTCGGCGAGCAGCAGGCGCAGGTAGACGGAGAAATCGGTGCTCCCCTGGTACTGGTCGCGGGCCAGCCGTCCCGCGTCCCGGCGGCCGGTGTCCAGCGCGGCTCTCGCCCTGGCGAGTTCGGTGCGCAGCCGTCCTGCCTCGGCGGTCCGCTCCCTGAGCGCCTCCTCGGTGCCCTTGTAGAGCTCGCCGGCCTCCTCGGCCTCCTGATAGAGCGTCTGCAACTGTTTCAGCAGCCCGGCCACCCCCTGGGGAGCCGGACCGGCGGCAGGGGCCGGGGCGTCCGAGGGCGAGGGGACCGGTGCCGGCGGATCGGCGACGGCGGGGGAGGCGGCGACGACGGCGGCCAGCGCCGCCGAGCAGAGAGCACGCGCGACGCGTCCTGACACGACATCACCTCCGGTGTCAGGGGCGGCACCGAATAATCGGACTACCCCACAAATGCTCGGATGTCGTCCATCCGGTCACCCGCCGCCGGGCGATGCAAGGACCGCCCGGTGCGCCACCCGGAGCTGTGCCCCGGACGGCGGACGCCCCGGCCGTACGGGCCGCCCGCCGTCCGGGGCGGCCGTCACTGGGCGGGGAGGGAGTAGAAGACGCCGCCCCGCTGCACGACGACGGCCTTCCCGGCGGGCAGGACCCGGTACGGCGCGGTGACGGTGGCTCCCTTCGGGTCCTGGGCGCCGATGTCCTGGAACTTCCAGAGCCGGCGTCCGTCCTCCGCCCGGAACGCGGTGACCTGGGAGGCGTCGGCCGCGTAGAGCGTCTTCCCGCTGCCGCTGAGGGTCAGCGCGGGTGTGCCGTCGCCGAGCGGCACTTCTGTGGACCGGCGCCAGACGGCCTTCCCGGTGGCACGGTCGACCGCGGCCACCTCCTGGTTGCGGTTCGTGGTGTAAAGGAGCCTCCCCGCCGGCACCGGTGTGCCGTAGACGGAGGACTCGGCGCCGTCGAGGGTCCAGACAGGCTTGCCGGTGCCCGTCTCGAAGGCCTGGAGGTCGTCACCGACGGCCCCGTACAGGTGTCCCTCCTGGTCACCCACGGCGGCGCCGCCCGGAGCGACCGTCCCGAACTGCCGGCTCCACAGCTGCTTGCCGGTGGTCCGGTCGAAGCAGCGGAACACCGCCTTGCCCTTGCCTGCCTTGACGTCGTCCGGCGTGAGGGTGTCGGCGCTCTGCCGTACGACGAAGTCGGCGTTCCGGACGGCGGTCAGGCGGTAGGCCGGAGTGCCGGGAGCCCGGCCCGCCGGGACCGGGGTGCGCCACAGCTCCTCGCGCCGCACGATGTCGTAGGCGAAGAGGTACGCCTTCACCACCTGGGTGTCCTTGCCGGGCTTCTTGCCCTTCTTCGGCTTGGGCGCCTTCACGGTGACCGTGTGGGACCCGGTGAACCAGAGGACGGAGCCCGAAAGGCCGGTGAGGGGAGCGACCTTCATGTTCGGTACGCCCGTGAACTGGTCCACGAAGCGGACCCGGTGTTCGATCCGCCCGTCCTCGGGCGACAGCCAGAGGAACTCGGTCGGACTCGCGAGGAAGCAGAGGTCGTCGCCCGCCGCCAGCACTGTCTGGGCTCCGGCGGCGTCGGCGCGCTCCCATGCCTTCCGTCCGGTTCGGAGGTCGAGAGCGGTGGCTCCGGCCGTGTCCGTGAGGACCAGCAGCCTGTCCCGCCAGATTCCCGCCGTCGCGGGGGCGGGCGATCCGGTCGGCCGCGTGTGGATCCACCCGGGATCCGGGGCGCGGCCGGGGAGCTTCGGGCCGGGCTCGGCCGTGGGCTTGTCCTCCGTGGCGGAGGCCGGCTCGTCCGACCCGAGGACGGACACCGCGGTACCGCCGAGGACGAGACCGGCCACCCCGGCGGCGACGGCGGTGATCAGCGCCCGTCGTCCCGGAGCCTGGGCGGAGACGGAGGGAGTGGTCCGCGGCGGCGAGGTGGGCGCCGGCGGGCTCTGCGGGTAGGCGTACGGGTACGGCTGTGCGGGCGCGGGCGCGGGCGCGGGCGCGGGCGCGGGTGCGTTCGGCGGCGGCGCGGCGGCCGGGAGGGCGGGGTGCGAGGGTGCGGCGCCGGCGGGGTCCCGGGGAAGGGAGAGCTGCTGCGTGGCCCGGTCGGTCTGCGACGGACGTGCCCCGGTGCCCAGGAAGCGGGTGGTCCCGTTGTCGTCGGGGTTCTCCCCGGCGGTCTGCGGCCCTTCGCCGGGCGTCCGTTCACCGACGGGCACGGAGTCCGTCGGTACGGCGTCCATCGGGACGCCGTCGATCGGAACGGCGTCCGAGGGCACCGTGTCCGGGGGCACGGAGTCCGTCGGGACGGCGTCCGTCGGGATGACGGCGTCCACGGGTGCCGCGGACGTCCGTACGGCGTCCACGGGGTCCGCTGCGTCCACAGCATCGGCGGCGTCCGCGTCCACGGCGTCCGCACCGGTCGCGGTCACGGTGTCCCGGGGCGAGCCGCCGCTCGTGGGCGCCACGTCGTCGGGTTGCCCGATCTCGGCTGCGGCGTCCGCTGGTCCCGCGTCCGCGGGCCTCTCGCCCTCCGCCTCCCGGACCGGATCCGCCGGAGGCTCCAACGCCCCCGCACGCGCTGCCTGGTCCCTCAGGGCAGCAGACAGCGGTTCCGGCAGCCAGCCGCCCTTCGCGAGACCGGCCGCGCCCTCCAGGGCGAGCTCCGCGGCGACCGATCCGGCCGTGGGACGGTCAGCCGGGTCCTTCGCCAGGCAGTTGGCGACCAGTTCCCGCAACTCCGCGGGAACCGAGCTCAGTTCGGCCTGCCGGTGAGCGATGCGTTCGGCGGCCTCCTCGGCCGGGCCGTCGGCGAGCGGGGTCGTGCCGGTCGCCGCGTACGCCAGCAGCAGTCCCAGGACGAACAGGTCGGAGGCCGGTCCCGCCTCCTTACCCTCGACCTGCTCGGGGGTGAGGTAGCCCAGCCGTACCGAGAGCTGTCCGCCCTCCCGGACCTCGGCCGAGGCCGCCGCGCCCAGCGGACCGAACGCCGTGAGCCGGGGCCCGTCCTCGGCCAGCAGCACCGTCCCGGGTGCCAGCCCCTGCAGCACCGCCCCGGTGGCGTGCACCCGGGACAGGGTCTCGGCCAGACCCGCGCCCAGTATCCGTACGGCACGTTCGGGCAGCGGGCCCGCGAGGCCGATGGCCTCGGTGAGCGTCACCGCGGGCACGTACGCGGAGGCCGTCCACAACGTGTCGTCCGTCGCGGGTACGAGAGGCGGCTGCACCCAGCCGCCGGCCAGACGCTCCGCCGTACGCGCCTCGGACAGGAAGCGGCGCCGGAAGGCGGGCGCGGCCGCGAGGCCGGGCCGCGCGGCCGTGACGACGGCGAGTGCGTCCGAGCCGGTCCCCGACGCGTCACGCGCGAGGTAGTGCACGGCGCTCGCACTCGCACGGAAGCGCGCCAGCGCCGTGTACGGGCCGAAGCGGCGTGGATCGTCCTGACGCAGCGCCTCCATGGCGCACCCCCTTGTCACCGTGCTCCCGGCACCTGACCGCCGATCTTACGGGCGTCCGTGCGCCGGGATCTCAGGACCCGCTACGGGGCTTGCTCCAGGGCCACTTGGGGGTGAAGCGCTCGCGGCCACCGGGGGCGTACTCGTACACCCAGCCGCGCTGGATCCCGAGCCGCTTCGAATACCCGGCCGGGACCCGCCGGTAGGCGTACACGGTGGCGGGACCGCCCTCGGCGTCCGGCACCGGTACCTCGTACCACTTCGGGGGATGGCCGGTCGGCCCGAGCAGCACGGGCAGGACCCGGCCGTCCAGGGGGCCGCCGCGGAAGGACGTGTTCTCGCTTTTCACCCGGCAAGTGTCACCCGGGCGGCAGGAGGTGCGCCGCGTGCCCCACCACCGGGACGATACGCGCCGCGAGCCGGCCACCGGGACCGTCGGCGGTCTCCAGTTCCAGCAGCCCTGCGACGACGGCCCGCGTCTCGGTGTCCGAGGCGGCCGTGACCGTGAGCAGTGCCATCAGATGGTCGACGAGCCAGTCCCGGAGTTCGGATGCCGCCGGCTGCTTGTCCTCGTCCAGCCAGATCAGGGACGCGGCCTCGACCGCCGCGATCCAGGTGCGCACCATCATCCGCAGCCGGGGTCCGGCCGTCTCCTGCCCGGGGCCGCCGCCCCGCCCGAGGTGGAGCAGGATCTGCTCGGCGGCGGACCGCCGTACCCCGTCCACGATGGTGCTCGTACGGGAGGTCTCCGCGACACTCCCGCCGCGGAGCAACGCGCTGAACCCGGCGTCGTGCTGGTCGACGAAGCCCAGGTAGCGGTCCAGGACCCGGCTCACACGCTCGGTGGGCGGACCGACCGCCGGTTCCGAGAAGCAGAGGGTCAACTGCTCGGCGGCCGACCCGAGGGCGGCCTCGTACAACTGCTGCCTGCCACCCGGGAAGTAGCGGTAGACCAGCGGACGGGAGACTCCGGCCGCCACCGCCACCTCGTCGATCGACACGTCGTCGGGGGCCCGGTGGGCGAAGAGGGTGAGCGCCGCGCCCAGCAGTTGGGCGCGGCGCTCCTCGACACCGAGGCGTCGGTAGGCACGGGCCGGAGATGCTGCGGGTGCGGAGGTCATACCCCGAAGCCTAAGCGCTCCCCCCGGAAGGGGGAGGGCCCTCAGGCGAGCAGCCCCGAGCTCTTCCACAGCCTGCGCCCCACTCCGTTCAGCACCCCGATGTCGTCGAAGAAGTCCGTGAGCCGCTTCGCTCCCGTCTGCATGACCTCCGTGCGGTGGCCGCTCGCCTTCACCTGGGCGACGGCCTCACGGCGGTCCAGACCGACGTTCTCGTAGACCTGGGGGTTGATGAAGCACACGGAGAAGACCCGTGCCGCCTCGCCGGAGTTGACCCGGGTCAGCCGCCGCTCCCACGCGGGCGCGGTCACCATCTGGCGGCGCAGCTCCTCGCGGGCGTAGCGCACATGCCTGGACTCCTCGATCACATGGATGCGGGTCACTCCGCGGACCAGCGGCTGGACGCGCTCGTCCGGGAAGGTCAGCCGCTGCATCCAGTCCAGGATCTCCTCGCCGAGGAGCGTCGCGGCGAACGAACCGGGGGTGGTGGAGACGGTCTTCAGCACCCGCGCCAGATTGTGGTACCGCCGGGGGACCGGGTAGCTGGGCCCGCCGCCCCACTCGATCATGCGGGCGAACATCATGGAGTGCCGGCACTCGTCGGCGATCTCCGTGAGCGCGTAGCGGACGTGCTTGCTGGTCACGGACTTGTCGTAGATGTGGCGCACGAGGAGCTGCATCAGGATGATCTCGAACCAGATCCCGAGCGAGGCCAGCGAGGCCGCCTCGTGGCGAGCCAGCTCCATCCGCTGCTCCTCCGACATCCTGCGCCACAACGGGGTGTCGTAGAGGGAGACCAGCTCCGGCGGCCAGAACCACTTGCCCTCCTCGACGGGCGACTCCCAGTCGAGGTCGGTGTCGGGGTCGAAGGAGTGCTTGGCCGAGGCCTCCAGCAGGCGGATCGCGACCTGTTCACGGTCCTTGAGCGGGCCGAGCGCATCGCGTAGCACCTGGATGTCCTCGTCGGTCACGGTCGTCATGGCTGGGCACCTCGCACAGGGGTTACCGGCGGTCAGTTTTCCGGTCAGGATTATGAGACTGCCTGTCAGCAAGGCAGTCAATCCCTTGCGCCCGACTTGTTGACCGCTCGTCTACCAGCGTGTGAACCTGCCAACTGACGTCAGCACCACGGAATGCACGATCCTCGCCAGGCGAAGGAGCTGTCCGTGTCGACACACGACCTCTACACCACCGCACCCGCCGCGCCGTCCTGGGAGGTGCCCGCCACCGGCGCCGCCCGCTTCAGCTGGGACTACGACGACGGCCGCGAACGCCTTCTCGCCCTCTACCAGAAGGGCAAGGACAAGCAGTGGGACGGCAACAAGCGCATCGACTGGAGCCTGGAGGTCGATCCGGCCGACCCCCTCGGCACCCCGGACGAGGCCCTCACCCTCCACGGCACCCCGCACTGGGCGAAGATGACCGAACGGGACCGCGGCGAGCTGCGCAAGCACTACACCTCCTGGCAGTTCAGCCAGTTCCTCCACGGCGAGCAGGGCGCGATGGTCTGCGCGGCCAGGATCGTGGAGTCGGTCCCCGACCTGGACGCGAAGTTCTACTCGGCGACGCAGACGATGGACGAGGCCCGGCACGCGGAGATCTACGGCCGCTTCCTCCACGAGAAGGTCGGGATGCTGTACCCGGTCAACGACAGCCTCCAGGGGCTGCTCGGCGACACCCTGCGCGACTCCCGCTGGGACATGCCCTACCTCGGCATGCAGGTGCTCATCGAGGGGCTCGCGCTCGCCGCCTTCGGCATGATCCGCGACACCACCACCAAGCCGCTCCCCAAGCAGATCCTCACCTACGTCATGCAGGACGAGGCCCGGCACGTGGCCTTCGGGCGCATGGCCCTGCGCGACTACTACAAGCAGCTGAGCGACGCGGAACTGCGTGACCGCGAGGAGTTCGTCATCGAGGGCTGCTACCTGATGCGCGACCGGCTCAGCGGCGTCGAGGTCCTGGAGAACTTCGGCATCGCCCGGCAGGAGGCGAAGGAACTCTCCGAGCACTCGGAGTACCTCCAGCTCTTCCGCAAGCTGCTGTTCAGCCGGATCGTGCCCTGTGTGAAGGACATAGGGCTCTGGGGTGAGCGGCTCCAGAAGGCCTACGTCGACATGGGCGTGTTCGAGCTGGGCGACTCCAGCCTCGATCTGCTGATGGCCCAGGACGAGGAGCTGGCCGAACAGCTGGACCGCGACCGTTTCACGGTGGAGGAGGAGGCGCGTGTGGCCGAGGTGGCCCAGGCGGTGGCGGAGGGCGGCACCGAGGGCTGAGCCTTGTGCAACCGTCGGCAGGCAGGGAGAGCGGACTTCTGACGGCGAGGACCAGGGCCCCACAGGACCAGGACCGCACAGGGCCAGGGCCCCACAGGGCCAGGACCGCACAGGGCCAGGACCGCACAGGGCCAGGACTTCACAGGACCGGGCGGCCCAGCGGAGGGGATGCCTCCCGAATGGCTCCTGCGCCGGGAACCGACGGCCTGACGGACGGGCCCGTCGTATCGGCCCGCAGGGCACCCTCCAGGGCACGCGCCATGCCGAGCAGCGCCGCGTCCTGCCCCCGGCCGGCAACCAGTTGGAGCCCGGCCGGGCAGCCGTCCGCGGTGAAGCCGGCGGGCAGGCTCGCCGCAGGGTGGCCGGTGAGGTTGAACGCCCAGGTGAGTGCCGTGGAGTAGGTGTCGCCCGGGCCCTCGTGGCCGTGCGGTGTGTTCGGTGTGACCGGTGTCAGCAGCAGGGGCACGCGGCCGAAGAGGGCGTCGAGCGCGCGGTCGTCGGCGGCACGGAGCCGGTCGGTGGCGGGCGTCGGCCGTCCGGCGCGCACCGCGAGCCATGCCTCCGCCGGGTCGAGCAGGTCGCACCCGCCTGACACCAGGCGGACCGCGCCCGCGGCCACCAGCCGGTCCACCGCCTCCCGGGTCACCCGCGCCACGTCCGGGTCCACGTCGGCGAACCCCAGGTCAGGGCTGTGGACCGCCGGGACCGGAAGCCGGGCGGGGCGGGGGACGTACCCCTTCACGAGGTGGCCCAGAGCGAGTTCCGCCGTCGCCACCGACCCCGCGAGCAGCCCGGCGGAGGCCAGGCCCGTGCGGTCCGGGGAGGGGAGCAGGCCCGAGGTCGTCCGCAGACCGAACACCCCGCACCAGGCCGCCGGGACGCGTACCGAGCCGGCCCCGTCGGCGCCGGTCGCGAGCTCCACCATGCCCGCGGCGACCGCCACCGCCGACCCCGCCGACGAGCCGCCCGGAGTCCGGTCGTGACGCCAGGGGTTGACCGTACGGCCGTGCGCCCCCTGCCCCCAGGTCTGCCAGGCCGTGCCAGAGCCGGGTACGGAGGTCGCGCCGACCGGTATCCCGCCGGCCGCGATCAGCCGGCGGGCGCTGTACGAGCGGATCCCCGTACGGCCCTTGACGGCGAACGGCAGCCCGGCGAGGGGAAGACGGCGGGCGCTCTCCAGGCGGGACCGCGCCTCCTCGTGCCACACCTCCGTGAAGGCGCACAGCTCCGGGTCGAGCCGGTCGATCCGGGCGAGGGACTCCTCCAGGCGGGATTCCGGGGACGCTGCCGGGGCCGATGTCATGCGTCCAGTGTCGGACCCCGGGCCTCAGCCCCGCAGCGCCTCCTCCATCACCGCCCGGGCGATGGGGGCCGCGTTGCCGCCGCCGCTGACATCGGCCCGGTCGGCCGCGGCGTCCTCCACGACCACCGCCACGGCCACCGCGGGCCGCCCGGAGTCCGGGGACTGCGCCCAGGCGATGAACCAGGCGTACGGGGTGCCGGAGTTGTCCACGCCGTGCTGGGCGGTGCCCGTCTTGCCGCCGACGGTCACCCCGTCGATCGCCGCGTTGGTCCCGGTGCCGTTCTCCACGACGTCGACCATCATCCGCTGCAACTGCTGGGCCGTCGTCGGTTCCATCGCCCGGTGGTAGGAGTCCGCCCCTTCCTGCCGGACCGTGTCACCGTCGGCGGTGGTGACCCGGTCCACCAGCCTCGGGCGCATGAGTTCGCCGCCGTTGGCCACCGCCGAGGCCACCATCGCCATCTGGAGCGGGGTCGCCGCCGTGTCGAACTGCCCGATCGAGGACTGGGCGAGCTGGTCGTCGCTCATGTCGGTGTCGAAGTTGCTGCGGGCCACCCGCGACGGGATACCGAGGTCGTCGTCGTTGAATCCGAAGCCCTCCGCCGTCTCCACCATCCCGTCCAGGCCCACCTGGACGCCCAGATGGGCCATCACCGTGTTGCAGGAGACCCGGATCGCCTCCGCCAGCGACGCCTTCTCGCAGCCCCGCGCCTCGTTGGGCAGCACGGTCGAGGTACCCGGCAGGACGTACGGCGACGGAGTGTCGGTCTCCTCGTCCGGGTCGGTGACCACCCCCGCGTCCAGCGCCGCCGCCGCGGTCACGATCTTGAAGGCCGAGCCGGGCGGATAGGTCTGCCGGATGGCGCGGTTCAGCATCGGCTTGCCCGACGCGCGGTTCAGCCGGGTCCAGGCGTCCGTGACCGCGGACCCGGTGCCGGAGAGGACCTCGGGATCGTACGAGGGCGAGGAGACCAGGGCCAGGATCCGGCCGGTGGCCGGGTCGAGGGCCGCGACCGCGCCGCGCCGGCCGTCCAGGCCCTCGTACGCCGCGCGTTGCACCCGGTCGTCGACGGTGGTGACGACATCGCCGCCCGGCTGCCTGCTGCGGGTCAGGTCGCCCCAGAGCGGGAGCGGGGCCAGCACCGCGGCGGTGCCGGACAGCACCTCGTCCTCGGCGTTCTCCAGCAGCGAGGTGCCGTACGTCTGCGAGGCGTAGCCCGTCACCGGTGCGTACAGCGGGCCGTGACGGTAGGTGCGCTCGTACGCGAGCTGCTCGCCGGTGTCCTTCGAGCCGGTGACCGGCTCGTCGCCGACCAGGATGTTGCCGCGCGGCTGGTCGTAACGGTCGATGGTGGTGCGGCGGTTGGCGGAGTTGCTGTTGAGGTCGTCGGCCTCGAAGAGCTGGACCCGCGCCGCGTTCGCCAGCAGGGCGAGGAGCAGCAGGAGGCAGAACGCGGCGGCGTGCCGGATGTAGGGGATCACGGTTCCTCCACGGCCGGCGCCGGCGCGGCGCCGGGGTCGGGTGTGCGAGCCACGTCGCTGACCCTGATGAGCAGCGCCACGATGATCCAGTTGGTGACGACGGACGAGCCGCCCTGGGCGAGGAAGGGCATCGCCATACCGGTCAGCGGGATCAGTCCCATCACACCCCCGGCGATCACGAAGACCTGGAGCGCCAGGATCGAGGCGAGCCCGATCGACAACAGCCGCCCGAACGGGTCCCGCAGGGCCAGCCCCGCCCGGAAACCACGGGCCACCAGCAGCGCGTACAGCAGGAAGACCGCGGTGAGCCCGGCCAGGCCGAGCTCCTCGCCGGCGGTGGCCAGGATGAAGTCGGACTTGGCGGCGAACCCGATGAGGATCGAGTGCCCGAGCCCGAGTCCGGTGCCGAGCATGCCGCCGGCGGCGAACGCGAAGAGCGACTGGGCGAGCTGGCTGGGCCCCTGCCCGGCCTCGATCGTGGCGTACGGGTTCAGCCAGTCCTCGACCCGGCTGTGCACATGGGGTTCGAAGGAGCCGACGGCGAAGGCCCCTGCCGCGGCGAGGAGCAGCCCCACGGCGATCCAGCCCGTCCTTCCGGTCGCCACGTAGAGCAGGATCACGAAGAGACCGAAGAAGAGCAGCGAGGTGCCGAGATCCCGTTCGAGGACGAGGACACCGACGCTGAGCAGCCAGATGGCGACGATGGGCCCGAGCACGCGTCCCGTGGGGAACTGGATCCGCCAGATCCTGCGGCCGGTGTAGGCGAGGGCGTTGCGGTTCGCGGCGAGGTACGCGGCGAAGAAGACGGCGAGCAGGATCTTGGCGAACTCGCCGGGCTGGAAGGAGAGTCCGCCGACCCGGATCCAGATCTTGGCACCGTTCACCGCCGGGAAGAAGATCGGCACGATCAGCAGCACCAGCGCCGCCGCGACCGAGAGGTACGCGTACCGCTGGAGCACGCGGTGGTCCCTCAGCATCACCACGACGGCGATGAAGAAGGTGACTCCGAGCGTGGACCAGATCAGTTGCGTCGTCGCCGCCCGGTCGCCCGGGGTCTCCAGGTCGAGGCGGTAGATCAGTACGAGGCCCAGTCCGTTGAGCAGGACGGCGATGGGCAGCAGCAGCGGATCGGCGAAGGGGGCGCGGAAGCGCACCGCGAGATGGGCCAGCAGGGCGAGGAGCCCGAGCCCCGCTCCGTACCCGGCGACGTCGGGGGGCACCGCGTCGTTCCGCGCGAGGCCGACGGCGGCGTAGCCGTATACGGAGATGAGCACCGCCCCGATCAGGAGCGAGAGCTCGACCCCGCGCCGCTTGGGCAGGCGTAGCTCGGGCGGGCGTGTGTCCGCCGTCGGTGCGGTCATGCCCCGCAACGTAGCAAGACGCGGGTGTTATTTCCCTTATGTCAGCTTCGTGGCACTCCTCGGCGGGCCCCGCCTGTCCGCGTCAGCTCTGGTAGGGGTTCTGGCCGCCGCCGGGGGCGTAGCCGGGCTGCTGCGGTGCCTGGCCGTAGGGGTTGCCGTCCTGTCCGCCCTGGGCCTGGGCCAGGAGCTGGTCCGCCTGTTCCTTGGGTATCTGCCGCTCCCCGCCGCAGAAGGTGCACTGCGTCGCGTACTTCGTGGAGAAGGGGAAGAGCGGCACGAAGAACAGCGTGAACTTGGTGACCCGCTTGCGCAGGGTGTGCGCCGCCGGGTTGCCGCACCAGCCGCACACCATCGTGAGGACCGCCAGCTGGTACAGATAGCCTCGCGTACCGAAAATGATCATGATGTCGTTCCCTTCCCCGTGTCTTCCGGGAGTGCCCGCCGGCAGAGAGCCAGCAGTGTCTCGTCCCCGTGGGCGTTGTGGCTGCTGCCGTATCCGCCGTCCGACGTCGTGTGCCGGCGTACGGACCGAAGCTCGGCGCGCAGCACCCGTGTCGCCTCCGAGCCTGCACCGCCGGGGCCCATTCGCGCCAGACATTCCGCGACCCGGACCCTGACGTGGCAGTTCTCCTCCCAGGCGCCGAGGAGCACCGGCACCACCTCGGCGGCCCGCCCGGCGATCTCCCACAGCGCGATCGCCGCGTCGACCCGGAGCCACAGCTCCTCGTGCGAGAGCAGCGCGCGCAGCCTCGGTGCCACCACCGCGGCCCTCGGGCCGAGCGACCCCAGCGCGCTCGCCGCCGTACGACGGTCACGCGCCTGCTCCGCGTGCAGTCCCTCGGTCAGCGCCGGCAGCACCGCGGCGGCGTCCCCGGTGACCGCCCACAGCGCCTCCGCGGCCTCGGTAGCCGCGGCCGTGCCCGGCCTCCCCGTCAGCCGCCGGAGCTCCGGCACCGCACAGCGGGCCGCGGGACCGAAGGAGCCCAGGGCCCGCAGCGCGGCCGTGCGCAGCCACTCGCCCCGGTAGTCGGGCGCGCTCCGCAGCACCCGCAGCACCTCGGGCGCCGCCTCACCGGCGCGCAGCGCCGTCAGCCCGGCCAGCAGCGGGCTCGCCCGGTCGTACGCGTCCTCGTCCGGCCGGACCTCGCGGAGCCTCCTGCGCAGCGACCCGGCGAGCGGGGCGGCCGAATCGCCCAGGAAGCCGATCACGAACCCCACGTCACCAGGTACCTCCGGCCGCTCCAGCGCGGCCGCCAGGGCGGGCAGCGCCCGTACGTCCCCCGCCTTGGCCAGCGCCTTCACCGCCGGGTCGAGGCCCGGGGGGCCGCCGGCCCACTCCTTCACCCACGCGCCGGGATCCGCCGCCACCCGCCGGGCCAGGGCGTCCCCGGCAGGCGCGGCGAGAGCGCACAAGCCGTCGAGGGCGTACGCGGCGGCCTCCGCCAGCCGGGGTTCCGGATCGGAGAGCTGCGCTCCGACCAGCCGCACCAGATCCTCGTAGGATCCCCGCCAGCCCCCGATCAGCCCGCCGCTCATCCGTACGGCGTCGAGCCGCTGTCCGGGGTCGGGGCTGGACAGCTGGTCCTTCAGCAGTGCCGTGCGGTCCGCCACGCGGTCGCCGAGGCCGGCGTGCAGGGTCCGCAGCAGATCGGCGGTCCACGGGGCGCTCCGTCCGGGGGACTCCTCGGTGGCCAGCTCCCGCTCCCGGCCGACCAGGGTCACGGACGCCGCGCCGTCGCCCGTGACCGTGTCCCCGCCGGACGGGCCCGGGCGGACGGGCCCGGAGCGCAGGCCCTCCAGCAGCGCGGACACCACCGGTACGACGTCGCCGGGCAGTGCGCCGGGGGAGCATCGGGCGAGCTGTGCGAGCGCCGCGAGCCGCAGCCCCGGTGGATGTCCCTCCGAGGCGAGCCGGCTCAGCCAGTCGGCCGCCTCCGAGGCCGGCGGCCGGTGCCGCAGAGCGATCCGGCCGGCGGCCTCGACGAGCGCCCGCCGCACCTCGTCGTCGGCCTCCACGGGCAGCCGCTCCCGCAGCAACGCGAGGACCCGGCCGGGCCGGGAGTGCAGGGTGGCCAGCGCCAGGGGGGCGGCGAGGCGCACCCCGGGGTCCTCGTCGGCGACCAGCTCGAAGAAGACCGGTGAACCGGCCGAGACGGCCACCGCCGCCATCGCGTAGTTGGCGATGCCCTCGATCTCGTCCGGGTCCAGCTCGTCGAGGCCGTCCACCTCGTCCTCGTCCACCTCGATGCCGCCGATGCTGGTGAGCAGCTCGATGACACCGCCGCGGTCGGGTACCGCCGGGTCGACGGCCAGTTCGAAGAGGAACGGGATGCAGGCGAGCGTGCACGCGTAGACGTCGCCCTGGTGGTGCACCGCGCCGTACATCCCGTCGAGCGCGATCTCCCGCTCCCCCGGATCGGCCGAGGCGAGCCCGTGCAGGAGGGCCGGCACGTCGTCCGCCGGTCCGTAGGCATGCTCCATCGAGGCCCAGTCGACCTCGTCGATCCCCCTGAACACGCCACGCCCTCCCCGTGTCTCGCTCCGCCACGGGACGCGGCAGGACCGTGGGCCCCTGAGGCGGTGTCTGCGCAGAGTGTGCACCATGCCGGTGACGATCCGCCCTCCCCGTGCGGCCATTACTCGCCGCGCCTTCCACGGCTGTGAACGGGCTGTGCGCGCGCTGCTCCGCTCAGTCGCCGGGAAGCGTCCCGGCCCGCCCGGAGTCGTGCAGCGGAGCGAGCAGATCGCCGTACCGGTCCAGCCGTGCGGCCATGTCCCCGGCGAGGACGACGAGCGCGTCCGGGGCGCGGCACGCCTCGATCTCGTCCCAGGTGACGGGTGCGGACACGGTGGGGCTCGACCTCGCCCTGAGGGTGTAGGGGGCCGCCGTGGTCTTCGCCGCAGCGTTCTGGCTGAAATCGACGAACACCTTGCCCGGGCGCAGTGAACGCGTCATGCGGTGGACGGCCAGTCCGGGCAGCGCGTTCTGGGCCTCCACGGCCAGTCGCCTCGCGTACGCCGTCACGTCCTCGGACGGGGCGGGTTTCAGCGGGACGAGCAGATGCAGGCCCTTCGAGCCGGACGTCTTCCCGTAGGAGGACAGCCCGTCGCCGGCCAGCCGCTCCCGCAGCCAGAGCGCGACCCGGCAGCACTCGACCACACCGGCAGGCGGGCCCGGGTCCAGGTCGAACACCATGCGGTCCGCGACGGCCGGGGAGTCCTGCCGCCACTGATGGGTGTGGAACTCCACGACCAGGTTCGCCGCCCACATCAGCGACGGCAGGTCCTGGGCGAGCACCTGACGGGCGTCCGGATCGTCACTGCGGGGGACCGGCGCCGTGGAGACCCAGTCGGGTGTACCCGGCGGAGGGTTCTTCGTGAAGAAGCGCAGTCCCTCCGGACCGTCCGGGTACCGCAGGAACGACAGGGGGCGGTCACGCAGGTGCGGCAGCATGACCTCGGCCGCCGTGGCCGCGTAGTAGTGCAGCACCTCGCCCTTGGTCGTTCCGGTGTCCGGATACAGCACCTTGTCGAGATTGCTGAGCGACAGCCGCCGCCCCTCCACCTCCGTGATCGGCGTCATACGATAAGAATCACACGAAATCGTTTGAATGCTGGCGTACCCGTCATAAGGGGTGAACGGTGAGGTCCATCTGGAACGGCACCATCTCGTTCGGGCTGGTCAGCATCCCGGTCAAGCTGATGAACGCCACGGAGAACCACTCGATCTCCTTCCGCCAGATCCACCTGGCCGACGGCGGCCGCATCCGCTACCACAAGGTCTGCGAACTGGACGAGGAGGAGGTGCCGGCCTCCGAGACCGTCAAGGCGTACGAGGACGCCGACGGCTCGGTGATCCCGGTGACCGACGAGGACCTCGCCTCGCTGCCCCTGCCGACGGCCAAGACCATCGAGATCGAGGGATTCGTGCCCCCCTCGGCGATCGATCCCCTCCAGCTGGACTCGGCGTACTACCTCTCGGCGAACGGAGTCCCCGCCGCCAAGCCGTACGCGCTGCTGCGCGAGGCCCTGAGGCGCAGCGGCAAGGTCGCCGTGGCGAAGTTCGCGATCCGCGGCCGGGAGCGGCTCGGCATGCTGAGGGTGGTCGACGACGTGATCGCGATGCACGGGCTGCTGTGGCCGGACGAGATCCGCACCCCGGAGGGGATCGCACCGGACTCCGGCGTCAAGGTCCGGGACGCGGAACTCGACCTCGCGGACGCCCTGATGAACACCCTCGGGGACGCCGACATGGACACCCTCCACGACGACTACCGCGAGGCGGTCGAGGAACTCGTCGCCGCGAAGGCGGCCGGTGAACCCGTGGCCGAGGAGGAGGGCGAGAAGCCCGAGGGCAAGGTGATCGACCTGATGGCGGCCCTCGAGAGCAGCGTCCGGGCGGCCGAGGACGCGAAGGGGGGCGGCGATGGCGAGGAGGACGGCACACACGCCGACGTCCACCCGATCAAGGGCCGCACGCCGCGGTCCGGCGGGGGCGGTACGGGCCGCGCCGCGACGAGGAGGACCGCGCGGAAGCGGACCGGGGACGAGGAGCCGGGACAGCGGCAGGGCGGCGGCACCGGGAAGGCCGCGGCGAAGAAGACGGCCTCGAAGAAGGAGCCCGCGAAGAAGACCACCCGGAAGCGCACCACGGCCTGAACACCGTTCGGGCCCCCTCCGGCCGCCGGGGCGGTAAGGTGCCGAATGCCGCGACTGGCGCGTACCCGGCAGGGTGCTCCGTGGAAACGACCACGAGGGAGCGGCACACTCCGGGCGTGCCCGGGGCGTCATCGCCGGAGGGCCGTCCGCCTGGGCAATCCGGGTCCATGTCGCCCCGTGCGACCGACCCGGGAGGAAACCCGTGGCCGTGAAGCCGTCCGATGCCCGCCGCCCCGCCCTGTACTCGGCCGACCCCGAGATCGCCGCCCTGGTGAACGCCGAGGAACGGCTCCAGGCGGACACCCTCCGTCTGATCCCCAGTGAGAACTACGTCTCCGCCGCCGTGCTGGAGGCCTCCGGCACGGTGCTGCAGAACAAGTACTCCGAGGGCTACCCCGGCAAGCGCTACTACGAGGGCCAGCAGGTCATCGACCAGGTGGAGACCCTCGCCGTGGAGCGCGCGCAGGCGCTCTTCGGGATGGACCACGCCAACGTCCAGCCCTACTCCGGCTCCCCGGCCAACCTCGCCGTCTACATGGCCTTCCTGGAGCCCGGCGACACCGTGCTCGGGATGTCGCTGCCCATGGGCGGGCACCTCACCCACGGCTGGGGCGTCTCCGCCACCGGCAGCTGGTTCCGTGGCGTGCGGTACGGCGTACGGAGGGACACCGGGCGCATCGACCTCGACGAGGTGCGCGACCTGGCGCGCGCCGAGCGACCCAAGCTGATCTTCTGCGGGGGCACCGCCGTGCCCCGGGTGATCGACTTCGCGGGGTTCGCGGAGATCGCCCGTGAGGTGGGGGCCGTGCTGGTGGCCGACGTCGCCCACATCGCCGGTCTGATCGCCGGTGGCGCGCACCCCTCGCCCGCCCCGTACGCCGACGTCGTCTCCACCACCACGCACAAGACGCTGCGCGGGCCGCGCGGCGCGATGCTCCTGACCCGGGCCGAGCACGCCAGGGCCGTCGACCGCGCCGTCTTCCCCGGCCTCCAGGGCGGACCGCACAACCAGACGACCGCCGCGATCGCGGTCGCGCTGAAGGAGGCGGCCGCGCCCGACTTCGCCGCCTACGCCCACCGGGTCGTCGGCAACGCCCGCGCGCTGGGCGAGGAACTGGCCGCGCGCGGCTTCGACCTCGTCTCGGGCGGTACGGACAACCACCTGCTGCTCGCCGATCTCACCGGCAAGGGGGTCTCGGGGAAGGTCGCGGCCAAGGCGCTCGACCGGGCGGGGATCGTCGTCAACTACAACACCGTCCCCTACGACCCCCGCAAGCCCTTCGACCCCTCTGGTATCCGCATCGGCACTCCGGCCCTCACGTCCCGGGGCGTCCCCGCCTCGGAGATGGGGGCGGTCGCCCAGTGGATCGACCTGGTCGTCGACGCCGCCCGTACAGGTGACGAAACGACGGTTTCCAAGGTCAGGGACGAAGTGAGGACGATGATGGACGCCTATCCGGCACCGGGGCTCCCCCTGCTCTGAGCAGGGCGCCGTGGCGGTCCGGGACGGGGCACACCCGGCCCGGACCGCCACGGAACGCCGTGTCCCCGATTCCGCGCGCCCGCTCTGCGCCCTGTGCGACGGCCGGACCGCGGTACAGGCTGGGGAGAGTGAGGAAGCCGGCGGGTGAACAGAGGGGGCACGATGCAGGATCTCAAGGTCACGTCATGGCAGCTCTTCGGGCACGACCGGCTGTACGTGAATCTGCCGGACGGCACCGCGATCGGGTGGGCCGACCGGGGCAGCGGCACGATCACGGTGCTGCACCCCCGCTACCGGGACGCGGTGACCGACGCCCTCGCGCGCCAGGTCCCCGATCTACCGGCCCTCGTCGGGGAGGAGGTCCCGGCGAGGGTGCCGGGCCCGCCGCCCCCGCCCCCGGTCCCTCGGATCCCGCCGATGCGGGGGCTGCGGAAGCGGGGTGCGGAGCCGGTCCTGTCCCCCTTACCCGCGCAGGAGACCGCGCCCGGCCCCGAGCGGGAACCGGCCCCGGGACCCGGCACCTCTTCGGTGCCGGCGCCTTCGCAGGTGCCCGCACCCGACGCCGGGCCGGAGCCCGTACGGCGGGAAGCCGCCCCCGACGGCGGATCGGAGTCCGTGCGGCGGGAAGCCGCGCCGGGGGCCGGGACGGAGACGGAGCACCGGCCGCGTCGGCGCCCCGCCGTGCTGCCCGCCCTCACCCCCGCCGACGACCTCGCCGCCCGTCGGCCCGGTGCCGGACTCCGTGAGCAGCTCGGCGAGTCGGGGGCCGGGGCCCTGGTCAGGACGGCGACCGCGGCGCTGCGGCGGCACCGGGACGGCGACCCGCGCAGGGGAGCGCTCGCGGGGGAGCGCCGGGTCGGCTCCGAGCTCAGGCGCCTGACCCGGCACGGCTGGCGGATCCTGCACTCCGTCCCCCTGCCGGACGGCACGGAGATCGGCCATCTCCTCATCGGGCCGGGCGGGGTGTTCGCCGTGACGACCGACCACCGCCCCGGAGCCTCGGTGCGGGTCGGCGACGGCATCCTGCGGACCGATGACGCCGAGCCGGTCCCGTACGAGCTCGGCCCGCGGCCGGAGGCGGGCTACGCGCGGACCGTGCTGGAGACGTACTGCGCGTTCGGCGTGCCGGTCGAGAGCGTGCTGGTGTTCACCGGCGTCACCGGGCTGGAGGTGGCCGCCACCCCGGAGGGCGTGCGGGTCTACGGCGAGCGGCAGGTGTCCGCGCTCGCCCCGCTGACGGGTGTGCTCACCCCCACCCAGGTCGAGCGGGTCTACGACGTGGCGAGGAACGCGGTGGCCTGGCTGGAGGGTTGAGCGAGGGTCCCCGGGGGCCCGGGAGCTGGACACCGCTCCCGGGCTGCTCCTGGGGACGCCCTCCCTCAGGCGGGGTTGCGGACCGGTCCCGGGACCTCCTCCGGTGCGAGGGGCTCCGGAGGCACGTCGAGCTTCCCCGGTCCACGGCCGAGACCGCGGATGGCGGGGACGGCGAGCATGACGGCGAGACAGATCACGGACACGGCCGAGGAGAAGAGCAGCACCCGGTCGGCGCCGAAGGCCTCGGAGGCGGGGCCCGCCAGCGCCCTGCCCAGCGGGATGGCCATGATCGACCCGGCGACGTCGTAGGCGTAGACGCGGCTCAGCACGGTGAGCGGGATGTGGGACTGCACGCTCGTCGCCCACATGACCCCCCAGAAGGCGAAACCGCAGCCCGCCAGGACCCCGGTCAGCAGGGTGACGGTGAACGACCATCCCAGCGCGGGAGCCAGCGGGTTGAGGGCGAAGCAGAACATCGCGCACGCCCCGGCGACGAGCGGACGGGCGGGCCGTACCCGCATCCCCAGCAGTCCGCCGAGGATCGTCCCGGCGCCGTCCGCCGAGGCGATCCAGCCGTACCCGGTGGCGCCGTGCTGCTCCGTGAGGAGCGCCGCGCCCAGGGGCAGGGCGGGGCCGAAGACGAACAGGCCGTAGACGGCCCAGACGACGATGACGCCCCACAGCCAGGAACGCGACCTGAACTCCTGCCAGCCCGTCCTGAGACGGTGCCACACGGGCTCGTCGCCCTCCTCGCGCACGACGTCGAGCCGGCGCAGCGGCACCAGGACCAGGGCGCTGAGCCCGTAGGCCGCCGCGATGACCAGGTAGGAGCCCGCCACCTGCCAGTAGGCGACCAGGAGGCCCGCCAGGCCCGGGCCGATCAGCGCGCTCATCGCCTCGGATATCCGCAGCAGCGCGTTGGCCCGCTGGATGTCCGGGGCGACCCGGGGAACCATGCTCGCCACGCCCGGCTGGAACATCGCGGTCGCGGCCCCGCTGAAGGCCATCAGCACCATGATCTGCCACAGCCGCACCTCGGTGGTGACGAGGAGCGCGGCGAGGACCAGCATGGCCAGCATCCGCGCCAGGTCGGCGCAGACCATCATCACCTGCGGGGTGAAACGGTCCGCCAGTACGCCTCCGAAGAGGACGAGCAGCGCGATGGGCGTCATCCACGCGGCCAGCGCGTACCCCACGCCGCCAGCTCCGTGACCCGCCCCCAGCACGGCCGTGGTGAGGGAGACCATCAGCATGCCGTCGGCGAGGAGGGACGAGCTCCGGGCGGTGAAGAAGAGCTGGAAGGGCCTCGACGCCCAGGGGCTGGGAAGCCGTTCCGGCGTGGGCTCGGCGGTCGCGTCGTCAGTGGTCATCTCGCATCGGCCGTCGGCGGCCGTTCCCTTCCATGAGGATCCGCCGGCCGAGCCAGGCGTGCGTGTCGCCCGTCCGGGCCGGCGGATCGTGAACGATGACGTACCGGGCGGGTGCCAGCAGGCCGGACGCGTGCGGACCGGACAGGCAGTCCATCAGCGCCGCGTGGGCGTCCTCCGGGGTGAGCGCGGCGCCGCCCGACGCGATGAAGGCCGTGAGCCCCTGCGGCGCGCGGGCGTCGGGGCTGTCCGCGGTGACGTGCACGGGCAGGCCCCCGAACGCCTCGCCCAGGGCGTGTGCCACCGCGGGGGGCGACACCCAGCAGCCGTCCACCTGCCGCCACCCGCCGTCGCGTGCGGCGGGCCTCACCCCGGTGACCCGGGTGAGGGAATCCAGCGGTACGTCCTCGTAGGCGGCCGCCTCCAGCAGCAGCACCAGTCCGGCGAGGAAGGCCTCGGCCTCGTCCCGGGGGAGGAGGACCGGGTCGGCCCACATCGAGAGGTGCAGCAGGGGTTCCGTCCGGTACACGAAGCTGAGCAGCCGGGTCGGCATCTCCTGGACGGGACCCCACTCCAGTTCCGGCGGGGCGTCCTCGTCCTCCCCGGATGTCCCCCCGCCGCGGCTCGCGGTGATCACGCTGACGTCGTTGAAGACCACGTCGCGGGCGAACCTGCTGCCGCGTTCCGCGGTCGCCCCGTCGATCGCCTCCCACAGGCGGACCGAGTCGAACCGGCTGTGCCGGTACGCGTCGAGGGCCGCCCCCCAGGTCTTGCGCAGCACCGCGTCGAAGGAGGGACCCCGTACGTCGAGGTGGAGCAGCGCGTCCTGGGACAGGGTGTTCACCGAGCGGGCGAGTCCCGGTCCCGACCGGTTGGCGACGGGTGCGGCGGCGACACAGGAGGACTGGCCGGCCCGGTGTGCCACGAGCGTGCACCACGCCGCCAGCAGCACGGTGGACGCGGGGCTGCCGGTCCTCTTGGAGACCTGGGCCAGCGCCTGCCCGGCGCGCCGGGACCGCAGGGTGAGCTGCGGCTGCCGGGCCTCGGACCGGGCCGTCCGGGGCTCGGCGAACATCTCCTGCGGACCGGTGGAGATGATCCTCGTCCAGTACCGCAGCGAGGCCTCGGAACGGCGCAGGCCGGCCGGTGCCGCCTCCTGCGCGGCGAGTTCGAGCGGGGTGAGCCCCACGCGCGGGAGCCCGTCGCCCGCCAGCAGCGCGAGCCACTCCTCGCGCAGGACGGCGAGGGCGCTGCCGTCCGTGGCGGCATGGCTGGAGGCCAGGGTGACGAAGGCCGGCGCACCGCGCAGCGTGAGCAGCGAGAGCCGGAGCGGGAAGTCCCGGTCCAGCCGGAACCGCCCCTCCCGTGCCCGGCGGGCCACCGCGTCGGCGTACCGCCAGGGATCCGGCGGGAACTCCTGGTGGTCGACGACCTCCACGGTGAACGAGCCGTGAGCGGACACGCGTTGTGTGCGGGGCGCGGAACCGGACGGTTCGGGGAAGGTGGTGCGCAGGGCCTCGTGGCGCACCACCAGTGCGCGCAGGGCGTCGACGGCCCGCTCGGGGGTGGTGCCCTCCGGGGCCGGCCAGACGTCGTGGATGTTGATGTGGCTCGGTTCGTCCCGCAGGATGCAGCGGATCATGTTGGCCTGCCCGGTGGTGACCGGCCCGCCGCGTTCCTCCCCGCCGGTCCAGTCGACGGTGACCACGCGGGCGTCGGCCGGTCCCGCCGCCGCCGCGGGACCGAAGCCGGAGTCACGGGCCGCACGGACCAGGGGCCCCCACGCGTCGATCAGCAGGGCGAAGTCCTCCATGGCGGTGCGCGCCTCGTCGAGGATCCGCGTACGGCCGTCGGCGAGGGCCTGTGCGACGGCCGTCCAGCGGCCGCCCAGCGCACGGTAGGAGCTCTCGACGATGCCGAACCGTGCCTCTCCGGACGCCGGGCCGGTCCGGGCGCTGTCCCGGACCAGGGCGGCGACCGCGGAGGCACGCGGCCGGCCGTCGTCGTCCAGGAGTGTCTCGCCCGCCGCGGCCAGTCCCGCGTGCACGGCGTGGAAGTACGGGGCCGCCAGCAGGAACCTCGCCAGGCGCAGGTGATAGGCGACGAGTCCCGGGCCCGTACGGCGTTCCCCCGTGTGGTAGTTGACGATGTGCCGGTTGTGCAGCACCCCGGGCAGGCGCGCCTGGTGGACGAGGTGGATCAGGAAGTAGTCGCTGCCGATCGTGTCGGTGGCGGGCGGCAGCGGTACGCGTGCGTAGACCTCCCGGTCCAGGGCGATGTTGCACATGTCCACGCTGCTCGGGCCGACCCTCGTCAGCGTGGTGAGGTCGGTGTCGAACGGGGTGGTGCCCGCGCCGCGGAAGGACTGCTCGATGAGGTTGTCGCGCCAGATCGCCGGAGAGCCGTCGGGGACGGACAGCCCCACCAGCCGGTGGTGCACGGCGGGGTCGATCCGCCGGATCTCGGCCACGTCCACCGACATCTCACCGATGAAGGAGCCACCGACGAGGGACACCGGCCGGTGGGCGAGCACGGGGTCGAGCCTGCTGCGTGACACCGTTCCCGACACCTCCGCCGCCGGCCGGCCCAGGGCGGCGAGCTCGTGGTGGATCGGGAAGACCGGCTCGCCGTCCACGCTCTGGTAGCGGCTGTCGGAGTCCCGGCGGTGCACCGAGGAGCAGCCCAGCGCCTCGGCGATCAGGAAGGCCCGGTTGGTGCAGGCACCGTAGGACACCCGGTCCGGCAGCATGAGCCGGGCCACCCGGTCCGGGTCGGTGACCCCGGAACGGGAGGCGGTGTCCGACAGGAACGCACGCTGCGCGGTCTCGTCCATGTGGTGGACGACCACCCCGGGTTCCGGGGGGAGGGCCCCGACGGCCTCGCGGTGGTCCGCGAGCGCCCGTGGGCCGGAGGTGTCGAGGATCAGCAGGTGCACCTCCACGCCGAACCGCCGGGCGCCGTACGCCGCCTCCTCGGCGACGGCAGCGATGGTGGCGGCACAGGGGCGGTCGGTGGGCAGGGTCAGGCAGACGCGGCGCACGAGGGCTCCTCGCTGCGGGCGTCCGCCGTGGTGCGGGTGCCCGCGGCGTCGGCCGTTCCCTCGTCCGCGGCCTCGTCGTGCCAGGAGGTGAGTCCCAGCAGGCGGCTGCCGAGTCCGTCGAGCGAGGCCGTCGGATAGCGCTTGGACTCGTGGAGTACGGGGTCGCCGACCAGGGTGCGGTTCCAGCGCGGGGTGCGCAGGTGGCGCCAGGACTCGACGCGGGAGCGCCGCAGCCGCTCGTGTTCCTCCAGCGCGGGCATCATCGACAGGTACTGGACGGCCCGGACCCCGTCGGCGGAGGTGTTGCGGGCCACTCCGTGGGCGAGGAGCCCGTTCCAGATCAGCAGGTCGCCGGGGTGCAGGTCGGGCCGGACGACGGGGAGTTCGGCCCGGTCGATGTCGGGGCGCAGGGGGTCGCGGTCGGCGGGCCGGCCCGTCTTCCACTCCTCGAACCGCCGGAACAGTTCGGGGCAGCACTGGAAGCCGCCGGTCTCCGGGCCGGTCTCGTTGAGCGCGATGATTCCCTGGACCCGCTGCGGCGGGACGCCCAGCGTGGTGTCGATGTCCCAGTGCAGTTCGATGTCGAAGCCCCGGTCGGTGGGCTCGATGAGGGCGCGGTCGCGGTTCCCCCTGTTGGGCGGGTTGAGGTTGAGCCGGTCCAGGGTCACCCACAGCTCCTCGCAGTCCCACACGTCCACGAAGGCGTCGTACACCCTCCGGGCCTGGCGGCTGTTCCAGAGCAGCTGGTGGTGGTAGGCCTCCACGAATCCGTAGACGTGCAGCTGCCGGTCGAGCTGGGACCGGAACGGGCGGTCCTCGTACCAGCTGTCCGGCCGGGAGGGATCGAGCCCCTGGAACTCCCAGGTGAAGTCCAGCAGCCGACGGGCGTCCCCGGCGGGTATCGCCTCCCGTACGACGACGAAGCCGTAGGTCTGCCAGTGGGCGAAGTCCTCCTCGGACAGCACCCGCAGCGGGCGTGATTTGTCGAGCTCCCGCAGGGTGGTCGAAGCGAGGTAGGACTCGCCGTCGGCACTGAAGTACGCCCGGTCGGACGCCGCCCGGTGCAGCCGGGGGAATCGGGGGCCTTGCGCGGTGGAGGGCATCACGCGGTCCTTCTGTGCTGAGGGCCGGGCGTCGCCCGGCGAGCGGTGCGGGAGACAGGGGCCCGGGGAAGCGCGCGCGGAGAGGGTGGGCGCGGTGTCACCGGCATGGGCTTCTCCTCGGCCAGGGGGTGGCGAGCCGTGTCCCCGTCGAGGCGTGAACGGCAGGATCGAAGGCAGGCGCTCCGGTTGATCGGCGGATGGCCCGGAGCAGCACAGTGGTCCAGACCATTCGGTCTGTCAAGCGGTGCGCACGACCCGGCCCCGGGTCGTGCGCGCGCAGAGGCCGGTCAACCGGCCTGTGAGCACGATGAGTTCGTCCAGCATGGTCTAGACAACTGCCGGGGGGCTGTCCTAGTGTCCGGACGTGGCCCGTACATCGACGGGTGCTGCGGGCGAAGTGCCGCTGTTATCAGCCCTGTTCGGGGGTGTGGTCCTGCCGGCGGCCCGTTGCGCGGCCGGCACTTCCCCGACCGGGGCCACGCCCCGACTGTTCAGCACGCTCAGAGGGAGCGGTCTTCTTGAGCACCACCGACACCATCACCCCGCCGGTCGTTCCCCTGAGGAGCCCCGGACCCGGCCTCGTCGCACTGGACCCGGTCCACACCGCTCTGCTGCACGGGCTGGACGGACTGCTGCGCGGCCTGGCCGCCCGTCTCGGAGCCCCGGAAGTGGTCGGTCCGCCGCTGCTGGCGGCGGAGGGCCTGGCCCGTCTGGACTACTTCCGCAACTTCCCCCACCTCGGGGTCGGCGCCGGGCGGTTCAGCCCCGACGCGCTGGACGGCCTGGCGGGCGGACAGCCGGCCGGGGACCTGCCCCTCGACCCGACCGGCCATCTCCTGCCCTCCGCCACCTGCTACGGGCTGCTGCTCTCCCTGGAAGGCCATGAGACCGGCGAGGACGGGCTGCGGCTCTCGGCCACCGGCCGCTGCTTCCGCAACGAGACCCACTACGACGGACTTCGCCGGCTGTGGGGCTTCCACATGCGGGAGGTGCTCTACCTCGGGACGAAGGACGGGGCCGTCGAACACCTCGAGCGCGGGGCGGAGTTCATCGGGGAGGCCGCCGCGGCCCTGGGCCTGGAGCTGACCCGGGCCACCGCCGACGACCCGTTCTACGACCAGGGCGGCTCCCGCGCCCGGCTGATGAAGCTGGACCCGGTCAAGCACGAGTTCAGCGCGCCGGACGGCACGGCGATCGCCTCCGTCAACCGGCACCGCAACTTCTTCGGCGAACGGCTCGGCATCCGCGCCCACTCCGGCGACCCGGTCCACAGCTCCTGTGTGGCCTTCGGCGTCGAGCGATGGGTCCACGCCATGATCCTCGCCCACGGCACACCCGAGCGGGCCCTCGACCGTCTCCGCCGGGCGACGGCCTGACCCGCCGGCCGTACGCGAGCACGGCAGCCCTCACCCTGGTAACTCCGCGACGAAAAGGAACGGTTCGGCACCCATGGACAGCATCACCGCCTGGCTCCACGAGAAGAACCCCGGTCTCGACGGCCCCGTCGCCGCCGACGAGGACCTGATCGAGGCCCGGCTGATCGACTCCATGGACTTCCTGGAGTTCATCGACCTCCTGGAGGAGCTCACCGGCACCTCCATCGACCTCCAGGAGGTCACCATCGACGACTTCCGCACCCTCGACCGCGTCCGGCAGCGCTTCCTGGCCCCCGACGCGACGGCGGCCCACTGAGCGGGCCGCGACCGCCCCACGGCCCTGTCGTGGCCGCGGTGGCGACCACCGCGGAGGTACTGGCCCGCCCCGGCCTCGACGAGGGCGTCCTCGCCCCGTGGGAGCGGCGGCGCCTGGACCGGATCCGTGTACCGGCCCGCCGTGACGACGTGGTCGCCGCACGGCTCCTTCTGCGGCTGGTCGCGACCCGGGTCACGGGCCGTCCGCCGCAGACCCACCGGCTCGTCCAGTTCTGCGCGGAATGCGGGCGGTCCGGGCACGGCCGCCCCTCGCTGAGCGACCTGCCCGGCACGGGCGTCAGCATGAGCCATGCCCCCGGCCTGGTCGCCGCCGCGGCCGGCCCCGGCGCCGTGGGGATCGACGTCGAACCCTCGTCCCGTCGGCCGGGGCCGCGAGCGGTGCTGGAGCGGATGCTCCCGGAGGCCGACCTGGTGGCGGCGGACCAGGCCGCGGACCCCGGCGGCGCACTGCTCCGGGCCTGGGTGCGCCGGGAGGCCCTACTGAAGGCGGGCGTGGACGGCCGGCCCGGGCTCCGGGAGTGGCGGGACCACGGCCGGGGGGCGACGGTGGCGGTGGCCTGCGAGGCGGCGGTCGAACTGCTGCCGGAGGACCGGTACGGGGTCACCGCGGACGGCTGAGGGGGAGCGGATCGCGCCCGGAGCGAGGGGCGAGCGCCTCTCCAGCGGCGCTGCAGCCGCGCCCGGCAGCCTGGTGGTGACGGCGGCAGCCATGAGGGCGGCCGCCGCGAAGGGAGTTGCCATGTCTCAGTCCGTCGGGACCCTCCGCCCGCAGGTCACCGGTGACCTGTACGCCGAGGTGCAGACCTTCTACGCCCAGCAGATGCGGCGGGTGGACGCCCTCGACATCGAGGGCTTCGCCGCCACGTTCACGGCCGACGGCGAGGTCGTGCACGCGGGCGGCCAGCGGCAGAGCGGCCAGGCGGAGATGATCGCCGGGATGCGCGCCAACCTGCCCCGGTACAAGGACATAGCGGTGCGCCACTGGTTCGGTCACCTGCTCATCGAGGCCGATCCGGCCGACGAGGACACGCTGCGTGTCTCGTACTACACGCTGGTCACCCAGACCGACCGCGAGGGAAAGGTCTCCTTCCAGCCGACCTTCACCGTCGACGACGTGCTGGTCCGCCGCGACGGCCGTCTGCTGACCCGCTCGCGTGTCATCCACCGCGACAGCCCTGACACCCCGTCCGGTTCCTGACGCGGGTATCCGGTGCATGGACGAGGGGCCCAACGCGTTGGGCCCCTCGTCCATGCACCGGACACGTCCCGGCAGCCCTCAGTCGATACCGCGGCAGATGTGCGGTTCGCTCCCGTCGTCGTCCAGGTCCCCGGCCAGAAGCAACGGGACCCAGCCGGTCGGCTCGTCCGGCGGTGCGGGTGGCAGTACCACCGTGACGCGTTCCAGCAGCATCGTCTCCATCGACGACTCCTCCTCGAGTAGCGCGGGATGTGCGAAGGACGTGAGGTCAGGCGTGGCAGGCCGGCAGCCCCCCGTGGAAGGCGACCATCTCCTTGAACGAGGCCGCCACGTCGATGCGGGCCCCAGGGGCGAGGCCGTCGAGTTCGGCGTACGCGCGATGCAGGTTCCCCACCAGCCGCTCGGCGTCCAGGAATCCGGCGAACGCGCCGATGTCCGCCTCGCGGGCCGCCCGCAGCGGGCTCAGGCCGCGCCGCAGGCCGTCCTCCGCGAGCCCCCGGAGCAACTGGAGGTACGCCTCCGTCTCGTCGATGAGCTCCGGACCACCGACCGGGCCGTGCCCCGGAACCACGACCGAGGGACCGAGCGACCGCAGCCGCTCCAGCGCCCGCAGCGAACCGGAGACCGAACCCATCAGGATGTACGGCGTCACGCCCGACCAGACGACGTCACCTGTGAAGAGGACCCCGCGCTCGGGCACCCAGGCCACGACGTCGTTCGCCGTGTGGGCGGGTCCCACATGGAGGAGCTCGGTGCACGGCCCGTCACCGCGCAGGACGAGTTCGTCCCGGAAGGTGAGCGTGGGGAGCGTCAGAGGGGTCTCGCCCCACTCCACGTCCGGCCACAGATGCCGCAGGCCGAGCCCCGCCTCCTCGGTGTCGGAGCGGGTGCCCTCGTGGGCCACGATCACCGCACGGGGCGCGAACCGGCCGTTGCCGAACGTGTGGTCGCCGTGGAAGTGGGTGTTGACGACGTAGTCGGGGCCGTCGGGCACGATCCGGGCGACCTCCTGCTGCAGCCGGCGGGTGCGCGCCTCGGTCGCCGCCGTGTCCACCAGGACGGAGCGCCCCGCACCGGCGATCAGGCCGGCGTTGTTGAGGCACCAGCCGCCCTCGGGCTGGACGAAGGCGTACACATCCTCGGCGACCGGGAGCAGACGTCCGGGCGGCGCCACCCGGGGGGCATGTGCCGTCGTCACTCCTGGCCCTCCCCCGCGGAGGTCAGCCGGCCGAAGCGGCCCTGGTGGAAGAGGAGCGGGTCGGCACCGGGGCGGCCCGCGGACAGGGCCACCACCCTGCCGATCAGCAGCGTGTGGTCCCCGGCGGCGTACTCGGCGTCCAGCACACACTCCACATAGGTCTCCGCCCCGGGCAGCACCGCGTTCTTGGTGACCCCCTCCTCGGCGCCGAGCCGCCGCATCGCCGCCGCGCCCTCGGGCCGGTCGGGGCGGCAGAACAGCTGGGCCAGGTCGCGCTGCGCCTCGGTCAGCACGTTCACCGCGAAGCTCCCGGCCGCGGAGATCCGGGGCCGCATCCGGCCGTCGGCCTTCACGGACACCAGGATCAGCATCGGGTCGAGCGACACCGAGGTCAGGCTGTTGAGCGTCATCACGATCGTGTCGTCGCCGCTGCCCTGCGTGAGCAGGGTGACACCGGTGGGGAACCTCCCCATCGCGGTACGGAAGGCGGTCACGTCGGGTTCGGCCAGCAGTGCGCCGGCGGTCACAGCAGGCATGTCAGGTACTCCGATTCTGCTCGTGCCCTCAGGGCCATGGGTTACGCGGGGATGTGCACGGCTCAGTAGTTGCCCAGCCCGCCGCAGACGTTCAGGGCCTGCGCGGTGATCGATCCGGCGGTGTCGGAGGCCAGGTAACCGACCAGACCGGCCACCTCCTCCGGGGTGGAGTAACGGCCCAGCGGGATCTTGCCGTTGAACTTCTCCTGGATGGCCTCCTCACTCACCCCGTAGTGGCTCGCGTAGCCCTGGCGAACGCGCTGCGCCATGGGCGTCTCCACATAGCCGGGGCAGACCGCGTTCACGGTGATGCCGGTCGGGGCGAGCTCCTTGCCGACGGCCTTGGTGAACCCGATGACGCCGTGCTTGGAGGCCGAGTAGGGCGCGGCGAGCTCGACGCCCTGCTTGCCGCCGGTGGAGGCGATGTTGATGATCCGGCCCCAGTCGCCGTCCCGCATCAGGCCGGCCTTGAGCACCTCCCGGGTCACCCGGAACGTGCCGTTCAGATTCGTCTCGATCACGTCGTCCCACAGCGAGTCCTCGATCTCGGCCGTCACGCCGCCGCCGCCGCGCCCCGCGTTGTTCACCAGGATGTCGATCCGCCCGTACTCGGCCACCGCCTCCCGCACGGCCGCCACGATCTGCTCCGGGGAGGTCACGTCGCAGACCGTCCCGGCCACTTCGAGACCCTCCTCGCGGAGCTCCTTGACCATGGTGCGTACGCTCTCCGCGCCGCGCGCCACACCGAACACCGCGACCCCTCGCCGGGCGAGCAGCTCGGTCACGGCCAGGCCGATCCCGCTGGTCGCACCGGTGACGAAGGCGACCCGTCGTCCTGCGTCTGTCATCGTGCTCTCCCCATCTCGTGCCGATCCGGTCGGAGGCTCGACGGTGGGCCCGTCTCCTTGCGGCGTTCTCGGGTGCCGGTGGAACCCCGGTCGAGCCCCTGCCTCCAGCCGGACTCGACAGGGGGCCTAGCGCGGAGGGCCAGCGTGGACGCCAATTCGATGCGGCGACCGGGCGGACACCCGGCTGGAGCGAGGAGGCCCCCGTGCCCGAGCAGACGCAGACCCTGCCCGACGTGAGGAAGTCGGTGACCGTGGCGGCGACGCCCGAGCACTGCTTCGAGGTGTTCACCGAGCGCCCCGCCGACTGGTGGCCGCCGAGCCACATCCTGGTGCGCAAGGAGCGGGCCGGCCTGGCCTTCGAGGCCGGCGTGGGCGGGCGCTACTACGAGTGGGACGTGGAGGGAACCGAGATCGCCTGGGGACAGGTGCTGGCCTGGGAGCCCGGCCGGCGGCTCGTCATGACCTGGCGGATCGACCCCAACTGGCAGTCCATCCCCACCGACGACGGCGCCAGCCGGATCGAGGTGGACTTCGAGGCCGTGGACGAGGGGCACACCAAGGTGTCGCTCGCCCACGTCGAGCTGGACCGGCACGGTCCGGGCGCCGAGCGGATCTTCAAGGCGCTGGACGGGCCGAGCCCCGGCGAGACCCTCGAGCGCTTCGCCCGGGCCGTGGCGAAGGGAGCCGCGGCATGAGCGTCGACACGGGCGCGATCGAGGCCACGGCCCCCACGGGAGCGGGTCTGGCGGAGGCGGCCGACCGGCTGCGTCTGCTGGCCGCCCTGCACGCCGGCGACGCGGACACCGGTCGCGCGCTGTCCCACGAGGTCACCGACGCGATACGGGAGGCCGGCTTCGCCCGGCACTTCGTCGCCGCCCGCTTCGGCGGCGCCGAGGGCTCCTTCGCCGAGCTGACCCGCGCCGTCGTCTCCGTCGGGCAGGGCTGCGCGGCCGCGGCATGGTGCGCCTCGCTCGCCGCCTACTCCGCCCGCTTCGCCGCGCATCTGCCCGAGGAAGGGCACCAGGCCCTGTGGGGCGCGAGCCCCGACACCGTCGTGGCGACGGGGCTGATGCCCGCCGGACGGGCCAGGCCCGAGGACGGCGGTTGGCGCGTCACCGGGAAGTGGGCCTACGTCAGCGGCGTCGACTTCGCGGACTGGGTCATGCTCTGCGCCGCCGTCGGGGGCGGTGAGGGACCGCCGCAGCTGCGCTTCTTCACGCTGCCCAGGCGCTCGTACACCGTGCAGGAGACCTGGGACAGCGTCGGGATGCGGGCCACCGGGAGCCACACCGTCGTCGTCGACGACGTGTTCGTACCGGCCCATCTCTCCTTCGACCGGACCGACATGCTCACCGGGCGGAACGCCACGTCCGGCCTGCCCGCGCACAACGTGCCCTTCCAGGCGGTCGGCGGGCTCACCTTCATCGCCCCGGTCGTCGGCGCGGCCGCCGGGGCCATGGAGGCCGCCGCCGGATCGGTCACCGGCAGGCGGCGCGGCCAGAGCGCCGAGCTCACCTTCGTCCGCGCCTCGGGCCGGATCGACGCCGCGCGGGCTCTCGTCGAGCAGAACGCCCGGGTGCTGGACGAGCGGCTGTTCACCCCCGAGCACATGGCGCGCAACGAACGCAACGCCACCTACGCCGCGGAGACCCTCCGCGAGGCGGTCGCCCTCCTGGTCGGCGCGGCCGGCACCGGCGGTCTCGGCGAGCGCCACGCGTTGCAGCGGTTCTGGCGGGACATCACCTCCGCGACCAGCCATGTCGCGCTCCAGTACGACACGGCGGCGCGGAAGAACTACTCGGCGGTGCTGCTCGGCCCGGCCGAGTGAGCCGAGCCGCCGTCGCGCGGGAGGGGGCGTCCGGGAATCTCCGGGCGCCCCCTCCCGCGTGTGAGGGGCGGCCGGCTCGTCCAGGCCGGTCCACTTCGGTGCGACTTGGCCTCCATCGGAGTTCCCTACGTTGAGGCCCGACCCGTAACGCCCCAAGCGGAGGTTTCGTCGTGACAGTCACCCAGGAGACAGCCACCCAGGAGACGGCGCCCCAGGGCACCGGCTGCCCGGTGGCCGGCACGTTCCCCTTCACCGGATCCAGCTACCGCGGCCCGGCTCCCGCCTACGGCCGGCTGCGCACCGAGCAGCCGGTGGTGAAGGTGCCCACCGCGGGAGGTGTGGACGCCTGGCTGATCACCCGTTACGAGGACGTGCGCCGGCTCTCCGCGGACCCCCGGCTCAGCCGCGCCCAGGCCTGCGGCGAGGGTGCCCCCAGAGTGGGCGGCACGATGCACACCACTCCCGAGATGATCATCTCGCTGGACGCACCCGAGCACTCCCGGCTGCGCAAGCTGGTGGCAGGCGCCTTCACCATGCGCCGGGTGGAGCGGATGCGGGAGAACGTCCAGCGGGTCACGGACGAGCTGCTGGACGACATGGAGGCCAAGGGCGGGACCGTCGACCTCGTCCAGCAGCTCGCGGTGCCGCTCCCGCTGACCGTCATCGGTGAGCTGCTGGGCGTACCCGCCGAGGACCTCAGGGAGTTCGAGCAGTGGGCGCGCGCCTTCGCCACCGTCGACGACCGGGCCGGCGGCGAGGCGTCGCTGCACGCGCTGGGCAAGCTCAGCGAGTACATCGTGGGGCTCATCGCGGAGAAGCGCGCCAACCCCTCCGACGACATGCTGTCCGAGCTGATCGCGGCCCGCGACGACGACGACCGCCTCAGCGAGCCGGAACTCGTGACCTTCGGATTCACCCTGATCGGCGCGGGCTTCGACACCACGGCCAACCAGCTGGCCAACTCGGTGCTCGCCCTGCTGGTCGACCACCAGGAGCAGTGGCGCTACCTGGTCGAGGACCACTCCCGCATCCCCAAGGCCGTCGAGGAGCTCCTGCGGCACGTGAACCTCTTCGCCACCGACACCTCGGGCTTCCCGCGCATCGCGGCCGAGGACATCGAGGTCGGCGACGTGACGATCCCCAAGGGCGACGCGGTCCTGCTGTCCCTGGCGTCCGCCAACCGCGACCCCGAGGTCTTCGACGAGCCGGACCGGCTCGACCTCGGCCGCGAGCGCAACCCGCACATCTCCTTCGGCCACGGGATGCACTACTGCCTCGGCAAGCACCTGGGGCGCATGGAGATGGAGATCGCCATCGAGGGCCTCGTGCGGCGTTTCCCGGACCTGAAGCTCGCGGTGCCGGAGAGCGAACTCCCGTGGCACACCGGCGAGATCAACCACACGCTGACCAGCCTTCCGGTCGTCCGCGGCGCCTGAGCCGTCACACGCGCAGGGCCCCGGTTCCTCCCTTCTCCCGCCGTACGGGGAAGCAGGAGCCGGGGCCCTGCGCGTGCGCCCGGGAGGGGCCGGGGAAAGGGCCGCGCCCGCCTCCCGCTCGTGGGAGCGGGAGGCGGGCGCGTGGCGGGCGTCGCGGGGCCTTCCGGCGCCCGCCCGGTCAGGAGGCCGGCAGCGCGGAGACGCGGGTGGCGGTGGAGTCGACGTCGACCGGCCCGACCAGCGGCTGGTCCGGGGCGACCGTGACGAACGCGTAGGCGGTCGTGTGGAAGGTCCTGCCGGATATCCGGCCCATGTGGACGGCCTGGACGTCGCCCGGGATGGCGCCGCCCTCGGCCCCTCCGTGGTTGATGTAGAAGGCGATCGTGCCGTTCGCCTTCTCCGTCCAGAAGCCCCGCGCGGAGTACAGCGGCTGGCCGTTCTCGTCCGGCGGGCCCTCGGCCGTCAGCTGGTGGTCCGCGCGGAAGACGAAGCGCGGGGTGGTCGTCGACACACCGTCGGGTGCGTGGACGTTCACCGTGAGGTCCCAGACCCCGGCCAGGGACACCTTGGCGGCACGCGGGTGACGGCCCGTCTCGCCGGCGGTCGCCGACGCGGTGCCGAAGCCGGCCAGCAGCGTCAGCACGGCCAGCCAGACACCGAGGACGCGCAGGGGTACCGGAAGGGCGCGCCGGGAGGGCGCGGGGGCGGGAAGCGTCGCGCCCGCGGGCGCCGACGTGGTTTCAGGCATGGACGGTGAGCCTTTCCTGGGTGGTGGTACGGGAAGGTCGGACTGTGGGGGTGCGGGGGAGTGTCTTGAGGTCGAAGCCCGGCTGCCGCACGGTCGCGGGCGACAGATCGGTCCCGGCCGTCAGCAGCCGCCGGGCGATGCCGTGGTCGGCGGGACGGTTCACCGACTCGACGCCGACGAGGCGGCCGGCACGGAAGCAGAAGACGGAGAACCTACCTTCGGCGGGGTCGCCCACGGTGACCGTCTCGTCGTGGCCCGCCGTCAGCCCCGCGATCTGCAGCCGCAGCGCGTACTGCTGGGACCAGAACCAGGGGAGGGCCGTGTAGGCGTACGGCTCACCGCAGATCGCCGCGGCCACGCACTTCGCCTGGTCCGAGGCGTTCTGGACGGACTCCAGACGGATGTGACGGCCCGCGTGCGGGCTGGGGAAGCGGGCGCAGTCGCCGACGGCGAAGACATCGGGGTCGCTGGTGCGCAGCCGCGCGTCGACGACCACGCCGTCCCCGACGAGGAGGTCAGCCGCGAGCGCCAGTTCCTGGTTGGGCAGGACGCCCACGCCGACCACGACGAGGTCGGCCGCGATCCGTTCGCCGCCGTCCAGTTCCACCACCTGTACCCGGCCCTCGCCGTCACCGCGGAACGCGGTCACCTCGCGGCCCGTCAGGACACGCACGCCCCGCGCACGGTGCTCGGCCACGAAGCGGTCCGACACCTCGGGGGTGAGCGCGCGGGCGAGGACGCGGGACTGTGCCTCCACGACCGTCACCGCGTGGCCGAGCCCGCGGGCGGTCGCCGCAACCTCCATGCCGATGAAGCCGGCGCCCACCACGACCAGGCTGCGGGGCGGCCCGCTCAGCCGCAGCCGCAGCTCCTCGGCGTCCGCCAGGCCGCGCAGCGACATGACCCCGGTCAGCGAGGCGCCCGGCACGGGCAGGGTGCGGGGCCGCGAACCGGTGGCGAGGACCAGGCTGCCGTACGGGAGCCGGAGCCCGGACGCCAGCAGGACGGTACGCCGCTCGCGGTCGACGGAGGCCACCCGGTCACCGTTCAGGAGCTGGATGTCCTGTTCGGCGTAGAAGGACCGCGGGCGCAGCGCGATCGCCTCGGCCGGGACCGTGCCCTCCAGGTAGCCCTTCGACAAGGGGGGCCGGTCGCAGGGACCGGGGGCCTCGTCGCCGACGAGAGTGATCCGGCCCTCGAAGCCCCGGCCGCGCAGGGCGCAGGCCGTGTCGAAACCCGCCTGGCCCGCGCCGACCACGACGACCGCGTGCGCGGCCATCAGCTCTGCGCCTCGGGCAGGTGGACCAGCAGCCCGTCGATCTCGTCACCGACGGGCAGCTGGCAGCTCAGCCGGCTGAAATCGGTGCGCTCGCAGGCCGTGCCGTAGAGCACGTCGTCCTCGACGGAGTCCATCTCGGGCAGCGGCAGCGTGTTCGCCTCGTCGATGTACACGTGGCAGGTGCCGCACTGGGCGGAGCCGCCGCACTGGGCCTCGATGCCCTCGACGTTGTTGAGCTTCGCACCGCGCATGACCGTGTTGGGCGCCTGGACGTCGACGACGGTGACGGTACCGTTCGGATGCTTGTAGGTGATCTTGGCCATGACGAGCTCTCCTCGTGGAATGTCGGCCAGCCGTGCGGAACTGAGGCACCGGACTGTCGGACAGGCCCCTGCAGCCCCGGTGGAGCCCGTCTCGACCCGCGCCCGCCCGGCAGGCCGGAGCGCGGCCCCGGCCGGCCGGCGCTCCACCGGTCCTCGACACGCGGTCAGGCGGCTGTCGACGCGGCCGGTCCAGCGTGCCCGCATGACTGTGACCGATCGGACGCCGAAGACGCCCGCCCCGCCCGGCAGGGCCGCTCCACGGACCGGGCTGGTGCTCGTCGCCTGCTGCCTGGGCCAGTTCATGAACGTGCTCGACGCCTCGGTGGTGAACGTGGCGCTGCCCGTCATCGCCGGCGACCTGGACTTCGACCGGCACAACCTCCAGCTCGTCAACAACGCCTACACCGTGGTGGTCTGCGGCTTCCTCCTGCTGGGCGGCCGGCTCGCGGACCTGTTCGGCCAGCGGAGGATCTTCCTGTGCGGGGCCGCCCTGTTCACGCTCGCCAGCGCCGTGGGCGGAGCGGCCGGCGCCCCGGGGACCCTGATCCTCGCCCGCGCCTTCCAGGGGCTGGGGGCCGCCGTCATGGCACCCGCCACGCTCACCGTGCTCGGTACGACCTTCACCGAGCCGGGTGCGAGGGCACGGGCCTACGGATGGTGGAGCGCGGTCTCCGGGACGGCCGGGGCGATCGGGGTCCTGGCCGGCGGAGTGATCACCGAGTGGTTCTCCTGGCGGTGGATCTTCCTCGTCAACGTGCCCATCGGGCTCGCCCTGCTCGCCGCCGTGCGCTGGGTGGTGCCTGAGACCCGCCCGCAGGGCGAGGGCCGCGCGCACAGGCGCCTCGATCTGCCCGGTGCGGTCACCGTCACGCTCGGGCTGACGGGCACCGTCCTCGGCGTCTCGGAGTCGTACGTGTACGGCTGGGCCTCCGCGCGGGTGCTCGGACCGCTGCTCGCCGGCGCCGCCCTGCTCGTCGCCTTCCTGGTGATCCAGGCACGGTTCGCCCGGCACCCCCTGGTCCCGCTCGGCATCTTCCGCAACCGCTCGGTGGCCGCCGCCAACCTCGTCGCCTTCTTCGGGGTCGCCGCGCTCTTCAGCACCTTCTACTTCTTCACCCTGCTCCTCCAACAGGTGCTCGGCTACAGCCCGCTGGTCACCGGTCTCAGCTATCTGCCGCTGTCGCTGGGCATGGCGCTCGGCGGCTGGGGCATCTCCTCCCTCGTGCCCCGCACCGGTCCGCGCCCCGTCCTGCTCGGCGGGCTCACCCTGTCCGCCCTCGCCCTGTTCTGGCTCTCCCGGCTGGACGCGGGAGGCACGTACGCCCTGGACGTGCTGGGCCCCTCCGTCCTGCTCGGCCTCGGCATGGGAGCGGTCCTCAACGCCACGACCAACGCCGCCACCGCCGGACTCCCCGCCCACCAGGCCGGGCTGGCCTCCGGGCTGCTCAACACCACCCGGCAGCTCGGCAGCGCGGCCGGTCTCGTGACCCTCGCCGCCCTGTCCGCGGCCCGCACCGACGCCCGCCTCGCCACGGGGGCGGACCCCGCCGACGCCCTGGCCTCCGGGTACGGACTGGCCCTCACCTGGGCGGCCCTCTTCGCGGTGGCCGGGCTGGCGGCCGCCCTGTTCGTGCCGGTCAGGGCGCGTTCCAGAGGCCCTCGAGGCGCGAACAGCACTCTGGCGGCCTGACGAGAACGGAGGTTCGCGGTGGTGAGCGAGTTCCACACACAGCGGCCGTCATGGGCGCCCGCCCCGGACGACGACCGGACCGAGTACACGACGATCGAGGTCCCCCGCGACTACACGGACCCGGGTGGCGAGCGGATCACCCTCGCCCTCAGCCGCCGCCGCGCCACCGACCCGGCGCGGCGGCGGGGTGTCCTGCTGGCCGTCAACGGCGGTCCCGGCGGCGACTGGGGACACGGCACGGGGCTGCCCGGGAGATTCGCCGGCACCCCCCTGGAGGAGGTGTACGACCTCATCGGCTTCGACCCGCGCGGCACCGGCGGTTCCACCCGGCTGTACGCCGAAGTGGCGGTCCCCGGGCAGCCGTTCGACTCCCGGCCGCCGGACTCCGCGTTCGCCGGACTGGCCGAGGACATGCGGCTGCGCGAGGAGGCCTGCGCACGGGGCGGCGGAGAGCTGCGTCCCCACATCAGCACCCCGAACACCGCCCGGGACATGGACGTGATCCGCGCCGTGCTCGGGGAGGAGCGGATCAGCTTCGTCGGATACGCCTACGGCGCGTACGTCGGAGCCGTCTACGGCAGCCTTTTCCCGGCCGGCCTGGACCGGCTGGTGCTGGACTCGTGCGTCGGCCCGCAGTGGACCTGGCGCGAGCAGTTCCTCCAGCAGGGCGACGCCGTCCGGCGCAACGTCGATCTGTGGGCCGGCTGGACCGGCGAACGGCACGGCACCTTCGCCGTCGGCGCGTCGGCCGGTCAGGTCCTCACCACGGTGGAGGAGGCGGTCACCGCTCTCGAAGCGCTGCCGCGCGACGCCGTACACCTGCGGACCCTCTTCGACGGAGCCGTGGGCAACCGGGCGAGCGACCGCGGCCGCTGGGCCGAGCTCGCCGAACTGGTCGCCGCGGTGCACAGGGCGTCCCGCGACGGCGACCCGGCGCGCTGCCGCGAACTCCTCGCCGAACAGGGCACCTGGCGTCCCGCGGACAGCGAGGGCGACCTGCGCGTCGGTGTGCTGGAAGCCATCACCCTGGAGCACGCCTGGCCGTCCGACCTCGAGGTGTACCACCAGGACATGCGCGAGTTCCGCAAGCAGTTCCCCTACGGCTACGGGGTCCTGAGGGCCTCGCCGTGGGTGGGCGCCTTCCGGGCCTTCGAGGCCGCGGAGGAGCCGGTGCGCATCACGCGCGACGGTTACGCGCCCGGCCTGATCGTCCAGGCCGACGGCGACCCCATGGACCACTACGACGGGGGTGTGGCCATGGCGGAGCTGGCCGGCCACCACCTGCTCACCGTCGAGGACTCGGGGGAGCACGAGGTGTACGTGCTGGGCGGGAATCCACACGTGGACACGGTCGTGCACCGCTACCTCGTGGACGGCGTCCTGCCGCCCCCACGCTCCGTCTGCCCGGGCCGCACCCCCCGCCCGGACGTCCCGGCGGACGCGGCCTGAGCGCTCGCGTCCGAAGCCATCCCTCTCCAGCAGCGCCTCCCGGGGTGCCGCGCGACCGTCACCTGTGGAGGTGCCGTCTTGTCCGTGACCGAGATCGGGAGCGAGTCCCCGGCCGACCAGGACCGGGACATGTTGGTGTTCCCCCTGCCCGGCTCGTCCTACCGCTGCCCCGCGCCGGAGTATGCCGGGCTGCGTGCCGGGCCACCGGTCGTCAGGGTGCGTACCGAGGGCGGTGTCGACGCCTGGCTGGTGACGGCGTACGACGAGGCCCGGGAGGCGCTGGCGGACCCCCGGCTGAGCCGGGCCGAGACCGTGAAGCCCGGCGCCCCCCGGATCGGCGGGGCCATGACCTCGACCCCCGAGATGATCATCTCGATGGACGGGGCCGAGCACTCCCGGCTCCGCCGGCTGGCCGCGGGGGCCTTCACCGCCCGGCGGATCGAGCAGATGCGGCCGGGCATCCAGCGCATCGCCGACGGCCTGCTCGACGGCCTCGCCGGATCCGGAGGACCGGTCGACCTCGTCGACCGGTTCACCGTCCCCATGCCGCTGACCGTCATCGGTGAGCTGCTCGGTGTCCCGATGCGCGTCCTGCGGCTGTTCGCCGCGAACGCACGGGACTTCGTCACCGTCGACGACCAGGGCGAGGACTCGGACTCGGTCAACGGACTCGCCAAGCTGAACGAGTACATGGTCGAAGTCGTCGCCGAGAAGCGCGAGAACCCCAACGAGGACCTGCTGTCGGACCTGATCAGGGCCAGGGACAGCGGCGACCGGCTCAGCGAGACCGAACTGGTGACCTTCGCCTTCACGCTGATCGGCGCCGGCTTCGACACCACGGCCAACCAGCTCGCCAGTTCGGTGCTGGCACTGATCGCGCACCACCGGGACCAGTGGAACTGGCTGGCCGAGGACCGCTCCCGGATCCCGAAGGCGGTCGAGGAACTGCTGCGGCACGTCAACCTCTTCTCCACGGACTCGGCGGGCAACCCGCGTATCGCCGTGGAGGACATGGAGCTCGGAGGAGTGCGGATCGCCAAGGGCGACGCGGTGGTCATCGCCATCTCGGCGGCCAACCGGGACGCCAGGGTCTTCCCCGACCCGGACCGTCTCGACCTCGGCCGCTCCCACAACCCGCATCTCTCCTTCGGCCACGGCATGCACCTGTGCCTGGGCAAGCAACTGACCAGGATGGAACTGGAGATCGCCGTCGACGGCCTCGTCCGGCGCTTCCCGGACCTCAGGCTCGCCGTGCCCGAGAGCGAGGTCCCCTGGCACCTCGGAGGGATCAACCACGCCCTGGAGACCCTGCCGGTCACCTGGGGATCCTGACCCCGGCAACGGCCGAGCCCCCGCCCTTCCGAGGGCGGGGGCTCGACCCGTGTGCGGCGTGAACTCAGCCGATGGGAGCGTCCTGCTGGACCCGGGCCGGATCCGCCCCGGCGATCCAGGCGTCCATGGACGGCTTCATCAGGGTGTTGAGCAGCTCGACCCTGATGCCTCCCAGCCCCCGGTGGTACACCCACATCAGGGCGCCGTCGGCCGCGGCGTCGTTGGAGGCCTCCACGTCGAGACCCAGCCTCACCAGCTCCGCGGACATCGCCTCGATCCGGTCACCGTCGGCCCAGTACCCCACGTGGTGGGCTCCGTTGGCGCCGTCGGAGACCCAGACCGTACCGGGAATCGCCTCCACGAGTTCGAGCCGCGGCTCCTCCAGCGAGAGCACGAAACGCTGGTCCGCGTGCTGGAGGCCGCCCGGGGTACGGGCCGTCACCTGGAGTTCCATCACACTGGTCCAGTGGTAGCCGGCGAGCTCGCCCAGCGTCTTCATCGCCAGCTCCAGGTCCTCCACCACCAGACCCGTGTGGAACAGGGCCTCGGGTGTCAGCACCGGCCCCGGTACGGGGGCCGCGTCCTTGGAATCCGCCGTCTGCGACATCGGTGTGCCGTCCTCTCCTCGATCGGTATCGGTCGTCCGGGCCCGGACGGGCTCAGACCTGCTTCGCCCGCACGAGGTCGGCGCCGCCGTCCATCGTGAGGATCTGGCCCGTCATCCACGCGCTGCTGGGCGCGGCCAGCAGCGTGATCCACTGCGACACGTCCTCGGGTACACCCGTCACGCCCAGCGGCACGCTCTTCGCCGCCTGGGCGAAGAGCTCGTCGACCTGCTCGGGGGCCATCCCGTGGCTCTCGTACACCTCGGTCCTGACCCATCCGGGGGCCACCGCGTTCACCCGGATCCCCCTGGGCGCCAGCTCCAGCGCCCAGGACCGGGTGAAGGTGTTCACCGCGGCCTTGCTCGCCGCGTACACCGAGGCCATCGGCGTGGGGTTGTGGCCGGCCGGACTGGTCACGAAGACGATGCTGCCGCCCGGCGAACGCAAGGCGGGCAGCAGCCGGTTGGTCAGGACCACCGTCCCGAGCACGTTCACGTCGAACAGCCGGCGTGCCGCCTCCGTGTCGATGTCGCCGGCCGCCCCGATGGTGTGGACCCCGGCGTTGTGGACCAGGACGTCCAGGGAGCCACCGAGTCCGGCGAGCGCCTCCGCGACCGCGTCCGCGCCGCTCCCGGTGCTCACGTCGGCGCGGACCGGCACGATCGCCGGGTGGAGCGCCGCCACCTCTGCCAGGCGGTCGGCCCGGCGCCCGGTGACGATCACACCGGCCGCGCCCTGCTTGGCGAAGTCGAGGGCGGTGGCGCGGCCGATGCCGGTCGCACCGCCCGTGACCACGACGTACTGGTTGCTGAACGGATGACTGGTCATGCGCCGTCCTTTCGGGTCGGCTCGGGCCCGGGGCTCACCCGGGGCCTCGGGGGATCAGACGTAGATGGACTTCGACGTCCAGTCGGGGGCGGGCAGCGCCTTGCGGTCGGCCTTGCCGTTGGAGGTGATGGGCAGTTCGGGCAGGGCCACGAAGGCCGCGGGGATCATGTGCTCCGGCAGAAGCCCGCGCACGTACGCACGCAGGGCACGCCGGTCGAGCGCCTCGGCCTCCGGCACCACCCAGGCCACCAGCCGGCGGTCGCCCAGGTGGTTCTCCCGCACGCCGACCGCCGCGCTCCGTACCTGGGGATGCCCGGTGAGGACGCTCTCCAGCTCGCCGGGCTCGATACGGAAGCCCCGCAGCTTGAACTGGCCGTCGTCGCGGCCGAGGAACTCGATGACCCCGTCGGGGCGCCGCCTCGCCAGGTCGCCGCTGCGGTAGTACCGCCCGGTGGCACCGGGCCAGGCCGCCGTGACGAAGGCCTTCTCCGTGAGCTCCGGACGCCGCCAGTAGCCACGGGACACCCCGGCGCCGCCGATCCACAGCTCGCCGGCGGTGCCGTCGGGCAGCGGCAGGCCGGCCTCGCCGACGACCCGGACGTCGACGTTCTGCAGGGGGGTGCCGATCGGCACGGCGTTGCCGAGGTCCTCCCGGGCGCCGATCCGGTGGCAGACGGCGAACGTGGTGGTCTCGGTGGGACCGTAGCCGTTGACGACGGCGCAGCCGGGCACGGCCTCCCGCAGCCGGAGGATGTGCGGGACGGAGAGCACGTCCCCGCCGGCCAGTACCGTGCGCAGCCCGGCGAAGGCCTTCACGTCCACGTCGATCTGCCGGTGGAAGAGCGCGGCGGTCAGCCAGAGGACGGTGACACCCTCGTCGCGCAGCAGGGGGCCGAGCTCCTCGGCCTGGATCTGCCGCGGCGGGGCGATGACCAGGCGGGCCCCGTTCAGGAGCGCGCCCCAGATCTCGAACGTCGCGGCGTCGAAGGCGACCGGAGCCAGCTGGAGGACGCGGTCCCCGGGGCCCAGCTCCACGTAGTTGGGGCCGCTCACCAGGTTGGTGATGTTGCGGTGCTCGACCATGACGGCCTTGGGGCGGCCCGTGGATCCCGAGGTGTACATCAGGGAGGCCAGGTCCTCGGGACGGACCGTGGCCCCCCAGTCCGGCAGCTCCGGGCCCGGTACGGGCCTGACCGGGACGGGCAGCGCGGGCAGGCCGGCGGAGGCGAAGCGCTCCACGTCGTCCGGCTCGCACAGCACGGCACGGACCTCCGCGTCCTCCAGCACCTCGGCCACCCGTGCCGCCGGGTCCTCCAGCCCGACGGGCACGAAGGCCGCGCCCGCCCCGAGCACCCCGAGCAGGGCGGCCACGAGCCCGGGGGAGCGTTCCAGGCAGACCGCGACCCGGTCACCCGCCTCCACCCCGGCGTCCTTCGCGAGCTCCCGCGCCACCCGGCCCGCCCAGCAGTCGAGCTCCGCGTACGTCAGACGGTCCTCACCGGCGGAGACCGCCACGGTGTCGGGGGCCTCGGCGGCCCGACGGCGAAACGCTGCGACTACCGATGTCATCGGCCTGTCTCCTCTCGAGGTACCCGGGGCCGCAGGGTCCGCGAACGGGCTCGAATGCCGGTGGAACCGCTCATCCCTTCGTGCGGGTCGAGGCGCGCACGACCGCCGGCCGGTTCACTGAACCGCCGGTTCCGCCAAGGGCCTTCGGGATCCCGCAGGCCACCCCACCGTCCGGGCCGGTACCGCAATCGATGGGAGTACCACCGTGACCGTTCTCGTCACCGGAGCACGCGGCGACGTAGGCCGCCGCGTCCTGGACCGCCTTCACACCGCCGGCCACACCGTGCGCGCGTCGAGCCGCACACCCGCGGAGCTGAGCGTCCCGGCCGGAGTGGACGTGCGCCGACTGGATCTGAACAGCCCGGACACCTTCGAGGCCGCCCTCCACGGGGTGGACAAGGTGTTCCTCTACGCCGAGGCCGAGGGCGCCAAGGAGTTCTTCGCCGCCGCGCACGGCGCCGGTGTGCGGCACATCGTCCTGCTGTCCTCGTCGACCGTGGAAGGGCCCGACGCTGCGGCCGACCCGCTGGCCCGCCACCACGCGGTGGTCGAGGACGCGCTCTCCGCCTCCGCCCTGCCGTCCACCGTCCTGCGCCCCGGCGCCTTCGCGGGCAACGCGCTGGGGTGGAGCCACGCGATCCGCGGGGGGCAGCCCGTGGAGCTGCCGTACGCGGACGCCCACACCGCGCCCGTCCACGAGGACGACATCGCCGACGTGGCGGCGGCCGCTCTGACCGGTGAGACCCTCATCGGCCGGACCCTCACCCTCACGGGGCCCCGGTCGCTGACCTTCCGCGAGCAGCTCGCCGTGCTCGCGGAGCTCCTCGGCCGTGAGATCCCGGTCCGGGAACTCACCCGGGAACAGGCGGTCGAGGGGATGGGCCGGTTCATTCCGGCCCCGGTGCTCACCTCGCTGCTCGCCCAATGGGCCGCCGCCGTCGGGAAACCGGCCGCGACCACCGGCACGGTGCGGGACGTCACGGGCCGTCCCGGGCGGACCTTCCGGCAATGGGCGGGGGAGAACCTCGGCGCCTTCGCCGCCCAGGACTGATCGAGCGGGTCTCAAGAAGAGACTGCGAAGGTGCCCTCAGATTGCTCCTAGGCGGGTGGGCCGGGCGTCCCACGCCCGGCCCACCCGCCGAACCGAGGGGCATGTCCGTGACTTGGAGGTCCGGAATGTACGACGTCATCGTGGTGGGGGCTCGCGTAGCGGGTGCCGCCTCGGCCCTGCTCCTGGCGCGGGCGGGCCATCGGGTGCTGCTCGTCGACCGGGCGCGGTTTCCCAGCGACACCCTCTCCACGCACTACATCCACCAGCCGGGGATCGCCCGGCTCGCCCGCTGGGGGGTGCTCGACGCGGTCCGCGCCACCGGATGCCCCGCCCTGGAACGCACCGTCTACCAGGTCGAGGACGTCCGTCTGGACGGCGGGACCGTCCCGCACGAGGGCCAGTCGGCGGCGTACGCCCCGCGCCGGTACCTGCTGGACCAGATCCTGGTCGACGCCGCCGTGGCCGCCGGGGCCGAGTTCCGCGACGGCTGCTCGGTGTCCGGGCTCGTGTACGACGGGGACCGGGTCGTCGGGGTGAAGTGCCGCTCGGCGGAGGGCCGGCCGGTCGAGGAGCGAGCACGCCTCGTGGTCGGAGCCGACGGGATGCGGTCCGCGGTGGCCAGGGCCGTCGACGCCCCGTACACGGTCCAGGACCCGCTGATGTCCTGCATCTACTTCACCTACTGGCAGGGCATCGAGTCGGGCTTCGAGCTGTACGAGCGCCCCGGCCGCTGGATCGGCGCGATACCCACCAACGACGACGCCACCCTGATCGCCGCGTACTTCCCCCAGGCGGACTTCGACCGGGTCCGCGGGGACGCGCTGGAGAACTACCTGGAGAACATCCGCACCACAGCGCCCGACCTCCACGCACGCGCGATGGACGGCGGCGAGCGCGTCGAACGGCTGCGCGGCACGGGGGACCAGCAGAACTTCTTCCGCACGCCGGCCGGCCCCGGCTGGGCGCTGGTCGGTGACGCCGCGCACCACAAGGACTCCATCACCGCCCGCGGCATCAGCGACGCCTTCCTGCAGGCCGACCTGCTCGCCGGGGCGGTCGCAGGGGTGCTAGACGACCCGGTGCGGCTCGCCGCCGGCCTGGAGCGGTACGCGGAGGAGCTGCAGGACGAGCTCTTCGAGGGCTACCGCAACACGCTCTTCGTGAGCCGCCTGGAGGTCACCCCCGACCGGCTGGCGATGCTCCGCATGGTCCAGGAATCCCCTGAACTGACGGAACGCTACTTCGCCGTGGCCGCGGGCGGGATGTCCGTCGACGAGCTCTACGACGAGGAACTGCACAGCCGGCTCGAGGTCACGACGGCATGACCCCGGCCGAGCCCCGCCCATCGACGTACAAGACAACGGAGGCACCAGTGACCGCAACGGAGTGGGAGACAGAGCTCTGCCTGCTGTTCGGTGAAGTTCTCGGTATGCCGGACGTCGACGCGCAGGACAGCTTCTTCGACCTGGGCGGGCACTCCCTCCTGGCGTCCAAGCTGACCCGGCGCGTCCAGGAGGCGTTCGGGATCAGGATCCCGGTACGCCGCGTCTACCAGGCGCCCACCCCCGCGACCCTCGCGGCCTACCTCCACGCGTCCTGAAGGAGAGACTGACATGCGCTGGAACGATCTGTACGTCGCCGGTGTGGGCGCGTACCTCCCCGAGCGGATCGAGACCGCCGAGGAGGCGATAGCGGCCGGCCGGTACACGGAGAAGAAGCGGTCGCTGAACGGCTTCCGCTCGGTCCACGTGGCCGCCGATGACGAGACCGGTCCCACGATGGCGGCGATCGCGGGCCGCCGCGCGGTGGCCAGGTCGGGACACTCCCACGACGAGTTCGGCCTGGTGCTGCACAGCTACATCGGGCACCAGGGGCTCGACTTCTGGACGCCCGCGAGCTTCGTGCAGCGCGAGACCGTCGGCGGCACCGGGCCGGCGTTCGAGATCAAGCAGGGCTGCAACGGCATGCTGGCGGCCTTCGAGGTGGCCTCCTCCTACGTGACCTCACGGCCGGACGTCACCGCGGCCCTGATCACCGGCGGAGACGCCTTCCGGATGCCCTACATCGACCGCTGGGGCTCGGACGAGCAGAACGTCGACGGTGACGGCGCCGCCGCCCTCGTCCTCTCCGGCCGCGGCGGGTTCGCCCGGGTCCGTGCCACGTACTCGCACGCGGACCCGTCCCTGGAGCCGATGGGCCGCAGCGGGGCGAGCTGGACGGACGCGCCGCTGTCCGGGGGAGCGCCGGTCGGGGTCAGCGAGCGCAAGTCGGACTACCTGCTCGCCGAGGACATGGACTTCGACGACGCGATCGAGAAGATCTCCGCGAGCGTGCAGCTCTCGATGAAGCAGGCGCTCCACGAGGCCGAGGTGGAGCTGTCCGACGTGCGGTACTTCCTCCACCAGAACCTCGCCCTGTCCATCGTCACCCACGGGCTCTACGGCCTGCTGGGCGTGGACCGGGAGTCCACCACGCACGAGTGGGGCCTGGGCACCGGAATGGTCGGCACCGCCGACCCGGTTCTCGGGCTGAACCGGGTCATGGAGAGCGGCGAGGCCAAGCCCGGCGACGTGGTGGTCCTCCAGGCCGCGGGCGCCGGATACGTGTGGACCACGACGGTCCTGGAGATCCTCGACACGCCGGACTGGTCCGGCTGACCCGCACGGACGTCCCGAAGCGGCGGGGGAGGGACCGGTCTCCGGTCCCTCCCCCGCCGCCGTACGCGGTCAGACGAAGCGGATGTCGCGCGTGGTCGCGGACGCCGCCGCGAAGTCCAGCAGGGCGCCGCCCTCCTCGGCGAGCGCGTCGCGGTCCTTGCCGGCCAGGGCGCCGAACGGCTCGATCACCAGCGTCGCGGCCTTGCGCTTCTGCTCGATCCGCCACAGCCCGCGTACGAAGCCGTCGACGAGGAACGTCGACCTGATCAGCCCGTTGCGGGTGAAGACGAGCTTGCGCTGCTCCTCGGTGAGGATCCGGCCGCGGTCGGCGTGCGACAGCAGGATGTTGTCGAACTCGGGCAGGAAGCGCACCGGCACCGGCATCCCCGGGTCGGGCAGCGGGGCGTCCAGGAGGTCCAGCAGCTCCGCCCCGTTCTCGTCGCGGAAGGAGCGCAGGCGGGGCCTGAGCCGGTCCACGGACTCGGCCAGCCGGGTCATCCCCGACCAGGCCTGGACGTCCTTGACGGTCGCGGGCCCGAAGGCGGCGAGATACCGCTCGACCATCGCGTCCGGTGAGGTGCTCGCGGCGAGTGCGCCGCCCAGCCACGACTCGGCCGTCGTGTGCACGGCCTGGCCGCTCTCACCCCACAGGCCACGCGGCGGCACCTGGACCAGCGGCACGAGGGTCCGCACGGCGTTGGCCAGTGCGGAGGGATCGCGGTCCGGCCAGCGCTCTGCGAGCAGGGTGCCGAGACCGCCCAGGGTGAGGGGTTCCTTCTCCACCAGTTCACGTCCCAGCGCCGCGACCCGAGCCGTGTCCAGTCCCGTGAGCTGCCGGCCGAAGGTCCCCTTCAGGCCCTGCTCCAGTGCGCCCTGGAGCACCGGTCGCAGCGCCAGGCAGTCCTCCGCCGTGACCAGGTGGATCGTGCCCCGCATCAGGGCGATCCTGACCACGTCGCGCCCTTCGACCCGGTCGGCCAGATCCTCGATGCGGAAGCCGGCCAGCCTGGTCCACAGCCCGATGTAGGGCGGATTGGGCGCCTGGGCCTGCATCCCCACCAGATGCGCGACCCCCTCGACGGCCCGCACGCCGGAGCGCTCCAGGAGCAGCTGACGGGCCAGCAGGGCACGGTTGAGCGCCCGTCGGTCCAGCACGTTCGGGTCTCCTGTCACCATGACCGGATCCTTTCCTCGTCGTTCACGAAAAGACGGTGGTGCCCCGGGACGACTCGCACCCCGGGGCACCACCGCAGCACACAGGCCGGTCTCAGCTCATCCTGACCAGCACGGTGCCGCTGTACTTGCGGGCGAGCAGGGCGACGAACGCCTCCGGCAGCCCGGCGACCCCGCCCTCGACCACGGTGTGCGGGAAGACGATCCGGCCCTCGCGCAGCCAGGTGCCGAACTGGGCGTTCCAGTCCTCGATCTGGTCGGGCGTGTGCAGGGTGGCGAATCCGCGCAGCGTCAGGTCCTTGGTGATGGCGGACATCAGGGGCAGCCGCGGGCTGCCCCCGTCGCCCGAGCCGTGCTGACCCGACAGGGCCCCGCACAGGGCGAACCGGGCGCCGCGGGACGCCACCTGGACCGCGGCCTCGAACTGTTCGCCGCCCACGTTGTCGAAGACCACGTCGAGGCCGTCGGGCGCGAGCTCGGCGAGCTGGTCGGCGACCGGGCCCTCGTGGTAGTCGAACGCGGCGTCGAAACCGAGTTCCTCCACCAGGAAGTCGATCTTCTCCTTCGAGCCGGTGGACCCGATGACGCGCTTGGCTCCGCGCAGTTTCGCTATCTGCCCGGCCAGCGCGCCGACCCCGTTGGTGGCACCCGAAACGAACACCGTGTCGCCCTCGGCGACCGCCGCCGTGCCGACCATGCCGTGCCAGGCGGTCGGGCCCTGGGACAGGAAGTACTCCGGGCCCGGCAGCAGGGAGCGGTCGCGCTTGAAGAACCCGTGCGCGTCGCCGACGGCGTAGTCGCGCCAGCCGGAGAAGTGCTCCACGAGGTCGCCGACCGCGAGAGAGTCGCTGTTCGAGGCGACGACCGTACCGACGGTGCGGCCCCACATGGCCACGCCCGGCTGGAAGACCGGGATCGGCAGCTTCGTGTCCGGGTTCATCTGGTCACGGGCGACCGATCCCAGGGTCATCCAGTCGTTGCGTACGACGACCTCGCCCTCGGCGGGCGCGGACAGCTCGGACTCGCCGAACTCGAAGTGGTCCAGGGTGACATCGCCCTCGGGGTAGGCCGCGAGACGGACCTCCCTGCTGACGGCGGGAAGCTCGACGCTGCTCATGTGGTGCTCCTTCGCAGGTGGACGGGGAGGCTGATCAGGTTGTGGTTCACGTCTCCGGCCCTCCAGAGCAGCTCGCTCTCCGGCACGGCCAGCCGGGCGTCGGGGTAGCGGCGGGTCAGCTCCTCCAGGGCGACGGCGAGCTCTACCCGTGCCAGCGGAGCGCCCAGGCAGTGGTGGATGCCGTAACCGAAGGCGAGATGAGGGTTCTCGGCGCGGCGGAAGTCGACGGTCTCCGGGTCGGTGAAGACCGAACCGTCCCGGTTGGCGGAGGCGAAGGAGAGGAACACGGCGTCGCCGGCGGGGATGACCGTGCCCCCGATCTCCACGTCCTCGGTCGCGATCCTCGGGAGCCCGGAGGTGTCGTTGCCGGTCAGATTGACCGTGCGCAGCAGCTCCTCCAGCGCGGCGGGTACGTCCTCGGGGTGCTCGCCGAGCCGGAGCCAGACGTCCGTGTGCCGGTCGAGCAGCGTCAGGACGAAGTTTGAGATCTGGCCGGCCGCGGAGTCGAAGCCGCCGCCCAGCAGGGTGTACCCGAGTCCTACGAGTTCCTCGAAGCCGAGCCTGTCCTCGCCGTCGCGGGCGGTGATCAGGTCGGAGAGCACGTCGTCGGACGGCTCCGCCTGCTTGCCCGCCACCAGCCCGGCGATGTAGGCGCCGAGGTTCTCACGCCCCTCGACGGCCAGCTCCTCGGGCCCCGACACGTCGGCGAACTGCCGCACCCAGGTGAGGAACCGCTCCCGGTCCTCCTCCGGCACACCCAGCAGCTCGCAGATGACGGCCATGGCCAGCGGAGCTGCGAACCCCTCGACGAGATCCACCGGACCGCCGTCGGCCTCCTTGTCCAGGGTGTCCAGGAGCCGGCCGGCCAGCTCCTGGACCCGCGGCCTCATCCCCTGGATCCGGGCCGGTGAGAAGGCCTTCTCCGCCAGCACGCGCAGCCTGGTGTGGTCCGGCGGGTCCAGCGAGATGATCATCCCGGGCGGGGCCTGGAACAGACCGCTGAACGAGGGGGCCTCTGGGGCGTAGGAGGCGGCCCGGCTGAAACGGGTGTCGTCCAGCACCGACCTGATGTCCTCGTGACGGGTCACCAGCCAGGCGTGACCGCCCCCGCTCCACCGCACCCGCACCACCGGGCGTTCGGCGCGCAACCGTGTGAAGAGCGGGTCGGGTCCGCGGTAACTTGTGCCGGGGAAGGGGAACTCGGGCAGCTCTTCACTCACCCCGGGTGTTCGGGCGGTCATGGGCAGTGCCTCCAGAGGGAAGGTCGCGTCGTCTCAGGTCAGGGTGCGGAAGAAGGAGCGCAGCTCATCCACGAGCAGCTCCGGCTGCTCCAGTGCGGGGAAGTGCCCGCCGCTCTCGTGATCGGTCCAGCGGCGCAGGTCGGTGAAGCGGTTCGCGCACCAGGCGCGCGGCATCCGGCCGTCCTTGGGGAAGAGGGAGCAGGCCGTGGGCACGTCGACCCTGCCGAGCGCCATCTTGTTGTGGCTCTCCCAGTAGATCCGGGCGGACGAGGTTCCGGTGCCGGCCAGCCAGGCCAGGGTGACGGCGTCCAGCAGCCGGTCACGTGGGATGACCTTCTCGACGTCGCCGTCGTGGTCGCTCCAGGCCCAGTACTTCTCGGTCATCCAGGCCAGCTGGCCCACCGGCGAGTCGGCGAGACCGTAGCCGAGGGTCTGCGGACGGGTGGCCTGGAGGACGGAGTAGGCGCCCTCCTCGCTCTGGAAGCGCTTGAGCGCGGCCAGTCCGGCCAGGTCGCGCTCGTCCAGCTCCACCTGCTCCTGCGGAGGCCGGGCGAAGGGCATCGTCAGATGGATGCCCATCAGGTGCTCCGCGTCGCTCTCGCCCAGGATCCCGGTCAGGAAGGAACCCCAGTCGGTGCCGTGCGCCGCGTACCGGTCGTAGCCGAGCAGTCCCATCAGCCGGGCCCACGCGGCGGCGGTGCGCTCCACGGTCCAGCCCGTCCCGGCCGGCTTGTCGCTGAAGCCGAACCCGGGAAGCGACGGGCAGACGACGTGGAAGGCGTCCGCCGGGTCCTCCGGGTCGGTCAGCGGCCCGATGATGTCGAGGAACTCGACGACGGAGCCCGGCCAGCCGTGGCTGATCAGCAGGGGCCTGGCCTGCGGGTGGCGTGAACGCACGTGCAGGAAGTGGATGCCGAGACCGTCGATCTCGACGCGGTACTGCGGCAGGGCGTTCAGCCGGGCCTCGGTCGCCCGCCAGTCGTAGGTGTTCCGCCAGTACGCGGCGAGATCCTGGAGATGGGCCAGCGGCACACCCTGGGACCAGTCGTCCACGGTCTCCTTGTCGGGCCATCGGGTCCGGGACAGCCGCTCGCCGAGGTCGGCGAGATCCGCGTCGGGGAACCCGACTCGGAAGGGCGTGGGTGCCGCGCTCATACGTCTTCCTCCTGGACTGCCGCCGGGGCCTGGTGCCTCGGCACACTACGGACGGCTGCTCGAGCACGGGTCGACCTCACCACTTGACGGGCAGCTCCCACAGCCCGTAGATCACCGCGCCCTCCTTCCGGGGTATCTCGAGGAAGGGCTTGGCGAGCTGCAGGGTCGGGATGCGCTGGAACAACTTGCTCCAGACGATCTCCAGTTCGAGCCGGGCGAGGTCGGCGCCGATGCAGTGGTGCACGCCGTGGCCGAAGCCCAGGTGCTTGCGGCTGCCGCGGGTGATGTCGAGCTTCTCCGGTTCGGGGAAGACCTCGGGGTCGCGGTTGGCGGCGAGGCCGAGGCAGAGGATGCCGTCGCCCTTGCGGATGGTGGCGCCGCCGATCTCGATGTCCTCCAGGGCGACCCGGGGCACGGCGGTGTCACCGATGGTCGCGAACCGGACCAGCTCCTCGACGGCCGGCTTGACCAGCGAGGGGTCGTCCAGCAGCAGCTTCAGCTGGTCGGGGTTCTCCAGCAGGCAGGCCGTGCCGAGCGAGATCTGGCTGGCGGTGGTCTCGTGGCCGCCGTTCATCAGCAGCCGGACCATGTTGAACAGGTCGCGGTCGGTGTACTCCTCGCCGGACGCCTCGTAGTCGGCCATGGCACGGCTGAGCAGGTCCTCGCCGGGCTCGCGCTTCTTCAGCTGGATGAGGTCGCTGACGTACGCGTTGACCTCGACGATCGCGGCCTGACGCTCCTCGGTGGTGCTGTGCCCGCCGAGCAGGGCGGTGCCGTGCTTGATGAAGAACTCGTGCCGGTCCTGCGGGATCCCGAGCAGTTCGCAGATGACGGTCATCGGCACCGGGAGCGAGAAGGCGTGGTGGAAGTCCACCCCCGGCTCCATGGCGAGCAGCTTGTCGAGGTGGTCGTCGACGATCTCCTCGATCCGGGGCCGCAGCCTGCGCACCTGGCGGCTGGTGAAGGTGAGGGCCGCCTTGCGGCGTGTGTCGCTGTGCTCCTTGCCGTCGTAACCGATGAAGGAGGTCTCCGTGCGGTACTCCGGAGGAGCGATGAAGTAGAAGGGGAAGTTGTCGTGCCGGCGCGAGGCGCTCACCCGGGGGTCCGTCAGCAGCTGCCGGATCGTGTCGTAGCCGGCGACCGTCCAGATGCGGAGGCCCGAGCCGGTGAGGGTGACCTGCGAGACGTCCTTCTCGACGATCTCCGCGTACTCCTTCGGGGGAGTGAAGGGGCACTGCCGTTTGTAGGGGAAGGTGCTGGTCTCCGCCTCGGCGGCGTCTCGCTCCGTAGCGCTGGTGGTCACGGTGGATCCTTCCTCGTGGGTAACCGTTCCTCGTGAAGGACGTCAGGGAATCTGACGGCACGAAGTTCCCGGTGCACGATGCCACCGGCCGCTCGGGCACAGCTGGAGCCCGGACGGCCGCGCGCGGTCCCCGCCCGAGGGAGGCTCGACCGGGCCTCCGGGTCCGCTCCCTAGCCTCCCGGGATGCGCATCACAGCGAGTGAGAACCGGTCCGTCGAGACCGGGCCGCTGAGCGGTCTGCGGGTGGTCGAACTGGCCGCGATCGGGCCCGCGCCCTTCGCCTGCATGGTGCTGGCCGATCTCGGCGCCGAGGTGATCCGGGTCGACCGGGCCGACGGGCGCCGCTCGTTCGAGGAGTGGCACCAGGTCCTGGACCGCGGACGCCGGAGCGTCGCACTGGACCTGAAGAACCCCGGTGACGTGGCGGAGCTCCTGGACCTCCTGGAGAGCTCGGACGTACTCGTCGAGGGCTTCAGGCCGGGAGTGGCGGAGCGCCTCGGGATCGGCCCGGAGGTGTGCCTGGACCGTAACCCGGGCCTGGTCTACGCCCGGATGACGGGCTGGGGCCAGGAAGGACCGCTCGCCCGCACCCCCGGGCACGACATCAACTACCTCGCGCTCAGCGGCGCGTTGCACGCGATCGGTGAGACCGGCGGCCCGCCCGTCGTCCCGGTGAACTTCCTCGGCGACTTCGGGGGCGGCTCGATGTTCCTGGTCGCCGGCGTCCTCGCGGCCCTGTACGAACGCCGCAGGACCGGCCGGGGCCAGGTCGTCGACGCGGCGATCGTGGACGGCGCCGGCGCGATGCTCGGCATGCTGGTCGGGATGGACGCCGCGGGACAGTGGCGGCACGAACGCGGCAGCAACCTCCTCGACGGAGGCGCGCCGTTCTACACCTGCTACGCGTGCGCCGACGGCGGATACGTGGCGGTGGGGGCGCTCGAGGAGCGCTTCTACGCCGCGCTGCTGACGGGACTCGGACTGGACGGCGCGGCACTGCCCGACCGCGGTGAACCGGGCAACTGGCCCGAGCTGCGCAGGGTATTCGCGAACCGGTTCCTGACCGCCGCCCGGGACGACTGGGCCAGGGCGTTCGAGCACACCGAGGCCTGTGTCACCCCGGTGCTGAGCACCTCCGAGGCGGCGGCGCACCCGCACCACGAGGCACGCGGAAGCGGTCCCGCCACGGTGGCCCCGAGGTTCAGCCGTACTCCAGTGGAATTCCACTGACGACAGGCATCCTGCCCTCCGATGGTCCCAGGCTGTCCGGCCACGTGCCCCACCCCCCAAGGACTGACCCGGTCCCCCAGAGATCTGAGAGGTACACCATGGCTATTTCCTCCGAGCAGGCTTCGTCCACTGAGACGGAGGTGACAAGGGACGAACCGGCGTCGGATACGGGAACCGGGGCGGCGGTGCCCGACCCGAAGCGCTGGATGGCCCTGCTGGTACTGCTGGTCGCCGCCTTCATGGACATGCTGGACGGCACCATCGCGAACGTGGCGGCGCCCGCCATCCAGCAGGGGATCGGCGGCGGTTACTCCGTCATCCAGTGGGTGCTGGTGGGCTACCAGCTCAGCTTCGCGCTGCTGCTCATCCTCGGCGGCCGGCTCGGCGACATCTACGGCCGCAAGCGGATGTTCCTCCTCGGCGTCGTCGGCTTCACCGTCGCCTCGCTGGGGGCCGGACTCGCCCAGGAACCCTGGCAGCTGGTCGCCTCCCGCATGGTCCAGGGCGCGTTCGCCGGCATCATGGTCCCCCAGATCCTGGCCATCATCCACGTCACCTTCTCCGCCAAGGAGCGGGCCGGCGCCTTCGCGATGTACGGCGGTGTGGCCGGTCTGGCCGCGGCGGTCGGCATGGGCGCGGGCGGGCCGCTGGCGGAGTGGGACCTCTTCGGCCTCGGCTGGCGCCTGATCTTCCTCATCAACATCCCCGTCGGCATCCTCGGGATGATCTACGCACCCCGTGTGCTCCGCGAGTCCCGTGCCCCGCACGCGCTCAAGCTCGACGTCCGGGGCGTCGTCCTGGCCACCGCGGGCCTGCTGCTGCTGATCTTCCCGCTGCTCCAGGGCCGGGAGATGGGCTGGCCGGTGGGCGGCTTCGTCTCGATGGCCGCGTCGATCCCGGTGCTGGCCGCGTTCGTCGTGTGGCAGCGGAAGAAGACCCGGCTGGACGGTTCGCCGCTGGTGGAGCTGGCGCTGTTCCGCATCCGCAGCTTCTCCTCCGGTCTCGGGGTCAACCTGGCCTTCTACATCGGCATGGGCATGTTCAACATCGGCTGGACCGTGTACATGCAGGTCGGCCTCGGCTGGTCGCCCATGCGAGCGGGCCTCACCAGCCTTCCGTTCTGCATCGGCGCCTTCCTCACGTCCTCGGCGGCCATGGTCGTCCTGGTGCCCAAGTTCGGCCGCAAGGTGCTCCAGGCGGGCGCGGTCGTCGCCGTCGCCGGCTCCCTCAGCTTCCTCTGGGCCGCCGGTCACTACGGCAGCGGGATCAGCTCCTGGCAGCTCGTGGTGCCCATGCTCCTGGTCGGTCTGGGCTTCGGCCTGATCGCGGCGCCGCTGCCGCAGATCGTCATCTCCGAGGTTCCGCAGAAGGACGCGGGATCGGCCTCCGGGATCGTCCACACCAACGCCCAGCTGGGCTTCGCCGTGGGCGGCGCCCTGGTCAGCGTCGTCTTCTTCGCCGGCCTTGTCGGCAACACCGGGTCGGCCATCGACGACCAGGAGACCGCCCTGCGCAAGGAGCTCGTCGCCACCGCGCAGCTCACGCCCGGGGACGCGGACGCCACCGTCGCGGCCTACCGGACCTGCGCCGTCGACCGGGTCGAGGAGAAGGACCCGTCCGTCGTCCCGCAGAGCTGCCTCGTGCCCGCCCTCCAGGACGAGCGATCGGCCCAGGTCCTGGGCGACTACTCCAAGGACGCCACCGGCACCTCCTTCGCCGGAAGCCTGCAGACCACCCTGTGGGTCTTCGGAGGGATCGTCGTCCTGGCCTTCCTGCTGATGTTCGCGATCCCGCGGCAGATGCGGCTGGAGGCGCCCGAGGACGAGGAGGAGCCCGGCAAGGCCCCCGAGGCCACGCCGGCGGCCTGACGACGACACCACCGTCACACCCGGTCCGGTGCGGCGGGAACGGGCGGCCTCTGCCGCCCGCTCCCGCCGCACCGTCGTGTGCGCGGTCCATCACCGCTCCAGCCTTACTCCGGCCCGCAGCCGGACCGTAGGGGCAGCATCCGGACAGCAGCCGGCCGTCTCCGGCGCACACAGGACAAGGGAGGGGCGATGGCCGAGCAGAGCTTCCAGCTCTACGACACGACCCTGCGTGACGGTACTCAGCAGGAAGGCATGGTGCTGACGGTCGAGGACAAGCTCGCCGTCGCGCGGCGGCTCGACGACCTCGGAGTCGGCTTCATCGAGGGCGGCTGGCCCGGCGCGGTGCCCAAGGACACCGAGTTCTTCCACCGCGCCCGTACCGAACTGGACCTGCGCAACGCCGTGCTGGCCGCCTTCGGCGCGACCCGCAGGCCCGGCGTACCCGCCCCCCTGGACCCGCAGGTACGCGCTCTCCTGGAGGCGGAGACCCCGGTGGTGACCCTGGTCGCCAAGAGCCACACCGGACATGTGCGCAACGCGCTGCGCACCACCCTCGCCGAGAACCTCTCCATGATCAGCGGCACGGTGCGCCACCTGGTCCACGCGGGCCGGCGCGTGTTCGTCGACGCCGAGCACTACTTCGACGGCTACCAGCTCAACCGCGAGTACGCCCTCGCCGTGGTCCACGCCGCCGCGGAGGCCGGAGCCGAGACCGTGGTGCTGTGCGACACCAACGGCGGCTCGCTCCCCGACGAGGTGCGGTCCGTCGTCGCCGAGACGCTCGCCCTCACCGGGGTCCCGCTGGGCATCCACTGCCACAACGACACCGGATGCGCCGTCGCCAACACCATGGCCGCGATCGACGCGGGTGCCGTCCACGCGCAGGGCACCGCTCACGGTTACGGCGAACGCTGCGGCAACGCCGACCTGTTCACCGTCATCGCCAACCTGGTGCTCAAGCGCGGACGCGAGGTCGTCCCGCTGGAGAGGCTCTCCCAGCTCGCCGCGGTCGGCCGGGCCGTCACCGAACTCACCCAGGTCCCCGGCGACGTCGCGGCACCGTACATCGGAGGCTCGGCCTTCACCCACAAGGCGGGACTGCACGCGTCCGCCCTGCGGGTCGACCCCGACCTCTACCAGCACACCACCCCGGAGCTGGTCGGCAACACCATGCGCACCCTCGTCTCCGACATGGGTGGCCGGTCGTCGATCGAACTCAAGGCGCGCCAGCTCGGATACGACGTGGAAGCGGGCTCCGACGAGGTTGCCCGCGCCGCGGCGCGGGTGAAGGAGCTGGAGAACAGGGGCTACAGCTTCGAGTCCGCGGACGCCTCGTTCGAACTGCTGCTGTGCGAGGAACTCGCCGGCGGTCCCGGGCCCCACCCCTTCGAGGTCGAGGCATGGTCCGTCGGGGTGTCCGGCACCCTGGGCGGCGAGGTCCGCACGGAGGCGACCGTACGGCTCCGCGTCCAGGGCCGGAGCGTCACCGCGACCGGGCAGGGGAACGGTCCCGTCAACGCGCTGGACACCGCGCTCCACACCGCCCTCGACCCCTGCTTCCCGGCCCTGGCAAGGCTCGAACTGGTGGACTACCGGGTCCGGGTGCTCAACGGGGAGACCGGCAGCGGCGCCCGCGCCCGGGTGCTCATCTCCTACCGCGACGGTGAGCGCCGCTGGGGCACCGTCGGCGTGGACGGCAACACCACCGCCGCCAGCTGGCGTGCGCTCCTGGACGCCGTCCACTACGTCCTGCTCGACCGGTCCGACCGCCGGGTCCAGGAGACCCCGCCGCTCGCCGCCGTCACGAGCCGGTAGGCCGCCCCGATCCCGAACCTGGAGTGACAGTGCGTCTGGAAGACGTCTACGTAAGGGGAACCTCGACCCGGCTTCCCTCCCGCATCCCGGTCGCCGAAGCCGTCGCCTCGGGGGCCTGCCCGCCCCGGGTGGCGGCAGGGGCCGGCATGGAATCGGTGGCCTACTCGCCCCACGAGTCCGCAGCCGAAATGGCGGCGACCGCCGCGAGGACCGCCCTTGAGCGGGCCGGCACCGAGGGCGGCGACATCGGCCTCCTGCTCCACGCGGACACCTACCACCAGGGCCAGGACCTGTGGCCCGTCGCCTCCTACATCCAGCGGGAGACCCTCGGCAACACCTGCCAGGCCGTCGAGATCCGGCAGATGTCCAACGGCGGGCTCGCCGCCCTCGACCTGGCCACCGCCTATCTCACCGCCGGGCACGGCCACGGTGACGCGCTGCTCACCACCGCCGACCGCTTCTGCGCCCCCGGCATCGACCGCTGGAACACCGACCCCGGAACCCCGTACGCCGACGGCGCCACCTCGCTCGTCCTGTCCAGACGCGGCGGCTACGCACGGCTGGTCTCGCTCGCGACGCACGCGGACCCCGAACTCGAACCGCTGCACCGCGGCGACGACCCGTTCACCGCGGCGCCGTTCGGCCACCGCATGCCCGTGGACTTCGAATCCGCCAAGCGCTCCTTCGTCGGCCGCACCGGCCTCTCCTACGCCGTCACCCGGGCCCACGCGGGCCAGCAGACCGTCATCAAGCAGGCGCTGGCCGACGCCGGCAGCGAACTCGCCGACGCCGACTGGGTGGTGCTGCCGCACTTCGGGCAGCGGCGTCTGACCTCCATCTACTACAAGCCGTTCGGCATCGACCCCGCCCGCACCACCTGGGACTTCAGCCGCACCGTCGGACACCTCGGCGCGGGCGACCAGTTCGCCGGCCTCGACCATCTGACCGTCTCGGGCCGGGCCGCACCCGGCGACCGGGTCGTCCTGGTCAGCGTCGGCGCCGGGTACAGCTGGGGCTGCGCCGTCCTGGACATCCTCGAACGCCCCGGCTGGGCCGCCGCGTAGGCGGGTCCACCGGTTCTCCAGTACCGCTTGAGCACTTCATGTCAGCCTTGTGATCCGCCTTGCCGCGGACTGTCGAAGGGAAGGTCTGCCGTGGCGCCGACCGTTACGTCCGAAAGCGCAGCACTCCACGTCACCGAGCACTCCATCACCGTGGGAGCGTCACCCGACGCCGTCTACGCGCTGGTGGCCGATGTCACCGAGTGGCCCCAGGTGTTCGGACCGACCGTGCACGTGGAGGTGCTGGAGGAGGCCCCCGCCGAGGGAGGCGAGCAGCTCCTGCGCATCTGGGCCGTGGCCGGCGACAAGGTCCGCACCTGGACCTCACGCCGGATCCTCGACCCCGTGGCCCGCACCATCGGCTTCCGGCAGGTCGTCACGGCCGCGCCGGTCGCCTCGATGGGAGGCGAGTGGCGTGTGCGGGAGCTGGAGGACGGCACCACCCGGGTCACCCTGCTGCACGACTACCGTGCCGTCGACGACGACCCGGCCGCGGAGGAGCTCATCGAGAGCGCCGTGGACGGCAACAGCCGTGCCGAGCTCCTCGCCCTGAAGAACACCGCGGAGCTGGGCGACGCGCGCGAGGAACTCCATTTCACCTTCAGCGACTCGGAGACCGTCTTCGGGGCCGCCGGAGACGTCTACGCCTTCCTGGACCGCGCCGACCTGTGGCCCGAGCGGCTGCCGCACGTGGCCCGCCTCGACCTCACCGAGGACGAGCCCGGTATCCAGCACATGGACATGGACACCCGCAGCCCGGACGGCTCCACGCACAACACCACCTCGGTCCGGGTCTGCTTCGAGGACCGGGACGTCATCGTCTACAAGCAGCTCCGGGTGCCGGTCGCGATGGCCGGCCACACCGGCCGCTGGGTCATCGAGTCCCTGGGCGACGGCACGGTCAGGGCCACCTCGTGGCACACGGTCACCCTGGATCCCGCGGGTGTGCGTACCGCCCTGGGACCCGAGGCCACCCTCGCGGAGGCGCGCTCGCTGGTGCGCAGATCGCTGGGCACCAACAGCTCCACCACCTTGCGGTACGCCAAGCAGTTCGCGGAGGAAGCGCGTGCACAGTCGTAGTCAGGACGAAACCGTCACCGTGGTCAACCGGTTCGAGGTGAAGGGCAGCACCGAGAAGTTCGAGCGCGAGTTCCGGGATCACTCCCACTACCTGCGCGGACGTGAGGACTTCGACTTCCTGGTGACCGTCCAGCTCGTCGAACGCCCCGAGGTGATCGTGCACTTCGGGCACTGGCGGACCATGCGCGGCTTCCTGAACACACTCCACGACGGCACCTTCCAGGACCATGTGGAGAAGCTGGGCCCGATGGCCGACACCGAGGTGGACCAGGCCGTCAGCGTGGCGCGTCACCTGAAGGAGAACGCGTTGGTCGGGGCGGAGACCGTGGTCCTCACCCGGGCCCGGATCCTCGGCGACCCGTCGCACTTCGAGCGGCGTTTCGCCGCGACGGCCGAACTCTTCGGACGGCTCGGCGGGTTCGGCGGCAGCGACCTGCTGCGCTCCGTCCTCGTCCCCGGCGCCTACACCGGCGTCCAGTGGTGGCGTGACGGCGAGGCCTGCGAGCGCGCGCTGGCCGACAGCGGGTACACCGAGCAGGTCAGGCGGATGCGGGAGACGGCCGACGTCGTCGTGGAACGCACCCGCCACGTGGCCTACGAACGCGGACTGGGCTGAGGTCCGTACCGCTCCACCGGCGCCGGAGCCGAGGACCACGAGGTCCTCGGCTCCGGCGCGTCCCGGGCGCGAGCCCCCCGCGAGCGGGTGGGAGCAGGCTGTGCGCATGGCGAATCCGATGCGCATCACCGTGCTCCGCGGCCGGCCCGACGAGGCGGAGCTCGCGGCCGTGACCGCGGTGCTCCTCGCCCTCGCCCGCCGGTCGGGCGAACCGGACGAGGAGACCAGGGCGGCCTACGCCGGATGGACCGTCAAGCGCGGCGGCTACCGGGACCCGGCCGCCTGGACCGCGCAGTGAGGCAGAGCCGGCCGCACATCCACGCGCGAGGACGAGGACCCCTCCGGGGCGCCCTCCCGCCTTGCCGACAGCAGAACCGGCCGTCGCCCGTCCCCCCGGACGGGGCGACGACATGGGAGGGGGAGTCGTGACAGATCACCGGAGCTTTACGGAACACATGCAGGCGCAGGCCGCCGAGACGCCGGACCGGGAGGCGCTGGTCCTTCTCTCCGAGACCGGCGGCACGCTGTCACCACGCACCGTCGACTACGCGGAACTCGACCGCTGGGCCCGCACCCTGGCGACCGCACTGCGCCGGCACGCGGAGCCCGGCCAGAGGGTGCTCATCGCCCACCGCTCCCGCGCGCTCTTCGTCACCGGCTTCCTCGCCTGCCTGTACGCCGGCGTCGTCGCCGTGCCCGTGGCACCGCCGGGCGGACGGGGCCACCACGACGAACGCATCGCCGGGATCGTCAAGGAGGCCGCCGCGGTCTGCGTGCTCACCTCGACGGAAGAGGCCGCGGAGGTGTCGCAGCTGCTCGCACGCACCGGACACGGCTCGGTCGTCTGCCTCCTGGCCGACGGACCGGCGGCCACCGCCGCCACCCAGGAGCCCTGGCAGCCCTTCGTCCCCGAACCGGACACGGTCGCCTACATCCAGTACACCTCGGGCTCCACCCGTGACCCCCGCGGGGTCACCGTCACCCACCGCAGTCTGCTCGCCAACCAGCGGGCCATCCAGGAGGCCCTCGGTACCCGGCCCGGCATCCGGATGGGCGGCTGGCTGCCCCTCCACCACGACATGGGACTCGTCGGCCAGCTCCTGCACGCGCTCTGGCTCGGCGGCACCGCGGTGCTGATGACACCGGCCGCGTTCGTCAAGCGGCCCGCGAACTGGCTGGAGACGGTCTCACGCTACGGGCTGACCGTCAGCGGAGCCCCCGACTTCGCCTACGAGATGTGCGTACGGCGGATCAACGACTCGCAACTCGCGGGTCTCGACCTGTCGCGCTGGGAGGTCGCCGTCGACGGCGGCGAGCCCATCGACCCCGCCACCCTCGCCGCGTTCGCCGAGCGGTTCGCCCCCGCCGGACTGCGGCCGGGCGCGCTCGCGCCCTGCTACGGCCTGGCCGAGGCCACCCTCATGGTCTCCGGCACCCGTACCGCCCCGGCCGCCGCCGCCCGCACCGTCGACGCCGCCGCGCTGGAGGCCGGCCGCATCACCGCACCCACCGGACCCGGGCGCGCCCTCGCGCACTGCGGACCCGCCGCCTCCGCCGACGTGCGCATCGTCGACCCGGACACCCGCCGGGAGCTGCCCGACGGCCGGATCGGGGAGATCTGGGTCCGCGGCGAGAGCGTGGGTCCCGGCTACTGGGCCCGGCCCGCCGAGACCGCGGCGGCCTTCGACTGCCGCATCGAGGGCGGTGGCGGCGGCTACCTCCGCACCGGGGACCTCGGGGCCGTCGACGACGGCCTGCTGCACGTCACCGGCCGTCTCAAGGACATGATCGTCATCGCCGGGCGCAACCTCTACCCGCAGGACCTGGAACGCACGGTGCAGCAGGTCAGCGGCCTCTTCGGGGCCGCCACGGCCTTCGCGGTGCCCGGCCCCCGCGAACGCGTCGTCATCGTGCAGGAGCTGCGTGCCCGCAGCCGGTACGACATCGACCTGGCGGCTCTCGCCTCCGCCGTCCAGCAACGCCTGAGCGAGGAGTACGAGATCCGCGCCGCGGGAGTGCTGCTGGTACGTCCCGGCACCGTACGCCGGACGACGAGCGGCAAGGTGGAGCGGGCGGCTATGCGCCGCCTGTACCTCCGCGGGGAGCTCACCCCGCTGCACCGGCGGACCGAGCCCGAGGCCGAGTCGCTGCCCGCGGTGGGGAGGCAGTGATGACGACGGCGGAGGACCGGATCGACGCGCTGGAGAAGGCATTCGGTCCCCTGGACGACCCCGCGAACCCCCGCGGCACCGCGGCCCTGCTCGCGGCCGACGAGAAGGGCGAGGTACTGCCGGCGGCCGAGCACGTGCTGGACGCGTTCGACCTCAACGCCGAGTTCGTGCCCGTTGAGGTGGGCGGCCGGCTGGACCGGATGGACGTGCTCGGCCGGATCCTGCGCCCCGTCTTCCGCCGGGACGCCTCCCTCGGCTTCGGATACGGGCTCAACTGCTTCTTCGCCACCACCCCGGTCTGGACCGCCGGCGACGCCGGACAGCGCGGGCTCGCCGCCAGGCTGCTCCTCGGCGGCCGGCGCGTCGCCGTCGCCCGGCACGAGGTGGCCCACGGCAACGACTTCGTACGGGACGAGTTCACCGCCCGTACGGTCCCCGGAGGCCTGGTCCTCGACGGCAGCAAGTCCGCCATCGCCAACGCCTCCCGCGCCACCGGCCTCGTCATCTTCGCCCGCACCGAGGGCGCCGCGCGCGGACGCAGCCACACGGTGCTGCTGCTCGACCGCGACGAACTGCCCCCGGACCGGGTCGAGGACCTGGCCCGGCGTACCACCACCGGCATGCGCAGCACCGAGTTCGGCGGCCTGCGGATCACGGACTGCCTCGTCCCCGACAGCGCCGTGATCGGCTCCGTCGGCGACGGCTACGAACTGTCCCTGCGGTCCTCGCTCCTCATCCGGGGCCTGATCCCGTCCATCGTGCTGGCGGGGGCCGACACCGCGCTGCGCACCGTCGCCAGGTTCGCGGCGCGGCCGAGGGAGGACGGCCGTTCGTCCCTGGACGTGCAGCACGTGCGCGACGTCCTCACGGGCGGCTTCCTCGACCTGCTGGTCATCGACTGCCTCGCCCTGGTCGCGACCAGGGCGCTGCACCTGCTGCCCCGGCAGATGAGCGCCTACGCGGCGGCCGCGGCGTATCTGGCGCCCAAGCTGGTCACCGAGAGCATGGACGAGATGTCCTCGGTGCTCGGCGAGGAGACGTTCGCCCAGGACGGCGCGTACGGCATGTTCCAGAAGCAGCGCCGCGACCTGCCCGTCACCTCGCTCGGGCACGCCGGCAGCGCCGGGCGGCAGGTCAGCATCCTGCCCCAGCTCCCGTACTTCGCCCGGCACGCCTGGTTCGCGGACCCCGAGCCGCCGCCCGAGCTGTTCCGCCCGTACGGCCCGCTGCCGCCGCTCGACCTGTCCCAGCCCGTCCTGCTCGGCGACGGGGACCCGCTGTCCGCCTCCCTGGTCGCCTCCACGGATCTGCTGGAAGCGGCGGGAGGGCCGGGAGACGAAGGGGAGGGCGGGTCCACCCTGCGTTTCCTGGCCCGCGCGCTCACGGGGGAACTCGTCGATCTGAAGAAGGCGTTCGAGAAGGTGCCGCAGGGCGACCGGGAAGCCCTCTCCAATCCGTACAGCTTCGGCCTGGCGGACCGCTACACCCTGGTGCTCGCCGGAGCGGCCGCCCTCGGGGTGTGGCGCGAGCAGCGGCGGGCCCCCGCCCCGGGTGCCGACGCCTTCCTGGCCTCCCCGGCCTGGGTCACGGCGGTGCTCTACCGGCTGGTCAGACGGCTCGGGCTGCCGCTGCCGGACCGGCCTGCCGACTGCGAACGTCTCGCGCTGGACGAGGCCATGGCCCGGCTGCACAACCGTCGCAGCTACGACCTCTACAGCTCCCCGCTCGCCTGACCCCCCAGGCGGACGACGACCCCCCCCGTACACCCGGGCGCCCCCCGCCCCAGAGCCCGACAGGGAGCAGACTGATGCAGGACCAACCGCCCCGCGCGCGTGACGACTTCGCCGTGGCCCACCGGGAGTGGATGCGCGAACGGGTCGCGCACTACCTCGGGCGTCCGGTGGACGACACCGTCTCCCTGGCGGAGGAGGGCCTCGACTCGGTGGCCGCCCTCAGCCTCTACGGAGACATCGAGGAGGAGTTCGGCCCGCTCATCGAGCCGGACGACATCTGGGCGTACCCCACCGTCCGCCAGCTCGCGGACTTCATCGCCATGCGCGACGTGGACCCGGGCGAGAGCCGGGTCCGCGCCGCGTTCGTCTTCACCGGGCAGGGCTCCCAGCACCCGGGTATGACGTCCGGGCTCTATCTGAACTCCACCGGCTACCGGGCCTTCCTCGACGAGGCCGACGCTGCGATCAGGCCCTGGACCAAGCAGTCGATCGTCAAGCTGATCCTCGCCGACGACCCGGCCGTCCACCGCACCGCGCTGACCCAGCCCGCGCTCTTCGCCGTCGAGTACGCCCTGGCCAGGACGCTGGAGGAGGCGGGTGTGCAGCCGGTGGCCGTACTGGGCCACGGAATAGGGGAGTTCGCCGCCGCCACCGTGGCCGGCGCGCTCACCCTGGCCGACGCCGCGAAGCTGGTGTCGATGCGCGGAGCCTTCATGGAGTTCCTGCCTCCGGGCGGCGGCATGATGGCCCTCTGCGTCACACCGTACGAGGCCGCCGAACTCGTCGCCGCCGAGCCCGCCGTGGGCATCAGCGCCATCAACGCCGCGAAGGCGATCGTGCTGTCCGGCGACTGTGCCGCCCTGGAGCGCATCGAGGCCAGGGTGGGCGAGACCGGCATCCGCTGCCGGCACCTCGCGGTGTCCCACGCCTTCCACTCCCCGCTCATGGCCCCGGTCGTGCCCAAGTTCGAGGCGATCGTCCGGCGGCTGTCCGGTGGCGCCGCACGGGTGCCGTTCTACTCGACGGTCTACGGCCGGCTGGCCACCGAGCCGCTCTACGGCCCGTACTGGACCGAACACATCACCGCGCCCATCCGGTTCGCCGACGCCGCACGCAGCCTGCTGGGACAGCAGGCGCCCACCCACGTCGTCGAGATCGGGCCCCAGGCCGTGCTGACGCCGTATCTGCGGAGGATGGGCGGAGGGCCACGCGGTCCCGTCTGCATCCCCGTGTGCCAGGGGCCGGCGAGCGACGCCGTCGACCTGGCCGGTGTGATCTCCGCCCTCGACGCGGGGCCGCTCTCCGCGGCTCTCTCCGGAGCCTGAGGTGGGGGCACGGGTGGGGCGCCCGCTGCCCGCCGAAGGCCCCGGCGGGCCCTGGGACGACATCCGGGGCGAGCTCGCCCGCACCGGCAGTGTCGTGATCCACGCGACGATGTCCGCCTGGCGTCCGCAGGAGGACGACGAGGCCGGCCTGCGCCGCCGGCTGGGACGGGACTGGCGCCGTTACGAGAAACTCTCCCAGCCCCGGATGCGCGACAGGTTCGTCGCGTCCCGGCTGTTCCTGAGGCACGCCGCCGCGGCGGTACTGGGCACGGGCCCCGACCTCGTGGACCTGGCGTACCAGCCGGGCGGGCGGCCCTATGTGCGGGGCTGCGACCAGATCGACGTCAGCCTCAGCCACACCGAGGAGATGATGGTCGTCGGCATCACGCGCAGGGGGCGCATCGGGGTCGACGTGGAACGCGCCGACCGGCGGCTCGCGCACACCGGTTCCGAGCGCCAGGCCTGCACCCCGTACGAGAAGGACCGCCTGGACGCGGGCGGGGAGGCGGCGCGCAACGACACCATGGTGCGGCTGTGGACGCTCAAGGAGGCGTACAGCAAGGCGCTCGGGCAAGGCCTCCGGTTCCGTTTCACCGAGTTCGGCTTCGCGCTCGACGGGGACCGCGACGGCACCCGGCTGGTCAGGCCGGACGGTTCGCCGGTCCCCGGCTCGGAGTGGCAGTTCGGCACGTTCCGGGCCGGGGAGGGCTACGTCGTGAGCGTCGCGGTCTGCGACACCGGGTTCGGGGAGCTGGCGGACCTGTCGGTCGGTACCACCCTGGACGACGGCATGCTCGACGCGTTGCTGGGCGCGCCTGGCGGGGCCGACGGGCCTGTAGGGGCCGGGTCAGGGGAGCCAGCCGGCTTCCTCGGCGATCCGGATCGCGTCGATGCGGTTGCGCGCGCCGAGTTTCCCGACGATGGCCGTGAGGTAGTTGCGGACCGTGCCCTTGGACAGGTAGAGGCAGCCGGCGATCTCGGCGGCGTCGGCGCCCCGGGCGGCGAGCCGTAGGACCTCCAGCTCCCTGGGGGACAGCGGGTTCTCCGGCGAGTCCCAGGCCGTGAGGGCGAGCTGGGGGTCCACGACCCTGCGTCCCGTCGCCACCGACCGCACGGCGAGAGCCAGTTGGTCCGGCGGCGAGTCCTTGAGCAGGAAGCCCGAGACATGGGCGGACAGGGCACGCCGCAGGGTGCCGGGGCGTCCGAGACTGGTGAGGATCAGGGTCCGGCAGCTCGGGAGCTGTTCGTGGAGTTCGGCCGCGGCGGTCAGGCCGTCGATGCCGGGAAGGTCGACATCGATCACCGCGACGTCGGGCTTGGCGTCGAGCGCGGCGGAGACGATCAGATCGCCCCGGTCCACGGCGGCGACCACATGAAGATCCGGTTCCAGCTGGAGCAGGGCAACCAGCGCTCCGCGAATCATGTGAACATCCTCGGCGAGGAGGATTCTCACGGACAGCATCATTACCCCCGGTCAGATGATGTGAGGTCAGGCGACGGCGGATCTCTCCGGGGGCGTGGGCCCGAGGGCGAGCGCCTCGATGTCGTTCTGCGGCCTGATCGGGGCCCAGACCTCGAGGTGGAATCTGCCGTCGCCCTGGAGCCCCGCGGTCAGTCCGCCGCCGATCGCGGCGAACCGGGTCCTCAGGTTGTCCAGCCCGCTGCCGCCACCGGCCCCCGCGGTGAAGAGGTGACTCGGTTCGTGCGGGTGGTCGTTGGTCATCCCGAGACGGACCGTGGTGTCGTCCAGCTCCGCCTTGATGCTGCAGATCCGCACCCGGCTGTGCCGCAGGATGTTGGTGACCCCCTCACGGAGCGCGGTGGCGAGCACGGTGTCGACGACCGGATGGAGCCGGCCGCACTCCACGGTGACGTCCGCCCGGATGTCCGCGGCGGCGAGCACGGTCCCCGCCGACTCCGCCTCCTCGGACAGGGACATGTCGCGGTAGCCGCTGGACACCAGCCGGACGTCCGCCAGTGCCTGACGTGCCACCCGCAGCACCGAGGCCGTCTCCTCGCGCGCCTTGTCGGGCCGGGTTGCGATCAGACGGTGTATCAGTTCCCCCTTGAGCGTGATGGCGGAGAGGCTGTAGCCGAGCAGGTCGTGCAGATCGCGGGCGAACCGCAGCCGTTCCTGCGTCACCGCCATCCGCGCGAGCTCCTCACGGGTCGCGTGCACCTCGTGCACCAGGTCGGTGAGGCGGGTCAGGCCGTAGATGACGAGCCCGGTCAGGATGCCCGCGATCGTGAAGTACAGCACCAGGTCGATCGTCGCCCCGGCCAGGAGGTTGTATACGGGGATGAAGGCGATCAGCGCCCCGTAACTCGGCCAGGCGTAACGCGCGGGAAGGGTGAGGAGCAGCGAGGCCGCGAGAGGCCCCTCCATGCTGCCCCAGTTGGTCCCGAACCAGACGAGCGGCGCGAAGGTGAGCACCGCCTGCAGGCCCAGGACCAACGCTTTCCGGCCGGTCGGCCAGCTGCGGGCTTGCGGGGAGGAGACCGCCAGCTGTACGCCGAACACCATCAGCACCAGCCCGACGCAGACCACGAGTTCGAAGGTCTCGGGGCGGGTCCGTACGACGTTGAGCACTGTCATGGTGCCGTAACAGAGCAACGCGGTCACGATGATCGCGCGAGCCAGCCGCGGGGCCGGCGCCTGCGAACGTGGTGAGAACGGAACGATGTTCCGTGTGGGCATCGCCGCCTCCTCGCCAGGTACCTACAGTGGCGGACGCATCCTATGTCTCACCGTTGTCCGTGAGCCAGCAGTCCTCGGGCCCACCGGGTTTCAGACGAACAGCGGTACAGGGTTGATTTGTTCGTACGCAAGCGGTTGCTCGTGTCGTCCGAGTTTCACTGGAATGTCGAACAATCGCCCCGGGGCGAAACGCGCCCAGAAGTGCCGCATCCCCGGAATGATCACCTTCACTACGGGAAGTCCCACGTCGGGGCGTGTCTGGTCGAGGACGAGCATCTCCATTCCGTGGCTCCGTACGAGCGTTTCGGCCAATTCGATGTCCTCGCGCAAGTCGTCCCTGGCGGCGAATTCGTAGGAGCCGGGGGTGCGTGAGCTTTCGGCCGGATCTGCGCGCAGGTATGGCTGATTTCCCACCGTCGCATTGCGCCACCAGGCACTCATCTCAGCGTCCGCGGTGCGCATTTCGCGAGAATCGCCGTCGGGAGGCAGCAACTGGGCCATCTCCGTGACCGCCCTGCGCAGGGCAAGCCGGGGATCGAAATGAGCCCCGAAGCCGAAGGAGATCCCCTCGGCCGTGCCGCCGGTGCGCCTGGACAGTGCCGCCATCACCGGTATGCCGAAGTCCGCCGTGAGATCGAGGACCCAGACGTCCCTGCCCAGGCGCGCGTACGCCTCACGGGTCCTGGCCAGCCACGGTTCGTCGAAGGCGTCGAGGTCCACCGCCGGCTGCCGGGTCCGGTTGTACCACCACAGGGCGACGGCGTCCCGTTCCACCACCTCGAGGAAGCCCTGGACGACGGCGTCCTCCAGGCTGCTGCCGGCCGCGTTGCCGTTGGAGTCGGCCCACGGGGCGCCCGCCGCGCCGTCCGGTCCGGGGCCGAAGTAGAGCATGGAGGTGGGCAGCAGCCGGTGCCTCCCGGAGGTGAGGGACCAGACCGGGGTCCAGTCGGCGGGCGCCGCCGGGTCGAACGGCGGAGGAACCTGCTGGAAACGGGAGTGCCGGGCGTTCCAGCGGTCCCGGTCCCGGAACTGCCGTGCGTCGAACAGCTGGCAGGAGTTGGGGTGCAGGGCCGCCTCTCCCAGCCCGGCCAGGGTGTCGCGGACTGTGGGCTCGTCACCCTGCCGGGTCCCGCAGTAACGTTCCAGCGCTTCGCAGAGCGCCCCCACCTCGGCCTCCTGGGGCGTGGTGCCCTTGCCCCCGCTCTGGCCCCGCAGCCCGCCACGCAGACCGGCCAGCGAACGGCTGTCGCCCAGAGCCATGTTGCGCCCGGCCACGTACCGGTTCAGGCCCTCGGGGGAGCCGGGAGCCGGACGAAGTCCGGAGACGATCCCGGTGACCGGGCCGGCCAGGTGCCGGTAGCGCGCGAGGACCGCCTCCGCGCTCTGCGCCCGGTGGTTGCCGCCCACCGTGTGCAGCTTGGGACTGGACCTCGGCACGAAGGGTCTCCGTACCCGCTCGGGGACGAGACCCGGATCCCCGCACACCCGGCACTGCGGGCGGCGGGCCACCGGATGCCGGCTGGTGTGCAGGGTGCGGGTGTCGAGGGTGCAGATCGCCTGCTGGCCCTCGTACCGCACGCCCGCCACCCACTTCGTCGCCTCCAGCACCGCGGTCTGGAGCCCGAGGGCGCGCACGGTGGCGAAGGACACCTCGGGCACCTGGACCGTGCCCGCGAGGCCCAGGGCGTGCAGCACCGGAGCCCTGGACGCCCGGTGACCGCGCAGCCGGTGCGCCAGACACTCCCAGCAGGCACCCTGCTCCGATCCGAACACCGGGCCCACCCAGGTCTCCGCCCCGCCCGGCTTGGCCGGCAGCCAGGCCCGGCCCGACTCCCGGTGCCGGGCGTCCACCTCGGCGAGCCGGGGATCGAGGTAGTCGTCGCAGAGGACCAGGGAGAGTGCCGCCGGCTCCTCGTCGCCGGGTCCGGTCAGCCGCAGCCCGGCGGCCAGGCACTCCGCCCTGGCCGCGCCCGGATCGGCGCGGCCGAGGACCACCAGCTCCACCGGCGTCGTACGGAACGACGCGCAGGCGCTGGGGCCGTGGACACCGGCGTACTCCCAGTACGCCTCCGTTCCGGCGTCGGTGGCGGGATCGTGGTAGCCGATCAGATCGGCGCGTGCGAGCTGGGCGATGATGTCCGCCGCGGTGGCGGGCGGCAGCGTCGCCGCCGCGTCCCGCAGCACGTCGGAAAGGGTCCGGGTGCCGTCCAGCAGGGCCGCGAGCTCCTGAACCTCACGGCCCTGCAGGGCGGTCGTCCCCTGCTCCGACAGCAGGTAGACGGCGTCCCCCTCGATCGCCTCCACCCGCAGATGCCTCTTGAACCCCACGGGCAGCTCCGTGCCCGTCCCCCCGGTCACGGTCATGCAAGCGCCGTCCCGGCCTCTTCCCCGGGCAGCGGCGCCATGCCGCTGTAGCACCCGTAGAGCGTGACGGTGCCCGGACGGTCCAGGTGGTCGATCACCAGGTCCCGGTCGGTGGAACCGGCCGGTCTGTACTTGTGGACGTCGCCGTAGACCGGCTCCGTCGCGGGCAGTCCGAACTCCGCCAGCACGGAGACCGGGTCGTTCGTGTAACGCTGGGCCAGCTCGGGCTCCAGCCCGGCCCGCGCCGTCAGGAGGGCGAACCGGTGATCGGAGGAGAGCGGCCGGGCGGCGGTGCCGGCCGGGGCGTCGTGCGCGGAGACGTGCATGGTGGTGTTCATGGATTTCCCCCTCAGAGTCCGTGATACGTGACCGAATGCGATTCCGTCGTTCACTCGTTTCCCGAGTGGCAGGATTCTGTGGCCCACCGTGTCGCACCGCACAGTGCGAGGCTCACCACCGGGGCATGACATTTTCATGTGCGTCCTCGTGACCACCTCACTGGGAGCCGGACACCGCTGGTGTCAGGCTCGGCCAGGACTCCACAAGTTGACGCCGGCGCCGTCCGGCCGGTCTTACGGAGCACGAGACGGAGGAAGCACTCATGGAGATCAAAGTCCTGGGACCACTCGCAGCCCGTGAGAACGGGGTGTCCGTCGTACCCACCGCCGCCAAGCCGCGCCAGATCCTCGCCCTGCTCGCCCTGCAGTCCGATCGCGTCGTCCCCGTGGGGACGCTGATGGAGGAGATCTGGGGTGAGGACATCCCGCGCAGCGCGGCGACCACCCTGCAGACCTACATCCTCCAGCTGCGCCGCAAGATCTCGGCGGCGATAGACGGCGACCCCGCCCGCCAGGCCAAGGACGTCCTGGTCACCCAGCACGGCGGGTACCTCCTCCAGGTGCAGCCGGGGCAGGTGGACGCCCACGAGTTCGGCCAGCTCACCGCCTCCGGGCGGGCCGCGCACGAGGCGGGCGACCACTACGCGGCCTCCGATCTGCTGGGCCGGGCTCTCAAGATGTGGCAGGGCCCCGCACTCGTCGACGTGCGGGTCGGCACGGTGCTGGAGCTGGAGGTCCTCCGCATGGAGGAGGACCGGATGGCCGCCCTGGAGCGGCGCATCGACGCCGACCTCGTCATCGGTCGGCATTCGGAGATCGTGCCCGAACTGCGCGTCCTGGTCGCCCGGCACCCGATGCACGAGAACTTCTGCGCCCAGCTGATGACCGCGCTGCACCGCTCGGGCGGCGCCTGGCGTGCGCTCGAGGCCTACCAGCGGCTGCGCGTGACCCTGGTCGCCGAGCTCGGCCTGGAACCGTCGGCCCGGCTGCAGCGCCTGCACCAGGCCGTACTCTCGGCGGATCCCGCCCTGGACCTCCCGGTCCCGGCCTCCGGCTGAACTGGGGCGGGAGACGGCCCCGGAGGCCTCCCGCCCGGCCCTCCAGCACGTCTCGAGCAGGCGTTCCTACGTTCGGCCGATGACGATCCTCGATGATCTGACGGCCGCGAAGGCCGCACCCGCCACGCCCGCCGTCTCCGCCTCGTCCGCGGCCCAGGCCGCACCCGACCTGCGCAGGTCCACCGCCGAACTGCGCCGTCTCAAGGAAGAGGTGAGCCGCGGCCCGGACCCGGCGGCGACCCGTCGGCAGCACGAGAAGAACAAGCTCACCGCGCACGAGCGGCTGGAACTCCTCTTCGACGAGGACACGTTCACCGAGATCGAGCCGCTGCGTCGGCACCGGGCCTCGGGCTTCGGCCTCGAAGCGCGCAAGCCGCACGGTGACGGGGTCGTGATCGGCTGGGGGCTCGTCCACGGCAGGACGGTCTTCGCCTACGCGCACGACTTCCGGGTCTTCGCCGGCGCGCTGGGGGAGGCGCACGCCGCGAAGGTGCACAAGGTGATGGACCTCGCGGAGGCCGCCGGAGCACCCTTGGTGAGCCTCAACGACGGTGCGGGCGCCCGCATTCAGGAGGGCGTCACCGCGCTGGCCGGCTACGGGGGCATCTTCCGCCGCAACGTCGCGGCCTCCGGGGTGATCCCGCAGATCAGCGTGATGCTCGGCCCCTGCGCGGGGGGAGCGGCCTACTCACCGGCGCTCACCGACTACGTCTTCATGGTCCGGGACTCAGCGCAGATGTTCATCACGGGCCCCGACGTCGTACAGGCGGTGACAGGGGAGAAGATCACCCACAACGGCCTGGGCGGGGCCGACGTGCACGCCAGTGTCTCGGGCGTCAGCCACTTCGCGTACGACGACGAGGAGAGCTGCCTGGAGGACGTGCGCTTCCTCATCTCCCTGCTGCCGTCGAACAACCGGGAGCTGCCGCCGGCGGTGGCGTGCGAGGACCCCGCCGACCGGCGCACCGACGCCCTCGCGGACCTGGTGCCCGCCGATCCGGGGCGCAGCTACGACATCCGCGCCGTGATCGAGGAGATCGTCGACGACGGGGAGACCTTCGAGGTCCACGAGGCGTGGGCACCCAACATCGTGTGCACCCTCGCCCGCTTGGACGGGCATCCCGTGGGCATCGTCGCCAACCAGCCGGCCGCGCTGGCCGGGGTGCTCGATATCCACGCCAGCGAGAAGGCCGCCCGCTTCGTCTCGACCTGCGACTCCTTCAACATCCCGCTGGTCACCCTCGTCGACGTACCGGGCTTCCTGCCGGGCGTCGACCAGGAGCACGACGGCATCATCCGGCACGGCGCCAAGCTGCTGTACGCGTACTGCAACGCGACCGTGCCGAGGATCTCCCTCGTGCTGCGCAAGGCCTACGGCGGGGCGTACATCGTCATGGACTCCCGCTCGATAGGCGCCGACCTCGCCTTCGCCTGGCCGACGAACGAGATCGCCGTGATGGGGGCGGAAGGCGCCGCCAACGTCATCTTCCGCCGCGAGATCGCCGCCTCGGACGACCCCGACGCGCTGCGGGCGCAGCGCATCGAGGAGTACAGGACCGAGCTCATGCACCCCTACTACGCGGCCGAACGCGGGCTCGTGGACGACGTGATCGACCCCGGTGAAACCCGCGGGATCCTCATCCGTTCGCTGGCCATGCTGCGCTCCAAGCACGCCGAAGTGCCGTCCCGAAAGCACGGCAATATCCCTACATAGTGGGGTGATCGGCCAGATCCACGCGCGCACGAGTCTCGGTCTAGGGCACAGACGTTCCATGGCTGCACCGGAAGGGCGGCACGCCACGAACGAGCGGCCGACCGGTCCGGCCGGCCGGGGGGTTCACAACCCGAACCGCCCCGGCCGCCGAACACCGCCTCACGATCAGCAGTGACACGGACGAAGGGATCGACAGTGACCCCCACAGTGCCAACCGGCAGGTGCGCAGAGCCGCACCAGGCCCCGTCGAAGGCCAGGTAGACCATGCGCAGAGTCGCCATCACCGGCCTGGGCGTCGTGGCCCCCGGTGGGGTCGGTGTCAAGGAGTACTGGAACCTCCTGACGGCGGGCCGCACCGCCACCCGGAGAATCTCCTTCTACGACCCCTCGCCGTTCCGTTCGCAGGTCGCCGCCGAATGCGACTTCGACCCCCTGGCCGCCGGACTCTCCCACCAGGAGACGCGCCGGCTCGACCGGGCCTCCCAGTTCGCGGTGGTCTCCACCCGGGAAGCCCTCGCCGACAGCGGACTCGACCTCTCGGCCCTCGACCCGGGCCGCGTCGGCACCGCGGTGGGCAGCGCGGTCGGCTGCACCACCAGCCTGGAACGCGAGTACGCGGTCGTCAGCGACGGCGGCCGCAAGTGGAACGTGGACCACGAGTACGCCGTACCCGAGCTGTACCGGCACTTCGTACCCAGCTCCATCGCCGCCGAGGTCGGTCTGGCGGCCGGGGCGGAAGGCCCCGCGGCGGTCGTCTCCACCGGATGCACCTCCGGTCTCGACTCCCTGGGCCACGCGGTGGAACTCATCCGCGAGGGCACCGCCGACATCATGATCGCCGGTGCCACCGAGGCCCCGATCTCACCGATCACCTCGGCCTGCTTCGACGCCATCCACGCCACCACACCCCGCAACGACACCCCGGAGAGCTCCTGCCGGCCCTTCGACCGCACCCGCAGCGGACTCGTCCTCGGCGAGGGCGCGGCGATCCTGGTCCTGGAGGAGCTGGAGAGCGCCCGGGCCCGCGGAGCCCACATCTACGCCGAGATCGCGGGCTTCGCCTCCCGCTGCAACGCGTACCACATGACCGGTCTCAAGCCCGAGGGCCTCGAGATGGCCGAGGCCATCGACGCCGCCCTGGCCGAGGCCCGGCTCGCCCCGGAGGCACTCGACTACATCAACGCACACGGCTCCGGCACCAAGATGAACGACCGCCACGAGACCGGTGCCTTCAAGCGCAGCCTCGGGGAGCACGCGTACCGCACCCCGGTGAGCTCCATCAAGTCGATGATCGGGCACTCGCTCGGCGCGATCGGCTCCCTGGAGATCGCGGCCTGCGCCCTCGCGATGGAGCACGGCGTCCTGCCGCCCACCGCGAACCTCCACGAGCCCGACCCCGAGCTCGACCTCGACTACATCCCGCTGACCGCCCGCGAGAAGAAGACCGACGCGGTCCTCAGCGTGGGCAGCGGTTTCGGCGGATTCCAGAGCGCCATGGTGCTGGCCCGCCCGGAGAGGAGCACCGTATGACCACCGCCGTGGTGACCGGCCTGGGCATCACCGCCCCCAACGGCCTGGGAACCGAGAACTACTGGAAGGCCGTACTGGCCAGCGAGTCCGGCCTCGGACCCGTCACCCGCTTCGACGCCACCCAGTACCCCTCCCGGATCGCCGGGGAGGTCGGCGACTACGTCGCCGAGGACCACATCCCCAGCAGGCTGATGCCGCAGACCGACCACATGACGCGCCTCGCGCTGACCGCGGCCGACTGGGCGCTCGCGGACGCCGGCATCGACACCTCGGAGATGCCCGAGTACGGCATCGGCGTGGTCACCGCCGCCTCGGGCGGAGCCGTCGAGTTCGGCCAGCGGGAGCTCCAGAACCTGTGGAGCAAGGGCAAGGAGTACGTCAGCGCGTACCAGTCCTTCGCCTGGTTCTACGCCGTCAACACCGGCCAGATCTCCATCCGCCACAAGCTCCGCGGCCCCAGCGGCGTGCTCCTCACCGAACAGGCCGGCGGCATCGACGCCGTCGGCCACGCCCGCCGCCACATCCGCAAGGGCTTCCCCGCCGTCATATCCGGCGGTGTCGACGCGGCCATCTGCCCCTGGGGGTGGGTGCCGCAGATCGCCTCCGGTCTGATGAGCACCGTCGACGACCCGGCCCGCGCCTACCTGCCCTTCTCCGAGGAGGCAGGCGGATACGTCCCCGGAGAGGGCGGCGCGATCCTCCTCGTCGAGGACGCCGAATCAGCACGTGCCCGGGGCGCCGCCACGGTCTACGGCGAGATCTCGGGCTACGCGTCCACCCTCGACCCCGCCCCGGGCAGCGGCCGGCCGCCCGGCCTGCGCCGCGCCGCCGAGAACGCCCTCGCCGACGCCGGGATCTCCGCGAGCGACATCGACGTCGTCTTCGCGGACGCCTCCGGAGTACCCGAACTCGACCGGGCCGAGGCCCAGGCCCTCACGGAACTCTTCGGCGCGCACGGCGTCCCCGTCACCGCGCCCAAGACCATGACCGGCCGGCTCCTCGCGGGCGGCGCCGCCCTCGACGTGGCCACCGCGCTGCTCGCCCTGCGCGACGGCGTCATCCCGCCCACGGCCAACGTGGCGTCCGCCGCACCCGGGCACACCATCGACCTCGTCACCGAGGCCCGGGAGAAGGAGCTGCGTAACGCGCTCGTCCTCGCCAGGGGCCACGGAGGCTTCAACGCGGCCCTGGTCGTACGCCGAGCCCGCTGACGCCGAGCGCCCGCCGGTGTGTCCGGTGGAGCGCCGCACCTTGGACGGAGCACTGCTCCACGGGGCGAACCACCGCTCCACCGGGGCTACAAGGCCCCACGAGCCCGAGAGGTTCCACTGGCCGTACGGCGACCCCACGAGCGCCATCGGCCCCCTACCGGCGCCACACCGGCCCCCCCCAGCCCCACCGGCCGACCGATTTCACCAGCTGGATCTCACCAGCCGCACGGCAGCCCACGCCCCACCAGTAACGGCGACACCATCCAAGCGCCCAACCGAGAGGACGGCACCGACCATGAGCACCACGACCGCCACAGTGACCCTGGCCGACCTGACCCGCATGCTGCGCGAGAGCGCCGGCGAGGAGGAGGGCATCGACCTCGACGGTGACGTCATCGACACCCCCTTCATGGAGCTCGGTTACGACTCCCTCGCCCTGCTCCAGGTCATCGGCCAGATCCAGCGCGAGTACGGCATCGAGATCCCGGACGACGCCGTCGTCGACGCCGAGACCCCGGGCGCCCTCCTCGCCCTCATCAACGCCGGCGCGGCCACCGCGGCCTGAGCCGGTCTCCACGGCCGCCCCGCCTCCCATCCCCCGGGCGGGGCGGCCGTGACACCTCGCGCACGACCCGCGGCAGCACCCCGCACCTCCGTACGTCTCCGTGCACCTCAGGGCTGACGGCCTGCCACCCCTTGCGGGCAGCGTCGGAGATCCCGCCCCCGCCCCGAGGCCGACGCAACGCCCCGGCAACGCACCGACCGGGCCTGAGCCGGGCCCACGAGGAGGAACCATGTCGATCACTTCACAGAGTGCGGTGGTCCGCCGGCTGATCGTCAGCCCCGGCTCCGCACCCCGGAACCCCAGCCGGATCACCGCGTCCGCGGCCGGAGTGTCCGCGGTGCTGCGAGCCTTCGGCCGCGCCCCCGAGGACCTCCCCGCCCGTACGGTCGTCCTCGTCGGCGCCGCCACCGTCGACGCCGGTCTGCGCCCCGAGCACGAGGGCTTCACCGTCGGCACCGAGCCCACGCCCGCACGCGCCCTGCGCCGGGCGCACCGCGAACTCCACCTCGGGACGGCCGACCTCGTCCTGGTCGCGGGATTCGGCGAACCCGACCCCCAGACCATCACCGTCTACGCCGTCAAGCGAGCCGCCGAGGCGGTCGCCGAGGGCGACGCCGTCCTCGGCGTACTGGACGTCACCGCCCCGGCCGACGAGGACACCTCGCCACCGTTGCGCCCGCTGCCCCAGCCCCCCAGGGCCACCGACCCCGACCGCCACCGGCTCGTCCTCTGGTCGGGCCGCAACTCCGAGGACGAGCAACGCGTACGCGGTGAACTCCTGCCGATGCTCGACGGCCTGCACCGCGAGATCTTCCCCGCCCTGCCGACCGCGGTGCCCTGCGGAACGGCCCCGGGGCCGGTACGCGGAGCCGCGGTCGCGGTGTCCGCCCTCGCCGCCCGCGCGGTGCACCAGGCCCGTACCTCCGACGCCTCACGCCCGAGGCCGGTCGTCCTGCTCTTCCCCGGCCAGGGATCCCAGCACGCCCGGATGGCCGCCGGCCTCTACCGGGCCGAGCCCGTCTTCACCGCGGCGGTCGACGCGGCCCTCTCCCACATGGGCGACGAGGGCCACCGGGTCCGCTCCGACTGGCTCGACCCCGCCCGCGCCACCATCGGCATCGACGACGTACGCCGGGCCCAGCCCCTGCTGTTCGCGATCGACTACGCGCTCGGACGCCTCGTGCTCAGCTGGGGCGTCCGCCCCGCGGCCTTCCTCGGCCACAGCGCCGGGGAGCTCGTCGCCGCGACGTTCGCCGGAGTCGTGTCCCTGCGCGACGCGGCCCGGATGGTCCTCGCCAGGGTCCGGGAGGCGGTGAAGGTACCGGAGGGCGGCATGCTCGCGGTCGCCGCGAGCGAGGAGCAACTGCTCCCGTACCTGACCGGGGACGTCGGCATCGCGGCGGTGAACGCCAACCAGCAGGTCATGCTGGCCGGTTCGAAGGAGCCGCTCACCGAGGTGGCCGCCCGCCTCAAGGCGGACGGGCACACCGTGGTCACGGTGCCGGCGACCAGCCCCTTCCACTCCCCGGCCATGGCACCGGCCTCCGACGCGGTGGAGATCGCGTACCGCGACATCCCGCTGCGCGAGCCGAAACTGCCGTTCTACTCGGGCTACACCGGCACCATCATGAGCGGGGAACAGGCGTGCAGCCCGCGGTTCTGGGCCCGCCAGATCACCGACACGGTCCACTTCAGGGACGCTCTGGACGAGCTCCTGGCCGCCGACGACGTCCTCCTCGTCGAGGCGGGCCCCCGGCAGACACTCACCGCCTTCGCCCGCCGGCACCGGTCGATCCGCCTCGGAGCCGGCGCGGTCGCTCCGCTCCTCCCGGCTCGCCCCGGAACGCCGGAGGCCGACCGCCAGTCGGTGCTCACCGCGGCCGCCCGCATCTGGACCGAGGGCCACGACCTCGACCTCAACGCCGTGGCCAGACTGTGGACCTGGGGCGAGGAGTGCGTCGAGAGCACCGAGGACCTCCCCGAGCGCGCCAGGGCGGAGGCACAGCCCGCATGAAGCACGTCAGCACCTACGTGACGAGAGCGCTGCGCGAGGTCTACCACTCGCTGACCGCGGTGGGCTGGGTCTGGCTGGGCCTCCCCACGATGGGGCCGCCGATCCCGATGGCCCCGGCCCGCCTGGACGAACCACCTGCGGGCCATCCGGAACGCCTCTGCGCCGACGTTCCACTGACCAGCACGGAACTCGCCCTGCAGAGGCAGCTCGTGCAATCGATCAGGGAGACACAGTGAAGGAAGTCCGTCGTCTGGATCGTGTGATCATCCGGTTCGCGGGTGACTCGGGTGATGGGATGCAGTTGACGGGGGACCGGTTCACGTCGGAGACGGCGTCGTTCGGGAACGATCTGTCGACGCTGCCGAACTTCCCGGCCGAGATCCGGGCGCCTGCCGGGACGCTGCCGGGGGTGTCGTCGTTCCAGCTGCATTTCGCGGATCACGACATCCTGACCCCGGGGGACGCGCCGAACGTGCTGGTCGCGATGAATCCGGCGGCGTTGAAGGCGAATATCGCCGATGTGCCGCGGGGTGCGGACATCATCGTGAACACGGACGAGTTCACGAAACGTCCGATGGCGAAGGTCGGATATGACCAGTCGCCGTTGGAGGACGGTTCTCTGGAGGCCTACAACGTTCATCCGGTGCCGTTGACGACGTTGACGATCGAGGCGTTGAAGGAATTCGGTCTTTCCCGTAAGGAGGCCGAGCGGTCGAAGAATATGTTCGCGCTGGGCCTGTTGTCCTGGATGTACAACCGTCCGACCGAGGGGACGGAGACATTCCTCCGGTCGAAGTTCGCGAAGAAGCCGCAGATCGCGGAGGCGAACGTGGCGGCGTTCCGGGCGGGCTGGAATTTCGGTGAGACGACGGAGGATTTCGCGGTCTCCTACGAGGTGGCCCCGGCGTCCCAGGCTTTCCCGACGGGCACCTACCGCAACATCTCGGGGAATCTCGCGTTGTCGTACGGGCTGATCGCGGCGGGCCGGCAGGCGGATCTCCCGGTGTATCTGGGGTCGTATCCGATCACCCCGGCCTCCGACATCCTGCACGAACTGAGCAAGCACAAGAACTTCGGTGTGCGCACGTTCCAGGCGGAGGACGAGATCGCCGGGATCGGTGCGGCGCTGGGCGCGGCGTTCGGTGGCTCCCTCGCGGTGACGACGACGTCGGGCCCGGGGGTGGCGCTGAAGTCGGAGACGATCGGCCTGGCCGTCTCCCTGGAACTCCCGTTGCTGATCATCGACATCCAGCGCGGCGGGCCCTCGACGGGGCTGCCGACGAAGACGGAGCAGGCCGATCTGCTGCAGGCGATGTACGGGCGTAACGGTGAGGCCCCCGTTCCGGTGATCGCGCCGCGGACTCCGGCGGACTGTTTCGACGCGGCCCTGGACGCCGCCCGGATCGCCCTGACGTACCGGACCCCGGTGTTCCTGCTGTCCGATGGGTATCTCGCCAACGGGTCCGAGCCCTGGCGGATCCCGGAGATCGACAGTCTCCCCGACCTGCGGACCCAGTTCGCGACCGGACCCAACCACGAACTCGCTGACGGTACCGAGGTGTTCTGGCCCTACAAGCGGGATCCGCAGACCCTGGCCCGCCCCTGGGCGATCCCCGGCACGCCCGGTCTGGAACACCGGATCGGCGGGATCGAGAAGCAGGACGGCACCGGGAACATCTCCTACGACCCGGCCAACCACGACTTCATGGTCCGCACCCGCCAGGCCAAGATCGACGGGATCGAGGTCCCCGACCTCCAGGTCGACGACCCGGCCGACGCGCGCACCCTCGTCCTGGGCTGGGGCTCCACCTACGGTCCGATCACCGCGGCCGTCCGCCGACTCCGCGCCGCGGGCGACACCATCGCCCAGGCCCACCTCCGCCACCTCAACCCCTTCCCCAGGAATCTCGGCGAAGTCCTCGACAGGTATGAGCGAATCGTGGTCCCGGAGATGAACCTCGGACAGTTCGCCATGATGCTCCGCGCCAGATATCTGGTCGACATCCACTCGTACAACCAGGTCAACGGCATGCCCTTCAAGGCCGAGCAGCTCGCCACCGCCCTCAAGGAGACCATCGATGCCTGAGACCGACACCGGCGAACTGCTGCCCGACGAGCTCGGCTCCGGCGAGACACGCCCCAACGAACTGCTCCAGCTGGTGCCCAAGGCCGAGGGCAAGCAGTCGATGAAGGACTTCAAGTCCGATCAGGAGGTTCGCTGGTGCCCGGGCTGCGGTGACTACGCCGTCCTGGCCGCCGTTCAGGGCTTCATGCCCGAACTCGGCCTGGCCAAGGAGAACATCACCTTCGTCTCCGGCATCGGCTGCTCGTCCCGCTTCCCGTACTACATGAACACCTACGGGATGCACTCCATCCACGGCCGCGCCCCCTCCATCGCGACCGGCCTGGCCACCTCCCGCCGCGACCTGTCCGTCTGGGTCGTCACCGGCGACGGCGACGCACTCTCCATCGGCGGCAACCACCTCATCCACGCCCTGCGCCGCAACGTCAACCTCAAGATCCTGCTCTTCAACAACCGGATCTACGGCCTCACCAAAGGCCAGTACTCCCCGACCTCCGAAATCGGGAAGATCACCAAGTCCACCCCGATGGGGTCGCTGGACGCCCCCTTCAACCCGGTCTCCCTCGCCCTCGGCGCCGAGGCCACCTTCGTCGCCCGCACCGTCGACTCCGACCGCAAGCACCTCACCAGCGTGCTCCGCGCCGCGGCCGACCACCCCGGCACCGCCCTGGTGGAGATCTACCAGAACTGCAACATCTTCAACGACGGCGCCTTCGAGGTCCTCAAGGACAAGGAACAGGCCCAGCAGGCCGTCATCCGCCTCGAACACGGCAAACCGATCCTCTTCGGCACCGACGACCACCCCAAGGGCGTCGTCCGCGACCCCCTCACCGGCGACCTGACCATCGTCGAGGTCACCGAGGCCAACCAGTCACAGATCCTCGTCCACGACGCCCACAACCCCAGCCCCACCACCGCGTTCGCGCTCTCCCGCCTCGCCGACCCCGACACCCTCCACCACACCCCCATCGGCATCCTCCGCAGCGTCGAACGCCCCGTCTACGACACCCTCATGACCGACCAGCTCGACAACGCCGTCGAACAACACGGCAAAGGCGACCTGAACACCCTCCTGACCGGCCAGGACACCTGGACCGTCATCGGCTGACTTACCGTTAAAACCCCCACGACCGATCGAATGGACGTGCGGTACGTTTCTGTCACTCGAAGGGGGCGAAGTGACCAAGCTCAACCAGATCATCGCCGTGGAGAAGGGTGTCAAGAGCAAGTCGCTCCAGGACATCACCGCGGCCCATCACAAGGTGCAGAAGCCGGCACTGCTGGCAGGCATCTCGCGTACGTACCAGCCGAAGGACGAAGAGGGCGAGCAGCTCCCGCCCGAGTCCGCGCGGGTCCAGGTCAAGGCGGAGGAGGCGCTGCGTGAGATGTCCGCGTCGCTGACCCGGCTGTTCGACGTGACCGCGACGAAGGACTGGGCGAACTGCGAGGCCCGCGCGGACGTCACCGTCGAGGGACGCACGATCGTCGGCGACGTCCCGGTCAGCTACCTCCTGTTCCTGGAGAAGCAGCTCACCGACCTCCACACCTTCGTGAAGAAGCTTCCCGTCCTGGACGCTGCCGAGTCCTGGTCGCTCGACCCCTCGACGGACTGGTGGAAGACCGACCCGGTCCGCACGATCCGGACCAAGAAGGTCCCGCGCAACCACGTCAAGGCCGAAGCGACCGACAAGCACCCGGCGCAGGTCGACGTGTACTACGAGGACGTGCCGATCGGGTACTGGACGACCGTGAAGTTCTCCGGAGCGCTTCCGGCGCGACGGGTCAACGAACTGCTGGAGCGGGTCGAGAAGCTCCAGCACGCGGTGAAGTTCGCCCGCGAGGAGGCGAACGGAGCCGAGGTCACCGACCGGCGGGTCGGAGACGCGGTGTTCGGCTACCTGTTCGGCTAGGGTCGGACGGCAGGCGGCACACCCCAAGAACGCCCCCGCGCCAATGTCGTGGGGGCTGCGCACCCTGCACGAGACGGAATTGAGGTCCGTCCCGTGTGACGAGCGCAAGCTGAAACTGACGTTCAGCCTGAAGACGCGGTAACGGTGGAGGTTCGAGTCCTCCCCCCGGCTCCACCTGCCGGGGTGGCCCAACATGGCAGAGGCAGCCGCGATCAATCTCAGACTCTCGCTCCAGCTTCAGTATCGCCGCCGATTGCCAGATCGACCGAGTGCGGACGAACACCGCTGGATGCTGGTTCGAATCCGGCCTGCGCCTCTACGTGGCGCGGTAGTTCAAAGGCAGAACACAACGGTATGACGACTGATCCGCACTCTTAAACGGCGCTGGCAAGCGCAATTGGGTGGCAACCCCAGGGGCCCGGGAGCTGGATACGACTCCCGGGCTCCGCCACGCCCACCCAACGCGTCCTCCTGGCTCGGAATGATCGGTTCGGGGGATACGGGGCATCTGCCGGGAGTACGTTCTCGTCATGTCTGCCAGGAAAGTGATCGAGAACCCGGAGGAGAGCTTCTCAGCCTTCCTCCTTCGCGCCGCACGCCTTCCCGGTGTATGCATCGACAGGGAGACGTATCTCCGGACGGCTCTGTCCCGTCACTGCTCGGCGTACGAGGTCCGATCCGCCGTGGCGAGCACCCCCGCGGCGGCCGGCATCTCTCTCGACGTGTTGGACAGGCTGGCCAACGAGGCGATCCGCTACGAGACCGCGAAGGTGAGCGCCCTCTCAGCGGCTGCCGGGGTACCCGGTGCCATGGCCCTCCCCGCGACGGTGCCGGCCGATCTGGCCCAGTACCTGGGCCACATGCTGCGCATCTCGCAGAAGCTCGCCTACCTCTACAGCTGGCCCAACCTGTTCTCCGGCGAGAGCGACGAGCTCGACGACGCCACCAAGGGGGTCCTCACCCTTTTCTTCGGAGTGATGTACGGGACCCAGGCCGCCAACGCCGCTGTGGGGAAGGTCGCCAAGGCGATCTCCGAGCAGGTCGCCAGGGAACTGCCGAAGCGGGCGCTGACCCAGGGGGTCGTGTACCCCGTAGTGAAGAAGGTCGCCGCCTATCTCGGCGTCGAAATGACGAAGCAGACCTTCGCGAAGTCCGTCTCGAAGGCCATCCCGCTCGTCGGAGCCGCCGTGTCCGGCACGCTCACACTGGCGACCTTCCTCCCCATGTCCAAGCGGCTGAAGACGCACCTCTCCGGCCTGGATCTCGCCAGGCCCGCAGTCAACGTCATCCCGGGGGAGGTGGTGGAGGACGCCTCCCCGGCAGAAGAGGATGTCAAGCTGCCCAAGCAGGGCCGTGACTGGCGCATCGCGCGGAGGCGGAAGTGACGCGGATGCGCGGGTTCCTGGCATGGGCGGGCTCACGCCCCGGAGCTCGGATCCCGAGTCTTGGGCTTCGAGCGCCGTGCACGGCTCCATCACCCGTTCGGGGGTGAGTTCGTCCACGCCTGGAGGCGTGCGGGACGATAGGAGGGAGCACGATCCGGGCAGCGGAGGACCGCCGACGGTTGGAGCGGGCCCAGAGACGCGATTCACTCGCTGACAGGCTCTCCTGCGGCATCCCCCTTGACTCCGACTGCGGCCTCAACGCGGGCCGTGGTGTCGGTGGAGGTCGGCAGCGGTGTCGAGGATGCGGTCGATGTCGGCAGCGACAGCCCTGTCCGTGTTGTTCAGATACCGCACGATCGCCGCGCCCGCCGCCGATACGGTTCTGGGCGGTACGGGGAGCGTCAGGAACAGGCCTGGTATGCCGTACACCTCGCGGAGGATCTCCTCCACGACGAACTCGTTGACCGGTCGACGCTCGGCGCGGTGTGCGGCAGCGACCTTGTCGCTGAAGACAGCGAGGCGCGCGATGCCGCACCGGTCGCCCAGCCTGGGGGCGAGAAGCACGGCGACGACCGACACCAGAAATCCGTTGAAGGCGATCCTGTCCCCCGGGGAAAGGGCCTCATCGAGCGCTTTCGCCCTGCGGTCCTTGAGGACGAGGCATCTGATCTGATCGCGGAACCGGGGTTCGAATCGCATTCCGGGCCTCCTACTCCACGTAGGTGAAACTCATGAGGACGGCGAGCACGGCATCCTCGAACGATTCGTACCGGCCGACCTCGTCGGCCCGCCACAGACTCTGTGGGCGCACGACGGCGAAGGCCGACCACAGCCCTCGATCCTGGATCACCCGGCCGGCGTGGAGAGTCTCCCCACCGTGGTCGAGGACGACGTGCACGGTCTCCTCGCCGACGGGCATTCCTGGCTGCGGACTGAGCGAGAAACGGTGACGTTCGAGGGACTGCCGGAGTTCTGTACTGACGGGTGGGATCGTCATGGCGTCTTTCCCGTGTCCGGGGATTCGGCGGGGACCTCTGCCGCCCGGCGGCGCAGGCGGGCGACATGAGCGCGGAGCTCACCCGGGCCGACGGACTCGTAGTAGCGGCGTGCAGCCTTCGCGAGCTCCGCCCTGCGTGGCAGCGGGGTGGTGAAGTCGCGCAAGACGTCGGCCTGTTCCCGCTGCGTGAGGATTCCCCACTCGCCGTGGGCTCCACCGCAGGCGTCCGTGAGCACGTCGAGGCAGTCGGCCAGCGCCAGTGGTTCAGGATTCTTGTCGCCCCAGTCCGCAAGCCATCGCCGACGCAGCAGCTCGGAGGCTCGTCCGGCCTGGGTGCGGCCGGTAACGGGGGCCGCGTCCGGCTCCTCGCCACTCCCGCCCTCGGGACGCGGGGAGGACGCGCCGATCCCGAGACGGATGCGCTGTTCCAGCCCCGTCAGACGTTCCTTCGCCGCACTGTTGCCCCGGCGTTCGGCGAGGTCGTACCAGAACAGTGCCTGCCTCTGGTTGCCGTACCGCTCCTCGTAGAGCTGCCCGAGGTGGAGCGGGGCCGCGTGATCACCGGATTCGTAGGCCTTCGTGTACCACTGCGTCGCCTCCTGGAGCGCCTCGCCGTCGACAGGCCCCGGCTCGATGCCCTGCATCCTCGCCTGTACCCGGCCTTCGGCGATCTGCCCAAGCCGATTCATCGAGGGGGCGTGTCCGGCCGCGGCTGCCGCCTGATAATGCGCGGTGATCAGAGGAAGCCGCTCGATGCCGTCCTTGGTCTCGAGGCGGTACGCCTCGCGGTAGAGGGCTTCCGGATCAGCCCCTGGTTCGGGCGGTGCCTCGGGGGCGTTGTTGCGGGCGAACACCCAGCCGGCGGCGTTGTCCTCGACGCGGCGGCCGGGCTCGGGCCTGCCGTTCTCGACGAGCTGGTCGGCGACCACGGGGAAGACATGATCGAAGGTGAGGCCGGCCGGTCCGCCGGGGATGCCCTGCCGCACGGTGTCCACGAGGGCTCGGGTGAAGTACGTCTGCGCGTCGTGGACATCCTCCTTCTCGTACCAGGAGGTCTCGAACGCGCTGCTGCTCATCAGCAGGTAGGCGCCGGACACCGGGGGCAGACGGTCTGCGGAAAGGCGGCCGTACTCCTCGGTGGCGAGCCCCGCGTAGCAGCAGTCGAGCACCGCGATCTTGACGGCGGCACGGCTGGCGCGGAAGGCGTCCCGCACATCCTCGAACAACAGCCCTGTTGCGGTCGTGTAATTGGAATCGATCCTGGTGTCGCCCACGGTGAGGCACAGTCGCTCGCGATGATCGTAGATGCCGTGGCCGACGTAGTAGAAGAACGCGATGTCCGTGGCCGCGACGAATGTCTCGATGAGCTCGACATGGGTCGTGCCGAGCGTGGGGCGGTTGTCGAACTCCTTGACGGAGGTTTCGGGCCACGAGCCGCACACCGGGTCCAGGAGCAGCTCCCGCATCCGGTGATAGCTGCGTTCCACGGCCCGTGACGTCTCGAAGTCCGTGTAGTCCCAGGTGCCCATGAGAACCGCCCGCGAACGGGAGTAGTCCCGGCCGGTCAGGTCAGTCATCGCTGAGCAGGCGGGATGCGATCTCGAGGACCGTCTGCGGGTCGTCGGAGTTCTCGACGTTCACCGTCACGGAACGCTTGCCGCGTGTCAGCGTCACCGTCACGGACGACCGCCGGGACTTGACGAACGCCGGAAGGGTCCGGATCGCGACCGTGAGCACCGCCGCCGAAGGCACGAGCAACTGCAGAACCTCGACGACCCCGAGCTGCCCCACGCCCGGGCCGGAGCGCATGCGGGAGACCTCCAGCCCAGGGAGGGAGCTGAGACGGCGGTACAGCGGTCCTACGTCGGCCGGCTCGGAGACCGACAGGACCACTTCGAAGGGCGCGTCGGCGTCTCCGGCCCGCTGTGAAGAGGTCGCTTCAGTCATAGGGCCTCCCAGTCGATGGTGCATCCGGTCCGCACGTCCGCGGTCACGTCGTGCACGTGTCCCCTGCGGGACAGCCCTTAGGACGGGTTGGCGGGGTCGTCGGGATCCAGGAGATCAACACCCTGGTCCTCCAGCTCCCGCAGAGCCGTCCCGATCTTCCGCAAGCAGGGGTCGCACAGCGTCATGCCTTTGTCGAGCCCGGTTGCTTTGCACCTTTCACACGTGCTCATCGAGTACTCCCTCGTCGGCAACAGAGTTTTCGCTCAAGGGTGTTGTGCGCATCGTGGTACGCGAGAAAAATACCAAACGGTCCGTACTCGCGGCAGGGCGTTCGCGTAGTCCGCTCCGCGAGGTCTTCCGGTGGGTGTGCGACGAAGGGGTGCGTGGGCGACGCCTCACGCTCAGGGTTCCGGGCCTCGCCGTCGATATCGGACCAGCCGCGGGGATCCGGGACCCGCGCCGTCAGCGCGATGACATCGCGGACCCACTCCGCGTGGCGGCACGGGCCCGTGGCGACGTACGGGCCGCCGGGCATCGGCTTGCCGTGCGGCCAGGCCGTCGTCGGGCCGTTCGACCGCTGGTCACGCAGGCGCTGCGCCAACTGTGGCCGACGACTTCGATGCCTTCTTCGAGAAGTGGAGGAGAGCGCTCCGGGAACACATCGCCACGGCGATGGGCAAGCGAAAAGACCCTCTGCTCAGTGTCACCACTGGCAAGAGGGTCTTTTCGGCACTTCCTGCGAAGTGCCCCCGGCAGGATTCGAACCTGCGCACCCGGCTCCGGAGGCCGATGCTCTATCCCCTGAGCTACGGGGGCGTTGCCGCTGCTCTCGGCGGCGACGAGAGAAACCCTACCAGCTCCGACGGGGTGCCCACGTACAGGTTTTACGCGTCGCCGGCGGTCGTGGCCGAGGTGTGGTCCGGGGCTTCCGGGAGTCGGCACGGGGGAGCGGCGGGTCCCCGTGCCGGGACGGAAGTGGGCAAAACCCGGACGCGGCGCCTCCGCCCGCCCTACGCTCGGAGGGTGTCAGGGGCGTACGGCCGCGTGCTTGTTGTGGACGACAACAAGGTCATCCGGCAGCTGATCAGGGTCAACCTCGAGCTGGAGGGCTTCGAGGTCGTGACCGCGGCCGACGGCGTCGAGTGCCTGGACCTGGTGCACGAGGTCCGGCCGGACGTGATCACCCTCGACGTCGTGATGCCACGCCTCGACGGCATGCAGACCGCGGCCAGGCTCCGCGCCGACCCGCGCACCGGACATCTGCCGGTCGCCGTCATCAGTGCCTGCACTCCACCCGAGGCCGAGTCCGGGTCGGCCGCCGCCGTCGACGCCTTCCTGGCCAAGCCCTTCGAGCCGAGCGAACTGATCAGCATGGTGCGCAGGCTCGCCCGCAAGGAGCTCCCCTCGGCGTCCGAGGACGGATGCGGGTTCGAGGATCTGCGGGGAGCGGGCGCAGCGGAGCGCAGCCCGGCCGGCTGAGCGCCGCCCGTGCCTCCCGTACGCCCGCGGGCCGCTCCTGCTCGTACGCCGTCGGCCGTGCGCCGGCGACCGCCCTCGGCGCCCGGATGGGGAAACCGGTTGGCGGGGCGCCCCCCTTCCTCCCATACGCTTGACCCGTGACCCCCGCAGATCTCTCCCGGACCGTGCTGCACGCTGTGCGCCGCGCGGTCGACGAGGACGTCCTGCGCGCCCCCGTTCCCGCGAGCGTGCGGGTGGAGCGGACACGGCCCGGGGGCAGCGGTGACTACGCCTGCGCGGTCGCCCTGCAACTGGCGGGCCCCTCGGGAATCCCGGCCCGTGGTGTGGCGGAGATCCTGCGTGAGCGGGTCGCCGGGGCGCCCGGCATCGGACGGGTCGAGGTCACCGGACCCGGCTTCCTGAACTTCACCCTGGAGAGCTCCGCCGGGGAGGCGGCCCGCGCCGCGCTCGTACGCGACGTACTGGCCCGGGGGACCGGCTTCGGCCTTGGCACAAGCTGTGCGGGGCAGGTCCGCCGGCTCCACCACCGCCGCGAGGTCCGGGCGGCGGTGTGGGCAGCCGCGGTGAAGAGGCTGCTGGCCGCCCAGGGCGCCCTGGTGCGCACCAGCTGCGAGGAGGCGCCCGACCCGGACTGGGAACGTCTGGGCGTCACCGTCGACGCCCATGGGCGGCCCCCCGTGCCGCTGGAGGAGACGAGGCCCGTCCCCGCCGCGGCGACGGCCGGTGAGCTGCTGGAACGGCTGGGGGCCGACGCGGCGCTCTGGGGCCTGCTCCGGCCCGCCGCACACGATCACGCGCCCCTCGACGACGGCCTCCTCGTCCAGGGCGAGCCCAACCCGCTCTTCCTCGTCCGCTACGCGCACGCCCGCAGCCGCGCCCTCGTCCGCGAGGGCCTGCGGCTCGGCGTCACCCCCCGCTACGAGAGCGACGTGGACGCGCCGGCCCTTCACGAGGTGCTCGCCGCCCACCCCGACGCGCTCGCCGCGGCCGCACGCCACCAGGCCCCCGACCGGGTCGCCCGGCACCTGGAGACCGTCGCCGCGGCCTTCTTCGACTTCCACGACGCGACCCCGCCGCTGCCCGTCGGCCACGAGAAACCCTCGGCCGCCCACCGTTCCCGGCTGGCCCTTGCCGAAGCAGCCGGTACGGTGCTCGCCGGTGGCCTGTCCGTACTCGGCATCAGCGCGCCCGAACACCTCTGAGACCCGAGAGAGCAGAGCAGAACGATGAGCCGATCCGCCCACCCCGCCGGCCCCCGTCACGCCGACGTCCTTCCCGAGGGCCACTACAGCGCCCCGGCCACCGACCTGAACGAACTCGACCCGAAGGTCTGGTCCCGCACCGTCACCCGTGACGCCGACGGCGCGCTCACCGTCGGCGGGATCGCCGTCGCCCGGCTCGCCGAGGAGTTCGGTACCCCCGCCTACTTCCTGGACGAGTCCGACTTCCGGGCACGCTGCCGCGCCTGGGCCGACGCCTTCGGCACCGAAGCCGACGTCTTCTACGCCGGGAAGGCATTCCTCTCGCGCGCCGTGGTCCGCTGGCTCAAGGAAGAAGGGCTGAACCTCGACGTGTGCTCCGGGGGCGAGCTGGCGACCGCGCTGGACGCCGGGATGCCCGCCGAGCGCATCGCCTTCCACGGCAACAACAAGACCGTCGCCGAGATCGAGCGTGCCGTCGAGGCCGGGGTCGGGCGGATCGTGCTCGACTCCTTCCAGGAGATCGCCAGGGTCGCCCACACCGCCCAGCGGCTCGGTACCCGCCAGCGCGTGCAGATCCGCGTCACCGTCGGCGTCGAGGCCCACACCCACGAGTTCATCGCCACCGCGCACGAGGACCAGAAGTTCGGCATCGCGCTCGCCGGCGGCCAGGCGGCCGAGGCGGTCCGCAGGGCGCTCACCCTGGACGGCCTCGAACTCGTCGGCATCCACTCGCACATCGGCTCGCAGATCTTCGACATGGCCGGCTTCGAGGTCTCCGCCCGGCGCGTGGTCCAGCTGCTCGCCCAGATCCGCGACGAGCACGGCGTCGAGCTCCCCGAGATCGACCTCGGCGGCGGCCTCGGTATCGCGTACACCTCCGACGACGACCCCCGCGAGCCGCACGAGATCGCCAAGGCGCTCGGCGCCATCGTGACCCGTGAGTGCGAGGCCGCGGGCCTGCGCACCCCCCGGATCTCCGTCGAGCCCGGCCGGGCGATCGTCGGCCCCACGGCGTTCACCCTCTACGAGGTCGGCACCATCAAGCCCCTGGAGGGCCTGCGGACGTACGTCAGCGTCGACGGCGGCATGTCGGACAACATCCGCACCGCGCTGTACGACGCCGAGTACAGCGTCGCCCTCGTCTCCCGCACCTCCGACGCCGAGCCCATGCTGGTACGCGTCGTCGGCAAGCACTGCGAGAGCGGCGACATCGTGGTCAAGGACGCGTTCCTGCCGTCCGACCTGGCCCCGGGCGACCTGATCGCGGTGCCGGCCACCGGCGCGTACTGCCGGTCGATGGCGAGCAACTACAACCACGCCCTGCGCCCCCCGGTCGTCGCCGTGCGCGACGGTCAGGCGCGGGTCATCGTCCGGCGCGAGACCGAGGAAGATCTTCTGCGTCTCGATGTCGGCTGATGAAATTTACATCTCAAAATCCGGACGGGTGACAGAAACGCCCGTCCGGTGAGTGAGACTGGTCCACACATCAGAAGTATGAGAAACGAGGTCGGATGATGCGTACGCGTCCGCTGAAGGTGGCGCTGCTGGGCTGTGGAGTGGTCGGCTCAGAGGTGGCTCGCATCATGACGACGCACGCCGACGACCTCGCCGCGCGCATCGGCGCACCGGTGGAGCTCGCCGGTGTCGCCGTCCGCCGGCCCTCCCGGGTGCGCGAGGGCATCGATCCCGCGCTGATCACCACGGACGCGACCGCCCTCGTCAAACGCGGGGACATCGACGTCGTCATCGAGGTCATCGGGGGCATCGAGCCCGCCCGTACGCTCATCACGACCGCCTTCGAGCACGGCGCGGGCGTCGTCTCCGCCAACAAGGCGCTGCTCGCCGAGGACGGCTCCGCGCTGCACGCCGCGGCCGAGCGGCACGGCCGCGACCTCTACTACGAGGCGGCCGTCGCCGGCGCCATCCCGCTCGTCCGCCCGCTGCGCGAGTCGCTCGCGGGTGACAAGGTCAACCGGGTCCTCGGCATCGTCAACGGCACGACCAACTTCATCCTCGACAAGATGGACACCAGCGGCGCCGGCTATTCCGAGGCGCTCGACGAGGCCACCGCGCTCGGGTACGCCGAGGCCGACCCGACCGCCGACGTCGAGGGCTTCGACGCCGCCGCCAAGGCCGCGATCCTCGCCGGGATCGCCTTCCACACCCGGGTGAAGATCGGTGAGGTGCACCGCGAGGGCATCACCGAGGTCACCGCCGCCGACATCGCCTCCGCCCGTCGCATGGGCTGTACGGTCAAGCTCCTCGCCATCTGCGAGCGGGCCGCCGACGGCCGGTCCGTCACCGCCCGCGTGCACCCCGCGATGATCCCCCTCAGCCACCCGCTGGCCTCCGTCCGTGAGGCGTACAACGCGGTCTTCGTCGAGGCGGAGGCGGCCGGGCAGCTGATGTTCTACGGCCCCGGCGCCGGCGGCTCCCCGACCGCGTCCGCGGTCCTCGGCGACCTCGTCGCCGTCTGCCGCAACATCATCGGGAAGACCACCGGTCCGGGTGAGTCCGCGTACACGCGCCTGCCGGTCAGCCCCATGGGCGACGTGGTGACGCGGTACCACATCAGTCTCGACGTGGCCGACAAGCCTGGCGTACTCGCCCAGGTCGCGACGGTCTTCGCCGAACAGGGCGTATCGATCGATACGGTCCGACAGCAGAGCCGACATTCGAGCAGCGACGAGATCGCCGGCGAGCAGGGCGGCGCCGGGCGGCGGACGGGAGGGGACGGCGAGGCATCCCTCGTGGTCGTCACCCACCGCGCGCCCGACGCGGCCCTCTCCGGGACCGTCGAAGCGCTGCGCAAGCTGGACACCGTGCGTGGTGTCGCCAGCATCATGCGTGTTGAAGGGGAGTAAGGACCCATGACCAGCAAGGGCACCCACCAGTGGCGCGGCATCATCGAGGAGTACCGGGACCGTCTTCCGGTCACGAGCACGACGCCGGTCGTCACACTCCGTGAGGGCGGTACGCCGCTCGTCCCGGCGCAGGTCCTCTCCGAGCGCACGGGCTGCGAGGTGCACCTCAAGGTCGAGGGCGCCAACCCCACCGGGTCGTTCAAGGACCGCGGTATGACCATGGCGATCACCCGGGCCAAGGAGGAGGGCGCGCAGGCCGTCATCTGCGCCTCCACCGGCAACACCTCGGCCTCCGCGGCCGCCTACGCGGTGCGTGCCGGCATGGTCTGCGCCGTCCTGGTGCCGCAGGGCAAGATCGCGCTCGGCAAGATGGGGCAGGCGCTCGTCCACGGCGCCAAGATCCTCCAGGTCGACGGCAACTTCGACGACTGCCTGACCCTGGCCCGCAGTCTCTCGGACAACTACCCGGTGGCGCTGGTCAATTCGGTGAACCCGGTCCGCATCGAGGGCCAGAAGACCGCCGCGTTCGAGATCGTCGACGCGCTCGGCGACGCCCCCGACATCCATGTGCTGCCGGTGGGCAACGCGGGCAACATCACCGCCTACTGGAAGGGCTACAAGGAGTACGCGGGAGACGGCCTTTCCACGCACTCCCCCCGCATGTGGGGCTTCCAGGCGTCCGGCTCCGCGCCGATCGTGCGCGGCGAGATCGTCAAGGACCCGGCCACCATCGCCACGGCCATCCGGATCGGCAACCCCGCGTCCTGGCAGTTCGCCCTGGACGCGCGGGACGAGTCGGGCGGCGCCATCGATGATGTGACGGACCGTCAGATCCTGTCGGCGTACCGCCTGCTGGCGTCCCAGGAGGGTGTCTTCGTCGAGCCCGCCTCGGCGGCGTCCGTGGCCGGTCTGCTCAAGGCCGCCGAGGAGGGCAAGGTCGACCCGGGGCAGAAGATCGTCTGCACCGTCACGGGCAACGGCCTCAAGGACCCCGACTGGGCCGTCGCGGGCGCGCCGCAGCCCGTCACCGTGCCCGTCGACGCGGTCGCCGCGGCCGAGAAGCTGGGCCTCGCCTGATCTGCTCCACCCCAGCTCAGCCGCCGTTTCACGACGGAGAGCGCATGGGAGGTGTGCGACACGCATCGTGCGCCTCCTGTGCGCCCTATGTCGCCACAGAACCTTCCTTCGATAAGCTGTGGCCGACCCGCCCCACCGCAACCGCCGCGGTGCCGCAGCCGTTGACTGCCGGGCCCCCCGTACCCCGCGCAACGGCACCCCACGCACGTCGAAGTACCCTGCACCACATCCCCGCCGCCGTACAGGAAGAGTCGTCCAACCGATGGCCGGTCCCGCGTTCCGAGCCGCCGCCGTCCGGGTGCGCGTCCCCGCTACCAGCGCCAATCTGGGCCCGGGCTTCGACGCCCTCGGGCTCTCGCTGGGTCTCTACGACGACGTCGTCGTCCGGGTCGCCGACTCCGGTCTGCACATCGACATCGCGGGGGAGGGCGCCGAGACGCTGCCCCGCGACGAGAGCCACCTGCTCGTACGCTCCCTGCGCACGGCCTTCGACCTGCTCGGGGGACAGCCCCGCGGCCTGGAGATCGTCTGCGCCAACCGCATCCCGCACGGCCGCGGCCTCGGCTCGTCGTCCGCGGCCATCTGCGCCGGGATCGTCGCCGCCCGCGCCGTGACGACGGGCGGTGAGGCACGCCTCGACGACGCCGCGCTGCTGGAGCTCGCGACCGAGATCGAGGGGCACCCGGACAACGTCGCCGCCTGCCTCCTCGGCGGCTTCACCCTCGCCTGGACCGACGGCGGAGCCGCCAGGGCGATCCGCATGGACCCCGCCGAGTCCGTCGTGCCGGTGGTCTTCGTACCCGCCACGCCCGTACTCACGGAGACCGCCCGGGGCCTGCTGCCCCGCACCGTCCCCCACGTGGACGCCGCTGCCAACGCCGGCCGCGCCGCGCTGCTCGTCGAGGCCCTGACCAGGCGCCCCGAGCTGCTGCTGGCCGCCACCGAGGACCGGCTCCACCAGGAGTACCGGGGCCCGGCGATGCCGCAGAGTGTGGAGCTGGTCAACCGGCTGCGCGCCGACGGCGTGCCCGCTGTCATCTCCGGTGCCGGGCCCACGGTCCTGGCACTGACGGAGGAGGGTTCGGCCGACAAGGTGGCCCGGCTGGCGGGGGAGGGCTGGGCCGCGAACCGGCTCGCTCTCGACGGCCCGGGTGCGAGCGTGCTGCCGCTCGCCGCATAGGCCCACGTGATTGCCGGTGCTCGAGAGGGGGAATGTTTGTTGGAGCCGGTAGTGTTAATCTCAAGTCAGCAATCGACGTCTTCGTGGCGCGTTGCTTCGTGTCCCCTTTCGGGACCACCACTCTTCCGGGAGCCTCCCCGACTGCCTGAGCAGCCTGCCTGAGCTTTCGAGCACGCTCCGGAACCGGCACGACACCCTCTTGCTCGTCCAGGAGTGGGCCGAGCAGGGGGATCTCGCGCCGGACCCCGCACATTCGTCTCTCCGCCGTACCCGGCGGACCACCGCCCCGGCAAGGTCCGCGATCGACACGATCAACAGACCGCAGTCGGACAGCACAACCGGTCGCCGAGCCAGAAGGCCGACGTCCGCTCCAGGGAAGGACCCTTCGTGAGCGACACCACCGATCTGATGGGCGTGACTGCCGACAAGAGCGTCGACAGCGCCGCGCCCGCCGAAGGTGCTGCCTCTGGCACCACCGCACGGCGCCGCCGCTCCGGCACCGGCCTCGAGGGCATGGTCCTGGCCGAGCTGCAGCAGGTCGCGTCCGGCCTCGGTATCAGGGGGACTGCGCGGATGCGCAAGAGCCAGCTGATCGAGGTCATCAAGGAGGCGCAGGCCGGAGGATCCTCCGCGCCCGCCTCCAAGGCCGCCGCGTCCGCCGGTACGGACACCGAGAGCAAGCCGAAGCGGCGCGCCACCTCCAAGGCCCGCACCGGTGACGAGACCCCTGCCGCCCCGGCCGCCGACAAGGCCGCCGCCCAGCAGCAGATCGACATCCCCGGTCAGCCGGCCAGCGACGACCAGCCCACGGGCGAGCGCCGCCGTCGCCGGGCCACCGCGCAGGCGGGCAGCCCCGAGACCAAGGCCGAGCCCAAGGCGGAGTCCCGCACGGAGCAGAAGGCCGAGGCGAAGTCCGAGCCGAAGGGCGAGGGCCGCCAGGACCGCGCCGACGAGCGGGGCGAGGCCAAGGGCGACGCCAAGGCCGAGTCCGCCGCCGACACCGCCGAAGGCCGTCGGGGCGACCGCCAGGACGGCCGTCGCGATCGCCAGGACCGCGGTGACCGCCGCGACCGCCAGCGCGGCCGGGGCAAGGGCGACGACCAGGGCCAGCAGGGCGGCGGACGTCGTCAGGGCCAGGGCGGCGGCCAGAACCAGGGCCAGCAGCAGGGTGGCGGCGGCCAGCAGGACGACGGTTACGACGACGAGGGCGGGCGCCGCGGGCGCCGCGGGCGCTACCGCGACCGCCGTGGCCGTCGTGGACGCGACGACTTCGCGACCGACGTCCAGGTCGCCGACGACGACGTGCTGATCCCCGTCGCGGGCATCCTCGACATCCTCGACAACTACGCGTTCATCCGGACCTCCGGCTACCTGCCGGGCCCGAACGACGTGTACGTGTCGCTCGCCCAGGTCCGTAAGAACGGCCTGCGCAAGGGTGACCACGTCACCGGCGCGGTGCGCCAGCCCAAGGACGGCGAGCGCCGCGAGAAGTTCAACGCGCTGGTGCGCCTCGACTCGGTCAACGGCATGGCGCCGGAGACCGGCCGCGGCCGCCCCGAGTTCCAGAAGCTGACCCCGCTCTACCCGCAGGACAGGCTCCGTCTGGAGACCGACTCCAACGTCCTGACCACCCGGATCATCGACCTGGTCGCACCGATCGGCAAGGGCCAGCGAGGCCTGATCGTGGCCCCGCCGAAGACCGGTAAGACGATGATCCTGCAGGCCATCGCCAACGCGATCACGGTCAACAGCCCCGAGTGCCACCTGATGGTCGTCCTCGTCGACGAGCGTCCGGAAGAGGTCACCGACATGCAGCGGTCGGTGAAGGGCGAGGTCATCTCCTCGACCTTCGACCGTCCGGCCGAGGACCACACCACGGTCGCCGAGCTCGCCATCGAGCGCGCGAAGCGCCTCGTGGAGCTGGGACACGACGTGGTGGTCCTGCTGGACTCGATCACCCGTCTGGGCCGCGCCTACAACCTGGCGGCACCGGCTTCCGGGCGCATCCTGTCCGGTGGTGTCGACTCGACCGCGCTCTACCCGCCGAAGCGCTTCTTCGGCGCGGCGCGCAACATCGAGGACGGCGGCTCGCTGACCATCCTGGCGACCGCGCTCGTCGAGACCGGATCCCGCATGGACGAGGTCATCTTCGAGGAGTTCAAGGGCACCGGCAACATGGAGCTCAAGCTCGACCGGAAGCTCTCGGACAAGCGCATCTTCCCGGCGGTGGACGTCGACGCGTCCAGCACGCGTAAGGAAGAAATCCTGCTCGGCACCGACGAGTTGGCCGTGGTCTGGAAGCTGCGCCGGGTGCTGCACGCACTCGACCAGCAGCAGGCGATCGAACTCCTCCTGGACCGCATGAAGAAGACGCAGTCCAACGCGGAGTTCCTGCTGCAGATCCAGAAGACGACGCCGGGCAACGGCAACAGCAACGACTGACGCTTCGTCAAGTAGCAGGCCCCGTCACGTATGTGACGGGGCCTCTTACTTTCCCAGGCCCCGGTCTTCTTTCAGCGCCCGCCCCGGCCGGCGTACCGGTACGGCCGGCCGCGCCTCGGTCGTACCCCACTCCCGCCCGTCGGGGCCCGGGCGGGCAGCCGGGAGAAGCCGACGCCGCCCCGCCGCGTACCGGTGGGCGCACGGTGAGGGTGATCCCGGACGCTCCCGATGCGATCTTTGCCACACATGTCGCATTCCGTCCGGCGTGGATCGGACGCTGCCCCGCGCGCCGAAATGCCAGGTGAGGAGCCTGTTTCCGGAAGATCACCCGCTCCCCGCGGGGACGTCGTCGCGCTCCCCGGGCCCTCGTGGCCCTGTGCGACGCTTCTGGATGCTCCGGCCGTCCACCGAGTGACGCCGGACCACGCCCGTGCACCACGGCAGGGGGTACCAGCGAGAAGCGGAAGAGGGAGCGCATGAGCGAGCAGAGCAGGAGCACCGGACGAATACGCGGCACCGGCACCCGCCGGAAGAAGCCGTCGACGGGCCGCCGGGTCAAGAGGATCGCCCTCTGGGGCGCCGCCGCACTCGTGGTCGTCGGAGGATCGGGCCTCGGCTACGCCTACTACACGCTCAACGGGAACCTGAAGGGCGTCGACATCGACGCGGCCCTGGGCACCGACCGTCCCGACGACGTCGACGACGGCTCGCAGGACATCCTGGTGCTCGGGTCGGACTCCCGCTCCGGCGACAACGCGAAGTACGGCGAGGACCAGGGGTCCGCCCGTTCGGACACCGCGATGGTCGTCCACGTCGACAAGGGGCACAAGTCCGCGAGCGTGGTCTCCGTCCCTCGCGACACCCTCGTCGACCGCCCCGCCTGCACGAGCGACACCAGCGGCCGGGAGGTGGCCGGGGAGAAGCAGACGATGTTCAACTCGGCGTACTCCGTGGGCGGACCCGCCTGCGCCGTGAAGACCGTCGAGCAGATGTCCGGCATCCGCATGGACCACTACGTCGAGGTCGACTTCACCGGGTTCAAGAAGCTCATCGACGAGCTCGGCGGGGTCGACATCACCACCTCCGAGGCGATCGACGACCCCAACAGCCACCTCGCCCTCAAGCCCGGCCGGCACACCCTGAGCGGGGAGCAGTCGCTCGGCCTCGTCCGTACCCGCGAGAGCGTCGGGGACGGCAGCGACCTCGGCCGGATCCAGCTCCAGCAGGCCTTCGTCAAGGCGCTGATGAACCAGGCGAAGAGCGTGGGCGTGTTCTCCGACCCGAAGACCCTCTTCGGTCTCGCCGACACCGCGACCAAGGCCGTCACCACCGACTCCGAGCTGGCCTCCGTCCAGAAGCTGACCGGCTTCGCCAACGGGCTCAAGGGGCTCGACTCGTCGGACGTCGACATGGTCACGCTGCCCGTCGAGTACGACCCCCAGGCCCCGAACCGGGTGCTGCCGCAGAAGAAGGCCGACGCCCAGGTGTGGGCCGCGCTCAAGCAGGACAGGCCCATCCCCGCGTCCGCCACAGAGAAGTCGGCCGGCGACAAGGGCGACGCCGGAAAGATCGTGCGTTAGGGCCTGTCCGGCAGGACGTTCCGTCACCGGGTGGGCGCGGAGCGTTCCCCGGAAGCCGGGGGAATATGCGCGACCGGGTCCTCGTTTTGGGAGATACGGCCGGTCCTGGCAGACTGGTACGTCGGCCCCGGTTCACGGACGCGCAATCCGCGCGAACGACCCGGAGCCCTCCCGAACCTAGGAGACACCTTGAAGCGCGAAATCCACCCCGAGTACGTCGAGACCCAGGTCAGCTGCACCTGTGGCGCGTCGTTCACCACCCGGAGCACCCTCGAGGGCGGCGCCATCCGCGCCGACGTCTGCTCCGAGTGCCACCCGTTCTACACGGGCAAGCAGAAGATCCTCGACACCGGCGGCCGTGTGGCCCGCTTCGAGGCCCGCTTCGGCAAGGCCGCCGGCTCCGCCAGCAAGTAGCGAGCCCCAGCGCCGGTTCCCGACGCCCCTCACCGGGCGCCGGGGCCGGCGTTTTTCCGGCTGTGCGGCCGGGTGGTGCCCCCAGGGCGCACCGGCGGCCGCACACCGTCCAGCAGGCCCGCAGACGTATGACGCAGAAACCAGGAGCCCGAAGATGTTCGAGGCGGTCGAGGAACTGATCGGCGAGCACGCCGATCTCGAGAAGAAGCTCGCCGACCCGTCGGTCCACGCCGACCAGGCCAACGCGCGCAAGCTCAACAAGCGCTACGCGGAGCTCACCCCGATCGTCTCCACGTACCGGTCCTGGAGGCAGACGGGCGACGACATCGAGACCGCCCGCGAGTTCGCCGCCGACGACCCGGACTTCGCCGCCGAGGTCAAGGTCCTGGAGAAGCAGCGCGAGGAGATCACCGAGAAGCTCCGGCTCCTCCTGGTCCCGCGCGACCCCAGCGACGACAAGGACGTCCTCCTGGAGATCAAGGCGGGTGCCGGCGGCGACGAGTCCGCCCTCTTCGCCGGAGACCTCCTGCGCATGTACCTGCGCTACGCCGAGCGCGTCGGCTGGAAGACCGAGATCATCGACTCCACCGAGTCCGAGCTCGGCGGCTACAAGGACGTCCAGGTCGCCGTGAAGACCAAGGGCGGCAACGGCGCCACCGAGCCCGGCCAGGGCGTGTGGGCGCGGATGAAGTACGAAGGCGGGGTGCACCGCGTGCAGCGCGTGCCCTCCACCGAGTCCCAGGGCCGTATCCACACCTCTGCCGCCGGTGTGCTCGTCACGCCCGAGGCGGAGGAGGTCGACGTGGAGATCCACGCCAACGACCTGCGCATCGACGTCTACCGCTCCTCCGGCCCCGGCGGCCAGTCCGTCAACACCACGGACTCCGCCGTCCGCATCACGCACCTGCCGACCGGCGTCGTCGCCTCCTGCCAGAACGAGAAGAGCCAGCTCCAGAACAAGGAGCAGGCGATGCGCATCCTGAGGTCCAGGCTGCTCGCCGCGGCCCAGGAGGCCGCCGAGCAGGAAGCCTCCGACGTGCGCCGCAGCCAGGTGCGCACCGTGGACCGGTCCGAGAAGATCCGCACGTACAACTTCCCGGAAAACCGGATCTCGGACCACCGCGTCGGCTTCAAGGCGTACAACTTGGACCAGGTGCTCGACGGCGACCTCGAAGCCGTCATCCAGGCCTGCGTCGACGCCGACTCCGCCGCGAAGCTCGCCAACGCGTAAGCCCCACCCGCCCCGCTCGTGAACCCGTACGGAGAACCGCGATGAACCTGCTGCTCGCCGAGGTGGCCCAGGCCACCCAGCGGCTGGCCGACGCCGGTGTCCCCTCACCGCGATTCGACGCCGAGGAACTCGCCGCGTTCGTGCACGGGGTCAAGCGGGGCGAGCTGCACAACGTGCCGGACGCCGACTTCGACGCCCGCTACTGGGAGACCGTCGCCCGCCGCGAGGCCCGCGAACCGCTCCAGCACATCACCGGCCGCGCCTTCTTCCGCTACCTGGAGCTCCAGGTCGGCCCCGGCGTCTTCGTGCCCCGGCCGGAGACCGAGTCCGTCGTCGGCTGGGCGATAGACGCGGTCCGCGCGATGGACGTCGTCGAACCCCTGATCGTCGACCTGTGCACCGGGTCCGGCGCGATCGCGCTCGCCATGGCGCAGGAGGTGCCACGCTCGCGCGTGCACGCCGTGGAGCTGTCCGAGGACGCCCTCAGGTGGACCCGCAAGAACGCCGAGGGATCCAGGGTGACCGTCCACCAGGGAGACGCCCTGAGCGCCCTCCCCGAGCTCGACGGCCAGGTCGACCTGGTGATCTCCAACCCGCCCTACATCCCGCTGACCGAGTGGGAGTACGTGGCGCCCGAGGCCCGGGACCACGACCCGCAGATGGCGCTGTTCTCCGGCGAGGACGGACTCGACACCATCCGCGGCATCGAACGCACCGCGCACCGGCTGCTCCGCCCCGGCGGGCTCGTCGTCATCGAGCACGCCGACACCCAGGGCGGCCAGGTGCCGTGGATCTTCACCGAGGAACGGGGCTGGGCCGACGCGGCCGACCACCCGGACCTCAACCGCCGCCCCCGGTTCGCGACGGCCCGCAAGGCCACGCCGTGACCGGGACACACGCACCGAACGACCCCTACCCGCCCCACCCGTACATGTCCGAGGAGACCGGCTGATGGCACGGCGATACGACTGCAACGACGCGACCGACCGTACGACGGGCCTGCGTGAGGCCGCGTCCGCCGTCCGCCGCGGCGAACTGGTCGTGCTCCCGACCGACACCGTCTACGGGATCGGCGCGGACGCCTTCAGCACGGAGGCCGTCGGCGACCTGCTCGATGCCAAGGGCCGTGGGCGCAACATGCCGTCCCCCGTGCTGATCGGCTCGCCGAACACCCTGCACGGCCTGGTCACCGACTTCTCCGAGCAGGCGTGGGAGCTCGTCGACGCGTTCTGGCCCGGCGCCCTCACCCTCGTCGCCCGCCACCAGCCTTCCTTGCAGTGGGACCTCGGCGACACCCGGGGCACGGTCGCCGTCCGGATGCCCCTGCACCCGGTCGCCATCGAGCTGCTCACCGAGGTCGGCCCGATGGCCGTCTCCAGCGCCAACCTCACCGGACACCCCTCGCCCGAGGACTGCGACGCCGCGCAGGAGATGCTCGGCGACAGCGTCTCCGTCTACCTCGACGGCGGCCCCACCCCGGGGATCGTGCCGTCCTCGATCGTCGACGTCACGGGGAAGACCCCGGTACTGCTGCGGGCCGGCTCCCTCTCGGTCGAGGAGCTCCGCAAGGTGGTACCCGACCTCGAGGTGGCCAATTGACCGCCCCTGAGGGGCGTGGCATAGCGGGGCAGCACGACACTTTCCGCATCCTCCACGTCAGCACCGGCAACGTCTGCCGCTCGCCCATCACCGAGCGGCTGACCCGCCATGCCCTCGTGGACCGTCTCGGCGATCCGCTGAGCGGCGGCCTCATCGTGGAGAGCGCGGGGACCTGGGGGCACGAGGGGGCGCCCATGGAGGCCAACGCGGAGGTCGTCCTCGCCGACTTCGGCGCCGACTCCTCCGGGTTCGTCGGCCGTGAACTCCTCGACGAGCACGTGATCCGCGCGGACCTGGTGCTCACCGCCACCCGCGACCACCGCGCCCAGGTCATCTCCATGGGCCACTCGGCGGGCCTGCGCACCTTCACGCTCAAGGAGTTCACCCGGCTGGTGCGGGCCATAGACCCCGCGACCCTGCCCGACGCCCGTGAGGAGGGCGTCGTCGAGCGCGCCCGCGCCCTGGTGCGCGCCGCGGCGGCCCTGCGCGGATGGCTCCTGGCACCCACCGCGGAGGCGGACGAGGTCTACGACCCCTACGGCGCCCCGATCACCTTCTTCCGCTCCGTCGGCGACGAGATCAGCCAGGCGCTCGATCCGGTCGTGACCGCCCTGACCGGGGTGAGCACCCCGCGCTGAAGGCCACTCGCGGGCGTCCCACGCGCCCGGGTGCGCCGACCGGCGTAGAGGGACGTCCGGCAGCGGGCAGGCCGCCCAGGGCGGGCCTACATTGGATCTGACGCCACGCACCCCCCTCCTCGAGGCCCGGAGCCGTCAGATGCCGGTCACCACTCCAGCCGCACCCGTACCCGCGCCGTCGTACTCCACGTCCGGCCCGGTCATGCCGCAGGACTTCGACAGCCTCCTCCACCAGGACCCGGAGGTCGGCTCCATCCTGCTGGCCGAGGCGGACCGGCAGGCGGGCACCCTCCAGCTCGTCGCAGCCGAGAACTTCACCTCACCCGCGGTCCTCGCCGCACTCGGCTCCCCGCTCGCCAACAAGTACGCCGAGGGCTATCCGGGAGCCCGCCACCACGGCGGCTGCGAGCAGGCCGACGCCGTCGAACGCCTCGCGGTCGACCGGGCCACCGCACTCTTCGGGGCCGAGCACGCCAACGTCCAGCCCCACTCCGGATCCTCCGCCGTCCTCGCCGCCTACGCCGCGCTGCTGCGCCCCGGCGACACCGTGCTCGCGATGGGCCTCCCGTACGGCGGGCACCTCACCCACGGCGCACCGGGGAACTTCTCCGGCCGCTGGTTCGAGTTCGCCGGCTACGGGGTCGACCCGGACACCGGGCTCATCGACTACGCGCAGGTACGCGCCCTGGCCAGGGCCAGGCGGCCGAAGGCGATCGTCTGCGGCTCCATCTCGTACCCGCGCCACCCCGACTACGAGCGGTTCCGCGACATCGCCGACGAGGCCGGCGCCTATCTGATCGTGGACGCCGCGCATCCGATGGGGCTGATCGCCGGCGGAGCGGCACCGAGCCCGGTGCCGTACGCCGACGTGGTGTGCGCCACCACGCACAAGGTGCTGCGCGGCCCTCGCGGCGGGATGATCCTCTGCGGCTCCGGCCTCGCGGAGCGGATCGACCGGGCGGTGTTCCCCTTCACCCAGGGCGGCGCCCAGATGCACACGGTGGCGGCCAAGGCGGTCGCCTTCGGTGAGGCGGCGAACCCCCGGTTCGCCCTCTACGCCCACCAGGTCGTCGCACACGCCCGTGTACTTGCCTCCGCCCTGGAGTCCGAGGGCTTCGAGATCACCACGGGCGGTACCGACACCCACATCGTCGTCGCGGACCCCGCTCCGCTGGGCGTCGAGGCGCGCACCGCCCGGGAACGGCTGATGGCCGCCGGAGTGGTCCTCGACACCTGCGCGCTGCCCTACGGGGACGCCCGGGGCCTCAGGCTCGGCACGGCGGCGGTCACCACGCAGGGGATGGACGAGGACGCCATGACGCGCATCGCCTCGCTGCTCGGGCAGGCTGTCCGCGGTGAGGGCGACCCGGGTCGGCTGAGGGCCCAGGTGCGCGAACTCGCGGAGCACAATCCGCCGTATCCGGGGTAGGCGGGGCCTGTGGAACCATCACCCGTGGCTCGGTGTCCTTGCTCATGAGACTAGGGTGTGGGGCTGAGATGGCCGGCGAAATCTGTGGGGCAGCCCGTGCGTGATTACCTGCTGACGCTCTGTGTCACGGCCGCAGTGACCTATCTGCTGACCGGACCGGTGCGGAAGTTCGCCATCGCGGTCGGGGCGATGCCCGCGATCCGCGCGCGTGACGTACACCGGGAACCGACTCCTCGGCTCGGTGGCATCGCCATGTTCGGCGGACTGTGCGCCGGGCTCATCGTCGCGGACCACCTCTTCAACCTGAACAGCGTCTTCGAACTCTCCAACGAACCGCGCGCGCTGCTCTCCGGCGCCGCGCTGATCTGGCTGATCGGCGTCCTGGACGACAAGTTCGAGATCGACGCGCTCATCAAACTCGGCGGCCAGATGATCGCCGCCGCCGTGATGGTCATCCAGGGTCTGACGATCCTGTGGCTCCCCATCCCCGGCGTCGGCACGGTCGCGCTCACCCAGTGGCAGGGCACCCTGCTCACGGTCGCGCTGATCGTGATCACCATCAACGCGGTCAACTTCGTCGACGGCCTCGACGGTCTCGCGGCCGGCATGGTCTGCATCGCGTCGGCGGCGTTCTTCCTGTACACCTACCGCCTCTGGTACGGGTACGGCATCGAGGCGGCCGCCCCCGCGACGCTGTTCGCCGCGATCCTGATGGGGATGTGCCTCGGCTTCCTGCCGCACAACATGCACCCCGCCCGGATCTTCATGGGCGACTCGGGCTCGATGCTGATCGGACTGGTCCTGGCAGCCGGCGCCATCTCCGTCACCGGGCAGGTCGACCCGGACGCGATGCAGCTCTTCGAGGGCAGCGAGCGGCAGGCGACCCACGCGATGCTCCCGGTCTTCATCCCGCTGCTGCTGCCGCTGACGGTCATCGCCATCCCGGCCGCCGACCTGGTGCTGGCCATCGTGCGCCGCACCTGGAACGGCCAGTCGCCGTTCGCCGCCGACCGCGGCCACCTGCACCACCGGCTGCTGGAGATCGGGCACTCGCACAGCAGGTCCGTGCTGATCATGTACTTCTGGTCCGCGCTCATCGCCTTCGGTGCCGTCGGGTACTCGGTGCACTCCGCGTCGCTCTGGATCGTGCTGGTGATCGTCGGGCTCAGCGCCGTCGGTCTCGTCCTGCTGCTCATGCCGCGCTTCACCCCGCGAGCCCCGCACTGGGCCGAGTCCTTCGTGCCGCCGCGCTACCGCCGCCGGCGGCGACAGGCGGCGCACGAGGAGTCCGACGGGAGCGAGGAGACCTCCCCGGGAGGGCAACTGGGCGCGGAGGATTCGCAGATGGTTTCGACGGCTGCCGACAGGGCCCCCGTCCCGGTCGGTGTCTCGGGCGTCAACGGAGCGACGGCGATCGGCCCCCGTTCGCGCTTCGGAGGCCGGGACCGCGCGGACTCGACGCGCTGACCTCTGCGGACAGAAGCCCCTATATCAGACAACGTGTCGTGATGTTCTGCACACACGGGCGGGTTAACTCTCACGTGTGACAGCTGGCACACTTTCTGAGTAAAGACCTCATCAAATAGTTTGTGATACCGTTCACGAACCCGGTGAGGGAGCCGAAGGATCTGAGTAGAACGGTCCTCCGGCCTGAAGCGTCGGCCCGGAACGGGCCTACGCTCGTCCCTGACGACCACTGACCACCCCCTGCAAAGCGGAGCAACCGCCATGCCGTCCAACGACGTCCGGACCCTCCTTCACACCGCCGTGCCCACTGCCGCCGTCGGTGTCGTCACCGTCGCCGTCAGCGCGGCGGTCGCCGGTGGCAAGGGAGCGATCGGTGCGGCGGCGGGGACGCTCGTGGTGATCCTCTTCATGGGGCTCGGCCTCGGCGTCCTCCAGCGCACCGCGAAGTCCCTGCCGCACCTGTTCCAGTCGATGGGCCTGGTGCTCTACACGACCGAACTGCTGCTGCTCTTCGTCTTCGTGGCCGCGTTCAAGGACACGACGCTGTTCAACCCCCGGGCCTTCGCCGCCGGGGTCATGGTCGCCACCCTCACCTGGGTCGCGGCGCAGATCCGCGTGCACATGAAGACCAAGATCCTCTACGTCGAGCCGGACTCGTCCGCGGGCAAGACGCCCGAGAACACGGGGTCTTCGACGTGAGGGGTAGGGCCGGGATAAGCGAGCGTTCGAGACCCTGCTATCGTCCGGTGCCAACTGCGGCACTGCGGGCGCGGGCATCAAAATCGGCGCCTGCTTCATCGCGAGGCGTAATGCCTGAGCCGCCCCCCATCCGTAAAACCAGTCCAGTGCCGACCAGCGGCTGCTTGCCGCGCCGACACAACGAGGTTGCCGTACCTATGCGCCACGCTGAAGGAGCCCGCGGTGAGTGCTGACCCGACGACGGTGCTCGCCTTCGAGACCGACTGCCACATCTTCGACGGATGCGGCTTCCCGGCTCCCGGCCTGCACTCCTTTGTTTTCGAGCCGATGTTCACCGTCGGCGGCATCGAGTTCAACAAGCCGATGCTGCTGGCGGTCCTGAGCACCGTTGTCGTCGTCGGCTTCTTCTGGGCCGCCTTCAACAAGCCGAAGGTCGTGCCCGGGAAGCTCCAGATGGTCGCCGAGGCGGGCTACGACTTCATCCGCACCGGTGTGGTGTACGAGACGCTCGGCAAGCGCGAGGGCAAGAAGTACGTGCCCCTCATGGTCTCGCTGTTCTTCTTCATCTGGATCATGAACCTCTGGGCGATCATCCCGTTCGCCCAGTTCCCGGTGGTCTCGGTCATCGGGTTCCCGGTGGCGCTGGCCGCGATCGTGTACATCCTCTGGGTCAGCCTGACCTTCAAGCGCCACGGCTTCGTCGGCGGCTGGAAGAACATCTCCGGCTACGACCCGTCGATCGGCCCGGCTCTGCCCTTCGTCATGCTCATCGAGATCATGTCGAACCTGCTGATCCGTCCGTTCACGCACGCCGTGCGACTCTTCGCCAACATGTTCGCGGGCCACGTGCTGCTGCTGATCTTCACGATCGCCAGCTGGTACCTGCTGAACGGCATCGGTATCGCCTACGCCGGTGTCTCGTTCGTGATGACCATCCTGATGACCGCCTTCGAGCTGTTCATCCAGGCGCTGCAGGCCTACGTCTTCGTGCTCCTGGCCTGCAACTACATTCAGGGCGCTCTCGCCGAGCACCACTGATCCGGCTCAGCTCCACCCCCGATAGTCGTCCGGTGGCCAACCCCCACCGGTTCTGAAAGAGAAGGAAGAAACGGCATGTCCGCTCTTGAGACCCTCGCCGCCGTCAACATCACGGGCAACCTCGGTTCCATCGGCTACGGCCTCGCCGCGATCGGCCCCGGCGTCGGCGTCGGCATCATCTTCGGTAACGGCACCCAGGCCCTGGCCCGTCAGCCCGAGGCCGCCGGCCTGATCCGCTCGAACCAGATCCTCGGCTTCGTTCTCTGTGAGGCGCTCGCCCTGATCGGTCTCGTCATGCCCTTCGTCTACCCGGTCGACTAATTCGCGGCACGACGACTGCCCGAAGCGACGAAAGGCATTGATGTGAACGCCCTTTTGCTGGCGTCCGAGGAAGAGATCCAGAACCCGCTGCTCCCGGCGGTTCCTGAGATCATCATCGGTCTCATCGCCTTCGCCATCGTCTTCGGTTTCCTCGCCAAGAAGCTCCTCCCGAACATCAACAAGGTTCTGGAAGAGCGCCGCGAGGCCATCGAAGGCGGTATCGAGAAGGCCGATGCGGCCCAGACCGAGGCCCAGAGCGTGCTTGAGCAGTACAAGGCTCAGCTCGCCGAGGCCCGCCACGAGGCCGCCCGTCTGCGCCAGGAGGCGCAGGAGCAGGGTGCCGTCATCATCCAGGAGATGAGGGCGGAAGGTCAGCGGCAGCGCGAGGAGATCATCGCGGCCGGCCACGCCCAGATCGAGGCCGACCGCAAGGCCGCGGCGTCCGCGCTGCGCCAGGACGTGGGCTCCCTCGCCACCGCCCTGGCCGGCAAGCTGGTCGGCGAGTCCCTCGAGGACCACGCCCGGCAGAGCGGCACCGTCGACCGTTTCCTCGACGAGCTCGAGGCGAAGGCCGAGGCCGTCCGATGAATGGAGCGAGCCGCGAGGCGCTGGCCGCCGCACGCGAGCGCCTCGACGCACTGACCGACTCCACGTCGGTCGACGCGGCGAAGCTCGCCGAGGAGCTGGCAGCCGTCACCGCGCTGCTCCACCGCGAGGTATCGCTGCGCCGGGTCCTCACCGACCCGTCGCAGGGCGGCGAGGCCAAGGCCGAGCTGGCGGGACGGCTGCTGCGCGGCCAGGTGGGCGGCGAAGCCGTGGACCTGGTCTCCGGCATGGTCCGTTCCCGCTGGTCGCAGTCGCGTGACCTGGTGGACTCGGTCGAGGAGCTGGCGAACACCGCCGACCTCACCGCGGCCCAGCGCGCCGGTGTGCTCGACGACGTCGAGGACGAGCTGTTCCGGTTCAGCCGGATCCTCGGCTCCGACGTCGCGCTGCGCTCCGCGCTGACCGACCGCAGGGCCACCGCCTCCGCCAAGGGCGAGCTGCTCCGCAGCCTGCTCGCCGGCAAGGCGCAGCCCGTCACGGAGCGTGTGATCACGCGCCTCGTGACGCACCCCCGAGGACGTAGCCTGGAAGCGGGACTCGAGTCCCTGTCCGGGCTCGCCGCGGAGCGCCGGGACCGTACGGTCGCCGTCGTCACCTCGGCGGTGCCGCTGTCTGATCGCCAGAAGCAGCGCCTCGGCGCGGCCCTGGCGAAGATCTACGGCCGGCAGATGCACCTGAACCTGGACGTGGACCCCGAGGTCCTCGGCGGGATCTCGGTGCGCGTCGGTGACGAGGTCATCAACGGCACGATCGCGGAGCGCCTCGAAGAGGTCACCCGCAGGATGGCCGGCTGACAGCGCCCAGCGCCACAGCACCAACTGAACGAGCAACAAGAGCGGCCCGGTTGGGCCGTGCAGAAATTGCGGAAGATTCCTGGGGGTCGCCCCCAGACCCCTTTGAGAAACTTCGGGCCCAACAAGGAGAGCAGGGAACCCCAGATGGCGGAGCTTACGATCCGGCCGGAGGAGATCCGGGACGCACTGGATAACTTTGTCCAGTCGTACCAGCCGGACGCGGCCTCGCGCGAGGAGGTCGGGACGGTCAGCGTTGCCGGCGACGGCATCGCGAAGGTGGAGGGCCTGCCCTCCGCCCAGGCGAACGAGCTGCTGAAGTTCGAGGACGGCACCCTCGGTCTCGCCCTCAACCTCGAGGAGCGCGAGATCGGTGCGATCGTCCTCGGCGAGTTCAGCGGAATCGAGGAGGGCCAGCCGGTGCAGCGCACCGGTGAGGTGCTCTCCGTCGGCGTCGGCGAGGGTTACCTCGGCCGTGTCGTCGACCCGCTCGGCAACCCGATCGACGGTCTCGGCGAGATCGCGACCGAAGGCCGTCGCGCCCTCGAGCTGCAGGCCCCCGGCGTCATGGTCCGCAAGTCGGTCCACGAGCCGATGCAGACCGGCTACAAGGCCGTCGACGCCATGGTGCCGATCGGCCGTGGCCAGCGTCAGCTGATCATCGGCGACCGTCAGACGGGTAAGACCGCTCTGGCCGTCGACACGATCATCAACCAGCGCGACAACTGGCGCTCGGGCGACGTGAACAAGCAGGTGCGCTGCATCTACGTCGCCATCGGTCAGAAGGGCTCCACCATCGCCTCCGTGCGCGGTGCCCTCGAAGAGGCCGGCGCGCTCGAGTACACGACCATCGTCGCCGCCCCGGCGTCCGACCCGGCCGGCTTCAAGTACCTGGCGCCGTACACCGGTTCGGCCATCGGCCAGCACTGGATGTACGACGGCAAGCACGTCCTCATCATCTTCGACGACCTCTCGAAGCAGGCCGACGCCTACCGCGCCGTGTCGCTTCTGCTGCGCCGTCCGCCGGGCCGTGAGGCCTACCCGGGCGACGTCTTCTACCTGCACTCGCGTCTGCTGGAGCGCTGCGCCAAGCTCTCCGACGACATGGGCGCCGGTTCGATGACGGGCCTCCCGATCGTCGAGACCAAGGCGAACGACGTGTCGGCGTTCATCCCGACCAACGTCATCTCCATCACCGACGGCCAGTGCTTCCTGGAGTCCGACCTGTTCAACGCGGGTCAGCGTCCGGCGCTCAACGTCGGTATCTCGGTCTCCCGAGTCGGTGGCTCCGCCCAGCACAAGGCCATGAAGCAGGTTTCCGGCCGGCTCCGCGTGGACCTCGCCCAGTACCGCGAGCTGGAGGCGTTCGCCGCCTTCGGTTCCGACCTGGACGCGGCCTCCAAGGCCTCGCTGGAGCGCGGTAAGCGCATGGTCGAGCTGCTCAAGCAGCCCCAGTACGCCCCGTTCCCGATGGAGGAGCAGGTCGTCTCCGTCTGGGCCGGCACCACGGGCAAGATGGACGACGTCCCGGTCGAGGACATCCGCCGCTTCGAGTCCGAGCTGCTGGAGTACCTGCGCCGCGAGCGCAAGGACCTCCTGACCAGCATCGCCGAGGGCGGCAAGATGTCCGACGACACGCTGCAGTCGGTCGCCGACGCGATCGCCGCCTTCAAGCAGCAGTTCGAGACCTCGGACGGCAAGCTCCTGGGCGAGGGCTGATCGATGGGCGCTCAGCTTCGCGTTTACAAGCGCCGCATCCAAGCCGTCACCGCGACCAAGAAGATCACCAAGGCGATGGAGATGATCGCCGCCTCGCGCATCGTCAAGGCGCAGCGCAAGGTGGCGGCGTCGATGCCGTACGCGACCGAGCTCACCCGTGCGGTGACCGCGGTCGCGACCGGCTCGAACACCAACCATCCGCTCACCACCGAGGCCGAGGCTCCGGCCCGGGCGGCGGTCCTGCTCCTCACGAGCGACCGCGGTCTGGCCGGCGGCTACTCCTCCAACGCCATCAAGGCGGCGGAGCGGCTGAGGGAGCGGCTGGCGGCCGAGGGCAAGGAGGTCGACACCTACATCGTCGGCCGCAAGGGTGTCGCGTACTACGGCTTCCGCGAGCGCAAGGTCTCGGGGTCGTGGACCGGCTTCACCGACAGCCCCGAGTACTCGGATGCCAAGAAGATCGCCGAGCCCCTCATCGAGTCCATCCAGAAGGACACGGCCGAGGGCGGCGTCGACGAGCTGCACATCGTCTTCACGGAATTCGTGTCGATGATGACGCAGAACGCGGTCGACGGCCGGATGCTTCCGCTGTCGCTCGACAAGGCCGAGGAGGAGAGCACCGGGAAGACCGGTGAGATCCTCCCGCTGTTCGAGTTCGAGCCGTCGGCGGAGGACGTCCTCGACGCCCTTCTGCCGCGCTACGTCGAGAGCCGTATCTACAACGCACTGCTGCAGGCAGCCGCTTCCGAGCACGCTGCCCGCCGCCGCGCGATGAAGTCGGCGACCGACAACGCCGGGGATCTGATCAAGAGCCTCTCCCGGCTTGCCAACGCGGCCCGCCAGGCCGAAATCACCCAGGAAATCAGCGAGATCGTCGGCGGTGCAGGTGCGCTGGCCGACGCGTCCGCGGGGAGTGACAAGTAATGACGACGACAGTTGAGACGGCCGCTGCCACGGGCCGCGTCGCCCGGGTCATCGGCCCGGTCGTCGACGTGGAGTTCCCCGTCGACGCGATGCCGGAGATCTACAACGCCCTCCACGTCGAGGTCGACGACCCGGCCGAGGCCGGCGCTCGCAAGACGCTGACCCTCGAGGTCGCCCAGCACCTGGGTGACGGCGTGGTCCGCGCGATCTCGATGCAGCCCACCGACGGCCTGGTCCGCCAGGCCCCGGTGACCGACACGGGCGCGGGCATCACCGTCCCCGTCGGTGACGTCACCAAGGGCAAGGTGTTCAACACCCTCGGTCAGATCCTGAACGAGCCGGAGGCCGAAGCTCAGATCACCGAGCGCTGGCCGATCCACCGCAAGGCCCCGGCCTTCGACCAGCTCGAGTCCAAGACCGAGATGTTCGAGACCGGCCTGAAGGTCGTCGACCTGCTGACCCCGTACGTCAAGGGCGGCAAGATCGGTCTGTTCGGTGGTGCGGGCGTCGGCAAGACGGTCCTCATCCAGGAAATGATCATGCGTGTGGCGAAGCTGCACGACGGTGTGTCGGTGTTCGCCGGCGTCGGTGAGCGCACCCGTGAGGGCAACGACCTCATCGACGAGATGACGGACTCGGGCGTTCTGGACAAGACCGCGCTGGTCTTCGGCCAGATGGACGAGCCGCCGGGGACGCGTCTCCGGGTCGCGCTGTCCGCCCTGACCATGGCGGAGTACTTCCGCGATGTGCAGAAGCAGGACGTGCTCCTCTTCATCGACAACATCTTCCGCTTCACGCAGGCCGGTTCCGAGGTCTCCACGCTGCTCGGCCGCATGCCGTCCGCGGTGGGTTACCAGCCGACCCTGGCCGACGAGATGGGTGTGCTCCAGGAGCGCATCACCTCGACGCGTGGTCACTCGATCACCTCGATGCAGGCGATCTACGTCCCCGCGGACGACCTGACCGACCCGGCCCCGGCCACCACGTTCGCCCACCTCGACGCGACGACGGTTCTCTCCCGTCCGATCTCCGAGAAGGGCATCTACCCGGCCGTGGACCCGCTGGACTCCACGTCCCGCATCCTGGACCCGCGTTACATCGCGCAGGACCACTACGACGCGGCCAGCCGCGTCAAGGGGATCCTGCAGAAGTACAAGGACCTCCAGGACATCATCGCGATCCTCGGTATCGACGAGCTGGGCGAGGAGGACAAGCTCGTCGTCCACCGTGCCCGTCGCGTCGAGCGCTTCCTGTCGCAGAACACCCACGCCGCCAAGCAGTTCACCGGCCTGGACGGTTCGGACGTTCCGCTCGACGAGTCGATCGCCGCGTTCAACGCGATCTGCGACGGGGAGTACGACCACTTCCCCGAGCAGGCGTTCTTCATGTGCGGTGGCATCGAGGACCTGAAGGCCAACGCCAAGGAGCTCGGCGTCTCCTGAGCCTCCGGCTCACCGAGGGGGGTGGGTGTGTCCCGCCCCCCTCACCACGCCCCGTAGAATCGACCCAACACCCGGCACGACCGCCGGGTGGTGACCCGAGGAGCCACCCTTGGCTGCTGAGCTGCATGTCGAGCTGGTCGCCGCGGACCGCAGTGTCTGGTCCGGCGAGGCCACCCTCGTTGTCGCGCGTACCACGTCCGGCGACATCGGCGTCATGCCCGGTCACCAGCCGCTTCTGGGTGTGCTGGAATCGGGCCCCGTGACGATCCGTACGAGCGACGGCGGGACCGTTGTCGCCGCTGTCCACGGCGGTTTCATCTCGTTCGCGGACAACAAGCTGTCGCTGCTCGCGGAGATCGCCGAGCTTGCCGACGAGATCGATGTCCAGCGCGCCGAGCGTGCGCTGGAGCGCGCGAAGTCGGAGACGGACGCCGGTGCGGAGCGCCGCGCGGACGTACGACTGCGTGCGGTGGCGGCGCACTGAGCGTCCCCACGAGTAGTTCTTGACTCAGCCGCGGCCCGAGCTGGAGAGATCCAGACCGTGTCGCGGCTGAGGCGATGCAGGTGCAGTCCGGTTCGGTCCGTTACTCGACGATGCGAGGAGGTCGGTGAAGATGGTCCTCGCTCTGTGGGTGGGCGGCCTGGTCGTCGTGCTGGTCGCGGTGGGGCTTTTCGTCTTCGGCCTCCGCAGGCGGCTCATCCAGCGTTCCGGCGGTACGTTCGACTGCAGCCTGCGCTGGGACATCCCCCAGGAGCCGGACCCCTCCGGCAAGGGCTGGGTGTACGGGGTCGCCCGGTACAGCGGTGACCGTGTCGACTGGTTCCGGGTGTTCTCGTACTCGCCCCGCCCGCGCCGCGGCCTGGAGCGCTCCGCCATCGAGGTGGTCGGCCGCCGGCTGCCCGAGGGCGAGGAGGAGCTCGCGCTCCTGTCCGACTCCGTCGTGCTCGGCTGCCTCCACCGGGGGACACGCCTGGAGCTGGCGATGAGCGAGGACGCCCTGACCGGCTTCCTCGCCTGGCTGGAGGCGGCACCGCCCGGCCAGCGAGTCAATGTGGCTTGAGTAGAGGTCTCGCTGGTGGGGGTGCCCCCGGACGGAGTCCGGGGGAGGGTCAACGTGGCCTGAGCAGAGGGCCTCTCTCCCGGACGGAGTCCGAGGGAGGTGGCATGGCCTCAAGCCCTTTCCCGCCGGCCCGGACGGCGTTCCTCAGGCGGCCTCGACGGTGGCGACAACGCCCCGTACGCCCGTCCCGTCCGGCCAGGTCCAGCCCGTGACGACGCTCCCGGCAGGACCCTCGACGGCGTCCGCCCGACGCAGGACCCGGATGATCCGCGCCTTGCTCGTCCCGTCCCCGGGGCCCGCCCCGTGCACGACGACGGTCGGGTCGGGGGTGTCGCTCTCGCTCTGCATCTGGGGCTCCGCCCCGCCGCGCAGCAGCGCCTCCAACTGGGACCGGACCACGGGGTCGCGGTCGCCGTCGTAGATCCACCGGGTACCGAGCACCCCGTGCTCGGAGGTGCCGATCAGCGCGTCGGCGGGGATGTCCTTGGCCTCCGAGCCCCGATAGCTCAGCGGTGTCAGATAGGCCACGGGCCGCTGCCCGCCGGTGTCCACCACGATCATGAACTCGATCCCGACCTCGCCCTCGGGGTCGTCCAGGCGGAACCCGCCGGCCCGGACCAGTGCGGGTGACCGCCCGCCGCCCTCGTACCAGCTCTGTTCCGGGAGCCACCCGGTGAGCAGCTCGAGCTTGGTCGGTTCCAGGGTGGTGCGGTGGATGGTCGCCATCTGCGTGCTCCTTCTGCATGGGCCTGGTCCGTCCCCCGACGGGACCCCGACCGAACCTATAGGAACCCCGCCGGCATCCGGGCGAGGGCAGACGAAAACCGGGGAGACAGGGGGCGGACCTGTCTCCCCGGCGTTCTCGGGGTGCTACCGCTCGGTGGGGGTGGGGGCGTCCTAGTTGAGGCCGCTGTCCATCGCGCTCACGAGTTCACCGTTGGCGGTGTCACCGCTGAACTCCCAGAAGAACGCTCCACCGAGGCCCTGGCTGTTCGCCCAGGCCATCTTGGAACCGATGGTGGCCGGGGTGTCGTAGCTCCACCAGTTGGTGCCGCAGTGGGCGTAGGCGGTGCCGGCGATGGTGCCGGTGGCGGGGCAGCTGTTCTTGAGGACCTTGTAGTCCTCGATGCCGGCCTCGTAGGTGCCCGGGGCCGCTCCGGTGGCGGTGCCGCCCGGCGCCGCCTGGGTGACTCCGGTCCAGCCGCGGCCGTAGAAGCCGATGCCGAGCAGCAGCTTCTTGGCGGGGACGCCCTTCGCCTTCAGCTTGGCGATGGCGGCCGCGGAGTTGAAGCCCTCCTGCGGGATGCCGGTGTAGGAGGTCAGCGGGGAGTGCGGGGCGGTCGGGCCCTTGGCCTCCCAGGCGCCGAAGAAGTCGTACGTCATCACGTTGTACCAGTCGAAGCTGGTCGCGGCGCCGGCGTAGTCGGCGGCGTCGATCTTGCCGCCGTTCGAGCCGTCCGCGGTGATCGCGGCGGTGACCAGGTTGCCGGCGCCGAACTTGGTGCGCAGCGCCGAGGCGAGGTTCTTCAGTGCGGCGGGGCCGCTGGTGTCGCAGGTCAGGCCGCAGGCGTTGGGGTACTCCCAGTCGATGTCGATGCCGTCGAAGACATCGGCCCAGCGGGGGTCCTCCACCAGCTTGTAGCAGGAGTCGGCGAACGCGGCCGGGTTCTGCGCCGCGGCGCCGAAGCCACCGGACCAGGTCCAGCCGCCGAACGACCAGATCACCTTGATGTGGGGGTACTTGGCCTTCAGCTTGCGCAGCTGGTTGAAGTTGCCGCGCAGCGGCTGGTCCCACGTGTCGGCGACGCCGTCGACCGACTGGTCGGCGGTGTACGCCTTGTCGTAGTCGGCGTAGGAGTCACCGATGGTGCACTTGCCGCCCTGGACGTTGCCGAAGGCGTAGTTGATGTGCGTGATCTTCGAGGCGGAGCCCGAGGTGACCAGGTTCTTCACGTGGTAGTTGCGCCCGTAGACGCCCCAGTTGGTGAAGTATCCGAGGTTGACCTTGTCACCCGTGCCGGGGCCGGGGTCGGTGGTCCCGGTGGTGCGTACGGCGACCGAGGCGCTGACCGGGCCGGTCTGGTCGGCGGTGTCGCGGGCCTGCACCGTGTACGAGTAGTCCGTGCCCTTGGTGAGGCCGGTGTCGGTGTACGTCAGCGTGGTGACGGTCGCGACCTTGGCGCCGTCCCGCAGGACGTCATAGTTCTTGATGCCCTTGTCGTCCGTGGCGGCGCTCCAGCTGATCTTCGCGGAGGTGTCCGTCACGTTGCTCGCGGTCGGGGTGCCGGGCTTGGACGGCGCGCTGTCACCGGGGACCGTCGGGCCGCCGTCACAGGAGGCGCCGTTCAGCTTGCACCCGGTGGGGGAGCCGGAGCCGGTGCCGTTGAAGCCGAAGCTGATGCTGGCGCCGGGTGCCACCGTGCCGTTCCAGCCGAGGTTCTTGGCCGTCCAGTGGGTGCCCGAGCTGGTGACGGTGGCGTCCCAGGCGGAGCCGACCGCGGTGCCGGAGGGGAAGTCCCACTCGATCGTCCAGGAGGAGAGCGAGGTGGTGCCGGTGTTCTTGACCGTCCACTGGCCCTCGAAGCCGGTGCCCCAGTCGGACTTCTTGACGTATGTGGCGGTGGCGGAGGTCGCTGCCTCGGCGGGGGAGGCCAGGCCGACCATCGCGGCGAGGGGAAGCAGGAGGGCGGTGAGACCCGCGACCGTCCTGGACCGGGTGGCTGCGCCTGCTCCGCGTCTCCATCTGAGTCGGGTGAGGCGTACGGGGTTGTCAGTGCTCAACGGTGCTCCTCGGGTGAGGTCCGGCAAACGGGGATCTGACCCTGCGTCGCCCTGAGCCCGCTTTGTCATGGCGTACTCACCGCAGCGTGTTCGGTGAGATTAGGAAGGTCTGGACCAATCGTCAAGAGGTCCAGACCAAAGATCGAGCTCGTCGCTCAGAGATCCAACTCCTGCGCGAGTACTGCGGCTTGTACCCGGCTGCGCAGCCCGAGCTTTCCCAGCACCCTGCTGACGTGCGTCTTCACCGTCGCCTCGGCCATCGAGAGCCGCACCGCGATCTCCGCGTTGGACAGCCCCTGGCCGAGGCAGCCCAGCACCTCGCGCTCCCTGCGCGTCAGTTCGGCCAGCGCCGCCGGCGCGGGTGCGACCGGACCCCGCGCGGCGGAAGCGTCCGCGAACTCCCGGATCAGCCTGCGCGTCACGGCCGGGGCGATCAGGCCCTCGCCGCGCGCCACCGTGCGTACGGCGCCGAGGAGATCCCCCGCCTCCGTGTTCTTCAGCAGGAAGCCGGACGCACCTGCCCGCAGCGCCCCGAAGACGTACTCGTCGAGATCGAAGGTGGTCAGCACCAGCACGTCGGCCAGTCGCTCCGCCACGACCTGCCCGGTCGCCGAAACCCCGTCGAGCCGCGGCATCTGAATGTCCATCAGCACCAGATCCGGCCGTAGTTCACGGGCCAGGCGTACGGCTTCCTCGCCGTCGGCCGCCTCGCCCACCACCTCGATGTCCGGGGCGCTGCGCAGGATCAAAACCAGTCCGGCGCGTACGGCCGACTGGTCCTCCGCCACGAGCACACGGATACTCATGCTCCCTGCGTCCTCTCCTCGACGGGCAGTTCGGCCCGCACCCGCCAGATCCGTACACCGTTCTCGCCGGGTTCGGGCCCCGCCCGCATGGTCCCGCCCAACAGCGCCACCCTCTCCCGCATCCCGAGGAGACCGGCCCCCGAGCCCGGCGCACGCGGCCCGGGACGGTCGCCGAACACGCTGCTCACCTCGACGCCGAGCGCGGCGCGCGAGGTCTCCAGCCGCACCACCACAGGGCCGGGCGCCGCGTGCTTCAGCGCGTTCGTCAGCGACTCCTGGACGATGCGGTACGCGGCCAGTTCCACCGGCGCGGGCAACGGTCCGGACTCCACGCGGGCGTCCTCCAGGGTGACGGTGAGCCCGCTGGAGGCGGAGTTCGCACCGGCCTGCCCCACGAGGGCGTCCAGCGAGGCGAGGGTCGGTGCGGCGCTCGGCGGACCGTCCGCGCCGTTCTCCCGCAGCAGCCCGATCAGCCGGCGCATCTCGGCCAGCCCGTCGACACTGTTCCGCCTGATCACCCCCAGAGCCTCCCGGGACGTGCCCGGATCGCCGATGGAGAGCGCCGCGGTGGAGTGGATGGCGATCGCGGAGAGATGGTTGGCGACCATGTCGTGGAGCTCGCGTGCCATCCGTGACCGCTCCGCCGTCACCGCCTGGGCCCGGTCCATCTCGGCGAGCAGCGCCGTCTGGTCGGCGCGGAGCCGGGCGGCCTCGGCGGCGTCCCGGTGGTTGCGGACACTCGCGCCGGTGAGGGCCGGACCGAAGCAGACCATGCCCACGACGATGCCGATGAGCAGGGCGTCCGCCGTGGGCGCCCAGGCCACGAAGCCGAGCGTGACGGCGACGGTGACGAGCAGCGTGATCACCGGGATCCGCCGGGACGCGGCGGGGGAGCCGTACAGCACCGCGGCGTACACCAGGTCTGTGAACATCAGCACGGTGGCCAGGCTGCCCACGGTGAACTGGTCCGCCACCAGTGCGAGCGCGCCCACCGTCAGAGCGGTCCGGGGAGCGGAGCGCCGCAGCAGCTCCGAGCCCGACGTGACCGCCAGCGGGAGCAGCGACACCCAAGGGGCGTCGAAGAGCCGCCCGTTCTGGATGTGGATGCCGACCAGCCACAGGAACAGACCGCCGGACAGCCCGGAGGCGGCCAGGATCACGTCGTGGCGGTGCGGGCGCGCGAGGGAGGGCACCCGTCCATCCAACACGGCGAGGCGTCCCGCCACGTCCGTACGGAGAGTGAGCCGCGCCTACATCGAAGGATGCAGTCGCCTCTCGTCACAGCCGACGACGCCACGGCGCCGCCGGGGAGGGAACCTGGAGCCGACGGGAAGGAGAGGGACCGTGATCGTCACGCTGATCGTGCTCTGCGAGATCGGATTCTGGGTGCTGCTGGCCGCGGGGCTCGCACTGCGGTACGTCGCGAGGAAGCCCCGGCTGGGTGCGGCCGTGCTGCTCTGCGAGCCGCTGCTCGAGGTCGTACTGCTCGTGGTGACTGCCGTCGACCTCAGGAACGGCGCCGAGCCGGACTGGAAGCACGGCCTGGCCGCGGTCTACATCGGCTTCACCGTCGCCCTCGGCCACTCCACCGTCAAGTGGGTCGACGCCAGGGTCGCCCACCGCTTCGCCGGCGGCCCGCCGCCGGTGCGGCCGCCCAGGTACGGGATGGCGCGGGCAGCCCACGAGTGGCGCACCGCCGCCCGCTGGAGCCTGGCGGCGGCGATCGCGATCGCCCTGCTCCAGGCGGCAGCCTGGTACGTCGGAGAGGAAGGGGACACCGGCTCGCTGGAGATGTGGAGGGGGACGATGCTCTGGGTGATCGGGATCAACCTGCTCATCGCGGGCAGCTACACGCTCTTTCCGAAGCGGGAGCCCAAGGCGCCCTTGGGCTCCGGGCGCTGATCAGCGCTCGCCGCCCGGCACCCACAGCACGTCGCCGACCTCCTTGTTCGCGGTCCTGGCCAGGATGAACAGGAGGTCGGAGAGCCGGTTGAGGTACGTCGCGGTCAACGCGTTCATGATCTCGCCGTGCGCCTCCAGTGCCGCCCAGGTCGACCGCTCGGCACGCCGGACCACCGTGCACGCCTGGTGGAGCAGCGCCGCGCCCGGGGTACCCCCCGGAAGGATGAAGCTCCGCAGCTTCTCCAACTCCTCCAGGAAGGTGTCGCAGTCGGCCTCCAGCTTGTCGATGTACGACTGCTCCACCCGCAGCGGCGGGTACTCCGGGTTCTCCACCACCGGGGTGGCGAGGTCCGCGCCGACGTCGAACAGGTCGTTCTGCACCCGGACGAGGACCTTCACGACGTCCTCGGAGAGGTCGCCGAGGGCGATGGCCGTACCGATCACGGCGTTGGCCTCGTTGGTGTCGGCGTAGGCCGCGATCCGGAGATCGGTCTTGGCGGTCCGGCTCATGTCTCCGAGGGCGGTGGTGCCCTTGTCGCCGGTGCGGGTGTAGATGCGCGTCAGGTTGACCATGGGGTCAGCGTAGTTACGCTCCCGCTCGCCGGAAGACCCGTGTGCCGACCGTCACGGCGAGAACGGCGAAGCCGAGTGCCACCAGGAACCCGTACAGCATGTGCGCCGTGGCGTAGGAGCCGACGTACGCGTCCCGCACCGCGTCCACCAGATAGCGCAGCGGCGTGAAGTGCGAGAGGACGTCCAGCCACGCGGGGCCGAGCGTCATCGGCAGCATCAGGCCGGAGAGGAGCATCGCCGGCATGGTGAGCGCGTTGATCACCGGCCCGAACTCCTGCGGTGTGCGCACCCGCATCGCCAGGGCGTACGACAGCGAGGCCAGCGAGAGGGCCAGCAGGCCCACGAACGCGAAGCCGATCAGCACGCCGGGCAGCGGTGCGCGCAGCCCCATGGCGAGGGCGGCGAGCACCAGCAGCACGGCCTGGAACACGAAGAGCAGCGCGTCCCGCAGCACTCGTCCCAGGAGCAGGGCGAGGCGGCTGACAGGGGTCACGCGCATGCGTTCCACCACTCCCGTCGACTTCTCGATGATGATCGAGAAACCGGCGAACGAGGCCCCGAAGAGGCTGAGTTGCAGCAGCAGGCCGGGCACCAGGACCTGCCAGGAGTCGCCGGCGGAACCGAGCGGCAGGCCCGTGAGGAGAGGTCCGAAGAACAGCAGGTGGAGCAACGGCATCAGGATCCCGAAGAGGATCTGGAACCTGGAGCGCAGGGTCTGCCGGAGGTACCGGCCGAAGACCAGCGAGGTGTCGTGGAGAAGCATCCTGGGTCCTATACGGCGACGGGGGCGGGAGCCGCGTCCGCCGGGGTGCGCCCGGTGATCGCGAGGAAGGCGTCATGGAGCGAGGCGCCGGGCGACCCGGCGTACGCGGACTTCAGCGCTGAGGGGGAGCCCTCCGCGACGACCAGGCCGCCGTCCACCACCACCAGCCGGTCGGCCAGGGCGTCGGCCTCGTCCAGATGGTGGGTGGTGAGCACGACGGTCGTGCCGAAGTCGTCCCGGAGCGCCCGGACCAGGTCCCACAGGTCCTCGCGGCTGCCCGGATCGAGCCCCGTGGTCGGTTCGTCGAGGAAGAGGACCGGTGGGCGGTGGGTGAGGCCCATCGCGATGTCGAGGCGGCGGCGCTGGCCGCCGGAGAGAGCGGACGTCCGGCGCTCCAGCAGGCCGCCGAGGCCGAGCTGCCCGGCCAGCTCTTCGGCGCGAGCGGCGGCCTCGGCCTTGCCGAGCCGGTACAGGCGTCCCTGTGTGACCAGCTCCTCCCGCACGCCGAGGTGCGGATCCACCCCGCCGGACTGGGCGACGTAGCCGCACTTCGCGCGGACACCCGCGGGGTCGGCCACCAGGTCGCAGCCGGCCACGGTGGCTGCCCCGCCGGTCGGTGCCAACAGGGTGGTGAGCATCCGGAGCGTGGTGGTCTTCCCCGCTCCGTTGGGCCCGAGAAGGCCGACGATCTCGCCGGGCATGACGGTCAGATCGACCGAACGCACGGCCCGCACCGGGCCCGCCTTGGTCTCGAAGGTCCGGGAGAGCCCGGACGTACTGATGATCGGCATAGCGACTACAAAAACAGAGTCAGTGAAAAAATGCAATGACTCCAAAAATTCAGAGGGCCCATGAAATCCGTAGGATGGGCGCATGACTGAAGGGCTGAGGGAGCGGAAGAAGCGCCGGACGAGGCAGCACCTCTCCGACGTGGCCACCGGACTCTTCGTGGAGCGGGGCTTCGACGCGGTCACCATCGCCGAGATCGCCCAGGCGGCCGACGTCTCGGTCAACACGGTGTACAACTACTTCCCGGCCAAGGAGGACCTCTTCCTGGACCGGGGCAGCGATGTGATCGACCGCCTGTCCCGCTACGTCCGGGGCCGCGGCAAGGGGGAGTCCGCCGCCGACGCCGTCCTGCGTGAGCTGCGGATCCAGGTGACGGGCGTCTCGCCCGCCGTCGGCCTGATGGCCGGATACGCGAGCTTCATGCGGGTCATCGAGGGGGCCGACGGCCTCAAGGCCCGCCTCTGGCACATCGGGCAGGAGGCCCAGGCGGATCTGGAGGCGACCGTCCGGGAGGAGTCCGGGACGGATCCGGGCGACCCGGTGCCGGATCTGGTGGCGGGTCAGCTGTCCTGGGTGCACAGCACGCTCATGGCGTACATCGGCCGGGAGATGATGGCGGGCCGGGATCCGGTCGAGGTCTCCCGTGACGCGCTGGTACTCCTGGACGAGATGGAGGACCTCCTTGGTGAGCGGGTCCTCAACTACGCCCGGCGCGCCGTCGCGTGACACCGACCGGTGTGATGTCCGTCATGTGAGACGTGACGCGCATCTCTTCGCGGCCTCACGGGCCCTCACGGGTACTAACCTCCGCCGGAGAGCATGCAACGTACAAGACTGCATAGGGGTGCGAATCGTGGCCAGGAAGCTCGCCGTCATCGGCGCCGGACTCATGGGGTCCGGTATCGCGCAGGTCTCCGCCCAGGCCGGCTGGGACGTCGTGCTGCGTGACGTCACCGACGAGGCCCTGGCGCGCGGACGCGGCGGCATCGAGGCCAGTTACGGGAAGTTCGTCGCCAAGGGCAAGCTGGAAGCGGCCGAGGCCGAGGCCGCGCTCGCCCGGATCACCACCACCACCGACCTGGACGCGGTGGCCGACGCGGACGTCGTCGTGGAGGCCGTCTTCGAGAAGCTCGAGGTCAAGCACGAGATCTTCCGGACGCTCGACAAGGTCGTGCGGGAGGACACCGTCCTGGCCTCCAACACCTCCGCGATCCCGATCACCAAGATCGCGGCGGTCACCGAGCGTCCGGAGCGGGTCGTCGGCGTGCACTTCTTCTCGCCGGTCCCGATGATGCAGCTCTGCGAACTGGTGCGCGGCTACAAGACCAGCGACGAAACCCTGGCCACCGCCCGGGAGTTCGCCGAATCCGTCGGCAAGACCTGCATCGTCGTCAACCGCGACGTCGCGGGCTTCGTCACCACCCGGCTGATCTCGGCCCTGGTCGTCGAGGCGGCCAAGCTGTACGAGTCCGGCGTAGCCTCCGCCGAGGACATCGACACCGCGTGCAAGCTGGGCTTCGGGCACGCGATGGGCCCGCTCGCCACGGCCGACATGACCGGGGTGGACATCCTCCTGCACGCCACGGGCAACATCTACACCGAGTCCCAGGACGAGAAGTTCGCGGCTCCCGAGCTGATGCGCCGGATGGTCGACGCCGGTGACATCGGCCGCAAGAGCGGGCAGGGCTTCTACACCTACTGATCACGGGGCCGTGTCCCCACCGGTGTCCCGGGCCGTCCGATCCGCGGAGGAACGGACGCGGGGCACCGGGATCCGTCGCCGTCAGGTACGCGGATCCGGTGGACACCACCGGACCGGTTTCACCCCTCGGGGTGAATTCGGTATCGGTTCGCTTACAGACGGCAACTTCCCCGTCGCTGACGCAGTCAGTGGTGGCAAGGGAAGCAGAGCACGAACAGAACAAGACAGACCGACCACTACGGGGTATATCCGGGGAGCGCATATGCACATCAGGGGCGACCACGCCGAGCTGGTCGTCGGGGGCCGCCTCGACGTCCGAAGCGCGGCGGACGCCCGTACGGTTCTGCATTCGGCCGTCGACGACGGAGTCGGGGACCTCGTGCTGAACCTGACCGAGCTCGACTCCTGGGACGCCACCGGACTCGGCGTCATCATGGGCGCGCACCGCAGAGCCGGCCGGGCCGGCCGACGTCTCGTGCTGCGCGGCGTGCCGCCGCAGATGCAGCGGCTGCTCGTGGCGACCAGACTGCACCGGATCCTGGCCATCGAGGGCGGGATCGCCGCGGACTCCCTGCCACGCGTCTGAGGCCGCCGCGACATCCGCACAATCCTCACGAGAACGTGATGTCCGGGGCAGCGCGGCACCCCAGCCGTTCGTAGATACTGTGCGAAGGTTTAGGGTTCGGCCGTCCGCACATGGACGTGGACCCGCCGGCGCACCCCGGCCGGGACGACGACGGGCGTGCGGAGCCGGAGGGACAACCGCGCGCTGCGCGTCTGGGGGCTTTTGAGGATGGACCCGACCAACCGGGGACCGGAAGAGTACGGTCACGGCAACGACCGGTCCGGGGACGACGGCGGGCGCCGACGGCAGTCCCGAGACCCGCTGACACCCGACTTCGGGCATCAGACACCGCAGAAGTCACGCACCGTGCAGCTGATATCGGGTGACTTCCTCCTCACCGTGAACCCGGTCGACGGCAGCGAGATAGAGCCCTGCCGGCCGGGCGAGCAGCCCGACGCACCCGTACGGCACACCGCCGCCCGGCGCGTGGAGCGTGAGCGGGCGGCGGCGCCGCCCGTCCCTCCCGGGCCGCCCGCCCCGCAGATGCCCCTCCTCGAACGCGAGGAGGAGCGGGAGAAGCTGGTACGGCTGCTCGCCCGGGGACGCTCGGTCCGTCTCACCGGGCCGGCCGGATCCGGCCGCACAGCCCTGCTCGACGCCGTCGCCGCCGACTGCGCGGACCTCGCGCCCGACGGGATCGTGCGGCTGTCCGGTCACAAGCGCACCGCCGGTGAACTGCTCCACGCGCTGTTCGAGGCCGTCTACGAGGCTCCGCTGCACCGCCCCGACCGCGAGGACCTCCACACGCTCGTCCAGGGGATCGGAGCCGTCGTCGTCGTCGACGACACGGAGATCGGCGGGGCACAGCTCCAGGAGCTTCTCGACGCCACCCCCGAGTGCGCGTTCCTCCTCGCCACCGCCCCCGACGCGCCCGCCCCGTCGGCCGAGGCCAACCTCGACGAAGTCCCCCTCACCGGTCTCGGCCGCGCCGCCTCGATCGAGCTCATGGAGCACGTCGTGGAACGCCCGCTCACCGAGGAGGAGGCGAACTGGGCGGGCGACCTCTGGTTCGAGTCGGAAGGGCTGCCCCTGCGTTTCGTCCAGGCCGGGGCGCTGCTCCGTCGCCACGACGACCTGCGCACCGGTCAGGAGGCCTTCGACGCCGACCACGCCGACTACGACGACGACCCCGAGGACGCACCCTTCGGCCGTCGGCCGGAGCCTGCCCGGATGCCGCTGCCCAGCCTCGGCGAGGGTGCGGCGCCCGCCGCCCTGATCGCCTCACGGCTGAGCGAGGCCGCCCGGGAGGCACTGCGCTTCGCCGTGGCACTCGGCGGCGAGGTGCCCCACCAGGCCCATCTGCCGGCCCTCGTGGGAGACACCCACGCCGACGCCGCCCTCGGTGAACTGGCCGGCAACGGCCTGCTCTCCCCGGCCGGCCCCCGCTACCGGCTCGCGGCCGGGGCCCTGGCGCAGCTGGAGGCGAGCGGCTACGGCGACGGTGCCGAGGAACACGCCCGCAGCGTCGCCCAGCACTACGCCTGGTGGGCGGCGCACCCCTCCGTCACGCCCGAGCGCGCGGCGGCCGAGGCCGACGCGATCATCGCCGCCATGGCCCGTCTCGTCCCCGGTGACACACCGGGGCAGGCCAGCGTGGCGGTCCTGCTCGCCCGCAGCGCCGCTCCCGCCTTCGCGGCGGCCATGCAGTGGGGAGCCTGGGAGAAGAGCCTCAGAACAGGCCAGGAAGCCGCTCGTATCGCCGGTGAGGTCGCGGAAGAGGCCTACTTCCACCACGAGTTGGGCATCCTCGCGCTCTGCACCGGTCAACTGGACAGGGCCAGGGCCGAACTGGAGACCTCCATCAGCATGCGCGGGGCGCTCGCCGACAAGCCCGGCGCGGTCGCCGGCCGCAGGGCGCTCGCACTCGTCGCCGACCGCTCCGGTGAACCGCTGCCCAGCACCCTCGTCGGCGAGGACATCCCCCTCGCGCCCAGGGACGAGCCCAGCTCGCCTCCCCGTGGCATCCCTCCGGCCACTCCTCTCTTCCCCCGGCCGACGGAGACCTCCGCGACCCTGATCACCCGTCAGGAACTGCCGCCCGCCGCCCCCGCCCGAGGGCCCGTCGGAGTCCTCAAGGGGGCCCGGCGCAACCTGGTCGCGGTGGGTGCCGGGGCGCTCCTGGCCGCGGTCCTCGGCACGGTGGTGACCCTCGGGGCCACCTCGGGGAGCGGCGAGGACCCGGAAGGGCAGAACGTCACCACCGAGCAGTCGGCGGGCGAGGACGGCGCCGACGACGGCTACACCGAGGACGAGCCGACCGCGGGCCCGGCCACCGGCGCCCCGTCCACGGACGGCCCGACGTCACCGGGGCCGTCGGGCACCGCCGGCCCGTCCGAGAGCGGCACGCCGTCCGCCGGCACCTCGGACCCCGGCACGAGCCCCTCAGGCACCCCGTCCGAGAGCGACACCACGGACCGCCCGACGCACACCCCGTCGCCCTCGAAGACGACCAAGCCGCCCAAGCCCACCGAGACCGGGACCCCGACCGAGACGCCCACCGACCCCGAGTCCCCCTCGCCCACACCCTCGGAGACGGAGACCACCACCGAGCCGTCGACGTCGGACTCCGCGAGCGGACCCACGGCGACAGTCACCGCGTCCACGACGCGGGACGGGACCGCCGCACCGGCGATCACGGCCTGAGAGACGGAACGCCGCACGGACCCGGTCCTCCGGATCCGTGCGGCGTCGTCGTGCGGGGCCGGGTCTCAGAAGAGCCGCAGCTTGTCGTCCTCGATACCGCGCATCGCGTCGTAGTCGAGCACCAGGCAGCCGATGCCCCGGTCCGTCGCCAGCACACGGGCCTGCGGCTTGATCTCCTGAGCCGCGAACACACCCCGCACCGGAGCCAGATGCGGATCACGGTTGAGCAGCTCCAGATAGCGGGTCAGCTGCTCCACGCCGTCGATGTCGCCCCGCCGCTTGAGCTCCACGGCCACGGTGGCGCCGTCCGCGTCCCGGCACAGGATGTCGACCGGGCCGATCGCGGTCGGGTACTCCCGGCGGATCAGGGTGTAGCCCTCGCCGATCGTCTCGATGCGGTCGGCGAGCAGCTCCTGGAGATGTGCCTCCACACCGTCCTTGATGAGCCCCGGGTCGACACCCAGTTCGTGGGACGAGTCATGGAGGATCTCCTCCATGGTGATGATCAGTTTCTCGCCCGCTTTGTTCACCACCGTCCAGACGCCCTCGTTCTCGTCGGCGCCCTCCTTGAGGGTGCACGGCGGGGACATCCAGTTGAGCGGTTTGTAGGCCCGGTCGTCTGCGTGGATCGAGACGCTGCCGTCCGCCTTCACCAGGATCAGACGGGGGGCGGAGGGCAGGTGGGCGGTGAGCCGGCCCGCGTAGTCGACGGAGCAACGGGCGATGACGAGACGCATGGTCGGCAACGCTACTCGACTACCCGTGCCTGACGCGATTCCCGCCCGGATCGTCCGAGGGGGCCCTTGACCCCCGGGCATCGGGCTTGCCCCTCTTTGCGAGTGTTCGACAATGGCCGGTTGTGTTCCCAATCTCCTGGTGCGGCCCGGACTGCGCCCTTACCGTGGAAGCAGGAGGTCGCCGCATGTGTACGCAGCGTCGCCGTCCTGCCCCGCCCGTAAGGCCCCGGCCATCCGTCGGGGCCGCGAGAGGAGAACCCATGTCGCTCGACGTCTCACCGGCCCTGTTGGAACAGGCCGAGCGAGGCGAGGTCGACGAAGCCGACTTCGTCGACTGCGTCCGGACCTCCCTGCCCTTCGCATGGGAGATGATCAGCTCCCTGGTGGCTCAGCTCAAGGTCGACGGCGGAGAGTTCGCCGACAACCAGACGCCCCCGCCGGACGAGCAGGCACGTGGTCAGCTGCTGCGTGCACTCGCGAGTGATGCGATACGCGGCGCACTGCAGCGGCACTTCGGAGTGCGCCTGGCATTCCAGAACTGCCACCGGGTCGCGGTGTTCCCCCTGGACGCCTCGGCCGACGACCGACTGGCCCGATTCACCTCGGTGAGGGGCCAGTTGCTCAACCAGTCGCCCGAACTCCGCGACTGCTGAGCGCATTGCCGCCGCTCCGGGCCGCGGGAGGTTCAACTGGCCCGGGGCGGCAGCACCCGCACCACCGCACCAGGACGAACAACGTGAACGGGTCACTCCAGCAACGGCAGCACTTCCGTGCCCAGCCGCTGCACATTCGTCTCCGTCGCCGCGAGATCGCCCGACCCCTCCACCATGAGGGCGAACCGGGTGATGCCCGTGCGCTCCGCGGTGGCCGCGAGCCGGTCGGCCGCGAGCCGCGGCGAGCCCACCGGGTGCAGGCCGCAGAGGAACTCCGTGTACGCCACGGGGTCCCGCATCACCCGGTGCCGCCCGTCGACCGTCACATGGGCGTCGAGCCCCTGTCGCAGCCACCCCGGCATCGCCTTCACGAGCGTCTCCACGGCGTCGGCGGGACGGTCGGCGATCTGTGCCACCCCTGCGGACACATGTGCTACCCGCTCGACCACCTCCGCCGGCTGACCGGCCTCCCGGGCGGCCGATCGCCACAGGGCGACCATGTCCGCCTTCTCCTCGTCGCCGCAATGCATCCCGAGGAGCATCGGCAAACCCTTTCCAGCGGCGAGTTTCACGCTTTTCGGCGAAGTGCACGCGACGATCACCTCGGGGCGCTGAGGGCCGTCCCCGAGGATCTCGTCGGCACGCGGGACGACCGCCACCTCCCGGAAGCCGAAGCGCTTCCCGCGGCCTGCCACCCGGGGCTCGCCGAGCCAGTCGAGCAGCAGGTCCAAGGACTCGGGGAAGCCCTTCTCGTACGCCTCCAGACCGCTTCCGAACACCTCCAGATCGACCCAGGGGCCGCCCCGCCCCACCCCGAGGGTGAAGCGCCCGCCGCTGGTCAGGTGCAGCAGGGCCGCCTGCTCGCCCACCATCACCGGATGCTGGCTCGGCAGCACGGTCACCGCCGTGCCCACCCGGATTCTCCGGGTGCGGCCGAGCAGCAGGGCGGCCAGTGTCGTGGCGGACGGGCACACCCCGTACGGCACGAAGTGATGCTCCGCCAGCCAGACGGAGTCGAGCCCGGACTCCTCCGCGACCTCCGCGGAGCGGACGGCCCGGTGCAGGGCCTCACCCTGGCCCTGGCCCGGAAACTGAGCTGCCAGTACGAACGTTCCTACGCGCATCGCCTTCTGCCTCCTTGCGGCCGACGCGGCTGCCCCCTCACGGGCAACAACGTCTGACACGTGCCAAAGGCACGGTCCAGGGCGAAGTTGTTGCGATTTTCCGGTAACCCACCCGCCCCGGTGGCGCTCACGCGCCACTCCTGACACGTGCCCGCGCCCGATGGCTCTAGGCTGGACGGAACGATCCGCCCGTTACCGTTCCGTGAGGTGTCCCGTGTCCCCGCGCCGTAACCGCCCCCGAGGCGGCGAGAGTCCGACCGGCAGCACGAGCGGAGCGGGGGAGCGGTACGGCGCCGGAGGCGCGACGGAGAGCTGGCAGGGCGAGGAGTGGTCCGTGCGCCCGGTGAGCGGCGCGAGCGCGGCCGGCAAACGCTACCGTTGCCCCGGCTGCGACCAGGAGATCCCCTCCGGCGTCCCGCATCTCGTCGCCTGGTCCGAGTACGGCGGGGTGGACGACCGCAGGCACTGGCACAAGGCCTGCTGGAACGCGAAGGACCGCCGCACCACCCGGGTGCAGCGGTCCAGGAACGCCCCGCGCTACTGACCCGGGCGCCTCAGACGTCCCTCCGGTCCAGCGCCACGAAGGCGCCGGCCATCGTCACCGCGGTCACCCCGAGGATGATCCACAGGGGCTCCCAGCCGGACGGCCCCGACGCGGTCATCGAGGCGTCGTACATCGCGCCCAGCTGGCTGGGGATCGAGTACTCGAAGAGCGCCTCCTGCACACCGGAGAGGGTCGGCGAGAACATGAACATCGCCAGCACCAGCGGGAGCAGCACCAGCGCGATCATGATCGTGATCGCGCCCGCGGAGTGCCGGATGAGGGCGCCGACCGCGAGCGAGAGCAGGCCGAGGGTCGCCACGTAGAGGCCGACACCCACCGTCGAGCGCACCCAGAGGCCCGTGTCGGGTGTGGCGCCGTCCAGGAGCGCCGTCTGCAGGACCCCCACGATCCCCGTGGTCACCGTGGTGATGGCGAAGGCGAGCAGGAAGAAGACCACCGACTTGGCGATCAGCATCCGGGACCGGCTCGGGCACGCCGTCAGCGTCGTGCGGATCATTCCGGTGCCGTACTCGGACGCGATGGTCAGCACCCCGAGGGTGATCACACAGATCGAACCCAGCAGCACCCCGAAGAAGCCGAGGCTGAGTACGGAGGTCTCCTCCAGCGCGGCGTCCGACACGCTCACCGCGAAGGCGGTGAGCAGCCCGATGCCGAGCAGCAGCACGATCATCACCCCCAGCGTCCACATGGTGGAGCGCACCGAGCGGATCTTGGTCCACTCGGAGGCGATCGCGTCCCCGAGACCGGGGGTGCGCACGGGGATGGGCGAGGCGTAGAGGCCGTCGTGACCGCCCCCGTGCTGCCACGGCTGCTCGTACGGCGTCCGGGGGGCCTGCGGGGGAGACGGTGGAGTCGCCGGCATCGTCATCGGGGGTCCTCGCTCGTCCTGTGCCCCTGGCCGTCCGCGGGGGCGGCGGGCTCGGGTGCGGTGGCGTACGGATTCTGTCCTGGGGGAGGCGGGGCGTACCAGCTCTGCTGCGGGACCTCCGGCGGCGCCTGCGGCACCGGGCCCGGCCCGTGGGGGGCGTAGCCGGGCGGCGGCAACTGGAGACCCGCCCTGGCGTCCGTGGTGGAGCGGTAGTCCACCGCGCCCTGCGTCATTCGCATGTACGCCTCCTCGAGCGACGCCCGGTGCGGTGAGAGCTCCCACAGGCGTACGTCCGAGGCGTACGCCAGATCGCTGATCCGGGGCAGCGGCAGACCGGTCACCCGAAGCGCCCCGTCGGCCTCGGGCATGACGCGGCCGCCTGCCTCCGTCAGCGAGGAGGTCAGCTTCTCCCTCAGCTCCGCGGCCTCCGACGCGACCCGGACCCGGGCGAAGTCGGCGGAGTTGGCGGAGATGAAGTCGGTGACGCTCATGTCGGACAGCAACTGCCCGCGGCCGATCACGATCAGATGGTCGGCGGTCAGCGCCATCTCGCTCATCAGGTGGCTGGAGACGAAGACGGTACGGCCCTCGGACGCGAGGCGCTTCATCAGATTGCGGACCCAGAGGATGCCCTCGGGGTCCAGGCCGTTGACCGGCTCGTCGAAGAGCAGCACCTGAGGGTCGCCGAGCAGCGCCGCCGCGATGCCCAGGCGCTGCCCCATGCCGAGCGAGAAGCCGTTGGAGCGCTTCTTGGCGACATCCCTGAGCCCCACGACGTCGAGCACCTCGTCCACCCGGGCGGCGGGGATGCCGGCCAGCTGGGCCAGGGACAGCAGGTGGTTGCGGGCGCTGCGCCCGCCGTGCACCGCCTTGGCGTCGAGCAGGGCACCCACCTGCCGCGGAGCGTTGGGGAGGCTGCGGAAGGCATGGCCGCCGATCGTCACATGTCCGGACGTCGGGCGGTCCAGGCCCAGCATCATCCGCATGGTCGTCGACTTGCCCGACCCGTTGGGGCCGAGGAAGCCGGTGACGGCGCCCGGCCGCACCTGGAAGGAAAGGTTGTACACGGCCGTCTTGGCGCCGTAGCGCTTGGTCAGGCCGACCGCCTCGATCATTCTCCAGCCCCATCGACTTGTCCGTCGTCGGGGCTCCGGGCTTCCCTCCGAACGCCCCCGTAAGAGTTAGGAGGATAACCAGCGCCCGACGGTTCCGGCCAAGCCCGAGAGCGGTGCGTCGGGACCGGGCGGGAGGTCAGGCGTCCCGCTTCCTCAGGACCAGGTAGCCGCCTGCGAGGGCCGCGAGCACCCACAGCACCATGATCCCGAGACCGCCCCAGGGGCCGTACGGCGCGGGATCGCTGTTCATGGCGTCGGGAACCACCTGCATCACCTTGGAACCGGCCTGGTCCGGGAAGTACCGGGCCACGCTCTTGGCGCCGGGGACCGCGGAGAGGATCTGCGAGACGAGGAAGAAGAACGGCATCAGGATGCCCAGCGACAGCATCGAACTGCGCAGCATCGTGGCCACGCCCATGGAGAAGACCGCGATCAGCCCCATGTAGAGCCCGCCGCCGAAGACCGCGCGCAGCACGTTCTGGGCACCGAGGTCGGTGCCGCGGTCACCGAGCATGGCCTGGCTCAGGAAGAAGGTCACGAAACTGGTGGCCAGACCGACCAGCAGGGCCAGGACCCCGGCCACCGCGATCTTGCTGAAGAGGAACGTCCCGCGCTGCGGCACGGCGGCGAGCGAGGTGCGGATCATGCCGGAGCTGTACTCCGTGCCCACCACGAGGACACCGAAGACGACCATCGCGAGCTGGCCCAGGACCATGCCGGAGAAGCTGACGAACGTCGGGTCGAAGGTGGCCTGCTCCGCCGCCGAGAGATCGTCGAACTGGCTGTTCAGCAGGGCGCTCAGCGCCGCGCCCATGGCCACCGTCACGAGGAACGCGGAGATCAGCGTCCAGGTGGTCGACGAGACCGTACGGATCTTGGTCCACTCCGAATTGAGAACCGCGGGTACCGTTGCCATGGCGGTCACACCTCCTTCGCGCGTTCGTCGGCCACGGGGGCGGCCGGCCGGCGCCCCTCCCATCCGTCGCCCCAGTGCGGGCCCACCTGTGGAGGAGGTGCCCCGCCGTCCCGCTCGGAGTGCGCGTGGTACTCCACGGAGCCCGCGGTCATCTGCATGAAGGCCTCCTCCAGGGAGGCCCGCTGGGCGCTCAGCTCGTGCAGGACGATGCCGTGCCGGCCGGCCAGCTCGCCCAGCCTCTCCGGTTCCTCGCCGTCGATCTCCAGCGTGCCGTTGCCCGACTCGACCGCCACGACGCCCTCCGCGTGCAGCAGATCGCGCAGGCGTTCCTGCTCGGGGGAGCGCATCCGCACGAAACTGCGGGAGTTCTCATGGATGAAGTCGGCCATCGAGGTGTCGGCGAGCAGCTTGCCCTGCCCGATGACGATCAGATGGTCGGCGGTCAGCGCCATCTCGCTCATGAGGTGGCTGGAGACGAAGATGGTCCGGCCCTCCGCGGCGAGGGTCTTCATCAGGTTCCGGATCCAGTGGATGCCCTCCGGGTCCAGCCCGTTCACGGGCTCGTCGAACATCAGGATCTCCGGATCGCCGAGCAGCGCCGCCGCGATCCCCAGCCGCTGCCCCATGCCGAGCGAGAAGCCCTTGGACTTCTTCTTCGCCACCGCGCTCAGGCCCACCGTGTCGAGCACCTGGGAGACACGGCTCGTCGGGATGCGGTTGCTCTGGGCGAGACAGAGGAGGTTGTTGTAGGCGCTGCGGCCACCGTGCATCGACTTCGCGTCGAGCAGTGCCCCGATGTGCTTGAGCGGCTCCTGGAGCTCACGGTAGTGACGGCCGTCGATGCGTACCGTCCCGCTCGTCGGGTTGTCGAGATCGAGCATCATGCGCATGGTGGTGGACTTGCCGGCGCCGTTCGGGCCGAGGAACCCCGTCACCATGCCGGGTCTGACCCGGCATGAGAGATGGTCGACGGCAACCTTGTTGCCGAAGCGTTTGGTGAGACCGTCGAGCTCGATCATGCGTTCACGCTAGAACGGCCGCGCGCCCGGCGCCACCACAAGGGCGGAACCGGGCGCGCAAGGGGTACAGCTGATGTACGTGCCCTCGGTCAGCGGGTCTGCTGGGCGGGGACCCCGCGGGTGGCGGACTCGTCCTCGACGGGGGATCCGGCGGCCGCGACAGCGGCGCCCGTCAGCGTCGCGAGCATCTCCCGGACGTTGGTCAGCTGGGCGTTGATCGAGTCGCGGCGGTTGGTGAGCGCCGCCAGCTCGCGCTCCGATTCGCTGCGGATGCGGTCGGCCTTGGCGTTTGCGTCCGCCACGATGTCCTCGGCCTGCCGCTGAGCGGTCTCCACCGTCTGGCGGGCCCGGCGCTCGGCGTCCGTACGGAGCTTCTCCGCCTCCAGGCGCAGCTGCTCGGCGCGGTGCTCGATCTCCGCGAGGCGCTTCTCGGCCTTCGCCTGGCGGGACGCGAGGTCGCGCTCGGACTGCTCACGGCGCTTGGCGAGGTTGGTCTCGAAGTCCGCGGCGGCCTGAGCGGCCTTCGCGCGGGTCTCCTCGAAGAGGGCGTCCGCCTCCTCGCGCTTCTGCTGGGCGTCCTTCTGGGCGTCGGAGCGCAGTGTGCTCGCCTCGCCCTTGGCCTTCTCGACGATGCGGACGCCCTCGTCCTCGGCCTTCGCCTTGCGCTCGGCGGCGAAGGTCTCCGCGTCGTTGCGCACCTGCTGGGCGGCCGACTCGGCCAGCTCGCGGTGCTGCTCGGCGGCGCGGCGTGCCTCCTCGCGCAGGTCCTTCGCCTCCTCCTCGGCGAGGCGGAGGATCTTCTCGACGCGGGCGCCGAGACCGGCGTACGACGGCTCGGCGTCGTTGACCTGGGCCTGGGCGTTCTGCGTTTCGAGGTGGAGCTCCTCGATGCGCTTTTCCAGAGAGGTGATGCGGGCGAGAGCACTGTCACGGTCGGCGACGAGCTTCGTAATGCGGTCGTCCACCTGACCGCGGTCGTATCCACGTCGCACGAGCTCGAAGCCGAAGGGGGAGGAAGGGTCGCTCATGGGGTTCCTGTCGAATGAGACCGGTGAGGTGTTAGAGGGAATCCTAGGGGCCTGGGCGGCGTGTCAAAGTGAAGATGCCGCTTTGGTATGGAGAATGACACCCCTTTTGAGTGGCTGACCCTCGGAGCGCTTGCGACCCGAAGGCTTGAATGTTCACGGCTAAGTCCCTGGACCGCTACCCGTCCGACGCCTTGCCGCCCGGCCGCGTGCCTGCCGACGCACCGGCCTTGACGCCCCCGGCACCGCCCGACGCCTTGCCCGATCCACCCGGAGCCTCGAAAGATTCCAACGCCTCGAGGACGTCCTGGACACGGGAGATCTCGGTATTGATGTCCTCACGCCTGCGGACGAGCAGATCCAGCTCCCGCCTTCCCTCGTCCACCATCTGGCTCGCCTCGGCCTCGGCGTCCGCGCGGAGCTTCTCCGCGGCGCGGGTCAGCTCGGCCTTCTTGGTCTCCGCCTCCTTCAGGAGGGACTCGGCGCGCTTCACCGCGGCGATACGGACCTTGCTCGCCTCCGAATTGGCGTCGGCCAGCAGCTCCTTCGCCTTCGCCTCGGCCTCGGCCCGCTGCTCCGTCGCCGCCTTCATCAGCTTGTCGACGCGCTCGCCCGCCGTCTTCATCTGCTCGGAGGTCTCACGCCGGGCCCGCTCGTGGAGATCCTCGATCTCGGCCTCGATCCGCGCCCTGAGCTCCTCGGCACGCTCCCGGGTGGCGGTGGCGTCGCGCCGGGCGCCGACGAGCAGCTCGTCCGCGTCCGTACGCGCCCGCTCCACGAGGGAGTTGCCCTCGACCGTGGCGTCCGAGGTGATGCGGACCGCCTCGTTGCGTGCGGCGCCCACCATCCGGTCGGCCTGCTCCTCGGCCTCGGTGGCGGCACGCAGCGCCTCCTCCTGAGCCTTCGCGACGAGCTGGTCGGCCTGCTCGGCGGCGTCCGTACGCCGCTTCGCGGCCGCCTCACGCGCCTCGTCCAGCAGCCGGTCCGCCTCCTCACGGGTGCGGTCGGCGTGCTCCTCGGCGGAGCCGACGGTCCGCGCGGCCTCCGCGCGGAGCCGTTCGGCCTCGTCGGCCGCCTCGCCGACGGTGCGCTCGGCCTGCTCGGCCGCCTCCGCCCGGAGCCGCTCGCTCTCGCCCGTGGCCTCGGCCATGAGCCGGTCCGCCTGCGCCGCCGCCTCCGTGCGGATCCGGTTGGCGTCCTCGCGGGCCTCGCCCCGGGCGCGCGAGGCGTCCTGCTCCGCCGACGTCTTGGCGTCGGAAGCCTCCGTACGGATCCGCTGGCTGTACTCGGAGGCGTCCGAGCGCAGCTTCTCCGACTCCGTGATCGCCTCGGAGACCGTCCGCTCCGCCAGGGTCTTCGCGGCCTCCGACTCCTCGTGCGCGACCTGCCGCACGCGGTTGGCGTCCTCCGTGGCACGCTCGCGCTCGGCGTAGGCGTCGGAACGGACCCGGTCCGCCTCCTCCTGCGCCTCGGTCCGCGTGCGTTCCGCCGAGTGCTCGGCGGCGGACCGCAGACCGGAGATCTCCTCCTCGGCCTGCTCCTGCAACCCGGCCACGGAGTCCCGCACCTGCTGGGCGGTCTGCTCGGCCGCCGAGACCAGCTCGGCCGCCCGGCTCTCCGCCTCCTCGACCAGACGCTGGGCCTCGGCCTGCGCCTCCTCGACCCGCTTGCGGGCCGAGGCCAGCAGCTCCTCGCTCTGCTCGCGGGCCCGCTCGCGCTCCTGCTCCGCCTCGGCGCGCGCGGAGCCGAGGGCCTCCTCGGCGGCGCGGCGGCGGCGGTTGGCCTCCTCCTGGGCCGCGGCCAGGGCCTCCGCGGCCTCGGCGCCGACCCGCTCGGCGGCGGCCGCGGCCTCGGAGCGCACCCGGTCCGCGCTCTCCTGGGCCTCGTTCTTCAGGCGTTCGGCCTCGGCCGCCGCCTCGGAGCGCAGGCGTACGGCGACGGCCTCGCCCTCCGCGCGGGACCGCGCGGCGTCGGACGCGGCCTCGGTACGTACCGCCTCCGCCTCCGTGGCGGCCTGCTCCTGCAGCGTCCGTACCCGCTCGGCGGCCTCCGCGCGGAGCCGCTCGGACTCCTCGCCGGTCTCGCGGCGGACGCGCTCCGCCTCCGTGCGGGCCTCGCCGAGCGCCTCCTCGGCGGCGGTGACCCGTGACTCCGCCTCGGTGTGCAGCCGGGACAGCTCCTCGGCCGCCTCCGCCTTGCGCGCCTCGACGCCGCGCTCGGTCTCCTCGCGCAGCTCCTCGGCCGCGGTCTCAGCGGCGGCGGTCAGCGCGGCGGCCTGCTCCTCGGCCTCGGCGCGCAGCTGCTCGGCCTCGGCGCGGGCCCGTTCGAGGGCCTCCTCGGCCTGCTTGCGCAGCGTGGCGGCGCGCTCGGCGGCCTCGGCCTTGACCCGCTCGCTCTCGGTGCCGGCGGAGGCGCGCAGCTCCTCGGAGTCGGCCTTGGCCTTGGTGAGGAGCTCCTCCGCGGTGCGGGCACCCTCCTCGAGCTGCTGGACCGCCTCGCGGCGAGCCTCGCCGCGGATCCGCTCGCCCTCGGCCACGGCCTCGGAGCGCAGCTGTTCGGCCTCGCCGCGGAGCCGGCGGGCCTCCTCCTGCAGCTCGACCGTCTTGGCCCGGTACTCCTTGGTGTCGTCCTTGGCGGCGCCCTTGAGCTGGTCCGCCTGCTCCGCGGCCTCGCCACGCAGCCGGTCGGCCTCCGCCTCCGCCTCACGGCGGATCCGGTCGGCCTCCTCGCCCGCTGCCCTGGTCGTCGACCTGGCGTCCTCGGAGGCCTTGGTCAGGACCTCCTCCGCGCTGCGCGCCGCCTTGGCGAGCTGGGCGGCGGCGTCCTCCGCGGCGAGGGTACGGGCCTTCTCCGCTGCCTCGGCGACGACCCGCTCGGCCTCGGCCCGGGCGTCCACCAGGGCCTGCTCGGCCTCTTCCTTGAGGGTCTCCGCCTGCTTGGTGGCCTCGCCGACCAGCCGTGCGATCTCGGACTTCGCCGTACGGGTGCGCTGCTCGTTCTGCGACTCGGCGCCGGCCAGCCGCTTGACCGCGGCCTCCTTGGCCTCGGCGAGGACCTTCTCCGCCTCCAGCCGGGCCTCGCGCAGCCGGGTCTCGGCCTCCTGCATGCGCTGCTCGGCGGCGCGGTTCAGCTCCGCGGTCTGCTGCCGGGTCTGATCGGTCTCGGCCGTGGCCGTGGAGCGCAGCTGCTCGGCGTGGCTGGTGGCCTCCTGCGCCTGGGTGGACGCGGCGTCGAGCAGCCGCTCGGCGTCCCTGCGCGCCCGCAGCAGCGTGGCCTCGGCCTCGGCGCGGGCCGACTCCGCCTCGGAGCTGACCCGGCGCCGGGTCTCGTCCGCCAGCCGCGCCGCTTCGGCCCGCGCGGTGGCCAGCGACTGCTCGGACTCCGCCCGCGACTCGTCCAGGAGCCGGCGCGCCTGGGACTCGGTCCTGGCACGCAGCTGCTCGGCCCAGGCGACGTTCTCGTTGACGTGGGACTCGACGGTCTGACGGCGCTCCGCCAGCTCCTGGTCGAGCCGCTGGCGCCGCTGCACGGCCTCGGCGTGCAACTCGGCCTGCAGACGGGCCTGGTGCTCCGCGTGCTCCTGAAGGATCCGCTGGGTCTGCGCCCTCGCCTCACGCAGCTCGCGCTCGGCGTCGTTGCGCAGCTGGTCGGCCTGGATCTGCGCGTTGCGGAGCATCTGTTCGGCCTGGTAGCCGATGTCCGCACCGTCGTGCGCCGGACGGATCGCCAGACTGCGCCTCGCCTCGTGCAGCTTGGCGCGCAAGACCTCGACCTGGTAACCGAGGTCCTCGGCGTGCTGGACGGCCTTCTCCCGGTCGGTCTTCAGCCGGTCCATCTCGGCTTCGAACCGCGAGAGATGGTCGTCGTCAGCCCGGTGGCTCTGCTGGCTCTCGTAGCCCCGCACTGCGCGGTCCCATCCTTCCCCGAGCTCTCAACTCTGTTCGAGCGGGGAGACCCCAACCCTGGTCGCAAACTCCGAACGAGCACCGCTCGGCGGCGAACGGTCCCCCCGGGGAATGGTGACAGATCAACGGCGAGGACGTGGCACGGCCCCGACCCGGCCCCGGCCCGGAACCGCCCACTCTACCGGGCCGGGTATCGGTCGGGTCAGTGCTCCGTCGCCGAGGTGACCAGTTCGGTCAGTACGCCGTGGCAGTCCTTGGGGTGGAGGAAGGTGATGCGGGAGCCCATCGACCCCGTCCGGGGCTCGTCGTACAGCACCCGTACGCCCTTTCCGCGGATGTCCGAGGAGTCGGCGTCGACGTCGGCGGTCCCGAAGGCGATGTGGTGCACGCCCTCACCGTTCTTCGCCAGCCACTTGCCGACGGCCGAGTCCTCACGGGTCGGCTCCAGCAACTGGAGGTAGGAGGCCCCGCCGTCGGAGGTCTCGTTGATCTTCAGCATGGCCTCGCGCACACCCTGCTCCTCGTTGATCTCGGAGTGGTGCACCTCGAAGCCGTACGTCGCGCGGTAGAACTCCACCGTCCTGTCGAGGTCGAAGCAGGCAATTCCGATGTGGTCGATTCGCGTCAGCATGGAACCAGTGCAGCGCCCCGGTGATGGTTACGCAACGTGCGCGCGATCACACCGACAGGCGGATGACGGGCGCCGTACCGCTCAGTACATTCGGGTAAACCCTCGTTCACAACCGATCCCAAGGGGCTGTGCCTCATGTCTGGAACGACCGGAACCACCTCAGTGATCGTCGCGGGCGCGCGCACGCCCATGGGCCGGCTCCTCGGCTCGCTGAAGAGCTTCTCCGGGGCCGACCTCGGAGGCGTCGCCATCAAGGCCGCGCTGGACCGGGCCGGCATCGGCGGCGACCAGGTCGAGTATGTGATCATGGGACAGGTGCTGCAGGCCGGGGCAGGGCAGATCCCGGCACGCCAGGCCGCGGTCAAGGCGGGAATCCCGCTGAACGTCCCCGCGCTCACCGTCAACAAGGTGTGCCTCTCGGGCCTCGACGCGATCGCGCTGGCCGACCAGCTGATCCGGGCCGGAGAGTTCGACGTCGTGGTGGCCGGCGGCCAGGAGTCCATGACCAATGCCCCGCACCTGCTCCCGAAGTCCCGTGAGGGCTACAAGTACGGCGCGGTCGAGATGCTCGACTCGATGGCGTACGACGGTCTGACGGACGCCTACGAGAACATCCCGATGGGCGAGTCCACCGAGAAGCACAACACCCGCCTCGGCCTGGACCGCGCGGCCCAGGACGAGATCGGCGCCCTGTCCCACCAGCGGGCGGCGGCGGCCCAGAAGAACGGCGTCTTCGAGGCCGAGATCACCCCGGTGGAGATCCCGCAGCGCAAGGGCGACCCGGTCCTCTTCTCCAAGGACGAGGGCATCCGCGCCGAGACGACCGTCGAGTCCCTCGGAAAGCTGCGCCCGGCGTTCACCAAGGACGGCACGATCACCGCGGGCACCTCCTCGCAGATCTCGGACGGTGCCGCGGCCGTCGTCGTCATGAGCAAGGCCAAGGCCGAGGAGCTGGGCCTGGACTGGATCGCCGAGATCGGCGCCCACGGCAACGTGGCCGGACCGGACAACTCGCTCCAGTCGCAGCCCTCCAACGCCATCCGGCACGCCCTGAAGAAGGAGGGCATCGGCGTCGAGGACCTCGACCTGATCGAGATCAACGAGGCGTTCGCCGCCGTCGCGGTCCAGTCGATGAAGGACCTCGGCGTCACCTCCGACAAGGTGAACGTGAACGGTGGCGCGATCGCGCTCGGTCACCCCATCGGGATGTCCGGCGCCCGTGTGGTGCTGCACCTCGCGCTGGAGCTCAAGCGGCGCGGCGGCGGCACCGGAGCGGCGGCGCTCTGCGGCGGCGGCGGCCAGGGCGACGCGTTGATCATCCGCGTACCGGGCAAGTAGTACTCCCTACGAGCGAGCAGGAGGCCGAGCGTGAAGGTGGACGTCCCCACCCTGGTCGAGCAGGCGCGTGAGGGCAGGCCGCGTGCGGTGGCCCGGCTCATCTCCCTGGTGGAGGGGGCGTCGCCGCAGCTGCGCGCGGTGATGGCCGCCCTGGCTCCGCTGGCGGGCCGGGCCTACGTCGTCGGCCTGACCGGATCGCCGGGTGTCGGCAAGTCCACCTCCACCTCGGCGCTGGTCTCCGCCTACCGGAAGGCCGGAAAACGGGTCGGGGTCCTGGCCGTCGACCCGTCCTCGCCGTTCTCCGGCGGCGCGTTGCTCGGGGACCGGGTCCGGATGTCGGAACACGCCTCCGACCCGGGGGTCTACATCCGCTCGATGGCCACGCGCGGCCACCTGGGCGGGCTGGCCTGGTCCGCGCCCCAGGCGATCCGGGTGCTGGACGCGGCGGGGTGCGACGTGATCCTCGTGGAGACGGTGGGGGTGGGCCAGTCGGAGGTGGAGATCGCCTCCCAGGCCGACACCTCCGTCGTCCTCCTCGCACCGGGCATGGGGGACGGGATCCAGGCCGCGAAGGCCGGAATCCTGGAGATCGGCGACGTGTACGTCGTCAACAAGGCGGACCGGGACGGCGCGGACGCCACCGCCAGGGAGCTCAACCACATGCTGGGTCTCGGGGAGTCGCGGGGGCCCGGTGACTGGCGCCCGCCGATCGTGAAGACGGTCGCCGCCCGGGGCGAGGGCATCGACGAGGTCGTCGAGGCGCTCGAGAAGCACCGGGCGTGGATGGAGGAGCACGGTGTCCTCGCGGAGCGGCGCACCGCGCGCGCGGCCCGCGAGGTCGAGACGATCGCCGTAACGGCGCTCCGCGAACGGATCGCCGATCTGCACGGCGACCGCCGGCTGGACGCGCTCGCCGAACGGATCGTGGCCGGAGAGCTCGACCCGTACGCGGCGGCGGACGAGCTGGTGGCGGGACTCACCGGGTCGAACTGAGCTCCCGGGGCGGCGTGCGGGCCGCCCCGGTGGGCGTGTCGCGCCACCGTCATGTGGCGGCGCGGATCAGTCGTCGTCGCGGTCCACCGTGACCTCGGCGGTCGTGGCGTCGACGCGGAGCTCGTGTTCCTGGCCGCCCTTGCCGATGACGTCGACGTCCCAGTGCGGCGCGCGGCCCCTGCCGCGGTCGTCGTCATCGTCGTCGTCCAGGTCCACCGACGTCACCGTGCCGGGCTGCGTGCCGAGCGCCGCCTTCACCGCGGCGTCCAGGGACACGGCCGCCGAGCGCGGCGCGTGCCGGTCGCGGTCGTCGTTGTCGTCCTCGCGGTCGGAGAGCACCGTGCCCTTCTCCGCGTCCACCCTCACGTCGTGCCAGACCTTGTCCGAGCCGTGGACGTCGAGCTCCCAGACGGTGCGCGAGCCCTCGTCGTCATCGTCCAGCTCGGCCTCGGTGACCGTCCCGGGGACGGCCTTCAGCGCGGCGCCCACGGCGCTGTCGAGGTCTGCCCGCCCGCTCTTCGCGGTCTCGGATCCCCCCGCGGCCCGGTCCGCCGATACCGGACGGCCGTCCGTCCCGCTGCCGTCGGAGTCCGCGAAGGCGACGGTCGTGGCGATGCCTCCGCCGACGAGCACGGCCGCGGTGAGGGCGGCGACGGCGATGTTGCGCTTCATGCTGGGTTCCTCTCCGGTGAAATGTGTCTGCGACGGGAATCACGGTGCGGGAATGACCCTGAACGCAGCCTGAAGCCGCCTGAAGGTCTCTTCAGGTCCGGTGCGGGAAGCTGTCCCCATGCGCCTGTTGATCGTGGAGGACGAGAAGCGCCTCGCCACGTCCCTCGCGAAGGGGCTCACCGCCGAGGGGTTCGCCGTCGACGTCGTGCACGACGGCCTGGAGGGCCTGCACCTGGCCGGTCAGGGGCTCCACGACCTCGTGGTGCTCGACATCATGCTGCCCGGGATGAACGGCTACCGGATCTGCGCCGCGCTGCGCGCGGCCGGACACGAGACGCCGATCCTGATGCTGACGGCCAAGGACGGTGAGTACGACGAGGCGGAGGGCCTGGACACCGGCGCCGACGACTATCTGACCAAGCCGTTCTCGTACGTCGTGCTCGTCGCCCGGATCCGGGCGCTGCTGCGCCGCCGCGGAGGCTCCGCCTCGCCGGTGCTGACCGCGGGCACGCTGCGGATGGACACCGCCGCCCGGCGCGTCCACCGGGGCGACGAGGAAGTGGCGCTCACCGCGAAGGAGTTCGCCGTCCTGGAACAGCTGGTGACGAGAGCCGGCGAGGTGGTCAGCAAGGGCGACATCCTGGAGCACGTCTGGGACTTCGCGTACGACGGGGACCCGAACATCGTCGAGGTCTACATCAGCACGCTGCGTCGCAAACTGGGCCCCGCTTCGATCCGCACCGTACGGGGCGCCGGCTACCGGCTGGAGGCACTGTGAGGTCGGTACGCGCCAGGGCCGCCCTGGGGGCCACCCTGGTCGTGGCAGTCGCCCTGACCGCCGCGGGCCTGGCCGTCCTGCTGGTCCTGCGCGGCAACCTGACGGACCGGGCGGGCCTGGAGGCCGAGGTGACCGCCCGCGAGGTCGCCGGGGAGCTGGCCCTGGGCACCCCGTACGCGGAGCTGGAGCTGGACGACGCGGACAGCCACCCCGTCCAGGTGACCGACGAGGAGGGGCGCGTGGTCGCCGCGTCCGAGGACCTGGAGGAGATCTCAGGGACGGGCACTGCGGCGGACCGTCCGGCTCCCTCGGCGCAGGTCCCCGCCCCGGCCCCCGACGGCGATGACGACGACCAGGACGAGGACGGGGAAGACCCGGGCAGGGGGGAGGTGTCCACCGACACACCCGACTTCGTGAACGGCACCGCCACCGTCGACGGCGAGTCGCAGGAGTACCGGTTCGCCGCCGTCGAGGCGACCACCAGGCAGGGCGTGACCCTGACCGTCCACGCGGGTGCGCCGCTCGCGGCCGAGCAGGAGGCCGTGAACACGGTGCGCACCTCCATGCTGACCGGGCTCCCGGTCATGCTGCTCGTCGTCGCGGGGGTGACCTGGCTGGTGACCCGGCGCGCGCTGCGGCCCGTCGAGGGCATCCGGCGGGAGCTGGCCGCGATCACCGCCTCCGAGGACCTCGCGAGGCGGGTGCCCGAGCCGGAATCGCGTGACGAGATCGCGCGGCTGGCCCGTACGACCAACGAGACCCTGGCCGTCCTGGAGGAGTCGGTCGGCCGGCAGCGGCGCTTCGTGGCCGACGCCTCGCACGAGCTGCGCAGCCCGATCGCCTCGCTCCGTACGCAGTTGGAGGTGGGCGCGGCTCATCCGGAGCTGCTGGACGTGCCGGGGGCGGTCGAGGACACCGTACGTCTGCAGGCGCTCGCGGCCGATCTGCTGCTGCTCGCGCGGCTGGACGCGGGGGAGCGACCTGGGCGCACGGCGGTGGATCTGGGGGCGCTGGTCCGTGAGGAGGTCTCCCAGCGTGTGGCGGACCGCATTCCGCCGCAGGTGTCCGTGGCGGATCCGGGGCCGTTCGAAGTCGCCGGTTCGCGGCAGCAGCTGGCGCGGGTGATCGGCAACCTGCTGGACAACGCGGAGCGCCACGCGGAGCGTTCGGTGGCGTTGTCGGTCCGGGCCGAGCGGCAGGCCGTGATCGTCGAGGTCACCGACGACGGCACGGGCGTGCCCGAGGCCGAGCGGGACCGGATCTTCGAACGCTTCGTGCGACTGGACGACGCCCGCGCCCGGGACGACGGCGGCGCCGGGCTCGGCCTGGCCATCGCCCGTGACGTGGCCGTCCGGCACGGGGGTACGCTCGCGGCGGGCACGGCGGCGGGCGGCGGCGCACGGTTCACCCTGCGGCTCCCGGCCGCTCCCGGGCCCGTGCGGTGACCGGCAGGCTGCCGCCGGGGGCTACGGCTTGCCGCGGCGCCCGCGCAGGTGATCGGCGATCGGGGTCAGCGACGCGTGCAGGGCGGCGAGTTCCTCGGGCGACAGAAGGTCCACGAAGTGCCTGCGGACCGACTCGACGTGGTGGGGCGCGACCTTCCGCATCGTCTCGCCGCCGAGGTCCGTGAGCACCGCGAACAGGCCGCGCCGGTCGGACTCGCAGTGCTGGCGCCGCACCAGGCCGGCGTTCTCCATGCGGGTGATCTGGTGCGAGAGCCTGCTCTTCGACTGGAGGGTGGCGGCGGCGAGATCACTCATCCGCATCCGCTGGTCCTCCGACTCCGAGAGATTGACCAGGATCTCGTAGTCGTTCATGGTCAGGCCGAACGGCTGGAGGTCCTTCTCCAGCTGATGCGTCAGCAGCCTGCTGACGTCGAGGTGGGTGCGCCAGGCGCACTGCTCCGCGTCGGTCAGCCAGCGAGTGGCCGTCTCGGTCTCCATGTATGGATTCTACCTAAGAAGTTGAAAGCCGGACGAAGTGTGGGGTGTGACACCGCGCACGCGTTCGCCCGGCGTCACACTCCGCAGACTACCGTTCACAGCCCGAAGCGACGCTGGAGGTCCCCCAGCTGACCAGGCATGCGGGGGGTGGAGCCATGTTGACCGCCGGGTCCCGGCCCGCCGCCGGGGACGCCCGGCTGGTGCGGGACCGCGCCGGTCGCCTGCTCTGGCATCAGCACCTCGGTCGACTGCAGCAGTACCGTACCCGCGCCGACGAACTCGAACTGGTGCTCCTCGCCCGAGGTGCCGCCGATCCCGGTGAGCGAGCGGAGTCCGCCCATCACCCCGGTCATGTAGCCGTGGTCGTAGTGGTGGCAGGGCGACGGGCAGTCCGCCCACCCCACCAGGGCCTGCGGGTCCACCCGCAGCGGCGGCTCCATGAAGACCACCGGCCCGTTGGACGCGGCGACGAACTTCCCCGTCCCGATCAGGGTCAGGAACCCCGGCACGATCGACTGCTTCAGGGCCAGTGTCGGCTGGTACGCCAGCAGGTTGCCGGACCGGATCGTGAGGTTCCCGTCCTCCAGGTCGAAGGAGTTCACGTCGAAGGCCCGGTCCGCGAGGAGCATCTTCCCGCTGCCCTCGGCCACCACCCAGTCGCTCGCGTGCAGCGGGGAGTGGAAGCTCGTACGGATCAGGCCCTCGAAACGGCCGTGCCCGATGCCGCTGAAGTCGATCTGCCCGTAGTAGGCGATCATCTTGCCCTTCTGCAGGAACCACCGGCTCCCCTTGAGCTCCACGCAGAAGGTGTACGCGTTGACGTTGTCGTCCACCGGCAGCGTCATCGGGTCGAAAACCACCGGGGTGCTCACAGCTTCTCCTCCGACGCCTGGACGTACACCGCACCGTTGCCGTCGAGCTCCAACTGGAAGGCCTCGCCGGAACCCCGCCCCACCATGTCGCGCCAGCCGAGCGCGGTGGACAGCTTGTTGGTCACGTCCCCGTGGTGCGCGACGTACGCCTGCGGGTCCACGTGGACCGGCCGTCCCGGGGTGATCGGGAGCTCGATCACACCGCCGTGCGCCATGACGGCGACAGCGCCGTGCCCCTTGAGCGTCGTCGTGAACAGGCCCTGTCCGGTGACCTGGCCGCGCACCATGCCCATCACCCCGCCCTGCGAGCCCATGAACATGGTGCCCTGCTGGAGCGTCCCGTCGAAGGCGAGCAGCCGGTCGGCCTCGACGTAGAGGGTGTCGCCCGCCAGGTTGATCACCTGGATGTGGTGCCCTCCGTGGCCGAACATCACCGTGCCGCTGCCCTCGACCGTCATCAGGGGGGTGGCCTCGTTCGCCACGCGCCGGCCGATCATCGACGCGAGACCGCCCTGGCCGCCCTGGATGTTCGGGGTGAAGGAGACCTCGCCCCGGTACGCGATCATCGCTCCCCGCTGGCTGTACATCTTCAGTCCGGGGCTCACCAGGGCCTCGACCATCTTCGAGTTGATCTCACGGAACGGCATCAGACGTCACCCCCGACGGTGTTCCGCTCGCTGGGCTGGACGTACACGAGGCCGTCGCCCTCGAAGCGGATCTGGAAGGACTCCCCGGAGCCCTCGCCCATCAGCGTCCTGAAGTTCACCCCGGACTGGAAGTGCTGCTGGAGCCTGCCCTGGTGGGCGATGTAGGCACCGGGGTCGACGTTCAGGGGGTACTGGGGCGTCACCCGCAGGACGACGGCCGAACCGTCCGACATGATCGCCGCCTGTCCGGTCCCCTCGACGGTCGTGGTGAACAGCCCGTTGCCCGTCGCACCGCCGCGCAGGCCCGTGAAGGTGGTGCCGGTGCGCAGACCCGCGTCGGTGGCCAGCAGGTTGCTGGCCTCGACGTAGAGCGTCTCGCCGCGCAGCGAGACGAGGTTGATCTCGCTCGCGCGGTCGGCGAAGTAGCAGGTGCCCTGGCCGTTCACCTCCATCATCACCATCTGCTCGCCGGTCAGCCTCCGGGTCACCATGCCGCGGAGACCGTCACCGCCGCCGGACAACTTCTTGAACGCCATCCGGCCGTCGTACGCGACCATCGAGCCGTTCTTCGCTTTCACGGCATCGCCCGTCAGGTCGACGGCGAGCGTCTTGCTGCCTTGGAGTCGGAACATCGCCACGGAGCGAAGGTATCGGCACAGGGGTACGGCCGACCAGGGCCCGTCGTCCCGTTCCGTCCCTGATATGCCCCTGAAATGCACCGGTACGTTCCCCGGGGGCCGGGCCCGGACCCCCCGCCGTCGCGGGTCGCGGACGATGCCACAATGGGAAGGCTTGTGCCCGCGTTCACAAGCCGACACGCCCCTCCCACCGAAGGTGCCCTCGTGGACATCAAGACCGCTTCCGCCCTGCACCGGCTGCGCCTCATCTCGCTTCCCGAGGCGCTGTCCTTCCCGGCGCTGCTCATCTTCGGCTCGCTGCTCATGCGGGTCTCGGACATCGACTTCCTCATGCCGCCCCTGGGCGCGCTGCACGGCCTTCTCTTCACGATCTACGTGATCTTCCTCGTGGACGTCTGGGTCAAGGCCAAGTGGCCCCTCAAGCGTGTCGCCCTGTTCTTCCTCCTCGCCGTCGTGCCGTTCGGCGGTCTCTACGGCGAGAAGCTGCTGAAGAAGTACGAGGCCGACGGTGTCATCGCCGCCCGCGCCCGCGCCGAGGGCACGGTGAACGCGTGATCGTCGCCTTCTCCGTCAGTCCGCTGGGCGTCGGCGAGGACGTCGGTGAGTACGTCGCCGACGCCGTCCGGGTCGTCCGTGAGTCGGGCCTGCCCAACCGCACCGACGCGATGTTCACCTCCGTCGAGGGGGAATGGGACGAGGTCATGGACGTCGTCAAGCGCGCAGTCGCCGCGGTGGAGGCGCGCGCGGGCCGTGTCTCCCTGGTGCTGAAGGCCGACATCCGGCCGGGCGTCACCGACGGTCTCACCTCGAAGGTCGAGACCGTGGAGAGGTACCTCGCGGACTGACGCGTCGTCGCACACGCCCCACGCGCACGAAGAGCCCCCGGCCCCCGGGGGCTCTTTCCGTTCGGGTCACGAAATCCCCTCACTTGGACCTGTCGGGTCGACATGTGACGGTTCCTCCCTTTTTCTGTGGGGATACCGGCATGTCCGACCATGGGAGGCGTGATGCCGTCGGAGGGACAGGACCACGACAGCCGCTGCCGTCTCGCGGGACCGCTCGCGCGGCAGCCGGCCACGGCGGAGTACCGGGCGGAGCCCCGCGGCGGGATGCGCGTGCCGGCACACCGAATAGGAGCCGCTCTCCTCGCGGCCCTCGCCCCGCCCCTCGCCGGAGCGCTGCTGATCCACCTGCTGTGGCCCACCCGGTGGACCGGGCAGGGCGCCTGGCCGGTCGTCGCCGATTCCGCCTCGCTCCTCGTCGCCTGTCCGGCCGAACTCGTCCTGCTGGTGCACGCGGCGGCCGTCGTCCATGCCGCCCTGGTGGCGGGCGATCCGGTCCCGGCGGCCCCCCTGACCGGCACCCGGGCCGCCTTCCTCGTCACGTACGTGCCCGGCGCGGAGGCCCTCTCCGGGGTGCGGGCCACCCTGGAGGGCGCCGTACGCATGCGGCCCCCGGGGCCCCTGGACGTGTGGCTGCTCGACGAGGGGGACGACCCCGAGGCCAGGATGCTCTGCGCGGAGCTCGGCGTGCACCACTTCACCCGCCTCGGCGTGCCCGAGTGGAACACGGAGACGGGACCCCACCGCGCCTGGACCCGGCACGGGAACCTCAACGCCTGGCTCGCCAAGCACGGCGGCGACCACGACGTCCTCGTGTCCGTCGCACCCGGGTACGTGCCCCTGCCCGAGCTGCTGGAACGGATGACGGGCCACTTCCGCGACCCCTCCGTGGCCTTCGTCGTCGGACCGGAGGCGGGACGCGGCGGCGGAGCAGCGCTCACCGGCGCCGCGGGGAGCGGACGGCGTCTGCGGGCGCTCGTCCAGCGCGCGGGCAACCGCTACGGCACCCCCCTCCTCGACGGGGCCGCCACCGCCGTCCGCATCGAGGCGCTGCGCCGGGCCGGCGGCTTCCGGGACTCCGCCGCCGGTGACCTGGCCACGGGTTTCGAGATGCACCGGCTGCGCGATCCGGACACCGGCGGGTACCAGGACTCCGTCCGGATCCCGGAGGAGGTCGTCATGGCCACCGGGGACACGTCCGCCGCCCGCGCGGACATCTCCGGACGGCGGCCGGGAGAGGCTTACGGGGCACTCCTGCGGAGTTGGGCGGACGAGCTGTTCACGATGCCCCCCGGCCGGCTCCTCACCTGCACGCTCACGCTCCTGCGCCGCCCCGTCGCCGTGGTCACCTGGCTGCTCGCGGGCCTGAGCCTCGTGGTCGCGTGCACCCACACCGGGAGGGGCCTGTGGGCCGTGCTTCCCGTCCTCGCCGCACTCGTGCCGGCGGCCGTGCACACCGCGGCCGTGCTGCGCGACCGGACAGACCCTCGGCGCCGGCCCGGCACGGCCCTCCCCGCCAGGGAGAGGACCGCGCCGGCGACCACCCCGGCCGGAGGCAACTGAGCCTCGCTCAGGCCTCCTGCGCCGCCAGCGCGATACCCAGCGGGGTGCGCTCGTACAGCACCTGGTGGCCGTACCGCCGGGAGGTGAGCAGGCCGGCCGCGCGCAGCACCGACAGGTGCTCCGAGACGGAGGACACGGCCAGCGACAGGCGGTGCGCCAGGGTGCTCGTCCCGGCCGGCTCACCGAGGGCGCACAGGACGTCGGCGCGGGAGCGTCCCAGCAGCCGGGCGAGGGCGTCCGGCGTCCGGTCGCCCGGCTCGGTCCACAGTCCGCCGATGCCGCGCGCCGGGTAGATCACCGCGGGCTGCCAGGGGGCCTCGTACCCGCCGATCACATCGGGCCAGGCGAAGACGCTGGGCATCAGGACCAGGCCCTGCCCGCCGAGTACGCGGCTGTGGTTCCCCCGGGTGCCGGCCACCGTCAGCGTCGAGTCCGCCCAGCGCAGCTGGGGGCTGATGTCGCCGAGCAGCCGCTCGAATCCGACCTCGGCGAGGCGGCGGGAGTGGAAGGCGACATCCGCCTCCAGCAGAGCCCGCAGCCGGGGCCAGTGCGGCTCGACCATCACGTGCCAGGCCTGCTCGAGAAGGTCCGCCAGCTCCTGGACGGCGCGCCCGGGGTCGGCCAGCATCCGGCGCCCGGCGTCGGACCGCAGCCCGCCGGGGGTGTCGGCGAGCGCCAGCTCGATGTCAGCGCGGGCCGTGGCCGGATCGGTCGCGCGTACGCCCGCGATCTCCTCGGCGAAGGTGGCGAGCGGGCCGAGCGGCGGCGGGCAGACGAAGTCCGGGTTGTAGCCGGCGTCCGGCATCAGCAGCCACAGCGGCGTGAGGTCCAGCCCCGCCGCGTCCCGCCCGATCCGCCGGAGCCAGGGCAGGTGGTAGCCGTGCCGGGCCGGGCGGTTGAGGGTGCGCACCGCCTCCTGGGTCTCCCAGAGCGGTGAGAGCGCGAAGCGGACGCGGAGCAGATCGCTCTCGTCGAAGTGCAGATGGAACGGCATCGGTCCCTCAGGATTCGGCGTGAGCCGAAAGACTACGATCCGGCCGGACCGCCCGCCAGGCTGCCCCCATGCCTCAGGACACCACGACGGGCGCGACCCGTGAGAACCCCGCCGGCGCCCCGCCCACGCAGCCTCCCGCCCCGCCCGGACCCGGGACGGACGGCGGACCGGGCGGCTACCGCGCCGTGTTCGCCGTACGGGAGTTCCGGGCGGTCTTCGCCGCGCATCTGCTCTCCCTCCTCGGCGTCGTCGTCAGCGAACTCGCGCTCACCGTGCTCGTCTACGACCTCACCGCCTCGCCCCTGCTCTCGGCCCTCACCTTCGCGCTGGGCTTCCTCCCCTACGTCGTCGGCGGCACGCTCTTCGCGGGGGTCGCCGACCGCTACCCCGCACGCCGGGTCCTGGTCACCTGCGACCTGATCTGCGCCGCCTGTGTGGCGGTGATGGTCCTCCCGGGCACCCCGGTCGGAGCGCTCCTCGCCCTGCGCTGCGTGGTGGCCGCGGTTGCTCCCGTCTTCACCGGGACCCGTACGGCCGCTCTCGCCGACGTGCTCGGGGAGGGCGACCTCTTCGTCCTGGGCCGCTCGCTGCTGCGGCTCGTCTCGCAGAGTGCCCTGCTCGTCGGTTTCGGCGTGGGCGGCGCGCTGCTCACCGTGCTGTCCCCCCGTGCGGCGATCACCATCACGGTGCTCACCTTCCTCTGCTCCGCGGTCCTGCTCCGCCTGGGCACCTTGGACAGGCCGGCCAGGGGCGGCGCCGGCGGCACCCTGGTGAAGGAGTCCTTCGCGGGCGCCCGTGCCGTCCTCGGTGACCGGCGCACCCGCGGGCTGCTCCTGCTCTTCTGGGTGCCCGCCTTCTTCGTGGTGGCCCCGGAGGCCCTGGCGGCGCCCTACGCCGAAGCGATCGGCGCCGGCCCCGCCGGTGTCGGGCTGCTGATGGGGGCGATGGCCGTCGGCCACATCGGCGCCGAGCTGTACGTGGGCACCGCTCTCGGCCCCGCGGCCCGCTCCCGGATCGTCCTGCCGGTCGCCGCCCTCGGCCTGGTCCCCCTCGCGTTCTACGCCTTCCGCCCCGGTACGGCCCTGTCCCTGGGGGTCCTGGTACTCACGGGGGCCGGGGCGGCGTACGTCATCGGGCTGGACCAGTGGTTCGTCGACGCGGTCCCCGAAGAGCTCCGGGGGCGGGCCATGACCCTTCTCACCGCCGGCCTGATGACGGTCCAGGGGCTCGGCATGGCCCTCGCGGGACTGGCGGCCGAATTCCTTCCGGTGCACCAGGTGGTGGCGTACTCAGGGGCGATCGGCACGGCCTGCACGCTCGCGCTCGTCGTCGAGGTCCGTAGAACGCGTGTCCGGTACCGAAGTGCGAGACAGGGCTGACCGCCATGTGACCAGTGGGTAAGGTCGTGGCGTGCCGAAGCCGCTCAGCCTCCCCTTCGATCCCATCGCCCGTGCCGAGGAACTCTGGCACCGGCGATGGGGGCCGGTGCCCTCCATGGGCGCGATCACCTCGATCATGCGCGCGCAGCAGATCCTGCTCGCGGAGGTGGACGCGGTGGTCAAACCGTACGGACTGACCTTCGCCCGGTACGAGGCGCTCGTCCTGCTCACCTTCTCGCAGGCCGGCGAGCTGCCCATGTCGAAGATCGGCGAGCGCCTGATGGTCCACCCCACGTCGGTGACCAACACGGTCGACCGGCTGGTGCGCTCCGGGCTGGTGGACAAGCGCCCCAACCCCAACGACGGGCGCGGCACGCTGGCCTCGATCACGGACAAGGGCCGTGAGGTCGTCGAGGCGGCCAGCCAGGACCTGATGGCGATGGACTTCGGGCTCGGCGCCTACGACGACGACGAGTGCGCGGAGATCTTCGCCATGCTGCGGCCGCTGAGGGTGGCGGCCCAGGACTTCGAGGAGAAGTAGCGGGCGTTCCCTCCGGGCCGCCCGGGCGCGGGGAGCGAGGGCCGGGGTGCCGCAAGATCGCCCCGGGTGTCCGGTTACGCTCGATGGCATGAAACGCAGTGTGCTGACCCGATACCGGGTGATGGCCTACGTCACCGCCGTGATGCTGTTGATCCTTTGCGTGAGCATGATCTTCAAGTACGGCTTCGGCACGGGTGAGAACGTGACGCTCGTCGTCTCGCAGATCCACGGTGTCCTCTACATCATCTACCTGATCTTCGCCTTCGACCTGGGCTCCAAGGCGAAGTGGCCGGTCGGCAAGCTGCTCTGGGTGCTGATCTCCGGCACCATCCCGACCGCGGCGTTCTTCGTCGAGCGCAGGATCGTCCGCGAGGTCGAGCCGCTGATCGCCGACGGTTCGCCGCAGGCCGTCAAGGCCTGACGCGCACCACCCGAACCGCCCCGCGCGAAGCGCCGGGCGGTTTGCCGTCGACATTTACTAGGACGTCCTAGTAAATTTGTCGGCATGGACGCTCATGCGATCGAGGAAGGCCGCCGGCGCTGGCAGGCCCGTTACGACAAGGCCCGCAAGCGCGACGCGGACTTCACCACGCTCTCCGGAGATCCCGTGGAGCCGGTCTACGGCCCCCGCCCCGGTGACACCTACGAGGGGTTCGAACGGATCGGCTGGCCCGGTGAGTACCCCTTCACCAGGGGTCTGCACGCCACCGGGTACCGGGGCCGCACCTGGACCATCCGCCAGTTCGCCGGCTTCGGCAACGCCGAGCAGACCAACGAGCGGTACAAGACCATCCTGGCCAACGGCGGGGGCGGCCTGAGCGTCGCCTTCGACATGCCCACCCTGATGGGCCGGGACTCCGACGACCCCCGCTCGCTCGGCGAGGTCGGCCACTGCGGCGTCGCGATCGACTCGGCCGCCGACATGGAGGTCCTGTTCGGGGACATCCCGCTGGGCGACGTCACCACCTCCATGACGATCAGCGGTCCGGCCGTCCCGGTCTTCTGCATGTACCTGGTCGCGGCCGAACGTCAGGGCGTAGACCCGGCGGTGCTCAACGGCACGCTCCAGACGGACATCTTCAAGGAGTACATCGCGCAGAAGGAGTGGCTCTTCCAGCCCGAGCCCCATCTGCGCCTCATCGGCGACCTGATGGAGCACTGCGCCGGGGAGATCCCCGCCTACAAGCCGCTCTCCGTCTCCGGTTACCACATCCGCGAGGCCGGTGCCACGGCCGCGCAGGAGCTGGCGTACACCCTCGCCGACGGCTTCGGATACGTGGAGCTCGGCCTCTCCCGCGGGCTCGACGTCGACGTCTTCGCCCCCGGGCTCTCCTTCTTCTTCGACGCACACCTCGACTTCTTCGAGGAGATCGCCAAGTTCCGCGCCGCCCGCCGGATCTGGGCCCGCTGGATGAAGGAGACGTACGGCGCGAAGACCGACAAGGCGCAGTGGCTCCGCTTCCACACCCAGACCGCGGGTGTGTCGCTGACCGCGCAACAGCCGTACAACAACGTCGTGCGCACCGCCGTGGAGGCGCTCTCCGCCGTGCTCGGAGGCACCAACTCCCTCCACACCAACGCCCTGGACGAGACGCTCGCCCTCCCGTCCGAGCAGGCCGCCGAGATCGCCCTGCGTACCCAGCAGGTGCTGATGGAGGAGACCAACGTCGCCAACGTCGCCGACCCGCTGGGCGGTTCCTGGTACGTCGAGCAGCTCACCGACCGCATCGAGGCCGACGCGGAGAAGATCTTCGAGCAGATCAAGGAGCGGGGGACCCGCGCCCACCCGGACGGCAAGCACCCGATCGGGCCGATGACCTCGGGCATCCTGCGCGGCATCGAGGACGGCTGGTTCACCGGTGAGACGGCGGAGTCCGCCTTCAGGTACCAGCAGTCGCTGGAGAAGGGCGAGAAGCGGGTCGTCGGGGTGAACGTCCACCACGGCTCCGTCACCGGGGACCTGGAGATCCTCAGGGTCAGCCACGAGGTCGAGCGCGAGCAGGTGCGCGTGCTCGCCGGGCGTAAGGCGGACCGGCAGGAGGCGAAGGTCCGGGACGCGCTGGACGCGATGCTGGCCGCGGCGCGCGACGGATCGAACATGATCGGCCCGATGCTGGAAGCGGTACGGGCCGAGGCGACGCTCGGAGAGATCTGCGGGGTGCTGCGCGACGAGTGGGGCGTCTACACCGAGCCGCCCGGCTTCTGACGGTGCGACGCGGCCTCGCCGGGGGCGGGCTCAGCCCTGCGGGGAGGTCGCCGAGCCCAGTCCGGAGAGCAGCAGCACGGTGAAGCGCCGGGCCCAGTCGGCGTCGACGGGCTCGGCGCTCACCAGCGCCCGGTGGACGACCGCGCCGGCGATCACGTCGAAGATCAGGTCGGCTGTGCGTGCCGCCACCGCCGGGTCGGGCTCGGCGGGAAGCTCACCGCGCCCCGTCGCCCGCTCACGTCCCTCCAGCACCAGCCGTTTCTGCCGGGCCACGATCGAGTTCCGTATCCGGTCCCGCAGGGCCTCGTCACGCGTCGACTCGGCGACGACCGCCATCAGCGCGGTCTTGGTCTCGGGCCGCTCCAGCAGCGCCGCGAACTGCAGGACGACCGCCTCCACATCGGCCGCGAGGCTCCCGAGGTCCGGCAGTTCCAGTTCGTCGAAAAGTACCGCCACCGCGTCCACGACCAGCTCGTTCTTGCCGGCCCAGCGGCGGTAGAGGGTCGTCTTGGCCACCCCGGCCCGCGTCGCCACATCGCCCATCGTCAGCTTCGACCAGCCGAGGTCGACCAGCGACGCACGCGTCGCCTCCAGGATCGCGGCGTCGGCCTCGGCGCTGCGGGGACGCCCGGATCGGGAGGGTTCGGTAGGGCTGCGGCTCAGCATGCGGGTGACCATACCGGCCGGTAAGGAGAAGTGACCGGCCCGGGAACGGGTGAGACAGATCACCGCGCGCTCTTGCCCGACAGGGGGTGGGGGCAGTTACGCTACGGCTCGTAGCGTAAGAAGACGACGGTGCGCCCGTCGTCGCGCCACGACCGATCGACAGCCACAGGCACCGGGTGGGGACCCGGTGCCGAACACGGGGCGTTCAGGGCCCCGGAACCGTTCTCCGTCCGCGCGTCACGCACTCCGGTGTGGCCGAGGACGGGGGCTGTTCACGGATCGCTTTCCGGAACGGTGCGCACAGGGGGGAGGATGTACGTATGCAGCCTAGGAACATGTCCATGAGCGGCGTCGTCGACCTCGCCGCTGTGAAGGCGGCCGGCGACGCCAAGGCGAAGGCCGAGCAGGCCCGCGCTGAGTCCGCCCGCCAGGGCGGCGGCGGTGCCGTGTCCCCCGCCTCCCTGGTGATCGACGTCGACGAGGCGGGCTTCGAGTCCGACGTCCTCCAGCGGTCCACCGAAGTGCCCGTCGTCATCGACTTCTGGGCCGAGTGGTGCGAGCCGTGCAAGCAGCTCGGCCCGCTGCTGGAGCGCCTCGCCGTCGAGTACAACGGCCGCTTCGTGCTGGCCAAGGTCGATGTCGACGCCAACCAGATGCTGATGCAGCAGTTCGGCATCCAGGGCATCCCGGCGGTCTTCGCCGTGGTGGCCGGCCAGGCCCTCCCGCTCTTCCAGGGCGCCGCCCCCGAGAGCCAGATCCGTCAGACGCTGGACCAGCTGATCCAGGTCGGCGAGGAGCGCTTCGGTCTCACCGGGATCGTCGTCGACGCCGACGCGGCGGACGGTGCCGAGCAGGGCGCTCCCGCCGAGCTCCCCCCGGGGCCGTACGACGCGCAGCTGGAGACGGCCGCGCAGGCGCTGGACGCCAACGACTTCGACGGCGCGGTTCGCGCGTACAAGGGCATCCTGTCCGACGACCCGGTGAACACCGAGGCGAAGCTGGGGCTCGCGCAGGCCGAACTGCTCGGCCGGGTCGCGGTCATGGACGCGCAGCAGGTACGCAAGGAGGCCGCGGAGAACCCGGCCGCGCCGGCCGAGCAGATGGCCGCCGCCGACCTCGACCTCGTCGGCGGTCACGTGGAGGACGCCTTCGGCCGGCTCGTGGAGACGGTCCGCCGCACCTTCGGCGACGACCGGGACGCCGTACGGCTCCGGCTCCTCGAACTCTTCGAGGTGATCGGCCCCGACGACCCCCGGGTCACCGCGGCGCGGACGGCGCTCGCGAGGGTCTTGTTCTGATGTGACAACACGGCCGTGGAGCCCTCGGGGCGCCACGGCCGTTTTCGCGGGCGAACGACAAGGAACACCGCCGCTTTACCAAAACTTGATAAAAGTACGTACTGTTACTGCCAGTAAAGCGCCTCCTCGGGTCTGTCCCGTTTCGGACAGTAATGCGACCGTTCGCACGCCCCTTCGGTGCCACCCTGTGTGGCCGTTCGGTACCCCTTTGTCGTGCACGGGTTATCGGGTCGTTACCAGTGAGTAACGACCCCCCTTGTGTCACGGCCGCGAATGCACCACGATCGGCCACGCTCGGTCCAATACCCGCCGGTCCGACGGCCAGTCGGCACAGGTGGGTCCGTTGGGTCCCCACCGAGTGGTCGGCGGCAGTGGCGCCGATCGCGGACAGGGGGGTTCCTGCCCCTGGGCAGGGCCTGTCCGAACCGGTCGCGCAGACGCGCGGTCAGTGGTTGTCGCTCGGGGGTGATCGCCGGTGATTCGGACGCGGTACGCGCTTCCGGTCCGGGCGCTCTCCTTCCCGAGGACGTAGCACTTCTCCCATCCCAGGGCGGGCACGAAGCCCGTACCGGAGATGTACGTCCGAGAAGGAGGAATTACATGAGTTCTCAGGTTCGCGGTGGTACGAGATGGAAGCGTTTCGCTCTGGTCATGGTGCCGAGCGTCGTCGCGACCGCCGCGGTCGGCGTCGGCCTGGCGCAGGGCGCGCTCGCCGCGTCGTTCAGCGTCTCCGGCCAGAGCTTCAAGGTCTCCACCGACAAGCTCGTCGGTGAGGACTTCGTCCAGTACGGCAGTGTCGCGGTCGGCAAGGACCTCAAGGGCAACGACGCGGCGCACCCGGTGGCCGTGTCGGGCTTCAGCAAGGCCACGATCACGAACATGTGCCAGTCGGTGGTCACCCCCGACCTGCCCTTCGGTCTCGGCAGCGTCAGCCTTCAGCTGAAGGCCGGCACCGACCCGAAGAAGCCGGTCGAGGCGACCAACCTGTACCTCGACGTCGCACAGCTCGACGCGGACGCGTACTTCGAGCAGATCGACATCGGCGTCGCCGCCGGTTCGGTCGGCAAGCCCGGCATCCAGTCCGGTACGGAGAAGGCCGTCAACCCGAACGGCTTCGCCCAGCGCGCCAAGACGGCGACGCTGTCCAACGTGGAGCAGACGGCCTGGGCGACCACGGCCGGCACGTTCAAGCTCAGCAACCTGAGCCTGAAGCTGCACAAGGGCGTCAAGGAGTGCTTCTAGCACTCGCCCGGGTGGCCGTGAGCTCCGTGAGGGTCTCCGGCCACCCACCCCTTCTCTTCTCACAGCAGTACCGGTTCCAGGGAGCTGTTTTCCATGAGCCCCGAGTCCACAGGGCAGAACGAGCACTACCTCACCGTCTACCGGCGGGGATTCCGCACCTGGCGGGGTAACCGGCCGTTCTGGGCGGGCCTGTTCACCATCCTGGGTGGTCTACCCATCGCGTACTTCCCGTACGCCAACATGCACCTCGGCAACATGACGATCGCGATGTCCACCACCGCCGGTGCGGGGTCGCTGATCATCGGGGTCCTGCTCATCACGCTGGGTCTCACGATGTGGTTCCACCACATCGTGCGGGTGTTCGCCGGTGTGGCCGCGATCCTGCTCGCACTCATCTCCATACCCGTCGCCAACATAGGCGGCTTCATCATCGGCTTCCTCTTCTCCCTCCTGGGCGGAGCCCTCTCCATCGCCTGGGCCCCGGCCGAGGCGAAGGCCGCGGGGACCCCCGGAGCGGCGATGTCCGAGGACGGCGCCCCCCAGGCAGGCCAGGAGCCTCAGGAAGCGGCCGAGGCGCCGCGGAAGCCGGGTTTCTTCCAGGTGGCGGAGGCAGACGGCGGGAGGCACCGTGCGGGGTGACGACGGGCAGACGAACGAACTCGGGCCCGAGGACCTCTCCGAGCGAAGAGGGCCCCGCCACGCGGCTCCGAGGAAGTCACTCCTGACGAAGCTCCACATGCCGGCCGGTAAGAAGGCATTCGCGCTCGCCGCGATGCCGACGGCCGTCTTCGTCGGGATGGGGCTGACCCCCAGGCTGGCCATGGCCGACGACAACCCGGACATCCCCTTCGCCCCCGGGCCGTGCGTGACCCGGTCGGACGAGCCGTCCGAGTCGCAGGATCCCGAGGAGAAGCCGACCCCGGACGCCACCCCGTCCGACGAGGCCGGCAAGGACGGCTCCGGCAAGGACGACGCCGGTTCCGCGGACGAGGACGGTGGCTCGACCGCCACCCCGAAGCCCTCCGAGAGCGCCTCGGCGTCCGAGGAGAGCGGCGCGGAGGACAAGACCGCCACCGCGGCGACCCCCGAGCCCACGAAGTCGAAGAACCCCCTCGACCCGCTGGGTGTCGGAGACGCGCTCAAGGACCTCTTCGACGGACCCGACAAGGAGACGGCCGAGCCGGCTCCCGAGGAGACACCCCCGAGCGAGGAGCCGTCCGCCGACGCCACCACCAAGCCGGTGGAGAAGGCCGCGGAGGGCGCGAAGGACACGGTCGACAAGACCACCGACGCCATCCGTGACGCCGCCGAGAAGGCGGGCAAGGACGTCGAGGAGCTCGACGACGACGTCAAGGGCCTCGACCCGGTGAAGGACGAGGACATCCCGGACGGCGCCAAGGAGCGCTTCCCGTGCCCGACCGCCGACCCCGAGGCGCTCGCCGCGGCCGACCTGGAGCAGGGCATCCCGCTGCTCCCGGACGACCCGTGGACGCTGGAGACCTCCAAGCTCACGCTGACCGGGCTCGACTACCACGGCATCGTCGAGGTGAAGACGTACAACGGCAGCATCAAGAAGGTGCTGAAGTTCACCGCCGACACCATCGACATCAGGGACCTGCACCAGCTGACGAAGGGTCCGGCCGGAACCACCGGGCACGTCAAGGCGGAGGAGGGCTCGACCTCCACCATCCGCAACGGCACGGTGACGATGTACACGGAGAGCCTGAAGGGCAACCTCTTCGGGATCATCCCGATCACCTTCAGCCCGGAGACCCCGCCGCCGCTGAACGTTCCGTTCGCCTTCTTCACCAACGCCACGGTGAAGCAGGCCGGACAGTTCGGCGGTTCGCTCAAGGTCCCCGGTCTGCAGAACTACTTCACCGGCGGCAACAGCTGACCCGGTGATCCGGACCCGTCCGGGAGCCGCACACGACGGTGGCCCGCACCCCCCAGGGGGTGCGGGCCACCGTCGTGTCCGTCGTACGGAGCGTCAGGCGCGCTCGCCGCTCAGGTGGTGCACCCGGACCATGTTGGTGGTGCCGGGGACGCCGGGGGGCGAGCCGGCCGTGATGACCATCGTGTCGCCGTCGCTGTAGCGGTTCAGCTTCAGCAGCTCGGCGTCGACCAGGTCCACCATGGCGTCGGTGTTGTCCACGTGCGGCACGACGTAGGACTCGACGCCCCAGCTCAGCGCGAGCTGGTTGCGGGTCGACTCCTCCGTGGTGAAGGCGAGGATCGGCTGGGCCGTGCGGTAGCGGGAGAGGCGGCGGGCGGTGTCACCGGACTTGGTGAAGGCGACCAGGGCCTTGCCGTCCAGGAAGTCCGCGATCTCGCACGCCGCACGGGCGACCGAACCGCCCTGGGTGCGGGGCTTCTTGCCCGGCACCAGCGGCTGGAGGCCCTTGGACAGCAGCTCCTCCTCGGCGGCGACGACGATCTTCGACATCGTCTTGACCGTCTCGATCGGGTAGGCGCCGACCGAGGACTCCGCCGACAGCATGACCGCGTCGGCACCGTCCAGGATCGCGTTGGCGACGTCGGACGCCTCGGCGCGGGTCGGCCGCGAGTTGGTGATCATCGACTCCATCATCTGGGTCGCCACGATCACCGGCTTGGCGTTGCGGCGGCACAGCTCGATGAGGCGCTTCTGCACCATGGGGACCCGCTCCAGCGGGTACTCGACGGCGAGGTCACCACGGGCGACCATCACACCGTCGAAGGCGGCGACGACGCCCTCCATGTGCTCGACGGCCTGCGGCTTCTCGACCTTGGCGATGACGGGGACCCGGCGGCCCTCCTCGTCCATCACCTTGTGCACGTCCTTGACGTCCTCGGCGTCCCGCACGAAGGACAGGGCGACCAGGTCGCAGCCCATCCGCAGCGCGAACCTGAGGTCCTCGACGTCCTTCTCGGACAGCGCGGGGACGTTGACCGCCGCGCCGGGCAGATTGATCCCCTTGTGGTCGGAGATGACACCGCCCTCGATGACGATGGTGGTCACCCGCGGGCCCTCGACCGAGACGACCTTCAGCTCGACGTTGCCGTCGTTGATCAGGATCGGGTCACCCTTGGCGACGTCGCCGGGCAGCCCCTTGTAGGTGGTGCCGCAGATCGACTTGTCGCCGGGGACGTCCTCGGAGGTGATGACGAACTCGTCCCCGCGGACCAGCTCGACGGGACCCTCGGCGAACTTCGCGAGGCGGATCTTGGGTCCCTGGAGGTCGGCGAGCACACCGACGGCGCGGCCGGTCTCGGCGGCGGCCTTGCGGACCCGGTCGTAACGGCCTTGGTGCTCCTCGTGGGTACCGTGACTGAAGTTGAAACGGGCCACGCTCATGCCGGCCTCGATCAGAGCGACGAGCTGCTCATGGGAGTCGACGGCGGGACCGAGGGTGCAGACGATTTTGGAACGGCGCATGAGGCGGATCCTATCGGTTTGTTTCACTGCGGAATATTCCGTCTGGTGGAAGATACAAAAGGGCGCGGGTCCGCTCAGTTGTGGACCAGTGCGAAGGTCTGGCCGGCGATCTCCAGCTCCTCGTCCGTGGGTACGACGGCCACCGCCACGCGCGCGCCCTCCGGCGAGATCAGCCGCGGCTCGCCGGACCGCACGGCGTTGAGGTCCGCGTCCACGGCGAGGCCGAAACCCTCCAGTCCCGCGAGCGCAGCCTCCCGCACCGGAGCCGAGTTCTCCCCGACCCCCGCCGTGAACACCACCGCGTCCACCCGGCCGAGGACCGCCGAATAGGCGCCGATGTACTTCTTCAGCCGGTGGATGTAGATGTCGAAGGCGAGTGTGGCCCGCTCGTCGCCCTCGTCCACCCGGCGCCGGATCTCCCGCATGTCGTTGTCGCCGCAGAGTCCCACCAGCCCGCTGCGCTTGTTCAGCAGGACGTCGATCTCGTCCGCCGACATGCCCGCCACCCGCTTCAGATGGAAGGTGACGGCCGGGTCGATGTCTCCCGAACGCGTGCCCATGACCAGTCCCTCCAGCGGGGTCAGCCCCATGGAGGTGTCCACACACCGGCCGCCGCGGACGGCGGAGGCCGAGGCCCCGTTGCCCAGGTGCAGCACGATGACGTTCACCTCGTCCACGGGGCGGCCCAGCAGCTCGGCCGTCCTGCGTGAGACGTAGGCGTGGGAGGTGCCGTGGAAGCCGTAGCGGCGGATGCGATGTGCGTCGGCGGTCTCGACGTCGATCGCGTACCGCGCCGCGTGCTCCGGCATCGTGGTGTGGAAGGCCGTGTCGAAGACGGCGACCTGCGGCAGGTCCGGGCGCAGTGCCCGCGCCGTACGGATCCCGGTGATGTTCGCCGGGTTGTGCAGCGGTGCCACCGGTACGAGGCGCTCGATCTCCTCCAGCACCTCGTCGGTGATCACCGTGGGCTCGGAGAACCTCAGCCCGCCGTGCACCACCCGGTGCCCGATCGCGGCGAGCTCGGGGGAGTCCAGTCCGAGCCCGTCGGCGGTCAGCTCGGCGGCGGCGGCCTCCAGCGCCTGGGCGTGGTCCGCGATCGGGGCGGTGCGCTCACGGGGCCCGCCCCCGGTCAGCGGGATGTGCACGAGCCGGGACGACGACTCGCCGATGCGCTCGACGAGGCCGGTGGCCAGCCGCGAGCGGTCGCGCATGTCCAGCAGCTGGTACTTGACCGACGAGGAGCCGGAGTTGAGCACGAGCACACGGTGGGCGTCATTCATGGAGCGGGAACCTTCGCTGGTGAGGCCGGTGGTCATCGTGGTCAGTCCTCGGCCTGCGCCTGGATCGCCGTGATGGCCACCGTGTTGACGATGTCCTGGACCAGCGCACCGCGCGACAGGTCGTTGACCGGCTTGCGCAGCCCCTGCAGGACCGGGCCGACCGCGACCGCGCCCGCCGAGCGCTGGACCGCCTTGTAGGTGTTGTTGCCGGTGTTGAGGTCGGGGAAGATCAGCACGCTCGCCCGGCCCGCCACCTCCGACGCCGGCAGCTTGGTCGCGGCGACGGACGGCTCGACCGCCGCGTCGTACTGGATCGGTCCCTCGATCCTCAGGTCCGGCCGTGAGGCGCGTACCCGTTCCGTGGCCTCCCGCACCTTGTCGACGTCGGCGCCCGACCCCGAGGTCCCCGTCGAGTACGAGAGCATCGCGATCCGGGGTTCCACGCCGAAACGGGCGGCGGTCGCGGCGGACTGCACCGCGATGTCCGCGAGCTGCTCCGCGTCCGGGTCCGGGTTGACCGCGCAGTCGCCGTAGACCAGGACCCGGTCGGCGAGGCACATGAAGAAGACCGACGAGACGATCGCGGCGTCCGGACAGGTCTTGATGATCTCGAAGGCCGGACGGATCGTCGCCGCCGTCGAGTGCACCGAGCCGGAGACCATGCCGTCGGCCAGCCCCTCCTGGACCATCAGGGTGCCGAAGTAGTTGACGTCGGAGACGACGTCGTACGCCAGCTCGACGGTCACCCCGCGGTGCGCGCGCAGCTGGGCGTAGCGCTCGGCGAAGCCCTGGCGCAGCTCGGAGGTCTGCGGGTCGACGACCTGGGTGTCCGCGAGATCGATGCCCAGGTCGGCGGCCTTCTTGCGGATGACGTCCGGGTCCCCGAGCAGGGTCAGATCGCAGACGTCGCGCCGCAGCAGTACGTCGGCGGCGCGCAGGACGCGTTCCTCCGTTCCCTCGGGGAGGACGACCCTGCGCCGGTCGGAGCGCGCCTGCTCCAGCAGCTCGTGTTCGAACATCATCGGGGTGACCCGCCCGCTGCGGGCCACCGAGATCCGCTCCAGCAGGGCCCCGGTGTCCACATGGCGTTCGAAGAGGCCGAGGGCGGTCTCCGCCTTGCGCGGTGTCGCCGCGTTCAGCTTCCCCTCCAGCGAGAAGAGCTCGGCGGCGGTGGGGAAGGAGCCGCCGGTCACCGCGATGACCGGGGTGCCCGGCGCCAGCCGGGCGGCGAGCCTGAGGATCTCCTCGCCGGGGCGTTCGTTCAGGGTCAGCAGGAGGCCCGCGATGGGCGGGGTCCCCGCACTGTGCGCCGCGAGCGAACCGACGACCAGGTCCGCGCGGTCCCCGGGGGTGACGACCATGCAGCCGGGGGTGAGGGCCTTCAGGAGGTTCGGCAGCATCGCTCCGCCGAAGACGAAGTCCAGCGCGTCCCGTGCCAGGCCCGAGTCGTCGCCGAGCAGAACCGTTCCGCCCAGGGCGCTGGTGATCTGGGCGACCGTGGGCGCCGAGAGGGCGGGGTCGTCCGGGAGCACCGAGCAGGGGACCGGCAGCTGCTCCGCCAGGCGCTCGGCGATGCCGGCGCGGTCCTCGGACGCCACCCGGTTCACGATCACCCCGAGGACGTCGCACCCGAGACCGGCGTACGCCCTGAAGGCGTTGCGCGTCTCGGCCCGTACGGACTCCGCGTCCTGGTCCTTGCCGCCGACCACCGCGATCACCGAGGCGCCGAACTCGTTGGCCAGGCGGGCGTTCAGGGCCAGTTCGTCGGGGAGCTGGGTCGCGGCGAAGTCGCTGCCGAGGACCAGGACGACCTCGTAGTCGCGGGCCACCCGGTGGAAGCGTTCGACGAGCAGGGAGACCAGCTCGTCCGTGCCCTTCTCGGCCTGGACCGCGGAAGCCTGGTGGTAGTCGAGGCCGAAGACGGTCTCGGCGCTCTGCGAGAGCCGGTAGCGGGCCCGCAGGAGCTCGAAGAGCCGGTCGGGGCCGTCGTGCACGAGTGGCCGGAAGACACCGACCCGGTCCACCTGACGCGTCAGTAGCTCCATGACTCCCAGGTCGACGACCTGGCGGCCGTCCCCCCGGTCGATCCCCGTCACGTACACACTGCGCGCCACGCGTGCTCTCCCGTCCTGTTTGGCTGGCATTGTCCTTTTGACGATACCTACCGCCGCAGGTGGACCGCCCGCCGGGCACCGGGCACCTCCGGTGCCAGGCCGCCCCCGCCGAACGAGCCGGAAGCGGTGGTGCCCGGTCAGCCGTGGGACAATCGTCCTGGCTCACGGTACGGGGGTTTCTCGACGGGTTCCCGGAATGCTGTACACTAGCGAGCAGGAGACAGAGCAGGATGCGCATCGGAATTCTCACCGCAGGCGGCGACTGCCCAGGCCTGAACGCCGTGATCCGGTCGGTCGTGCACCGCGCCGTGGTGGGTCACGGCGATGAGGTCATCGGCTTCGAGGACGGCTTCAAGGGCCTGCTCGACGGCCACTTCCGGCCCCTCGACCTGAACGCCGTCAGCGGCATCCTGGCCCGCGGCGGCACGATCCTCGGCTCGGCCCGCCTGGAGCGCGACCGGCTGCGCGAGGCTGCCGAGAACTGCGCGGAACTGGCCCGCCGCTACGGCATCGACGCGCTCATCCCGATCGGCGGCGAGGGCACGCTGACCGCGGCCCGCATGCTGTCGGACGCCGGGATGCCCGTCGTCGGCGTCCCGAAGACCATCGACAACGACATCTCCGCGACCGACCGGACCTTCGGCTTCGACACGGCCGTGGGCGTCGCGACCGAGGCCATAGACCGTCTCAAGACCACCGCCGAGTCGCACCAGCGGGTCATGGTCGTCGAGGTCATGGGCCGTCACGCGGGCTGGATCGCGCTGGAGTCCGGCATGGCGGGCGGCGCCCACGGCATCTGCCTGCCGGAGCGGCCCTTCCAGGTCGACGACCTGGTCAAGATGGTCGAGGAACGCTTCGCGCGGGGCAAGAAGTTCGCGGTCATCTGCGTCGCCGAGGGCGCGCACCCGGCCGAGGGCTCCATGTCGTACGCCAAGGGCGAGATCGACCAGTTCGGTCACGAGCGCTTCAAGGGCATCGGCAACCGTCTCGCCGCCGAGCTGGAGCTGCGCCTCGGCAAGGAGGCCCGGCCGGTCATCCTCGGGCATGTCCAGCGCGGCGGCACGCCGACCGCGTACGACCGGGTGCTCGCGACCCGCTTCGGATGGAACGCGGTGGAGGCCGTGCACCGCGGCGACTTCGGCCGGATGACCGCGCTGCGCGGCACCGAGATCGTGATGGCCCCGCTGGCGGACGCCGTGACCCGGCTGAAGACCGTGCCGAGCGACCGGATGTACGAGGCCGAGTCGGTCTTCTGACTGAGCCCTGCCCCGAGCCGGCCGCACCGTTCGGCCGGGCGAGGTCCCTACCGTTCCGCGGCCCTGCCCGTCCGTTCCGTCCAGGCCCCGCCGGCTGGCGGAACGGACGGATCGCTGAGGGGCTTCCCGGCGGGATGCCTCAGATGCCCGCCGTGCTCCAGAACCTCTCGACGACCCGGTCCAGGAACTCCCGGCCCTCGTCGCCGGTCGCTCCCGCCCGGTCCCGGCCCGTGGTGTTCCAGCTGAGCGTCGAGACCATCAGCGACTGGTAATCGGTGTGCAGTTGCTCCAGCACGTCCTGGATGAGGATGCGGTCCAGCGGCACGAGCTTGTCCACCGGGCGCACGTAGGCCTGCCACCGGGTGGTGACCGCACGGGTCAGCAGCCCCGCGAGTTCCTCGTTGCGGCCGGTCGCGGTCAGGAACTGCGCCGCCGACATGTCGAGCGCCTCGCACAGCGCCTCGGCCTGGCGCTCGTTGCCGCGCCAGCGGCCGGAGTCCTCGATCCGCTGGTACGCGCTCACCGTCATCCCGAGTGACCGGGCCAGATCGTCCACCGAGACGTCCCGGGCCATCCGGTGCTCGCGCAACGTGCTCGCGGCAGCCAGCAGTTCACCCGGCGCGCACCACAGCACACCGGCCAGAGCCATGAGTTCGCGCTCGCCCGGCAGGGCCGTGCCGCGCTCCCAGGCCATCACGGTCTCGGCCGTGATCCGCATGCCGTACTGCGCGGCGAGGCCGTACGCAACATGTCCGGGAGCCATTCCCAGCGCCTCGCGCAGGCGGCGCGCGGCTGGGGCGTTGAAGGGCGGGGTGGGGTGCACGGCCCCACCGTAGAAGGCCGCGAACCGCCTGGCTACAGGCTGTTCCTATCAGTTCACCCTTCGTATGATCCTCCTAGGGCGCCCTCGCCGGGGCGCCCGGACCATCAGCGGATTTCGGCCACCCAGTGGTAGTGCAGTTCGGGCCGCCCCACCTGACCGTAGTTCGGCCGCCGTACCGCCCTGTCCGCCGTCACGAGGTGCTCCAGATAGCGGCGGGCGGTGATCCGGGAGATGCCCAGTTCCTCACCCGCGGCCGCCGCCGTGATGCCGTCCGCGGCGTCCCGCAGAACTCGGGTCACCGCCTCCAGTGTGGGGCCGCTCAGCCCCTTGGGGAGTGCGGCGGGGTCGGCGACCCGCAGGGCCCCCAGCGCCCGGTCCACCTCCTCCTGTCCGCTCGCCTCGCCGGCCGCCGCCCGGAAGTCGGCGTACCGCACGAGGCGGTCCCGGAGCGTGGGATAGGTGAACGGCTTCAGCACGTACTGCACGACGCCGAGGGACACACCCTCCCGCACCACCGCCAGGTCACGTGCCGAGGTCACCGCGATGACGTCGGCGGTGTGCCCCGCGGCCCGCAGCGAACGCAGCAGCTGCAGCCCGTGGCCGTCGGGCAGGTAGAGGTCGAGCAGCAGCAGATCCACCTCCGTGCGCTCCAGCGCCCGTACGGCCTCTGCCCGGGAGTGGGCGACGGCGGCCACCTCGAAACCCGGCACCCGGCCGACGTACATCTGGTGGGCGTCGGCCGCCACCGGATCGTCCTCCACGACCAGCACCCGGATCACGGGGCCACCTCCTTCCGCCCGCCCGTCGCACGGTCCCCGCCGGCGGACCGTCCGTCCGTCGCGCGGTCCTCCAGCGGCAGCCGCACGGTGAACCGGGCGCCGCCGTCCGGCGCCCGTCCCAGAACGACGGTCCCGCCGTTGCGGTGGACCGCCTGCCGGACGAGGGCCAGTCCGAGGCCGCGGCCGGTGCCGTGGGTCGACCAGCCGCGCCGGAACACCTCGTCCGCGTCATCGGGCCCGATGCCGTGGCCGCTGTCCTCGACCCGCAGCAGCAGCTCACCGGGGTCCGTCCGCGCGGTCACCGTGACCACCGCCCGCGACGAGGCCCGCTGCCCCGGCACGGCCTCGGAGCCTCCCGCCGCCGGCTCCGAGGCCGCGTCCACCGCGTTGTCGATGAGATTGCCGAGGACTGTCACCAGGTCCCGTGGGGCGATCGAGCGGGGCAGCGCCCCGTCGTCGATCAGGCTGTCCTCGGCCAGCACCAGCTCGACGCCCCGCTCGTTGGCCTGCGCCGCCTTTCCGAGCAGCAACGCGGCCAGCACCGGTTCGGCGACGGCGCCCACGACCCGGTCGGTGAGCACCTGCGCCAGTTCCAGCTCCGCCGTCGCGAACTCCACCGCCTCGTCCACCCTGCCGAGCTCGATCAGCGACACCACCGTGTGCAGCCGGTTCGCCGCCTCGTGCGCCTGGGAGCGCAGCGCCTGGGTGAAGCCACGCTCCGAGTCGAGCTCGCCGGAGAGCGCCTGCAGCTCGGTGTGGTCCCGCAGCGTCACGACCGTGCCCCGCCGCTCACCCCCGACCACCGGGCTGGTGTTGACGACGACGACCCGCTCCGCCGTCAGGTGGACCTCGTCCACCCGGGGCTCGGACGCCAGCAGCGCCCCGGTGAGCGGGGCCGGAAGGGCCAGCTCGTCGACCCGGAGGCCCACCGCCCCCGGCGCCAGCCCCAGCAGCTCACGGCCGGCGTCGTTGATCAGGGCGACCCTGCGCCGGCCGTCGAGCATCAGGAGCCCCTCGCGCACCGCGTGCAGGGTCGCCTCGTGGTACGTGTGCATCCGGCTCAGCTCGCGCGCGTTCATCCCGTGGGTGTGCCGCCGCAGCCTGGCGTTGACCACGTACGTCCCGAGCGCGCCCAGCGCCAGGGCCACGCCCGCCGCCGTCCCGAGCGCGCGGAGCTGCTCCCGCACCTGGGTCGACACCCGCTCGACGGTGATGCCGGCGCTCACCAGGCCCACGATCCGTCCCTCGTCGCGGATCGGGGTGACCACCCGTATAGAGGGGCCCAGTGTCCCGGTGTACGTCTCCTCGAACGTCTCCCCGAGCAGCGCGCGCTCGGTGTGCCCGATGAACCGCCGGCCGATCTGGGCCGGGTCCGGGTGCGTCCACCGGACCCCCCGCGGGTTCATGATCGTCACGAAGGCGATGCCGGTGTCCTCTCGGACCCGCTCCGCGTACGGCTGGAGTGCGGCGGAGGGGTCCGGGGTACGGATCGCCTCACGCACGGAGGGGGATCCGGCCATGGCGAGGGCGGCTGCCCGAACCTGGCGGGCCGCGGTCTCCTCGGCCTGGGAACGGCCGGAGGCGTACGCGAAGAAGGCGCACCCGGCCACCACGGCCGCCACGAGCAGGGCCTGCATCGCGAACAGCTGGCCGGCCAGGCTGCGGGGGAGGGCACGGTACAGGCGCATGCCGCACAGTCTGCCTGGCGGGGCGCACCGGCCCAAGATGGCCGAGAAACGTCTGTGAACGATATGAACGCAAGGGTGACGGCCATCACAGGGGAGGTGAATAGTCGCCGGGGCCCCCAGGGACGGGGGAGCAACCCCGCAAGCAGCCGAGGAGGGCCCCCGTGGTTGAGAAGACCGCACGACGGGACCGTACGCACTATCTCTACCTGGCCGTGATCGCCGCGGTGGTGCTGGGCATCACCGTGGGCCTGGTGGTTCCGGACTTCGCCGTGGAGCTGAAGCCCATCGGCACCGGGTTCGTCAACCTCATCAAGATGATGATCTCGCCGATCATCTTCTGCACCATCGTGCTGGGGGTCGGTTCCGTACGGAAGGCCGCGAAGGTCGGCGCCGTCGGCGGCCTGGCCCTCGGCTACTTCCTGGTGATGTCCACGGTGGCCCTGGCGATCGGCCTGGTCGTCGGCAACATCCTGGAGCCCGGTTCCAGCCTCCATCTGACCGAGGCGGCCCGGGCGGCCGGTGAGGCCCAGGCGGGCGACAGCGACTCCACCGTGGACTTCCTGCTCGGCATCATCCCCACGACCATGGTGTCGGCCTTCACGGAGGGCGAGGTCCTGCAGACCCTGCTCATCGCTCTTCTCGCGGGCTTCGCGCTCCAGGCCATGGGCTCGGCCGGCGAACCGGTCCTGCGGGGCATCGGGCACATCCAGCGGCTCGTCTTCCGCGTCCTCGCCATGATCATGTGGGCGGCGCCGGTCGGCGCGTTCGGCGCGATGGCGGCGGTGGTCGGCGAGACGGGCGTGGACGCCCTGAAGTCGCTCGCCATCATCATGGTCGGCTTCTACGTCACCTGCGCGCTCTTCGTCTTCCTCATCCTCGGCGCGATCCTGCGGCTGGTGGCGGGGATCAACATCTTCTCCCTGCTCAAGTACCTGGGGCGCGAGTTTTTGCTGATCCTCTCCACCTCCTCCTCGGAGTCCGCCCTGCCGCGGCTGATCGCGAAGATGGAGCACATGGGCGTGAGCAAGCCCGTCGTCGGCATCACCGTGCCGACCGGCTACTCCTTCAACCTCGACGGCACCGCCATCTATCTCACGATGGCCTCGCTCTTCATCGCCAACGCCACCGGTGACCCGCTGAGCATCGGCGAGCAGATCTCACTGCTGGTCTTCATGGTGATCGCCTCCAAGGGGGCGGCAGGCGTCACCGGCGCCGGTCTGGCGACCCTCGCGGGCGGCCTCCAGTCGCACCGCCCCGAACTGGTCGACGGCGTCGGGCTGATCGTCGGCATCGACCGCTTCATGAGCGAGGCCCGCGCCCTGACCAACTTCGCGGGCAACGCGGTGGCCACGGTGCTCGTCGGTACCTGGACCAAGGAGATCGACCGGGACCGGGCGGACCAGGTCCTGTCCGGCGCCCTGCCGTTCGACGAGCAGACGATGACGGACGACCACCGCCCCGCGGACGCCGGGGTCCCCGAGGCCAGGGACGGCGGCGAGGAGCAGCCCTCGCTGGTCAAGGCGTAGCGGCTACGGCGGTACGCGTGCGGCCGGTACGGGAGCCCGTACCGGCCATGCCCGTGCGGGCTCGCGCCCCCTGTGGCTATGCAGCCGCAGGGGGCGTCCGGCCCGTCGACTGTTCCGTCCGTCACGACTTCCGGGTGGTGGACCAGGTCGAGGTGGACCGGTCGTTCCCCGGCAAGGTCGCGGTCGGCAACGGTGACCGCTACCGGATCTATTCGCGGTGCACCGGCGGCGGTAGGCTTCGGCCCGGTGGTGAAGCGAATCTGGGAGTTGCTCTGACCTCGGCTGTGGGTACGGATCCGCGCTGTTCACCTCAGCCCGGGTCGGTGCGGCCGGTTCTGCTGCTCGATGTACTGCTTCACGGTGCTGAGCGGTGCGCCGCCGACGGACCCGGCTAAGTGCGAGCCGGACCGCAGGCGCTGGGCCCGCCAGTAGTGGCGCACGAGGTCGGGGAACTCTCCCCCGGCCTTCGGCTGGGAGGTGCCCCCAGGCGGAGCCTGCGCGAGGATACGCCTTGAGGGAGTTCACCAGCCTGGACACGGCGGTCTTCGGCGGGAAGTTCACCAGCAGGTGGACGTGGTTGTTCTTGCCGTTGAACTCGACCAGCTCGGCCTCGAAGTCCTCACACACGGCACGCATGGCCTTCCTCGCACCGCGTCGGGTGCCGGTCGGCGAGGACCGGTGCCGGTACTTCGTCACGGAAGCCAGGTGGACGTGCAACCGGAGAACGCGGTGACGGCCCGTACGAATGTTCGCGTCGATACCGGCAAGCCAAGTGCGTAGCGTGATGTTGTGCAGCTTCGGTACAGCTTCCGCGTGTACCCGAGCACTGGTCAGCGCGCAGCGTTGGCGAAGGCGTTCGGGTGTGTGCGGGTGGTCTACAACGACGCGCTCCGCGCCCGGGAGACCGCCCGCAGCGAAGGCGCGCCGTTCCCGAAGACCGGCGATCTGTCGAAGACGCTGATCACCGCAGCGAAGAACACCCCGGAACGGGCCTGGCTCGGCGAGGTCTCGGCGGTCGTCCTCCAGCAGTCCCTGCGCGACCTGGACGCCGCGTACCGCAACTTCTTCGACGGACTCAAGGGCAAACGCCCCCGCATGGGCGCACCCCGGTTCAAGTCGAAGCGGGATAACCGGCAGTCGGTCAGGTTCACGGCGAACGCCCGCTGGTCGATCACGACCGGCGGGAGGCTGCGCCTGCCGAAGATCGGCGACCTCAAGGTGAGGTGGTCGCGGACGCTGCCTTCGGTGCCGTCGACGGTGACGGTGGTCAAGGACAGTGCGGGCCGGTACTTCGCGAGCTTCGTCGTCGAGACCGGCCCGCAGGAAGTCCTGCCTGAGACCACGCCCGAGGTGGGCATCGATCTCGGTCTCGGGCACTTCGCGGTCCTTTCCGACGGGACGAAGATCGACAGCCCGCGTTTCCTGCGCCGGGCCGAGAAGCATCTGAAGAAGGCCCAGCGTGCCCTGGCTCGCAAGGAGAAGGGCTCCAGTAACCGGAACAAGGCCAGGATCAAGGTCGCCCGCGCACACGCGAAGGTGGCCGACGCACGCCGCGAATTCCACCACCTACTCTCCACGAAGCTGATCCGCGAGAACCAAGCGGTCGCCGTGGAGGACCTGGCGGTGAAGGGACTCGCCCGTACGCGCCTGGCCAAGTCGGTCCACGACGCCGGATGGTCGGCGTTCGTGACCATGCTGGAGTACAAGGCCGCCCGGTACGGGCGCACCTTCGTGAAGATCGGCCGGTTCGAGCCGACCTCCCAGGTGTGCTCGCAGTGCGGCGTGAAGGACGGCCCCAAGCCCCTGCACGTCCGCGTGTGGACATGCGCCGCGTGTGGGGCGGTCCTGGACCGGGATGTGAACGCGGCGGTCAACGTCGCCAAGGCCGCCGGACTGGCGGTGTCAGCCTGTGGAGCGCAGGTAAGACCGGAACGTGTTCCGGCACCGCGCAGCGAAGCAGGAACCCACCCGACACCGAAGCCCTTAACGGCACGGTAGGCGGGAATCTCCCCCCTTCAGGGGGGAGAGGATGTCAAGGGATGGAGGCCTGCGACACCGCGCCGAGGCCCACGCGCCGCGGGGCTGGCGCAAGGGCGGCACCTACACGGGCGCCGCGGCGGCCGTGGGGGAGTCCGAGGTGAGCGTGTCGGTCACCATGGACGGCACGGGCAAGGGAACCGTGACCCAGGTGAAGGGCTCGTACACCTGCCTTCTGACCACCACCGGCTGACCCGCCTCGCCCTGCCTTGACGCGGCCGGCGCGGGACTCCCGTACCGGCCGCGTCCGTGCGTCCGGGTCACAGATCTTCCGGCAGGAGCCGGAACGCGGAGTGGCCGGTGAGCGGACGCATGATCCGGAAGCGGCGGTCGGACGTGAAGAGGTCGGCCGTGCGGTAGGCGGCGGCCAGTACGACGTTCATCGCGTCGGTCAGGCCGACTCCACGGCCGTTGTCCGCGTCCTGGTACCCGCGCATGACGGCCATGGTGCCCCGCACGTGGGGCGCGACATCAGGGATCTCGAAGCGGCGGACCTCGACCTGACGCGCCACGAAGTCGAGCGCGTTCATCGAGGCGCTCGCACCGATCTTCGAGGTCAGCAAGTAGTCCAGCTCGGTCAGGACCATCGGGGACAGCACGAGATGACCCACCGCACCGAGGGCTTGCCTGTGTGCCTCGTGCCGGGGGTCCTTGGGGGTGAAGAGGCGGTACAGCGCGTTCGTGTCCGCGATCGCGACGGGGATCTCAGTCATCGGCCGAGCCCATGCCCCGCAGCGTGGCGTCGATCTCGTCGTCGGTCAGCTCGGGCCCGCCCAGGTCGGGCAGGTCCAGCGGCCCCATGGGATCCGTTCTGAAGGGGTACGCGGGCCCGCCCAGCGGCAGACCCCGGGGGACGATGTCCCCTATGGGGACTCCGTCCCTCGTGATGGTGACCGTCTCGCCGGCCTGCACGCGGGCCATCACGCGTGAGGTCTGCTGATTCAGCTCACGGAGCGGGACCTCGCTGCTGTCACTCATGGAGTCAGTGTACTACTCGTTCTACATCAGCGAGGGGTCCCCGACCTGTTGCAGGCTCCGTGACCTCTTGCCTTGACGCCGACGTCAAGGCATACGGTCGCGGTATGCGAATCGGGGAGCTGGCCGAACGCGCCGGGACGACGACACGGACGCTGCGGTACTACGAGTCACGGGGCCTGCTGCACGCACGCCGCGCGGAGAACGGATACCGCACGTACGACGAGGGCGACCTGAGGATGGTCCGGCAGATCCGGACCCTCCAGGACTTCGGGTTCGACCTGGAGGAGACCCGCCCCTTCGTCGACTGCCTGCGCGCCGGGCACCCGGCGGGCGACGCCTGCCCGGCCTCGCTGGCCGTCTACCGGCGCAAGCTCGGCGAGCTGGACGCCCTCATCGCCCAGCTCCGGTCGGTCCGTACGGAAGTGGGCGCCCAACTGGCCCGCGCCGAAATGGAGATGACGGCCGAGGTGCCTGGCGGCCCCGAACCACGATGCGAACTCACCTGGAAGGACGAGGGATGATCCACGCAGAAGGTGTCGCCGAGGTCACCGACACGACGTTCGAGGCGGAGGTGCTGGGGGCGGGCCTGCCCGTGCTGGTCGAGTTCACCGCCGACTGGTGCGGCCCCTGCCGCCAGCTCGCCCCGGTGCTCAGTGCCGTCGCGAGGGAGGAGGCCGGCCGCCTCAAGGTCGTACAGATCGACGTGGACCACAACCCGGGCATCGCGAGCCGGTACGCCGTGCTGTCGATGCCGACGCTGATGGTGTTCCAGGGCGGCGAACCGGTGAAGTCGATGGTCGGCGCCCGCCCGAAGCGCCGTCTCCTCCAGGAGTTGGAGGACGTACTCCCGGCGGCGGTCTGACGCGGCGCGGCTGGACCACAGGGGCCCGCACAGCTCTGTGCGGGCCCCTGTGCGTGCCGGGACGTCAGCCGGCCGTCCACCCTCCGTCCACGGCCAGCGCCGACCCCGTGGCGAAGGACGCGCGGTCGCTGCACAGCCACAGGGCCGCCTGGGCGATCTCGACGGGGTCAGCCATGCGCTTCTGCATCTGGCGGGCGACGAAGGCCGTCCCCAGCTCCGGGTACGCCTCGACCGCCTGGTCGATCATCTCCGTCCGGGTGGTGCCCACCACGAGCGTGTTGACGCGGATGCCGAGTTCCGCGTACTCCGCGGCCGCCGCCCTGGTCATGCCGAGCACCGCGTGCTTCGCGGCGACGTAGGGCACGGGGGCTCCGGTCGCCCCCATGGCCGCGGTGCTGGACGTGTTGACGATGGCCCCCTTCCCCGCTTCGAGCATCGCCGGGATCTGCGAACGCAGGCAGTTCCAGGTGCCGTTGACGTTCACGGCCATCGAGCGGTCGAAGACGGCCTGGTCGAGCTCATGCATCGGGGACAGGTCGTCGCCGGCGAATCCCGCGTTGTTGAAGGCCGCGTCCAGGGAGCCGAACTGCTCACGGGCGTTGTCCACGGCGCGCTGCACGTCCTCGGCGACCGCGACATCACCCGCACTGATCGCAGCGCGTCCGCCCGACTCGACTATTTCGAAAGCCAGTTGCTTCAGCCTGTCCTCGCGGCGAGCCATCAGGAGGACCGCCGCTCCCTCCGTGGCGAAGAGACGAGCGGCCGCTTCCCCGATGCCGCTCGACGCGCCCGTGATCATGACGGTCTTGCCGGCCAGCATTCCATTCGTGTCACTCATGCGGCGAGTAAACCCCTGCAGGGGCGAGCTGACCACACCTGAACCGGCCCTGCGGCAAACGTCGTTGGTCGGACCCCGAACAGTCCGCACGGCTGACACACACCGGGCCCGCACCGCGTGTACGCGGTGCGGGCCCGGGGGGCCGGTCAGGGCTCAGGCGGGCCGCAGCCAGACCGTCGCCAGCGGCGGGAGGGTCAGGGTGATGCTGGTGTCCCTGCCGTGGGCCGGCACCGCCTCGGGCTTCAGCGGCTCGTCGTTGCGTACGTCGCTCCCGCCGTAACGGGCCGCGTCGGTGTTCAGGACCTCCACCCACGCCTCCGGGCCGTCCGGCACACCGATGCGGTAGTCGGCGCGCACCACCGGGGAGAAGTGCGAGACCGCGATCAGCGGGGAGCCGTCGGCGTCGTAGCGGACGAACGAGAACGCGTTGTCCTCCGCGGCGCCTCCGTCGATCCAGCTGAACCCCTCCGGCGAGGTGTCCCGCTGCCACAGGGCCGGCAGGGCGTTGTAGACGGCGTTGAGGTCCGTCACCAGGGTGCGCACCCCACGGTGGTCGCCGGACGCCTCGTACGTCTCGTCGAGCAGCCACCAGTCCGGGCCGTGGCCTTCCGACCACTCGGCGCCCTGGGCGAACTCCTGCCCCATGAAGAGCAGTTGCTTGCCAGGGTGGGCCCACATGTAGCCGAGGTAGGCGCGGTGGTTGGCGCGCCGCTGCCACCAGTCGCCGGGCATCTTGGTGACCAGCGCCTGCTTGCCGTGCACCACCTCGTCGTGGGAGATCGGCAGCACGTAGTTCTCGCTGTACGCGTACACCATCGAGAAGGTCATCTCGTTGTGGTGGTACTTGCGGTGGATCGGCTCCTTGGACACGTAGACCAGGGAGTCGTGCATCCAGCCCATGTTCCACTTCAGGCCGAAGCCCAGCCCGCCGTGGTCCGTCGCGCGGGTGACACCGTCCCAGGCGGTGGACTCCTCCGCCATCGTGACGACGCCGGGGTTGCGCCGGTAGACCGTCGCGTTCATCTCCTGGAGGAAGGCGACCGCGTCGAGGTTCTCCCGGCCCCCGAACTCGTTCGGCGACCACTGGCCGTCCTCACGGGAGTAGTCGAGGTAGAGCATGGACGCCACCGCGTCGACCCGCAGCCCGTCGATGTGGAACTCCTCGCACCAGTACGTGGCGTTGGCGACCAGGAAGTTCCGCACCTCCTTGCGGCCGTAGTCGAACTCCAGGGTGCCCCAGTCCGGGTGGTCGGCCCGCCGCGGGTCGGAGTGCTCGTACAGCGGACGGCCGTCGAACTGCGCGAGGGCCCAGTCGTCGCGCGGGAAGTGCGCCGGCACCCAGTCCATGAGTACGCCGATGCCCGCGGCGTGCAGCGAGTCGACCAGGAAGCGGAAGTCGTCGGGGCCGCCCAGGCGGGAGGTCGGCGCGTAGAAGCCGGTCACCTGGTAGCCCCAGGAACCCCCGAAGGGGTGCTCGGCGACGGGCATCAGCTCGACGTGGGTGAACCCGAGCTCCTTGACGTACGACGGCAGCTGCGTGGCGAGCTGGCGGTAGGACAGGCCGGGCCGCCAGGACGGCAGGTGCACCTCGTACACGGAGAAGGGTGACTCGTGGACGGGGCGGTCGCCCCGGTGCGCCATCCAGTCCGCGTCCTGCCACTCGTGGTGCGACGTCGTGACCACCGAGGCGGTGGCCGGGGGGACCTCGGTGGAGCGGGCCATCGGGTCGGCGCGCTGGGTGTGCGACCCGTCGGGCCGGCAGATGTCGTACTTGTAGACCGCGCCCTCGCCGGTCCCGGGGAGGAAGAGCTCCCACACACCGGTGGAGCCCAGCGAACGCATGGGGAAGGCCGTGCCGTCCCAGTAGTTGAAGTCGCCCGTGACACGGACTCCTCGCGCGTTCGGGGCCCAGACCGTGAAGCGGGTGCCCGCCACGCCCTGGTGCTCCATCGGCTGGGAGCCGAGTGCCTTCCAGAGTTCCTCGTGGCGGCCTTCCCCGATGAGGTGCAGATCCAGCTCGCCGATCGCCGGCATGAAGCGGTACGGGTCGTCCACCTCGATGGTGTTGTCCTCGTAGGCGATGCGCAGGCGGTACCCGGCGGGCACCTCGGGCAGCGCCAGGACCCCGGAGAAGAAGCCGTCGCCGTCGCTCTGCAGCTCCGCCCAGGTGCGCTTGCCCGCGACCAGCACGGAGACCGAGCGGGCGTAGGGGCGCAGCACCCGGAAGAGCACGCCGCCCTGGACCGGGTGCGCGCCCAGCACTCCGTGCGGGTCGTGGTGATCGCCGGCGAGGAGCCGGCCCCGGTCCGCCTCGTCCAGGGCCGTGGCCGGAAGGACGCTCTTGCTGCCGCCTCCGCGCCGGGGGCGTGGCGGGGTGCCGGTGGCCGCCGCGGTGGTCTTCCTGGCGCGTGGGCGCTTGGCCGGAGCCGGGGCCTCGGCGGCGGGGGCAGCCGCGGGCGGTTCGGCCGGGGTGGCGGCGGCCGTGGCCGTGACCTCCGCGGTCACCGGCTTGGCCGTGGGCGGGACCTCGATGGGCTCGGACGACTTGCGGGACGGCTTGCGGGCGGTCACAGAGACGGCCTCCTCGAACGGATCGAAGGGTGGATGGGAAGCGGGGTCACGCCGGTGCGGCGGCCAGACGCTGGATGGCGGCCATCGGCACCGGCAGCCAGTCGGGGCGGTGGCGGGCCTCGTACAGCACCTCGTACACCGCCTTGTCGGTCTCATGGGCGCGCAGCCACTCGGGCTCGCGCCGCGGGTCGGTGCCCGCCACGCTCGCGTAGCCCTCGCAGTACGCGGCGCGGCAGCGGGCCGCCCACTCGGGGTTCCACGGGTGGTGCGAGCGTGCCGCGTAGTCGAAGGAGCGGAGCATGCCCGCGACATCGCGGACCGTCGGCTGCGGACTGCGGCGCTCCGGGAGCGGCTTCGCCGGCTCGCCCTCGAAGTCGATGAGCGACCAGAAGCCGTCGTCGTCCCGCAGGGTCTGGCCGAGGTGGAGATCGCCGTGGACCCGCTGGGCAGCCCAGCCGTGCCCCGTCTCACCGAGCTCCGCCACCGCGTCGAACGCGGCGCGCAGACCGGGTACGTACGGGACGAGGGCGGGCACCGCCTGCGCGGCGGCCTCCAGCCGCTCCACCATCCCCGCCACCAGTCCCCTGGTCCGGTCATGGGCCAGCGGCGGCGTCGGCAGGGCGGCGGCGAGCGCCGTGTGCACCTCGGCGGTGGCCCGGCCGAGCGCGTGCGCCTCGTCGGTGAAGTCCCGCCCCTCTGTGAGAGCGGCGAGCGCCAATTGCCATCCGTCCTGGGCACCGCGCAGGAACGGCTGCAGCACCCCGAGCGTGAGCGGCTCCGGGCCGGTCGTCGCCTCGAACCAGGCCACCGGCGCCGGCACCCGGCCGCAGCCCTCGCGGCTCAGTGCGAGCGGCAGCTCCAGGTCGGGGTTGGTGCCCGGGAACACCCTGCGGAAGATCTTCAGGATGAACGAATCGCCGTACACCAGAGAGGAGTTGGACTGCTCGGTGTCCAGGACGCGTGGGGTGAGGCCCGGCGGGATGGGTTCGGCGCGGTCGAAGCGGAGCGGTCCGAGGGAGCCGGGACTACGGAATCGTTCCAGCAGCAGATCGGCGACCCGTGGATCGTGCAGACCCTCGTAGAGGGTGCGGCCTGCCAGGGGCCCCTCCGTGACCACGCCGATGCGCGCGCCCGCCAGCCGTGGGGGCAGGGTGGTCCGCACGCCGAGCAGCAGCTGGTAGCAGTCCCCTTGCGACGGGGCGGGCCGGCCGCTCGGCTGGTGGACCCTGACGAGGAGGTGCAGCAGGCCCGGGCCCGTGCCGGCGGCGTCCAGAGGCAGTATCTCCGTGGCCGCGACGAGGGAGAACCCGGTCACCGTCTGCCCCTTGCCGGCGAACCACCGCTGGCGGGGCACCCACTCGTGGAGCAGTGGGGCGAGCGACGGCAGCAGGGCCGTGGAACCCGAGGTGCTCGTCGGGTGTCTTCTTGTCGTCTTTCTCGATGTTGTGCTCTTCGCCAGGGCGACTCGAGTGGATGCAGCCTCCGACATGGCATCGCGTCCTTTCCCCGGGCACACCACAGGATGCGAAGAGTGTCCCGGATTGCGGCAATGGCTGTCCGGCTGTGCGGGACGTGTCGGGTGAGGAAAGTCCGTACGGACCTGATCAAGGGGCCTCGGGAGCCCGAAGGAGCCCGGAAGGGCTCGATATCGGGGAGAGTGCCCCGTGCGGGGCGGTGGAAACCGCCCCGCGGGCGGCGCCTCCACGGTGAGGCGCCTTCAGCGGTCCGTGACCCCTGGTCAGCCGACCGGAGCTTCCTTCCGCATCCGGAACCAGTAGAAACCGTGCCCCGCGAGCGTCAGCAGGTAGGGCCACTGACCGACGGCCGGGAAGCGCACCCCGCCGATCAGCTCCACCGGATGACGCCCGCTGAAGGCCCTCAGATCGAGCTCGGTGGGCTGCGCGAACCGCGAGAAGTTGTGGACGCACATCACGAGGTCGTCCTTGTACTCACGGGTGAACGCGAGGACCGCCGGGTTGGACGAGGGCAGTTCGCTGTACGTGCCGAGACCGAACGCGGGATTCTGCTTGCGGATCTCGATCATCCGGCGCGTCCAGTGCAGCAGCGAGGAGGGCGACGCCATCGACGCCTCCACGTTGGTGACCTGGTACCCGTAGACCGGGTCCATGATCGTGGGGAGGTAGAGCCGCCCCGGATCGCTGGAGGAGAAACCGGCGTTGCGGTCGGGCGTCCACTGCATCGGGGTGCGTACGGCGTCCCGGTCGCCCAGCCAGATGTTGTCGCCCATGCCGATCTCGTCCCCGTAGTACAGGATCGGGGAGCCGGGGAGCGAGAGCAGCAGCGCGGTGAACAGCTCGATCTGGTTGCGGTCGTTGTCCAGCAGCGGGGCCAGGCGCCGGCGGATGCCGATGTTGGCGCGCATCCGGGGATCCTTGGCGTACTCCGCGTACATGTAGTCGCGTTCTTCGTCCGTGACCATCTCGAGCGTGAGCTCGTCGTGGTTGCGCAGGAAGATGCCCCACTGGCAGCCGGACGGGATCTCCGGGGTCTTGGCCAGGATCTCCGAGACGGGGTAGCGGCTCTCCCGCCGTACCGCCATGAAGATCCGGGGCATCACCGGGAAGTGGAACGCCATGTGGCACTCGTCGCCGCCGGCCCTGAAGTCGCCGAAGTAGTCGACGACGTCCTCCGGCCACTGGTTGGCCTCGGCCAGCAGGACGGTGTCGGGGTAGTTGGCGTCGATCTCCTTGCGGACCCGCTTGAGGAAGTCGTGGGTCTCGGGGAGGTTCTCGCAGTTGGTGCCCTCGCGCTGGTAGAGGTAGGGCACCGCGTCGACCCGGAAGCCGTCGATGCCCAGGTCCAGCCAGAAGCGCAGCGCCGAGATGATCTCCTCCTGCACCGCCGGGTTCTCGTAGTTGAGGTCCGGCTGGTGCGAGAAGAAGCGGTGCCAGTAGTACTGCTTGCGGACCGGGTCGAAGGTCCAGTTGGACGTCTCCGTGTCGACGAAGATGATCCTCGCGTCGGGGAACTGCTTGTCGTCGTCCGCCCAGACGTAGTAGTCGCCGTACGGCCCGTCCGGGTCCGTGCGGGACTGCTGGAACCAGTCGTGCTGGTCGCTCGTGTGGTTCATGACGAAGTCGATGATCACGCGCATCCCGCGCTGGTGCGCGGCGTCGACGAACTCCACGAAGTCGGCGAGGTCGCCGAACTCGGGGAGCACGGCGGTGTAGTCGGAGACGTCGTAACCGCCGTCGCGCAGCGGCGACTTGAAGAACGGCGGCAGCCAGAGGCAGTCGATGCCCAGCCACTGCAGGTAGTCCAGCTTGGCGGTGAGGCCCTTGAGGTCACCCACACCGTCCCCGTTGGAGTCCTGGAAGGACCGGACGAGTACCTCGTAGAAGACGGCGCGCTTGAACCAGTCGGGGTCGCGGTCCTTGGCGGGAGTGTCCTCGAACAGGTCGTGGACGGGCTCGTTGACGATCATTGCGTGGGTGACCCTCCGGTCGGCGGGGACGGTCGCAGAACCGCGATGTGCGCGGGCGTGACGCCCGGCTCGAGGCGCACATAGAAGGTCCTGCCCCAGTGATAGGTGTCGCCGGTGAGCTCGTCGCGCACCGGCACGCTCTCGTGCCAGTCGAGGCCGAGTCGCGGCATGTCCAACGAGACCGTGGCCTCCTGGGTGTGGTGAGGGTCGAGGTTGACGACCACCAGGACGGTGTCCGGTCCTGAGCGCTTGCTGTAGGCGATCAGGGCCTCGTTGTCGACATGGTGGAAGTGGACGTCGCGCAGTTGCTGGAGTGCCGGATGGCGACGGCGGATCCGGTTGAGGGAGGTGATCAGGGGTGCGAGCGAGCGGCCCTCACGTTCCGCTGACTCCCAGTCCCTGGGCCTGAGTTGGTACTTCTCGGAGTCCTGGTACTCCTCGCTCCCGGGACGCACCGGGGTGTTCTCGTACAGCTCGTAGCCCGCGTACACGCCCCAGGTGGGGGAGAGCGTCGCGGCCAGCACGGCCCGGGTCTCGAAGGCGGGACGCCCGCCTTCCTGGAGATAACCGGGAAGAATGTCGGGCGTGTTCACGAAGAAGTTGGGCCGCATGTACGAGGAACTCTCACCCGAGAGCTCGGTCACGTAGTCGGTGATTTCCTGCTTCGTGTTACGCCAGGTGAAGTAGGTGTAGGACTGCTGGAAGCCGACCGCGGCCAGCGCGCGCATCATCGCGGGGCGGGTGAAGGCCTCCGCCAGGAAGATCACGTCCGGGTCCGTGCGGTTGATGTCGGCGATCACCTTCTCCCAGAAGACCACCGGCTTGGTGTGCGGGTTGTCGACCCGGAAGATGCGTACGCCGTGGTCCATCCAGAACCGCAGGACGCGCACGGTCTCCGTCACGATCCCGCTCATGTCCTGGTCGAACGCGATCGGGTAGATGTCCTGGTACTTCTTCGGCGGGTTCTCGGCGTACGCGATGGACCCGTCCGCGCGGTGGTGGAACCACTCCGGGTGCTCCTTCACCCAGGGGTGGTCCGGGGAGCACTGCAGGGCGAAGTCCAGCGCGATCTCCATGCGCAGGGTGCGGGCCGTCTCCACGAAGTGGTCGAAGTCCTCGATCGTGCCGAGATCCGGGTGGACGGCGTCGTGGCCGCCCTCGGCCGAACCGATCGCCCAGGGCACGCCGGGGTCGTCGGCGCCGGGGGTGAGGCTGTTGTTCGGGCCCTTGCGGTGAGTGGTCCCGATGGGGTGGATCGGCGGCAGGTAGACCACGTCGAACCCCATCGCCGAGACGGCGGGAAGGCGCTCCGCGGCGGTCCGGAGGGTGCCGCTGACCAGCCGGGTGACCGGTGGTGCCGCGGCCTCCGCGGTGACCCCGGGGCCCTTGCCCCGGGTGGCGGCGGACGTCTTCGCGGTCTTCGCAGCCCGGGGCTTGCGGGCGGGCTTCGGCGGTGCGACCACCTCCTCGCGCGCGCCCTCGGAGCGGGGGAACAGCTCGTACCAGGAGCCGTAGAGGGCGCGCGGGCGCTCCACCGTCAGCGGCATCGGCCGGGAAGCGGTGACCAGTTCACGCAGCGGGTGACGCGCGAGCGCCTCGTCCACCTCGGGGGTGAGCGCGGCGGCCAGCCGGGCGGCCGGGGCGCGTCCGGTGTCGCGGAGGGCGTCGACGGCGGCCAGCACCGCCTCACGCCCGTCCCGCTTGGGCACGCCCTCGGCCGCGCGGGCGTAGAGCTCGGCCCCCTCGTCGAGGACCAGCGCGGTGTCGATGCCCGCCGGAATCTTGATCCGCGCGTGGGCCCGCCAGGTGGTGACCGGATCGCTCCACGCCTCGACCGTGTACGTCCAGGCCCCCTCGGACTCCGGAGTCACGTCCGCGCCCCACCGGTCCGTGCCCGGCGCGAGCTCGCGCATCGGCGTCCAGGGGCCGGGCCGTCCGCTCGGATCGCAGAGGACGACGTTGGCGGCCACGGCGTCATGCCCCTCGCGGAACACGGTGGCGCTGACCTCGAACGTCTCGCCTGCGACGGCTTTGGCCGGCCGTCTGCCGCAGTCGACGAGCGGACGGACGTCCAGGACGGGAATGCGACCGATCATGGAATCACCTGGGGGTCGGATCTCGGCATGCGCGGGGCGAGACGTGGGCGTGAGGGGCCGTCCGCGCGCGCCGCGATGGTGGGGTTGCGTCCTTTGTAGCCGCTCGGTCGTCGGCTGGCGGGGTGTGGGCATGGCCGCTCCTGTCCGCGTTCACTCGAATGGCACTCGAATGGCAGGTGCACGGGGGTTCGACCTCGGACCGGGGCACCTCGGGTCGTGCAGCGCGGGGGGTGCTACCGGGGGAGCCTTCCCACCGGTTTCGGGCGTCCAACCCGCCGGTGTGTTAACTCCTGGGTCCAACCGGTGCACGCGCTCCGGACCGCGCGCCGGTCTTCCGGCCGTCACGCGGGCACCTCCGCAGCCTTCCCTGTGGTGCGGGGTGCCACAAGTCCGCGTGAGGAGGGGAAATCAGCCATATCGCCCGAGACAGAAGGGTGCGTATCTGGCGCATCTGGCCCACGGGGCGGGTGGTACGCGAGAGGCGTGAGCCTTCACCGCGACCCAGGTGATTCCGGAGGCGAACGGGGCAGGGCGCGGACCGTGCCGGACCAGGGCGGGGGCGGGCCGACGGCGGCGCGGGGCGGTGACTGAGCCGGGCGTGCGCCGTGGCTGCGCCACGCCGGACGCCGCTACCGTCGAGGGTGACGGAGAGGGCGCCCACCGTCGTGCGTCCCCTCGGATCCGTACGTCCCCTGTAAAGGTGGGATACGTGAAGGCCATTCGTCGATTCACCGTGCGTCCCGTCCTCCCCGAACCCCTGCGACCGCTCAGCGACCTCGCCCGCAACCTGCGCTGGTCCTGGCACACCGAGACCCAGCAGCTCTTCCAGGCAGTCGACCCGGAGGGCTGGCGGCCCGCGGACGCCGACCCCGTGCGTCTGCTCGGTGCCGTTCCCGCGGCACGACTCACCGAGCTGGCCGGAGACCAGCACTTCCTGAGCCGCCTCGACGAGGCGTCCGCGGACCTCCGGGAGTACCTCGGCGGCCCGAGGTGGTACCAGAACCAGCTCTCCCAGGGCGCGGAGCTCCCCGCGGCCATCGCCTACTTCTCTCCCGAATTCGGTGTCACGGCCGCCCTGCCGCAGTATTCGGGCGGCCTCGGCATCCTGGCCGGCGACCATCTGAAGGCCGCCAGCGACCTCGGCGTACCCCTCATCGGGGTCGGCCTGCTCTACCGGCACGGCTACTTCCGCCAGAGCCTGTCCCGCGACGGCTGGCAGCAGGAGCACTACCCGGTCCTGGACCCCAACGAGCTGCCGCTGACCCTCCTGCGGGAGGCCGACGGCACCCCCAGCCGGGTGGTGCTCGCCCTGCCGGGCGGCCGCTCGCTGTACGCCTGCGTCTGGCAGGCCCAGGTCGGCCGCGTACCGCTGCTCCTCCTCGACTCCGACGTCGAGGAGAACGCGCCGGGCGAGCGCGACGTCACCGACCGGCTGTACGGCGGCGGCAGCGACCACCGGCTGCTCCAGGAGATGCTCCTCGGCATCGGCGGGGTGCGCGCGGTGCGCACGTACTGCCGGCTCACCGGGCACGCCGCCCCCGAGGTGTTCCACACCAACGAGGGCCACGCCGGATTCCTCGGCCTGGAGCGGATCAGGGAACTCACCGACACCGGGATGGACTTCGACGCGGCGCTGGAGACCGCGCGGGCCGGAGCGGTGTTCACCACGCACACCCCGGTCCCCGCCGGGATAGACCGTTTCGACCGCCAGCTGGTGGCCCGTCACTTCGGCGACGACGGTGAACTGCCGGGTGTCGCGGTGGAGAAGATCCTGCCGCTCGGCACCGAGACGTACGAGGGCGGTGAGCCCGGCATCTTCAACATGGCGGTGATGGGCCTGCGGCTCGCCCAGCGCGCCAACGGCGTGTCCACGCTGCACGGCGCCGTCAGCCGGGAGATGTTCTCCGGCCTGTGGCCGGGATTCGACCCCTCCGAGGTGCCGATCACCTCCGTCACCAACGGGGTGCACGCCCCGACCTGGGTGGCGCCCGAGGTCTTCCGCCTCGGCGCCGACACCTTCGGCGCCGAACGCGCGGAGAACGCCCTCGCCGGATCCGGGGCCGACGGCACCGCGGCGTCCCCCGGGCGCTGGGACGCGGTGGGCTCGGTCTCCGACCGGGAGATCTGGGAACTCCGCCGCGACCTGCGCGGCCAGCTCGTCACCGAGGTACGCAAGCGTCTCTACGCCTCGTGGCGCAGGCGCGGCGCCGGCACGGCCGAACTGGGCTGGATCGACGACGTCCTCGACCCGGACGTGCTGACCATCGGCTTCGCCCGCCGCGTGCCCTCGTACAAGCGGCTGACGCTGATGCTGCACGACCGCGACCGGCTGCGGGAACTGCTCCTCCACCCGACCCGCCCGATCCAGATCGTCGTCGCGGGCAAGGCCCACCCCGCCGACGACGGCGGCAAGCGGCTGGTCCAGGAACTGGTGCGGTTCGCGGACGACCCGAGGGTGCGCCACCGGATCGTCTTCCTCCCCGACTACGGCATGGGCATGGCGCAGAAGCTCTACCCGGGCTGCGACGTCTGGCTCAACAACCCGCTCCGCCCGCTGGAGGCCTGCGGCACCAGCGGGATGAAGGCGGCTCTCAACGGCTGTCTCAACCTCTCGGTGCGCGACGGCTGGTGGGACGAGTGGTTCGAGCCCGACTTCGGCTGGGCGATCCCCACCGCCGACGGCTCCGCCACCGACGAGGCGCGGCGCGACGAACTGGAGGCGAACGCCCTCTACTCGCTGATCGAGGACCGGGTCGCCCCCCGTTTCTACGACCGTGACGCCGAGGACCTGCCCGAACGCTGGATCGAGATGGTCCGCCGCACCCTGGTGACGCTCGGCCCCAAGGTGCTCGCCGGGCGCATGGTGCGCGAGTACGTGGAACGCCTCTACGCGCCGGCCGCGCTCTCCCGCAAGGCGCTGGAGCCGGCGGCCGCCCGGGATCTGGCCGCCTGGAAGGCCAGGGTCCGTGCCGCCTGGCCGCAGGTGGCGGTCGACCATGTGGAGGCCACCGCCGACACGGTCGTCGGCGGCTCCGCCGAACTCGGCTCCACCCTTGCCCTGCGCGTCCGCATCGCCCTGGGCGGTCTCGACCCGGACGACGTGGAGGTACAGGTCGTCGCCGGGCGGGTCGACTCGGGGGACGCGATCGCGGAGGCGCAGACCTTCCCGCTGAAGCCGGCCGGCGGTCACGACCTGGAGGACCGCTGGCTGTTCGAAGGTCCCCTCGCCCTCGATCGTACGGGCCCCTACGGCTACACGGTCCGGGTCCTGCCCTCGCATCCGTTGCTCGCCTCGGGCGCGGAGCTCGGTCTGGTCGCGGTCCCGGGTGACGCCGCCGGCGACGGCGGCGGGGTCCTGCTCCGCTGACACCCCGGGTTGTGGAGTCCGCGGTGGGCCCGGTGCGTAGGCGCCGGGCCCATCCCGTTGCCAGGAGGCGGCCGGGCCGATTCGGTGCGGATGAACCGGCAGAGGTGCTTTCGGCCCGATCTCGCTACCATGACAGCCCTGCCGGTGTGGCCCCGCGGTCACCGACGTCACAGCGAGGCGTCCCCCCCGGGGCGCGAGTGGAGGTCAGCACGGTGAACGGCGGCGGAGGCCGAGCGAGACGCCTGACCCGTCGGCTGGCAGCGAAGAGCGGCACCTCACGGCAGTTGCGGGTCCGTCGGAGTGAACCCGGCGCCCCGCCGCCGGGGGACCGTTTCACCACCGCAGCCCGGATGCGCTGGCTCAACGAGGCGAGCACCAGCATCGGCACCACCCTCGACCTGGAGCGCACGGCCGAGGAACTGGCCGCGTACAGCGTGCCCGGACTCGCCGACGCCGCGGCCGTCGACCTGCTGGAGTCGGTGCTGCGCGGTGAGGAGGGCGAGCGGGTCACCGGCGCCGCGGTGCCCGTCACCCGCGCCATGGCGGTCCGTTCCATCGCGGCGCTGGAGGAGCTGGAACCCTCACCGGTGGGCCAGGTGGTCGACCGGCGCGAGCGCCGCGAGACGCTCCTGACGACCGAGTGCCTGCGCAACGGCCGGCCCGTCCTGGTCAGCCGTATGACACCGCAGGACTACAAGCGCGTCGCACCCACGGACAGCGCCGAGGCCGCCATGCGGCGCCAGGGCGTCCACAGCTACCTCGCGGTGCCGCTGACGGCCCGGGGCGTGCTGCTGGGCTCCGCCGACTTCGTACGCGCCGGGGACCGCCGCCCCTTCAACCGGGCCGACCTCGAGCTCGCGAGCCAACTCGCCTCCATCGCGGCGGTGTTCATAGACAACGCGCGGCTCTACGGCCGTGAGCGCGAGCATGTCGTCTCCCTCCAGCGCTCGCTGCTCCCACGGGCCACGCCCCGTACCCCCGGACTGACCGTGCACGCCCACTACGCGCCGGCCGTCGACGCGCACGGCGTGGGGGGCGACTGGTACGACGTGGTGGCGCTGCCCAGCGGGCGCACGGCGCTCGTCGTCGGCGACGTCACCGGGCACGGCCTACCCGCCGCGGCCACGATGGGCCGGCTGAGGGCCGTCGCCCGCACGCTCATGATGCTCGACATCACCCCGGACCGGTTGCTCGCCCGGCTCGACCTGGCCACCCGGGACCTGGAGGACGACCAGGTCGCCACCTGCCTCTGCGCGGTGTACGACCCGGCGGACTCCAGCTACACGATCGCCAGCGCGGGGCATCCGCCGCCGCTTCTGGTGGACGCGGACGGGACCGCCCGCTACGTGGACGTGCCGGCCGGGGCCCCGCTGGGCGCCGGGGTGATCCCGTACGACCCGCTGCGGGTGCGGGGGCCGGCGGGCGGGCGGCTGGTGTTCTACACGGACGGCCTCGTCAAGACCCGTACCGACGACGTGGACGTACAACTGGAGGGACTGCGCGACTCCGTGGCCCGGATGGCCCCCGAGCGGCTCGACGCCGGCGGCCCGCTCACCTCGCCGAGGCGGGACGACGGCCGCTTCGACGAGGCGGTGCTGCTGGTCGCCGGCGGGCACGAGCTCCCGCCCGGAGTGCGGCTGCGGGAGTGGGACCTGCCGTCGGAGGGCAACTCCGCCTCCACCGCCCGCAGACTGGTCACCGAGCAGCTGGCCCGGTGGGAGCTGGCCGATCTCGCCGATGTGACGGAACTCGTGGTCAGCGAACTGGTGGGCAACGCCCTGCGCTACGGAGGCGGTCCGGGGCGCCTGCGGCTGCTGCTGTGCGACGACCGGCTCCAGGTGGAGCTGGCCGACACCGGGCCCGACCTGCCGCAGATCCAGCACGCGGACGTCAGCGACGAGGGTGGCCGGGGGCTCCAGCTGATCAACCTGCTCTGCCGCAGCTGGGGTTCGTGCCGCACGGCCACCGGGAAGATCGTCTGGGCCGAGCAGGACGTCCCGCGCGGGGGCGCCGCACTCTGACGCACGGGGAGGGCCCCGGGGAGTCGTTCTCCCCGGGGCCCTCCCGCTGTCGGTCGTACGGCCCCGCGGTACTCGGGCCGTGTCAGTGGCGACGGCTCAGAAGGTGAGCTTGACGCTGTTGAAGGTGCCGGTGTCGCCGGAGTAGGCGTCCTGGATCTTCAGGTTCCAGGTGCCGTTGGCCACCTCGGACGAGGCGTTGACCGTGTAGGTCGCCACCACGTTGTCCGCCGAGTCCGACGACGAGGAGTTCTTCAGCCGGTACGCCGTCCCGTCCGGGGCGACCAGGTCGAGGACCAGGTCACCGCGGTAGGTGTGGGTGATGTTCACCGCGACGGAGAGCGCGCTGGGCGCGTTGCCGGTGACCCCGCTGACGACCACCGGGATGTTGGTGGTGGAGCGGTCGGCGATGGCCTTGACGGTCGTGTTCTGGAAGACCTTGCCGCCCGGGTCGGTGCCGCCGCCGGGACGCGAGCCGACGGCGATGGCGGCCCAGGCGTTGGCCACGGCGGTGTACTCGGCGCTGGTGGCGCCGTACAGCTCACCGGCCACCGCGAGGGTGCCCGTACGCGCCGCGGCGTAGTTCGTGGTGGAGGTGAACTTCGTGGTGAGCGCCTTGAACCAGATCTGCAGCGCCTTGTCCCGGCCGATGCCGGTCACCGGGAGGCCGTCCGAGGTGGGGGAGTTGTAGGAGACCCCGTTGACGGTCTTCGCGCCGCTGCCCTCGGACAGCAGGTAGAAGAAGTGGTTGGCCGGGCCCGAGGAGTAGTGGACGTCGACCGAGCCGAGGCCGGAGTACCAGGAGTCCTTGGAGGCCCCGTCCTTGCTCGGCTTGTCCATGTAACGCAGGGGCGTGCCGTCGCCGTTGATGTCGATCTTCTCGCCGACGAGGTAGTCGCCCGGGTCCGTGGCGGTGTTGGAGTAGAACTCCACACCGGCCGCGAAGATGTCCGAGGTGGCCTCGTTGAGACCGCCGGACTCACCGCTGTAGTTGAGGCCGGCGGTGTTGGAGGTGACGCCGTGCGTCATCTCGTGGGCCGCCACGTCCAGCGAGGTCAGCGGGGCGAGGTTGCCGCTGCCGTCGCCGTACGTCATGCAGAAGCAGCTGTCGGACCAGAAGGCGTTCACGTAGTTGTTGCCGTAGTGGACGCGGGAGTACGCACCGACACCGTCACCCCGGATGCCGCTGCGTCCCATGACGTTCTTGTAGAAGTCCCAGGTCTCGGCGGCCCCGTAGTGGGCGTCCGCGGCGGCCGTCTCCGTGTTGGAGGCGCTGCCGTTGCCCCACACGTCGTCGGTCCCGGAGAAGAGGGTGCCGGTTCCGGACGTACCCCGGTTCAGGTTGTACGTCTTGTGGTTGCCGCGCGCGGTGTCCGTCAGGTTGTACGAGCTGCCCGAGCCCGAGGTGCCCAGCGTCACCTGGCCGCTGTACTGGGTGTTGCCGGTGCCGGTCTCGATCGCCTGCCACTCGAAGAGCTTGGCTCCCGATGAGGCGTCCGTGATGACGTGCAGCTCGTTGGGGGTGCCGTCGTGCTGGAGACCGCCGACCACGGTCTCGTACGCCAGCTGCGGTGTGCCGCTCGCCGCCCAGACGACCTTGCGAGGGGCCCTGCTCGCCTCGGTGCTCTTCGAACCGTCGGCGCGGGCCGCGGTCAGCGCCTGCTTCTCGGCGGTGGCCGGCGCGACGTCCGCCGCGGTGCCGACGGCCTTCAGCTGCGCGCCGGTCGCCTTCGACGCCTTGGTCACGCCCTGCGTCGTCCCGGCCTTCGACTCGGCCACGACCAGGTCGCCGCCGAGGACGGGGAGCCCGTCGAGGGTGCGCTCGTATCGGGTGTGGGTGGTGCCGTCGACGTCCTTGACGACGTCCCGGACCACGAGCCTCTCCGTGGAACCGAGGCCCAGTTCCTTGGCGGTGGCCGCCTTGGTGGCGTTGGCGTCCGCGATGAGTTCGGCGCGCTGGGCGGGGGAGAGCTTCGCGGGAAGCGCGCCGGGGTCGGCGCCCTTCACCGCGGCGGCGGGTGCCGCGGAGGCGGCGTCGGAGGCGGCCGTTGCGGCGCCGCCCTGCATTCCGACGGCGAGGAGAGCGGCTGCGGCTATCAGAGCGCCGGTCGCGGTGGTACGACGGCTGGGCGTGGGTCTCACGCGGACTCCTTCTGCGAGGGGGGTGACAGCCCGCCGGGTGAGCGGGCGGGGCCGAGCAGCGGTGCGTGGAACGGGGGAAGAGTGCCAGTCGGAAGCTGTGCGTGTCAGGACCGCGTCAACACATTGGCCGGAAGTCGTCCGTTGCCAGAAATACCGTGTTCGTTAAGCGGACGTTTCGCCGTGTGTCGCCCAGGAGGCACGCGAGGGGTTCCAAGGGTGCCGCAACCCTTGCGCCGCAGGGTGGGAAGGGGTTTCGCCCGCACTCTTCGGAGGTGGCGTGCGCGGGGCCGGCCGGACGGAGACCGAGGGCTGAGACGCGTCGGAGCTATGGCCGGTTCCGTCATCCCTCCGTGGGGCACCCTCCGCGCGCCACGATCCACTCCGTGCGGCCGCGTGACGGAGTGAGGCGTGCGTGCGGAGCCCTTGACGCGCGAGTGGCCGGGCGAGGAGGGTTGAGCAAGCGCTTAGTCACTCGATCGAAGGAGCCGGACCATGGCTGTCGACCCCAGCGGCGCCGACCTCAAGGAGTTCCTCGCCGAGGACCCGGACGAACCCGTCGTGATGCTGAACCTGCTGCGCTTCGCGGACGGGGGCCGGGAGTCGTACGCGCGGTACGCCGAGGCGCTGTCCGGGGTCATCCTCCCCCGCTACGGGGCCGAGGTGGTGTACGCCGGGGACGGGGGCGCGGCCATGGTCGCCGAGGCGGGACAGGAGTGGGACGCCGTGCTCCTGGTCCGCTACCCGAGCCGGACGGCCTTCTCGCGGATGGTCGCCGACCCCGAATACCAGCAGGTCACGGCGTTGCGTACGGCGGCACTCACCGAAGCGGTCCTCCAGCCCACCCGGCCCTGGGGCCGGGACGGTGCGCGCGGCGCCACCCCGTAGGGCGCCTGACGCCCCGCCGGGCGGGCCGGGCCCCGGGGGGCCCGGCCCGCACCGTCAGGCCAGGCTCTCCCGCCAGGCCTTGTGCAGTCCGGCGAACCGGCTGGCACCGCCGATGAGTTCGGCCGGGGTGCCGTCCTCCACGATCCGGCCGTGCTCCATCACCAGGACCCGGTCCGCGATCTCCACCGTGGAGAGGCGGTGGGCGATCACCACCGCCGTACGGCCTTGCAGCACGGTGTCCATGGCCCGTTGGACCGCCCGCTCACCGGGCACGTCCAGCGAGCTGGTGGCCTCGTCGAGGATCAGCACCGCGGGATCCGCCAGCAGGGCGCGTGCGAACCCGACGAGTTGGCGCTGGCCGGCGGAGATACGGCCGCCTCGCTTACGGACGTCGGTCTCGTACCCGTCGGGCAGGGAGCTGATGAAGTCGTGCGCGCCGATGGCCTTGGCGGCGCGCTCGATCTCGTCAGGAGTGGCTTCCGGTCGGCCGATCGCGATGTTCTCGGCGATCGTCCCGGAGAACAGGAACGCCTCCTGGGTCACCATCACCACACCCCGGCGCAGCTCGGCTGTCGCGAGGTCGCGCAGGTCGGTGCCGTCCAGCAGCACCCTGCCCTCGGTCGGGTCGTAGAAGCGGGCCAGCAGCTTGGCCAGGGTCGACTTGCCCGCGCCGGTCGAACCCACCACGGCCACGGTCTGGCCCGCCGGGATCGACAGGTCGAAGGCGGGCAGGACCTCGCCCCCCGTCCGGTAGGCGAACCGCACCCCCTCGAACGTGACCTCGCGACCCGGGTGTTCACCGGGCTGTGCCGGCAGCGTCTTCGACTCGGCGGGTTCGGGCACGGTCGGGGTCTGCGCGAGCAGGCCCGCGATCTTCTCCAGCGAGGCGGAGGCCGACTGGTAGGAGTTGAGGAACATCGCCAGCCGGTCGATCGGGTCGTACAGCCGACGCAGATACAGCACCGCCGCCGCCAGCACCCCGAGGGCAAGGGTCTCCGACGCCACCCGGTAGGCACCCCACAGGACCATCGCGGCCACCGCCGTGTTCGCCACGAGCCGGGAGCCCACGACGTAGCGCGCCATCTCCAGCAGCGCGTCGCCGTTGGCGCGTTCGTGCCGGTGGTTGGAGACCGCGAAGTCCGCGTCGTTGGCGCGCTCCCTGCGGAACGCCTGCACGGGGCGGATCCCGTTCATCGTCTCGGCGAACTTCACGATGACCGACGCCATCGCGGAGGAGCGCTCCGCGTAGGCGGCGGTCGCCCTTCTCCGGTACGTGCGCACCAGCAGGTAGAGCGGGGCGAAGGAGGCCACCGCGATGGCGCCGATACCGAGGTCGAGCCAGAGCAGCATGAGGGAGATGGACACGAAGGAGAGGACCACCCCGATCAGCTCCTGCAACCCCTCGCTCAGCAGCTCACGCAGGGACTCCACGTCCGTGGTCGACCGGGAGATCAGCCGGCCCGAGGTGTACCGCTCGTGGAAGTCGACGCTCAACGCCTGCGCGTGACGGAAGATCCGCCCGCGCAGATCGAGCAGCACGTCCTGGTTGATCCGCGCCGCCGCCCGGAGGAAGGCGTACTGGAGGGCCCCCGCGGCGGCCGCGCAGAGGGCGTAGCCGGCCCCCACGGCAGCCAGGGGCCCGTAGTCGTGGTCCCGGAACGCGGGCACACCGCTGTCGATGGCGTACGCGACCAGCAGCGGTCCCGCCTGGACCGCGGCCTGCTGGACGATCAGCAGCAGCGCGGCAACCGCCACCCTGGCGCGCATCGGCGCGAGCAGCGAGAAGAGCAGCGCCCGGGTGGCGCCGGGAGGGGTGGGCAGGGCATCGGCGGCGAACGGGTCGACGTCTCCGGGCGGCGGGCCGCCCTCCTTCCCGGCCGTGCCGTCGCCGGCGAGGGCGGGCTGGTCGGCGGTGGTACTGGTCATCGGACGCTGCCCTCCTCGGGGACAAGGACTCCGGTGCCGGCCGCGCCGGACATCAGCCACGCGTACTCGGCGTCGGTGCGCAGGAGTTCCTGGTGGGTGCCGACGGCGGTGATCCTGCCGCCGGACAGCAGTGCCACCCGGTCCGCGAGCATCACGGTGGACGGCCGGTGGGCGACGACCAGGGCCGTGGTCTCCTCCAGCACGCTCCGCAGCGCCGCCTCCACCAGCGCCTCCGTGTGGACGTCCAGGGCGGACAGCGGGTCGTCGAGCACCAGGAACCGGGGCGCCCCGACGACGGCGCGGGCGAGGGCGAGGCGCTGCCGCTGACCGCCGGACAGGCTCAGACCCTGCTCGCCCACCTGGGTGCCGACGCCCTGCGGAAGGTCGTGCACGAAGTCGGCCTGGGCCACGGACAGCGCCCGGGACAAGGCCTGTCCGCTCGCCTCTTCCGCACCCATCTGTACGTTCTCGCCGACCGTCGCCGAGAAGAGCGTCGGCTCCTCGAAGGCGACCGAGACCAGCTCGCGCAGCCGGGAGCGCTCCATCGTGGAGATGTCCTCACCGTCCAGCAGGATGCGTCCGGCGGTGACGTCGTGGAGCCGGGGCACGAGCGCCGTCAGGGTCGTCTTCCCCGACCCCGTGGCCCCCACCAGGGCCATCGTCTCGCCGGGACGGATCCGCAGGTCGATCCGGGCGAGCACGGGAGGTGAGCCGGGGGCGGCGTCCGGGTAGCGGAACTCCACCCCGTCGAAGACGATGCCCTCCCCGGTCGCCGTACCCAGGACCGGAGTGTCGGGTTCCGGTTCCTCGGCGACGTCCATCACCTCGAAGTAGCGGTCGGCCGCCGTGGCCGCCTCCTGGCTCATCGCCAGCAGGAAGCCGATCGACTCGACCGGCCAGCGCAGCGCCAGGGCCGTCGAGAGGAAGGCGACCAGGGTGCCCGCCGACAGTCCGCCGTTCGCGACCTCGACGGTGCCGAGCACCAGAGCGGCGCCGATCGCCAGCTCGGGCACGGTGGTGATGAGGCCCCAGATCCCCGCGAGCAGGCGGGCCTTGCCCAGCTCGGTGGTGCGCAGCCGCTGGGCGAGCGACCGGAAGGCGAGGGCCTGGCTGCGGTTGCGGCCGAAACCCTTCACGATGCGGATGCCCAGCACGCTCTCCTCGACGACCGTCGTCAGATCGCCGACCTGGTCCTGAGCCCTGCGCGCCACCAGGGCGTACTTCGACTCGAACAGGGAGCACATGATCATCATCGGCACGGCGGGCACCAGGAGCACCAGCCCCAGGGTCCACTCCTGGGCGAACAGGATGATGAAACCCACCAGGATCGTGGTGCCGTTGACCAGGAGGAAGGTCAGCGGGAAGGCGAGGAACATCCGCATCAGCATGAGGTCGGTGGTCCCGCGCGAGAGCAGCTGGCCCGAGGGCCAGCGGTCGTGGAAGGCCACCGGAAGACGCTGGAGATGACGGTAGAGGTCCGCCCGCATGGCGGCCTCGACGCTCGCCAGCGGGCGGGCCACCAGCCACCGCCGGAGGCCGAACAGCCCCGCCTCGACGATCCCGAGCAGCAGAAGCCAGAGCGCCCCGAGCCACACCCCGCCCGGGTCGCGCTCGGCCACCGGGCCGTCCACCATCCACTTCAGGACCAGCGGGATCACCAGGGCGAGACTCGAGGCGAGTATCGCCACGAGCGCGGCGGAGAGCCAGCGTGCGCGGACGGGTCTGACGTAGGGCCACAGACGCAGTAGGGAGCGCACGGCGGACCGTTCCGTGGGCTCTGCAGGTTTTTCGGGCATCAGGAGTGAGCCTAAGGTTCACCACTGACATCCCTCATGTGGTTTTCCGGTCACGAGCGACCGGTCGGAGGCGGCATCAACCGATCGGCTGATGCCGGTCCGAGCGGGACGGCGGATACCGGCACGGCCCGCCCGCCGGAACGCTTGAGCCATGGCAATCATCGAAGTGCAGGGGCTCGGCAAGGCCTACGGGGGCCGCCCGGTCGTCGACGGGGTGAGCTTCACCGTCGACGAGGGGGAGATCTTCGGGATCCTCGGCCCGAACGGGGCCGGCAAGACCACCACCGTGGAATGCGTCGAGGGGCTGCGTGTCCCCGACTCGGGCACCGTACGGGTCGCCGGCCTGGACCCCGCCGCCGACCGCGCCGAGGTCACCCTGCTGCTCGGCGCGCAGCTCCAGGAGAGCGAGCTCCAGCCCAAGCTGACCGTCCGCGAGGCACTGGAGCTGTACAGCTCCTTCTACCCCCGCCCCGCCGACCGGTTCGCCCTCGCGGAACGGCTCGGCCTCACCGCACATCTCGACCGGCGCTTCGCCCAGCTGTCCGGCGGACAGAAGCAGCGGCTCTTCATCGCGCTCGCCCTCGTCGGCGACCCCCGGATCGTCGTGCTGGACGAACTCACCACCGGACTCGACCCGAGGGCGCGCCGGGACACCTGGGGGCTCATCGAGGAGATCCGGGACAGCGGGGTGACCGTGCTGCTGGTCACCCACTTCATGGAGGAGGCCCAGCGGCTCTGCGACCGGGTCGCGGTCATCGACAAGGGCCGGGTCGCCGCGCTCGACACCCCGGAGGGACTGGTCGGGCGGTCGGCCGGCTCCACCGTCATCTCCTTCACCCCGTCGAAGCCACTCCCGGACGACGCCGGACTCGAACGGCTGCCGGGCGCCGTGTCCGTCTCGGCCGCCCGGGACGGACGGATCACCGTCCACGGAAACGACGACACCGCCGGAGCCGTGATCTCCCTGCTCGCCCACCTCCACATCACCGCCGACCGGCTGCGCGTCCTGGAGACCACCCTGGACGACGCCTTCCTCGACCTCACTGAGCAGGACGCCTGACATGCCGACCACAGTCATCACACCGGCCGGGCCGGCCACGGCGACCAGCACGCACACCGCGGTGCTCCGGGCCGAGTTCCGACTCTTCCTGCGCGAACCGGGAAACCTCTTCTGGATCCTGGCGTTCCCCGCGGTCCTCCTCACGATCCTCGGTCTGATCCCCTCATTCCGGGAGGACGACCCGGCGCTCGGCGGCCGGAGAGTCATCGACCTCTACGTGCCCATCACGGTGCTGCTCGGCCTGATCACGTCCGCGATCCAGGCCATGCCTCCCGTCCTCACCGGCTACCGCGAACGCGGCATCCTGCGCCGGATGTCGGCCACCCCCGTACGCCCTTCGGCCCTGCTCACGGCGCAGATCCTGCTGCACGGCGCGGCGTCGCTGGCCTCCGCCGTACTCGTCATCACCGTGGGCCGGGCCGCCTTCGGCGTACCGCTGCCGGGGCATGTGCCCGGATACCTGCTGGCACTGGTCCTGTCGGTGGTCTGTGGGCTGGCCTTCGGCGCGACCATCTGCGCGCTGGCGCCGACGGCCAAGGCGGCGACCGCCGTCGGCACCGTCGCGTACCTGCTGATGATGTTCGCCGCAGGGGTCTGGGTGCCCGTCCAGGTCATGCCCGGACTGCTGCGCCACATCGTGGAGTTCACCCCGCTCGGAGCAGCCTCCCAGGCACTCGACCAGGCGGCGACGGGCGGCTGGCCGGGCTGGGCGCACCTGGCGGTGACGGTGGTCTGGACCCTGGTGCTCGGCGTCGGTGCGACCCGGCTCTTCCGCTGGGAGTGACCAGCGCACCGCCAGGGGGAAGACTGGGCCGGAACCGGACGGGGGGGGAGTGGCACGGTGAGCGGTACGACGGTGGAGCAGCGCTGGGAGGCATTCTTCAGGTACGGGCCCTGCACCCTGCTCGGTGTCTCGGTCCTGATGACGGTGCTCTCCGCGGACGCCGTGGGGATGACGGGGACCGAGCGGTGGGCCGCGGTGGTCCTCGTCACGGTGGCCGGCGTCCTCCAGCTCTGGTGGGACCGGGCCATGGACGGGGCGCCGCCGCAGGGAACCGCCGCTCAGGTCTGCTACGCGCTGCGGAGCCTGATCGCCTTCGCCCTGTGCTGGACCAACCCGTTCTTCTCCATCTACGCGATCATGGGCTACTTCGACAGCGGGTACCTGCTTCCGGAACGCCGGGTACGGGCCGGGCTCCTCTGCACCGCCGTCACGATGGCCGGCGCGCAGTCCGGCAGCGGCCTGCCGCCCGCCTCACTGCTCAACTGGGTCGCCTTCGGGGGGCTGTTCGTCCTGCACTTCTCCCTCGCCCTCGTCTTCGGCAGCATCAGTGCACGTGAGGCGGAGCGGACCGAGCGGCAGACGGCGGCCATCTCGGAGCTGGAGCGTGCCAACACCCGGCTGGAGGAGGCGCTGGCCGAGAACGCGGCACTCCACGTCCAGCTCCTGGTCCAGGCACGGGAGGCCGGGGTGGCCGACGAGCGGCGCCGCCTCGCCGCCGAGATTCACGACACCCTCGCGCAGGGCCTGACCGGCATCATCGCCCAGCTCCAGGCCGCGGCCTCCACCGCCGACCCGGCCCAGGCGCGGGAACACCTCGACCGGGCGGCCGGCCTCGCACGCCACAGCCTCGGCGAGGCCCGCCGCTCCGTCCACGACCTGGTGCCCTCCGCACTGGTCGACGACGACCTGCCCGGCGCGCTGAAGAAGACGGTCACCGAGTGGGCTCGGCGCACCGGCGTACAGGCGGAGTTCACCGTGACGGGTACGGTCGAGCCCCTCCACGACGAGGTCGGGGCCACCCTGCTGCGCATCGCGGGCGAGGCGCTCGCCAACACCGCCAGGCACGCGGACGCGGCGCGGGCGGGTGTCACCCTCTCCTACATGGGCGACGAGATCACCCTGGACGTCCGAGACGACGGCCGGGGGTTCGACCCGGCCGTACCGCCCCCGCGCGGATCCACCGGCGGGTTCGGGCTGGTCGGGATGCGCGCCCGCGCCGAACGGATCGCCGGCACGGTGGAGGTCGAGTCCGAGCCGGGGCTCGGCACCGCCGTCTCCGCCCGGGTCCCTCTGGTCCGGCGTGGCTGACGGGACGTAACCTGGACCGGACATGACCGATGCCACCGGGACCACACGCGTCATCACCCTGCTCGTCGTCGACGACCACCCCGTCGTACGGGACGGTCTGCGCGGGATGTTCGCGGCCGACCCCGGGTTCGAGGTCCTCGGCGAGGCCGCGGACGGCGTGGCCGCCGTCGAGCTCACGACCCGGCTGGACCCCGACGTCGTGCTGATGGACCTGCGGATGCCCGGCGGGGGAGGCGTGGACGCCATCGCCGAGCTGACCCGGCTCGGTGCCCGGTCCCAGGTGCTCGTCCTCACCACGTACGACACCGACTCCGACACCCTGCCCGCCATCGAGGCGGGCGCCACCGGCTACCTCCTCAAGGACGCGCCCCGCGACGAGCTCTTCACCGCCGTACGCGCCGCGGCCGACGGCCGTACCGTGCTCTCGCCCGCCGTCGCCTCACGGCTCGTCTCACGCGTGCGCACCCCGGCCCCGGGCCACGAGTCGCTGTCCACGCGCGAGCGCGAGGTGCTGGGACTCGTCGCCCGGGGGACGTCCAACCGGGAGATCGCCGCCGAGCTGTTCATCAGTGAGGCCACCGTGAAGACCCACCTCACCCATGTCTTCGCCAAGCTGGGAGCGAAGGACCGCGCGGCCGCGGTCGCCCTGGCCTACGAGCGCGGAATCCTGGGCTGAGCAGGCGAATCAGCCCGTCACCCGCAGCAGGAGCACCGACCTTCCCTCCACGGTGAGTTCCTGGCCGCCCCGGTGCGCGGTGCCCGGCGCCTCCGACTGGTCGTCGAGGGAGGTGTCCAGCACCAGCTCGTAGGACTGGGCCCAGGGCGGACCCGGGAGCCGGAAGGCGCACGGCCGGTGGTCGGCGTGCAGGATCGCCAGGAAGCTGTCGTCGGTGACCGGACCGCCCCGGGCGTCCCGGCCGGGGATGTCACGCCCCGAGAGATAGAGGCCGAGCGTGGCGGCGGGCGCGTACCAGTCGGCCTCCGTCATCTCCTCACCCTGCGGGGTGAACCACGCGAGGTCCCGCAGACCGTCCGGTGCCTGCGGGGTCCCGGCGAAGAACGCGCGCCGCCGGAGCACCGGATGGCGATGCCTCAGGGAGAGGACCCGGGAGGTCAGCTCGGCCAGCTGCCGCCACCGGGGGTCGTCCAGGAGCGACCAGTCCAGCCAGCTGATCTCGTTGTCCTGGCAGTAGGCGTTGTTGTTGCCCCCCTGGGTGCGGCCCATCTCGTCCCCGGCGACCAGCATCGGCACCCCGGTCGAGAGCAGCAGCGTCGTCAGGAGGTTGCGCAGCTGCCGGGCGCGCAGGGCGCCCACCTCCGGGTCGTCGGTCTCGCCCTCCGCCCCGCAGTTCCACGCCCGGTTGTCGTTGGTGCCGTCGCGGTTGCCCTCCCCGTTGGCCTCGTTGTGCTTCTGCTCGTAACTGACCAGGTCGCGGAGGGTGAAACCGTCGTGGGCGGTGACGAAGTTGACCGAGGCGTACGGCCGCCTGCCGCCCCAGGCGTACAGGTCGCTCGACCCCGTCAGCCGGTAGCCGATGTCGCGCACGTCGGGCAGCGCGCCGCGCCAGAAGTCACGCACCGCGTCCCGGTAGCGGTCGTTCCACTCGGTCCACAGGGGAGGGAACGCGCCCACCTGGTAGCCGCCGTTGCCGACGTCCCACGGTTCGGCGATCAGCTTGACGCGGCGCAGCACCGGGTCCTGGGCGATCACCGCGAGGAACGGGGAGAGCATGTCCACGTCGTGCATCGAGCGGGCGAGCGCCGCCGCGAGGTCGAAGCGGAAGCCGTCCACACCCATCTCGGTGACCCAGTACCGGAGTGAGTCGGTGATCAGCCGCAGGACCTGCGGCTGCACCACGTGCAGGGTGTTGCCGCAGCCGGTGTAGTCCGCGTAGCGCCGGGCGTCCCCCTGGAGCCGGTAGTAGCCACGGTTGTCGATGCCGCGCAGCGACAGCATCGGGCCGAGCTCGGACGCCTCGGCGGTGTGGTTGTAGACGACGTCGAGGATCACCTCGATGCCGGCGTCGTGCAGGGCCCGCACCATCTGCTTGAACTCGCCGACCTGCGCGCCGCCCGTGCCGTTCGCCGCGTAGTCCGCGTGCGGGGCGAAGTAGCCGATGGAGTTGTACCCCCAGTAGTTGTGCAGGCCGCGCCGCAGCAGATGGTCCTCGTGGGCGAACTGGTGGACCGGGAGCAGTTCCACCGCCGTGACCCCGAGCCGCCGCAGGTGATCGATCGCCGCGGGGTGGGCGAGTCCGGCGTAGGTGCCGCGCAGCTCCGGGGGGATGTCCGGGTGCAGCTTGGTGAAGCCCCGCACGTGCAGCTCGTAGATGACCGAGTCCGCCCACGGGGTCTTCGGCCGGCGGTCCTCCGCCCAGTCGTCGTCGTCGTGCACCACGACGGCCTTGGGCACATGGGGCGCCGAGTCCCGGTCGTCGCGCACGGTGTCCGCGACGTGCTGCTCCGGCCAGTCCCTGACATGGCCGTACACCTCGGGCGGCAGGGTGAAGGAGCCGTCCACCGCACGGGCGTACGGGTCGAGGAGCAGCTTCGCCGCGTTCCAGCGGGCCCCCGTCCAGGGGTCCCAGCGGCCGTGCACCCGGTAGCCGTAGCGCTGTCCCGGCTGTACGCCGGGGACGAAGCCGTGCCAGATCTCGTGGGTGAGTTCGGTCAGGGGGAGCCGCGTCTCGGTGCCCCGCTCGTCGAAGAGGCAGAGCTCGACCGCCTCCGCCCCGCCCGCCCAGAGGGCGAAATTGGTGCCCGCCACGCCGTCCGGTCCCACCCGGAAGCGGGCCCCCAGCGGCATGGGGGCACCCGGCCATACGGGTGGTCCGTCCGGTCCGGTCCTGAGGGCCGGTGCGGCGGGTGCCGTCCGCCCCGTCGTACGGGGGGTTTCCTCCTGCTCGGCTGTGCTCGACACCTCTCAGCCTCCTGCGGCTCGTGGGAGCGGCCACCCGTAGTAGGAGTACGCGGCGTCCCAGCCGCGGCCTTCCTGGCGGTGTCCTCCCCTCTGTTCTGCCCACCGGTGGCCCCGCACTCACGTTTCCCCGGCGCGGCCGCGTCGTTGGGGGAGGCGTGAACCACGAAGCGAAGAGAGCACGGGCGGCTTCGATCGCCGTGCTGACATGGGCAGGACTGTTCACCGTCCCGGTCGTGCTGACCGGCTGCAGCGGGGGGATGCCGTTCTTCGGGGACAACCGCGCGCCCGGTGACGCCATCCGGATCGCGCCGGAGGACGGCGCCACGAACGTCGGGGCGGACAGCGAGCTGAAGGTGACCGTCCCCGACGGCCGGATCGAACGGGTGAAGGTGACGCGGACCGAGGACGCCGAACGCCGGGAGGTACCCGGCCGGATCGCGCAGGACGGCCGCTCCTGGGCGCCACGGGACAGCGGCTACCGGCTCGGGCTGGCCGGGAAGTACACGGTGGACGTGGTCGCCGTCGACGGGGACGGCCACCGCTCGGCCCGCAGCACCACCTTCACCACGCTGGTCCCCAAGGACCGCTTCATCGGCTACTTCAAGCCGGAGAACCGGTCCACCGTGGGCACCGGCATGATCGTCTCCTTCGACTTCAACCGGCCCGTCACCCGCCGCGCGGAGGTGGAGAAGGCCATCAGGATCACCACCGAACCGGAGGTGGAGGTCGCCGGCCACTGGTTCGGCCGGAACCGGCTCGACTTCCGCCCCGAGACCTACTGGGAACCGGGCACCGAGGTCACCGTCGACGTGGCCCTGCGCGACGTGGAGGGAGCTCCCGGCGTCTACGGCAGCCAGCGGAAGAAGATCACCTTCACCGTGGGCCGCGCCCAGACCTCCGTGGTGGACGCGGCGGCGCACACCATGGAGGTCCGCCGCGACGGAGAGGTGGTCAGCACGGTGCCGGTCACCGCAGGTGCCGAGAAGACGACCACGTACAACGGGAAGATGGTGGTGTCGGAACTGCACGACGTGACCCGGATGGACGGCAGCACGGTCGGCTTCGGCGGCGAGTACGACATCAAGGACGTGCCCCACGCCATCCGGCTGACGAAGTCGGGCACCTTCCTGCACGGCAACTACTGGGAGTCCCCGGACATCTTCGGGTCCGAGAACACCAGCCATGGCTGCATCGGGCTCCGTGACGTGAAGGGGGGCGGTTCGGACACCCCGGCCGGCTGGTTCTTCGAGCGCACGCTCGTGGGGGACGTCGTCGAGGTGATCAACTCCACCGACACCACCGTCGCGCCGGACAACGGACTCGGCGGCTGGAACCTCGGCTGGCCGCAGTGGAAGGCGGGCTCGGCCCTGCGCTGAATCCCCGCCCCCACCTGCGAGGTCCCGGAGACGCCGCCTCCGGGACCACCTGGGCTCCTGGCGTGGGGACTTGGGACGGAACGGTGACATACCGGAGGGAGTTCTCCCCACCCGCGGTGTGATTGTCTTGCTGTGAGCGTGCGTGTACGGCGCGCGGGGGTGCGGGCCATGGCGGGGCCAGGCCGTGCGAGGGGAGACGACCACAGTGAACGGGCAGCCGATATCGGGGGCATGGGCCGGTACGGGCGCGGAGCGGCGAGGGCGAGGAGCCCGCGGACTCCTCGTACCGGTACTCGGCGCGATGATGCTGCTGGTGACCGCCTGCGGGGGCAGCGGCGCAGCGGTGGAGAAGGACGGCAAGGGGGCGGGCGCGAAGACCGAGGACAACAGCGCCTCCGTGGCGGTGGTGACCATCGCGCCCAAGGACGGCGCGGACGACGTGGCGACCAGCGGGGCGCTGAAGGTCACGGCCGCGCAGGGCAAGCTCACCACGGTCAAGGTGGTGGACCCCGAGGGCGGCGAGGTCAAGGGCGCGATAGCGAAGGACGGGGTGAGCTGGGTACCCGACCGGCACCTGGCGGCCTCGACCAAGTACACGGTGCACGCGGTGGCCAAGGACGCGAAGGGCCGTCAGTCGGCGAAGGACACCACCTTCACCACGCTGGTTCCGCAGAACACCTTCATCGGTCAGTACACCCCGGAGAACGGGTCGACCGTCGGCGTGGGCATGCCGGTCTCGATCCACTTCACCCGTGGCATCACCGACCCCGGGGCCGTGGAGAAGGCCATCAGCGTGACGGCGGAGCCCGCCGTGCGGATCGAGCCCCACTGGTTCGGCAACGACCGCCTCGACTTCCGCCCCGAGGAGTACTGGGCCGCGGGCACCAAGGTCACCCTCCGCCTGGACCTCGACGGGGTCGAAGGGCGGCCCGGGGTCTACGGCAAGCAGGCCAAGACGGTGAAGTTCACCATCGGCCGCAGCCAGGTCTCGACGGTCGACGCGAGCACCCACCGGATGAAGGTGGTCCGCGACGGCAAGCAGATCAAGGACATCCCGATCTCCGCGGGCGCCCCGGCCACGACCACCTACAACGGCCAGATGGTCATCAGCGAGAAGCTCAAGGTGACCCGCATGAACGGTGACACCGTCGGCTTCGGGGGCGAGTACGACATCAAGGACGTGCCGCACGCGATGCGCCTGTCGACCTCGGGCACCTTCATCCACGGCAACTACTGGGGCGGCTCCGGCATCTTCGGTACGACGAACACCAGCCACGGCTGCGTCGGCCTGCGGGACGTGCGCGGCGCCTGGGACAGCAAGACCCCGGCCGCGTGGCTCTTCGACAACTCGCTGATCGGTGACGTGGTCGTCGTGAAGAACTCCAAGGACAAGGTGATCCAGCCGGACAACGGCCTCAACGGCTGGAACATGGACTGGTCGGAGTGGATCGCGTAGAGCGCGTCCGCCGCTCGGTGCCCGGTGCTGTGACCAACGGCACCGGGCACCGTCGCGTTAGCGGCGGTTAACCTGCCTCCCATGACCGTAACCCTCGAAGTGAGTGACAACGTCGGGACGATCCGCCTGGACCGCCCTCCCATGAACGCCCTGGACGTCGCGGTCCAGGACCGGTTGCGCGAGCTCGCCGAGGAGGCGGGCCGGCGCGACGACGTGCGGGCCGTGATCCTCTACGGCGGTGAGAAGGTGTTCGCGGCGGGCGCGGACATCAAGGAGATGCAGGCGATGGACCACGCCGCGATGGTCGTGCGGTCCCGCGCTCTGCAGGAGTCCTTCACCGCGGTGGCGCGCATCCCCAAGCCCGTGGTGGCGGCGGTCACCGGCTACGCCCTCGGAGGCGGCTGCGAGCTGGCGCTCTGTGCCGACTACAGGATCGCCGCGGACAACGCCAAGCTGGGCCAGCCGGAGATCCTCCTCGGGCTGATCCCGGGAGCCGGCGGCACCCAGCGCCTCGCCCGTCTGGTTGGCCCGTCCCGCGCCAAGGACCTGATCTTCACGGGCCGTCAGGTGAAGTCGGAGGAGGCGCTGGCGATCGGGCTGGTGGACCGTGTGGTGCCCGCGGCCGAGGTCTACGAGCAGGCGCACGCCTGGGCCGCCCGGCTGGCGAGTGGTCCGGCCCTGGCGCTGCGGGCGGCCAAGGAGGCCGTGGACGCCGGTCTGGAGACCGACATCGACACCGGCCTGACGGTCGAACGGAACTGGTTCGCGGGCCTGTTCGCCACGGAGGACCGGGAGCGGGGCATGCGCAGCTTCGTGGAGGAGGGTCCGGGCAAGGCGAAGTTCCTCTGACCGAGGGTGAGTTGCGCACACAGGAACGCGCTTTCATCCCTGTGGGCGGATTAGCTGGACCTTAAGAGAACCTTAAGGTCCAGCGCTCGTCCCGGCCGTGCAATTACCCGGCCTCCCGCCGTCGCCGCAGGTGAGGCTGGGTGCATGGACCCCCATTCTGCCTCTGGCATATGCCGGAGAACCAGCCCGGAATGACTGGTTCCGGGTAAGAGATTCTGCCGGAACGGTCACGGAGAGCGTTCTGTGCGGCCATGATGGTGGGCATGGCGGGCCTGGAGGGTGTGGAGCAGCCGCGACCGCGTAACGGCGCGACGGCGGCACGTGTGTCGTCTGCCGTCGATGACGAACAGGCGTTCAAAGCACTGGAGTTGTTCGGGAATCCGACGGAGGGTGAAGTCCGGCTGCCCTCCCGGCCCGAGTCCGCGGCGACCGCCAGGCGGATCACCGCGTGCGTGATGCTGCGTCAGTGGCAGCTGCCACCGCAGACCGCCGAGTACGGAGTGCTACTGGTCTCCGAGCTCGTGGGCAACGCGGTACGGCACACCGGAGCGCGCGTCTTCGGCCTGCGGATGCTCCGCCGGCGCGGCTGGATCCGCGTCGAGGTCCGGGACCCTTCGCGGGGGCTCCCCTGTCTGATGCCCGTCCGTGAGCTGGACGTCAGCGGACGGGGCCTCTTCCTGGTCGACAAGCTCTCCGACCGGTGGGGCGTGGACCTCTTACCCCGGGGGAAGACCACCTGGTTCGAGATGCGGGCCACCGACCGCTGATACGCAGGAACCCCCGGTCTGCCGGGGTGCGGCGTGGCGGGGGTTCCTGAGGGGGCCGTGGAATGGGGGGTGTGTCCACGGCCGCGCGGGGGACCTGGCTCGGGTCGGAGGAGGTCGTGTACCGACTATGGCAGACGGGCTACTCCGGATCCAAAGCGGAAAAACGGTCTATATGCATCTAAATTGCTCATATGGATTATGAATCGCAGGTGTGATGGGTCACGTGCCTGGTATTTCGTGAACGCATGAGAGCTTCACGGGGTGATTCCTTCGTCACCGGATGAGCGTGGATCTTCATAGGTTCCACTCATCCCATCCCTTTCGTCCTACTGTGTCTCGCGTCCCGGGTGCACCCGCACCCGAAACCGACCGCGAGGTGGACGGTCATGCAAGGTCGCAGATCACCGTGGCCCCGCCGCGACGCCCTGCGTGCGACGGCGGGCGCGCTCCTGGCGGGCGCCGCCGCCTCGGGCTGTGCTCCGGACGCCTCCCCGTCGCCCGCCCGCGAGACCGGAAACACCCCCGCCCCGCAGAAGGCCCACAGCGCCGTACGCCCGGCCGCCGGCCCTCACCGCTTCCCGGGGCAGCCCGTCCAGATCGCGCACGGCCCCCGCGACCGCCCCCGCGTCGCACTCACCTTCCACGGTCAGGGAGACCCCGTCCTCGCCGGCACCGTCCTCGCGGAGGCCGAGCGGGCGGGTGCGCGCGTGACGGTCCTGGCCGTCGGCAGCTGGCTCGCGGAGCACCCGGGCATGGCGCGCCGGATCCTCGACGGCGGCCACGACCTCGGCAACCACACCGAGAGACACCTCGACATCAACGCCATGGACGAGAAACGGGCGTACGAGGAGATCACCGCCTGCGCGCGTCGCCTGCGCCGGCTCACCGGGTCGATCGGCACCTGGTTCAGGCCCTCGCGCGCCCAGTACGCCACACCCCTGGTCCAGGACCTCGCGCGCCGGGCCGGATACCCCCACGTCCTCTCCTACGACGTGGACTCCCTCGACTTCACGTCCCCCGGTGTCCCGGCCGTCACCCGCAAGGTCGCCGGGGAACTCCGCAACGGATCAGTGGTGAGCCTCCACTTCGGCTACCGGGACACCCTCGCCGCACTGCCCCTCCTCCTCACCGAAATCGACCGGCGCCACCTGCGCGCGGTGACCACCACGGAGCTGTTGACCTGATGCCTCCCTCCCCGCGCGCACTCACCGCCGCCGCCCTGCTCGTCGCCGCGCTCGCGGCCTGCGCCTCCCCCGCCGGCCACTCGCGGCCGGAGCCCTCCCGCACCGAGGCCGCCGCTCCGTCCCAGCGGCCCGCGGCACCGCCCGGACTGCCCGGGATGCCGCCCGTGCTCGACGCGGGAGACGTCTACGCCGCGGACCGGCCCGGAAAGCTCTCCCCGGCCGTGAAGGGCTTCCCGTCCCGTGTCTACGTCCCCAACACCAACTCCAACACGGTCTCGGTGATCGACCCGGCGACGTACAAGGTCGTCGAGACCATCCCCGTCGGCAACCAGCCGCAGCACGTGGTGCCGTCCTGGGACCTGAAGACCCTCTGGGTCAACAACGACCTCGGCGACAGCCTCACCGCGATCGATCCGGCCACCGGGAAGGCCGGCCGGACGCTCGACGTCTCCGACCCGTACAACCTCTACTTCACGCCGAACGGCAGGTACGCCGTCGTCATGGCCTCGATGGACCGCGAGCTGGTCTTCCGCGACCCGCGGACCATGAAGGTCGCGCGTACCGTGCCGGTGGACTGCGCGGGCGTCAACCACGCCGACTTCTCCGCCGACGGCCGGTACTTCATCGTCTCCTGCGAGTTCTCCGGCGAACTGCTCAAGGTCGACACCGCGAAGATGAAGATCGTCGCGCAGCAGAAGCTGCCGCTGCAGGGCGCGATGCCGCAGGACGTGAAGCTCTCCCCCGACGGCTCCACCTTCTACATCGCCGACATGATGGCCCACGGCATGTGGGTGCTGGACGGCAAGGCCTTCACCACCCCGAAGCTGCTCCCTACGGGGAAGGGGGCCCACGGGCTCTACGTCAGCAGGGACTCCCGTGAGATGTACGTCTCCAACCGGGGCGAGGGATCGGTGTCGGTCTTCGACTTCGCGAGCGGGAAGCTGACGAAGAAGTGGCACCTGCCGGGCGGCGGCAGCCCCGACATGGGCGGCGTCTCCGCCGACGGCAAGGTGCTCTGGCTCTCCGGCCGCTACGACGCGGAGGTGTACGCCATCGACACCACCAGCGGAAAGGAGCTCGCCCGGATCCCGGTCGGCAGCGGGCCGCACGGTCTCGCCGTCTACCCGCAGCCGGGCCGCTACTCCCTCGGGCACACCGGTGTCTTCCGCTGAAAGGTGGGGCCCGGCAGGTCCCTGCCGCCCGCCGGATAATCTGACCTCCGTCATCAACGCTTAACGAAGGGGCGGAACAGTGGCGGACATCGAGTCGGCACGCACGGCATTCGACCGGTTCGACCAGAACGGCGACGGCCGCATCACGGCCGCCGAGTACAAGAGCGCCATGGCGCAGCTCGGCGACCCCTACGTCACCGAGACGGTCGCCCAGGCCGTCATCAACGCCCACGACGGCAACGGCGACGGCGAGCTCACGTTCGACGAGTTCTGGGCCTCGCAGAACAAGGGCTGACCCGCACCGGGCCGGCGGATGCCGGCCCGGCGCCGCGGCGGCGGGGCTACTTCAGACAGACCAGGCCGTCGGTGGTGAGGGTGGGCCTGCCCTTGGTGCCGACCACCACCACCTTGACCGTGTGCCTGGCGGAGGCCGCCCAGGACTTGGTCCAGATCGCCTGCCGGTAGGCGGTGGCGGAGGACCTGAGATCCACCGTCGCGGCCTTGACACCGTCCACGTAGACGTACGCCTGACCGGAGGTCGAGGCGCGTGACACCACCCAGGCGACCGAGCGGCCGGTGAACGTCCAGGTCAGGGAGGCGTTCTTGGTCCCGCTGGTGTACGACCTCCCGCCGAGGTAACTGGACGAGGACTTCGCGCTCCAGGTGCCGGTCCGCTTCGCGGAGGACTCCTGGAGGATCACCGGAGTGCCGGTGACCGAGGCCGCCCCACCGTTCCCCGCGGGGTCGTAGGCCGTCATCTTCCAGCTCGTTGCCACGCCGGACTTCGCCGTGTGCGACGCGCTCGTGGTCGTCGGCCCGTAGGTCCTGGACACCGGCGCGGTCAGGCGGACGTCCCGCAGCTGAACCGCGTCGGCCGCCTTCCACCTGAGGGTGAGCGGAACGGCCGTGGTGTTCACCGTGCCGGTGCGCAGCGACAGTTCGGGCTTGGTCGAGAAGGCGGGGGCGGTCCGGTCCGCGACCACCGTCGCCGCCGCCGACACCGAGGTCCTCCCGGACCGGTGTGTAGCCCGCACCTGCACCGTGTGGGTGCCGGCGGTCAGGGTGGTCCTGGCCGACGAGGCGCTACCGGTCGTGGAGGCGACGGACTTCCCGTCCACCAGCAGTTCGTACTTCGCGACGAACACGGCGGGTGTGGTCGCGGACCAGCCGACGGTGATGTCCGCCTTGGTGTGGTACTTCGTGCCCGAGAGCACGGCGCCGGTCACCGACTTGACGGCCAGTCCCGCTACCGGGCCGGCCGCGTAGCCGCGAATCGTGGGCAGCTGTCCGTACAACGAGGTTCCCGGGCACTGGGTGTTGAAGCCGTCCCGGTGTCCGGAGACCGTGCTGAACGGGTAGGCGGTACCGGCGGTGAACTTCCGGCCCGCGTAGTTGCCGCCGTCCGCCCCGGCGGTGAGCGTGGTCGTCGCGGAGGGGCTCACACCGTACTGGCCGAGCTTCCACGCGGCGATCCTGGCCACCGCTGTCGTCGCCGGGGTCGCGGCTGCCGTGTCGGTGTACATACCGATGACGGCGATGCCAGCCGTCTCACGGTTGAAGCCGTAGGTGTGGGCGCCCGTCACGGCGCGGTCCGCGCCGCCCTTGCGGCCCTCGAATATCGTGCCGCACTTGTCGACGACGAAGTTGTAGCCGAGGTCCTTCCAGCCGTTCGACTGCACGTGGTAGGCGTGCAGCCCCCGCACGATCGCCGCCGAGTCCGCGCAGGAGTACGCGTTCGTCTGGGCGGTGTGGTGCACGAACACGGCCTTCACCGTGTCCATGTACTCGGGCGCCTCGTCGTTGAGCGACTCGTCGGCGTTCCAGTCGGCCCGGGTCACGATCGGCGGCTTCGGTGCGGTGGAGGGCAGCGGCGGCGGCAGGGTCGCGGTCGGTTCGGCGGTGGGGGAGGGGGACTCGGAAGGGGGTGTGGTCGGTGTGGAGGTACCCGGGTCGGTGGCGGGGTCCGTACTCGGGGACGGGTCGTCCGTGGGATCGGTGCCGGACTCCGTGGCGGGCGGCGTGGTCGCCCCGTCCGGCTCCGGTGTGGTGGGCTCGTCGGACGGGGGTCCCGCCGGCTCGGACGGGGTCTCCGACGGCTCGTCGACGGAGTAGGCGATGGGTGCGGCCCCGGCAGGCTTGCCGGGGTCCACCATGTCGAGCCGCAGACCCTCAGGGAGCCCGGTGGACGTGCCCTTCCCGGCGGAGACACGGACCTCCACGCCGTCGGAGAGCCCGACCCAGCGGGGTTCGGTGGTGCCACGTGCGCCGGTTCTGCCGGCCTCCGTACGCCCGTCGACCTCCGTGTCGACGGGCAGCCAGGCCGACCAGTCGCCGTCGGGGAGCGACCGCGTACGCACCTCGACCGTGCCGCCCACCCTGGCGGCGGGATCGGTCCAGGTGATGCCCAGCATGCTGAACGGCTCGGTCCGTTCACGGCGCAGGGAGGCGGTCGCGCCGTCGCCGGACACCTTCAGCGGATCGTGGTGTACCTCGGTCCGGGCCGGACCGGGCGCGGCGTCGGCGGTGCCGGGTACACCCCCGGTGCCGGTCACCCCCTCGAACACCAGCACACCCGTCACGGCTGCCGCCACGACGGCAGCCGTGACCCATATTCTGCGCTTCACTCGCACGTGGTCCCCGAGGATGATGACTGCCCTGAGCTGCCGGCAGTGCTGGGTATGTGGCCGTCCGTGTACCGGCCCTCCGCGCGATCATCGCGGATTCTTCACATCCTGTCCCGGCTTTCACAGCTCGACCTGGTCACGATCTGCCGGGGGTGTACACGTGTCGGCGGTCGGCCGCGTCCTGCCGCGCCCTCAGTCCGTCACCGAGTGGAACTCCTGGCGCAGACCGGTGATCCCGTCGCCCTCCCGCGTCGGATGGACCCGGTTGGTCAGGAGCACGGCATAACGGCCGGTCGCGGGGTCGATCCAGAGGCTCGTGCCCGTGAAGCCGGTGTGACCGTAGGAATCAGGGCCGAAGGACGGCCCGACCGGGGAGCCGGCCGGGTCCTGGCCCTGCCAGGCCAGGGCGCGACGGAGGTTCAGGCCGTCGGTGTGCGGGGCGGTCATCAGTGCGTACGTCTCCGGGCGCAGCAACTCACGGGCTCCGCCCGCCAGGCAGACGGCGAGCCGCTCCGTGTCGGCGAGCGTCGAGAAGAGCCCCGCGTGTCCGGCGATCCCGCCGAGGACGACGGCGTTCTCGTCGTGCACCTCTCCGGCGACGGTCCTGCCACGCCAGGGGCACGTCTCGGTCGCCACCGCACGGTGCCGGTCCGCCGGTGCGGTCCCGAAGCGCAGGTCCTTCAGGTCGAGCGGCGCGCACACCAGCTCGGACAGCAGGGCGTCCAGCCCCTGGCCGCCCGCCTGTTCGGCGATCAGGCCGAGCAGGACGAAGCCCTGGGAGGAGTACTCGACCCGCGTGCCCGGCGCGGAGCGCAACGGAAGCGAACCCAGCGCGGTGAGCAGGGAGTCGCGGGTGGCGTGGGTGCGGTACATCGGGACCCGTCCGGGCATGCCCGACGTGTGTGACAGCAGTGCGGTGACGGTGAGCCCGGCCTTGTCGGTGTGCCGGTAGCGGGGGAGGAGCACTCCGACCGTGCCGTCCAGGGACAGCGCGCCGCGCTCGGCCAGCGCCATGACGACCAGTCCCACGATCGGCTTGGTGACGGACGCCAGGTCCCACAGGTCCGTGCCGTCCAGTTCGGCCCCGCCCCAGCTCCTCGTCCCGAGCCGGCCCCGGTCGGCGGGCCCCCGCGCGGATCCCACCGACCACGCGGCGCCGGAGTAGAGGCGCCGCGCCCTGCCTTCCGCGAGGACCGCGGCGCGTCCGTCAGCGCCGGCCCGCTTGTGCGTACCGCTCACACCTCCGCCCTCCCTTCTCCGGCCGGCAGGCCGTCCCGGGCGACCATGAGCCGGGTCCGGCCGGCGGAGCCGAGCCCGGCGGAGACCGAGCGGGCGGCGGCCCGCACCATCGGGCCGTACAGTTCGACACCGGCGCTGTCCAGGGTGAACACCAGACCGGTCAGGACGACCGCCCCGGCGATCCGCCCTTCCTCGTCCCGCACCGCGGCGGCCAGCGCCCTGCGGTCCTCCTGCTCGTACTCGTCGTCCAGCGCGTAGCCGCGCTCCGCGGCCGAGGCGATCGCGTCCCGCAACTCGGCGGCCGGCACCGGCAGCGGGTGCCCCCCGGCCTCCGCGGCGGCGAAGGCCCCCTCGGTCTCCGCGGGCGGCAGGGCGGCGAGCATCGCCAGCCCGGGGGCGGAGAGCAGCAGCGGGGTGCGCGAGCCGGGGCGCATCTCCAGCGCGTACTCGCGGGCCGGTTCGGAGACCTCCAGGCAGATGGCGTCGTCCCCGTCGCGCACGGCGTAGTGCGCCGGCAGGCCCGTGCGGGAGCGCAGTTCGGCCAGTACCGGCCGGATCGTGCGCAGCCCCGGCCCGCTGTCCAGCGCGGCCGCCGACAGGCCCAGCAGGCGCGGACCGGCCTGGTAGCTCCCCCCGGCGGACGCCTCGACGTAACCGGAGGCGGCCAGGCTCCGCAGCAGGCGGTGCACGGTCGGTTTGGTGAGCCCCGTACGGCGGGCCAGGTCGGCCAGGCGGTGCGGCGCGCCCGTCTCGACCAGTGCGGACAGCACCTCCATGGCCTTGTCCACCGGGCCCATGACGGACTGTTCGGCAGCCCGGCCCGCAGGCGGCTGCTCCTCGGAACGGCTATTGACCGGTTTCCCCATGTCGCTTAGCTTACCCCCACTGCATTCCATCTGCCGGAACGGATGTGTTGTTCAATGGAACGAATACGTGGAGGGTGGTTCGGGGACCGCAGTCACCCCTCCCGCCGCACGGTCCTGCGGTACGGCGGCGCGTTGCTCCCGGCGATCGCGGCACCGGCACTGCTCACCGGCTGCGGAACCGACCCCGCGGCCGGTGCCGGCAACGTCCTGCGGGTCTCCCAGACGGGCGACCCCAAGACGATGGACCCGCAGAAGCAGGGCGACATGATCTCGATGAACGCCCTGATCAACATGTTCGACACCCTCACCGCGCGAGGGCGTGACAACAGCCTGGTCCCCCGGCTCGCCCTGTCCTGGAAGGCCGTCTCCCCCAAGGTCTGGCGCTTTCGGCTACGACCCGGCGTCACCTTCCACAACGGCGAACCCTGTGACGCCGCCGCCGTGCGCTTCAGCATCGAACGGCTCCTCGACCCGGCGACCAAGTCGCCCATCGTGGAGCTGCGTTACGTCGAGGGCGTGACCGTCGTCGACCGGCTGACCGTGGACCTCCACACCACCGTCCACGACCCGATCCTGCCCGACAAGGTGTCCCTCTTCGGAGGCGTGGTCGTCCCGCCGCGCCACATCGGCGAGGTCGGCGACCAGGGCTTCGCCGCCCACCCGGTGGGGACCGGGCCCTTCGCCTTCGGCAGCTGGAAGCGCGACCACGAACTGCGGCTGCGGGCCAACGCGCACCACTGGGAGGGCCGGCCCGCCGTCGACGAACTCGTCTTCACCCCCGCCCCGAACCCCTCCTCCGCCCTCGCCGCGCTCCAGAGCGGCGGAGTGGACCTCGTCGCCGGACTCACCCCCGACGCCGCCCAGCAGCTCGACGGGTACACCGGGGTCAGCCTCGACCACCACACCGGGATCCGCACCGCGTACCTCTCCCTCGACACCCTGACGGAGGGTCCGCTCCAGGACCGGCGGGTACGCCAGGCGATCAACCACGCCGTCGACGTGCCGATGCTCATCAAGGCGGTCCTCGGAGGCAAGGCCACCGAGGTCCCCGCGATGATCCCGCGCGGCGCCTTCGGGTTCGACGAGACCGTCACCCCCTTCACCCGCTCCGTCGCCAAGGCCCGCGCCCTGCTCGCCGAGGCCGGGCACCCCGACGGGATACGGACCACCCTCACCGCGTCCAACGTCGACGCCAACGTCGCCGAGGCGATCGCCGGGCTCCTCGACCGGGCCGGGGTGCACGCCAAGGTCGACCTCCTCGACCCCGGCACCTACGCCCAGCGCCTCACCTCCGACAACCACGGAGCGCTCGGCCCCATGTACCTGGCCGCGTCCACCGTCTGGACCCTGGACGGCGAGAGCATGCTCCAGTCCAACGTGCGCAGCGACCGGCGCCAGAGCCGCTGGCACAACGCCGAGGCCGACCGCCTCGTCGACCTGGAGGAGCTCTCCGTCGAGCCCGCGACCCGGCAGAAGGCCTTCTCCGACCTGCAGCGGCTCATCAAGACGGAGGCCCCCTTCGTCCCCCTCTACCAGATCGACAACATCTACGCCCGCAACACCAGGCCCCGTTGGACCCCCGGCTTCGCCGGCGTCCTGGACATGGCGAGCGCGGAGGTCACCCGATGAGCACCCTTCCCGCCCCCGCGGGCGCCGCCGCCGTGCCCCGGCGGGTGCCCCCGCACATCCTCCGCACGGTGGCCTCCCGCCTCGGCACCGCACTGCTCGTCCTGCTGTGCACCGCCACCGTGGCGTTCTTCCTCGTACGGCTCTCCGGGGACCCCGTCAAGGTCCTGCTCCCGCCGGACGCCACGGCCGGGCAGGAGAGCGCGCTGCGCCACAGCCTCGGCCTCGACCGCCCGCTGCTCACCCAGTACCTCGACTACCTCTGGGGCATCCCGCGGTTCGACTTCGGCGACTCCCTCTTCTACAACCAGCCGGTACGCGCCGTCCTCGCCGACCGCATCCCCGCGACGCTCCTGCTGGCCGCCGGGGCGCTCGTCGTCACCCTCGTCGTCGCGCTGCCCGCCGGGACCCTCGCGGCGATGCGCCGGGGCCGGGCCACCGACCGCACCGTCATGACCGGGGTGCTGCTCGGCCAGTCCACCCCGCCGTTCTGGATCGGCATCCTCTTCATCCTCGTCTTCGCGGTCGGACTGCACGCCCTGCCCGCCTCGGGCTACGGGACCTTCGCCAACCTCGTCCTGCCGGCCGTGACCCTCGCCGTGTACTCCGTCGCCGTCGTCGCCCGGCTGCTGCGCTCCTCCCTCATCGACGTACTGGGCTCCGACCACATCCGCACCGCGCGGGCCAAGGGGTTCGGGCCCTTCAAGGTCGTCCTCAGGCACGGACTGCGCAACGCCTCCCTGCCCGTCGTGACCGTCGTCGGCCTGGAGGTCGGAAGCCTCCTCGGCGGCGCCATCCTCACCGAACAGGTCTTCTCCTGGCCGGGGGTCGGGCAGCTCACCATCGAGGCCATCTCCAACCGCGACTTCCCCCTCGTCCAGGCCACCGTGCTGCTGTTCGCCGCCACCTTCGTCGTGGTGAACCTGCTCGTCGACCTCTCCTACAGCTTCCTCGACCCGAGGGTGAGGACCTCCCGATGACCACAGCCACCCAGGCACCCGCGACCCGGCCCGCCCCGGCCGCCCCGGCACCCGCGCACCGGACCGCCGCACTGCGCACGCTGCTGCGGAACCGGCTCGCCGTGGCCGCCCTCGCCTTCCTCGCCCTCGTCGTGCTCTGCGCGCTCCTCGCCCCGCTGATCTCGCCCGCCGACCCCAACGCCCAGAACCTGCTGGAACGGCTCCAGCCCCCGGCCTGGCAGCACGGCGGCAGCACCGCCCACCTCCTGGGCACCGACCAGCTCGGCCGCGACCTGCTCTCCCGGGTCATCCACGGCACCCGGGTCTCGCTGCTCGTCGGCGCCGGGGCGGCCCTGCTCGCCGGGGTCATCGGCACCGTCGTCGGTCTCGCCTCCGGCTACTTCGGAGGTGTCGTCGACCGCGTCCTCATGCGGATCGCCGACGTCCAGCTCGCCTTCCCCGCCATCCTGCTCGCCCTGGCGATCGTGGGCTTCCTCGGCTCCGGCCTCTGGTACGTCATCCTCGTACTCGGCGTGACCGGCTGGGTGTCGTACGCCCGGGTCGTACGCTCCGAGGTGCTGTCCCTGCGCACCCGGGACTTCATCACCGAGGCCCGGGCCATCGGCGTCGGCGACGCCGTGATCATGCGCCGCCACCTGCTCCCCAACGTCATGGCGCCGCTCGCCACCATCGGCACCCTGCACGTCGCAGCCGCGATCGTCGCCGAGGCCTCGCTCAGCTACCTCGGCCTCGGCGTCCCCAAGGAGACCGTCACCTGGGGCTCGATGCTCGCCGACGGGCAGCTCTACCTCGGCACCGCCTGGTGGGTCGCCGTCTTCCCCGGCGTCGCACTCATGCTCACCTCCCTCGCCGTCAACATCACCGGCGACGCCCTGCGCGACGTCGCGGACCCGAAGGCCTACCGCCGATGACCTCGACCACCACCGCAGCGCCGGTCCTCGAGATCCAGGACCTGCGCGTCGACTTCCGCCTCGCCACCACGACCGTCCACGCGGTCCGCGGCGTCAGCTTCTCCGTCGCCCCCGGGGAGACCCTCGCCGTCGTCGGCGAATCGGGCAGCGGCAAGTCGGCGACCGCGCTGTCCGCACTCCGCCTCAACCCCGAGCCGCCCTGCGTCTACGCCGGCGGCCGGATCCTCCTCGACGGCAAGGACCTCCTCACCCGGAGCGAACGCGAACTCGGAAGGATCAGGGGCGCCGAACTGTCCATGATCTTCCAGGACCCGATGACCAGCCTCGACCCGCTGCAGCGCATCGGCGCCCAGGTCGCCGAGGTACTCCGGCACCACGGGGGCCACAGCCGCGCCGAAGCCAGGGCGGCAGCCCTCGCCGCGCTCGACGAGGTGGGCATCCCGGACCCCGAACTCCGCTACCGCCAGTACCCCCACGAGCTCTCCGGCGGCCTGCGGCAGCGCGTCATGATCGCCGCCGCGCTCGTCGCCCGGCCCCGTGTGCTCATCGCCGACGAACCCACCACCGCACTGGACGTCACCGTGCAGCGCCAGATCCTCGATCTGCTCGTCGCCCTCCAGCAGCGGCACGGCATGGCGGTCGTCCTCATCACCCACGACCTCGGCGTCGTCGCCGAGACCGCGGACCGTGTGGTCGTGATGCACCGCGGCGAGGCCGTCGAGAGCGGCGACGTCCATGACGTCTTCGCCCGCCCCCAGGACCCGTACACCCGACAGCTGCTCGACGCGACACCCCGACTGGAGACCGCCGGATGACCTCCACCACCGCGCCTCTGCTCGAACTCGCAGCGCTACGCAAGGAGTTCGACGGCAAGGTCGCCGTCGACGACGTCAGCCTCACCGTCCGTGAGGGAGAGACCCTCGCGCTGGTGGGGGAGTCGGGCTGCGGCAAGACGACGCTGACCCGGCTGCTGCTGCGCCTGCTGGAACCCACCTCGGGCACCGTGCGCTTCGACGGCACCGACCTCACCGGCCTCGGCCCGGCGCGGATGCGCGCGGTCCGGCGTCAGATGCAGGTCGTCCTCCAGGACCCCTACTCGAGCATGAACCCACGGCTCAGGATCGCCGACATCGTCGCCGAGCCCCTCGTCACCCACGACCCGCGGGCGCGGGGGCGGCGCGGACGCGCCTATGCCCGGCAGCGCGCCGGTGAACTCCTCGTCGCCGTCGGCCTCGACGACACCATCCTCGACCGCTATCCGCACGAGTTCTCCGGCGGCCAGCGCCAGCGCATCTCCATCGCCCGAGCCATCGGCCTCGAACCCAGGCTGGTCGTCCTCGACGAACCCACCAGCGCCCTCGACGTGTCCGTCCAGGCCCGCGTCCTCGACCTGCTCGCCGACCTCCAGCAACGCCTGGGCCTCACCTATGTGTTCGTCAGCCACAACCTCGCCGTCGTCCAGCAGGTCGCCGACCGGGTCGCCGTCATGCGCGGCGGCCGGATCGTCGAGACGGGCACCGCCCACCAGGTGTTCACCGCCCCCGCGCACCCCTACACCCGGCAGCTCCTGGACGCCGTGCCCGTACCCGATCCCACGAAGGCCCGCAGGCCCCGGCGCTCCCTTCCCGGCGAACCGGCCGGAGCCGCGGCCGCCCCGGCCCCCGCCCACAAAGGCACCGCATGACGCCCCGCCTACCTGCCCGAGAGCACGAGCCCCGCGCCCCCGAGGAGGGCGACGTCGTCCACGGCTGCCTCGCTCACCACCACCCGGGGAAGCTCCCCGCCGCCCAGCGCGCCCGCACGCAGCCCCGACTCGACCAGGGCGCGGAACGGCTCCCCGCCCTCACGGGCCTCGCCGTGCAGGACGAACAGGCCGCACGCGAAGAGCTGCTGCACCGTGGCGAGACCCAGCACGAGATTCTCCGCGTACTCCGCGACCAGGCGCCGCGCCGCCCCGTCCCGGGACGCCACCAGAGCGCCGAGCGAGGTGTCCCCGGCGCCGAGACCCAGCGCTCCTGCCCGTCCGCGCAGCCAGCGTGTGGTGGCCACCGCCTTCCAGCAGCCCCGGCGCCCGCAGGTGCAGGGCTCGCCGCTGGCCGAGACCGTCATGTGCGCCCCGCTGCGCCCGCCCTCGGGGGCCAGCACCTCACCGTCGTACAGGATGCCCACCCCGAGGACCTCACCGGTCGACACCGATGCGAAGGACCGCCGCCCGCGGCCCGGCCCGAACCAGCGGTCCCCGAGCACCTGCACCCGGGCGCGGTGCTCCACACGCACCGGCGCCCCGGTCAGCTCCTCCAGCCGGGCGGTCACCCCGTACCCGCGCAGCGCCGGCGCCTCGTCGACCTCGACCACCCGGCCCGCGGCCGGATCGACCACCCCTGCCGCGGCGACGCCGATCCCGGACGGCCGGTGCCCTTCGAACACCGCCGCCACGCGGGCCAGCGCCTCGTCGACCCCGCCGGTCGAGGGGGACGCCGGGTCGAAGAGCGCCTCGGCCCGGTCGAGCACGGTCCCCGAGCGGTCGAGCAGCGCCGCGCGGACCCGGCCGGGCAGCAGCTCCACGGCCCCCAGCGTGCGGGGAACGGCCCGCACCTCCGGACCCGGGACGGGGTCCGGCACCAACCGCAAGGGAGAACGTTCATGAGCCATACGCCGACTCTGCCACGTCCGTGTTCCGGGGAGACAGCCGCATGAGCGACCGGAACCTGACCGAAACCACCTGGCGGGACGTCAGGGAATCGGCGCCGGAATCCATCGCGCTGCTCCCGATCGGCTCCCAGGAACAGCACGCCGAACACCTGCCGATGGGCACCGACACCTTCCTGGCCGACGCGGTGGTGGACCGGGCACTCGCCCTGCTGGACGAGGAGGCCCCGGACGGGGCGCCGTCCATGACCCGGCTGCCGACGCTGCCGTACGGACACAGCCCCCACCACCTGTTCGCGGCGGCCCTGACCCTGTCGGCCGACACCCTGGGCGCCGTCCTCGGCGAGATCCTCGACTCCCTCGCCGCCTGCGGGTACCGGCGGATCCTCGTCGTCAACGGACACGGAGGCAACGACGAGATCATGAAGCTCGCAGTCAAGCGCTTCGCCCTGCGCGCCGACGTCACCGCTGCCGCCTGCTCGTACTGGACGGTGACCGGCGGGGAGGAGGACGGCGGCCGCCCGGAGGTGGCCCCCGGACACGCGGGCTGGTTCGAGACCTCCCTGATGCTCGCCGCGCAGCCCGCCCTGGTGCGCACCCCCGTACCGGCGAGGGGCCCCGTGGACCCGCCGCCGCTCTTCGACCGCCCGCCCTACCCGGGCCTCACCGTCGAGCGGCACGGCGAGTGGGAACGCGTCGGCGGCTCCACCGACGACGCCTCCACCGCCGACGCCGCACACGGGCGCCGGCTCCTCGACGACCGCGCCCGTGGCCTCGCGCGCGCCGTCGTCGCCTTCGACGCCGCCACGCGCCCCCAGCCCTGACCCAGGTCCCGCCCGGCACCCACCGCACCATCCGCACCGAACGAGGAACCCGTATGAAGATCACCGGCGTAGACGTCCACGTCGTGAACCTGCCCCTGGTCAACCCCTTCACCAGCTCCTTCGAGACGAAGACCGGGGAGACCCGCACCGTCGTCCGCATCCGGACCGACACCGGTGTCGAGGGCTGGGGCGAGACCATGTGGGGCCGGCCCGTCGCCGCCATCGTCGAGAACCTCGCCGAGGACCTCATCGGGATGAGCCCCTTCGCCCTGGAGGCCTTCCACCGCAAGCAGCACATGGTCCCCTTCTTCTACGGCTACCTCGGCTACGCCGCCATCGCGGCCCTCGACGTCGCCTGCTGGGACGCCATGGGCAAGGCGACCGGCCAGTCCGTCACCGACCTCCTCGGCGGCCCCGTCCGCGACGAGGTCCCGCTCACCGCCCTCATCACCCGGGCCGACGCCCCCGGCGCCCGGCCCGCGGACCTGCCCGCCGCGCTCGCCGAACACACGCTGAAGGTCGTCACCGAGGGCGGCTTCCAGGCCGTCAAGCTCAAGGGCACCAAGGACGTCCAGGGCGACGTCGCGATCCTGCGCGCGCTGCGCTCCGCCCTGCCCGAGGTCAGCCTGCGCGTCGACCCCAACGCCGCCTGGTCCGTCCCCGACTCCGTCCGGGCCGGAATCGCACTGGAGGAGCTGGACCTCGAATACCTGGAGGACCCCTGCGTCGGCATCGAGGGCATGAGCCAGGTCCGCGCCAAGGTCCGCATCCCGCTCTGCACCAACATGTGCGTCGTACGCTTCGAGGACTTCGCGCCCGCCGTGCGCCTGGGCGCCGTGGACGTCATCCACGGTGACGTCTACAAGTGGGGCGGGATCGCGCCCACCAAGGCCCTCGCCGCGCACTGCGAGACCTTCGGGCTCGGCATGAACCTGCACAGCGGCGGCGAACTCGGCATCGCTACGGCCGCGCACCTCGCGGTCGTGAGCAGCACGCCGGTGCTGTCCCGCGCCATCGACTCCATGTACTACCTGCACGCCGACGACATCATCGAGCCGCTCACCTTCGAGAACGGCAGCCTGCGCGTTCCGACCGGTCCGGGGCTCGGCGTCACCGTCGACGAGGACAAGCTCCGCCACTACGCGGAGGTCAACGCCCGCGAAGGAGACCTCACCCGATGAGCAGCGCAGCCCCCGACGCCCGCCGCGCGGTCCGCACCGACCGTGCACCCGCGCCCGCGGGCGCCTACAGCCAGGGCGTCGCCGCCGGCCCGTACCTCTTCACCGCGGGCTTCGGCCCCCAGGACCCGGCCACCGGCGCGGTCGCGGACACCGTCGGCGAACAGACCACCCAGGTCCTGCGGAACGTCGGCGCCGTGCTGGAGGCCGAAGGCCTCGGCTTCGGTGACGTCGTCAAGGTCACGGCTCATCTCCAGCACCTGCGCCGGGACTTCGCCGCCTACGACGCCGCGTACAGCGCCTTCTTCACGGCGCCGTACCCGGTCCGCACCACCGTCGGGTCCGACCTCATGGACATCCTGGTGGAGATCGACGTGGTCGCCGTACGCCGGGAGGTGCCGGCAGGCGCGTAGTACCACCGGGTGCCCCCGGTCCTCGGGACCGGGGGCACCCGTGCGCAGGGGGAGCGGGCGGATGAGTCGACCGACCGCTGCGAAGCTGTCCGGGTCACGTCACAGCTCCGTCATCACCGGGGCCCGGGCCCCCCGACTGCCGCACCCTGGTCCCACTTGTGTCGTACCAGGGGGGAACCATCATGCGTATCCGCATCATCACGGCGGCCGCCGTCGCCGTAGTCGCCGTCACCGCCGTCGGCTGCAGCAGCGACAAGGACGGGGACGTCACGTCCAAGCCCGCGAAGAGCGCCGCGCCCGAGGCGTCGGCCACCGCGGGCGGTGGTGGCGAGGCCGAGGGCACCGGCATACCGCCCGAGCCCACCGGCGCCGAGCGGGACGCGGTCCTCGCGGCCGTCCACGACGTCAACGGCAAGCTCACCCATGACGAGGAGAAGGCCATCGACGCGGCCCGCAATCAGTGCGCGTCCCTCGACGGCGGCGCGAAGGACCCGGACCACGACGCCGCGCAGCGGTTCTCCTACGACGGTGTCACGCTGACCGACGAGGACGGAGGCCACATCAACTTCGGGCTGCGCAAGACGCTCTGCCCCGAGTCCTGATCCGCCGCGTGCCGCCCCGACGGCGCACTCGTCCAGGACGGTCCGTCAGGTCGCGGCTACACGGCGTGCGATACGAGTAAAGATCATCCCGCCGTGTCGACAATCTTCACCGAAACATTGAACTGGTCACAGGATGGTCACTAAGGTCGAGCTCCGAACCTTCGTGCGGTTGATCGCCCATTCGGGGCGGCGGCGAAGGAACCGCCGAGTCCGTGACGTGCACGGAGCCGGGGATGCGACTCTGTCCCCCACAGCCCGGTAGGCGGCTCGAGGAAGAAGGAGCTCGCCTTCGTGGCGTCCCACCGTCGTCCCAAGCAGCCGAGCCGCACCCGCGTGACCGTGCTCACCGCGACCGCCGCCGCTGCCGTGGCCCTGACCTCCCAGGCCGCACACGCCGACCCGAAGCCGACCAAGAACGAGGTCAAGGCGAAGGTCGACAAGCTCTACCACGAGGCCGAGGAGGCGACGGAGAAGTACAACGGCGCCAAGGAGCAGCAGGACGAGCTCAAGAAGCAGGCCGACGCCCTCCAGGACAAGGTCGCCCGCGGCCAGGAGGAGCTCAACACCCTGCGCGGCGAGCTCGGTTCGCTGGCCGCCGCGCAGTACCGCTCCGGAGGCCTCGACCCGTCGATCCAGCTGCTGCTCTCCTCGGACCCCGACGGCTTCCTCGACAAGGCCTCCGCGCTGGACCAGCTGACGGCCAAGCAGGCCGAGTCGCTGCGGAAGATCCAGGCGAAGCAGCGGACCCTCGCGCAGCAGCGCAAGGAGGCGCAGGGCAAGCTCGCGGATCTGGCGGAGGTCCGTACGACGCTCGGCGAGAACAAGAAGAAGTTCCAGGGCAAGCTGGCGGCGGCCCAGAAGCTGCTCAACACCCTCACCGCCGCCGAGCGGGCCAAGATGGCCGAGGACGAGCAGCGCGCCAGCCGCTCCGCGGGGGACCGGGTCGAGCTCGGCAACGAGGTGCCGGCCTCCGCACTCGGCGCGGCGGCGCTCGCGGCCGCTGACACCCGGGTGGGCAAGCCCTACGTCCGGGCGGCCACGGGCCCCGACTCCTTCGACTGCTCGGGCCTGACCATGTGGGCGTACGCCCAGGCCGGAGCGGACATCACCCGCACCACGTACACCCAGATCAACGAGGGCACCCGCATCGGGCGCAGCCAGCTGAAGCCCGGAGACCTGGTCTTCTTCAGCAACACCTCGCACGTGGGCCTGTACGCCGGCAACAACACCGTGCTGCACGCGCCGTACCCGGGCGCCTACGTCCGCTACGAGTCGATGGACACCGTCGGCAGCTACCAGGCGGCCGTACGCATCTGAGCCTTCCGTCCAGCATCACCGGGACACCCCGGGGCCCGCGGAGGTACGCGGGTCCGCGGGGCCCGGCCGCTCACCGGGGCCGCCCGGGGACGGCCATGGCCTGGTACGCGGGCACCCGGCGGCGGGTCCACCCGCCGCCGGACCGGTCCTGTCGGCCTGCCGCCTCAGCACTCGATGATGTTCACCGCGAGCCCGCCCCGGGCCGTCTCCTTGTACTTCACACTCATGTCCGCGCCGGTGTCCTTCATGGTCTTGATGACCTTGTCCAGGGACACCTTGTGGCTGCCGTCCCCGCGCAGCGCCATCTTCGCCGCCGTGACCGCCTTGACCGCCGCCATGCCGTTGCGCTCGATGCAGGGGATCTGGACGAGCCCGCCGACCGGGTCGCAGGTCAGCCCCAGATTGTGCTCCATGCCGATCTCGGCGGCGTTCTCGACCTGCTCGGGGGAGCCGCCCAGGACCTCGGCGAGGGCGCCCGCGGCCATGGAACAGGCCGAGCCGACCTCGCCCTGGCAGCCGACCTCGGCGCCGGAGATGGAGGCGTTCTCCTTGAAGAGCATGCCGATGGCGCCCGCGGCCAGCAGGAAGCGGACCACGCCGTCCTCCTTCTCCGCCTCGGTGCAGCCGCCGGCGGCGAAGTTCATCCAGTAGTGCAGGACGGCCGGGATGATCCCTGCCGCGCCGTTGGTCGGGGCGGTGACCACGCGGCCCCCGGCGGCGTTCTCCTCGTTGACCGCCATCGCGTAGAGGGTGATCCACTCCATCGCGTGCGTCTGGGGATCTCCCTCGGCGCGCAGCTGGCGGGCCGAGTTCGCGGCGCGGCGGCGGACCTTCAGGCCGCCCGGCAGGATGCCCTCGCGGGACATGCCACGGGCGATGCAGGCCTGCATGACCCGCCAGATCTCCAGCAGCCCGGCCCTGATCTCGTCCTCGCTGCGCCAGGCCCGCTCGTTCTCCAGCATGAGCGAGGAGATGGAGAGGCCGGTCTCCCGGGCGAGACGCAGCAGCTCGTCGCCGGTGCGGAAGGGGTGCTTGAGCACGGTGTCGTCCGGGACGATCGGATTCTCGCCGTCCACGGCGTCCTCGTCGACGACGAATCCGCCGCCCACCGAGTAGTACGTCTTCTCCAGCAGAGGGGCGCCCTCGGCGTCGTACGCGAAGACCGTCATCCCGTTGGCGTGGTACGGGAGGGCCTTGCGCCGGTGCAGGACCAGGTGCTCGTCGGCGTCGAAGGGGATCTCGTGCGTGCCCAGCAGGCTGATCCGGCCCGAGGCGCGGATCTCCTCGACGCGGGTGTCGGCGCCCTCGACGTCGACCGTGCGGGGCGACTCGCCCTCCAGCCCCAGCAGGACCGCCTTCGGGGTGCCGTGACCGTGGCCGGTGGCGCCGAGCGAGCCGTAGAGCTCGGCCCGTATCGACGCGGTGTGGACCAGCAGACCCTCGTTCTTGAGCCGGCGGGCGAACATACGGGCCGCGCGCATCGGGCCGACCGTGTGGGAGCTGGACGGGCCGATACCGACGGAGAAGAGGTCGAAGACCGAGAGGGCCACGGGGAGTACTCCTAAGGCGTTGGTGGACGTCGTTGTCCGCCGGGTGGTGCGGGGGAAGGGCCGGTGGGCCCGGGAGTGCGGGGCAAAGGGGTGGGGGCACCGCGCACGCCGTTCCAGTGTGCGTGGTGCCCCCACCCTGTGTGCAAACCGCGGGCGTCTACTTGACGCCGGGGTACAGCGGGAACTTCTCGGCCAGCGCGACGACGCGGGCCTTGAGGGCGTCGGCGTCGTACGCCGGCTTCAGCGCTGCCGCGATGATCTCGGCGACCTCGGCGAAGTCCGCCGCGCCGAAGCCACGGGTGGCCAGGGCGGGCGTACCGATCCGCAGACCCGAGGTGACCATCGGGGGACGCGGGTCGTTGGGGATGGCGTTGCGGTTGACCGTGATGCCCAGCTCGTGGAGCCGGTCCTCGGCCTGCTGGCCGTCCAGCTCGGAGTTGCGCAGGTCGACCAGGACCAGGTGCACGTCCGTGCCGCCGGAGAGGACGGACACGCCCACCTCGGTGACGTCGGGCTGAACCAGGCGCTCGGCGAGGATGCGGGCGCCTTCCAGGGTGCGCTGCTGGCGCTCCTTGAACTCCTCGGTCGCCGCGACCTTGAAGGAGACGGCCTTGGCCGCGATCACGTGCTCCAGCGGGCCGCCCTGCTGACCGGGGAAGACCGCCGAGTTGATCTTCTTGGCGAGCTCCTGGGTCGACAGGATGACACCACCGCGCGGACCGCCGAGGGTCTTGTGGGTGGTGGTGGTGACGACGTGGGCGTGCGGCACCGGGTTGGGGTGCAGGCCCGCGGCGACCAGACCGGCGAAGTGCGCCATGTCGACCATCAGGTAGGCGCCGACCTCGTCCGCGATCCGGCGGAAGGCGGCGAAGTCCAGCTGGCGCGGGTAGGCGGACCAGCCGGCCACGATGAGCTTCGGCTTCGACTCCTTGGCCAGGCGCTCCACCTCGGCCATGTCCACGACACCGGTGTCGTCGACGTGGTACGGGACCACGTTGTAGAGCTTGCCGGAGAAGTTGATCTTCATGCCGTGGGTCAGGTGACCGCCGTGGGCCAGGTTCAGACCCATGATCGTGTCGCCCGGCTTGAGCAGCGCGAACATCGCGGCGGCGTTGGCCTGCGCACCCGAGTGCGGCTGGACGTTCGCGGCCTCGGCGCCGAAGAGCGCCTTGATGCGGTCGATCGCGATCTGCTCGACCACGTCGACGTGCTCGCACCCGCCGTAGTAGCGGCGGCCGGGGTAGCCCTCGGCGTACTTGTTGGTCAGGACGGAGCCCTGCGCCTCCATGACCGCGACCGGAGCGAAGTTCTCCGAGGCGATCATCTCGAGGGTGGACTGCTGACGGTGGAGCTCGGCGTCGACGGCGGCGGCGACGTCCGGGTCCAGCTCGTGGAGGGAGGAGTTGAGAAGCGACATCAGGGGGTCCCTAGGGTCTCAGTTGCCGGAGAACGCGGTGTACTCGTCGGCGGACAGGAGATCGTCCGGCTCCTGTGCGACGCGCACCTTGAACAGCCAGCCGCCCTCGAAGGGGGCGGAGTTCACCAGCGACGGGTCGTCGACGACGTCCTGGTTCGCCGCGGTCACCTCGCCGGTCACCGGCGAGTACAGGTCGCTGACCGACTTGGTCGACTCCAGCTCACCGCAGGTCTCGCCCGCGGTCACCGTGTCACCGACCTCCGGGAGCTGGGCGTAGACGACGTCACCGAGCGCGTTGGCCGCGAACTCGGTGATGCCGACCGTGGCCACGCCGTCCTCGAGGGCCGACAGCCACTCGTGCTCCTTGCTGTACCGCAGCTGCTGGGGGTTGCTCATGACCTGAATTCTCCTGTACGCGGGGGAGTGCTGATGAACGGTGGTCTTGCGGTGTGAGACACGAATGCGTCACGTGGCCGTGGCCGGCGCGACGCCCGCGGCTCACTTACGGCGCTTGTAGAAAGGCAGTGCCACGACCTCGTACGGCTCGTGCGTGCCCCGGATGTCGACGCCGACACCCTCCGTACCGGGCTCGGCGTGCGCCGCGTCCACGTAGGCCATGGCGATCGGCTTGCCCAGGGTGGGCGACGGGGCTCCGGAGGTGACCTCGCCCACGACCTTCCCGTCCACGACGACGGAGAAGCCGGCACGCGGGACCCGGCGGCCCTCGGCGATCAGGCCGACGAGCTTGCGGGGCGGCGCGCTCTCCGCGCGCTCCGCGGCGGCGGCGAGCGCCTCGCGGCCGACGAAGTCGCCTTCCTTCTCGAACTTCACGACCCTGCCCAGGCCGGCGTCGAAGGGGGTCAGCGCGGTCGTCAGCTCGTGCCCGTACAGCGGCATGCCCGCCTCCAGGCGGAGCGTGTCGCGGCAGGAGAGCCCGCAGGGGATCAGGTCGTACGGGGCCCCGGCCTCGGTCAGCGCCTTCCACAGCTCCTCCGCGTGCTCGGGCGCGACGAAGAGCTCGAACCCGTCCTCGCCCGTGTAGCCCGTACGGGCGATGAGCGCGGGGACGCCGGCGACGGTGCCGGGGAGACCGGCGTAGTACTTCAGTCCGTCCAGGTCGGCGTCGGTGACCGACTTCAGTACGGCGGGCGAGTCCGGGCCCTGGACGGCGAGGAGCGCGTAGGCCTCGCGGTCGTCGCGTACCTCCGCGTCGAAGTCCCCGGCGCGGGCGGTCAGGGTGTCCAGGACGAGCTGGGCGTTGCCCGCGTTGGCGACCACCATGTACTCGGGGGCCCCGGTGTCGTGGAGGCGGTAGACGATCAGGTCGTCCAGGATTCCGCCGTCCTCCGCCACGATCATCGTGTAGCGGGCCCGGCCCACGCCGACGGTGGCGATGTTCCCGACCAGCGCGTAGCTCAGGAAGGCGGCCGCCTGCGGCCCGGTGACGGTGATCTCGCCCATGTGCGACAGGTCGAACAGTCCGGCCCGGGTGCGCACGGCGTTGTGCTCGTCGCGCTCGCTGGCGTACCGCAGCGGCATGTCCCAGCCCGCGAAGTCGGTCATGGTGGCGCCCAGCGACCGGTGCAGGGCGTCGAGGGCGGTGTGACGGGGGGCGCTCGGGGCAGTGCTCATGGACATGGCTCCAGGGCATGACGACAGGGGGCGGTTCCCTCCCCATCTGTCATCGGAACCTGAGAGGTTCGCCGAGAGCCCCTGAACGGGTCCGGACGGGTCACCCCGTCAGGCTCGGCTTGCACCTTGGGTGGGGCCGCAGGGCGGCCCGCTTTTCAGATCTGCCTCATCCACGCGGTACGGGGCCTGAGAGATTCAAGGGAGGAACTTGCTCCTTCGGCGCCCGGCGCACACGGTGACCGGGACTCTCCCGCGCGGATTCAAACGGCCGGTATGCAGTTTGGCGGGGTCATCATCGCACGGCTTGCGGGAGAGTGGGACGGCCAGGTCCGTAGTGGGGTGGGGCGCGACACGTCGGCGAGGGAGCGGTTGTCCCGCATTACCTTTTCTTTACACTTCTTGGGCAGGTCCATGTGCAGGTCGGCGGGTGACTCGGCAGGGGGATGACGATGACATCGCAGCACTACGCGAGCATCGCGGGGGCGGCAAGCGGCGCGATGCCCCGGCAGCCGGGCGCGCCCGAGCGCGAGGCGGGCGGCGGGCGGCCGGAGGTGGTGTGTGACCTCAGGGGCGCCGCCGGCCGGGGGGTCCGCGTCCTGGACTTCGCGGCGGGTGACGTCGTGGTGGTCTCCGGACTGCCCGGCAGCGGCAAGTCGACGCTGATCCGGCGGACCGTCCGGGACCACGCGATCGACTCCCAGGACACCCGGGACCGCTGGGAGGCCGTCCTGCCCGCCTTACTCCCGTACGCCCTCTACCGGCCCCTGGCGCGCGTCGCCCACTACGCAGGGCTCCGGCGAGCCCTGCGCTCCGGCGGGTCGGTCGTCGTGCACGACTGCGGTACGCAGACCTGGGTGCGGCGCTGGCTGGCCCGGGAGGCGCTGCGGCGGGGAGGTGCTCTGCACCTCGTCCTGCTCGACGTCCCTCCGGACGTGGCCCGGCAGGGTCAGCGGGAGCGGGGGAGAGGGGTCTCGGGGTACGCCTTCGCCCGTCACAGGCGGGCGGTCGGGCGACTGCTGCGCGGCATCGAACGCGGCCTGCTGCCGCCGGGGTGCGCCTCGGCGGTCCTGCTCGACCGCGAGACGGCCACGGCGATCGGCCGGATCTCCTTCCCCGCACCACGGCCCGGGGTGGAATGAAGCGGTCCGGGACGGGTGCGCCCGCGGTGTGCCGTGTTCCGGACGGCGGCCCGGACGCGTCACCGTTCGCATACGCACAGTTCGCGGCCCTCGGTCCGGGTGTCCGGATGGTGGATGGCGCGGTGGACGGGGTGGTGCCGTCCGGCAGGCGGCACTGCCCTCCCGGGGTGAGCCGGTCTAAGGTTTCAGCCGCACCGCATGGCGAGAAAGGGACACAGACACCGTGGACATTCCGGCTCAGGCCCAGGGCCCGTTGCATCCGTCGTCCGGATGGCCGGCCAACGAGCTCGAGGAGGTGCTGAGCGCCGCGCTCGGCGTCCCCGAGTCCGGAGGCCGGCTGGTCGAGGTCCTGGGACGCAGCCAGGTCTGGGTGCCGCTGCCCAACGGTGGCGGGCCGGACAGCGCCGACCTCGACCTCCCGACGGTCGACATCGGCGGCGGGGCCTATGTCCCCGTGTTCAGCTCGGAGGCGCAGTTCCTCCAGTGCGTCGGCTCCCACCTCTCCTTCACCGTCGCCCCCGCGCGCGACTTCGCCCGCGGGCTCCCTCCGCAGCTCGGGATAGCGGTCAACCCGGGCGGTGCCGTCGGAGTGCCGCTGCCCCCGGCGGCGGTCGCGGAGCTCTGCAGGTCCGGGCGCACACCGCTGGACGGCCCCGCGAGCGGCGGCCGGGTCAGGCTCTACGAGCCCGACTGGAAGGAGGACCCCGTCGACTTCCTCGCCGAGGTGTCCGCCGAGTTCCGGGCGACCGGTGTGACAGGCACCGCGCGCAGGGCCCTCGCCAGCATCGAGGGCGACAGCCCCGTCCTCTTCGTCGCGGTCGAGGGCCTCGCCCCGAACGCCGTCGCGCAGAGCGTTCCGCTGGACGCCCTGGGGCGCGCGCTCGGCCGGGTGCAGGCGCCCTGGCCGGTCAGTCTCCTCATGCTCGACGTGACCCAGGACCCGGTCGGCGACTGGATGCGGGACAAGGTGCGCCCGTTCTACCGGTACGACGGCCACTGAGTCCGTATGTGCGTACGACCACGTGGCGTCAAGACGGTGTCAGGGGCGGCGCATAAGCTGGTTGGATGAGAGCGGCCGCCCCGTGTGCCCGGGAGCGGCGCACGGCGCCGAGAAGCGTGCGGGAACAGCGGATCTACGAGGGGTGGGACCCAGGGTGAGTGCGTCTGGCGCGGGGGCGGCCGGTGGGGTCTTTCCCGCTCGGGCGGAGCCGGGAGCTCGGGGAGATGTCGAGCGCATGCTGCGCCAGGTGGCCCCCGGGCGCCTCGACACGTACGAGGAACTGCTGCGCTCCCTGGCGGACGGCCAGGTGTGGATGCTCCTGTGGCACGGAACGGCCGGTTCCCCGGACGCCCAGTACGGCAACATGGAGGTCGACGGCCTGGGTTACGCCCCGTGCGTGACCTCCGCCCAGGAGCTCTCGGCGAGCGGCTGGACCAGGGCCCACGAGGTCACCACCGGCCGTGACATCGCCCGTTCCCTCTTCCCCGACCGCTGGGGCATCTGGCTCAACCCGCACGCCCCGGGCGGCGGGGTGGGCATCCCCTGGCTCGACCTCCGGCGCATCGCCACCGGTCTTGACCGGATGCCCGCCGGGCCGCTGCGGCTGACCGAACCGGCCGTCGAGATCCCGCAGTTCTACGCCCTGCTGTCGCAGAACGCCCACCGCACCCCCGCCGTCCGCGCGTTGCGACGCGCCTGGGTGCAGCCGGCCCTCGGTGTCCCGTACCTCGCGATCGGCCTCGACCTCTACGACACCGGCCGCCCCTCCGTGGACTCCGTGCGCGAGATGATGCGGCAGTCGATCGGCGTGGTCCCCGAGGGGCTTCCGGTCTCCACGGTCTCGCTGTCCGACGAGTACGACCCGGTCGCGATGTGGCTGAACGCCAACGCCCGGCCGTTCTACGACCGCGAGGCGCACGCTCCGGCCACCGGCGCTCCGGGCTACGGCTACCCTCCGGCCACCGGGCATTCGCCGCGCCCCTACTGATCCGGCGTCAGTCCCCGCGCGTCGGCGGTGGAGTGGTTGGTCACCTGTTCAATGCTGTTGCGGCCTCTGTCCGTTATGGCGGATTAGCGACCGAGAGGTCCGCTCAGCAAGCACGGTTGTCCGGATAACGGAAGCCCTCTGTGCTCATCACGTTTGAGCAAACATTCCCCGTCAGGTCTGGCGGGTGATCGCAAAGTGGTTGAAGACTCCCATCAGCAGTGCTCCATGCCCGGCGGACCTCCATTCGAAACAGGGTCCGCCCAGCCGTGCGCCGCCACTTGAAAAACGTTTGATACGAGCCGCTACAGCGGCGGTCACAGGCCGGCCACCGTCGGCCGAGAGGGGTCCCCAGCGCCATGACGGCACCGATCGAGACCACCCGGGCGGACGCGCGGCCCGAGACGGTGCTGGAAGGCGCCGGGCGCAAGGAGATCGAGGGCCGTTCGCTCGGCCGCATCGCCTGGACGCGCTTCAAGCGGGACAAGGCCGCGGTCGCCGGTGGCGTCGTCGTCATCCTGCTGGTGCTGACCGCTCTGCTGTCGAAGCCGCTCCAGTCGCTCCTCGGGCTCGACCCCAACGCCTTCAACCAGAGCCTGGTCGACCCCGTACTGCTGGCGCCGAAGGGCGACTTCGGTGGTATCAGCTGGGACCATCCGCTCGGTGTGGAACCGCAGACCGGGCGCGACATCCTGGCGCGCATCCTCGAAGGCTCCTGGGTCTCCCTCGTGGTGGCCGTCGGCTCCACGATCCTGTCCGTCGTCATCGGCGTCGTCATGGGTGTCGTGGCCGGCTTCTACGGCGGCTGGGTGGACAGCTTCATCAGCCGCCTGATGGACACCTTCCTCGCCTTCCCGCTGCTGCTCTTCGCGATCTCCATCTCCGCCTCCCTCCAGGGCGAAGCGTTCGGGATGGAAGGACTCACCCTGCGGATCGCGGTCCTGATCTTCGTGATCGGGTTCTTCAGCTGGCCCTACATCGGCCGTATCGTCCGCGCGCAGACCCTGTCGCTGCGCGAGCGCGAGTTCGTCGAGGCCGCCAAGTCCCTCGGCGCCCGGGGCCCGTTCATCCTCTTCCGGGAACTGCTGCCGAACCTGATCGCGCCGATCCTGGTCTACGCGACGCTGCTGATCCCCACGAACATCCTCTTCGAGGCCTCCCTGTCGTTCCTCGGCGTCGGTATCGCTCCGCCGCAGGCGTCCTGGGGCGGCATGCTCACGCAGGCGGTCGACCTCTACGAGGTGGACCCGATGTTCATGGTCATCCCCGGCATGGCGATCTTCCTCACCGTGCTGGCCTTCAATCTGCTGGGGGACGGGCTGCGTGACGCACTCGACCCTCGTGGCAAGTAATAACGCGGCAGTGCCGCACCGGACTAGCGAGGGGGCTTTCCTCAGCATGCGAAACAGAAAGACAGCTTCGGCGATAGCCGTCGCCGTGGCGGTGGCGCTCGGCGCTTCCGCCTGCAGCGGCAGCGACTCGGACAGCGACGGCGCGGGCGGGGGCAGCGGCGCCAAGACCGACGCCGCTCTGTCGACGATCGTCAACAAGACCGACAAGAAGGGGGGGACGGTCACGTACGAGCACTCCAGTGGCCCCGACTCCCTCGACCCGGGCAACACCTACTACGGCTGGGTGCAGAACTTCTCCCGCCTGTACGCCCGTTCCCTGGTCACCTTCAAGCCGGCCGCCGGCAAGGAGAGCCTGAAGATCGTCCCCGACCTGGCCACCAGCCTCGGCAAGGCCAGCGCGGACGCCAAGACCTGGACCTACACGCTCCGCAAGGGCGTGAAGTTCGAGGACGGCACCGAGATCACCTCGAAGGACGTCAAGTACGCCGTCGAGCGCTCCAACTTCGCGCCGGAGGCACTCTCCAACGGCCCGACGTACTTCAAGGCCTACCTCGACGGCGGCGACAAGTACAAGGGCCCGTACAAGGACAAGTCGGCCGAGGGCCTCAAGTCCATCGAGACCCCGGACGACTACACGATCGTCTTCAAGCTGAACAAGCCCTTCGCGGACATGGACTACCTGGCCGCCTTCTCGCAGACCGCCCCGGTCCCGCAGAAGGCCGACAAGGGTGCCTCCTACGTCCAGAAGATGGTCTCGTCCGGCCCGTACAAGTTCGAGTCGTACGACGAGAGCAAGGGCGCGACCCTCGTCCGCAACCCGGAGTGGGACCCGAAGACGGACCCGATCCGCAAGGCCCTGCCGGACAAGATCGACCTCAAGTTCAACGTCAACCCCACCACGGTCGACGAGCACCTCCTCGACGACGTGAGCACCGCCGACATCGCCGGCACGGGTCTGCAGTCCAAGACGCAGCCCAAGGTCCTGGTGAAGGCCGCGGAGAAGGCGAAGACGGACAACCCGTACGCCGGTGTGCTGCAGTACATGGCGCTCAACGTCAACGTGAAGCCGTTCGACAACGCCGAGTGCCGCAAGGCCGTCCAGTACGCGGTCGACAAGAAGAGCCTGATCGACTCCATCGGCGGCTCCGTCAAGGGTGACCCGGCCACCACGGTCATCCCGCCGACCGTCGCCGGGTACAAGAAGTTCGACCTGTACCCGACCGAGGGCAGCAAGGGCGACGTCGCCAAGGCCAAGGAGCACCTGGCCAAGTGCGGGCAGCCGAACGGCTTCAAGACCACGCTGACCGCGCGTTCGGACCGTCCTGACGAGATCACCGCGGCCACGCAGATCCAGGGCAGCCTGAAGGCGATCGGGATCACCGCAGACATCAAGCAGTTCCCGTCGGACAAGTACTTCACCGACTTCGCGGGTGTTCCGGCCTGGGTCCACAAGAACAACGCGGGCATGATGATGATGCAGTGGGGCGCCGACTGGCCGACCGGCTTCGGATTCCTGGACCAGATCGTGAACGGCACGGCGATCAAGCCGTCCGGCGGCACGAACCTGATGGAGCTCGACGACAAGGGCGTCAACGAGGCCCTGGTCAAGGGCATCGGCACCGTCGACACCACCGAGCGCAACGCCGCCTGGGGCGAGGTCGACCAGAAGGTCATGGAGACCGCCGCGGTCGTTCCGCTGATCTACCGCAAGAACTTGCTCTACCGCCCGGACTCCGCGGCGAACGTCACGGTCACCGACGCGTACCTCGGCATGTACGACTACGTGCTGATGACCTCGACCAAGTAACACCTGTTCATCAACAGCATCCCCTGAAAGGCAGGTGAAGGCGCCGGGCCGGCGGGCGTACCCCGTCCGCCCGCCCGGCGCCGCACGGCTGTGGCTGCGTACATCATCCGACGCGTGTTCGCCGCGGTGCTGCTGCTGCTGGTGGTCAGCGCAGTCACGTTCGCGATCTTCTTCCTCGTCCCCCGCCTCGGCGGGCAGACCCTCGACTCGATGGCGGCCCAGTACGTCGGGAAGAGCCCCGACCCCGACGTCATCGCCGCGGTCAAGAAGAACCTGGGGCTCGACCAGCCCCTCTACCTCCAGTACTGGCACTTCATCAAGGGCATCGTCGTCGGCGCCGAGTACCAGTTCGGCCCTGACCCCGTCACCTGCCATGCCCCGTGCTTCGGCTACTCCTTCAAGACCCACACCGAGATCTGGCCGCAGATCACCGACCGCATCCCGGTCACGCTCTCGCTGGCCGTCGGTGCCGCCGTCATCTGGGTGGTCTCCGGTGTGGCCATCGGTGTCCTCTCCGCACTGCGGCGGGGCTCCTTCTTCGACCGTCTCTCCATGGGTGTCGCCCTCGCCGGTGTCTCCCTGCCGATGTTCTTCACCGGCCTCGTGGTGCTGGCGATCTTCGGCAACGGCGAGTACGTGCCGTTCACCCAGAACCCCGTGGAATGGGCCTCCGCCCTGGTGCTGCCCTGGTGCACCCTCGCCCTGCTGTACTCCGCGCTCTACGCCCGGCTCACCCGGGCCGGAATGCTGGAGACGATGGGCGAGGACTACATCAGAACCGCCCGGGCCAAGGGCCTCAGGGAGCGCAAGGTGGTGGTCAGGCACGGCCTGCGTGCCGCCCTCACCCCCCTCATCACCATTTTCGGCATGGACTTCGCGCTGCTGCTCGGCGGCGCGGTCATCACCGAACGGGTCTTCTCCTTCCAGGGCATGGGAGCGATGGCCATCGAAGGTGTGACCAAGGCCGACCTGCCCAAGGTGATGGGCGTGACCCTGGTCGCCGCCTTCTTCATCGTCATCTGCAACCTGCTGGTGGACCTCGTGTACGCCGCGATCGACCCCCGGGTGAGGCTCTCATGAGCGACGCAATCAAGAAGGACTCCCCGGCGGCGGACACCGTCCCGGCGCCCCGGTCCGGCGACGGCAAGGAATTCCTCTCCGTACGCAACCTCAGCGTCCACTTCGACACCGACGACGGCCTGGTCAAGTCCGTCGACGGCGTCAGCTTCGACCTGAAGGCCGGTCAGACCCTCGGCATCGTCGGTGAGTCCGGCTCGGGCAAGTCCGTGACCTCCCTGGGGATCATGGGCCTGCACACCTCGGAGCGCGCCCGCATCGGCGGCGAGATCTGGCTGGACGGCGAGGAGCTCATCGGCGCCGGACCCGAGCGCGTACGGAAGCTGCGCGGCCAGAAGATGGCCATGATCTTCCAGGACCCGCTGTCGGCCCTGCACCCGTACTACAGCGTCGGCGCGCAGATCGTCGAGGCGCACCGGGTCCACAACAAGGTGGACAAGAAGGCCGCCAAGAAGCGCGCGATCGAGATGCTCGACCGGGTCGGGATCCCCGAGCCGCACCGCCGTTACGACGACTACCCGCACCAGTTCTCCGGCGGCATGCGCCAGCGCGCGATGATCGCGATGGCCCTGGTCAACAACCCGCAGCTGCTCATCGCCGACGAGCCGACGACCGCCCTCGACGTCACCGTCCAGGCGCAGATCCTCGACCTCATCCGCGACCTGCAGAAGGAGTTCGGCTCCGCGGTCGTCATGATCACCCACGACCTCGGTGTCGTCGCCGAGATCGCGGACAACCTGCTCGTGATGTACGCGGGACGCTGCATCGAGCGCGGCAGCGCCGAGAAGGTCTTCTACGAACCGCAGCACCCCTACACCTGGGGCCTGCTCGGCTCGATGCCCCGCATCGACCGTGAGCAGACCGAGCGGCTGATCCCGGTCAAGGGCTCCCCGCCCAGCCTCATCAACGTCCCGTCCGGCTGCGCCTTCCACCCGCGGTGCCCGTACGCCGACGTCCCGAAGGACAACATCACCCGCACCGAGCGTCCGGAGCTGCAGCTGGTCAGCGACGGGCACTACTCCGCGTGCCACATGTCGCGCGAGCAGCGCGACCGGATCTGGACCGAAGAGATTGCGCCGAAGCTGTGACTGATCTGAACGAGAAGACTGCCGCGAGCGCCGCGGCCGGGTCGGACGGGTCCGGGTCCGAGCCGCTCCTCAAGGTCGAGGGGCTGGTCAAGCACTTCCCGATCACCAAGGGCGTGCTCAAGCGCAAGGTCGGCGCGGTCCAGGCCGTGGACGGACTCACCTTCGACGTGCGCCCCGGGGAGACCCTGGGCGTCGTCGGCGAGTCCGGCTGCGGGAAGTCGACCATGGGACGGCTGGTGACGCGTCTGCTGGAGCCGACCGGCGGCAAGGTCGAGTTCCAGGGGCGCGACATCACGCACCTGTCCACGGGGAAGATGCGGCCGATGCGCCGTGACATCCAGATGATCTTCCAGGACCCGTACGGTTCGCTGAACCCGAGGCACACGGTCGGGGGGATCATCGGCACGCCCTTCCGGCTCCAGGGCGTCACCCCCGAGGGCGGTGTGAAGGCGGAGGTCCAGCGGCTGCTGGAGCTGGTGGGTCTCAACCCCGAGCACTACAACCGGTATCCGCACGAGTTCTCCGGCGGTCAGCGCCAGCGCATCGGCATCGCCCGCGCCCTCGCGCTGAAGCCGAAGCTGGTCGTCGCCGACGAGCCGGTCTCGGCGCTCGACGTGTCGATCCAGGCCCAGGTCGTGAACCTGCTCGACGACCTCCAGGACGAGCTCGGCCTCACGTACATGATCATCGCGCACGACCTGTCGGTCATCCGTCACGTCTCGGACCGGATCGCGGTGATGTACCTGGGCAAGATCGTCGAGCTCGCGGACCGCTCCTCGCTGTACGAGGCGCCCATGCACCCGTACACCAAGGCGCTCATGTCCGCGGTGCCGGTGCCGGACCCGCGCCGGCGGGGTGCCAAGAGCGAGCGCATCCTGCTCAAGGGTGACGTGCCGTCGCCGATCTCGCCGCCGAGCGGCTGCCGCTTCCACACCCGGTGCTGGAAGGCCACGCAGGTCTGCGCGACGACCGAGCCGCCGCTGCTCCAGCTGAAGACCGGCCACCAGGTGGCGTGCCACCACCCGGAGAACGGCGAGGACCAGGCGCCGGGCGACGCCCCGCTCGTGGCGGACGTCATCACGGTGAAGAGCACCCCCGCCGCGGAGCCGGCCGCCGCCGAGGCCGCCGAGTCACCGGAGGAGGCGGTCACGGGGACCGGGGCCGCGCCCGGAGGGGCAGCCGTCGAGCCCTCCGCCGCGGATCCGGAACCGGTCGCCGCGAAGACGCCGGAAGAGCCCGCCGCAACCTCCTCCGCCCAGGAGGACGAGGCGCCCGCCGCACCGGCCGCGGACGCGGAGGACGGGCCGAAGGGGTAGTACCGGCACAATTGCCGGGTGCTCAACGAACTCTTCACCCCCTCCGTCCAGCACGCGCTCGACATCGCGGGGATCTTCGTCTTCGCGATCTCGGGCGCGCTGCTCGCCGTACGCAAGAACTTCGATGTCTTCGGCATCGCGGTCCTGGCCGAGGTGACCGCGCTGGGCGGGGGGATCTTCCGTGACGTGATGATCGGTGCGATCCCGCCCGCGGCCTTCACCGATCTCGGGTACTTCCTGCCCCCGCTGCTCGCCGCGGTCGTCGTCTTCTTCCTCCATCCCCATGTCGAACGCATCCAGGTCGGCGTCAACGTGTTCGACGCGGCCGGGCTGGGGCTGTTCTGCGTGACCGGCACCGTCAAGGCGTACGAGTACGGACTCGGCCTCACGTCGTCGGCCGCGCTCGGACTGGCCACGGCGGTCGGCGGCGGTGTGCTGCGCGACGTCCTGGCCAACGAGGTCCCCTCGCTGCTCCGCTGGGACCGCGACCTGTACGCCGTACCCGCGATCGTGGGCGCGACCATGGTGGTCATCTGCATCCGCTTCGACGTTCTCAACGGCTACACCAGCGGCGCGGCCGTGATCACCGCCTTCGTCCTGCGCCTGCTGGCCATGCGCTTCCACTGGAGGGCGCCGCGCGCCTACAACAGGCGCTCGGCGACCGCGGAGGAGACCCCGGCCGTGATCTGACTCCGGCCGTCATCCGACCGAAACAGAAAGCTACCGCTCAGTAATACAATCGGTGTACCGTGCATGCCATGGCACAGGCAGCAGCTCAGGAGTCGCCCCTCAGGCGGGCGACCATCGGTGACAGCGAGTTCGACCGCGACACGGCGGTCGCGCTCCGGGAGGAAGGCGTCTACGACGCCGAGCTCTCCGCGGGCTGGACGATCATCCACGCGGTCAACGGCGGCTATCTGCTCGCCATGCTGGGCCGCGCGCTCGGCGAGGCGCTGCCGCACTCCGACCCCTTCTCCGTCTCGGCCCACTACCTCACGGCGTCGGTCCCCGGCCCCGCCGTGATCCGCACCCAGGTCGTTCGGACCGGCCGTACGCTCTCCACCGGTCAGGCCTCGCTCTTCCAGTACGCGGAGGACGGCAGCGAGGTCGAGCGCATCCGTGTGCTCGCGACCTACGGCGACCTGGACGGCCTGACGGACGAGGTCCGTACGGCCGCCGTGCCGCCGGCCATGCCGCCCCTGGAGGGGTGCCTCGGGACGAGCGACGGCACGGCCGCGATCCCCGGGAGCTCGGCCATCACCGAGCGGCTCGACATCAAGCTCGACCCGGCGACGGTCGGATGGGCGATCGGAGCGCCCTCGGGCAAGGGTGAGATGCGGGGCTGGTTCGGGCTCGCGGACGGCCGCGACCCGGACCCGCTCTCCCTGCTGCTCACCGTCGACGCGCTGCCGCCCACCTCCTTCGAGCTCGGGCTCAAGGGCTGGACCCCCACCATCGAGCTGACCGCACACATCCGGTGCCGACCGGCCCCCGGGCCGCTGCGCGTCTCCATCACCACCCGCAACCTCGCCGGGGGCTTCCTGGAGGAGGACGCGGACGTCTGGGACAGCGCCGACCGTCTCGTCGCCCAGTCCCGTCAGCTCGCCCGAGCCCCCAGGGGCTGACCCCCTCGCACGACGAGGCCCGCCGTCCGGCGGGCCTCATCCCCTGCGCAGGAAGCGGGTGAGCGCCGCGGTGAGCTCGGCCGGCGCGTCCTCCTGCACAAGATGGCCGGCGCCCTCGATCAGCCGCAGTTCGGCCCCCGGGATCATCCCGGCCAGCTCGTGGCCCCGGGTGACCGGGATCCAGGTGTCCTCCGTGCCCCAGCAGACCAGGACGGGGAGGTCCAACTCGCCGTAGCGGTGCTGGATCTCGTCGGTGAACCGCTGGTCGTTCTGGGCGATCTGGCGGTAGAAGGCGGGCTGCCCGGTACCCGTGCACCAGGGGGCGACGAGCCTGTCCAGCACCGCCGGGTGCAGCCCCCGATGGCTCGCCGAGCCGACGTACTCCCTCACCAGGGCCTGGTGCAGCTCGGGCGGGAGCTCGCCGAACGTCTCGGCCTGGCCGCCGAGCAGCCGGTAGGCGGGTGAACCCCACGGAGCCAGGGCCACGGGGTCGACCAGGGCGAGGCGGCGGTAGCGGGCGCCGTGGAGGAGATGGGCGCGCAGTGCGACGCACCCTCCGAAGTCATGGGCGGCCACGGTCGGTTCCACCAGCCCCCAGTGGTCGAGGAGCTCGCGCAGCACCCCGGCCTGGGCGCCCAGTGACACGTCCTGTCCGGCGTACTGCGCCGAGGCGCCGTAGCCCGGCAGGTCCCACACGTACACCCGGTGGTCCTGCGCCAGCCCCCGGGCGATACCGCGCCAGACGTACGAGGAGAAGGGTGTCCCGTGCACGAGGACCACGGGCGGCGCCTCCTCGGGGCCGAGGGAGGCCCAGCGGACCTCTCCCGAGGAAGTGGTGAAGGCCCGGTCCAGAGTCCAGTCGTTCATGAGGCCGACCCTACGGTTCGTCCAGCCAGTGGGCCCTGCCCAAGGTGACCAGGCGGAGCCGGCGTCGCGCCACGCGGACGACCTCCCGCTCCCCCTCCGGGCCGGCGTCCAGCAGCGCCGAGGCGGTGAGCACCATGTGGTCCACATACAGCCCGCCCAGCATCAGCAGGTCCTCCCGTTCCCAGCCCTCGGAGTCGGGCTCCGCGCCCAGGACCTCGGCGACCTCCTCCGCGAACGCGCGCAGCTGGGCGGCGATCGCCTCCCGTACCCGGCTCACCCCGCCGTGCTGCTCCCGGGCGATGAAGCGGAAGTGGCCCGGTTGCGCCGTCACGTGACGCGCTATCAGGCCGACGCTGCGGTCCAGGCGCTCCTCGCTGTCCCCGGTGTCGGCGAGGATCGCCCCGATCATCCCGTGCAGGCTCCCCAGGGTCTCCTCCACCAGGGCGACACCCAGATCGGCGGTGCCGTCGAAGTGCCGGTAGAAGGCGGTCGGGGTCACTCCCACGGCCCGCGTCACCTCGCGCAGGCCGAGGCTGCTCAGGCTCTGGTGCTCAAGCAGTTCCAGTGCCGCGTCGAGCAGTGCCTGGCGGGTCTTCAGCTTCTGGGCCTGGCGGACCCCGGTGGTGTGACTCATGCCATTCAGTAAACAACCGTTCTCCGAGTCGGGGAAGGCGGATCGGGTTTAGACTCAGAAGTCAGTGAACAGTCGTACTCTCAATCCTTGCGGAAAGGACCGGACATGTTCGTGCTCGTCGCCGCACTGCTCCTGCTGGGGGTCGTGCTCGGAGCGGTCGCACACCTTCCGCTCCCCGTCGCCCTGACCGCCGCCGCGGTGATAGGTCTCTGGCTGGCGGTCTTCGGCGCCCGTGAACGACTCGCCCGCCGCACCCGCTGAGGAAGGGGCCCATACCGTGGCACTCACCACCGCGCGCAACAGCCGTCCCGTCGAAACCCGGTCCGTCTCCGGCCCGGCGCGTCCCGCCCGCCCCCGGGCGGGTGGCAGGGAGGCCGACGGGCTCGCCGTCGCCTCGTTCGTCCTCGGGCTGATCGGCCTCCTGGTCATGAACATCCTGCTCGGGCCGGTCGCGATCGTCATGGCGCTGATCGCTCTGACCCGCTCCACCGCCCGCCGTGGCCGTGCGCTCCTCGGGCTGGCCCTGGGGGTCGCGGACCTCGTCGTCCTCGCCGCGCTCGTCACGGCGAACGGCACCGTCTCCTGGAGCCTCACGGGCTGAGGCGACCCGGCCCGCCTACCTCCGGACCGACCGCCAGATCTGCTCCGGCAGCAACCGTGCCGCTTCGTCGAGGTCGACGTCGTCGAAACCGGAGAGCGACCGGCGGGCGACGGCCACGACCGGACCGAGTACCAGGGACTCGATCAGCGGTGTCGGCAGCGGGGCCAGCTCCCCGGACTCCACATGGGGAAGGATCCAGCCCTCCATCTCCGAGACCCTGGCCTCCTGGGTGTCACGGACCTCCTTGCCCTGTGCCATCCCCTTGCGGTCGGCGAGCGGCGAGTGGAGCAGCAGGGCGGGGCCCGGATGTTCCTGGACGAAGGCCAGATACGCCCGCACGAGAGCCGTGATGCCCGCCTGCGCGGAGCCGGATGTGCTCAGCGCTGTGGCCAGATCCCCCAACAGGCGCCCCAGCCAGCGATGGCACACGGCGCCGACGAGGCCGTCGAGGCTGCCGAAGTGGTGGTAGAGGCTGCCCAGGCTGACACCGCTGGCCCTGACGACGGCGTTGACCGTGAGGCCCTGCTCGCCCGACTCGGTGAACACCCGCAGCGTGGCGTCCAGGAGCAGATCGGACGTGACCTCGCCGCGGTGCTGCTTGGGGCTCATCGCAAGGCCGTCCTGTGGTCCGTGAGGCGGGTCATCCGTCGTGAATTTCTGGAGTGACTTTCTAGAAGCCGCTTCCACATCCAGTATCCACTGGTCACACTTCCCGGGATACGTGCAGGCGGTAACGGGGAGACGTAGTGGGCGAGTTGGACCTGACAGGCAGTGGAGCCAAGCCGCTGCGGGCGGACGATCCACGGCAGATCGGCGGGATCCCGCTCGCCGGCCGGCTCGGCTCCGGCGGGATGGGGCGCGTGTACCTGGGTGTACACGAGGGCCGTTACGTCGCCGTCAAGCAGGTGCTTCCCGCGATCGCGGGGGAGGACCAGGACTTCGTCCGGCGCTTCGGGCACGAGCTGGACAACCTCTCCCGGCTCCCCGCGGAAGCCACCGCCCCGCTGATCGCCAGCGACCGGGACGCGAGCCCGCCATGGCTCGCCACCGCGTACGTCCCCGGCCTGACCCTGAACGAGGCGATCGGGCTGCACGAGGGACCGCTCCCCCCCGATGCCGTGTGGCTGCTGCTGCGTGAAGCCGCGAGGGGCCTGGTCCCGGTGCACGAACTCGGGATGGTGCACCGGGACCTCAAGCCCTCCAACATCATGCTGACGGTGGAGGGTGCCACCGTCATCGACTTCGGTGTGGCCCGGGCCGCCGAGCAGAGCCTGCTCACCATGAGCGGCATGGTCGTCGGCACCCCCGCGTACATGGCTCCGGAGCAGGCAACGACCAGGCGCGATCTGACCGGGGCCGCCGATGTCTTCGCCCTCGCCTCGGTCATCGCGTACGCGGCCGGCGGCAGGCCGCCGTTCGGTGAGGAGTCAGGTCCGGCCGTGCTCTACCGGATCGTCCACGAGGAGCCCGACCTCCGGGCGGTGCGAGAACTCGACCCCGAGCTCGCCGATCTCGTCGCCGCCTGTCTCGCCAAGGACGTGGAGGCCCGCCCGACGGCCTCCGAGCTGGTGCTGCGGGCCGCCGAACACGGTCCGTTCACGCCTCCCTTGTGGCCGGATTCCGTCACCGGCAGCCTCATGGAGAAGGCCGCCTTCGCCGCCCACGTCCAGAAGATCGAGCTGCCGCCGCCCGCGTCCATGGAGACGATGCGGCTGGGGCAGAAGGCCCGCCCGAAGCGTGAGCGACGGCGGCGCGCCTTCTTCGCCGTGGTGCCGGTCGTCATCGCGGTCGGCGGAGCCACCCTCGCCTTCCAGATTCTGCCGTACGCCTTCGAGGCCGACGACGGCCACGCGGCCGCCGGACCCTCGGTCTCGGCGAGCGCGGCGGTGGATCCCACCGCCTCTGGCTCGGGGTCTCCGAGTCCCTCCGGTTCGGCGAAGCCGGGGAAGTCCCCGACGGGTGCGGAGAAGAGCAAGGGCGCGGAGAAGGCAGGCGGCCGGACGGGCGAGTCGACCGCGCCGGTGCCGGGGGCGGGTGACACCGGGGGCGGATCCGGTGACGTGGGCGGATCCGACGGGGCCGGCGGTAGCGGAACGGAGGGATCTGCTTCGGGTGGCTCCAGTGGGTCCGGCGCCTCGGGGGGTTCCAGCGGGTCCAGCTCCTCGGGAGGTTCCAGCGGGTCCGGTACGGGGGGATCGACCACTCCCTCCGGGACCCGGACCTTCCGCAACGCCGGCAACGGTGAGTGTCTCGTCGGGGCCCAGTTCGTGTCCGCCTCCACCGGTGGGTGCGGTGGTGCGGGCGCCACGTGGACCGTGCGTCCGCTGTCGGACGGCTCCGGGGGATTCCAACTCGTCGAGAGGTCCGGGAAGAGCTGTCTGACGGCCAACATCATGAACGGGGGAACCCTGCAGCTCTCCTGCAACGAGAGTTCGTCGCGACGCTGGCGCGCCGGTTCCGGCGGCACGCTCGTGAGTGAGGACACCGGTGGTTGTCTCGACGCCGGCGGCTCCGCGGTGACGACCGCCCGCTGCTCGGGGGCGGCCTCCCAGCGGTGGACGACCGGCTGACCGGCCGGTGACCGTCCATGGGGACGGCCCCGGCGCGGCCGTCCCCACGGGCTCGTAGAATCGTCACCACCATGGCTTACCTCGACCACGCCGCGACCACGCCGATGCTCCCGGAGGCGATCGCGGCGATGACCGCGCAGCTCGCCGTCACCGGTAACGCGTCCTCCCTGCACGCTGCCGGGCGCCGGGCCCGCCGGACCGTCGAGGAGTCCAGAGAGACCCTCGCCGAGGCCCTCGGGGCGCGCCCCAGCGAGGTGGTCTTCACCTCCGGCGGCACCGAGGCCGACAACCTCGCGGTGAAGGGGCTCTACTGGGCCCGCCGCGACGCCGACCCCCGGCGCACCCGGGTCCTCGCCGGCCCCGTAGAGCACCACGCCGTGCTCGACGCCGTCGACTGGCTCGCCGAACACGAGGGCGCCACCGTCGAGTACCTCCCCGTCGACTCCTACGGGCGGGTGCATCCCGGGACACTGCGCGAGGCGATCGCCCGCGACCCGGACGACGTGGCCCTGGTCACCGTCATGTGGGCCAACAACGAGATCGGCACCATCATGCCGATATGCGAACTCGTCGAAGTGGCAAGCGAGTTCGGCATCCCCACGCACTCCGACGCCGTGCAGGCGTTCGGGCAGATCGAGGTCGACTTCGCCCGCTCCGGACTGGCGGCGATGACCGTCAGCGCGCACAAGATCGGCGGACCGGTCGGCATCGGCGCCCTGCTCCTCGGACGCGACCAGACCCCCGTACCCGTCCTCCACGGCGGCGGTCAGGAACGGCACGTGCGGTCCGGCACCCTCGACGTGCCGGCGGTGGCCGCGTTCGCCGTGGCCGCGCGGCACGCCGTCGACACCCGTGAGGAGTTCGCCGACCGCGTCGGCGCCCTCCGGGACGACCTGGTGGCCGCCGTGCTGAAGGCCGTCCCGGACGCCATCCTCGGCGGCGACCCGGCGCCCGGCGGGCGGCTGCCGGCCAACGCCCACTTCACCTTCCCCGGCTGCGAGGGCGACTCCCTCCTCCTGCTCCTCGACGCCCAGGGCATCGAGTGCTCCACCGGGTCCGCGTGCACCGCGGGCATCGCGCAGCCCAGCCATGTCCTGCTGGCGACCGGAACCGATCCCGCCCTGGCCCGTGGCACGCTGCGCTTCTCCCTCGGCCACACCTCGACCGCGCGCGACGTCGAGGAACTCGCCCGCGCGATCGGCCCCGCCGTCGAGCGGGCCAGGACCGCGGGGCTCAGCTAGCCCGCGCCCCTCCCGTGGACGCCGCGCGGACCAGCTTCATGTAGCGGGGCCAGTCCCAGTGCGGGCCCGGATCGGTGTGGTCGGTGCCGGGCACCTCGACGTGCCCGATGATGTGCTCGCGGTCCACGGGGATGCCGTACCGCCTGCATATCGAGGCCGTCAGCCTCGCGGACGACTCGTACATCTCGGTCGTGAGGTCCTGCGGCCGGTCGACGAAGCCCTCGTGCTCGATACCGACGCTGCGCTCGTTGAAGGCGCGGTTTCCCGCGTGGTACGCGACGTCGAGCTCGCGGATCATCTGGGTGACCCGGCCGTCCTGCCGCACGATGTAGTGCGTCGCGGCGCGGTGCGCCGGGTCCTGGAAGACCTTGACCGCGCTGGCGTAGCTGCCCTGGGTGACGTGGACGATCACCCGGTCCACGCCGTAGTCGTCGGGGCGGTCGGCACGGCGCCAGTTCCCCTCGGAGGCCGCGATCCAGCGCGCGGGGGTGTAGTCGAGCTCGCCGGTCTTCCTCGGCTTCTCCACACCGGGCACCCGCCACCAGGCACGCCGTATCTCGTCCGCGGCGAAGACCGCGGTGCCCGCCGCCGCCACTCCGCCACCGATGAGGAGCGAGCGCCGGCTGATGCCATGACCGGGGCTTTTGCCCGGCCCGCCGGCACTCCCGTTGTTTCCCATGTGCTCCTCAACGCTTATCGGCGAGCATTCCGTTCCCGGCGCCCCGTACTCTGGAGAAGCTATGACTGAGACCTCCCAGCGCCCCCTCCGCGTGCTCGCCGCCATGTCCGGCGGAGTCGACTCCGCCGTCGCGGCCGCCCGAGCCGCCGAGGCGGGGCACGACGTGACCGGTGTGCACCTCGCCCTCTCCGCGAACCCGCAGTCCTTCCGCACGGGCGCGCGTGGCTGTTGCACGATCGAGGACTCCCGGGACGCCCGCCGCGCGGCGGACGTCATCGGCATCCCCTTCTACGTCTGGGACCTCGCGGAACGCTTCCGTGAGGACGTCGTGGACGACTTCGTCGCGGAGTACGAGGCCGGGCGCACGCCCAACCCCTGTCTGCGGTGCAACGAGAAGATCAAGTTCGCCGCGCTGCTCGACAAGGCGCTGGCCCTCGGCTTCGACGCCGTCTGCACCGGTCACTACGCCACCGTCGTGCTGAACGAGGACGGCACCCGGGAGCTGCACCGGGCCTCCGACATGGCCAAGGACCAGAGCTATGTCCTGGGCGTCCTGGACGAGAAGCAGCTCGCCCACGCGATGTTCCCGCTCGGTGACACCCTCACCACCAAGGACGAGATCCGCGCCGAGGCCGAGCGCCGGGGCCTGGCGGTCGCCAAGAAGCCCGACAGCCACGACATCTGCTTCATCGCGGACGGCGACACCCAGGGCTTCCTGGCCTCCCGGCTCGGCGGCCCCGCGGAGGGTGACATCCTCGACGAGGCCGGGACCAAGGTCGGTACCCACGAGGGCGCCTTCGGCTTCACCATCGGCCAGCGCAAGGGCCTGCGCATCGGCCACCCCGCCCCCGACGGCAAGCCGCGCTACGTCCTGGACATCTCGCCGGTGAACAACACGGTCACGGTCGGTCCGGCCGAGGCCCTCGACGTCACCGCGCTCACCGCGATCAAGCCCCGCTGGTGCGGAACCGCCCCGTCCGGTCCGGGCACCTACACCGCGCAGCTGCGCGCCCACGGCGGAGAGACCGAGGTGACGGCGGAGCTCGCGGACGGAACTCTGACGGTCACCTTCACCGAGCCGGTACGGGGCGTCGCCCCGGGCCAGGCCGTAGTGCTGTACGACGGCAGCCGGGTGGTCGGCTCGGCCACGATCGCGGCGACGGTGCGCCGGGAGAAGGCCACCGCAAGCTGACGGGAGCCCGTCGGGCCGGGCCGCCCCCCTGCGGCGGCCCGGCCCGGTCTCGTGCCCCGTGGGGCCGCCGGGCCCTTCACGGGGCCGGTCAGGACGCGTTGCGCAGGATCCGGTCCCGGGAGAAGAAGTCCGCCAGTACCGGCGCCATCGCGTGCGGGGCGAGCTCGCTCGTCTGACCGGTCAGGGTGCGGTGCCGGGCCCGGGGGACACCCGCCGCGACATCGAGGGTGGCTTCCTGGACCTCGGGGGCGCTGAAGCCGCCGGTGACCACCAGCGTGCGGGACCGCACCGCCGAGAGCCTGCCGGCCGGGACCGAACCGTCGCCCAGCAGCGCGTCGTCGTACGCCAGGGTGTGCGCGAGTGCCTCCAGACCGTCCCAGAGCGGCGCCCGCCGCATCCGGGCGATTGTCGCCTCCGGGACCCCGGACCGCGACAGATGCAGTCCGACCGCTCCGCCCCGGTCGCCGTCCGCCAGCAGCCGGTGCAGCAGCGCCGTGCCGCGCGCCTTGTGCAGGAGCCCGGTGGGGCCCGGGGTGTACGGCGGTTCGTAGACCGCGAGAAGGTCGGCGGGCAGACCCGCGGCGCAGGCCTCCAGCGCCAGGGCGCCGCCCGAGCGCATGCCGAACACCGAGACGTGTTCCCCCGCCGCCGCCACGACCGCCGCCAGGTCCTCGATCTCCCGGCGGGGCGTGTACGGCCCGCTGTCCCCGCTGGCACCTCGGCCCCGGCGGTCGTAGGTGACGACCGTGAAGCGCGGGGCGAGCAGGGCGGCCAGCGGGGCCTCGTCCGCCGCGGTGCTCAGAGCCCCGCCGACCAGCACGACCGGCGGCCCGTCACCGCGGCGGCGGTACGCGATCGACGTGCCGTCGCGGGAGAGAGTCTTGTCCATGTGAGGGTGGACCGGCGCGTCCGCGAAAACTCATCGCCCGTCCCGGAGAATATTTCTGACGCTCAGTCCGGGACCACCTCCGTGGCATAGAAACAGAAGTGGTCCTTGATCGCGGCGACTTGCTCCTTGGGCTCCTGATAAGCCCATACGAGGTCCTCGGCTCCGGGCACCGACCAGTACGAGGCGTCCCCCTTGAACGGGCAGTGCGTGCTCGTGTCCGAGGTGGTCAGCAGATCGGTCCTCACGTCCTCGGGCGGCAGGTAGTAGCGATCGGGGCAGCCCGTCTCGCGCAGCACCAGCGGGCGCCGGCTCTCGGCGAGCACCTGCCCCTCGTACGCGGCACGTACATGCACTTCCTCAGGTCCGACGGTGATGGTGTGTCCTGTGGTCGAGGTCATACGGGGTTCAGCGGCCCCGGAGCCCGGTTTCTTCCCCGGGAGCCGGAAGGGCCTCGCGCGGCCCGTACGGTGGACGGCATGAACATCTGCGTCTTCCTCTCCGCCGCCGACCTCGACGACCGCTACACCGGACCCGCCCGCGAATTCGCCGAACTGCTGGGCAGGGGCGGACACACCCTGGTCTGGGGAGGGTCGGAAAGCGGCCTGATGAAGGTCGTCGCCGACGGGGTGCAGGAGTCCGGCGGCCGGCTCGTCGGGGTCTCGGTGGACTTCCTGGCAGCAAAGGCGAGGACGAACGCGGACGAGATGGTGATCGCCAAGGACCTGGCCGAGCGGAAGGCCCTGCTCCTGGAGAAGTCCGACGCGATCGTGATCATGGTGGGTGGCACCGGCACGCTCGACGAGGCCACGGAGATCCTGGAGCTCAAGAAGCACGGCAAGCACACCAAGCCCGTCGTCCTGCTCAACACCGCCGGCTTCTACGACGGACTGCGCCAGCAGTTCCAGCGCATGGAGGACGAGGGCTTCCTGCCCGTCCCGCTCACGGAACTGGTCTTCTTCGCCAAGGACGGCGTCGGCGCGCTCGCCTACCTGGAGGAGTCGGCCGGCCTGCGGTGACGGCGGCGACGCGGGGCGACGGCGCGGACCTGCGGTGATCACGGCGCTCCCGGTGATGCGAGCATGAGGGCATGCCTACTCATCTCATCACCGGTGCCGGATCCGGGATCGGCGCAGCCGTCGCCCGCCGCCTCCACGAGCGCGGCGACGATCTCGTCCTGCTCGCCAGGGACGCCGGACGCGCCAAGGAACTGGCCGCGCTCCACCCCGGCGCCCGCACCCTCGTCGGCGACCTCGGCAACCCCGACCGGCTCTCCTGGGCGTTCGGCCAGCAGACCATGCCGGACCGTCTCGACTCGCTGCTGCACATCGCCGGCGTCGTCGAACTCGGCGCCGTCGGCGACCTCACCCCCAAGGCCTGGCACTACCAGCTCAACGCCAACCTGGTCTCCCCGGCAGAGCTGACCCGCCTGCTCCTGCCGCAGCTCCGCGTCACCCACGGCCACGTCGTCTTCGTCAACTCCGGCGCAGGGCTCGCCGCCCACGCCGAATGGGGCGCGTACGCCGCGAGCAAGCACGGGCTGAAGGCGCTCGCCGACTCGCTGCGCCACGAGGAGCACGGAAACGGCGTCAGGGTCACCTCCGTCTACCCGGGCCGCACCGCCAGCCCGATGCAGGCCAAGGTCCACCAGCAGGAGGGCAAGGAGTACGACGCCTCGCGCTGGATCGACCCGGAATCGGTGGCCACCACCATCCTGCTCGCCCTCGACCTGCCCAGGGACGCCGAGATCAACGACCTGACGGTCCGCCCCGGCCGCTGATCTCCCGTGCGGCGGGGTGCCCGTAGGCTTTCCGCGTGAGCGAGAAGAGCGGGTTCAGCGCGAGTGCGACCGGGATCGGATCCATGCCCGGGGGTGACGCCAGGGAAGCGGCGAAAACCGTCACCGGGTCCTTCGCCGACGGCCAGGGCATGCCCTACCTGGCGGAGCTGCCCGCGCGCGGTCCCGGCGCGGACATGATCGGGCGCACCGTCGGCCTGCTGGTCGAGATGTACGGCCATGTCGAGCCCAGCGGCTGGCGGATCAGCGACCGGCCCGGACGTGACACCCGCCGGGCCCGCTCCTGGCTCGGTGAGGACCTCGACGCGCTGGAGGAGTTCACCCAGGGGTACGAAGGACTGCTCAAGGTGCAGGCCGTCGGCCCCTGGACGCTGGCGACCGCCCTGGAGCTGCGCGGTGGCGAGGCCATGCTCAGCGACCCCGGAGCCTGCCGTGACCTGGCGGGCTCGCTGGCCGACGGGCTGCGGACGCACCTCGCCGAGGTGCGCCGCAGGGTCCCCGGCGCCGAGATCGTCCTCCAGCTCGACGAGCCCTCACTGACCGCCGTCCTGCGAGGGCGGGTCAGGTCGGCCAGCGGCTACCGCACCTACCGCGCGGTGGACCGCCAGATCGTCGAAGCAACGCTGCGCGACGTCCTCGCGGTGCACGGCACGGCACCGACGGCCGTCCACTCGTGCGCCCCCGAGGTGCCGTTCGCGCTGCTGCGACGCGCCGGTGCCGGTGCGGTCTCCTTCGACTTCTCCCTGCTCACCGAGCGTGAGGAGGAGGCGATCGGGGAAGCCGTCGAAGCCGGCACCCGGCTTTTCCTCGGCGTGGTCCCCGGCCTCGACGCCGCCTCGACCGCATTGTCGGACCCGGGCGGTAGCGTCAAGGGGGTCAGGACGTTGTGGAGCAGGCTGGGGCTGAATCCGGGGACTCTCAGCGAGTCCGTCGTGATCACTCCTTCCTGCGGGCTGGCGGGAGCGTCACCCGCGTACGCGCGCGCCGCGCTCGCCCACTGCGCCAGGGCGGCGAAGTCGCTCGCAGACAACCCTGAGTAACGGGCAGTGGGTCAACGGGAGGAACGGACGATGGCCGGCGAACAGCAGGCGCAGCAGCTCACCGGAGTACCGGCGGAGGTGCGTGAACGGCACGCGCTCCTCGCCGAGCAGATCGAGGAGCACCGCTTCCGGTACTACGTGAAGGACCAGCCGGTCATCGACGACGCCGAGTTCGACCGGCAGATGCGCGCGCTGGAGTCCATCGAGGCCGAGCACCCGGAGCTGCGTACGCCGGATTCGCCGACGCAGAAGGTCGCGGGCCCCTACACCACGGAATTCACCTCCGTGGAGCACCGCGAGCGCCTGCTCTCCCTGGACAACGCCTTCGACGACCTGGAGCTCGCCGCCTGGGCCGAGCGGGTGGCCAGGGAGGTGGGCGGAGGCGGATACCACTTCCTGTGCGAGCTCAAGGTGGACGGCCTCGCCGTCAACCTCACGTACGAGAACGGCAGGCTCACCCGCGCGGCGACCCGGGGCGACGGCCGGGTCGGCGAGGACATCACCCCCAACGTCCGCACGATCGCCGAGATCCCGCACCGGCTCAAGGGTGACCGGGTGCCCGCGCTGGTCGAGATCCGCGGCGAGGTCTTCTTCCCGATGGAGGCCTTCGAAGGGCTCAACGCCCGCCTGGTGGAGGCCGGCGACAAGCCGTTCGCCAACCCGCGCAACGCGGCGGCCGGATCGCTGCGCCAGAAGGACCCGAAGGTGACGGCCACCCGGCCCCTCCACATGGTGGTGCACGGCATCGGAGCCCGTGAGGGCTTCGACATCGACCGCCTCTCCCAGGCATACGACCTGCTCAGGGAGTGGGGCCTGCCGACCGCCCGGCACAACAGGGTGGTCCGGACCCTTGAGGAAGTGCGGGAGTTCATCGCCCACTTCGGGGAGAACCGTCAGTCCGTCGAGCACGAGATCGACGGCGTGGTCGTCAAGCTCGACGAGATCCCCCTCCAGGGCAGACTCGGCTCCACCTCCCGGGCGCCCCGCTGGGCGATCGCCTGGAAGTACGCCCCCCAGGAGGTCAACACCAAGCTGGTCAACATCCGGGTAGGCGTCGGGCGCACCGGCAGGGTCACCCCCTACGCCCAGGTCGAGCCCGTCGAAGTGGCGGGATCCGAGGTCGAGTTCGCCACCCTGCACAACCAGAACGTCGTGAAGGCCAAGGGGGTCCTCATCGGCGACACCGTGGTGCTGCGCAAGGCGGGAGACGTCATCCCGGAGATCCTCGGCCCGGTCGTGGACCTGCGCGACGGCGGCGAGCGGGAGTTCGTCATGCCGTCCGAGTGCCCCGAGTGCGGGACCGCTCTGCGCCCCATGAAGGAGGGCGACATCGACCTCCGCTGCCCCAACGCCCGCTCCTGTCCCGCACAGTTGCGGGAGCGGCTGGCGTACCTCGCCGGCCGCAAGTGCCTGGACATCGACCACTTCGGATACGTGGCGGCCGCCGCCCTGACCAAGCCGCTGGAGCCCGCCGAGCCGCCGCTGGTGGACGAGGGGGATCTCTTCGGGCTGACGGTGGAGCAGCTCCTGCCCATCCGGGCCTATGTCCTGGACACGGACAGCGGGCTGCCCAAGCGCGACCCGAAGACCGGCGAGGAGAAGATCGCGACCGTCTTCGCGAACCAGCAGGGCGAACCCAGGAAGAACGCCGTCGCCATGCTGGAGGGCATCGCCGCCGCCCGGCAGGCCCCGCTGGCCCGGATCCTCGCCGGGCTGTCGATCCGTCACGTGGGGCCGGTGGCCGCCGTGGAGCTCGCCCGCCAGTTCAGGTCGATCGACCGGATCGACGAGGCGACGGAGGAGGAGCTGGCGGCGGCCGACGGGGTCGGCCCCATCATCGCCGCCTCGGTCAAGCAGTGGTTCGCCGAGGACTGGCACCGCGAGATCCTGCGCAAGTGGCGTGAGGCCGGGGTCCGGATGGAGGACGAGGGCGCGGGTGAGGAGGAGGGCCCGCGGCCGCTGGAGGGGCTCACCGTGGTGGTGACCGGCACCCTGGCCACGCACACCAGGGACGGTGCCAAGGAGGCACTCCAGAGCCGCGGCGCCAAGGTGACGGGATCCGTCTCGAAGAAGACCTCCTTCGTGGTGGTGGGCGACAACCCGGGCTCCAAGTACGACAAGGCCATGCAGCTGAAGGTGCCGGTCCTGGACGAGGACGGCTTCGCGGTGCTCCTGGCGCAGGGGCCGGAAGCGGCCAGGGAGGCCGCTGTTCCCGCCGAAGCCTGATCGAGGCGCGATCGAGACACCTGACGGAGCGTGGGACCGCGCGTGGGCGGGGAGACAAGCGGACGGGAGCGTCCGCTCCGGAGCGGCAGCCATCACCCGTTCGGCTCATATCAGGCCGGGAGGGGCGTCGGGTCCGCAATCGGGCAAGACCTGCGGAGCGCCGCCCGCGACGGCCCTCGGCGGCCTACTGTTGAACGAGCACCTGCCGTGCCCGGCCGCGTCGTGGGATTCGGGCCGTGGTGGCATGGGAGCGGGGGCCACAGTGGACCATCGGCACCGCCGGCTGTGAGAGGGACGGAATGGAACCGACCGAGAGAGCCGCACCGGTGTCGCGGCTGCAAGGTTTCGCGGGCCACACGTCGTCACTGGGCGCCGTCGTCGTGGCGGTCGCCGTCGTCGTGCTCGCGACCGGATTCCAGCGGACGGTCGCGGGCGGACACGCGCTCTTCCCCGCCGGCACGGCCGGCTGGTCGCTCGCCCTGCTCACCGGAGTCATCGTGGGCCACCTGGTGGCCCTCGGCCGTGACCGCTGGTGGGGCGGCACCGGATCCGGCGCCGCACTCACCCTCGCCGTCCTGCTGCTCTACGGCTGGGTGCCCGCCGGACTGGTCAGCCTCGTCGTCGTGGTCCTCGTGGGCACCGCCCGGCGCCACCGGTGGTGGCAAGGGCTCCTGCACGGCGCGGTGGACATACTCGGTATCGGGGCCGCCGCCCTCGTCCTGGCGGCCTTCGGTGACGTACCGACCGTCGAGACACCCTGGCGGCCCCTGGGGTGGGAGGTCGACGCCGTACCCGAGGTGCTGCTCGCCGCAGGCGCCTACCTCCTGGTCACCCGATTCCTGCTCTGGTCCACCAAGGTCTCCCAGACCGGCGGCTCGCTCCCCACGATGGAGCGCACCGCGCTGCTCCGCCAAGGCCTCGTCGCCGTCGCGCTGCTCGGCATCGCGCCGCTGATCTGCGTCGTGGCGTCCGCGATGCCCGTGCTCCTGCCGCTCTTCGCCATCCCGCTGATCGCGCTGGACTCCGCACTCTGGATCGCCCGCGCGCGAGCCGAGGAACAACTGCGCGATCCGCTGACCGGCCTGCCCAACCGTCAGTGGCTCCTGGAGCGGACCTGGACGGAGCTCGAGGAGGCCGACGCCACCGGCGCGCGGACCGGGCTCGTCCTCATCGACCTCGACCGCTTCCGCGCCGTCAACGACACCCTCGGACACCTCGCCGGTGACCGCCTCCTGCTCCAGATCGCGGAGCGGCTGCGGCTGGCGTTGCCGCGCGGGGCGGAGGCCGCGCGGCTCGGCGGCGACGAGTTCGCCGTACTGCTGCCGGCCGCCGACTCCATCACCAGTGTCCAGCGCATCGCCCGCCACCTGGTCGCCGCGCTCTCCTCACCCCTCGATCTCGACGGACTCACGCTCGTGCTGGAGGCGAGCGCGGGCGTCGCCGTCCACCCCGACCACGCCCAGGACGCCGAAGGACTGCTCAGACGGGCCGACGTGGCGATGTACCAGGCCAAGCGGGACCGCACGGGTGTGGAGGTGTACGAGTCGAAGCGGGACAGCAACACCCCCGACCGGCTCGGTCTGCTCGGCGATCTGCGCCGCGCCCTGGACGCCCAGGAGGTCGAACTCCACTACCAGCCCAAGGTCCGCTTCGACGGACAGGTCGCAGGACTCGAGGCGCTCGTACGCTGGGTCCACCCGGAGCGCGGCCGGGTCCCCCCGGACGAGTTCATCGCCATCGCCGAGTCCTCCGGTCTGATGCCCCATCTCACCGAGTACGTCCTGGAGACGGCTCTGGCGCAGGTCGCCCGGTGGCGGGCACAGGGGCTGTTCGTCCCGGTGGCGGTCAACGTCTCGCCGCGCGACGTCCACACTCCGGGGTTCGCCGGAAGCGTCGCCGCCCGGCTGGCCCGGCACGGTGTCCCCGCCGGGGCGCTGCAGCTGGAGATAACCGAGCACGTCCTGCTGGAGGATCCGCAGCGCGCGGCCGACACCCTGGCCGGACTGACGGGACACGGGGTGAAGATGTCCCTCGACGACTTCGGTACCGGCTACTCCTCCCTCGTCCATCTGCGGAAGCTCCCGGTCAGCGAGCTCAAGATCGACCGGTCGTTCGTCGCGCGGCTGGCCGTGGACAACGAGGACGCGGAGATCGTCCGCTGCACCATCGACCTGGCCCACTCGCTCGGACTCGTCGTCGTCGCCGAGGGGGTCGAGGACGACGAGACCTGGGAGCGGCTGCGGGACCTGCGCTGCGACGCCGTGCAGGGGTGGCTCGTCGCCGCGGCGATGCCGCCCCAGGAGACGACCGCCTGGCTGCGGGCCCGGGACGAGCACGGCTGGCGGCGGCCCGCGGACCGGGAGCCCGCCGCCGGTCCGCAGGCGGCGGCCGAGCCGGCGCCGAGGTCCGCCGGCGCCCTGAACCCCGGACCGGCCACGGCCTGAGGGCTCGGCGGGGCCTGCGACGGCTCCGCAACGGCCCGCCCCGGCCCGTTTTGTGCTCAATCGCGGGCCGGGCTCGGTCCGCGCGCCGCGGGCGTGCCCGCAGACCCCATAGGATTGGGGGCTGGCGGCCCGTTTCCACCGGCCCCAGCCAAAACCACACACCAACCCCTGAGGATCGCTGCATGCCTGGCATCACGCGCGAGGAGGTCGCCCACCTCGCCCGGCTGGCGCGTCTGGAGCTGAAGGGCGAAGAGCTCGAGCACTTCGCCGGTCAGCTCGACGACATCATCGGCGCGGTCGCCCGCGTCTCCGAGGTCGCCGACCAAGACGTACCGCCGACCTCCCACCCGCTGCCGCTGACCAACGTCATGCGCGCGGACGAGGTCCGTCCGTCGCTCACCCCCGAGCAGGCGCTCTCCGGCGCCCCGGCCCAGGAGCAGCAGCGTTTCAAGGTGCCGCAGATCCTGGGGGAGGACTAACAGCCATGACGGACATCAGCACCATCATCAAGCTCACCGCGGCCGAGATCGCCGCGAAGATCGCCTCCGGCGAGCTGACGGCCGTCGAGGTCACCGAGGCCCACCTGGCCCGGATCGAGGCCGTCGACGAGAAGGTCCACGCCTTCCTGCACGTCGACCGCGAGGGCGCGCTGGCGCAGGCCCGCGCCGTCGACGCCAAGCGCGCGGCGGGCGAGAAGCTGGGCCCGCTGGCCGGCGTCCCGCTCGCGCTCAAGGACATCTTCACCACGCAGGACATGCCGACCACCGTCGGCTCGAAGATCCTCGAGGGCTGGGTCCCGCCGTACGACGCGACCCTCACGAAGAAGCTGCGGGCGGCCGACGTGGTCATCCTCGGGAAGACCAACATGGACGAGTTCGCCATGGGGTCCTCCACCGAGAACAGCGCGTACGGCCCGACCGGCAACCCCTGGGACCTCACCCGTATCCCGGGCGGCTCCGGCGGGGGCTCCGCGGCCGCGCTGGCGTCCTTCGAGGCCCCGCTCGCCATCGGCACGGACACCGGCGGATCCATCCGGCAGCCGGCCGCCGTCACCGGCACCGTCGGCGTCAAGCCGACCTACGGCGGTGTCTCCCGCTTCGGCATGGTCGCGTTCTCGTCCTCCCTCGACCAGGGCGGCCCCTGTGCCCGTACGGTCCTGGACGCGGCGCTGCTCCACGAGGCGATCGGCGGGCACGACCCGATGGACTCGACCTCGATCGACGCGCCGGTCCCGCCGGTCGTCGAGGCGGCGCGCAACGGCTCCGTGCAGGGCATGCGCGTCGGTGTCGTCAAGCAGTTCGCGGGCGAGGGCTACCAGGCGGGTGTCGTCCAGCGCTTCAACGAGTCGGTCGAGCTGCTGAAGTCCCTCGGCGCCACGGTCGTCGAGCTGGACTGCCCGTCCTTCGACCTCGCTCTTTCGGCCTACTACCTGATCGCGCCGTCCGAGTGCTCCTCGAACCTCGCGCGCTTCGACGCCATGCGCTACGGCCTGCGGGTCGGGGACGACGGCACGCGCTCCGCCGAGGACGTCACCGCCCTCACCCGCGAGGCCGGCTTCGGCGACGAGGTCAAGCGCCGCATCATCCTCGGTACGTACGCGCTCAGCTCCGGCTACTACGACGCGTACTACGGCTCGGCCCAGAAGGTCCGTACGCTGATCACCCAGGACTTCGAGAAGGCGTTCGAGCAGGTGGACGTCATCGTCTCGCCGACGACACCCACCACCGCCTTCCCGATCGGCGAGCGCGCCGACGACCCGATGGCGATGTACCTCGCGGACCTGTGCACCATTCCGACCAACCTGGCCGGAAACTCCGCCATGTCGCTGCCGTGCGGTCTGGCGCCCGAGGACGGCCTGCCGGTCGGGCTGCAGATCATCGCCCCCGCGATGAAGGACGACCGGCTGTACAAGGTCGGAGCCGCCGTCGAGGCCGCCTTCGTGGAAAAGTGGGGGCATTCGCTGCTTGAGGAGGCTCCGTCGCTATGAGTGCAATGGCTAAGAAGGCCAAGAACTTCAAGAAGTCCAAGACCGGCGCGTACGTGTCGATGGGTACCACCGCCTTCGGTGCGCTCAGCGTCTACAAGCAGGTGAAGATGGCCCGCTCGGACAACGACACACTGCGGCTGATCGACGCCGCCGTATCCGCCGCCGCGATCGTGACCGGACTCGCGATCCTCTACCGCGAGCTCAAGCGTCTCGGCGACGACGACGTCCTGCTGGGCTGAGAGGGAAAGTTTCAGTGACTGTCATCGACCTGGAGTCGTACGAGGACGCCCTCGCGACGTACGACCCCGTCATGGGCCTCGAGGTCCATGTGGAGCTCGGCACCAAGACCAAGATGTTCTGCGGCTGCTCGACCGAGCTCAAGCAGGACGCGAACTCGCAGACCTGCCCGGTCTGCCTCGGGCTGCCGGGCGCGCTTCCGGTCGTCAACGAGATCGGTGTCGAGTCCGCCATCAAGATCGGGCTCGCGCTGAACTGCGAGATCGCCGAGTGGTGCCGCTTCGCCCGGAAGAACTACTTCTATCCGGACATGCCGAAGAACTTCCAGACCTCGCAGTACGACGAGCCGATCGCCTACAACGGCTATCTGGACGTCCAGCTGGAGGACGGCGAGGTCTTCCGCGTGCAGATCGAGCGCGCGCACATGGAGGAGGACACCGGCAAGTCGACGCACGTCGGCGGGGCCACCGGCCGTATCCACGGCGCCTCCCACTCGCTGCTCGACTACAACCGCGCGGGCATCCCGCTCATCGAGATCGTCACCAAGCCGATCGAGGGTGCCGGAGCACGGGCCCCCGAGGTCGCCAAGGCGTACGTCGCCGAGCTCCGCGAGCTCATCAAGGCGCTCGGTGTCTCGGAGGCCCGGATGGAGATGGGCCAGATGCGCTGCGACGTCAACCTGTCGCTGCGCCCCAACGGCACCGAGACCTTCGGTACGCGCTCGGAGACGAAGAACGTCAACTCGCTGCGTTCCGTCGAGCGCGCGGCCCGCTTCGAGATCCAGCGCCACGCCGCGGTGCTGAACTCCGGCGGGACGATCGTGCAGGAGACCCGGCACTTCCACGAGGAGGACGGCTCCACCACGGCCGGCCGCATCAAGGACAACGCCGAGGACTACCGCTACTTCCCCGAGCCGGACCTGGTGCCGGTCGCCCCTTCCCGCGACTGGGTCGAGGAGCTCCGCAAGGGGCTTCCCGAGATGCCCCGGCTGCGCCGGCAGAGGCTGAAGGAGGAGTGGGGCGTCGGTGAGCACGACATGCAGTCCATCCTCAACGCGGGCGCGGTCGACCTGATCGTCGCCACGACGGACGCCGGTGCCCCCTCCGACCAGGCCCGTAAGTGGTGGATGGGCGAGCTCGCCCGGAACGCCAACGAGACCGGCCGCAGCCTGGACGAGCTCCCCGTCACCCCGGCGCAGGTCGCCCGGGTGGCCGAGCTCGTCGCCTCGGGCGACCTCAACGACAAGCTGGCCCGCCAGGTCCTCGAGGGTGTCCTCGCGGGCGAGGGCGACCCGGACACCGTCGTCGAGAAGCGTGGGCTGAAGGTCGTCTCGGACGAGGGCGCGCTGTCCACGGCCGTCGACGAGGCCATCGCGGCCAACGCGGCGATCGCCGACAAGATCCGTGGCGGCAAGGTCGCCGCGGCCGGTGCGCTGGTCGGGGCGGTCATGAAGGCCACCCGCGGCCAGGCGGACGCCGCGCGCGTGCGCGAGCTGATCCTGGAGAAGCTCGGCGTCGAGGGCTGAGCCCTCTCGCCCCAGGGGCGGCGTACCCGTTGCCGGGTGCGCCGCCCTCTCACGTGTGTGACCCTGCACACGAATCGGACCCAGGAGAGCCCACGGCTGTCAGAGTGGCTGTTCCCCGTTCATGTGAGCTTTTACCCGAGTTGTCATGTCAACTCAGGACAAGTCTCCACGAACCATCAGGAGCACGTCCGTTGGCCGCCCTCGCACGCTGGTGTCTCCGGCACCGCCTCGCCACCCTGCTCATCTGGCTCTGCGCCCTCGGGGGCGTGGCCGCCGCCGCGGGGGTCACGGGTTCCGCGTACTCCGACGACTACGAGGTGCCCGGCACCGAGTCAGGACGCGCGGGCGAACTGCTCGAAGCCGGGTTCGAGGACCTCGGCGGCGACGCGGCCACGGTCGTCTGGCACACACCGGGCTCCACGGTCCGGGACCCCGGTGTCGAGCGGACGATGACCCGGACGCTCCACGAGATCGCCGCACTGCCCGGAGTCGGTGACGTCTCCGGCCCGTACGGGGAAGGGGCCCGGGCCCAGGAGCGGATCAGCGCGGACGGGCGTACCGCCTACGCCACGGTCACCTTTCACGATCGTGCGGCGGACATCCCGCCCGGGCAGGTGCGGGCCCTGGCCGACACCGCGCGGGACGCCGCGGGCGACGGGCTGCGGGTCGAGCTCGGCGGCACCGCGGTCGCGCCGGCCGAAGCGCCCTCGGGTCATCTGAGCGAGGTGGCCGGTGTGGCCGTCGCAGCGGTCGTCCTCTTCCTGGCCTTCGGCTCGCTCGCCGCCTCCCTGCTGCCCGTCGCCACCGCGCTCGTCTCCGTCGGTACCGCCTACGCGGCGATCGTGCTGCTCGGGCACGTCATGAACGTCGCCGACTTCGCGCCGATGCTGGGCACGCTCGTCGGGCTGGGGGTCGGCATCGACTACGCCCTCTTCATCGTCACCCGGCACCGCGGCGGGCTGCGGCGAGGGCTGTCCGTGGACGAGGCGGCGCGCGAGGCCGTCGCGACGACCGGGCGCGCCGTGGTCTTCGCCGGAGCCACCGTCTGCGTCGCCCTGCTCGGCATGCTCGTCCTCCGTCTCGGCTTCCTCGACGGTGTCGCCGTCGCCGCCTCCCTCACGGTCGTGCTGACCGTCGCCGCCTCCGTGACCCTGCTGCCCGCCCTGCTCTCCTTCATCGGCATGCGCGCCCTCGGCCGGCGCGAACGCGTCCGGCCGGCCGTGCACGGCCCGCGCGGGGAGCACACCCCTGGTCTCGCCGCCCGCTGGTCCGCCTTCGTCGAGCGCCGCCCCCGACTGCTGGGTCTCGCTGCCGCCGCCCTTATGGCGGTGCTGGCGGTCCCCACCCTCTCGCTGCACCTGGGCACCTCCGACCAGGGCAACGATCCCGCCTCCGCGACCACCCGGCAGGCCTACGACCTGCTGGCCGACGGGTTCGGCCCCGGCGTGAACGGCCCGCTGACCGTCGCGGCGCACCTGGACGGGGCCGACGACCAGCTCGCCATGGGAGGGCTCCCGGCGGTGCTGCGGAACACCGAGGGCGTCGCCTCGGTCAGCCCGGTGACGTACAACGGCAGCGGTGACACGGCGTTCGTGACCGTCGTCCCCACGTCCTCCCCACAGTCCCGCGAAACCAGCGAACTCGTCGACCGGCTGCGCGAGGACGTGCTGCCGCAGGTGGGGGACACCACCTCGCTCCGGCTCCACGTGGGCGGGGTGACGGCGGGCTACGACGACTTCGCGGAGGTCATCGTCGGCAAGCTGCCGCTGTTCGTCGCCGTGGTCGTCGGACTCGGATGCCTGCTCCTGCTGCTGGCGTTCCGCTCGCTCGCCGTCCCGCTGAAGGCCGCCGTGATGAACGTGGCGGCGGTGGCGGCGTCCTTCGGCGTCGTCGTCGCGGTCTTCCAGTGGGGCTGGGGGAGCGAACCGCTGGGGCTCGGCAGCGCCGGCCCCGTCGAGCCCTTCCTGCCGGTGATCATGGTGTCGGTGCTCTTCGGTCTGTCCATGGACTACCAGGTCTTCCTCGTCGGCAGGATGTACGAGGAGTGGCTCCGGACGGGGGACAACCGCCGGTCGGTGCGGGTCGGTCTGGCCGAGACCGGACGGGTGATCAACTCGGCCGCGGTGATCATGATCTCCGTCTTCCTCGCGTTCGTCCTGAGCGGCGACCGCGTCATCGCGATGTTCGGCATCGGGCTGGCCGCCGCGGTCGCACTCGACGCCTTCGTGCTGCGCACCCTGCTGGTCCCCGCCCTGATGCACCTGCTCGGAGGAGCGAACTGGTGGCTGCCCGCCCGGCTGGACCGGCTGCTTCCCCGCCTCAGCATCGAGCCACCTGACTCCGCCGTGGGGCGTGCGAAGATTCCCGTCGAGGGCGCGGACGAACCGGGCCGGCAGGCCGCGGGCGTGCGCTGAGACGTTCTGTACAGGGGAGGACCGCTGTGTTCACGGTGTCACTGGGAGACGACGGCGCGGAGCTGTGTCCGCTGGAGCCGTGGCAGGCGGAGGAGTTCCTGGCCCACATGGACCGGGCGCGCGACCTGGTCGACCCCTGGATCCCGTTCGCGGGCCGTGCCACGGACATCCCCTCGGCGACCGCGCTGCTCCAGAGTTACGCGGACAAGCAGGCCGCGGACACCGGCCGGATCTACGGCATCCGGCTGGACGGCACGCTGGTCGGCGGCGTCCTCTTCCGGATCTTCGACGCGGAGACGGGCAACTGCGAGATCGGCTGCTGGCTGGAGGCCGCGGCCGAGGGACGGGGCCTGGTGACCCGGGCGGCGACGAAGCTCATCGACTGGGCCGTCGACGTGCGCGGAGTGCACCGGGTGGAGTGGATGGCGTCCTCCGCCAACACGCGCAGCGTGGCGGTGGCTGAGCGCCTGGGAATGACCAGGGAGGGAGTCCTGCGCCAGGCCTATCCGTACCGTGGCGTACGCCACGACGAGGAGATCTGGGCCGTCCTGGCCCCCGAATGGCGCAGCCGGCGGGGCTGAGGAGCCCGGTGTTAAGGAGGCTCTCATACGGGCCCCCTAGCGTGCGGCGCATGAACACCACCCCCTCCACCCCGACCACCGACGACACCGATGAGAAGAAGGCGACGGATTCCACGGTCGCCGCACCGGACGTGACGAAGAAGGCCGGCGCGGCGGAGGACGCCATCCCGGACGGCGTCGCTCCGGGAGTGACCGCCACGGACGTGACCGAGATGGACGTGGCCGCGACCGACGCGGCCGCCGAGGACGGCGTGCACGCGGGTACGGAGCCCGACCTCCTCGCCGAGGCCGAGGAGACCGCCACCGCGGGGACCGGAGCCGGAACGGGAGCCGCCGCCGTCGTGTCCGCCGGACTCGGCATCGTCTCGCTCTCCGGCGCGTGGACCGGCCGCGTGGCCGCGGAACGCGAGACCCTCCTGGGACAGATCAAGACCTCCCAGGGCGGCAGCGCGGCCCAGCAGATCTCCGAGATCTACGGCGACGCCTGGCACACCACCGCCTTCGTCAACGGGCTCTTCGCCCTGCTGGCACTGCTCGTAGGAGTCTTCGTCCTGGTCCGGCCCGCGTTCGGCACCCCCTCGCTCCTCCCGCAGGCAGGCTGGATCCGCTCGGTCGCCTGGGCGGGCATCGCTCTCGGCGTGCTCGGCCTGCTGATCTCCGTAGGCATGTACCTGGACCTCTTCGTCGCCCTGCCCTCCGCCGCCGGAGGCTGAGGCGGGGCTGAGGCCCTGACCCGGATGTCCTAAGGCATCCGGCGGGCCGTCTAAGGCACCCCCACCCGCACAAGATGCGGCACTCGCCCGATGTGGCGGGACCCCCTGGGAAACGAGAGTGGGGGCACGGCAGAAAGCCGTGCCCCCACCATCCGTTTCAGGGAGAACACCGTGTACGAGTACGAACTCCACCAGATCGCCGTCGCCGAGCTGATCCGCAGGGCGGACGAACAGCGTGCCGTCCGCCGGGCCGTGCTCGCCGCCCGCGCAGCCCGCCGGTCAGGGCAGGACGACACCGAGGGGCGGGTGGGACGGAACAGAAGCTGGTTCGCACGGGCCGCGTGAGTTCGCACGTGTCGCGTGAGATGCGAACCCGGCCAAAAACGGTCGACGCGGTGTCACAGGCCTGTGCGATGCTCGGCGACGTGGAGACCAACACCGTCAGCCCCGTCTTCGTCGGCCGTACCGGGGAACTCGCAGTACTCACCGACACCCTCGCACGGGCCGCCGCCGGGGAGCCGCAAGCCGTGCTCCTCGGCGGCGAGGCAGGTGTCGGCAAGACCAGGCTGGTCGAGGAGTTCACCGCGACGGCCACCCTCCGTGACGCCGTCGTCGCCGTCGGAGGGTGCGTGGAGATCGGGGCCGAGGGCCTGCCCTACGCACCCTTCGCCTCCGCGCTGCGCGCCCTGCGCCGGTCACTGCCCGAGGAGTTGGGCGAAGCGCTGGCCGGGCAGGAGGGCGAACTCGCCCGGCTCCTGCCCGAACTCGGCGAGGCCGACACGGCCCCCGACGACGAGCACGGCACAGCGCGGCTCTTCGAGCTCGCCGCCCGGCTGCTGGAACGCATATCCGCGGACCGGAGCGTCGTCCTCGTACTGGAGGACCTGCACTGGGCCGACGCCTCCACACGGCATCTGCTCGCCTACCTCTTCCGCACCCTGCACAGCGGCCGGCTGGTCGTGATCGCCACCTACCGCGCCGACGACGTCCACCGCCGGCACCCGCTGCGGCCGCTCCTCGCCGAGCTGGACCGGCTCCGCACCGTCCGCCGCATCGAGCTCGACCGCTTCAGCCACGCCGAGGTCGCCCGGCAGCTCACCGGGATCCTCGCGGCGGTCCCCGATGCCGCGCTTGTCGACGACATCTTCGAACGCTCCGACGGCAACGCCTTCTTCGTCGAGGAACTCGCCCGCAGCGTGGAGTGCTGCGGCGGCGACAGCTCCGTGCTTTCCGACTCGCTCCGCGACCTCCTCCTCGTGCGTGTCGAAGCGCTGCCCGAGGACGCGCAGCGCGCCGCCCGGATCATCGCCGAGGGCGGCTCCACGGTTGAACACCGCCTCCTGGCCGCCGTCTCGGGCCTCTCCGACGACGATCTCGACGAAGCGCTGCGGGCCGCCGTCGGCGCCAACCTCCTCCTGCCGTCTCCCGACACCGACGGCTACCGCTTCAGGCACTCCCTGGTCCGTGAGGCCGTCAGCGACGACCTGCTGCCCGGTGAACGCACCCGCCTGAACCGGCGCTACGCCGAAGCCCTGGAGTCCGACCCCTCGCTCGTCCGGACCGACGAGCGGGCGGCACGTCTCGCCAGCTACTGGTACGCCGCGCACGACGCGGCGAAGGCGCTGCCCGCTGTCCTCCAGGCCGCGGTGGAGGCCAGAAGACGCTATGCCTACAGCGAGCAACTCCGCCTGCTGGAAAGAGCCATGGAGCTCTGGGACGACGTCCCCGACGCCGTGCGCGCCACCCTGCGACCCCTCGACCACGCCGAGGCCTATCCGGGCTGTGGCTGCGAACCCGAGGCCGACCCGCTGCGCTACCTCGACCTCATGGCCGAGGCGACCGTGGCCGCCCGCTTCGGCACCGACCGCGAGCGTGCGCTCAAGCTCACCAAGAAGGCGCTGCGCATCCTGGACGGAGATGGCGACCCCCTGCGCGCCGCCTGGTTCTGGGTGCAGCGCTCGCTGCTGATGCAGAGCCTGTCCCGCGGTGACGGCAGACAGGAGCTGGCCACCGCCGAGGAACTGGTGCGCGGCCTCGCGCCGTCCGCGGTCCACGCCGACGTCCTGGCGACCGTCGCGAGCTGGGGCGCCTTGCACCGGCCGGGACCCGAGACACTGGTCGCGGCCGACCGGGCGGTGGAGTACGCACGGCTCGTCGGGCAGGAGTCCATCGAACTGCACGCCCGGCTCACGCGCGGCTGGCTCACCATCGACGCCGGGGGTGTCGAGGAGGGCATCGCGGAGATGTACGCCGTCCGGGACCGGGCAGAGGAACTCCACCTGGTGGGAGTGATGAGCCGTGCGGCCATCAACCTGCCCTCGTCCCTCGAATCCGCCGGCCGTTCCGAGGAGGCCGTGACCGCCGCCGCCCACGGCATCGCGATCTGCAACGGCCACGGGCTCCCCGAGTCCGAGGCATGGGTACGGGCCAACCAGGCGCAGTCGTACTTCTCACTGGGGCGCTGGGAGGAGAGCGGTGCCGCCGCGGACGCGGCCGCTCCGCTCGCCAGATCCCGCAAGGCCCACGGACTCGTCGCCACCCGTCGCGGTGATCTGGCCTTGGTCCGCGGCGACTTCGCCGAGGCCGAGGAGCAACTGGCCCTCAACCGGAGGCATCTGGGTCTCCACGACCCCCAGCCGCAGCACCTGATCTGTCCGGTGCGGCACGCCGTGACCTTGGCTGCTCACAAGGGGCAGATCCTGGAGGCCCGGGCGATGTTCGAGACCCAGTGCGATGCCGGACTGCCGCCGGGAACCCAGCGCTACTCCCTCCCGCTGCTTTCCGCCGTGGCCGCGATGGAGGCCGACGCCCGCGGGCTGCCCGCCACGGAGGCGGGGCGCCCGGCGATCCTTCGCCGGATACGCGACCATCTCAAGCGGCTGCCCCTGCTGGCCCCGGTCTGGGTCGCCTACGGCCTGCTGATCGAGGCCGAACTCGCCCGTGCCGAAGGGGCTGCCACTCCGGACCACTGGTGCCGGGCCGCAGACGCCTTCGCCCCGCTCCAGCGCCCCTACGAACTGGCCCGTATCAGGCACCGCTGGGCGGAGACGCTCCTCTCCACCGCGGGCGACCGTACGGAGGCGGCGGGACTGCTGCGTGAGGCGCACTCCGTGGCACTGGGGCTCGGCGCGCGTCCGCTCGTGGAGAGCGTCGAACTGCTGGCCGGCCGCGCCCGTATCCCGCTCGGCGGGCTGGACGGCGCGGTGGGTGAAGCCCGACCCGGCCCGGCCGAACCGGCTCCGGCCGTCGAACCGGCCGAGTCGCTCGGACTGACCGTGAGGGAGCAGGAGGTGCACCGGCTGGTCGCGGCCGGATACACCAACCGGCGGATCGCGGAGGAGCTGTACATCTCGCCCAAGACCGCGAGCGTGCACGTCTCCAACATCCTGGCCAAGCTGAGCGTGTCCAGCAGGGGCGAGGCCGCCGCCCTCGCCCACCGCCTCCGGCTGTACACGGGGGTGTGACCCGTCGGTCCCGCTCCCGCCCCTGACCGGACTACCGCACCTGGAGAAGCAGGATCCTGTCGTCCCCGTCCTTCGGGGAGCCACGGCCGTCCGTGTTGCTCGTGACCAGCCACAGCCTGTCGCCACCTGCGGGGACCACCGTGCGAAGCCGCCCGTACGTCCCGTCGAGGAACGCCTGGGGATCCGCCGAGGGCTTCTCGTCCGTGCCTCCGGAGAGGGGGATGCGCCAGAGCCGCTCACCGCGCAGCCCCGCCATCCAGACCGACCCCGCGGCGTACGCGATCCCGCTGGGGGACGCCTCCGAGGTCTTCCACTGGGCCACCGGATCGACGAATCCTGATTCGCCCCGCTCGCCCTCCACCTCGGGCCAGCCGTAGTTCTTCCCCGGCTCGATCCGGTTCAGCTCGTCCCAGGTGTTCTGCCCGAACTCGGACGCCCAGAGCTGCTTCTGCCCGTCCCAGGCGAGACCCTGCACATTGCGGTGGCCCCAGGAGTACACCGTGGAGTCGCCCTCCGGGTTTCCGTGGACGGGCTCACCGTCGGGCGTCATTCGCAGGATCTTGCCCGCCAGGGACGAGGTGTCCTGCGCCAGACCCGTGTCACCCGTCTCACCCGTGCCGGCGTACAGCATGCGGTCGGGACCGAAGGCGATTCGCCCGCCGTTGTGGATGGAGCCCTTGGGGATGCCGCGCAGGATGGTGTCCGGCGCCCCGAGCTGCTGCCCGGGCGGCTTCTTCTCGTCGTACTGCAGGCGGGCGATGCGGTTGTCCGACTCGGTGGTGAAGTAGGCGTAGACCAGATGGTCCGCGCCGAAGGTCGGAGCCACCGCCAGACCGAGCAGCCCGCCCTCGTTGCCCGGGGCCACACCCGGCACCGAGCCCAGGAGGGTCTTCTTCCCGCTGTCGGCGTCGATCCGGGTGATCGTCGCCTCGTCACGCGACCCGACCAGCAGGTCGCCCCCGGGAAGGGCCGCGACACCCCACGGGGACGCCAGGCCGTCCGAGAGCGTCCGCACCACCTTCACCGAGCCCTTGGCCGGCGGAGGATCGACCGACGGGCTCGCGGAGGCAGCGGGGGACGACGCGGCGCCCGGAGAGGAGGACGGTCCCTCCCCGGCCGCGGGGCCGCTGTCGGCCGAGCAGGCCGACAACAGGAGTGAGGCCGAGGCGAGCAGGGCCACCATCGCCTTGCGCAGCACGGGACTTTGCACAGCACCGATCCTTTCGACGGTCGCACTGTCGTCTTTCCTACACCGCTGCCCCGTCAAGGGTTCCCGATCCGCGCCCATTCTCCCGCCGCCGGCTCAGTCCCACGACCCGCGGGCCGGAGGCAGCCCGGCGATCTCTTCCAGATCCAGGTCCGTGAGCGCGAGACGCGCCGCACCCGCGTTCTCCACGGCCCAGTGCTCCCGTTTGGCTCCGGGTACCGGCACCACATGACGGCCCTGGCTCAGCACCCAGGCCAGCGCGACCTGCGCGGGGGTGGCCCCGTGCCGCCGCGCCACCCTCCGCAGCCCCGCCACCACCGGCTGGTTGGCCGCCATCATCTCCGAGGTGAAGCGTGGATGCCGGGCCCGCGGGTCGTCCGGTTCGAAGCCCTGGCCCGGCTTGAGCGTGCCCGTGAGATAGCCGCTCCCCAGCGGCATCGCGGCGAGCACCCCCACCCCGCGGGCCGCGCACCACGGCAGCAGCTCCTCCAGCGCATCGGGCGACCAGACCGACAGCTCCGCCTGGACGGCGCTCACGGGGAAGACCTGCTGGATCCGTTCCAGCTGGGTGATGGTCGCGTCGTGCGTCCGCGCGCCCCTGCGCCGGCCCGCCCGCGCCCCCACCGCGCACAGCCCGAGCGCCCGCACCTTGCCCGCGGTGACCAGGTCCGCCATGGCGCCCCAGGTCTCCTCCACCGGCACCTCGGGATCCGCCCGGTGCAGCTGGTAGAGATCGATCACATCGGTCTGCAGACGCCGCAGCGAGGCGTCGCAGGCGCGGCGCACGTATCCCGGACGGCCGTTGGCGACGATGTGCTGATCTCCGACCAGCAGACCGCACTTGGTGGAGAGGAAGGCCTCGGAGCGCCGTCCCCTGAGCGCCCGTCCGACCAGCAGCTCGTTGGTGAAGGGGCCGTACATGTCCGCCGTGTCGAGCAGTTGGACCCCCGCGTCCAGCGCGGCGTGCACGGTCCGCACCGAGCGGTCACCCCGCTGCTGCGACGTGCTGTAGGCCCAGCTCATCGGCATGCAGCCCAGCCCGACCGCTCCCACGGACAGCGCCGTCGCACCGATTGTCCTGCGCTCCAACTCCCCGAACCCTCCCTCGGTCCCGTGATCACGGGACCAGCCGCACCCCAAAGTAACCTCTGCGCTTCCGCGACCTTCGCATAGCCTCCTGACCATGACTTCTATATCCGCCACCGACGTATGGCTCCCGTTCGCCGCCGACGAGATCGAAGGGCTCCCCGGGGGACTCGACTACCGCTTCTGGGACGGGGGCGAGGAGTACCCCGCGGATCCCGCCCGCTGCGCCTTCTACGTGGTCCCCTACATGAAGGGTTCGGAGATCGCCGTCCGTCCGCTCGAGGCGATGGGGTCGGTCCAGGTCGTGCAGACCCTCTCCGCCGGCATCGACCACGTCGAGCCCGGGCTCGGTCTGCTGCCGGCCGGGGTGCGACTCTGCAACGCCAGGAGCGTGCACGAGGCCTCGACCGCCGAGCTCGCGATCGCCCTCGTCCTGGCCTCCCTCCGTGGGTTCCCCGGATTCGCGGAGGGCCAGGCGAATGAGGAGTGGCGGTCCGGCTTCTACCCCGCCCTCGCCGACAAGACCGTGCTGGTGGTGGGCTACGGATCGATCGGCGCCGCCATCGAGGACCGGCTCGAACCCTTCGAGTGCGCGCGGGTGGTGCGCGTCGCGCGCTCCGCACGGGCAACCGCGCGCGGCCCCGTACACGCGATCGACGAGCTTCCGGCACTGCTGCCCGAGGCCGATGTCGTCATCCTGTCCACCCCGTTGAACCCGTCCACACAAGGGCTGGTCGGCCCCGCCTTCCTCGCCGCCATGCGGGACGGCGCACTGCTCGTGAACGTGGCGCGCGGCGGGGTCGTCGACACCGGCGCCCTGCTGTCCGAACTCGAGTCCGGGCGACTGCGTGCCGCTCTCGACGTGACCGACCCGGAACCCCTGCCCGCCGGTCACCCTCTCTGGCATGCTCCCCACACGCTGATCACCCCACATGTGGGCGGGAGCACCTCCGCGTTCCTGCCCCGGGCCAAGCGCCTGCTGGCCCGGCAGCTCACCAGCTTCGCCGCGGGGGAGCCGGTCGACAACGTCGTACTCACCACCGGCTGACCGCTCTCCGGACCCGCCCGGGAGCGCCGCGATCCGGCAACACCCCAGGTGGTCACGGAGAGTAGAGAAGTTATGTCCCTGAGTGACGGCTCTGGTGTATCGTCCACAGGAGGGCCGCGCCGTGGAAGGGACGGCGCCGGGGCAGAAGCGCAACGCGAGGGGGCGATGGGCGATGTTCGGCCGGTGGAGAGACGACCCGACGCTGCGCGGAGCACGGCGGAGGCCGGCGACGGGCATTCCCGGGTCCGCCCGCGGAGTTCACCGGTGAGCGCCCTCGGAGCACTGCTCTCCCGGCGGGCCGTTCCCGGAAGGACGGCGGGGCTGCGATCGCAGCTCGCGCTCGCCGCGCTCTGCGCCGGATACGCCGTGGGGGCCGCCGTCGGCTGGGGGTCGCCCGAAGTCGCCCTTTTCATGGGTGACTTCGGCCTCAGCGTCGCGGCCCTGATCGCGGCCGTGTCCTGTTTCCTCTACGCCAGGACCGGTGGCAGCCGGCTCCGGCCCGCCTGGCTCCTCTTCGCACTCTCCTCCTTCATGGCGGCCGGGGGCAACGCGGTCTGGGGGTGGTACGAAGTGGTGCTCGGGCGTCCCGTGCCCACCCCCTCCCTCGCCGACCTCTTCTTCCTCTGCTTCGCCCCGCCGGCCATCGTCGGCCTGCTCGTCCTCGCCAAGCGGCCCGTCACCAGGGCCGGCTGGGTCTGCCTGGTCCTGGACGCCTGGCTGATCGGTGGCTCCCTGCTGACGCTCTCCTGGAGCCTCGCACTCGCGCACACGGCCCATGCCGTGCACACCGCGGGGGAGAACGTCGCGAGAGCGGCCCTCTCACTGGCCTACCCGCTGCTCGACATCGTGCTGGTCTCCATGGTCCTCGCGCTGCACTTCCGGCGGGTCAGCGTCAACCGTTCCGCCGTGAACACCGCCATCGCGGGACTCGCCCTGACCGTCGTGTGCGACGCCCTGTTCACCGCCCCGATGCTGCGCTCCTCGTACCACTCGGGCCAACTGCTGGACGCCGGCTGGTTCGCAGGCTCCCTGGTACTCGCCTACGCCCCCTGGGGGGCCCGCCGCGGCCAGGACAACGCTGTCGAGCCGGCCGCCCCCGAACAGGCCGTCGGCAGCCGCCCGATCGCAGGGTCCCTCGCCGCTCTCACGCCCTACCTGGCCGCCGCGGTCTGCACCCTGGGCATCCTGTACAACGTGGTGGAGGGGCGCAGGGTCGACCGGGTCGTGGTCCTCACCGGCTGCACCGTGGTGCTCGCCCTGGTGCTGCGCCAGGCCATCATGCTCCTGGACAACATCGCGCTCACCCAGGAACTCGCCCAGAAGGAGAACCACTTCCGCTCCCTGGTCCAGGGGTCGAGCGACGTCATCATGATCGCCGAGCCCAGCGGGGTGCTGCGCTACGTGAGCCCCGCTGCCGCCGGGGTGTACCGACGGGACGCCGAGGACCTCGTCGGCGCCGAGCTGTCCTCGATCATCCACCCCGACGACCTCGGGGGCGTGGTCCACGAGCTGCGGCGCTTCCTGGCCTCCTCGCCCCGCGAGGAACCCACGACCAGGATCGAGTGCCGCTTCGGCTCCGGCACGGGCGACTGGCTCCACGTCGAGTCCACCGTCAACCGCCACGAGGGCGGCCTGCTGCTCAACAGCCGTGACGTCACCGAGCGGGTCAGGCTGCAGGCCCAGCTCCAGCACAACGCCGAGCACGATCCGCTCACCGACCTGCCCAACCGCGCTCTCTTCACCACCAGGGTCGGGCAGGCGCTCGGCGGTCGCAGGGCCGGCGATCCGGGCACGGCGGTGCTCTTCATCGACCTGGACGGTTTCAAGGCGGTCAACGACTCCATCGGCCACCAGGCCGGCGACGAACTGCTCGTCCAGGCTGCCCGCCGACTCCAGGAGTCCGTCCGCACCTCCGACACCGCCGCACGCCTCGGCGGCGACGAGTTCGCCGCGCTCATCGTCGGCGACGGCACGCGCGACCAGGCCGCCCGGGAGTGCCAGGTGCACGAGATCGCCGACCGGCTGCGCCTGCGGCTGTCGCAGCCGTACCGGATCGGCACCGGTGACGTCAGGGTGGCCGCCTCCATCGGGGTCGCCTTCGCCGAACCGTCGATCACGCCCAAGGACCTCATGCGCAACGCCGACCTCGCCATGTACCGGGCGAAGGCCGGCGGCAAGGACAGGGTCGAGCTGTACGCACCCCAGATGCAGGCCGACGTGGTGCGCCGCTCCGAGCTCGCCGTACGGCTGCGCACCGCCCTGCAGGACGGCGAGTTCGCCCTTCTCCACCAGCCGGTCGTCCACCTGGCGACCGGTACGGTGGCGGCGGTCTCCGCCCAGGCGCGGTGGCGTTCCGCCCAGGGCATCCTCTTCACCCCGGCCGAGTTCCTCCGGGTCTCCGAGGACAGCGACCGCGCCGCCGAGCTCAGCACATGGCTGCTGGAGGAGGCGGTGGAGCAGGCCGCCGACCGGGCCGGGGCGGGGCACCAGGTCGCCGTCTCCGTGCGGGTCTCGGCCGCCCGGCTGCTCGACCGGACCCTGCCCCCGGGCTCCGTCGAGCAACTCCTGACCCGGCACGGGCTCCCCTCGGGCGCCCTGATGATCGAAGTGGCCGACAGCGACCCGCGCATCTCCTTCGACGAGCTCGAACAGCGGCTGGTCGCGCTGCGCAGGCTCGGTGTCCGGATCGCGCTCGACGGCTTCGGCAGCGGGTACGCGGCGGTCAACGCCCTGCGGCGGCTCCCCATCGACGTACTGAAGCTCGACCGGTGCCTGGTGGAAGGTGTGGTGGAGTCGGCACGGCTGCACAAGATCACCAGCGGGCTGCTGCGCATCGCGGGCGACCTGGGCATGCAGTCCGTAGCCGACGGGGTCGACGTGCCGGAGCAGGTGCGCGCGCTGCGCGCCATGGGATGCACGCACGGACAGGGCATGGCCTTCGCCGGGCCGCTCGACGAGTACAGACTCAGGCGGACCCTCATCAGGGGGAAGTACCCGGTGCCAGGCCTCGGACCAGGGCCGCAGCCGGTGCTGGCGGGTGGCGCCATCCCCCTTCAGAGCCGCTCACATGATGAGACGCCCGTCCCACCCACTTGACATCCCGGGCGCCCCGGAGAGAGGGTCAATGCCATGCGCACCCGAATTCTCGTACTTGGAAAGCGCGTCGGCTGAAGCAGGGTCACTCATGGACACCTTGCAGACCGCACCGGCGCGCTCCCCTCGCTTGCCTCACGGCACGAGGGGTTTTTTGTTGCACCGGGACCTTTCAAAACCCCGTAAAAACACCGCATAAACCCTCAGCTTCGAGAAGAGAATGCCGATGACCGAGCAGGCCACCGGGGCCCAGCACCCGCAGCCGCGGGCCCGTACCGGCGGACCGTCCTCCGCCTCCGTTGAGCACGTCACGGGCGCGCAGTCCCTCATCCGTTCTCTCGAGGAAGTCGGGGCCGACACCGTATTCGGCCTCCCCGGTGGCTGCATCCTGCCGGCGTACGACCCGCTGATGGACTCCACCCGGGTGCGCCACGTCCTGGTCCGCCACGAGCAGGGTGCCGGTCACGCTGCCACCGGCTACGCCCAGGCCACCGGCAAGGTCGGCGTCTGCATGGTCACCTCGGGTCCCGGCGCCACCAACCTGGTCACCCCGATCGCGGACGCCGCCATGGACTCCGTGCCCATGGTCGCGATCACCGGCCAGGTGGCCTCCGCCGCCATCGGCACTGACGCCTTCCAGGAAGCCGACATCTGCGGCATCACCATGCCGATCACGAAGCACAACTTCCTGGTCACCCGCGCCGAGGACATCGCCCACACGATCGCGGAGGCCTTCCACATCGCCTCCACCGGCCGCCCGGGACCGGTCCTCGTCGACATCGCCAAGGACGCGCTGCAGGCGAAGACCACCTTCAGCTGGCCGCCGTCCCTGGACCTGCCCGGCTACCGCCCGGTCACCAAGCCGCACGCCAAGCAGATCCGTGAGGCCGCCAAGCTCATCACCCAGGCCAAGCGCCCGGTGCTGTACGTCGGCGGCGGCGTCATGAAGGCCGGCGCGACCGCCGAGCTGAAGGTCCTGGCAGAGCTCACCGGAGCGCCCGTCACCACCACCCTGATGGCGCTCGGCTCCTTCCCCGACAGCCACCCGCTGCACGTGGGAATGCCCGGCATGCACGGTTCGGTCACCGCCGTCACCGCGCTGCAGAAGGCCGACCTGATCGTCGCCCTCGGCGCCAGGTTCGACGACCGCGTCACCGGCAAGCTGGACAGCTTCGCCCCGTACGCCAAGATCGTCCACGCCGACATCGACCCGGCCGAGATCGGCAAGAACCGCGCCGCCGACGTCCCGATCGTCGGTGACGCCCGCGAGGTCATCGCCGACCTCGTCCAGGCGGTCCAGGCCGAGCACACCGAGGGCAGCACCGGCGACTACAGCGCCTGGTGGAAGGACCTCAACCGCTGGCGCGAGACCTACCCCCTCGGCTACGACCTGCCGGAGGACGGCAGCCTCTCGCCGCAGCAGGTCATCCAGCGCATCGGCGAACTCGCCCCCGAGGGAACGATCTTCGCGGCGGGCGTCGGCCAGCACCAGATGTGGGCCTCGCACTTCATCCAGTACGAGCAGCCCTCGACCTGGCTCAACTCCGGTGGCGCCGGAACCATGGGCTACGCCGTCCCGGCCGCCATGGGCGCCAAGGCCGGCATGCCCGAGCGTGCCGTCTGGGCGATCGACGGCGACGGCTGCTTCCAGATGACCAACCAGGAACTCACCACCTGCGCGCTCAACAACATCCCGATCAAGGTCGCCGTCATCAACAACGGCGCCCTCGGAATGGTCCGCCAGTGGCAGACCCTGTTCTACAACCAGCGCTACTCCAACACCGTGCTGCACTCCGGCCCGGACTCCGACGGCAACGCCGCCAGGGGTACCCGGGTGCCGGACTTCGTCAAGCTGTCCGAGGCCATGGGCTGCTACGCGATCCGCTGCGAGGACCCGGCCGACCTGGACAAGGTCATCGCCGAGGCCAACGCCATCAACGACCGCCCGGTCGTCATCGACTTCATCGTCCACGAGGACGCCATGGTCTGGCCGATGGTGGCCGCCGGCACCTCCAACGACGAGGTCATGGCAGCACGCGGCGTCCGCCCCGACTTCGGCGACAACGAAGACGACTGAGAGACAGAGAGAGACAGACTCCATGTCCACCAAGCACACGCTCTCCGTCCTGGTCGAGAACAAGCCCGGTGTCCTCGCCCGGATCACCGCACTGTTCTCCCGGCGCGGCTTCAACATCGACTCGCTCGCGGTCGGTACCACCGAACATCCCGACATCTCACGCATCACCATTGTCGTGAACGTCGAGGGCCTGCCCCTGGAGCAGGTGACCAAGCAGCTCAACAAGCTGGTCAACGTCCTGAAGATCGTCGAACTCGAGCCCTCCGCCGCGATCCAGCGGGAGCTCGTCCTGGTGAAGGTCCGCGCGGACAACGAGACCCGCTCCCAGATCGTCGAGATCGTCCAGCTGTTCCGGGCCAAGACCGTGGACGTCTCTCCCGAGGCCGTCACGATCGAGGCGACCGGGGGCGCCGACAAGCTGGAGGCCATGCTCAAGATGCTGGAGCAGTTCGGCATCAAGGAGCTCGTCCAGTCCGGCACCATCGCCATAGGGCGCGGCGCGCGCTCGATCACCGACCGCTCCCTGCGCGCCCTCGACCGCACGGCGTAAACCCTCACCCGCCGCCTCGCCGCTCGCATGGCGAGACCCGGCGGCGTATCCGACGCACCCCGCCGTACGGTGGGACGCAACACCTGCACACATAGGAGAAGACCCAGTGGCCGAGCTGTTCTACGACGACGATGCCGACCTGTCCATCATCCAGGGCCGCAAGGTCGCGGTTCTCGGCTACGGCAGCCAGGGCCACGCCCACGCGCTGTCGCTGCGTGACTCGGGTGTCGACGTCCGTGTCGGTCTGCACGAGGGCTCGAAGTCCAAGGCCAAGGCCGAGGAGCAGGGCCTGCGCGTGGTGACCCCGTCCGAGGCCGCCGCCGAGGCCGACGTCATCATGATCCTCGTCCCGGACCCGATCCAGGCCAAGGTCTACGAGGAGTCCGTCAAGGACAACCTCAAGGACGGCGACGCGCTGTTCTTCGGCCACGGCCTGAACATCCGCTTCGACTTCATCAAGCCGCCGGCCAACGTCGACGTCTGCATGGTCGCCCCCAAGGGCCCGGGCCACCTGGTCCGCCGTCAGTACGAGGAGGGCCGCGGCGTCCCGTGCATCGTGGCCGTCGAGCAGGACGCCTCGGGCAAGGGCCTGGAGCTGGCGCTCAGCTACGCCAAGGGCATCGGCGGCACGCGTGCCGGCGTCATCAAGACGACCTTCACCGAGGAGACCGAGACCGACCTGTTCGGTGAGCAGGCCGTCCTCTGCGGTGGTACCGCCGCCCTGGTCAAGGCCGGTTTCGAGACGCTGACCGAGGCCGGCTACCAGCCGGAGATCGCGTACTTCGAGTGCCTCCACGAGCTGAAGCTCATCGTCGACCTCATGTACGAGGGCGGCCTGGAGAAGATGCGCTGGTCCATCTCCGAGACCGCCGAGTGGGGCGACTACGTCACCGGCCCGCGCATCATCACGGACGCCACCAAGGCCGAGATGAAGAAGGTCCTCGCCGAGATCCAGGACGGCACCTTCGCCAAGAACTGGATGGCCGAGTACCACAACGGCCTGCCCAAGTACAACGAGTACAAGAAGGCCGACAGCGACCACCTGCTGGAGACCACCGGCAAGGAGCTCCGCAAGCTCATGAGCTGGGTCAACGACGAGGACGCCTGAGTTCTCGCCGGGGGCGGGCCCGAACGGGCCCGCCCCCGGCGCATGGCCGGTTCCGCACCGTGTCACTGCGGGGCGGGCCGGTGGCAGGAGACGGCACCGTACGTCTGTACACACCGTCCACCCCGTGCGGGTGATCCTTCCACCGGGGCGGAGTCATCGCCCCGGCCGCATGACTACACTGCTCAACACATACACGCGTCAGGGCCCACAGTGTCGTGCGTCTTCCACGCGGCTAGCCCCTCCACCGCCTGCGGCCGTCGGGACGGCCGTCCGCACTGGACTTGTGAGGACTCACGTGAGCTCGAAACCTGTCGTACTCATCGCCGAAGAGCTGTCGCCCGCCACGGTGGACGCCCTGGGTCCGGACTTCGAGATCCGGCACTGCAACGGCGCCGACCGCGCCGAACTCCTCCCCGCGATCGCCGACGTCGACGCCATCCTGGTGCGCTCCGCCACCAAGGTCGACGCCGAGGCCCTCGCCGCGGCGAAGCAGCTCAAGGTCGTCGCCCGCGCAGGTGTCGGTCTCGACAACGTCGACGTCTCCGCGGCGACCAAGGCCGGCGTGATGGTCGTCAACGCGCCGACGTCCAACATCGTCACCGCCGCCGAGCTCGCCTGCGGCCTCCTGGTCGCCACCGCGCGCAACATCCCCCAGGCCAACACCGCCCTGAAGAACGGCGAGTGGAAGCGCTCCAAGTACACCGGTGTCGAGCTCAGCGAGAAGACCCTCGGTGTCGTCGGCCTCGGCCGCATCGGCGTGCTGGTCGCCCAGCGCATGTCGGCCTTCGGCATGAAGATCGTCGCGTACGACCCCTACGTACAGCCCGCGCGTGCCGCGCAGATGGGCGTCAAGCTCCTCACGCTGGACGAGCTGCTCGAGGTCTCCGACTTCATCACGGTGCACCTCCCCAAGACCCCTGAGACGCTGGGCCTGATCGGCGACGAGGCGCTGCACAAGGTCAAGCCCTCGGTGCGCATCGTCAACGCCGCGCGTGGTGGCATCGTCGACGAGGAGGCGCTCGCCTCCGCCCTCAAGGAGGGCCGGGTCGCCGGCGCCGGTCTGGACGTGTACACCAAGGAGCCCTGCACGGACTCCCCGCTCTTCCAGTTCGACCAGGTCGTCTGCACCCCGCACCTCGGCGCCTCCACGGACGAGGCGCAGGAGAAGGCGGGCATCGCCGTCGCCAAGTCCGTCCGCCTGGCGCTCGCCGGTGAGCTCGTGCCCGACGCGGTCAACGTCCAGGGCGGTGTCATCGCCGAGGACGTGCGTCCCGGTCTGCCGCTCGCCGAGAAGCTCGGCCGGATCTTCACCGCCCTCTCGGGCGAGGTCGCGGCCCGTCTCGACGTGGAGGTCTACGGCGAGATCACCCAGCACGACGTGAAGGTGCTCGAACTCTCCGCGCTCAAGGGCGTCTTCGAGGACGTCGTCGACGAGACCGTCAGCTACGTCAACGCCCCGCTCTTCGCGCAGGAGCGCGGTGTCGAGGTCCGCCTCACCACCAGCTCCGAGTCGCCAGACCACCGCAATGTGGTGACCGTCCGCGGCACCCTCGCGAACGGCGAGGAGGTCGCGGTCTCCGGCACGCTGGCCGGCCCCAAGCACCTCCAGAAGATCGTCGCCATCGGCGCGCACGACGTGGACCTGGCGCTCGCCGACCACATGGTCGTCCTGCGTTACGAGGACCGTCCGGGCGTCGTCGGCACCGTCGGCAAGATCCTCGGCGAGGCCGGGCTGAACATCGCCGGCATGCAGGTCTCGCGTCAGGACGCGGGCGGCGAGGCCCTCGTGGTCCTCACCGTCGACGACACGATCCCGCAGTCGGTCCTCACCGAGATCGCCGACGAGATCGGCGCCGCCTCGGCGCGGTCGGTGAACCTCACCGACTGATCACCCGCGTACGGCAGCCGCGCCCGGCGGACGGAGATCGCTCCGTCCGCCGGGCGCGGTCGTGCGAGGAGGGTGCCCGCGCCCCCTCAGAGCCGTGCCTGCTTCAGCGCCATGTGGAGCAGCAGCCGGTCCTCGCCGTCGTTCAGGTCGAGGCCGGTGAGCTGCTGGACGCGGCTGAGGCGGTAGTAGAGCGTCTGGCGGTGGATGCCCAGGTCCGACGCGGTCCGGCTCGCCTGGCCGGCTCGGTCGAGGAACACCTCGGCGGTACGGGCCAGTTCGGCGTGGGCCGGGGAGAACAGGGTGCGGACCGAGGGGTCGGGGCCGTCCGGCGCGGGAGGAAGAGCCGCGAGGAGCCGGTAGGGGCCGATGGCCCGCCATTCGGCGACCTTGCCGAACCGGGATTCCGCCGACGCCGCACGGGCGGCCGACAGCGCCTCGTGCCAGGAGCCCGCCAGCTCGGCCAGACCCGTGCGGGGGGTGGCGAGGCCGCCGGTCGCGGAGGCTCCCGCGGTGGTGCGCAGCCGCTCCGCCGCCGTGGCCGCCGGGTCGAGCGCCTCGGGGGAGCGGAGCCGGACCAGGGCGGCCAGTGCCTGGGCGCCTCCCGTGGGGACCGTGGTGAGGGCCGCCGCCGACGGCACCGTACGCACCGACGGGGTCCCGCCCGGCCACGGGGTCACGCACACCACCGTGTGCAGCCGGTCCGCGTCGTCGCCCAGCGCCTCGTGCAGGGCGGCCACGGCCATGTCGCGCTGCCAGCCGCTTCCGGCGAGGAGCACCGCGGCGAATTCCCGGGACAGGTCGGCACCCGCCCGCTCCTCGTCGGAGAGCAGGGCGCCGATGCGGGCCGCCACCTCCATCGCGGCGGACAGCTGCCCCTCAGTCGGCACGGGGTCGGCGTCCAGCAGCCACACATAGCCGAGGACGACACCCCGATGGCGTACCGGGAGGCAGATCCGGTCCCGGAACACCCCGGCCTCGGGGGCGGCCGGGATGTGGACCGGGCCCGTCGCGCGGGTGATGCCGAAGCCCTCGAACCACTCACGGACCGCGGGGGTGGAGCGCCGGGTCAGGATGGATCGGGTGCGGACCGGGTCCATCGCCGTGTCGTCGTCGCTGTCGTGGGCCCCGAAGGCGACCAGGCCGAAGTCGCGGTTCTCCAGGGTGGCGGGGGCGCCGAGCAGCGCCGAGATCTCGTCGACGAGCTCCTGGTAATCGGCCTTCACTCCGCCATTCTCGCACCCCTTCAGACATATGTCTGAGGTCCGGAGCGCGGATGCGTGACAGCTGTCGATGGCACGCGGGCGCCGTGGTCCCTAGATTTCACAGTGGTTCTCCGTGCCGTCCCGGTCTGTTCATGTGTGTACCGGTCCGGCCTCGTTCGTACTCCGTGGAGGTGCCCCGTGCTGGGTCCCGTGATTCTCGCCGCGTCCCGCAGCGACAAGATGCGTCGTTTCATCTCGGCAGCGCCGGGCACGAAGCAGGTCGTCGACCGCTTCATCGCGGGGGAGACCGTCGACCAGGTCGTCCCGATCATCGAGGACGCCGCGTCCAAGGGCCTCGAGGTCACCCTGGACGTCGTGGGTGAGGACATCACCACCCCCGAGCAGGCCGCCGCCGCGCGCGACGCCTACCTGGAGCTCATCGGACGGCTGAAGGAGCTCGGCCTCGGCCCCCGCGCCGAGATGTCCGTCAAGCTGTCCATGTTCGGCCAGTCCCTGCCCGCCTCCGTGGTCGGCACCGAGGCACCGGAGTCCGCCGAGGGATTCCCGGGCGGCCACGAGCTGGCCCTCGCGAACGTCCGCCCCGTCGTCGAGGCCGCCGCCGCGATCGGCACCACGGTCACCCTGGACGCCGAGGACCACACCACCCTGGACTCGATGTTCGCCATCCACGAGGAGCTGCGGAAGGACTTCCCGCAGACCGGATGCGTCATCCAGTCCTACCTGTTCCGCACCGAGGCCGACGCCCGCCGCCTCGCGGCCGCCGGCAGCAGGGTCCGCCTGGTGAAGGGCGCGTACAAGGAGCCCGCCTCCGTCGCGTACCAGAACAAGCCGGAGATCGACAAGGCGTACGTCCGCATCCTGAAGACGCTGATGGAGGGCGAGGGCTACCCGATGATCGGCTCTCACGATCCCCGTCTCATCGCCATCGGGCAGGAGCTCGCACGCCAGGCAGGGCGCAAACTGGACGAGTACGAGTTCCAGATGCTGTACGGCATCCGCAGCGACGAGCACGTCCGGCTCGCGGCCGAGGGCCACCGGATGCGCGTGTACACGGCGTACGGCACCGACTGGTACGGATACTTCATGCGCCGCCTCGCGGAGAAGCCGGCGAACCTCCTGTTCTTCGGTCGCTCCATCCTCACCAAGGGCTGATCCGAGGGCTCGCCCCACCGGCCGCGCCCCGGCTGCACCAGGGCTCACCCGCCCGGCCGACCACCCACCCCAACCAAGGAGACAAGGCCCCCATGGACGCCGTCACCCAGGTCCCCGCGCCGGTCAACGAGCCGGTCCACTCCTACGCCCCCGGCAGCCCCGAGCGCGCCCGTCTGGAGGCGAAGCTCAAGGAGCTCGCCGAGAACCCCATCGACCTGCCGATGACCATCGGCGGCGAGAAGCGCATGGGCGGCGGCGAGCGTGTCGACGTCGTGCAGCCGCACAACCACAAGGCCGTCATCGGTACCTTCGCCGGTGCCACCGAGCAGGACGCCCAGGACGCCGTCGACGCGGCCCTGGCCGCCGCTCCGGCCTGGCGCGCGATGTCCTTCGACGACCGCGCGGCCATCATCCTGCGCGCCGCCGAGCTGCTCTCCGGCCCCTGGCGCGAGACGCTGGCCGCCTCCACGATGCTCGGCCAGGGCAAGACCGCCCAGCAGGCTGAGATCGACTGCCCCTGCGAGCTCGTCGACTTCTGGCGCTTCAACGTGCACTACGCGCGCCAGATCCTCGCCGAGCAGCCCCCGGCGAACTCCCCCGGCGTGTGGAACCGCATGGACCACCGCCCGCTCGAGGGCTTCGTCTACGCGATCACGCCGTTCAACTTCTCGGCCATCGCGGCCAACCTGCCCACCGCGCCCGCCCTCATGGGCAACGTCGTGGTGTGGAAGCCGTCCCCGACCCAGACCCATGCCGCCGTGCTCCTGATGGAGCTCCTGGAGGAGGCCGGGCTGCCGAAGGGCGTCATCAACCTCGTCACCGGTGACGGCATCGCCGTCTCCGAGGTCGCGCTGAACCACCGCGACCTGGCCGGTGTCCACTTCACCGGCTCGACCCCCACCTTCCAGCACCTGTGGAAGACGGTCGGCAACAACATCGCCAACTACCGCACCTACCCGCGGCTCGTCGGCGAGACCGGCGGCAAGGACTTCGTCGTCGCGCACCCCAGCGCCGACCGCGCCGTGCTGAAGACCGCGCTGACCCGTGGTTCCTTCGAGTACCAGGGCCAGAAGTGCTCCGCGTCCTCCCGCGCCTACATCCCGGCCTCCATCTGGAACTCCGGCTTCAAGGAGGAGTTCGCGGCCGAGGTGGACGGCATCACCATGGGTGACGTCACCGACCTGTCGCACTTCATGGGCGCCGTCATCGACGCGCGCTCCTTCGCGAAGAACAAGGCCGCGATCGACCGCGCCGCGTCGGACCCGTCCTGCACGATCGTCGCGGGCGGCACCTACGACGACTCGGTGGGCTACTTCGTCCGTCCGACCGTCGTCGTCTGCGACGACCCGGCCAACGAGATCTTCACGACCGAGTACTTCGGCCCGATCCTCGCCGTGCACGTCTACGAGGACGAGAAGTACGACGCCATGCTGGAGCAGATGGAGTCGGTCTCCGACTACGCGCTCACCGGTTCCGTCATCGCCGGCGACCGTGCGGCCGCCGCGTACACGATGGACAAGCTCCGCTACGCCGCGGGCAACTTCTACATCAACGACAAGTCGACCGGCGCCGTCGTCGGCCAGCAGCCCTTCGGCGGCGGCCGCGGCTCCGGCACCAACGACAAGGCCGGCGCCCCGCAGAACCTGCAGCGCTGGACGCTGACCCGCGCCATCAAGGAGACGCTGGTCCCGCCGACCGAGTACACCTACCCCCACCAGGGCTGACGCCCAGGGGCGCCCGCAAGGGCGCCCCGTCCCGAACTCCGCCTCCCGACCGGCTCCCCCCGCCGGCCGGGAGGCGGTTTCCATGTGCGGGCGCTTCCGGGCGGCGCCGCTCCCACGGGTCAGGCCTTGACGGTGAAGCCCGCCCGAAGCAGGTCGTCGTCGCGCGAGGACGGCCCGACGAGCAACTCGAAGGCACCGGGCTCGACGACCCGCCGCCCCGCCGCGTCCACGAGCGTGCACTCCGCGACCGGCAGCTCCAGCGTCACCTCGCGCTCCTCGCCGGGAGCGAGGTCCACCTGCCGGTAGGCCTTGAGCTCCTTCTCGGCCCAGGTCACCGACGTCACCGTGTCGCTGATGTACACCTGCACGGTCTCCAGGGCCGGCCGCGCTCCGGTGTTGCGGACGGTCACGCGTGCCCGCAGCGTGTCGCCCTCCCCGACGCTCGCGGTGAGTACCTCGAGGCCGGAGTACTCCACGGAGGTGTAGCTGAGGCCCTCTCCGAACACGAAGGCAGGACGCTGGGTCAGATCGGCGTAGCGGGAGCCGTGCTGGCCCCGGATCTGGTTGTAGTACGTCGGCTGCTGGCCCGCGTGCCGGGCGAAGGAGAGGGGCAGCCGGCCCGACGGCTCGACGAGACCCAGCAGGACCTCGGCGACCGCCCGGCCGCCCTGCATGCCGGGGTTGAAGGCGTGCAGCACCGCGGCGGCGCCGAGGGCGGAGGGAGGCAGCACCAGCGGCTTGGAGCTGATGACCACGACGACCAGGGGCTTGCCGGTCGCGGCCAGGGCGTCCAGCAGCGCCACCTGGTCCCCGACGAGTTCCAGGGTCGCGGTCGAACGCCCCTCGCCTACCAGCTCGATGCGGTCGCCGACCACGGCGACGACGTAGTCGGCGCCCTCGGCGGCGGCGACCGCCTCGGCGATCAGCGCGGGGTCGGGCTCGGCGGGGACGACCACCTCCGGCCGGGGCTGGCCGTCGGGGAAGAACTGCCCCTCCGGGTCGGGGCCCACGCCGAGGATCATGGCGCCACGTGCGTACGAGACCGTCCAGTCCGCGGGCACGTGCTCACGGAAGCCGTCGAGGACGGTACGGATCATGGCGCGCGGCTGGCCGTCAGGGAGCCAGTCCACCTGGCCCGAGGAGCCCGCCCAGTCACCCAGTTGCGTCTGCGCGTCGTCCGCGTTCGGACCGATCACCGCGACCGTACGGGGACCGGGGGACACGGCGGCCCGCCCGTCGTCCCCGGCGGTGAACCCGCCGGCCAGCGGCAGCGTGCCGTCGTTGGTCAGCAGCACCAGCGAGCGCCGGGCCGCCTCGAGGTTCAGCTCCGTGTGCGCTGCGCCGCCGATGACCCCGGCCTGGCGGGCGGTGTCGGGGCGGCGCGGGTTCTCGAACAGGCCGAGCTCGAACTTGAGCGTCAGGATGCGGCGTACGGCGGCGTCGATCTCGGCCTCGCCCAGTGTGCCGTTCCCGACCGCCTCCAGGGCTCCCTCGAAGAAGCCCTCGGTCGCCATCACCATGTCGTTGCCGGCGCGGACCGCCGCCGCGGCGGCCTGCGCGTAGTCGGCGTACACCTTCTGCTCCCACACCATGCGGCCGACGTTGTCCCAGTCGGTCACCAGCGTCCCGGTGTAGCCCCACTCCTCGCGCAGCACGTCGTTGAGCAGCCAGTCGTTCACCGTGATGGGGACACCGTCCATGGACTGGTAGCCGAGCATGAACGTCCGGCAGCCCTCCCTGGCGACCCGCTCGAACGGCGGGAGGAACCAGGACCGCAGCTTGCGCCGAGAGATGTCCGCCTCGCTCGCGTCCCGGCCGCCCTGCGTCTCGGAGTAGCCGGCGAAGTGCTTGGCCGAGGCCAGGACCGCGGTCGGGTCGGTCAGACCGTCGCCCTGGTACCCGCGCACCATCGCCGACGCCAGTTCACCGATCAGGTGCGGGTCCTCGCCGAAGGTCTCGCTGACCCGGCCCCAGCGCAGATCGCGGGTGATGCAGAGCACCGGGGAGAAGGTCCAGTGCACGCCGGTCGCCGCGACCTCCACCGCCGTGGCCCGCGCGATCCGCTCCACCAGCTCCGCGTCCCAGGTGGCGGCCATGCCGAGCTGGGTGGGGTAGATCGTGGCGCCCTCCCAGAAGGAGTGCCCGTGGATGCAGTCCTCTGCGACCAGCAGCGGGATGCGCAGCCGTGACCGGTCGGTCAGTTCGGCCGCCTCCAGGACCCGCTCGGGCGAGGCGTGCAGGATCGACCCCACGTGCAGGTCCTCGACGAAGTGCCGCACGCCTTCCTTCGCGTTCAGCTGGAGCATCTGGCCGACCTTCTCGGGCAGCGTCATGCGGTCCAGGAGATCGGCGACCCGCTCCGCCACGGGGAGCGCGGGGTCGAGGTAGGGCAGGGAGGGGGACACGGGGGGTCCTTTCGCGACACGGTTCGCCTTCACCATAGAGTCAATACCGACCACCTGGTAAGTATCTCCGGGAATCGAATCGCCGAAGGCGGAATCCTCCGGCGGACGTACGAGAATCCGATGCACCGCACAGCCGGGCGGACCGACGCCGGCGGACCGGGAGAGTGGCGAGTGACGGCCGAGGCGACGCGCGGATACGCGAAGGGCCGTGCGAAGCGGCGCGAGATCCTCGAACAGGCCATGTCCCTGTTCGGCGAGGCGGGTTACCGGGGCGCGTCCCTGAGGGTGATCGCGACCAGGTGCGGCATCTCGCACACCGGACTGCTCCACCACTTCCCGACCAAGGAGGCGCTGCTGCTCGCCGCCCTGGAGCACCGTGACTACGTGGACGACGAGTGGCTCTCGGTCGGCGGCACCACGGGGGTGCGCCGGCTGGGCAGGTTCGCGGAGCTGGCGGCGCTGAACTCCACGCGGAGGGGGATCGTCGAGCTGTTCTCGGTCGTCTCCACCGAGGCCACGGCCGCCGACCACCCCGCACACGGCTACTTCGTACGGCGCTACGAGAACTCGGTCGCGGGCGCGCGGCTCGCCTACGAACAGGCCCGGCGGGAAGGCGCGCTGCGCCCCGGCGTCGACCCCGCCGCGGCCGGGCCCCAGCTGATCGCCCTGATGGACGGGCTCCAGGTGCAGTGGCTGCTCAGCGACTGTGCGACGGACATGGCCGGCATCCTGCGCGCGCACATCGAGGCCCAGCTCACCGTCCGCCTCTGACCCGTCCCGCCGAACGGCTGTGCACATTCCACTCGTGCCGCCGTCTCAGATAGTAGGAAGTCCGAGTAACTGTGGAGACAGATCGCCTGGACTGTCCTAACTTTGTAGGAGCCGAACGAATCGCTGATCCAGCGACCGGCGTGCGTGAGCGTGCCCGAAGCAGGTAACCCCTGAGGCATATCGCTCCCCGCTCCTTCCGGCGTCTCGAAATCCCGGTCCCGGCGTCCGCCGTGCGACGTCCTGATCTCGAACAGCCACGTGATCCCAAGGAGTTGATCCCTCATGGTCCAGACCACCACCCGCCGTGTCCGCCGCAGCCCCCGCCCCGCCGAGTCGGAGCGCAAGAACGCCGCCGCCGCGCTGCAGCGTGCCCTCGACCGCCGGGACAACGGCGGCTCCACGGGTCACTGAGGCCGCTCTCCCGCCCCGCGGCGCCCGCCCCACAGCGTCCGACGTCCACATCATGGACGCCGAGTGTCATGGGGTGGGACGGAGGGCTAGGGTGCCGTTATGTCTCGCAGCATCGATCTCGCAGTGATCCCCGGCGACGGTATCGGCCAGGAGGTCGTCACCCAGGGCCTCAAGGTTCTCAACGCTGTTCTCCCGCAGGATGTGAAGCTGGAGACCAAGGAGTACGACCTCGGCGCCCAGCGGTGGCACCGCACCGGTGAGACCCTCCCCGACGCGGAACTGGAGGCCCTCAAGGGCCACGACGCCATCCTGCTCGGCGCCATCGGCGACCCGTCGGTGCCGTCGGGTGTGCTGGAGCGGGGGCTGCTGCTGAAGCTCCGTTTCGCCTTCGACCACTTCATCAACCTGCGGCCGTCGAAGCTCTTCCCGAACACGGCGACCCCGCTCGCCGGCCGCCCCGAGATCGACTTCGTCGTCGTCCGGGAGGGCACCGAGGGCCCGTACACGGGCAACGGTGGTTCGCTGCGTACGGGCACCGAGCACGAGGTCGCCACCGAGGTGAGCGTCAACACCGCCTACGGTGTCGAGCGTGTCGTGCGTGACGCCTTCGCGCGTGCCGCCGCCCGCCCGCGCAAGAAGCTGACGCTGGTCCACAAGAACAACGTCCTGGTGCACGCCGGCCACCTGTGGAAGAACACCTTCGACAAGGTCGCCGAGGAGTTCCCCGAGGTCACCACCGACTACCTGCACGTCGACGCCGCGACGATCTTCTTCGTCACCCAGCCGGAGCGCTTCGACGTCATCGTCACCGACAACCTCTTCGGTGACATCCTCACCGACCTCGCCGCGGCCGTGACCGGCGGCATCGGCCTGGCCGCCTCCGGCAACATCAACCCCACGGGCGCCTTCCCGTCCATGTTCGAGCCGGTGCACGGCACCGCGCCCGACATCGCGGGCCAGGGCAAGGCCGACCCGACCGCCACCATCCTCTCCGTCGCCCTCCTGCTGCGGCACCTCGGTTACGAGGCCGAGGCCGTGCGCATCGAGGAGGCCGTCTCCGCCGACCTCGCGGAGCGTGACGGACAGCACGCGCGCACCACCGACGAGATCGGCGACGCGCTCGCGGTACGCGTAGCGAGCTGACCCGACGTCTCACTTCGAAGCCGCCGGGTCGCAACCGCACCCGGCGGCTTCTCCTCGCGGTCTCCGGGTGCCACCATCGACCCCCTGGACCGTGTCTCCGTGCCGCCCGTGCGGCATCGCGAGCGCTACCGCAATCACCTTATTTCGTGCACAGCCGCCCCCGGGAGATAATCGAACGCGGGACCGCGGCTCGCGGTAGAGCTCGGACGTCCTACTACCTGGCCGGCAGCCGCCGGACGGGCGGGCGGAGCGCGGTCCATCACACACAAGACCGGTGAAGGACACGCACTCATGACGACGCCCACGATCGAGCTCAAGCCCTCCTCGAACCCGCTGTCCGACGCGGAGCGCGAGGCGATCCTGGCCAGCCCCGGCTTCGGCCGCTACTTCACCGATCACATGGTGACCATCCGCTGGACCGAGGGGCGCGGCTGGCACGACGCGCAGCTCGTGCCCTACGGACCGCTGTCGCTCGACCCCGCGAACATGACCCTGCACTACGCACAGGAGATCTTCGAGGGCCTCAAGGCCTACCGGCAGCCCGACGGCAGCGTCGCCACCTTCCGGCCCGAGGCCAACGCCGCCCGCTTCCAGCGCTCCGCCGCCCGGCTCGCGATGCCGGAGCTCCCGATCGAGACCTTCATCGAGGCGTGCGACGTCCTTGTCCAGCAGGACCAGGCCTGGGTCCCGCCGCACGGCGGTGAGGAGTCGCTCTACCTGCGGCCCTTCATGATCGCCACCGAGGTCGGCCTCGGCGTCCGCCCGTCCAACGAGTACCTCTTCCTCGTGATCGCCTCCCCGGCCGGCGCCTACTTCCCCGGCGGTGTGAAGCCCGTCTCCATCTGGCTCTCCGAGGACCGGGTCCGCGCTGTCCCCGGCGGCATGGGCGACGCCAAGACCGGCGGCAACTACGCCGCGTCCCTCCTCGCCCAGGCCGAGGCGGCGGCACAGGGCTGCGACCAGGTCGCCTACCTGGACGCCGTCGAGCACAAGTGGGTCGAGGAGCTCGGAGGGATGAACCTCTACTTCGTTTACACGGACGAGGACGGCGGCAAGCGGATCGTCACGCCCACCCTCACCGGCTCGCTCCTCGCGGGTGTCACCCGTGACTCCCTCCTCTCCGTCGCCCGTGACCTCGGGTACGCCTCCGAGGAGGGCCGCGTCTCCATCGACCAGTGGCGCGAGGACACCGCGAAGGGCACCCTCACCGAGGTCTTCGCCTGCGGCACCGCGGCGGTGATCACGCCCGTCGGCACCGTGAAGTCCCGGAGCGGCGAGTGGGCCCAGGGCGACGGCACCCCCGGCGAGGTGACCCTCAAGCTGCGTGAGCGCCTGCTGGACATCCAGCGGGGCATCGCCGAGGACACCCACGGCTGGATGCACGGTCTCGGCCGCTGATCCGACCGGCCGTCAACGCACGCGAAGGCCGCGCCCCTCACCGGGGGCGCGGCCTTCGGCCTTTCCGGGGAGGCGGGCGCACGGAGTTTTGAGCGCTGCTCAAAACTTGGTTAGAGTGCTGCTCGAACCAGGAGGTGGGTGTACGTGCGACTGACCCCGACCGAACGTGACCGGCTGCTGCTCTTCGGCGCCGCCGAGCTCGCCCGCGCCCGGCGCGCCCGCGGGCTGCGGCTCAACGTGCCCGAGGCCACGGCCCTGATCGCGGACACCGTCTGCGAGGCGGCCAGGGACGGCCGCAGACTCGCCGAGGCGATCGAGGCCGCGCGGACGGTGCTCGGCCCCGACGACGTGCTGCCCGGCGTCGCCGACGTGGTCACCGAGGTGCATGTGGAGGCCGTGTTCGACGACGGCTCCCGGCTCGCGGTGGTCAGCCGTCCCCTGGAGGGCGGCACCCTCGGGGACGAGGCGCCCGGCGCGCTGATTCCCGGGCCGGGGGCGCCTCAGCCGGAACCCGCCGTACGGCTCTCCGTCCGCAACACCGCGAGCGTCCCCGTCAGCGTCACCTCGCACTTCCACTTCTTCGAGGCCAACCCGCGGCTCGACTTCGACCGCGCGGCGGCGTACGGGATGCGGCTGGCCGTGCCCGCCGGCTCGTCCGTCCGCTTCGGTCCGGGGGAGAGCGCCGAGGCCCCGCTCGTCCCCATCGGCGGCGCCCGGGTCGCGATCGGGTTCGCCGGACTGGTCGACGGCCCCCTGGACGCGCCGGGCGCGAAGGAGGAGGCGCTGCGCAGGGCGGCTGCCTGCGGCTACCTCGGAGCGGAGGAGGACAAGTGATGGCCCCCTACGAGTACGCCTCCGTGCACGGACCGAGGACCGGGGACCGGGTAAGGCTCGGTGACTCCGGGCTGACCGTCCGGGTGGAGTCCGACTCGCAGAAGCCCGGGGACGAGTTCCTCGCGGGCTTCGGCAAGACGGCCCGTGACGGACTGCACCTCAAGGCCGCGGCCGTCCGGGACACCTGCGACGTCGTCATCAGCAACGTGCTGGTCATCGACGCCGTGCTGGGCATCCGGAAGGTCTCCATCGGCATCCGGGAGGGCCGCATCGCCGCGGTCGGCCGGGCCGGCAACCCGGACACCCTCGACGGGGTCGACGTGGTCGTCGGCACGGGCACGACCATCGTGTCCGGAGAGGGCATGATCGCCACCGCCGGCGCCGTGGACCCCCATGTGCACCTGCTCTCCCCGCGCATCATGGAGGCCTCCCTGGCCTCCGGGGTGACCACGATCATCGGCCAGGAGTTCGGCCCGGTCTGGGGCGTCGGCGTCAATTCCCCGTGGGCCCTGCGCCACGCCTTCAACGCCTTCGACGCCTGGCCCGTCAACATCGGCTTCCTCGGCCGCGGTTCGTCGTCCCACGAGGCCCCGCTGGTGGAGGCCCTCGCCGAGGGAGGCGCCTGCGGCTTCAAGGTCCACGAGGACATGGGCGCCCACACCCGCGCCCTGGACACCGCCCTGCGGGTCGCCGAGGAGTACGACGTCCAGGTCGCCCTGCACAGCGACGGCCTGAACGAGTGCCTGTCCGTCGAGGACACCCTGCGGGTGCTCGAAGGCCGCACGATCCACGCCTTCCACATCGAGGGCTGCGGCGGCGGCCATGTGCCCAACGTGCTGAAGATGGCCGGGGTCCCCAACGTCATCGGCTCCTCCACCAACCCGACGCTGCCCTTCGGCCGGGACGCGGTCGCCGAGCACTACGGCATGATCGTCTCCGTCCACGACCTGAAGACCGACCTCCCGGGCGACGCCGCCATGGCCCGTGACCGGATCAGGGCCGGGACCATGGGCGCCGAGGACGTGCTGCACGACCTGGGCGCCATCGGCATCACCTCCTCCGACGCGCAGGGCATGGGCCGGGCGGGGGAGACCGTACGCCGCACCCTGGCGATGGCCGCGAAGATGAAAGCGGAGTTCGGCCCGCTGGAGGGCGACGGACCCGGCGACGACAACGCCCGGGTGCTCCGCTACATCGCCAAGCTGACCATCAACCCCGCCATCGCCCACGGGATCTCCCACGAGATCGGCTCCATCGAGCCCGGGAAGCTCGCCGACATCGTCCTGTGGCGCCCGGAGTACTTCGGTGCGAAGCCGCAACTGGTCCTGAAGTCCGGCTTCCCCGCGTACGGAGTCACCGGTGATCCGAACGCCGCCACGGACACCTGCGAACCCCTGGTACTCGGACCGCAGTTCGGGTCGTACGGGGCGACCGCCGCCGACATCTCCGTCGCCTTCGTCGCGGAGGCCGCCACCCAGCTGGGCTCCGACCTGATGCCCACCCGCCGCCGCCGGGTGGCCGTCCGGGGCACCCGCGGCATCGGCCCCGCCGACCTGCTGCTCAACTCCCGCACCGGAAGCGTGGGCGTCGACGGCGACACCGGCCTCGTCACCCTCGACGGGGAGCCGCTGCGTTCACCGGCCGCCGAGTCCGTGGCGCTCAACCGCCTCTACTTCCTCTGAGCCCCGTCCGCCGGGCTCTTCCGTACCACACGACCGAGGGACCGTCATGACCTTCCGCATGCCCCCCGAATGGGCCCCGCACGAGCGCACCTGGATGGCCTGGCCCGGCCCCAACCCCACCTTCGCCACCGCCGCCGAGCTGGACGAGGCGCGCACCGCCTGGGCGGCCGTCGCCCGTGCCGTACGCCGCTTCGAGCCGGTCACCATGATCGTCGGGCCGGGGCAGGAGGAGGACGCCCGCGCGCTCCTCGGCCCGGACGTCGACACCGCCGTACGCCCCCTCGACGACGCCTGGATGCGGGACATCGGGCCGACCTTCGTCGTCGACGACGAGAGCGGGCGGCTCGCCGCGGTGGACTGGACGTTCAACGGCTGGGGCGCCCAGGGGTGGGCCCGCTGGGAGCACGACCGGCACATCGCACGCGGCGTCGCCGAACTCACCGGAGTGCCCGTGCACAGCTCGCCCCTGGTCAACGAGGGGGGCGCCATCCACGTCGACGGCGAGGGCACCGTGCTGCTCACCGAGACCGTCCAGCTCGGTCCCGAACGCAACCCCGGCTGGAGCCGGCAGGCCGTCGAGGACGAGATCCACGCCCGCCTCGGCACCGAGAAGGCGATCTGGCTGCCCCGCGGCCTCACCGGCGACTACGGCACCTACGGCACGCTCGGCCATGTGGACATCGTTGCCGCCTTCGCCCGCCCCGGCACCGTCGTCGCCCATGTCCAGCCCGACCCCTCCCACCCGGACCACGAGGTCACCCGGGAGACGGTCCGGATCCTGCGCGCGGCCACCGACGCCCGCGGACGCCCGCTGGAGGTGGTGGAGATACCCGCGCCCAAGGCCTCCCGGGACGCCGACGGCGAATGGAACGACCACTCCTACATCAACCACTACCTCTGCAACGGCGGCGTGGTCCTCTGCGCCTTCGACGACCCCCGGGACGACGAGGCGGCAGCCGTCTTCCGCGACCTCTTCCCGGACCGTACGGTGGTCCAGGTGGATGCCCGTACGATCTTCGCCGGCGGTGGAGGCATCCACTGCATCACCCAGCAGCAACCCAGGACCTGATAGCCGTGACCCCTGCCCCGCGCCGACGCAACATCGCCCCGCCCCGCCAGGACGTGCTCGCCGTCGTCATGGCCACCGTCGCCGAGCGCGGGCTCGACGGGCTCACCATGGCGGCGCTCGGCCGCGAGGTGGGGATGAGCAGCGGGCACCTCATCTACTACTTCCGCACCAAGGACGAACTGCTCCTGCAGACGCTGGAGTGGAGCGAGGCCCGGCTGGGCACCGAGCGCCGGGCCCTGCTCGACGCCCCGGGCACCGCCAGGGAGAGGCTGGACGCCTACATCGCGCTGTACCTGCCCGACGGTCACCGCGATCCGCACTGGACGCTCTGGCTGGAGGTCTGGAACCGCTCGGTGAACGCCGGCGCCGACGACCGGGCACGCCAGGCGGCCATCGAGGACGCCTGGCACCGGGACCTGTCCCGGCTGCTGGCCGACGGGGCCGCGTCCGGCGAGTTCCGCCCGCTGGACCCCGACCGGACGGCGATCAGGCTGCGTGCGCTGATGGACGGCTTCAGCGTCCATGTCACCGTCGGCATCCCCGGGACCGGCCGGGAACAGGTGCTCGGGCAGCTGCGCGGCTACGTGGACGAGACGGTCGCCCCGCCCGGAGCCGGAGCTCCCGCGACCGACGTCACGCCCGCATCCTGAGACACCCGGCGACGAGGACGCGACGCTGTGCCAGACTGCGTGCGTGTCCTCGTTCGCCATGATTATCGGCAGCAGGCGCGCCGGTCCGCAGTGACCGTCCCGTACCACCACGTGCGGAACGGCCATCGTGCCCCAGACCCGCGCGCAGACCTCTCGCACCCGCGAGGGGTTTTTTCGTTTTCCGGCCCCCACCACGGCCGGGGCGAGGCACGCGAGATGATGGGGGCAAGTGGAGCCGATTCTTCCGGATCCGCTCACCCGACAGGAGTCAGATCAGCATGACCACCGAGGCCAAGGTCCCCGACGACACCTTCCATGTCTTCGACACCACGCTGCGCGACGGTGCCCAGCGTGAAGGCATCAACCTGACGGTCGCCGACAAGCTGACCATCGCCCGGCATCTGGACGACTTCGGAGTGGGCTTCATCGAGGGCGGCTGGCCCGGCGCCAACCCCCGCGACACCGAGTTCTTCGCCCGCGCCCGGCAGGAGATCGAATTCCGCCACGCCAAGCTCGTCGCCTTCGGTGCCACCCGCAGGGCGGGCGGGAAGGCCGCCGAGGACCCGCAGGTCCAGGCGCTGCTGGACTCCGGCGCCCCGGTGATCACCCTGGTCGCCAAGTCCCACGACCGTCATGTGGAACTGGCCCTGCGCACCACCCTCGACGAGAACCTGGAGATGGTCCGCGACACCGTCGCCCACCTCCGCGAGCAGGGCCGCCGGGTCTTCGTCGACTGCGAGCACTTCTTCGACGGCTACCGCGCGAACGCCGAGTACGCCAAGTCGGTGGTGCGCGCCGCCCACGAGGCCGGCGCCGACGTGGTGATCCTCTGCGACACCAACGGCGGGATGCTCCCGGCACAGGTGCAGGCCGTCGTCTCCACCGTCATCGCCGACACCGGTGCCCGGATCGGCATCCACGCCCAGGACGACACGGGCTGCGCCGTCGCCAACACCCTGGCCGCCGTGGACGCCGGTGCCACCCACGTCCAGTGCACCGCCAACGGGTACGGCGAGCGGGTCGGCAACTCCAACCTGTTCCCCGTCGTCGCCGCCCTGGAGCTCAAGTACGGCAGGACCGTGCTGCCCGAGGGCGCGCTCGCCGAGATGACCCGCATCTCCCACGCCATTGCCGAGGTCGTCAACCTGACGCCCTCCACCCATCAGCCCTACGTGGGGGTCTCCGCCTTCGCCCACAAGGCCGGGCTGCACGCTTCCGCGATCAAGGTCGACCCGGACCTCTACCAGCACATCGACCCCGAGCGCGTCGGCAACACCATGCGGATGCTGGTCTCCGACATGGCGGGCCGTGCCTCCATCGAGCTCAAGGGCAAGGAGCTCGGCATCGACCTGGGAGGCGACCGCGCGCTCGTCGGGCGGGTCGTCGAGCGGGTCAAGGAGCGCGAGCTCAAGGGCTACACGTACGAGGCGGCCGACGCCTCCTTCGAGCTGCTGCTGCGCGCCGAGATCGAGGGCCGCCCCCGCCGCTACTTCCGCGTGGAGTCCTGGCGGGCCATCGTCGAGGACCGCCCCGACGGCACCCACGCCAACGAGGCGACCGTGAAGCTCTGGGCCAAGGGGGAGCGGATCGTCGCCACCGCCGAGGGCAACGGCCCGGTCAACGCGCTGGACCGCGCCCTGCGCGTCGGCCTGGAGCGGATCTACCCCCAGCTCGCCAAGCTGGAGCTGATCGACTACAAGGTCCGCATCCTGGAGGGCCGCACCGGCACCGAGTCCACCACCCGGGTACTGATCACCACGGGTGACGGATCGGGCGACTGGGCGACGGTCGGTGTGGCGGAGAACGTCATCGCCGCGTCCTGGCAGGCCCTGGAGGACGCGTACACCTACGGCCTGCTGCGGGCGGGCGTCGAGCCCACCGACTGAGGATCCGCTTCCGGCGGGCCGGACGCCACGGCGTCCGGTGACACCGTCGCCCCCGGAGCCTGGACGGCGTTCCGGGGGCGGGGCGTGCTGTCGTCCGGGGGGTTCAGGCCTGGACGACCTCGACCGGGAGCTTCTTGATCCCGTTGACGAAGTTGGAGCGCACGCGCGGCACGTCCCCGGTCAGACGGATGGAGCTCAGCCGGGGGATCAGCTCCTCGAACATGATGCGGATCTCCGTGCGGGCCAGGAGATTGCCCAGGCAGAGGTGCGGGCTCCCCTTGCCGAAGGTGACGTGGTCGTTGTCGGCACGCGCGACGTCGAAGTCGTACGGATTACCGAAGACGGCCTCGTCGCGGTTGCCGGAGGCGTACCACATGACGACCTTGTCGCCCTCCTTGACCTGCTTGCCGCCCAGTTCGACGTCGCGGGTCGCGGTCCGGCGGAAGTGGTACACGGGGGAGGCCCAGCGCAGGAACTCCTCGACCGCCGTGGGGATGAGGGAGGGGTCCTCCTGCAGGCGGGCGAGCTGCTCGGGGTGCTGGAGGAGCGCGAGCATCGAGTGGGTGATGGTGTGCCGGGTCGTCTCGTTGCCGGCGACCACCAGGAGCAGGAAGTAGTTGTCGAAGTCCTGCGCGGTGAGCGGGACACCGTCACGGGGCATCTCGTTGACGAGCCGCGAGATGAGGTCGGTGCCGTCGCCGCCCTTGCGCTTCCTGGCCAGCTCCCGCCCGTAGTCGAAGACCTCCAGTGACGCGGGGGAGCGGAAGGGCAGGTCCCGGTACTTCTCGCTCTCCTCGCTCTCCAGCAGGACGTCCGCGTAGTCGGGGTCGGTGTTGCCGATGATGCGGTTGCCCCAGTCGATGAGCTGCTGGTTGTCCTCCGGCGGGACGTCGAGGAGGCGGGCCAGCACGTTGATGGGGAAGTCGGCGGAGATCTCCTGCACGAAGTCGAAGCGGCCCTTGGCGAGTGCCGTGTCGAGCGTCCTGGCGGTCAGGCCGCGCAGGAAGTCGGCGTAGCTGTTGATGACCTTCGCCCCGAACTGCCTCTGCAGCAGGCTGCGCAGGGCGCGGTGGCGCACACCGTCGAGTTCCAGGATCGATGCGCGCTTCTTGATCTGGTCGTCGTCCACCTCTTCGAGGTTGACGAACCGGGTGGAGGTGAAGGTCTCCGCGTCGCGGTCGACCCGGGCGATGTCGGCGTGCCGGGTGACGGACCAGAAACCGGAGTTGGGGGCTTCCTCCTCCTGCCAGTGGACCGGGTCCTCATGGCGCAGGGTGTGGAACATGCGCCACGGGGTGATGCCGTCGGTGAAGTTGTCCAGGTCGGCGAGGTCGACGTCGGCGAGCGGCATCGGCTCGATCGCGCTGCCGGCGGAAAGGGGGGCGATGGACATGGTGCTGGTCCTCCGTGCGGTCACAGGTGGTAGGCGTACTCGGTGAACTCCCAGTCGGTGACGTGCCGGTGGAAGCGCGCGACCTCGTCGCGCTTGTACGAGAGGTAGGAAGTGGTGAAGTCCTTGCCGAGGATCTCGGTGAGGGCGGTGTCGGCCTCCAGGGCGTCCAGCGCGGCCGGCAGGGCCGACGGGAGCAGCGCGGATTTCGTGGTGTCGTAGCCGTAGCCCTCCAGGGGCGCCGGCGGTTCCTCTCCGGCCAGGACCCCCAGCAGGGCCGCCGCGAGGGTGCCGGCGATCAGCAGGTAGGGGTTGGCGCTCGCGTCGCCCAGGCGGAGTTCGAGCCGGGAGCCGGCGCCGCGCTCCGGAGGTACCCGCACCATCGCGCTGCGGTTGTCCATGCCCCAGTCGATCAGCCACGGCGCGAGCGTGTCGGGGCCGAACCGCTTGTAGGAGTTGACCGTCGGGTTGGCGAGGGCGGTGAGCGCCGGGGCGTGCGCGAGGATGCCGGCCGCCGCGTGCCGCGCGGTCGCGGAGAGCCCGTGCGGGGCCGAGGGGTCGTCGAAGACGTTGCGGCCTTCGGCGTCGACGCAGGACATGTGGAGGTGGAAGCCGGAACCGCCGACGCCGTTGAAGGGCTTGGCCATGAAGGTGGCGAGCCGTCCCTCCCTGCGGGCGAGTTCCTTGACGGCGGCCTTGAAGCGGAACGAGCGGTCCGCCGCGTCCATGGCGTCCGAGTGGGTCAGGTTGATCTCGAACTGCGAGCCGTCGAACTCGTGGTTGCCGTTGCTGACGCCGATGTCCAGATCGCGCAGCAGGCGCAGCGTACGCAGCAGGTGGTTGTCGCCGTCCGCCCGCAGGCCGGCGGTGTAGACGACGCCCTCGGCGTCGCTGTAGCGGCGCCAGCCGGGCGGTGTCCCCGGATCGGCGTCGCACAGGAAGTACTCCAGTTCGGGGCCCACCACCGGGCGCAGCCCGTGCTCCGCGCACCTGTCCACCACGGCGCGCAGCAGGTCGCGCGGTGACTCCGGGGCGGGCAGTCCGGTGGCGGGGTCGGTCACGTCGCCGAGGCAGCTGGCGACCCCGGGCTCCCAGGGGAGTGCGGTCAGGGTGGAGAGGTCCGGGCGTACGCAGATGTCGGGCAGGCCGGCGTCCAGACCGCCGGAGACGTCCACCACGTCGCCCTGCGGGGTGGTGTGGTAGACGGCGCGGCAGAAGGCGAGGCCGTGGTCGCAGGCGGCGGGCAGGTGGTCGAGGAGGACGTCCCTGGCCCGGTCGGTGCCGATGAGGTCGGGATAGGTCACCCGGACCACGTCGATGCCCTCGCTTGCGAGCCGCTTCATGTGGTGGCGGACGGGCGAGGTCTCGGATGCGCTCACCGTTGTCTCCTCTACGGGAAGGGGCGCCTCCCGGCGCGGCGCGCCGGGAGGAACGGGGGAGGTGGGGGGAGTGGGGGGCTCGATCCGCACGGAGGCCGGGAACGGGTCGGCACACGGGTCCGTGTTGTTTGAGGTCAAACGGTATGGACCTCGTTCGCCCGGACGCAAGAGGCGCGTGGCGAAAATTTATCCACACGGATAGCTCTTGACCAGAGGCTGGCCGATTCCTATGTTGTTTGAAGCCAAACGAGTTGAGCCGGGTGCGGCCCGCGCCGCCGGGAGCCGGGCTTCCGGCGGTACGGCAGCCCCACACCCCGCCATTCCTCGACGCCCCGTCAGCACCAGGAGGACCGGCCATGAAGGTCGTCGTCGACATGAACAAGTGCCAGGACCACGGCCAGTGCGTCTTCGCCGCCCCGGACGTCTTCAGCTTCGACGAGACCGGGCGCCTGGCCTACGTCCCCGACCCCGACGACGCGCTGCGCGACGACGTGGAGGAGGCCGCCGACGTGTGCCCGCTCCAGGCCATCCGGATCGAGGGCTGAACCGGTGAGCGCATCCGTCGTAGTGGCCGGCGCCTCCATGGCCGGCCTCCGGGCCGCCGAACAGCTGCGCGCCGCCGGCTGGGAGGGGCCCGTCACCCTCGTCGGGGACGAGCCCCACATGCCGTACAACCGGCCGCCCCTGTCGAAGGAGGTGCTCGCCGGCCGAGCCTCGTACGAATCGCTCGCCTTCCGCCCCCGCGCCGGGGTCGCCGACGTCGAGTGGCGCCTCGGCCGCAAGGTCACGGGCGCGGACCTCTCCCGGCGCTCCGTCCAACTCGACGACGGCAGCGTGCTCCCGTACGCCGGGCTCGTCGTCGCGACCGGGATGCGCCCCCGGCGCCTGCGCTGCCCCGGCCCGCTCGCTGGACGGCACACCGTACGGACACTGGACGACGCACGCGGCCTGCGGGACGCCCTGACCCGGCCGGGGGCCCGGGTGGTCGTCGTCGGCGCCGGGTTCATCGGCTGCGAGGTCGCCGCCACCGCCGTCGGCCTCGGCGCCGCCGAGGTCACCGTCGTCGACCCGCTGCCCCTCCCGATGGCCGGACCCCTCGGGGACCTGCTCGCGACGGCGCTGCTGCGCCGCCACGAGCAGCGGGGTGTCCGGTTCGCCCTCGGCACGGGGGTGAGCGGCTTCGAAGGGGACGACCGGGTCACCGGCGTGGTCCTGGACGACGGCCGGGTCATCGGCGCCGACGTGGTGGTGGAGTCGGTCGGCTCGGTCGCGAACACCGAATGGCTCGGGGGCAACGGCCTCGACCTGAGCGACGGGGTGCCGACCGACGAGCACCTGCGCGTCGGGGGCCGCCCCGAGGTGATCGCCGTCGGCGACGTCGCCCGCTTCCCCAACGCCCGCTACGACGGCGTACCCCGCCGCGTCGAGCACTGGTCCATCCCCACCGACACCGCCAAGCACGCGGCCAAGGTGCTCGCCGCCCACCTCGCCGGTGAGGAACACGGCCTCGCGCCCTTCGCGCCCCTGCCCACCTTCTGGAGCGACCAGCACGACTTCCGCCTCCAGTCGTTCGGCTCACCCGCGCTCGGCAAGGACGACGTACGCGTCCTGGAAGGCGACCCGGAGGGCGACCTCCTCGCCGGATACCACCGCGACGGCCTCCTGGTGGGCGTCGTCGCCCTCGGCGGCAAGGCCGCGGCGGCGGGCGCGGCACGCTACCGCGCCGAACTGATGGCACGGGCCGTTCCCGCCTGAGAGCCCCTCCGCCCGGAGCCGCAACCCCGAAGCCCGCTCGACGAAACAGAGGAACTCACGTGACCGGTGTCCGTGGATACTTCCACCCCAAGACGGCGACCGGCGCCTCGTCGCTGATCCCCGCACCGCCCTGGCGCTACTCCGGAGACCTGCTCACCGTGGAGTACCGCACCGATCCCGCCCGCGTGCGGGAGCTGCTGCCCGAACCGCTGGAACTCGCCGACGAGGACCCCGGCGCGGTGGCGCTGATCTGGGCCGACTGGCAGTCCTGCTCCGCCTCCGGCGACGAACTGCTGGACCCGGTGCTCGCCCAGTACAAGGAGGCGTTCGCGGTGGTCCGCTGCTCCTACAAGGGGCGGACGTACACGCGCTGCGTCTTCATCTGGGTCGACAAGGACTTCGCGATCGCCCGCGGGCTGCACCAGGGCTACCCGAAGAAGCTCGGCTCCATCCACCAGACCCGCCCGCACCCCTACGGCCCCGCCCCGCGGATCGAGTCCGGCGCCCGCTTCGGCGCGACCCTCGCCGCCGCCGACCGGCGCCTGGCCCAGGCGGTGGTGACCCTGCGGGAGCCGTCGGAGACCAACGGTTTCGTCAACGCGCACCCCATGGCCCACCACCGCTGGCTGCCCTCCGTGGAGAAGGGGAAGGGCCTGGCCCTCGACGAGCTGATCGAGACCGGGGCCGCCTCCTTCGAAGGCGGACAGCCCTGGGTGGGCGACGCCGACCTGGAACTGTTCGAGGCACCCACCGAGGAGCTGGCCCGGCTGGAGATCCGCGAGCCGATCGCCGCGTACTACCGGCAGGTCGGTGTCGTCTGGGACGGCGGACGGCTGCTGGAGTCCCACACCTCGGGCGCCGAGTGAGCCCGCACCGAACCCACCGTCAGGAGACACCCCGCATGAGCGAGCACATCATCACCGTCGCCGGTGTCGCCGTCGACACCCGGCACTGGATCGGCGGCGAACGCGTCGCCGCCGGCGAGACCTTCACCGACGTCTCGCCCATCGACGGTGCCACCCTCGGCGAGATCGCCCGCGGCACGGCGGCCGACGCCGCCGCTGCCGTAGCCGCGGCCAAGGCCGCCTTTCCCGCCTGGGCGGCCACCTCGTACGAGGAACGCGCCCGCGTGCTGCACGCCGTCGCCGACGGGGTCGAGAAGCGGCTCGAGGAACTGGCCGTCGTCGAGACCGCCGACAACGGCGCGCTGCTGCGCTCGCACCGCCGAGGCGTGATGCCGCGCGTCGCCCACAACTTCCGCTTCTTCGCCGACCGGCTGCTGGAACTGGGCCACGAGGACTTCGACACGCGCGGACACACCAACCACGTCAGCTGGGACCCGGCCGGCCCATGCGTGCTGATCACGCCGTGGAACGCGCCGCTGATGCTCGCCACCTGGAAGGTCGCCCCGGCGCTGGCCGCGGGCAACACCGTCGTCCTCAAGCCCGCCGAGTGGTCCCCGCTGACCGCGTCGCTGCTCGCCGACATCGCCGCCGAGGCCGGACTCCCGGCCGGCGTCCTGAACGTCGTACAGGGCTACGGCTCCGAGATCGGCGACGCCCTCACCTCGAACCCCGGCGTACGCCGCGTCAGCTTCACCGGCTCGGTGCCGACCGCCCGGCGCATCGCAGCCTCGGCCGCGCCCAACCTCACCCCCCTGAGCCTCGAACTCGGCGGCAAGTCACCGTTGCTGGTCTTCGACGACGCCGACCTCGACCTGGCGGTCGAGCTCGCGGTGGAGCAGTACGACAACGCGGGCCAGGTCTGTCTCGCGGCGACCCGCCTCCTCGTCGAGGAGGGCGTGGCCGAGGAGTTCACCCGCCGCTTCACCGACCGGGCCTCCCGGCTGGTCCAGGGCGACCCGCGCGACGAGGCCACCGACATCGGCCCCAACATCCACCCCGCCCAGCTGGAGAAGATCGACGGCTTCGTGCGGCGGGCGCTCGACGCCGGCGCCCGCGCGGTCGTCGGCGGACACCGGGGGGAGGGCCAGTACTACGCCCCGACGCTCCTCACCGACGTCGCCCAGGACTCGGAGATCGTGCAGGAAGAGGTCTTCGGGCCCGTCCTGACCCTGCAGACCTTCAGCGGTGAGGACGAGGCCGTGCGCCTGGCCGACGACACCCGCTTCGGCCTGGCCGCCACCGTCGTCACCGGGGACCCCGAGCGGGCCGCACGCGTCTCCTCGCGGCTCGTGGCGGGCACCGTCTGGGTCAACTGCTTCTTCGTCAGGGACCTGAGGGCGCCCTTCGGCGGCTCCCGGCACTCGGGCGTCGGCCGCGAGGGCGGCGACTGGAGCTTCGACTTCTTCTGCGACGTCAAGAACACCGTCACCGCTCCGAAGGGGTGGAAGGACCATGGGTGAGATCGTCGGCGCGGGGCTGCTCGCCCACGTCCCCACCATCGTGCTCCCCGAGGAGACACGCCTCGAACTGAACGAGGGCAAGGAGATCACCCTCGTCACCGGCCTCCGGCAACTGCGCGAGGAGGTGTTCGAACGCGAGGACTACGACACCGTGGTCGTCCTGGACTCCCACTGGGCGACGACCGTCGAGTTCGTCGTCACGGCGCAGCCGCGCCGCGCCGGCCTGTTCACCTCCGAGGAACTCCCGCGCGGCATGTGCAGGATGCCGTACGACTATCCCGGCGACCCGGAACTCGCCCAGAACATCGCCCGGTTCGCCGACCGGCACGGCACCTGGATCACCCCGATCGACGACGACTACCTGCCGGTCTACTACGCCACGATCAACCTGTGGAAGTTCCTCGGGGAGGGGCTGCCGGACAAGCGGTGGGTCACCATCGGCGTCTGTCAGACCGGCGACATGGAGGACCATCTGCGGCTCGGCCGGGCCCTGGCCGACGGGATCGCCGCCACACCCGGCCGCCGCGTCCTGGTCATCGCCTCCGGCGCCCTCTCCCACACCTTCTGGCCGCTGCGCGAGCTCCGCTCGCACGAGAGCAGCGACCCGGCGCACATCTTCAGCGCCGAGGCCAGGGAGGCCGACCACGAGCGCATCGGATGGTTCAAGGAGGGCCGCCACGACAAGGTCCTCGACACCATGGACGAGTTCTGGAAGGTCAAGCCCGAGGCGCGGTTCTTCCACTACCTGATGATGGCCGGCGCCCTCGGCGAGCAGGCGTGCACCGCACCCGCCCGCCAGTACGGGGAGTACGAGAACTCGATCGGCACCGGCCAGGTCCACCTCTGGTTCGACCGCCCGGCCGACGGCTGGACCGGCACCGGCCTCCCCGCCCCACGCGACCCGCACAGCCGTATCTAGGAGCCCCTCATGCCCGAATTCCGCCGTATCCTCCTGGACGGCGCCGCCGTCCAGGTCACCGTCGACGGTGACGAGCTCGTCGCCGGCGACGGCCGCCGCGTCAAGACCGAGGAGGCCCACCACCTCCCGCCGGTCGTGCCGTCCAAGGTGATCGCGGTCCACCTCAACCACCGCAGCCGGGTGGAGGAGTTCCAGATCGGGCTGCCGGACACCCCGACGTACTTCCACAAGCCGACCTCGGCCCTGAACAGCCACCGCGGAGCCGTGGTGCGCCCCGACGGCTGCAAGTGGCTCAACTACGAGGGCGAGGTGGCGATCGTCATCGGGAGGACGGCCCGCAACATCGCGCCCGCGGACGCCGCGGAGTACATCGCCGGCTACACCGTCGCCAACGACTACGGTCTGCACGACTTCCGCGACACCGACGCCGGTTCGATGCTCCGGGTCAAGGGATCCGACACGCTCTGCCCGCTCGGCCCGGGCCTGGTCACCGACTGGGACTTCCGGGGGAAGCGGCTGCGGACGTACGTCAACGGGGAGGTCGTCCAGGAGGGTTCCACCGACGAGATGACCTGGGACATGCACTACCTCGTCGCCGACATCGCCCGCACCATCACCCTGTACCCCGGTGACGTCCTGCTGTCGGGCACCCCCGCCGGCTCGCGGCCCGTAAGGCCCGGCGACGTCGTCGAGGTCGAGGCGGAAGGACTCGGCCGCCTCACCAACCACATCGTCACCGGACCCACAGCCGTGCGGACGGACGTCGGCGCCCAGCCGACCGAGTCCGAGGAGGTGCTGTCCACGGCGCTCGGCGGCGACTGGGAGTTCCGTGGCATCCGGCCGCCGAAGCGCTGAACGGGAAGCCGCCGGTAGGGTCGGCGTCATGACGACCGACCCCGCCGAGCCCGCCGGCGAGCGCCGGGCCCGCAAGCCCGTCACCAACTACGGGACCGGGCGCACCGCCCTGCTGGACGCGGCGGTGCGTGTGGTGGCCCGGGGCGGCCTGCGGGGTCTCACCTACCGGGCCGTCGCCCAGGAGGCCGGGGTCACCCACGGGCTGGTCGTGCACCACTTCGGTTCGCGCGACGCGCTGATCGGGGAGGCGGTCACCCACGCCATCCACTCCTCGCTGAACAGCAGCACCCTCGACGCGGGGACGGGCGAACCGGCGGACTTCGCCGCCGGTCTCACCGGCATGGTGAGATCAGGCCCCGATCTGCAGGCCTTCCAGTACGAACTGCTGCTGGAGGCCCGCCGGACCCCCGAGCTCCGCCCGCGTCTGCGCAGCCTCTACGAGGAGTACTTCGAGGCGACCCGGCGGGAGCTGGAACAGATGCTCCCGGGCACGGTCGACCGCGGTACGTCGCGGCTCGTCTTCGCCGCGCTGGAAGGGCTGGTCCTGCACCAGCTCGTGTTCGGGGAGGAGGACGTCACCGAGGAGGCGCTGTCGCGGCTCAGGTGCGTCCTCGCGGGCCTCGCGGGGGACGCGGGCACGGCCGACCGGAGCTGAACCCGCCCGCGTCCCGCCGATCCGGCCCGTCCGACCCCTTGCCAAACAGCCGTCGGCACCTCACGATCCTCATGTCGTTTGAGTTCAAACGAATGAATCCTTCTTCGGCATCCCTCTTCCCCGGCAGGTGCTCCGAATGGACACGCAGACGGTCTCCGCCGCACGGACGGAAACCCCCACCACAACCGCGCTCAAGCCCAACGCCCTCGGCGTCATGGGCATCCTCTTCTTCGTACTGTCCGGCCAGGCCCCGCTGACCGGCATCGCCGGCGCCGCCCCGATCTCGGTGGCCATGGGCAACGGGGCGGGCACACCGGCCGCCTATCTGCTGGCCGGGATCGTGATCCTCCTCTTCTCGGTCGGCTTCGTCGCCATGGGCAGGCACGTCGTCGACGCCGGCGCCTTCTACACCTACATCGGCGCGGGACTCGGCAGGACCGTGGGAGCGGGCAGCGCGAGCGTCGCCCTGGCCGCGTACTGCGCCATCCAGGCCGCGATGTACGGCCTGTACGGCGCCACCGTCAGCGCCCTCGTCGCCGACCACACGTCGCTGGACCTCCCGTGGTGGGTCTGCGCGCTCGTCACCATGGCCGTCGTGCAGGGGCTGGGGGCGGCCGGCATCGAGATGGGGGCCAGGGTGCTCGCCGTGTTCGTGCTCGCCGAGTTCGGCGTCCTGCTCGCCTTCGGCCTGGTCACGCTGTTCACGGGCGGCGGGCCGGAGGGGCTGGGAGCGGCGGAGAGCTTCTCCCCGTCGGCGGCTCTCCAGGGCGCTCCCGGGGTCGCCGTGATGTTCGCCGTGGCGTCGATGTTCGGCTTCGAGGCGACCGCCATCTACGGCGAGGAGGCCAGGGACGCCAGGAGGACGGTGCCACGGGCGACCTATCTCTCGGTGGTCGTGGTCACCGGCTTCTTCGCCTTCATCTCCTGGATGCTGATCTCGGCCCACGGCGCTTCGAAGGCTCCGGGGGAGGCGCGTGAGGCGCTGTCGGCCGGCGACTCCTCGGGCTTCGTCTTCGGGCCCGTCGCCGACCAGTTCGGCGGCTGGGTGGACGGCGTCCTGCCGGTCCTCCTGGCGACATCGCTGTTCGCCGGAATCCTCACCTTCCACAACTCCGCCAACCGCTACCTCTTCTCGCTCGGCCGCGACGGACAACTCCCTGCTGCCCTGTGCCGTCTCAACTCCCGTCGCTCACCCTGGATCGCGGGCTGCGTGCAGAGCGCCGTGGCACTCGTCCTGGTCATGCCGTTCGCGCTGGCCGGCCAGGACCCGGTGCTCACGCTCTTCTCCTGGCTCAGCGGTCTCGCGGTGCTGGCGATGATGCTGCTCTACCTGCTGACGTCCGTCTCCGTCGTGGTGTACTTCCGCCGCCGGCGCGAGGACACCCGCACCTGGAACACCCTGGTGGCCCCGGTGCTCGGCAGCCTGGGACTCGCCGGCGCGATCTGGCTGATCCTCGCCAACTTCACCACCCTGATCGGCGGCGAGGCCGGCACCGCGGCATGGCTCGTACTGTCCGTGCCCCTCGTCATGGCCGTCGGCGCCGCCAACGAACGTGTACGGCGCCGGCGCCCGAACCCCCCGCCCCCACCGGTGGACCGGGCCGCCTGACCCGTAAGCAGACCGAACCGCACCCCGACGTGGTCTGGAGGACCGCATGACCGCTGCCACCCACGACACGTGGATCCGACGGGCCGAGAAGCTCGAACCGCACGGTGCCCATCTGATCGACGGCGCCGGTGAATCCGGCGGCGGCGCCACCTTCCGCGCCGTCTCGCCCCGCGACGGCCGGGTCCTGGCCGAGGTCGCCGACGGCGGCGAAGCCGAGGTGGACGCCGCCGTCGCCGCCGCGCGACGCGCCTTCGACCACGGCCCCTGGCCGCGACTCGCGCCCGCCGAACGCGGCCGGATCCTCACCCGCGTCGCCGACCTCCTCGACGAGAACCGCGAGGAGCTCGCCCTCACCGTCAGCCTGGAGACGGGCAAGCCGATCAGCGACGCCCACGACATCGAACTCCGGGCCGTCGTCAACACGTTCCGCTGGTACGGGCAGCTCGCGGACAAGCTCACCGACGAGTCACCGCACACCCCGCACGACGCCCTCGCGCTCGTGACCAGGGAACCCGCCGGAGTCGTCGGCGCCGTCGTCCCCTGGAACTTCCCCCTCACCCTGGCCGGCTGGAAGATCGCCCCTGCACTCGCCGCCGGATGCACGGTCGTGCTCAAGCCGTCGGAGCGCTCCCCGCTCTCCGCCCTGCTGCTGGGCCGCATCGCCCTGGAGGCGGGGCTCCCCGCCGGGGTGCTCAACGTCGTGAACGGCGACGGCCCCGTGGCGGGCCGGGCCCTTGGCCTCCACCCCGGGGTCGACGTCCTCGCCTTCACCGGATCCACCGCCGTCGGACGGCAGTTCCTGCGCTACTCGGCCGACTCCAACCTCAAGCGGGTCTGGCTGGAACTGGGCGGCAAGTCACCCAACATCATCCTCCCCGACGCCCCCGACCTCGCCAGGGCGGCCGCCACCGCGGCCTGGGGCATCTTCTTCAACCAGGGCGAGATGTGCACCGCCCCGTCCCGGCTCCTCGTCCACTCCTCCGTCGCCGAAGAGGTCACCGAGGCCGTCGTGGCCCACGCCCGGGCCCTGCGCGTGGGCGACCCGCTCGACCCCGCCACGCAGATGGGGGCCCTGGCAGGGGAGGAACATCTCGCCCGGGTGCTCGGCCATGTCGATGCCGCGTCCGCCGACGGCGCCCGGCTGCGCACGGGCGGCTCACGCACCCTGGCCGAGACCGGCGGCACCTACCTGGAGCCCACCGTCTTCGACCGGGTCGCCCCGGACAGCCGCCTCGCCCGCGAGGAGGTCTTCGGCCCCGTCCTGTCCGTGCTCACCTTCGACGACCTCGACGAGGCGGTCTCCCTCGCCAACGACACCGAGTACGGTCTCGCCGCCGGACTGTGGACCTCGGACCTGTCCACCGCCCACCAGCTCTCCCGCGCGCTCAGGGCGGGCACCGTCTGGGTCAACTGCTACGAGGAGGGCGACCTCACCGTCCCCTTCGGCGGGATGAAGCAGTCCGGCAACGGCCGGGACAAGTCCGCCCACGCCCTGGAGAAGTACATGGAACTGAAGACCACCTGGATCCAGCTGTGACCCGCCGCCCGCTGATCGCCGTACCCACCCGCTTCTCCGCGAGCACCTCGGCACTGCGCTACGCGGCGGAGGTCAACGCGCGCGCACTGGTCGAGGCGGTCTGGCGGGCGGGCGGCGAGCCCGTCGGCATCCACCCGCACGCCCCCGGAGGCACCGCCGACCCGGCCGAGGTCGCCTCGCGTCTCGCCTCCTTCGACGGGCTGCTGCTCCCCGGAGGCGGAGACCTCTCCCCGCACCGCTACGGCGCCTCGCACACCCACGAAGAGGTCTACGACGTCGACGACGAACAGGACGCCTTCGACCTGGAGCTCGCCCGCCAGGCCCTCGCGAGCGGACTCCCGCTCCTGGCCGTCTGCCGCGGACTTCAGGTGGTCAACACCGTGCTGGGCGGGACGCTGCACCAGGACATGGGCGGCCCCGGACGCGATCACCGGCATGTCGTCCACCCCGTCTCCGTGTCCGCAGGTTCGGACCTGGCCCGGACCCTGGGCGTCGACAAGACGGAGGCGTCCTGCTACCACCACCAGCACGTGAACCGGCCGGGTCAGGGGCTGACCGTCACGGCCCGCGCGGCCGACGGGACCGTCGAGGCCCTCGAACTCACCGGGAGCGAGGGCTGGTTCCTGGCCGTGCAGTGGCACCCGGAGGACACCGCGTCCACGGACCCGGTGCAGCACCGCCTGTTCACGGCCCTGGTCGGGGCCGCGCGGGGAGACCGCTGAGGCTGGGCGTCCGGCCGCTCCCACTCCGTACGGGAGCGGCGGGTCAGCCCTTCGCGCGCCGGCCGCTGCGGCGGGGGGAGGGCTTCTCGCCGTTCAGCAGGGCCGCGCGCCGGTCCTCGCCCTCCTCCTCGACCTGGAGGACCACCCGCCGCAGCCCGTCGGCGAGTTCACGGCACTCCTGGTCGCTCAGCCGGCCGGTGACGAAGGCCTCCTCCTCGTTGAACTCGGGGAAGACGCGTCGCATGAAGTCCTCGCCCTGAGGCGTCAGCGCCAGGAGCACGAGACGGCCGTCCGTCGGGTGCCCGGTGCGCCGCAGCAGCCCACGCGACTCCAGCGTCCGGGCGACCCCGGTCAGCGTCCCCTTGGAGACCCCTGACTCCTCCGCCACGTGGCGGGTCTCGGACTCGCCCCACACCCACACCACCCACAGCACCACGAAGGCGGTCCAGGTCAGGTCGGCGCCCCGCAGCACCGAGTTCTCCAGGTGCTGGCGCACGGCCGACGCGGCCCGGTAGATGTTGGCCACCGCGGCCATCTGCTCGCGGCGGACTGGGATGCCGCCGAGCTTCTCCCCGGCGAGCTTCTCCGCCTCGCTGATGGAACGCTGGCCTGGCACGGTGGCTCCTCGCGTCGACGCCGGACCGCGGTCCCGCAGGCCCCGCGGTCGTCCGGCCACACATTCTACGGGCGTCACCGCCGTACTCGTCCGGTTCGCCCGGGGCCGGGAGGCCGCCTTCGTCCACGCCCGGAGGCTCACCCGCCTGACGACGGGGAAGCCCCCGGGCGTGGAGGCTCCTCCGCCGGACGGCAGGGAAGCCCCGGGGCCGGGGGCTCCCGCCCGCGGCCCCGGTAGGTTCACCCCTGGCCCCGCCCCAGCAGCGGCGGAGTCGTGCTCGCCCACGCGGCCGCCCCCTCGTAGGCGTGGGCCAGCTGCAGGACGGCCAGGTCGGCCCGGTCCTTGCCGATCAGCTGCACGCCGGTGGGCAACCCGGCGGCGTCGAGACCGGCCGGAACGGCGGCGACCGGCAGACCGCTCAACGACCAGGGCGCGACCGTCTCCATCCACCGGTGGTAGGTGTCCATCCGGCGGCCTCCCACGGAGGCGGGCCAGTGGACCTCCTTGTCGTAGGGGAAGACCTGCGTCGTGGGAGCGAGGACGTAGTCGTAGGTGTCGAAGAGCCTGCGCAGGGACTGGTGGAACCGGTCGCGCGCGGCTACGGCACGCGAGATGTCCAGGGCGCTCAGGCCGACCCCGTGCTCCACCTCCCAGACCGCCTCCGGCTTCATCCGGGAGCGGGTCCCGGGATCCGCGTACAGGTCGTGAAGGCCCAGGTTGTTCCACCACCGCCAGGCGAGGAACGTGCTCCAGACCTCCTCGGGCGGCATGTCGGGGACGGCCTCGTCGACCGTGCAGCCGAGGGACTCGAAGGCGGCGAAGGACCTGCGGCACACGTCCAGCACGCCCGGCTCGAAGGCCAGGTGACCGTTCCAGTCCCCGACCCAGGCGATCCGGGTGCCACGGAAGTCGCGCTTCAGTGAGGCGGCGAACACCTCGGGATCCTCGTCGATCCCGAGCGGTGCGCTCGGGTCGGGACCGGCCATCACGGACAGCAGGGCGGCCACGTCGGCGACCGTACGGCCCATCGGTCCCGCGGTCCCGAGCTGGGCGACGTACCCCGGGTTGGGGACCCGTCCCGCGCTCGGCCGGAAACCGACCACACCGTTGAAGGCGGCCGGGTTGCGCAGCGACCCCATGTAGTCGCTGCCGTCGGCGACCGGCAGCATCCGCAGCGCCACCGCCGAGGCGGCGCCCCCGCTGCTGCCTCCCGCCGTCAGCGACGGGTCGTAGGCGTTGCCCGTGGTGCCCCAGACGGAGTTGTACGTCTGGGACCCCAGACCGAACTCAGGGGTGTTGGTCTTGCCGATGACGACGGCCCCGGACCGCTTGATCCGTTGCACGAAGAGCGCGTCGGTGGAGGCGATCCGGTGCCGGTGCACGGGGGAACCCTCCGTCCAGGGAAGGCCCTTCGCGGGGGAGAGGTCCTTGACCGCGTGCGGCAGCCCGTGCATCCAGCCCAGGTAGCGGCCCCGGCGCAGATCGCGGTCCCGTTCCCTGGCCTCGTCCAGGCAGGCTTCCGGATCGCGCATGCCGACGACGGCGTTCACCTTCGGGTTGAACTCCTCGATGTGGCGCAGGTAAGCCTCCATGACCTCCTCGCACGACACCTGACGGAGCTTCACGGCCGAGGCCAGGTGACGGGCCTCCAGGGTGACGATCTCGTCGGGGCGCACCGGACGGCGGCCGGTTCCGGCCACCGCGCTCGCCGGAGCGGCTCCGCCGAGCGCCGCGCCCGCCCCCAGGGCCCCTGACGCCGACAGGAAGCGCCGTCTGCCGAGAGAGGTCGTGGGGGAGTCGGCGGAGGTCCGGCGGGGTGCACTGGGCATGAGGCCTTCCAGAGGGATCGGGCCGGACGCCGCTCGGTGTGTCCGGGCGGCGGACACGCGGCGTGCGGGCGAAGGAGGAGCCGGCGGCGCGGGGCGGGCGGATCGGCGCCACGGTCCGGGCCGGCCGGCGGAGCCCGCTCCCAGATCGCGGTGGGGCCCTCAGGTGCCGGCGAGTCACCCGCCCGCCGATGGGCAGCGCGGGACTCCCCTGCTTGTTTGATCCCAAACGATAAGAGGGCGGTGAAGTGAACGCAAGGGTCGACGCCCGTACGGCGACAAGGGTGCGATCGCGAGTGAACTGTCCTGCGGCCGCCACGTCAAGAGGCGTGCATGTTCAAGAAGTGAACGAGGTGGTCGCCGAAGGGTCGCCGCGCATGGGTACGGACCAATCTCGACGTGAAGTATTGACGCCTCTGTTCCAGCGCGGTTAACTCCAGCCGCAACCCCGGTACCGGTTCCGGTACCGGTTGCGGAACCGGTACCACCGCTGCTTCAACTCCCCTGCCCCGCCTTGTCCCTGGAGGCCCCGATGCGTGTCACCATCGCCGATGTCGCCCGCGAGGCCGGCGTCAGCAAGACGACCGTGTCGCGGGTCATCAATCTCAAGGGGGAAGTGGACGGTTCGACGGCGGCCCGTGTTCGTGAAGTGATCGCACACCTGGGCTACGTACCCAGCTCGGGGGCCGTCGGACTGGCCCGTGGGAGCAGCCGCACCGTCGGGATGCTGGTGCCCTCGCTCACCTGGCCGTGGATGGGGGAGGTGCTCCAGGGTGTGGTCGACACGGTCGAGGCCGCCGACTACGGGCTGCTGCTCTTCACCTGCAACCGGGGTGCCGAGTCCGTCGAGCGCTTCACCACCCAGGTGTCGGCGCGCGCCTTCGACGGTCTCGTCGTCGTCGAGCCGGAGAACACGCTCGACCAGCTCACCGCCCTGCACCACTCCGGCCTGCCGATCGTGCTGATCGACGACCGGGGGCACCACCCCGAATTCCCCTCCGTCGTGACCACCAATCACGAAGGGGGAGCGTCCGCGGCCCGCCATCTCCGGGCCGCCGGCCGCACCAGACCCCTGGTCGTCACCGGTCCGAGCCACTTCGGCTGCGTACGCGACCGGCTCGAAGGGTTCCGTTCGGTCCTGCCCACCGATCTGGTGGTGCACGGGGACTTCACCGAGCGCGGGGGCCGTCTCGCCGTCGAGGAACTCCTCGCCGCCGGGACGGAGTTCGACGCGGTGTTCGCCCACAACGACATCACCGCGGCGGGCGTCCTGCGCGCACTGAGGGCCGCCGGCCGCCGCGTACCCGACGACATCGCGGTGGTCGGCTTCGACGACATCCCGATGGCCGAGCACACCGAACCGCCGCTGACCACCGTGCACCAGCCCACGCGCCAGATGGGCGAGGCCGCGGCCCGGCTGCTGCTCGCACACCTCGGCGGCACCGCAGTACCGGACGGCCCCGTCGTCCTGCCCACCGAACTGGTCGTGCGCCACTCGGCGCCGTAACGGACCCGGCCCCGCCGGGCACCCGCCCGTATCCCCGCACCCGCCGCAACGGCACCCGCACCACCCGCCCCGGCGCGTCGAGCGCTGTCCATACCGGATCTCCCAGACCCGCAGTCCTCCTGGAGTCGCCATGTCCGTACGCCGCCGTCACACTCTGAGAGCGCTCTCAGTCGCCACTGCCGTGGTGGCTCTCGCCGCCGGCTGCTCGTCCGCCAACTCGGGTGCCAACAAGGGAGGTGGCGCCGGTGCCACCGGCGTGCTGACCCTCGGCAAGCCGGACGGCCCGCAGGCCGACAACAGCAACCCGTTCCTGGCCACCTCCGCGGCGGCCACGCTCGGTTACCGCTTCATGGTCTACGAGCCGCTGGCGATGCCCAACCAGATCCGCCCCACCGAGAAGGCCGATCCCTGGCTGGCGACCGCGTGGGACTGGGAGTCCAACTTCACCAAGCTCACCTTCACGCTCGACAAGCGCGCCAAGTGGGCCGACGGCAAGCCACTGACCGCCGCGGACGTGGCCTTCACCTTCGAACTCCTGAAGAAGCACCCGGCGCTCAACAGCAACGGCATCCCCTTCGACGGGATCGCGGTCGAGGGCGAGAAGGTCGTCCTGACCTTCAAGGACTCGCAGTTCGTCAACCAGAACAAGATCACCTCCACCTTCGTGGTGCCCAAGCACATCTGGGAGAAGGTCGAGAACCCGGAGACCTGGCCCAACCGCACCCCGGTCGGCTCCGGGCCGTACAAGCTGAAGACGTTCACCCCGCAGACGACGACCCTGGTCGCCACGTCCAAGTACTGGAAGGGCGAGACCAAGGTCAAGGAGCTGCGCTACACCGGCTACAACGACAACAGCGCCGCCACCACGGCGCTGGCCAGCGGCAAGCTGGAGTGGTCGTTCGTCTTCATGCCGAACTACAAGCAGCTGTACATCGCCAAGGACCAGAAGAACCACAAGCTGTGGTTCCCCTCCGGCCTCGGCATCCACGGCCTGTGGTTCAACACGGCCCGCAAGCCGTTCGACAACCCGGCCGTGCGCAAGGCCATGGCCATGGTCATCGACCGCAAGGCGATCCACATCCAGGCGCAGGCGACCCTGTACCCGGAGATCACCAACCCGACCGGCATCCCGCTGCCCGCCGGTGAGCCCTTCCTCGCGCCCGAGTACAAGAGCGCCACCACGGCCCCCGACGTCGCCGGGGCCAAGAAGGTCCTCGCGGACGCGGGCTTCAAGCTCAGCGGCGGTGTCCTGAAGGACCCGAGCGGCAAGCCGGTGACGCTGACCTTCACCGACCCGGCCGGCTGGAACGACTACATCACCGGGCTCTCGATCATCAAGGACAACATCAAGCAGCTGGGCATCGAGGCGAAGGTCAAGACCCAGACCGCCGAGGCGTGGGGCACCGACGTCGCCACCGGCAACTTCGACGCCACCCTGCACTGGACCAACAGCGGTGCCACGCCGTACGACATGTACCAGAACATCATGGACGAGGCGATCCTCCAGCCCATCGGCAAGTCCTCCCAGGTGGGCAACTTCGGCCGCTTCAAGAGCCCGGAGGCGACCGCCGCGCTGCGGGAGTACGCCAACGCCACCGAGGACGCCACGCGTACCAAGGCCATGAACACGCTGCAGAAGATCATGGTCGAGCAGGCGCCGGTCATCCCGACCGCCGCGGCCCCGATCGGCGCCGAGTACTCCACGAAGAACTGGGTGGGGTGGCCGACCGAGCAGGACCCGTACGCAGCCCCGCAGCACACCCAGCCCGACGCGCTGGAAGTCGTGCTGAACCTCAAGCCCGCCAAGTAAGTACGGGGAAGAACCGGCCATGACCACCGAACAGTCCGCAGACGTGCGCACCGCGAACGAAGTGGTGCTCGAAGCACGCGGAGTCACCAAGCACTTCCCCGTACGGCGTACCGCCGGCGACATCGTCGCCCGCAGACACCGCACCGTCCACGCCGTCGACGACGTCTCGCTGAAGCTCCGGCGAGGCACCGTCACGGCGCTGGTGGGGGAGTCGGGCTCGGGCAAGTCCACCGTCGCACGACTGCTCGCCCAGCTGTACCCGCTCACCGCGGGGGAGATCGAGCTGGGCGGCACGGCGGTGAAGGCCGGGCGTGGCCGGTCCTTCCGCACGTACGTCAAGCAGGTCCAGCTGATCTTCCAGGACCCCTTCGCCTCGCTCAACCCGGTGCACACCGTGCGCTACCACCTGACCCGCGCCCTGAAGATCCACGGCAGGGCGGGCAGCGGGGAGGCGGAACTGGAGAAGAACCTGACGGCCCTGCTGGAACGCGTCCAGCTGACTCCTCCTCATCAGTACCTGGACAAGTTCCCGCACGAGCTGTCGGGAGGGCAGCGCCAGCGCGTCGCGATCGCGCGCGCGCTCGGCGCCGACCCCCAGGTGCTGCTCGCCGACGAACCGGTCTCGATGCTCGACGTGTCGATCCGGCTCGGGGTGCTCAACCTGCTCCGCGACCTCAAGGAGCGGCTCCGCCTCGCGATCCTCTACATCACCCACGACATCGCGTCCGCGCGCTACTTTGCCGACACCACCCTGGTGATGTACGCGGGCCGGATCGTCGAGGGCGGTGACAGCGAGACCGTCACCCAGCACCCCGCACACCCCTACACCCAGCTGCTGATCGCCTCCGCCCCCGACCCGGACCGGGTCGCCGACGAGGCCGACCAGGAGGAGGCCGGGAGCGGCGAACCCCCGTCCCTGATCACCCCTCCGGCCGGATGCCGCTTCCACCCGCGCTGCCCCAAGGCGATGGAGCGCTGCCGCACCGAACTGCCGCCGCGCTTCGACCTGGCCGACGGCCAGTGGGCGGCCTGCTGGCTGTACGACCCCGCGACCGCGGGCGGACACGCCGGCGACGTGACCACGAAGGAGTCGGCGAAGTGAAGTACGTCCTCCAGCGCCTCGCCTTCTACGCCGTCACCGCGTGGGCCGCGATCACCATCAACTTCCTGATCCCCCGGCTCATGCCTGGGGACCCCGTCGAAGCCCTGCTCAGCAAGTACCAGGGCCAGCTCGACACCAGCGCCATCGCCTCGCTGAAGGCACTGTTCGGGCTGGACGAGAACCAGTCCATCTGGTCGCAGTACACCGACTACTGGTCGAGCCTGGCCCACGGCGACCTCGGGCTCTCCTTCACCTACTTCCCCACCCCGGTCGGCGAGGTGCTCTCCGACTCGATGCCCTGGACGCTCGCCCTGGTCGGCATCACCACCCTCATCAGCTTCCTGCTCGGCACCGGGATCGGCGTCTACAGCGGCTGGCGGCGCGGATCCTGGCTCGACAGCCTGCTTCCCGTCACCACCTTCATCTCCTCGGTGCCCTACTTCTGGCTGGGGCTCATCGCCATCGCGGTCTTCGCGGTCAAGTGGCCGATATTCCCCTTCGAGGGCGGCTACGACAGCTCCCTCGTCCCGGCCTTCGACTGGCCGTTCATCTCCAGCGCGCTCTACCACGGCGTGCTCCCGGGGGTGACGATCGTGCTCAGCGCGGTCGCCGGCTGGATCCTCGGCATGCGCAACATGATGGTGACGGTCTCCTCCGAGGACTACGTCATGGTGGCGCAGGCCAAGGGGCTCTCCGAGCGCCGTGTGATGTTCTCCTACGCCGCCCGCAACGCGGTGCTGCCCAACATCTCCGGCTTCGCGCTCTCCCTCGGCTTCATCGTGAGCGGCACCCTCCTGGTGGAGATGGTCTTCAACTACCCCGGCATCGGCTTCCGGCTCCTCCAGGCGGTCGGGGCGAAGGACTACCCCCTGATGCAGGGCGTGTTCCTGGTCATCACGCTCTCCGTACTCGCCGCGAACCTGCTGGCCGACATGGCCTACGCCCTCCTCGACCCGCGCACCCGTAAGGAGGCGTAGTGGGCCTCTCTTCCGGGACTGGCCGGGCTCGCGTGGCCTGGCACGCGCATCCGCGGCGTTGTCGTCACTCGACGACGCTCCGCGTCGCCTCCCTCCTCCGCCTTGCGGCTGCACGCACCAGACCACGCTCCCTGATCCGGCCCGCCCCGGAAGAGAGGCCCTGAGCCATGTCCGTCACCGCCACCGACGTAGCCGTACTGGACGACGTCCCCGCCCCCGCCCCGCCGACCAGGGCCAGGCTGCGCTTCCTGCGCGGGGGCAAGACCCGCACCGGGCTGCTGATCCTCGCGTTCTTCGTGCTCCTCGCCGTCATCGGCCCCTGGATCGCGCCCTACGACCCCGACGCGATGAGCGACCAGCTGCTCCAGCCCCCGTCCTCCGCGCACTGGTTCGGGACGACGCACACCGGGCAGGACGTGCTCTCGCAGATCCTCGTCGGCACCCGGGGCGTGCTCGTCGTCGGATTCCTCGCCGGTCTCCTCGCCACCGTGCTGTCCGTGATCATCGGGGTCAGCGCGGGATTCCTCGGGGGAGCCGCCGACGAGGTCCTGTCGATGCTCTCCAACATCTTCCTGGTCATCCCCGGACTGCCGCTGATCATCATCATCGCGAGCTTCGTGGAGAACACCACGGACCTGCTGATCGCCGCGGTCATCGCCCTGACCTCCTGGGCCTGGGGATCGCGCGTCCTGCGGGCCCAGACCCTCTCCCTGCGGCGCCGCGACTACGTCGAGGCGGCCCGGGCCACCGGCGAGTCGACCTGGCGGATCATCCTCTTCGAGGTCATGCCGAACCTGACGGCGGTCATCGCGTCCGGATTCGTCGGGACCGTCATCTTCGCGATCCTCTCGGAGATCACCCTCGCCTTCATCGGCGTGGCCGACATCTCCCACTGGAACTGGGGCACCGTGCTCTTCTGGGCCCAGTCCAACCAGGCCCTGGCACAGGGAGCCTGGTGGTGGTTCGTCCCCGCCGGCCTCTGCATCGCCCTGCTGGGCACCGCCCTGTCACTGATCAACTTCGGCATCGACGAGTTCGTCAACCCGCGCCTGCGCACCGCCTCCGGCGCCTCCCGCAAGGTCCGGATGCGGGTCGGCTTCACCCCCGTGGCCCGGACCACAGCCCCCGCGGAGCCGGCCGCGCCCGCCTTCACCCCGGTGGTCCGCTCCGGCACCTCCGGGGAGCCGGTGCCCGCCGGTGCCCCCGAATCGCCCGGCACGCCCAGCAAGGAGCACAGCGAATGACCGCCGAGCCGATCCTCACCATCAGCGGCCTGAACGTCGACTACGGCACCGGGGCCGGCGGTGTGCACGCCCTGCGCGACATCGATCTCACCCTGCACCGCGGCGAAGTGCTCGGACTGGCCGGCGAGTCGGGCTCGGGCAAGTCGACGCTGGCGTACGCCGTCACCCGGCTGCTCTCCCCGCCCGGAGTGATCACCGGCGGTGACGTCCACTACCACCGCAAGGGCGCCGAGCCCGTCGACATCCTCTCCCTCACCCCGGACCAGCTGCGTGCCTTCCGCTGGCAGGAACTGTCGATCGTGTTCCAGGGAGCGATGAACTCGCTCAACCCGGTGCACACCGTGCACAGCCAGCTCACCGACGTACTGAAGGCCCACCGGCCCGAGATGCGGGCGGAGGAGAGGACCGCCCGCGCCGAGGAACTCCTCGGCCTCGTCGGGATCTCCGCCGACCGGCTCGCCGCCTATCCGCACCAGCTCTCCGGCGGCATGCGCCAGCGCGTGATGATCGCGATGGCGCTCGCGCTGGAACCCGAGATCGTCATCATGGACGAACCGACCACCGCACTCGACGTAGTGATGCAGCGTCAGATTCTGCGCAAGCTGGTCGAGCTCAGGGAACGGCTCTCCTTCTCCGTCGTGTTCATCACCCACGACATCTCGCTCCTCATCGAGTTCTCCGACCGGATCGCCATCATGTACGGCGGACGGATCGTCGAGCAGGCGGGAGCCGCGGACATCTACCGCGACCCGCGCCACCCGTACAGCGACGGCCTGCTGCACTCCTTCCCCGCGCTGCACGGCCCCCGGCGCGAGCTCAACGGCATCCCCGGATCCCCGCCCCACCTCTCGGCGATGCCCACCGGCTGCGCCTTCCACCCACGCTGCGCCAAGGCCTTCGAGCCCTGCTCCCAGCGGGTCCCCGTCCTTGCCGCGCCGGACGCCGGCCAGGACCGCGAGGTCGCCTGCTGGCTGCACGACTGACCGTGCGCCCGGCCGTCCGGCCGTTCCTCACCCCACAGAACAAACGGATCTACGGAGACCCATGAATCTCGTCACCCCCCGCAGCAGCCTGCAGCCCGCCGCCGTCCAGGGACTCCCTGCCGACTTCCGCTGGGGCGTGGCCACCTCCTCGTACCAGATCGAAGGAGCGGTGGCTGAGGACGGCCGCACCCCGTCGATCTGGGACACCTTCTGCCGGGTCCCGGGCGCCGTGCACCGCGCCGACCACGGTGACGTGGCCTGCGACCACTACCACCGGATGCCCCAGGACGTGGAGCTGATCGCCGGGCTCGGCGTCGACACCTACCGGTTCTCGCTCGCCTGGCCGCGTATCCAGCCGGGCGGCCGGGGGCCCGCCAACGCCAAGGGCCTCGACTTCTACAAGCGGCTGATCGACGAGCTCCAGGGGCGGGACATCACCCCCTGGATCACCCTCTACCACTGGGACCTGCCGCAGGAGCTGGAGGACGCCGGCGGCTGGCCGGCCCGCGACACGGCGCTGCGCTTCGCGGAGTACGCCATGCTCGCCTACGAGGCGCTCGGCGACCGGGTCGAGCACTGGACGACCCTCAACGAGCCCTGGTGCTCGGCGATGCTCGGCTACGCCTACGGGGCGCACGCCCCCGGCCGCACCGACATGGGCGACGCCATGGACGCCGTCCACCACCTGCTTCTGGGCCACGGCCTCGCCGCCCGGCAGATGCGCGAGGCCGCGGGGAGCAACCCCCTCGAGCTCGGCATCACCCTGAACCTCGGCACGGCCACCCCGGAGACCGACAGCGACGCCGACCGCGACGCCTGCCGCCGGGCCGACGGCATGGGCACCCGCCTCTACCTCGACCCCCTCGTCCACGGCCACTACCCGCGGGACGTGGTGGAGGACCTCGCCGCTCAGGGCATCGCGCTGCCCGTCCAGGACGGCGACCTCGACGCCATCGCCACCCCGATGGACGTGCTCGGCGTCAACTTCTACCGGGGCGCGGTGTTCTCCGGCGTCACCGAGGACGGGTCGACGACCGACGCCGACGGCCTGCCCGTCGTGCGCGGGATCGAGCGCGACCTGCCCCGTACGGCCATGGACTGGGAGATCACCCCGACCGAGCTGACCGACCTCCTGGTGCGGCTCCAGCGCGACTACGCGCTGCCGACCGTCATCACCGAGAACGGAGCCGCCTTCGAGGACACCGTCGCCGCCGACGGCTCCGTCCCCGACACCGGCCGCACCGCCTACCTCGCCGACCACATCGCCGCCGTGTCCGAGGCGCGCGCCCAAGGCGCCGACGTACGCGGCTACTTCGCCTGGTCGCTCATGGACAACTTCGAGTGGGCCTACGGCTACGACAAGCGGTTCGGCATCGTCCGCGTCGACTACGACACCCAGGAGCGGACGCTCAAGGACAGCGCCAAGTGGTACCGCGACACCATCCGGCTCACCCGCAACAGCCGATCCGAATAGGAGCATCCCGATGCCCTCTCGCGCGACCTTACTGGCCACCACCGCGGCAGCCCTGATCTCCCTCGCCACCCCCATGGCCCTCGCCGCCCCCGCCCCGGACCCCGCGGTGAAGGCCGCCGCCGCGGCCTGGGACACCGACAGGGCGGCGTCCGCCTACGCCGCGAACCCCGGCGCGGTCACCGCGTCCGGGAGCGAGAACGGCGGCACCCTTCCCGGCGCGGCCGCCGACGGCAACGCCGCCACCCGCTGGTCCAGCGACTTCGCCGACAACGCATGGATACGGATCGACCTCGGCGCCACCATCCGCATCAACCAGGTGAAGCTGGAGTGGGAGGCCGCGTACGGCAAGCGGTACGTCCTGGAGGTGTCGAGGAACGGCACCGACTGGACCCCCTTCTACACCGAGACCGAAGGCACCGGCGGCACCGTCACCGCACACACCTACCCGCAGGAGGTCACCGGCCGCTACGTCCGGATGCGCGGCGTCGAACGCGCCACCCCCTACGGCTATTCCCTCTTCTCCTTCCAGGTGTACGGCGGCGAGCCGGCCCCCGCCTCGACGACCCGCACCAACCTCGCCCTCAACCACCCCGCTTACGGCGACCTCTACCAGCACGCCGGGAACTCACCCGCCTACGTCACCGACGGCGGATGGCCCGCCGACCTCAAGGCCGACACCTCCCGCTGGTCCTCAGACTGGAACGCCTCGCGCTGGGTGGGCGTCGACCTCGGTGCCACCTCCGCCATCAGCAGCGTCGACCTGTACTGGGAGGCGGCCTACGCCGTCGACTACGAGATCCAGGTCTCCGACGACAACCGGACCTGGCGCACCGTCCACCGCCCCTCCGCCGCCGAGGTCGAGGCGCGGCGCGCCGACGTGAAGTCCCCGGGCGACGCGGTCGGCCGGCACGACACGATCACCCTGCCCACGCCCGCCACCGGCCGCTACGTACGGATGCTCGGCAAGGAGCGCCGCTCCTTCTACAACCCGGCCCCGTCCACCGCCCAGTTCGGCTACTCCCTGTACGAGTTCCAGGTCTGGGGCACCGGCGGCAGCGCGAACGCCGCCTACCCCGCGCTCCCCAAGAACCCCGGCGGCACGTACACCACGAAGTTCTTCGACGACTTCACCGGCTCCGGCCTGGACCGCTCCAAGTGGCGTGTGGTGCGCACCGGTACGGAGATGGGCCCGGTCAACGGCGAGTCGCAGGCGTACGTCGACTCACCCGCCAACATCCGTACGGAGAACGGCTCGCTGGTCCTGGAGTCGAAGTACTGCAAGGGCTGCACCTCCACGCCCAACGGCACCTTCGACTTCACCTCCGGCCGGATCGACACCAACACCAAGTTCGACTTCACCTACGGCAAGGTCAGCGCCCGCATGAAGCTGCCCGTCGGCGACGGCTTCTGGCCCGCCTTCTGGATGCTGGGCAGCGACGTCGACGACCCGGCGGTCTCCTGGCCCGGTTCCGGCGAGACCGACATCATGGAGAACATCGGCTACGGGGACTGGACCAGCTCCGCCCTGCACGGCCCCGGGTACTCCGCCGACGGCAACATCGGCAAGCAGCAGACCTACCCGGGCGGCGGCCGCGCCGACCAGTGGCACACCTACGGCGTCGAGTGGACGCCCGAGGGCATGACCTTCACCGTCGACGACCGCGTCGTCCAGCAGACCTCCCGCCAGAAGCTGGAGTCCACCCGCGGCAAGTGGGTCTTCGACCACAACCAGTACGTGATCCTCAACCTGGCCCTCGGCGGGGCCTACCCCGCCGGGTGGAACAAGGTCACCCAGCCCTACTGGGGCCTCCCGCAGTCCAGCGTCGACCGGGTCGCCCAGGGCGGCGTCAAGGCCGAGATCGACTGGGTGCGCGTCGAACAGAAGTGACCGGCCCCGCCCCGGCCGCCCCACAGCCCCCACCGCCCCACAGCCCCACCGCACGGAGACATCACCGGAGCAGGAAGAAAGAGCCGCATCATGTCCAGAACACCGCCCGCCCGCGCACGCCACCGCGCGAGACCGGCCACGGCCGCGCTCGCCGCGGCCACCGTCCTCGCCTCCCTCCTCGCCGGGGCCGTCCCCAGCGTGGCGGCCGACGCAGACGAACCCGCGCCCGTCCTGGTCGACCGTTACGAGGGCGAGGTGCCGCTCGGCAACCCGCCCGCCGACTCCCTCTTCACCTGGGGCGGCGACGCCGACGACCACCCGGCCATGAAGTTCGAGGAGCGCGCCGACGCCCCCGAGGGCGCCAAGGTCCTCTCCGGCACGTACGACATCAGCGCCTACGGGGGGTTCAGCCACGAGTTCGCCGTGGACCAGCCCCCGAAGGACTGGACCGCCCACAAGGGGGTCCGCTTCTGGTGGTACGGCCAGAACACCGCGCCATTGCCGCCCGGTTCGGGCAAGCGGATCAACTTCGAGATCAAGGACGGCGGAGCCAACGGCGGCGCCTCCGAGCTCTGGACGACCTCCTTCACCGACGACTGGGAGGGCTGGCACCAGGTCGAGATCCCCTTCGCGGACTTCGTCTACCGGGCCGACTACCAGCCCGTCGGAGGCATCGACCAGGTCCTCGGCCTGAACGAGATGTGGGGCTACGCCGTCACGTTCCCGACCGGCGCCCCCGGCTCCTTCGCCATGGACGCCGTGGAGCTCTACGGCAAGGCCGACCCGGCCCTGAAGTCGAGCGTCGTCGTCGACTCCGCCGTGCACACGGTCAAGGAGGGCGGCACCGCCGACATCGGGATCTCCGTCGCCACCACCGGCTCGGCCCCCACCGAGGAACCCGTCACCGTCGCGTACACCACCAAGGGCGGCAGCGCGGAGGCCGGGAAGGACTACACCCCGGTCTCCGGCACCCACACCTTCCCCGCGGGAACCGCCTCCGGCACCACCCACACGGTGACCGTGTCCACCACGAGGGACAAGGGCGCCGAGTCGGCCGAGACCATCCCGCTGGAGCTCACGGTCACCGGCGCCAAGGCGCCCAAGGAGAACCCGCAGGTCGTCATCGACGCCCACGGGCTGCCGTACCAGAACGCGAAGCTCCCGGTGGAGAAGCGCGTCAAGGACCTGCTGTCGCGGATGTCCCCGGCCGAGAAGGCCGGGCAGATGACGCAGGCCGAGCGCAACGCCCTCAGGTCGCAGGGCGACATCGCGACGTACGACCTCGGCTCGCTGCTCTCCGGCGGCGGTTCGGTGCCCACCCCGAACACGCCCGAGGCGTGGGCGAAGATGGTGGACGCCTACCAGCTGCGCGCGCAGGCCACCCGCTTCCAGATCCCGCTGATCTACGGCGTGGACGCGGTGCACGGCCACAACAACGTGATCGGCTCGACGATCATGCCGCACAACATCGGCATCGGCGCCGGCCGTGACCCGAAGCTCGCCGAGAAGACGGGCGCCGTCACCGCGAGCGAGGTCCGCGCCACCGGCATCCCCTGGGACTTCGCGCCCTGCGTCTGCGTCACCCGTGACGAGCGCTGGGGCCGTTCCTACGAGGCGTACGGCGAGGACCCCGCCCTGGTGAAGGCCATGGAGACGGTCATCACCGGCATGCAGGGCAAGGCCGACGGCAGCGACCTCGACCGCAACGACAAGGTGCTGGCGAGCGCCAAGCACTTCGTCGGCGACGGCGGCACGGAGTTCGGCTCCTCCACCACCGGCTCGTACACCATCGACCAGGGCGTCACCAAGGTCACCCGGCAGGAACTCGAAGCCGTGCACCTGGCGCCCTTCGAGGAGTCGGTGAAGCGGGGCGTCGGCACGGTCATGCCGTCCTACTCCTCGCTCGACATCATCGGCGACGACGCCGGCCCGGTGAAGATGCACGCCAACGCCGAGATGATCAACGGCGTCCTCAAGGACCGGATGGGCTTCGAGGGCTTCGTCATCAGCGACTGGCAGGCCATCGACCAGATCCCCGGTGACTACGCGAGCGACGTCCGCACCTCCGTCAACGCCGGCCTGGACATGATCATGGTCCCGACCGCCTACCAGGACTTCACGAAGACCCTCCAGGACGAGGTCACCGCCGGCCGGATCAGCCAGGCCCGGATCGACGACGCGGTGTCCCGGATCCTGACCCAGAAGTTCCGCCTCGGGCTCTTCGAGAAGCCGTACGCCGACACCACCCACCTCGACGAGGTCGGCTCCGCCGCCCACCGCGCGGTCGCCCGCGAGGCCGCCGCCAAGTCCCAGGTGCTGCTGAAGAACGACGGCCCGGTGCTCCCGCTCAAGGCCGCCCAGAAGGTGTACGTCGCCGGCTCCAACGCCGACGACCTCGGCAACCAGGCCGGCGGCTGGACCGTCAGCTGGCAGGGCGCCTCCGGTGCCACCACCACCGGCACCACCATCCTGGACGGGATCGAGAAGAACACCTCGTCGGCGACCTTCTCCCAGGACGCCTCCGCCCCGACCGACGGTTACGACGTGGGTGTCGTGGTCGTCGGCGAGAAGCCGTACGCCGAGGGCATCGGTGACGTCGGCAACGGCCACGACCTGGAGCTGTCCGACGCCGACAAGAAGGCCGTCGACACGGTCTGCGCCGCCATGAAGTGCGCGGTGCTCGTCGTCTCGGGCCGCCCCCAGCTCGTCGGGGACCGGCTCGGCGACATCGACGCCCTGGTCGCCTCCTGGCTGCCGGGCACCGAGGGCGACGGCGTCGCCGACGTCCTCTACGGCAAGCGGCCCTTCACCGGGCAGCTCCCGGTGACCTGGCCGAAGTCGGAGTCGCAGCTGCCGGTCAACGTCGGTGATGCGGACTACGACCCGCAGTTCCCGTACGGCTGGGGCCTCACCACCCTGAAGCCGGTGCCGGCCGGCGGCGAGGTCACCCTCACCGCCCTCGCGGTCGCCGCACAGGTCGCCGAGAAGGCCGGCCTCGGGAGGACGGCCGTGGGCAAGGAGATCGTCGACCGGGCCAGGCTCCTGGTCCAGCGGAAGACGGGCGGAAAGCTGACGGCGGCGGTGTCCAAGCCGTTCGCCGACGCCGACCACCTGCTGCTCACCGGTGACCTCACCGGCGCGGTGGCGAAGCTGCGTACGGCCTACCGGGCCGTGTAACAGCATGAGAGATGACCCGGGCGGGTGACGCATTTATCACCCGTTCGGGTTACTTTCGGAGTATGCGGAAGAGGCTGTTCGCTCCTTTGTGGGCCTGCCTGCTGCTGATTCTCACGGCGGCACTGCTGGCCATGTCCTCCACTGCCCACGCCGCCCCCGCCACGATCGACGACGCGGCGCAGGCGCTGCGCCAGGACCCCGTCTACGTGGACCCGGCGGCGGCCGCGCAGCTCCCGGCCTCCCAGGAGGCCGCCCTCGAGAAGAAGATCATCGACGCCGACAAGCCGGTCTTCGTTGCCGTGCTGCCCGCGACGTCCCAGTACCCGCCCGAGAACCTCCTGCAGAACCTGCGCAGCGACACCGGGATCACCGGTGTCTACGCGGTCCGTCTCGGCGACGGCTTCGACGCCGGCGCCGACCCGCAGGTGATGCCCACCCGGGCCGTGGACAACCTCACCACCGCGGTGAAGGCGCCCGGCTCCGACACGGACACCGCGACCCAGCTGAACGCCTTCGTGGACCGGGCCGTCGAGCAGGCCAGGGGCAGCGCCCCGCCCTCCTGGTCCGGCGGCGGCACCGCGGACGACGGCGCGGCGAACGGCGCCCCGGTCGCCGGACTGGTTGTGCTGGCGGGCGTGGTCCTGGTCGGCGGCGCGACGGCGTTCACCGTCGTGCGCCGCGGCAGGAAGCGCAGGGAGGAAGAGGAGCGGGCCGCCCTGGAGAAGCTCAGGGTCGTCGTCGACGAGGACATCACCGCGTACGGCGAGACCTTGGACCGGCTGGACTTCCACCCCGGTGAGAAGGGCGCCGACGACGCCATGCGCTCCGACTACGAGAGCGCGCTCGACTCCTACGAGAACGCCAAGTCCCGCATGGGCGAGGCCCGCCATCCGTCCGACGTACGCGGGGTCACCCAGGCCCTGGAGGACGGCCGCTTCTCGCTCGCCGTCCTGGAGGCCCGCCGCAAGGGCCGCGCCCTTCCGGCCCGGCGGCCACCCTGCTTCTTCGACCCCCGGCACGGCCCCTCGGTCGCCGACGTCCGGTGGACGCCCTCCGGCGGTGCGGCCCGCGAGGTCCCGGTCTGCGGTGCCGACCAGGTCCGGCTGCGTGAGGGCGAGGACCCGATGAGCCGTACGGTCGACGTCGGCGACGGCCGCCGGCGCCCCTACTGGGAGGCGGGCCCGGCCTACGGCCCCTGGGCCGGCGGTTACTTCGGCGGCGGCCTGCTCCCCGGCCTGCTGGTCGGCACCATGCTCGGCTCGATGCTCTCCACCCCCGCCTACGCGGCCGAGTACGGCGGCGGCGACTTCGGCGGAGGCGGGGGAGGCGACTGGAGCGGCGGTGACTTCTCCGGCTCCGACTTCGACTCCTCGGGCTTCGGCGGCGGAGGCTTCGGCGACGGCGGAGGGTTCGGCGGAGGTGGCGGCTTCGACGGCGGCGGGTTCTGATCCGCCTCGCCGGAGCACACGGAACCGGGGATCACCTCAGCCGGGTCCACCAGAGGGCCACCCCGCCGAGGACGATCAGCAGGCACATCACCGCGTTGCTCCGCCGGTAGTCCCGCAGGATCGCCGTGTACTCGCGGATCGTCGCGTTGGGCCAGAAGTACGCGGCCGTGGGCGCGCCCACCACCTGGCCCCGGATCCCGACCCGCCGGGCGGTGAGGGCGGCGCGGAAGGCGTGGTAGTTGTTCGTGACGATCACGCACCGGTATCCGGGAATCGCCTTCTCCATGAGCGCCGCGCTGAACCTCAGGTTCTCCTCCGTGGTGGTCGACCGGTCCTCCCGCTCGACGAGACCGGCGGGAAAGCCCTCGGCCACCAGGTGGTCCGCCATGGCGTGGGACTCGGGCAGGTCCTCGTCGGGCCCTTGCCCGCCCGAGGTGATGAGTACGGGGGAGCCGCCGCGCCGGGAGAGCCGTGCGTGGACCTCCCGCGCCCGCTTCAGCCGGCTCGCGAGCAGCGGCGGCACCGTCGACCCGCCGACGAGCCCCGAACCCAGCACCACCACGAAGTCGGCCCTGCGGCGCACCCACAGCCTTCCGTACAGGAACGCGTAGCAGACGAAGCAGAGGAAGAGGAACGAGAAGTAGAGCGCCAGCCCACCGGCCGTGGCCGCCACCGCGATCAGCACCGGGGTCCGCACCACGGCGGCGACGGCGAGCAGGGCGAGCACGGCGAGGATCGCCAGGGCGCACAGCAACGACAGCAGGTTGGACGGGCTCCGGCCCTCCTTGCGCAGCATCCGTACGCCGTTGACGAACAGGAAGTACGTCAGCACGAGGACGGCCAACGCACCCGGAACCAGCAGCGACACCGCCACGACCCGCGCCGAAGCGGCACCGGACGAGACGAGCCGGTACAGCAGACCCGCCAGGGCGCAGAGGGCCGCGAGCCCCAGGATCACCGCGTTGCTGAACCTGCGGCGCTCACGCGAGACACCCACGAAGAACGCGAGGAGAAGGAGCGCCGCCGGGGCGTAGACCACCATGCGCACAGCGTAGGCAGGGCGCGGATCCGGCGGACGGGGAGGTGGGCCGATTCCGGATCCGGCGAGGGCCGCCGGGATCCGGCGTGTCCTCCGGGGGCCCTGCGCCGTTGATCCGGCATGAAGAAGCGAAGCGCACTCGCCGTCCTCACGTTCGCCACCGGCGCGGTCATCGCCGCGCTCAGTCCGCACCCGGGAGACGGGGACGCGGCCCACGCGGCCGGGCAGCCCGTCTCGCTCGGAGCCCTCGACGCCGGCGGCCTGGGCGAACTGGTCGACGGCGCGGCCGGAGCCACGGCCTCCACCGCCTCCACGGTCATCGACACGGTGGCGGAAGCCCGCAACAGCTGAGGCGGGGACCGGTGCCGGTCCCCGCGGCGCACCGCGTGCCGGGGACCGGTCCGGCGTACCTCCGGCGTCAGGCGGTCGCCGCCCCCTCCCACGTCTCGGGCGCCCACACACCCGAGCGCTTGAGCGACGCCGGGCAGTGCAGATAGATCTCGTCGATGTCCACCACCAGCGCCAGATCCGGGCGCCTCCCCTTGACCGCCATGTCATCGAAGAACGGGGCGTCCGTGAGGATGCGCGCCCGCCCGTTGATCCGCAGCACCGTCATCGCGCCCGGTATCAGGTAGAGCAGGCCCACGTGCGGGTTGGCGAGGACGTTGTGGAAGCTGTCCCCGCGCCGGTTGCCCGGCAGGTCGGGCAGTACGAGGGTGCGGGAGTCCAGCACTCGGGTGAAACCCCGCTCGCCGCCGCGCGGGGAGGTGTCGCAGTTCCCCTCGGCGTCCGACGTGGACAACGCGCAGAACGGCGCGCGGGCCAGCAGGTCCAGATCGGCCTCGGTCAGCTCGTCGTGGACCTTGTCGATCACGATCGGCCACGGCTCGCCGAGGATCTCCCGCAGCTGTTCCGCCGACTCCAGGGGGACCGCCCCGGCCAGCGGGTCGCCACTCGGGGAGGGCAGGACGGCGGGGGCCGGGGACGCGGCGTTCGACAAGGGGCTCTCCGTACCTCGTTGACGCGGCCGCGAAGGCCGGCCGGCCAGAAAACACTGTTAGGCTAACCTTACTTATGCTCGCGGGCGCATCCCGTCCCGGGGGCCACGAGCAAAGGGTGAGGAACAGTGCGCAACCGCATGTCGCCGCCCCGGGCGTACCGGCTGTGAGCGGCACGGTCCTCCACGGAGCGCAGGAGCAGAAGACCGGGATACCCGAGCGGCGCCGCACGCGCAGCCGTCCCGCCCTGGCCCTCGGCCTCCTCGCCGCCCTGGCCGTCCTCCTGCTGACGGTGCTGGCGAGCCTCGCCGTCGGCTCGGGGGACGTCGCCTTCTCCGACGTGCTGCACGGGGTCCTCGACCCGGACCTCACGGTCAAGGGACAGCTCATCGTCCAGGAGGTCCGTATCCCGCGGACCGTCGCCGGTCTCATGGCCGGCGCCGCGCTGGGCCTCGCCGGCACGGTGATGCAGGGTGTCGCCCGCAATCCGCTCGCCGATCCTCAGCTCCTCGGCGTCAACGCGGGCGCGTCGGTCGCCGTGGTGTGCTCGATCAGCTTCTTCGGACTCACCCTCGCCACCCAGTACATCTGGTTCGGTTTCCTCGGCGCCCTGCTGGCCGCCCTCCTCGTCTACGGTGTCGGCTCGCTGGGCCGTGAGGGCGCCACCCCGGTCAAGCTCGCCCTGGCGGGTGCGGCGACCAGCGCGGTGCTGACCTCGGTGACCAGTGCGGTCCTGCTCCAGGACCGCGAGAGCTACGACCGCTTCCGCTTCTGGCAGCTCGGCGCGCTCACCGCCCGGGACGCCGAGGTGCTGTGGCAGGTGGCCCCCTTCATCGCCGTCGGCGCCGTCCTCGCACTGCTGCTCGGCCCGCAGCTCAACGCCCTCTCGCTCGGCGACGACCTGGCCCGCGGCCTCGGCCAGCGGGTCGGACTCGCCCGGCTGACGTCCGCGCTCGCCGTGGTGCTGCTGTGCGGCGCGGCGACCGTCGTGGCAGGCCCCATCGGTTTCGTCGGACTCGCCGTCCCGCACGCCGCCCGGCTGATCACCGGACCCGACTACCGCTGGGTGCTCCCGTACAGCATGGTGCTCGCCCCGGTCATGCTGCTCCTCGCCGACATCGTCGGCCGGGTCGTCGCCCCGCCGGGCGAGGTGCAGGTCGGCGTGGTCACCGCGGCCATCGGCTGTATCCCCTTCATCTGGCTCGTCCGGCGCAGGAAGCAGGTGGAGCTGTGACCGCGACCGTGCTCGAAGAACCGCACGCCGCCCGCGTCGAGGACGCCGTACGCGCGGTGAGGCGCACACGCGCCCGGGGCCGTAGGCGCTCCGTGCTGGTGGCCGCCGGTCTGCTGGCCGCCGTGGTGGCGATGTTCGCCCTCTCACTCTGCGTCGGCGACATGGTCATCCCGCTCCCGAAGGTCCTCGCGACCCTGACCGGGGGCGGCGACGGCGGATCGCAGTTCGTCCTGCTGGAACTCCGGCTGCCCCGCGCCCTGCTCGCGGTCCTCGTCGGCATGGGCTTCGGACTCTCCGGAGCCGTCTTCCAGTCCGTCCTGCGCAACCCGCTGGCCAGCCCCGACGTCATCGGCATCAGCTCCGGCGCGAGCGCCTTCGCCATCACCGCGTCGCTGCTCTTCCAGGTCAGCGGCCTCGCCCTGTCCGCGAGCGCGCTGGTCGGATCGGTGGCCGCGGGGGCGGCCATCTACCTCCTCGCGTGGCGCCAGGGCGTCGCGGGACAGCGGCTCGTACTGATCGGTGTGGGCTTCGGCACGGGACTGACCAGCGTGGTCTGGTACGTCATGGCGCGCTCCGACACCGTCGACGCCCAGGAGGCCTACCTGTGGCTGACGGGCACCCTCAACGGCCGCTCGTGGGGCCAGGTGTGGCCGCTGCTGGGCGTCCTCGCCGCCCTCGTGCCGCTCACCGCCCTGGCCGCCCGTTCGCTGGGGCCGCTGCAGCTGGGTGACGACGCGGCGGCCGGCCTCGGTGCCCGTGTCGAGCCGGGCCGACTGGCGCTGCTCGGCTGCGCGACCGCCCTCGCGGGCGTCGCCACCGCGGCGGCCGGCCCGGTCAACTTCGTGGCGTTCGTGGCCGGCCCGATCGCCCGCCGCCTGGTCCCCGGACGGGGAGCCGCCCTGCCGCACGCGGCGCTGACCGGAGCCCTGATCGTGCTGGTCGCGGACTTCGCCGGCCAGCACCTGCTGCCGTCGGTACAGCTTCCGGTCGGCATCGTGACCAGCATCATCGGAGCCCCGTACCTGCTCCTGCTCCTGGCCCGCGCCAACCGAGGCGGCACCGGTGGCTGACGCGCGTACGCCCGGCATGTCGAACGACCACAAGGAAAGGCGAGGCCGAGCCGTGGCTGAGCACACACTCCGAGCCGAGGGCGTCCGCCTCGGCTACGGCGACCGGGAGATCGTCTCCGGCCTGGACGTGACCGTCCCGCCGGGGCGGATCACCGTCATCGTGGGTCCCAACGCCTGCGGCAAGTCGACCCTGCTGCGGGCCATGGCGCGGCTGCTGACGCCTTCCGAGGGCGCCGTGCTGCTGGACGGCCGGAGCATCCAGGACATGCCGACCAAGGACGTCGCGGCCGTCCTCGGCATCCTCCCGCAGAGCCCGTCCGCTCCGGAGGGGATCACCGTCTCGGACCTGGTCGGCCGCGGCCGCTACCCGCACCAGGGGTGGTTCCGGCGCTGGACCTCCGAGGACGACGCGGCCGTCGCCCAGGCGCTGCTCTCCACCGGGACCCTGGAGCTCGCCGACCGTCCCGTGGACGAGCTGTCGGGCGGTCAGCGCCAGCGGGTGTGGATAGCCATGGCACTCTCGCAGCGCACGGACATCCTGCTGCTGGACGAGCCCACCACCTTCCTGGACGCCAGCCACCAGCTGGACGTGCTGGACCTGCTCACCGATCTGAACCACGAGCACGGCGTCACCATGGTCGCGGTCCTGCACGATCTGAACCTGGCCTGCCGCTACGCCGACCACATGGTCGCCATGAAGGACGGGCGGATCGTGGCGGAGGGCCGGCCGTCCGACATCGTCACCGAATCCCTGGTGGGCGAAGTCTTCGGGATGCGCTGCTCGGTGATGGAGGACCCGGCGTCGGCCACACCGATGGTGGTTCCGCTCGGCCGTCATCACGTCAGGGACACAATCAGCCGTCCCGCGTGAAGATGCTTGGTTAGGTGAGGCTATCCTCATGGCATGAACGATTCCGCTTCCCGTCCCCGTCGCCTCCGCCGTACGCCCGCCCTCATGGCGGGCGTCGTCGCGGCCCTGCTCGTCGGCCTGTCCGCCTGTGGCTCCTCCGACGACTCCACCGGCACCGACTCCGCCTCCTCCGACGGCGCGGCGAAGGGCGCCTTCCCCGCGAAGGTCGCGACCAAGTTCGGTGAGGTCACCGTCGACCAGGCTCCGAAGCGGATCGTCGCGCTCGGCTGGGGCGACGCCGAGACGGTCCTCGCGCTGGGCGGGCAGCCCGTCGGGGCGAGCGACTGGCTGGCGTTCGGCGGCGAGGGCGTCGGACCGTGGGCCAAGGGCATGTACGACAAGAGCCCCGAGATGATCGGCACGATGGAGCCGGAGTTCGAGAAGATCGCGGCCCTGCAGCCGGACCTCATCCTCGACACCAAGTCCAGCGGTGACCGGACGCGGTACGACACCCTGAGCAAGATCGCCCCCACGGTCGGCGTGCCCAAGGGCGGCGACCAGTACAAGATCTCCTGGGAGAAGCAGACCGAGATGGTCGCCGCCGCCATGGGCGTCCCGGAGAAGGGCGAGAAGCTGATCGCGGACAACGAGGCGAAGTTCGCCGACGCCGTGAAGGCCCACCCCGAGTTCAAGGGCAGCACGATCACCCTCGGCTCCCGCACCTCCGAGGGCTACGGCGCCTACGTCTCCGGCACCGGCCGCGTCGACTTCGTCGAGCGCCTCGGCTTCGAGAACAACCCGGCCGTGGAGGCAAAGGCCGGTGAGGGCTTCTCGATCTCCGTCTCCAAGGAGAACCTGGACCTCCTGGACGCCGACCTGACGGTCATGGCCCCGATCGGCATCCCGGCCACCGACATCAGCGGCGACCCGCTGTACAAGGCGGTCCCGTCGGTGAAGGCCGGACACTCCCTCGTCTTCGACGACCAGGGCATCAGCCAGGCCTTCGCCACCGACTCGGTCCTGTCGACCGTCTACGCCCTGGACAAGGTCGTCCCGCTCTTCGCCGAGAAGATGAAGTAGACACTCCCGTGACGCCCCACGCCCCTGGTGGCGTGGGGCACCGGCGAGTGACACCCTGAGCCGGTGGACCGTGACCGGATGGAGAAGCAACTGCTGGACGGCCTGACGGTCGACCACAGCAGGCCGGAGCAGCCGATCCTGCTGGACGACGAGGGCCGGCCGATCAAGACCTGGCGGGAGAACTACCCGTACGACCGCAAGGTCCGGCGCAAGGAGTACGAGCGCACCAAGCGGATCCTGCAGATCGAACTCCTCAAACTCCAGCGGTGGACCCGGGAGACCGGCGCCCGGGTCGTGGTGGTCTGCGAGGGCCGGGACGCGGCCGGCAAGGGCGGCACCATCCAGCGCTTCACCGAACGCCTCAACCCCCGCGGCGCGCGCATCGTGGCCCTGGACAAGCCGACCGACCGCGAGCGCGGCCAGTGGTACTTCCAGCGGTACGTCGCCCACCTGCCGGCCCCGGGCGAGATCGTCTTCTTCGACCGCTCCTGGTACAACCGGGCCGGCGTCGAACGCGTCATGGGCTTCTGCACCCAGCCCGAGTACGAACTCTTCCTCCGGCAGTGCCCCGCGTTCGAGCGGATGCTCGTCGATGACGGAGTCGTCGTCGTGAAGTTCTGGTTCTCCGTCTCCCGGGCCGAGCAGCGCACGCGTTTCGCCATCCGGCAGGTCGACCCCGTACGCCAGTGGAAGCTCTCACCCACGGACATCGACTCCCTCGACCGCTGGGACGACTACACCACGGCGAAGATCGACATGTTCCGCGCCACCGACACCGCGCACGCGCCCTGGACCGTGGTGAAGAGCAACGACAAGCGCCGGGCACGCCTCGAAGCGATGCGCAGCCTGCTCGCCCGCGTCGACTACACGGCGAAGGATCACGAGGCCGTCGGCCGCCCGGACCCGCTGATCGTGGGCGCCGCCCACACCCTCCTGGAGCCCGGCGAGGAGGACACCGCGCTCTCACCCACCCGCCTCGCCCCGAACACCGAGGGGCCGGGCGCCCATCCGTGAGCGTCTGCCGCCCCGGTTTCCCGGGCAGGCTGGGGAGATGATGTCCGAGAAGACCCCGGTGCTGGTCGACGTCAGGAAGTACGACGGCAGGGTGAGCGGGCGGTGGACCGCCGTGCGTCTGGGCGAGGACGAGCACGGCGTGTGGCTCGGCACGGCGCGGGGCGTGCCCGTCGAAGCGGCCAAGGGCGGCTGGACCAACCGCTTCGACCATGTGCTGCTCGTTCCGCGGGGCGAGTGGTGGATCGCCACGTTCTGCGCCGCACCCGGCCCCGAGCTGTACTGCGACGTGTGCACGGTGCCGGAGTGGAGCGGGGACGGGGCCACCACCGTGCTGCGGACGGTCGACCTCGATCTCGACGTCGTACGGCCCCAGGGCGGCGAGGCGTACACCAAGGACGAGGACGAGTTCGCCGAACACCGGGTGCGCTACGGCTATCCCGAAGGCGTCGCGGAGGCGGCCCTGCGGGCCTGCGCCCGGCTGGGTGAGGCGGCCCGGCGGGAGAGCGGAGTCGAACCCTTCGCCTCGGCGTACAAGGGCTGGCTGGAACTCGTCACCGGGTCTTCCGCGAACCGGGGGAGCGCGGAACGCTGACGTCGGCTCAGCCGCGCGCGGCGGTGACGTCGCCGTTGACGGTGGAGAGCGACATCTCGTGCCCTGACCCCTTCGCCGCCTCCGGGACGGTCACCGAACTGCGGCCGTTCCGGGCGGTCGCGGTGGTGAGGTAGCCGGGGGCGTCGTGGGGGAGCGTCACCCGGACCGAGCCGTTTGTGGTCGCCGCGGTCAGAGCGGCGGGCGAGGTCGCGCTCGCCACGGTGACGTCCCCGTTCACCGTCTCGGCGTGGAGCCGCCCCGAGTGCAGCGCCTCGGTGCGGACGGAACCGTTGCGGGTGACGAGCCGGACGGGAGCGTCGTCGCGGCCCGAACGGGTCACGGTCACATCGCCGTTGACGGTGGTCAGGTCCATCTCCGCCCCGATGCCGACGGCGTCGACTCCCGCGTTTCGCGCCGTCACCGTGACCGAGGCGCCGGAGGGCACGGCGATCACCGGCATCCGGGGACACGCGGGATCCTCGTGCCCGTCACGGTCCGTGCAGGACAGGTCGAGCGCCCAGTTCCGGTCGGACCGGGACCAGTGGGTCGTGACGTGCGGCGCGACGGCTGCCCGGTCGCTGTCCGCCGGGCGCAGCCGTACGCCGTTGTCGGTGGTGATCACCAGGTGCGAGCCCTGGGGCATCCGGGGTGCGGCCGCTCCGAGCCGCCCGTCCGGGACCCCGCCGTGACCGCCGCATGCCGCGACGAGGGGTGCGAGGGCCGCCAGCAGTGCGGCCGCTCGCCATCCGTGGGTGCGCATCCTGGTCTCCATGGCCGGTCGTCTTCCCGCGGACGGCAGATCCATGGCAGGAGCGAGGTGCCTCCGGTGGACGCCGTCCCGCACCAGGCTCCTCGGCCGGTGCGGGACGGCAGCGGTGCTCCGGGGGCTCAACGCCCCTGGAGGGACTTGACGTTGTCACCGAAGGTCCAGTTCTTCGAACCGTCCCAGTTGAGCGACCAGGTCATCAGGCCCTTGAGGCCGCTGGTGCCGTTCCACGCCTGGGCGACGAGCGAGGGCGCCATGTAGCCGCCGCCCGCCCCCGGCTGCGCGGGAAGCCCGGGCACCTGCTTGTCGTACGGCACCCGGATCGTGGTCCCCTGCACGACGAGTCCCTGGTCCAGGCAGTCGGTCTGGGCGGTGAAGCCCTGGACGGTGCCCGCCTCGTAGGAATCGCCCGAGCACCCGTACATGCTGCCGTTGTAGTACTGCATGTTCAGCCACCACAGCCGGCCGTTGTCGGCATACTTCTTGATGACCGGCAGGTAGGCGCCCCAGATCGAGCCGTAGGTCACGCTGCCGCCGGTGACGTAGGCGGTCTCGGGGGCCATGGTCAGGCCGAATCCGGCGGGCATCGCGGCGAGCACCCCGTCGATGATCCGGATCAGGTTGGCCTGCGAGGGGGAGAGGGTGTTGATGTCGCCGCTGCCGCTGAGCCCGGTCTCGATGTCGATGTCGATGCCGTCGAAGTTGTACGTCTTGAGGATGGGCACCACGGTCTCCACGAAGCGGTCGGCCACCGCCGAGGAGCTGAGGTCGATCCCCGCGGTCGCACCGCCGATGGAGAGCAGAGTGGTGAGCCCGCCCTCCTTCGCCCGGCACATCTCCTCGGGCGTCGGCACCTTGACGGTGGCGTCCATGCCGTCCTCCCACAGCACCGTGCCGTCCGAACGGATCACCGGGAAGGCCGCGTTGACCACGTTGTATCCGTGCTGCGGGATCTGCGGGTCGTCGATCGAGGTCCAGCCGAACGGCGGGTGGACGCCGTTGGCGGCGCCGTCCCAGTTCTCCCAGTACCCCTGGAGCACCTTGCCCTGCGGCTTGGTCTTCAGGGCGCAGGTGGCGGCGGCCGGGGACGCGTCGGCGGCGGAGGCCGCCGGCACCGTGCCGATGAGGGCCTGCGCGGCTCCTGCGGCGGCGAGCGCGACGGCCATGAGCCGGGCGGAGCGGGTGATTCCGGCCTTACGCCGCGTCGGTCGATCCATGGTGGGGGGGGCCTTTCTGTGGGCTGTGCCGGGGCACAGTGGGGGGACGCCGTGCCGTGCGGTACGCGTCCCCTCCCGTCCGGACCACGTACGGACCGGACGGGAGAGGGTGCGTACCACCGGCCGAGGCGGGGAGGCGCGCCGAGTCGGAGGGTCAGAAGGTGACGTCGGAGCAGGCGTAGAAGGCGTTGCCGGTGTCGGCGATGTTCCAGACACCGAGGATCAGATGGCGGCCGGACTTCTGCGGCAGCACCCCGTCGTGGCTCACGGTCGAGCCGGGCTGCTTGCCGCCGAAGGGCACGGTGAGGAAGGGCTGCGGGTCGAGATCGGCCCTGGTCAACGGCTTGGTGGGGTCGTAGCCGTCCTTGGTCACGTAGTAGCGGAAGTCGGTGGTGGCGTGCCGGGCGGTGATGCGCCAGACGAAGGTGTGGTTCTGCCCGGCGGTGAGCGCGGTGGCCGGCCAGCCTCCGTTCCGCGGGTCGTCCAGCTGGGAGAAGCGGCCGTTGCCGCCGGCGCAGATCTTCCCGTCGGCGGGGCCCTTGGCGGGGAACCCCTTCGGGCCTTCCACGCTCGGCGGTTCCCACTGGATCTGCCCGCACTTGCGCACGGTCCCGTTGCCGCACAACTGCTGGCGGCTCACGGGGGAGTCGGTGTAACCGTGGCCCTGTGCCGTGCCGGCCGTGGCGACGAACGTGCCGCCGACCAGCCCCAGGCCGAGAAGTAACGAGAGGATTCGTCTGCGCATCATCACGTGCTCCCGTGGTCGTGGTTTCCGTACTCGGTACGGACACCTGGCCTCCGGCGCGACTGCCTGGTGGAGCAGCGAACCTGTGCGGGTCGGCAGGGCGGGGAAGCGGAAGCCAGGCATCCGCTGCGGTCTAGACCAAAGCAGAGGCTAGCCCTGTCGATTCGACATGTCCATACCAATGTTTCGCCCCGGTGGACGGCCGCCCGGCCGGTCCCGGGCGTACGGGCCTGTCGCTCGAAGGGCGGGCGGGGCACGGCATGCGGACGCCCCCGGCCGGAGGCCGGAGGCGTCCCTGCGCGCGGTGTACGGTCCTTCAGCAGTCCACGGGCGTGGTGCCGACCGTCACGTCGTCGAACCACAGGGTGTCGTCGCCCGTCCCGTAGCTCTCCCAGCCCAGGCGCAGCGTGGTGGGCCGTGGCGGTGCGGTCCGGGAGAGCCACTGCTGGTCGATGTCCTGGGTGGGGGTGGTGTCCGCGTGCAGTCCCGGGATCAGCTCGTCGTCCAGCCAGGTGTCGAGGCCCGGCGCCGTGGTGTCGATCGAGAAGCGCAGACACTGCCAGCTGTCCGTGGGCAGCGGCCTGCTCAGGGACACGCCGACGGGGCTCTGAGCGGGGAGCGTGGCGTCGTCCACCTCCCGGTTCCACTGGAGGGCGCCGTTCTGTCCGCCCACGCGCAGGCTGCGCCCGCTCTGGGAGGCGTCCGGCAGCGAGACGAACGTGACATGGGCGGTGGGGAGCGCCGTCGTGTGCCGCACCCACATGCGTACGTGGATCACGGGGCCGGCCGAGGACAGGTCCGCCGTCGAGGCGACGAAGGCGTGGTTGCAGTAACCGGTCCCGCCGTCGACCCGCAGCGACCTGCTGCCGCTGTGCGCGACCTCGGTGTCCACGGCGGCCGTACCGGTGCCCTGGCAATCGGGCGCGGTGAACTGCCAGTCACCGGACGGGGTGGGGCCCGTCTGGTCCTCGAAATCCGAACAGACGAGGGCGTCGCCGCAGTCGGCGCCATGCGCGGACGCGGCGGTGAAGCCGGACGCGAGCAGCAGAAGGGCGGTCGCGAGGGCCGACACCCAGGGCCGGCGCGGTAATCGGACGAGTGGGGTGTGCACGTATACCTCCGAGGTGGGGGATGAGGGGTGCGGAGAGGTGATGTGGGCGGGGCCCGGGCGGCTGAAACGCCCGAGCCCCGCCCCGGGTCGTCAGCTGGTGGGGAAGTTGTCGGGAGTGCTGATCCGGTTCTTGAGCAGCGCTCCCGACTCGTTGAGCACGCCGCTGCTGCTGTAGTCGCCGCCATCGCAGGTGCCGGGCTTGAAGGCCGCGCTGCTCTCGGGTGCGTCGGAGTAGGTCCAGTTCGCGTAGCTGATCTTCAGCTGGTCCAGCAGGTCCAGCCAGGCGTTGGTGCTGCCGGTGTCCATCGCTCCGCCGCCCGTGGCGCTCACCGTGCCGAACTCGGTGACGAAGAGGGGCAGTCGGGCGGCCGCGCGGCTCAGGGTGGAGCGGTAGTTGTCCTTGTGGCTCGCGGCGTAGAAGTGGAACGCGTACATGATGTTGGTGGCGTTGACCGGGTTGTTGACGACCTCGCTCTCGCTGGATCCGTCGGAGACGCCCAGCGAGGACCAGCCACGGGTGCCGACGATCACGACGGCGTCCGGGTCGGCTGCCCTGACCACGGGGATGACCTGCTCGGCGTAGTTCTTGATGCCCGACCAGCTGACACCGTTGGGCTCGTTGGTGATCTCGTAGATGACGTTCGTCTTGTCGGCGTTGCGGGCGGCGACCGACGCGAAGAACGTTTTCGCGCGGGCCAGGTTGAAGTTCGGGTCACCCGGGGTCAGCGTGTGGAAGTCGATCAGCGCGTACATGCCGCGCGCCTCCGCCATGTCGACGAGGCTGTTCACCCGGCTGGTGAAGCCCGCCGGGTCGGTCTCGTAACCGTCCTCCTGGACGTACATGGAGATCCGCAGCAGGTCGGACTTCCAGTCGTTCGCCAGCGCGTCCAGGGAAGCGGCGTTGTAGCACTGGTCGAACCACTGGATGCCGTGGGTGCTCATGCCCCGCAGTTGTACGGGGCGGTCGTACTTGTTGCACAGGTTCACGCCGCAGACGTGCAGCTTGCCGTTGACGTCCACGGGAGTGCCGCCCTCGGTGGGGTCCGTCGGCGTGGGGTCGGGCGTCGGTGTGGGGTCGGGGTCGGGAGTCCCGACGGTGCCGGTGCAGGCGACCCCGTTGAGAGTGAACGCCGTGGGCTTCGGGTTGGCGCCGGTGAAGGTGCCCTGGAAACCCAGGTCGGCGGTCTGGCCCGTGGCCAGGGTGCGGTTCCAGTCGAGACCGGAGGCGGTGACCGCGGAACCGCTCTGGGACCAGGTCGCGTTCCAGCCCTGGCTCACCTTCTGGCCGGCGTCGGGCATGGTGAAGCGGAGCGTCCATCCGGCGACGGAGTCTCCCAGGTTGGTGATCTTCACACCTCCCTGGAAGCCGCCGCTCCACTGGCTCGCGACGGTGTACTCGACCTTGCAGCCGGATGCGGCGGAGGCCTGGGGGCCGAATGCCACCGCCACGCCCAGGGCGGTCACGAAGGCCGCCAGCAGGGCGAACAGGCGTTTCATGGTGTTCCTCCTCGTGCGGGAAGGGGGAGCTGTTCGACGGGAGAGCGTGGGAGCGCTCCCAGGGGTCCGTCGGCCCGGACCGTACACCGGTGGGACAAGGTGCGTACAGAGATTCGACAGGCATTCGACGAAAGAGGTGAGCGGGGGGTGGAACCACTCGTACCGGCGGTGTCCGTGCGGGTTTCGGCCGCCGGGGCGATGGTTCGAGGTGAGGAAAGGTCTGGTCAGCGCGGTTCGGCCGGCCCTTCGGCGGCCCAGGACGAGGTCCCGTGGACGGTGCGCGCCGAGACGACCCGGCACCCCATGCGTTCCACCGCCGCCAGCACGGCACGGCGGGCCTCCGCGCTCTCGCCGGGCGGGAACGCGGCCCGGAGCTGGTGGCCGTACGCCGTCTCGTAGGTCAGCAGCCAGCCCCTGCCGTCGACGGCGAAGTGGTCCTGCCGCGCGCCTTCGTGCTCGTAGCCGCCCCGGTCAGACGTGGGGGCGAGGGCGTCACGCAGGATACGAAGCCGCTCGGGGTACGGTCGCGGACCCTCGGTCAGCTGGACATAGACGTGGTCGAGCTCGACCGCGGGGTCGAACCACGGGGCGAGTCCGGGGTCGTGGTGCAGCAGTTCGGAGTTGACGCTCCGGCTCGTCAGCCCGTCGAGGAACGCCCCGGCCCCGCAGTCGAACCGCTCGTAGTCGTCGTCCCGGGACCAGATCACCACCGGCCACTCCTCCGGCGGCCCCTTGGTCAGCCAGCACACATGCGCGGAGCTCTCCGTGACGGCCCAGGCCAGCAGGCCGCCCGGCTCCGGGAAGAGCGGGTAGGGGTAGTCCTCGGGGAAGTCGTCGCGCAACGGGCCGTAGTCGTCCAGCAGATCAGCGGCCAGCCGGACGGGGTTGTCCTCGCCGAAAGGCGTACGCAGGCAGAGGGCGCCCCAGAAGTCGCCGCGTCCGTAGGTCTCGACCAGCCGCTTGTAGTCCTCGGGAAGACGGGTGCCCAACGCCTTCTCGCTCGCGCTCCAGTCGCCCAGCCCGTCCACAGGCGCGGCGGGCGGGCGCACCCGGCCTGTGATCCGGGCCAGGGCGTCGTCGGAGCACGGCACGCGGGTCAGCCCGTGGCGGCGGATGCGACGAACGCGGCCCAGGCGGCGGGGGGAACGGTCAGCACCGGACCGTCGGCGGACTTGGAGTCGCGGATGTGTACGGCGGAGGGGTGCGCGGAGGCCTCCGCGCGCTCGGCCCCGGGTTGGTAGGCGACCTCAAGGCAGTCGCCACCCTGGTCGCTGCTGTACGTCGACTTGAACCATGTGAGGGATGTGCCGCGAGCAGCGGGAGTCATGACTCTCCAAGCAGGTCGTCCAGTAGGCGCGCGCTGTTCTCGACGGAAAGCGCCTGCGATCGCAGCATCCCATATTTCTGCTGGAGCACACTCACGTCGTCCGGGTCGTCGTGCAGGACGCTGGTCAGCTGGCCCTCCACGTAGGCGAGATGATCGTGTTCCGGTGTCTCCAGCAGCACCATGGGGCCCGCCAGGCCGGCGTGCTTGGGGAGCCTCATGGGCATGATCTGGAGCCCCAGGAAGGGGAGTTCCATGCACCGTCTGAGGTGCTGAAGCTGCTCCCTGCGCACCTCGGCATCACCGACGACGCCGCGAAGGATGCTCTCCTCCAGCACGAAGTGCAGCATGGGGCGCGGTCGCCGCTCCAGCAGCCGTTGCCGTCCCAGCCGGGCCGCGACCCATTCCTCCCGCTGCTCCTCCTCCAGGGGCGGGTAGAGGCAGGAGAAGAGGAAGCGCGCGTAAGCCTCCGTTTGAAGAAGCCCCGGCACCACCTGGCTCTGGTACGACAGAAGCGTCACCGCCTCCTGCTCGTACTCCACGAAGTCCTGCGCAAAGGCCGGGAACCGCTCCCGCTGCGGCACTTTCGCCACCGCGACGGACAACACCCCCTTGGTGCCCAGGAGGTCATCCAACTGCTGTGCCAGATCCGCCTGGAGAGGCCGGCGGCCTTGCTCGATCGAGGCGATGGTGTCCTCGCCCACGCAGAAGCGGTCGGCCAGCGACGTCTGGGTGTGCCCGGCCGCCTTGCGGAACGCCGCGAGCTGGGCACCGATGACGTGCCAGGAGGTGACCCGCTTGTTCCTCTTCGTCGAGTGCATGCCGTGCCCCTCCCCGTACGCGGGTCCCGGCGGACCCGTCGGCGCTCGTACAAACACGGTGTACGAGCCCATGCGGTGACCCAGAGTAGTGGCGCCCTGTGAGAGTCGTCCTGTGAATGAACCGACACAACCCTCCTGTTTCCGCGAGGCGTTCTACCGGCGTGAGCGCGCATCCGTACCCCTCGCGCGGCAGTTCGTCCACCAGGCCCTGATCGACTGGGAGTACGAGGCGGACCACGGCGACGTCCTGCTCTGCGTCAGTGAACTCGCCACCAATGCGCTGATCCACGGCGTCCCTCCCGGCAGAGGCTTCAAGGTGCTGCTGGCCTGCGACGAGGTGCTTCGGATCGAGGTGCACGACAGTGGTGGCGGGCATGTCGCGGAGGACCCGGCCCCGGCGGTCCCCTGTGCCGAGTATGGACGCGGGCTGCTGCTCGTCGGCGCGCTCGCCGCGGCGTGGGGAGTGAGGGCGCGGGACCCGGGCAAGGCCGTCTGGTGCGAGTTCGCCGGTACGGCAGGGAGGCATGACGAAGAGGGGAGCGGGTCGCCCCTCCTCCGTGACAGGAGGTGACCGCCGTACGCGCGACGCACTGCAACGCGCCGGCCGCCCCTCCCCGGTGGGGTGAGGGGCGGCCGGCGCGCTCGGTCTTCCCGGGTCAGGCCGCGGGGGCGGCCTTGATGGCGGAGATGTCGAAGTTCAGCTTCACCTTGTCACCGACCAGCACGCCACCGGTCTCCAGTGCGGCGTTGTAGGTCAGGCCCCAGTCGGAGCGGAGGATCTCGGCGCTTCCCTCGAAGCCCACGCGCTGGTTGCCGTAGGGGTCGGTGGCCGACCCGTTGAACTCCAGGTCGATGGAGAGCGGCCGGGTGACGTCCTTGATCGTGAGGTCGCCGGTGATGCGGTACGCGTCCCCGCCGAGCTGCTCGGCGCCGGTGGACCGGAAGGTCATCAGGGGGAACTTCTCGGCGTCGAAGAAGTCGCCGCTGACGAGGTGACCGTCACGGTCCGAGATCCCGGTGTCGACGCTGGAGATCTTCACGTCGATGGTCGCGGTGGAGGCGGCCGGGTTCGAGCCGTCCAGTTCGAGCGTGCCCTCGTGCTCACCGAAGGAGCCGCGCACGTTGGTGACCATGGCGTGGCGCACGGTGAAACCGATGCTGCTGTGCGCCGGGTCGATCGTGTACGTGCCGGTCAGGGCCGCCAGCGCCGGGTCCACGGCGAGGGCGGCGGTGGTGGACGGGGCGGTGTTCTTGCGGTTGAACAGAGCCATGGCTCCTCCTCGGGACGGGTTCCGACGCGTTCCGCCGGGGCGGGCCGCCGAACGTTTGGTTTAACCTTCAACGAGATTCACTGTAGACCTCTTTTGTTCAAAGTTCAACATCAAGGGTCCAGGCCGGTCCGAAAGTCGCGGGGTGCGGCGCTCCGCACCCTGGCGGACGCGCGTAGAGCTGGGGCACTATCTCCCTGCCCCTAATTGTCATGAGCAGGAGGACTCCCCCCATGCTGACCCGTCCCCGATTCCGCTCGGTCCTGACCGCGCTCGCCCTCGTCCTCGGCGCCCTGTTCGCGCCCGGCGTGGGCGTCCTCGGCGGCGGTGCGACCGAGGCGCACGCCGTCACCAAGCTCACCCACTCCCAGGCGACCTCCCGCTTCTCCTCGTCCGGGATCACCTGGTCCTCGTCGGGTGGCTGTTCCAACCGGAACGTCTCCACCTGTACGTCCTTCGACCAGCTCAACCTCACCAGCGCCCAGGGCGCCCAGACCCTGAAGAGCGCCTCGGGCTGCGCGCTCAACATCACCGGAGGCACCGAGACCGGACACGCCAGCGGCACGTACTCGCACTGGAACGGCTACAAGCTCGACTTCGGCAAGACCACCTGCCTCACGAACTACGTGAAGGGCGTCTTCAGCTACATCGGCCTGCGGGGCGACGGCGCCCCCCAGTACAAGTCCGGCTCGGGCAACGTCTACGCCGACGAGGGCAACCACTGGGACGTGACCTACTACAACTGCGGCGGCTGCTGACCGCACGCACGCAGGCTCTCGTCCCGTTCCTACGGGGCGAGAGCCGGTCAGTCGAACCAGACGACCAGGCGGACGGACGCCGCGCCGTGGCGCTCGGCCAGGATCCGCATGACGGTGAGGACGGGGGACCACGTCGCGGTGTGCACGGTCTGGCGGCGGGTCAGGGGCTCGACCCTCAGCAGGACGTCGCCGTCCTGCCACTCCGTCCCCGACGGCCACCCTTCCCGGGGCGGCGTCAGCCCGGAGAACTCCGCGAGGCGGTCCACGGGGAAGGCCCGCTCCTCGAAGACCCACGCGTCGCCGGGGGAGCGCCGCCGGTAGCGGTGGAGGTACGTGTCCGGCCCGGGGGTCGCCTCGTCCCAGTCGGCCTCCGCCAGCTCCGCCCAGCTGATCCAGGTCGTGCTGTGGCCGAGGTGCGCACGGGCGACCGCCTCCGAGACGTCCCCGGGCAGTCCTCTCCCAGCGGCCAGCGGCTCGAGAGCCCCCTGGGGGTTCCGGACGCCGAACAGGCTGCCGAACGTGGCGTAGTCACGGGCGTCGTAGAGGTGGTCCAGCTCGATGGCGGGCTGCCAGAAGGGGGCGGGGCCGCCGTCGGCGGAGTACCCGTGGCGGCACTCGATGAACCCGTAGATGTCCGTACCCATGGCCGACATGGTGCGCCGGCCGTGGGGCGGACGGCGACCGGATTACCCGGGGTGTCCCGTCGACGCGGGCCGTGCGCCGACGGGACACCCTCCAAGTGTGCTCAGACCTGCGGCTCCAGCGCCGGCCCGAGCGAGGAGAACTTCTCCTTGCTCACGATCCTGCGCGGCGGCCAGGTGATGTTCTCCGGCGGCCAGCTCTGCCGGGTCTTCTTCAGGAACCAGGCGGGCGGCTCGTACATCGGGGGCTCGTAACCCTCGGGCAGTGCCGTCTTCCAGGTCAGGCCCTCGGTCCGCTTCTCGAACTCCTCCTTGATGCCCCGCAGCAGCTCGGGCTTCACCAGCAGGTCGACCGCTGTCGCCGCCAGATAGGACGCCGCGGCCGGTATCGCCGCGTGGGCAGGGGAGGATCCCGCGCAGGACGCCGTCGACCAGGTGTGCATCTTCGACCCGATCGGGGCCACCGCCGCACCCATGGAGACGGTCGGCACCTGCCAGCTGATGTCGGCCACGTCGGTGGAACCGCCGCCGAGGAAGACCGGGTTGGGCGGATTCAGCTCACCGATCTTGTCGTGCAGTCCGCTCTCCGGCAGACCCAGCGACTTCTGCAGCTCCTTGGCCAGGCGCTGGGCCTCATCGGAGTGGACCGGCGGGCCGATCTGCCGCATGTTGTCGTGCAGCAGCTCCGTGAACGACTTCGACGGAAGCTGGTTCCAGCAGGCAGAGGTGATCCGGTGCTGCACCGAGGTCCGGCTGGCGGTCGCGGCCGCCTCCGACACGGCGATGACCTTGTCCAGCAGAGCGGAGACCCGGTCGACACTGCCCTCGCGGACGTAGTACGAGATCTCCGCGATCTCCGGGGTCACATTGGGGATGTCCCCGCCGTTGTTGATCACCCAGTGCAGCCGGGCCGACGGCGCCATGCTCTCCTCGCGGAGGAACTCCGACATCGTCGCCATCATCACGGCCGCGTCCAGCGCGCTCTTGTTCCCCAGCGGGGTGCCGCCGTGGCCCGCGACACCGAGGAAGGTGAAGGTGACAGCCGTCATCGCGTTGGTGGTGCCCCATCCGGTGGCGTTGCCGGTGGAGGGGTGCCAGTCGAGGAAGGCGTCGAGCCCGTCGTAGACGCCCTTGCTGACGGCGTAGGTCTTGCCTATCAGCTGCTCCTCGGCGGTGGAGCCGAAGAACTTCACGGTCACATCGAGCTTGTGGCGCCGCGAGGCCTCCGCCACGGCCGCGGCGGCCGCCGCGGCCGCCGTACCCAGCGCGCAGTGCCCGCAGCCGTGACCGGGCCCGTAGCTCGGGGCGAAGGGGTCGTGGACGTACTCCTTCGGGTCGTGCTCGCCGACCCCCTTCTTCTGCGAGAGGCCCGGGAGGGCGTCGTACTCCCCGCTGAAGCCGAGGACCGGACCGCCCTTGCCCCGGGTGTACGTCGCGGTGAAGGCGGTGGGGAAGCCCGCGGTCCCGAACTCGACCTCGAAGCCCGCCTTGCGGAGGAACTCCGCCTCGGCGATCGAGGAGTTCCACTCCCGCAGGCTCAGTTCCGCGTGCTCCCAGATCTCGTCGTTCAGGGCGTTGATCCGGGCGGTGTTCCTCTCGATCCAGCCGAGCGCCGTCCGCTTGGCCTCCGAGTCACCGGCCAGCCCCTCGGGTGCGGCGTAGGAGGCGGCGTCGACCGCCGCGCCGGCCGCCTCGTCGGAGGCGGCCGCCATCGCCGGATCCGCCGTCGCACCCATCGCCGTGGTGGCGATTCCCGCGGCCCCGAGCATCTGCATGATCCTGCGGCGGCTCAGCCCGTCGCCCGTCCGTACCGCATGGTCATGATCGCTGGGATCGTGCAAGTCGCACACGGGCGCCTCCGGTCCAATGGCATGTACAAGTACAGTGCAGTGCCCGGCACTCTCCATTCCGGATGTTGCGAAGTCAATAGGTGTGCATGTCACCGGAGTTAATCGCTCCAGTTCAGCGGCGGGCCCGGTGAACGGGTCAGGGGCAGAGCGGAGGCAGCGCGTTCCCGCCGAGGACGCCGGCCCGGTCGACGGCGATCCGGCCCTCCTTCACCACCGCGAGGATGTGGGCCGGGTCGCCCAGCGAGGCGATGTCGGCCAGCGGATCGATGTCCGTCACCACCAGGTCGGCGGCCTTGCCCGCCTCAAGGGTCCCCGTCGTCTCGTGGACACCGCACAACCGTGCCGCGTCGCGCGTCGCGGCCACGATCGCCGCCATGGGCGTCAGTCCGGCGAACTTCACGAGCAGCGCGAGCTCCTGGAGATTCCGCCCGTGCCCGACGGCCAGCCCGCTGTCCGTCCCCATCGCGATCCTCACCCCCGCGGCGGCCGAGAGCCCCACCGATTCCTGGGCGATCCGGTGCCAGCGCATCCCCTTCTCGTATGCCGACGGGGAGGTGCGCGCCGGATCCAGGTCCTGGGTCGTCTCCAGCAGGGTGGGCACCAGGTACTGTCCCCGCTCCACCATCTCGGCCCTCAGCTCGTCGTCCAGGGCGTAGCCGTGCTCGATACTGGTGACCCCGGCCCGGACGGCGGCCTCGATGCCGGGCCGTCCGATCGCGTGGGCGGCGACCGGCAGGCCTCCGTAGGCCTGTGCCTCCTCGACCGCGGCGCGGATCATCTCCGGGCGCAGCCCCAGCCACTCGGGCCGGTCGTGAGGGGACGTGACCCCTCCGCTGGTGGCGAGTTTGACGCAGTCGGCCCCCGACGCGACCAGATCGCGGACCCGGGCGCGCATGTCGTCCACGGACCCCACGAGGCCGGGAGGGCTTCCGGGGAAGGCGACGGCGAGTGCCAGCCCGTCGATCCCCCCGGCCAGGGTGAAGTCGGCGTGCCCGGCGCGCTGGCTGAGCATCGAGACCGAGACGAGCAGCCGGGGCCCGGCGATCCTGCCCTCCTCGACCGCCTGCCGGAACCCCGCGTCCAGCCCCATCAGGTCGCGGGCCGTGGTCACCCCGTTCTCCAAGGTCACGCGGAGCCGGTCCAGTACCTTCAGGACGCGGTAGCTCGGCAGCTCGCCGAGGCCCTGCAGCGGGTTTGCCGCGGGGCCCGGCAGGGCGAAGTGCACGTGGGTGTCGATGAAGCCTGGACAGACCGTGCGCCCGCCGAGGGCGATCCGCACCACCTTTCCGAGGTCCTCGGGAAGCCCGCGGGAAGGGCCGGCCCACCGGATCACCTCTCCCTCGATCAGCAGCGCGGCGTCGGCGACCGGGGCGCTGCCGGTTCCGTCGATCAGGCGCAGTCCGTGAAGGAGCACCCGGGGAGCGGGGGCGCCCGATGACGCGGCGGAAGAGGACATCTCACTACGATCCGCCCGGCCGCGTGCCGGTGCAGCGCGGAATCGGCCTTACGGGGGAGACCGCACGCGACAGGGCCGCCCACCGCGTTCGCGCGGCGGGCGGCCCTGTGCCGCGGGAGTGTCAGGAACCGACACTCACCGTGAACCTGCGCGGGTTCCCGTCGTGCGCCGCACCCGACACGTCCGGCTCGCCGTCCGGTCGCACGTCGTCGTACGGGAACGCGTAGCCGATCGGGGAGTTGGCGTGGACGACACGCGACCAGTGGTTGGTCACCGCCCCCTTGTAGTAGTCCGCCACCGAGGTCCCGTTGGGCTGCTGCGGGTGGCTGAGCATGATCGAGCGGTTGAACCCCGCGGCGATCCTGGCCAGCAGGGCCTTCTTGTCGTCGGAGTCACCCGGGTTGTTCGTGAAGGGGCCGTGGTTGCAGGTGAAGATGTCCTTCGATGTCGGCTTCACGAAGGTGTGCCCGCCCTCGAAGGTGAGGGTGTCCCCGCTGACCCGGCCGGCCAGAGTGCCCCGTCCGCCCTGCAGGTCGATCCGCAGGTCGGTGGACCGGTACTTCTCCCAGACCTCGTCGATCTGCGCGGTGAAGAGGTCCCGGAAGGGCATCTGGTCCGGGCGGTCGAAGTACGGTGCCATCAGGTTCTGCGGCGAGACGACCCGCAGTACCTGCCCGTCCTGTCCACGGGTGATCAGCTTGTCCCAGGGCTGCCCGTCGGACGCCGCCTGGGCCGTGAGGTCGTCGGCTATGCGCTGGACCGCGCCGTCGGGCAGCGGGGCGACAGTGTGCGTGGCGTCGCCCTCCAGGGTGAGGCCGATGGGCAGCGCCGTCACCAGGTCGACGTAGCTGATGTTCGCGTACAGCTGCTGCGGGTTGAAGGTGAACTCGCAGAAGGACCAGGTCCGGCCGTAGTTCGGGTCGGTGGGGGTCGCGAAGGCGGGCTCGACGAGGGAGGGGCCGGGGTTCAGGTAGAAGTCCAGCTTGTCGTCCCGGACGAAGTAGACGCGCGCGCCGTACATCTGGGGCAGAGTCAGCACGACAGGACCCGCGCCTGCCGCCTTCAGCGGGATGGCGCAGTCCACCGGCAGCGGGGTCTGCGGAGCGCCGGGGGAGTCGGGACGGTAGACGCTCCCGTCGGGGCGCAGGAGCACCCAGCGGTCCGTGCCCTGCTCGTGCCCGGTGACGTAGGCGTGGACCGTGCCGGGCAGTGAGCGGTTCTCCAGGGCCAGTTCGCAGGTGGCGGCGGCCGCCGAGGCGCGAGGGCTCAGGTTGCCGCCCCAGAGGGGGTAGGTGAGCGCGGTCGCGGAGGCGGCGGCGCCGGTCAGGAACATTCTGCGCGAAATCACGAGGGAACTCCCGAGGGGTGGGGGGCGCAGACGGGAGGTCGGAGCGGTGCGAGAAGGCGGAACCGTGGGGGCCGTCTGCGGTGCGCACCACTCTTGCGACGCCCCGGGGCGGCGTCAAGAGTTATGACTGAGAGCGCTCTCAAGAAGAGGTCGTTCTTCACAACTCGACGTCTCCGGAGGGGTTTTGGCGACGCAAGGTCGAGGTTCGGACGCGCGGAGTGAACAGGATCTGAAGGTGTGGGCAAGGGAGGGTGCGGTCCGCTGCCGGGTATCGTTCCCGGAGCCTTGCCGTCCGCCCCGATGGGGCTGAGGGTCCGTTCGCGCGGAGTGGTCCCGGTCCCTTCCGTGAGGCGGGCGCCTTCCCGCCCTGCCGGTCGATCCGGCGGTCGCCGCCACCGCGTACGCGAGCCGGTCCGGCGGGCCCCGTTCGCCGGGCGGCCGGGGCTCGGCTCTCCGGGCTCCTTCCGGCCGCCCTGCCCGGTCCGCGCGGACCGGGCGCGCGGCTCCGCGACCCGTCGAGGGCGCCGGATCCGCCCCGCCATTTCGGTGGCTCCGGTCGTCCGCTCCGGTGGATCCGCGGCGTGGCGCGGCTCGCGGTGTGGTGGGTGCCACACCGGCTCGCTTTGTCGGAGCCCGACAAGTGGAAGGCCCTGTGGCCTGGTGGATGGGCTGCATGGTGCCCGGCTTCTGTCGGGTGCCACCAGGAAACCGGTCAGGAGACTGTCCGGAGTGAACGGCAGGGTTTACGCGGTCGGGTTCGTAGGGTCGACGTATGACCGTTGTGGACGAAATCCCGGGTGAGTCGAGCGACACGCGTGGCCGGGTGGCCGAACTGCTGGCGCTGCGCGAGCAGGCCCGTCGTGGACCGAGCGACCGGGCGACCGAGGCGCAGCACGCCAAGGGCAAGCTGACCGCCCGGGAGCGCATCGAGCTGCTGCTGGACGAGGGATCGTTCAAGGAGGTCGAGCAGCTGCGCCGGCACCGGGCGACCGGTTTCGGTCTGGAGACCAAGAAGCCGTACACCGACGGCGTCATCACCGGCTGGGGCACGGTCGAGGGCCGGACGGTCTTCGTCTACGCGCACGACTTCCGGATCTTCGGCGGGGCGCTGGGCGAGGCCCACGCCACGAAGATCCACAAGATCATGGACATGGCCATCTCGGCCGGTGCCCCGCTGGTCTCCCTGAACGACGGCGCCGGCGCCCGTATCCAGGAGGGCGTCTCGGCGCTCGCCGGATACGGCGGGATCTTCCAGCGCAACACCCGGGCCTCCGGTGTCATCCCGCAGATCTCGGTGATGCTCGGCCCGTGCGCGGGCGGCGCGGCCTACAGCCCCGCCCTGACCGACTTCGTCTTCATGGTCCGCGAGACCTCGCAGATGTTCATCACCGGCCCGGACGTCGTGAAGGCGGTCACCGGTGAGGAGATCACCCAGAACGGCCTCGGCGGCGCCGACGTGCACGCCGAGACCTCGGGCGTCGCGCACTTCGCGTACGACGACGAGGAGACCTGCATCGCCGAGGTCCGCTACCTGATCGGGATGCTGCCCTCCAACAACCGGGAGAACCCGCCGGTCGTCCACAGCGACGACCCGGCCGACCGGCGCGGCGACGTCCTGCTGGACCTGGTCCCGGCCGACGGCAACCGCCCGTACGACATGCACAAGGTCATCGAGGAGCTCGTCGACGACGGCGACTTCCTCGAGGTCCACGAGCGCTGGGCCCGCAACATCGTCTGCGCCCTGGCCCGGCTCGACGGCCAGGTCGTCGGCATCGTGGCCAACCAGCCGCAGGCGCTGGCCGGTGTGCTGGACATCGAGGCGTCCGAGAAGGCCGCTCGTTTCGTCCAGATGTGTGACGCGTTCAACATCCCCATCATCACTCTCCTGGACGTACCCGGCTTCCTGCCCGGCGTCGACCAGGAGCACGGTGGGATCATCCGGCACGGTGCGAAGCTCCTGTACGCGTACTGCAACGCGACCGTGCCGAGGATCTCGCTGATCCTGCGCAAGGCGTACGGAGGCGCCTACATCGTCATGGACAGCCAGTCCATCGGCGCCGACCTGACCTACGCGTGGCCGACCAACGAGATCGCGGTGATGGGCGCCGAAGGTGCCGCCAACGTCATCTTCCGCCGGCAGATCGCCGACGCCGAGGACCCCGAAGCCATGCGGGCCCGCATGGTCAAGGAGTACAAGGCCGAGCTGATGCACCCCTACTACGCGGCCGAGCGCGGCCTGGTCGACGACGTCATCGACCCCGCCGAGACGCGCGAGGTACTGATCGCCTCGCTCGCGATGCTCCGCAACAAGCACGCCGACCTGCCGTCCCGCAAGCACGGCAACCCCCCGCAGTAGCCGCCGGAGCGGAGACCCCGCACACGTCCGCGACCCACTGCCCAGAAGACGGAGACACCATGACCACTCCCGCCGATTCGGTTCTGCGCGTCGAGAAGGGCCAGGCCGGCCCCGAGGAACTCGCCGCCATCACCGCCGTCCTGCTCGCCCGCGCGGCCGCCCAGCCCGAGGCGCCCGCCCGCCGGGGCCGCAGCACGGCCGGGTGGCGCCGTCTGGAGCGCACCCCGGGCTTCCGGGCCCCGCACAGCTGGCAGGGCTGAGAACGGCCCGCCCAGGCCCTCCTGGGCGGCACGCGTACGACGCGAAGGGCCCCGCACTCCTCGAGGAGTGCGGGGCCCTTCGCGTCGGCGGTGGCCCGCTCAGCGCAGGCGTGCCATCAGCGCGTGCTCGACCAGGGTGATCAGCGCGCTCTTGGCGTCGGCGCGGTGCCGTGCGTCCGTGGTCAGGATCGGGGTGTCCGGGCCGATCTGGAGTGCTTCGCGTACTTCGTCGGGGGTGTAGGGCTGGTGTCCGTCGAAGCCGTTGAGGGCGATGACGAAGGGGAGGCCGCTGTTCTCGAAGTAGTCGACGGCGGGGAAGCAGTCGGCGAGGCGGCGGGTGTCGACGAGGACGACGGCGCCGATGGCGCCGCGGACCAGGTCGTCCCACATGAACCAGAAGCGGTCCTGTCCGGGGGTGCCGAACAGGTAGAGGATCAGGTCCTGGTCCAGGGTGATGCGTCCGAAGTCCATGGCCACCGTGGTGGTGGTCTTGTCCCCGGTGTGGGTCAGGTCGTCGATGCCCGCGGAGGCGGACGTCATCACGGCTTCGGTACGCAGCGGATTGATCTCCGAGACGGCACCGACAAACGTGGTCTTACCCACGCCGAAGCCCCCTGCCACCACGATCTTCGCCGAGGTAGTGGAGCGGGCCGCTCCGCCGCTAGAGCTTGCGAAGTCCACTGAGCACCCTTTCGAGCAGTGTCACGTCTGGTTGGCCGCCGGCGGCCTCGTCGCCGCCGGGCTGATGGATAGCGACGAGTCCGGCCTCGGCCAGGTCGGCGACGAGGATCCGGGCAACGCCGAGCGGGATCGAGAGCAGGGCCGACACCTCGGCCACCGACTTGATCTCGATGCACAGCCGGCAGATCCGCTGGTGCTCGGGCAACTGCCCTTGCAGCCGGGCAGGATCGGCCGTGGTGCTCACCAGTGCCTCGATGGCGAGCTGGTACCGGGGCCGTGTCCGGCCACCGGTCATTGCGTACGGACGGACCAGCGGGTTGTGCCCCGAGGGCTTCGCGGGCGCGGGGGCCTGCCGCTGCACGGGCTGTATGCGCGACGGCGGTGTCTCGTACCGCTGCGGCTGCTGCTGCTCGTGCTGCGGCTGCTGGTAGGGCTGCTGCTGGGACCAGCCGGAACCCGGCTGCTGCCAGTCACCGCCCTGAGGGCCCTGCTGCGCCTGCTGGTAGGGCTGCTGGTAGTGCTGATACGGCTGGTAGGACTCCTGCGGGCCCATTCTGCCGGGCATGGAGGGGGCGTCGAAACGGTTGTCACCCTGCTCACCCGGGACCCGCCCATCGCCTTCGTACGGGTGTCCGCCTGTGGGTGCTGCCACGTTTCCTCCTCCGAATGCCGGTCGCCATCCCAGTGGTGCCGCGCCACCGCACCTTATGGCGCGGTGACGAGAAACGCACTGTCTGTCTATTAGTTAAGAAGACTTCCCTGGAGTTCGGCACGGAGATCCGGGGTCAGAACACTTCCCGCACGGTCCACGAGAAGTGCCATTTCGTACCCAACCAGGCCGATATCGGCGTCCGGGTGGGCGAGAACGGCCAGTGAGGATCCGTCAGAGATGGACATGATGAAGAGGAATCCTCGCTCCATCTCCACAACGGTCTGATTCACGGCGCCGCCCTCGAAGATCCGCGAGGCACCCGCGGTCAGCGACGTCAGACCGGAGGCCACGGCCGCCAACTGGTCGGCGCGGTCCCGTGGGAAACCTTCGGACATCGCCAGCAGGAGTCCGTCGGCGGAGACCACCACCGTGTGCGACACCCCTGGGGTGTTGTCCACGAAGTTGGTGATCAACCAGTTCAGATTCTGCGCCGCCTGGCTCATCGGGCTCACACTAACGCTCCTGGTTGTAGGTATTACTTGCGTCCGACCCCGCGGTACGTCCCTTCAGGACCCCGCGTCGCAGGTTGCTCAACCTGCCCCGCACGTCCTCGGGGGCGCGGGAGACCTGTGGGCCGCCCTGCTGGGTCTGCTCCGCCGTGCCCTCGACCAGATTGGCCTTGGGCACGCGCCGGGGGAGACCGGAAGGCGTGATCCCGCCCGCCTTCGGATCCCGGAGCTTCTCGGCCCGCTCCCAGCGCTCGTCGTTCGCCGAGCGCCAGTCGCCGTGTCCTTCCCCGTCCGACTGGGCGGGCTGCGTCTGCGGCTCGTCCTGCCGCGGCCGCTGCCGCTGCTCCGGAGGGGCGGGCTGATCGTTTCCGCGGCCGGTGGGCTGCCAGTGCTGCTGGCCGGCGCCACGCCGCGGGAGCCCCGCCTCGGTCAGGTCGTGACCAGGGTTCGGGCTCGGCCCCGGGCGGTCGAAGCCTACGCGCTCCGGCGAGTCGGCGGATGCGCCGGGACCGGATTCCGCTTCGGGCTGCGCCGAGGGCTCGAAGGCTCCCTGGTACGAACCCTGACCGGACCAGTCGTCCTGGTGGGCGGCGGCGTTCGGCGCCGCGAACGGATCGGCGTACTGCTCCTGCCGGCCGTCCTGAGCCGAGTACGCGGCCTCCGCATACGAGTTCTGCTGCGGGTCCTGGTAGCCGTCGCCGGCGTACGCGTCGTAGCCGCCCTCGTAACCGGGCTGCGAGTACTCCTGCCGCTCCGGCGCGTACTGCTCGGGTGCGTACTGCTGCTCCTGGCCGTACTGCTCCTGGGGGTACTGCTGCTGGGACCAGTCCTGCGGCTGTGCCGCGTTCCCGTCCTGGAACGGGGGCCGCTCGCCGGTGGACTGCGCCTCCAGGGCCGCCCTGCGCTCCTCGCGCATCAGCGAACGGTTGACCGGGTCCAGCTGCGGGGAGTCCGCGGCCTCGGTCTCGTAGCGCGAGTCGTCGAAGCCGAGTTCGGCCGCCGTACGCATCGGGGAGACCGCGTGGCCGCCGTCGAAGGCCTGCGCCTGCCGCTGCTCGGGGATGATCGAGGAGACGGTGAAGTCGCCTTCCTGGACCGAGTCGCCGCCGCCACCGTGCGTGATGGCGTCGGGGAGCATGACCAGCGACGTGGTGCCCGCCTGCTCGCCCGAGGGGCGCAGCTGGACACGGATGCCGTGGCGGTCGGCCAGACGCCCGACCACGAACAGGCCCATGCGCTGGGAGACCGCGGCGTCCACGGTCGGCGGGTTGGCCAGCTTGTGGTTGATGTCGGCGAAGTCCTCGGCGGTGAGGCCGATGCCCTTGTCGTGGATCTCGACCATGACACGGCCGTCGGGCAGCCGGGTCGCGGTCACACGGACCTTGGTCTGCGGGGAGGAGAACGTGGTGGCGTTCTCCAGCAGCTCGGCCAGCAGGTGCACGAGGTCGGTCACGGCCTGGCCGTGGATCTCGCTCTCCGGGACACCGGTGAGTTCGATGCGCTCGTAGGACTCCACCTCGGAGGAGGCGGCCCGCAGGACGTCGACCAGCGGAACCGGCTGGTTCCAGCGGCGGCCCGGCTCCTCGCCGGCGAGGACCAGGAGGTTCTCGCCGTTGCGGCGCATACGCGTGGCCAGGTGGTCCAGCTTGAAGAGGCTCTCCAGCTGGTCCGGGTCGGCCTCGTTGTTCTCCAGGTCGGTGATGAGGGTCAGCTGGCCCTCGATGAGCGACTGGTTGCGGCGCGACAGGTTGGTGAAGATCGCGTTGACGTTGCCACGGAGCATGGCCTGCTCGGCGGCGAGCCGGACGGCCTCACGGTGCACCTGGTCGAAGGCGCGGGCGACCTCGCCGATCTCGTCCTGGGTGTTGATCGGGATCGGCTGGACCCGGGTGTCCACCCGGCCCGGCTCGGTCCGCGACAGCTGGTCGACCAGCATCGGAAGGCGCTGCTCGGCGATGTTGAAGGCGGCCGTACGCAGCTGGCGCATCGAGCGGCTCATCTGGCGGGCCATGAGCCCGGCGATGATGAACGCGGCGAGCAGCGCGACGATCACGATCGCCGCGTTGACGATGGCGTCGTTGCGGGCGTCGGCGGAGATCTCGGCGGCCTCGGTCACCGCCTTGTCGACGAGCTCGTTCTCGACGGTGGTGTAGCCGTCGAACTTCGCGGTGGCCGCGGCCATCCAGGTCTCGGGGGTGATCCCCTTGGCCTTCAGCTCGTCCGGCTGCTTGCCCTGACCGATCTGCTGGGCCATGCCGTCGAAGACCGAGCCGTCGATGCTCGGGGGCGCCACGAAGGGCTTGCCGGCGGCCTTGGCCTGCTGCTGGGCGGCCTTGAGCTGCTTGGCACCCTCAGCGGCCTTGCCGGCCATGACCTCCTTGAGACGGGCGGCGTCGGCCTCCGTACCACCGGAGACGAACTCGCCGAGTGCGATCTGCTCCAGGTAGTTGTACGAGCTGAACGCGGTGACCTGGCCGTTGAAGTTGCGGGGCTCCTGGCTCGGGCGCACCAGCAGGTGCATGCCGATCGAGCGCTGAAGCGATTCTGCGGCCTTGGCCAGCTCGATCGCGTACACCGTCCGGCCGTAACTGGTGATGTTGCCGGTACCGAGGCCGAGCTCGTTGGAGAACTCCATCAGCGAGTGCTGGACCTTGGTGTAGCCCTCCTCCGTCTTCACCGGGTCCATCGCCTCGGCGTAGGCGGCCTTGCGGAGTTCGGGAAGGAGCGGCTCCTCCACCTTGAAGAGCTTCAGGCGGCGGTGCAGGCCTTCCTTGTCCGGCATGTTCTGCACGGCGGCGTCGAACTTCGAGGCCGCGCTGTCCGTGGTGGCACGCGCCCGCTCCACCTCGGTCGCGGTCCGCTTGTTGGACAGCAGGGGCTGGGCGGTGAGGTCACGCTCGTTGAGCAGCGCCTGTCCGTACTCCGCGGCGGCGCGGACGACCAGAGCCGTCTTCTCGGCGTCCTGCGCCTCGTTCCAGGTGTCGACCGAGCCCTTCACCTGGAAGCCGCCCATGACCAGGCCGACCAGCGCCGGGATCAGGAGGATGGCGTTCAGCCTGGTGGGCACCCGCCAGTTGCGCGGTGACAGGCGGCTGCTGCTGCCGCCGGCCGGTTCCGCCTCGGACGTCGTGTCCGCAGGCGGGGACACCGCAGCACGCGGCGGCGGGGTGAAGTTGCCCCGTTCCGGCTGCGCCGCGGAGCCCTCGTTGCTTCGCCTCACTCGACCAACAACCTCTCGGCGTCGGCACCTACGTTGTGCCGGATTACGTTCAGGGGGCCGTACTACTGGGTAGTTCGAGGCATTGCAGCACGCGGACGGGTCGCGTTCCAAACAGTCGGAACAGGTGGTTCCGTGTGCGCCTGCCCGCAGATAAATCGGGCATAAAGAGCGAGCCCCGTCAAAAGGCGGGGCTCGTATGAGCGCAGCGGTACCGCCCGTGCGCGTCGGGTATCGACGAGGCTCGAATTCTCTGTCGAAATGTTATGAACGCGGGGGCGGAGCGTGTCAAAAGACACAGGCCGCCCCCGCGGGACTACGGCAACTTCCGTAGATCGATGCCGACTTGCGACTACTTCAGGCGTGCCATCAGCGCGTGCTCGACCAGGGTGATCAGGCCGCTCTTGGCGTCGGCGCGGTGCCGTGCGTCCGTGGTGATGATCGGGGCGTCGGGGCCGATCTGGAGTGCTTCGCGTACTTCGTCGGGGGTGTAGGGCTGGTGTCCGTCGAAGCCGTTGAGGGCGATGACGAAGGGGAGGCCGCTGTTCTCGAAGTAGTCGACGGCGGGGAAGCAGTCGGCGAGGCGGCGGGTGTCGACGAGGACGACGGCGCCGATGGCGCCGCGGACCAGGTCGTCCCACATGAACCAGAAGCGGTCCTGTCCGGGGGTGCCGAACAGGTAGAGGATCAGGTCCTGGTCCAGGGTGATGCGTCCGAAGTCCATGGCCACCGTGGTGGTGGTCTTGTCCCCGGTGTGGGTCAGGTCGTCGATGCCCGCGGAGGCGGACGTCATCACGGCTTCGGTACGCAGCGGATTGATCTCCGAGACGGCACCGACAAACGTGGTCTTACCCACGCCGAAGCCCCCTGCCACCACGATCTTCGCCGAGGTGGTGGCCCGGGCGGTCTCGCCGCTAGAGCTTGCGAAGTCCACTGAGCACCCTTTCGAGCAGTGTCACATCCGGCGTGCCGCCGGCCTCTCCGTTGCCCGGCTGGTGGATGGCCACCATGCCGGCTTCCGCCAGGTCCGCCACGAGGATCCGTGCCACGCCCAGGGGCATGGACAGCAGGGCCGAGACCTCGGCCACCGACTTGACCTCACGGCACAGGTGGCAGATCCGCTGGTGCTCGGGGAGCAGTGTCCCGAGGTGCGCGGGGTCCGCGGTCGTGCTGACCAGAGCCTCTATCGCGAGCTGGTACCGGGGCCGGGTCCGGCCGCCGGTCATGGCGTACGGACGCACCAGCGGCTGGTCGCCTTCACCGTCGTACGACGCGTGATGCAGTGCGCCGTACGGATCAGGTGAGGCGGGTGGCGGGGTCATAAGTCCTCCGGGCGTGACAGCAGTAAGTCGGCTTGCCGTCTGAAGGTGGCCGGTGAGGGGCTGTGTCGGCCGGACGGGTGAGGGTTTTCTGTAGTACCTGGGGGGATCGTGTCAGGTGCCTGCCGCATGGCCGCCTAGTGGAGCAGACTGCCTTGTAGTTCGGCACGGAGGTCAGGGGTGAGGACGGTCCCCGCACGGTCCACGAGGAGCGCCATCTCGTACCCGACCAGACCGATGTCCGCGTCCGGGTGGGCGAGCACGGCCAGCGACGAGCCGTCGGAGATGGACATGAGGAAGAGGAAACCCCTCTCCATCTCCACAACCGTCTGACTCACGGCGCCGCCCTCGAAGATCCGCGAGGCACCCGCCGTCAGCGACGTCAGACCGGAGGCCACGGCCGCCAGCTGGTCGGCGCGGTCGCGCGGGAAACCCTCGGACATCGCCAGCAACAGGCCATCGGCCGAGACCACCACCGTGTGTGACACCCCTGGGGTGTTGTCCACGAAGTTGGTGATCAGCCAGTTCAGATTCTGCGCGGCCTGACTCATGGGGCTCAACTAACGCTCCTGCTGGTGAGTGGGGCCGAGTTGGAAACTGCCGGTAGACGAGCCGTTGTTGGCCTGTCGTCCCTGCTGGATGCCCCGGCGGAGATTGGTCAGACGGCCGCGCACGTCGTCCGGCGCACGCGAAACCTGGGGTCCGGACTGATGATTCTGCTGCTGAGCGGTGCCCGGCACCAAATTGGCACGTGGGACACGGCGTGGCAGTCCGGACGTGGTGATCCCGCCGGCGGCGGGCTTCTTGACGCGCTCCGCCTGCCGCACGAGTTCGTCGTTGGGCGAGGCACGCCATGAACTGGTGGCACCGGTGTCGGCCGCGCCGCGCCTTGGCATGGCGGGAGGCGGGGTGCCGGCGGGCTGGGGAGAGACCGGGGCCTGCGGCTCGGCGGGCGGCTGCTGGCCACCCTGCTGCGGGCCGTGGAACCAGTTCGTCTCCAGCGTGTCGTAGAGCGGCGTACGCCCGTCACCAGGACCGGCCGGAGGCAGCACCTCGGGCTGCTGCGGCAGGGCCGGACGGCGCGGCGGCTCGGCGGCGAACGGCGCCGGAGGCCGCGGGGCGCCGAAGTCGGGGTTGCCGTCCTGGCGGGGAGCGGGAGCCTGCGGGGCGGGGAAGCCCGTCGGCGCGGGCGCGTTGAAGTCCGGGCGGGCGAACTGCGCGGTGCTCGCCGGGTCGGGTGCCTGCGGAGCCGGAGGACGCGGCGCCGAGAAGTCCGGACGGGCGAACTCCGCAGTGCTGCCCGGACCCTGACGGTCACTCATCGGCGGACGCTGGTTCGGCGGGGTGAACGGCTGGTTCGGCGCGGAGGTGCCGGGCCGGGCGAACCGTCCGGCGTCGTGCTCCTCGTGACCGCGCGGCGCGTCCGGCTGCGTACGCCGGGGAGCACCCTGCTCCTGGGCGCCCCAGCTGGTGCCCTGCGGACGCCCGGGCTGCTGCGGGGCGCCGCCGGGCAGCTCGGCGCGGGGTCCGCCGGACGGGGGCAGCTGGCGGCCGGGACCGCCGGGCTGCCGCGGGCCGCCCTGGCCGGACCGGTCCTGCTGGGACGGCTGCGGGGCCTGGCGTGCGGGCGGGCCGCTCTGTCCGCCGGAGTGGCCGAACAGGTTCGGTCCGGTGCCCGCGGAGGAGTCGGGCGTGGGACGCGCCCCGCCCCGGGCGCCGCTGAAGGCTCCGGCGAGACCGCCACCACCCTGGCGCGGGCCCTGGCCACCGGGTCCCTGCTGGGGCCTGCCGGTGCCGCCGTCCCGTGCGGGCAGCGCGGCGCGCGGTGCGGCGCCCGCGCCGACCTCGCCGCGCGGTGCCGACGAGCCCAGCCCGTTCGCCGGAGCGTCGGGACGCGGGCCGCCACCGGACGGAGCTCCACCGGCGAGGAGGCCGCCGGGCGCCCCCTTCTGCTGGCCCTTGCCCTGCTGGCCGGGCTTCGGCGGCTGCTTGCCGCCGTGCGCGACCTCCATGGGCAGCATGACGAGCGCGGTCGTACCGCCGGAGTCCGAGGGACGCAGCTGGATACGGATGCCGTGACGCAGCGACAGGCGGCCGACCACGAACAGACCCATCCGGCGGGACACCGAGACGTCCACGGTGGGCGGCGACGCGAGGCGCTCGTTGATCGCGGCCAGGTCCTCGGGGGAGAGGCCGATACCGGTGTCGTGGATCTCGACGAGCACACGGCCGTCGGGCAGCGCGTGACCGGTGACGCGGACCTTCGTCTGGGGTGAGGAGAACGACGTGGCGTTCTCCAGCAGCTCGGCGAGGAGGTGCACGAGGTCGTTGACGACGCGGCCGGCGACCTCGGTGGCGGGCACGGCGGCCAGTTCGATGCGCTCGTACTGCTCCACCTCGGACGCGGCGGCGCGGAGCACGTCGACCAGCGGCACGGGGCGGGTCCACCTGCGGCCCGGCTCCTCACCCGCGAGGACGAGGAGGTTCTCACCGTTACGGCGCATACGCGTGGCGAGGTGGTCGAGCTTGAAGAGCGAGGAGAGCTGGTCCGGGTCGGCCTCGCGCGACTCGAGTTCGGAGATGAGCGAGAGCTGGCGCTGGATGAGGCCCTGGCTGCGGCGCGAGAGGTTGGTGAACATCGCGTTGACGTTGCCTCGCAGCAGCGCCTGCTCGGCGGCCAGACGGACCGCCTCGCGGTGCACGTCGTCGAAGGCCGCGGCCACCTGGCCGATCTCGTCCCGGGAGTGCACACCGACCGACTCGACGGAGGTGTCGACGTCCTGCGGGTCGGTCTCCGAGAGCTGCTTGACGAGCTCGGGCAGACGGTCCTGGGCGACCCGCGTCGCGGTGTCCTGCAGACGCCGCAGCGAGCGGATCATGGACCGGGCCACGACGAAGGCGCCGACCAGCGACACACCGAGGACGATGAGGATGATCGCACCGTTGAGGATCGCGTCCCGCTGCGACTCCTCGCGGAGTTCGCGCGCCTTGCTCTCCATCTCACCGAGCAGCGTCTGCTCGATGGTCTTCATCGCCTGGATCTTGTTGGAGCTCTGGTCGTACCAGTCCATGTACGTACGGGTCTTGCGGTTGCTGCCCTCGATGCCCAGCGGGCTGTCGAGCACCTTCCTGGCGTACATGTCGGCGGCGGTGATCTCGGGATTCCCGTTGTCCAGGGGCTCCAGCAGCTCGGCGGAGCTCTTGCCGGTGGACTCGTAGGTGGTCTCGAAGGTCTTGAGGGTCGTGCCCGCCTTGTTCAGCGCGTTGCGGCCGAACGCCTGGTCGTTGTCGTTCAGATGCGTCTTGGTGCTGTCACCACCGGGCAGCGCCGCGGCGATGATCGCGCGCTCGACGGAGGCGTACTCCTTCGAGGAGGAGAAGGCCGCCAGCGCGCGGGTGCGCTTGATCATCTCCGGGTTGCTGGTCGCCTGCGCCATGTCCTGCGAGAGGCTCAGCAGCGAGGTGATCAGCTGGCTGTACTGGTCGATCGTGTTGAGACTCGGGCTGTCACCGGCGTAGGCGTCCTTGCGGATGCTGGTGATGCTGCCGAGCTGCATGCCGATCTGACTGACGCTCGCGTGGATGCTGTCCAGCGCCGCGTCACCGGGGGTGTTGCCTATCTCGTCGGTGGCCTCGAAGAAGGCGGCCTTGGCGCGGTCCGTGCGGTCACGGGGCTGGGTGACCTTGTAGTCGGTGGCCTTCACGCCGTTCGACAGCGGGCCGGCCGAGCTGTCGCGCTCCTCCTGGAGCGCGTTGGCGAGCGCGGTCGCCTGCTTGGTCATCTTGGTCAGCAGCTGCATGTGCTCCAGCTGGTCCATGTCGTTCATGGACTGGTTGATCCGCAGACCACCCAGGGTGGTCGCGGCGACCACGGGCAGGGCGAGCAGGGAGACCAGGCGGGTGCTGATGCGCCAGTTGCGCAGGGCGATGCGCGAGCCCGCGGAGGTCGGGCCGACCGGCTTGAGGGGGGCCGAGGCCTCCGCGCCGCCGGCGCTCGGAGCGGCGGAGCGCTGCGGGCGGTCGCCGCCGTCACCGGCGGGACCGGGGCTCTGGGCGTGCTGGGGCGAGGAACCACGGTCGTTCCCGCCGCGCGGCTCCTGATCGGCCGAGTTGTCCCCTCGGCCCTGGCGGGGCTGGGGCGACCCCATGCCATCCCTCTTGAAACGTCCCTGCACTAGCGTCGCAACCTCTTGACCAGGCGTCCTTCCGTGCGTGGCACGGCGGGACGGTGTCGGCGTCGTGGGGCACTGGGCGCGCCCCGATGGTGGTCGTGAGTGACCGGCGTACTTCCCCCTCCCGCCGCCACTCGGCGCTGCGTTGCGCCCCTGCGCGTCGGGCCTGAAACCCGCGGCGGTGCGTGGAATTCCAGCACAGTGAAGGATCTCCAACAAGGCCCGCGACCGTGCTGTGACGTGTATGACACGGGGTGACCGCAGTGTCACGAGGTGTGGAGTCGGTTCGCGGTCAAACCGGTCGATTACGGGTGATCGCCCAGAGGGTGGCCGGTGTCCCAGACGCCATGATCGGGAGCGGAATGACGGATTCGGGCACGTATTGTCTGGTTTGCAGCGCATGATCAACTGCCTGCAATGAGCGGTTTGTCGGCAAGTTCGTGAGCAAACTCACATGATGATCGCCGTCTCATCCCGGCCAACCCGGGGAATCGCGTGTTTAGCCTGGCGCTTTACAGGGATGGCGAATCCGACAACCGGCGCACCTCCGGGCAGCGCCCCAGCGACAAGGGTCCGAACGGCAGATGAAGACGACGATGGTCTCCCGCAATATTGCAAACCCCCGGCGCACGACACTGGCGCACCTCGAGGGCGCCGACGCCCTGCAGGGGCCGGAGCAGCGGGAGCACGCCGTCGACCTGCCCAGCCAGACGGCCAACCCGCGGCGCACCATCCTCATGGAGGCCCCTGCCGCGATCGCGCGCTAGTTCTCTTGGGCGTGTGGTTCCGTCGTCCCCGCCGGGGAGGCAACCACACGCCCACGACATGGGCCCGGCGTCCCACGGGGCGAGGCGCACGGCGGGCCCCCTCACGCGCGCTAGCCTGGAGCGTCAGTCTTCAGCCAGCCAGCAAGTGAGGGGCGACAGCATCCCGTGCGCATCGCCAGGTTCTCCATCGACGGCAATGTCGCCTTCGGCGCGGTCGAGGGCGACAGCCCCGACAGCCTCGTGCTCGACATCATCAAGGGCATCCCGTACACCGACTTCGAGCTCTCGGGGACCAAGGTCCCGCTGAAGAAGGTCCGGCTGCTGCCGCCCGTGCTTCCCAACAAGGTCGTGGCCATCGGCCGCAACTACGCGGAACACGCCGCCGAACTGGGCAACGAGGTCCCGGATGTGCCCGTCGCCTTCTTCAAGCCCACCACCTCGGTGATCGGCTCCGGCGACTCCATCGAGTACCCCTCCTTCTCCGAGGAGCTGCACCACGAGGCCGAGCTGGCCGTGGTGATCGGCCGTATGTGCCGCGAGGTCCCGCGTGAGCGTGTGAAGGACGTCGTCTTCGGTTACACCTGCGCCAACGACGTCACCGCCCGCGACGTCCAGCGCAGGGAGAGCCAGTGGGCCCGGGCGAAGGGCTTCGACACCTCCTGCCCGATCGGTCCCTGGGTGGAGACCGACGTCGACCCCGGCGATCTGGCCATCCAGGCGACGGTCAACGGCCAACAGCGCCAGCTCGGCCGGACGAGCGACATGATCCGCTCCGTGGAGGACCTGGTCGTCCACATCACGGAGGCGATGACGCTGCTCCCGGGCGACGTGATCCTCACCGGGACCCCCGCAGGGGTGGGACCCCTGCACGTCGGCGACGAGGTCGCCGTCACCATCGAAGGCATCGGCACTCTCACCAACAAGGTGATCAAGCGTGGTTAACGCACCAGACGCACCCGTACGCGTACGTTTCTGCCCCTCCCCGACCGGCAACCCCCACGTGGGCCTGGTCCGCACCGCCCTGTTCAACTGGGCGTTCGCGCGCCACCACAAGGGCACCCTGGTCTTCCGCATCGAGGACACCGACGCGGCGCGGGACTCCGAGGAGTCCTACACCCAGCTGCTCGACTCGATGCGCTGGCTCGGCCTGGACTGGGACGAGGGCCCCGAGGTCGGCGGCCCGCACGCCCCGTACCGCCAGTCGCAGCGGATGGACCTCTACAAGGACGTCGCGGCCAAGCTCCTGGAGGCCGGGCGCGCCTACCCCTGCTACTGCACGACCGAGGAGCTCGACACCCGCCGCGACGCCGCCCGCGCCGCCGGCAAGCCGTCGGGCTACGACGGCCACTGCCGCGACCTGAGCGACGAGCGCAAGGCGGCGTACGAGGCCGAGGGCCGCACCTCGATCGTCCGCTTCCGGATGCCCGACGAGGCGATCACCTTCACCGACCTGGTCCGCGGCGAGATCACGGTCCAGCCGGAGAACGTCCCGGACTACGGCATCGTCCGCGCCAACGGCGCGCCGCTGTACACGCTCGTCAACCCGGTCGACGACGCCCTGATGGAGATCACCCACGTCCTGCGCGGTGAGGACCTCCTCTCCTCCACCCCCCGCCAGATCGCCCTGTACCGGGCGCTCATCGAGCTGGGGATCGCCAAGGACATCCCGGCCTTCGGCCATCTCCCGTACGTCATGGGGGAGGGCAACAAGAAGCTCTCCAAGCGTGACCCGCAGGCCTCGCTCAACCTCTACCGCGAGCGCGGCTTCCTGCCCGAGGGGCTGCTCAACTACCTCTCGCTGCTCGGCTGGTCGATCGCGGAGGACCGCGACATCTTCGGCCGGGACGAGATGGTCGCCGCCTTCGACATCGCGGACGTCAACGCCAACCCGGCGCGCTTCGACCTGAAGAAGGCCGAGCACGTCAACGCCGAGCACCTGCGCATGATCGACGTGAAGACCTTCACCGAGGCGTGCGGCCCCTGGCTGCGGGCGCCGTTCGCGCCCTGGGCGCCCGAGGCCTTCGACGCGGAGCAGTTCGCCGAGATCGCCCCGCACGCCCAGACGCGCGTGACGGTCCTCTCGGACATCACGGCCAACGTCGACTTCCTCTTCCTGGACGAGCCCGTCCACGACGAGGCCTCCTGGGCGAAGGCGATGAAGGAGGGCTCCGACGCCCTGCTCGTCACGGCCCGCGCCGAACTCACGGCCGCCGAGTGGAACGCGGAGGCCCTCAAGGCCGCCGTGCTCGCCGCCGGTGAGAAGCACGGTCTCAAGCTCGGCAAGGCGCAGGCCCCGGTCCGGGTCGCCGTCACCGGCCGCACGGTCGGGCTTCCGCTCTTCGAGTCCCTGGAGATCCTGGGCCGAGAGAAGACGATCGCCCGGATCGACGCGGCACTGGCCAAGCTGGCCGCGTAACGCCGTACACGTACCGGAGGCCGGGCTCCCCCCACGGGGAGCCCGGCCTCCGGTCGTTCGGGCCGCCTGCGCGCCCCCGGAAGCCGGCGGCGGGACGTGGTCGCCGTCGCCCGCGTAACCGGCTTCTCCGCGCTCCGGGGCGGGTAGGTTCTCGTACATGGTGATTCGCGCGGTCCTCTGGGACGTGGACGACACGATCTTCGACTACGCGGGCTCGGACCGGACGGGCCTGCTGCGGCACCTCCGGGCGGAGGGGCTGCCCGAGAGTGACGAGGACCACCACGACCGGTGGATGTCCATCGCCTCCGCCCACTGGAAGCGCGTCGCCGCCGGGGAGTCCGACTGGCCCGCGCACTGCCGGGACCGGGTGCGGGAGTTCCTGGAGGCCGAGCTGAGCGACGAGGACGCCGACGCCTGGTTCCACCGGTATGTCGGGCACTACGAGAGCTCCTGGGAGCTCTTCCCGGACGCCGTACCCGTCCTCGACGCGCTGGCCGCCACGCACCGGCACGCGATCCTGTCGAACTCCGCCGTCGACCATCAGGAGCGGAAGCTGCGGGCCCTCGGCGTGCGGGACCGCTTCGAGGTCCTGCTGTGCGCCCAGGAGCTCGGGATCTGGAAGCCGGACGCCAGGGCCTTCCGCGCGGCCTGCGAGGCGATGGAGCTCGATCCTCACGAGGTCGTCTACGTCGGGGACCAGCCGGACATCGACGCGGCCGGCGCCGTTGCCGCGGGTCTCGCCGGTGTGTGGCTGGACCGGCGCGGACGGGGCGGACGCCCCGAGCTCACGCGGATCACGGGGCTCGCCGAGCTCCCCGCCCTGCTGGCGGGCGATACCCGTTTTGGAGCGTCGGACACCTTCGGGTAATGTTCTTTCTGCGCCGCCCGAGCGGGCCGAAAGATCCGGCCGGGAAGCGCAGACAGAAACAACACCCTCAGGGGTTGCGTTTCAGTGGGCTATGGTGTAATTGGCAACACTACGGTTTCTGGTACCGTCATTCTAGGTTCGAGTCCTGGTAGCCCAGCGCAAGACCGAAGTAACAAGCCCCCGTTGTGTAGCGGCCTAGCACGCTGCCCTCTCACGGCAGTAGCGCCGGTTCGAATCCGGTCGGGGGTACAGATCCATCCCGCAGGAACACAGGGTCGCACCCACGTTCCAGCGGTGACACCATCCGGCTCCGGCCGGATGAGGATCGCCAGGGCCCCCGTTGTGTAGCGGCCTAGCACGCTGCCCTCTCACGGCAGTAGCGCCGGTTCGAATCCGGTCGGGGGTACTTGTCACACCATGGGCTATGGTGTAATTGGCAACACTACGGTTTCTGGTACCGTCATTCTAGGTTCGAGTCCTGGTAGCCCAGCGCAAGTCAGCAGTAACCACGCCCCCGTTGTGTAGCGGCCTAGCACGCTGCCCTCTCACGGCAGTAGCGCCGGTTCGAATCCGGTCGGGGGTACAACAGAGCAGTACGGAAAGGCCCTTCACTCCGGTGGAGGGCCTTTTTCCTTGTCCTCGCGAAGAGGCTGTTCCGGATTCCCTTCGGTCCAGGGGGAGTCGGGGAACAGCGGGGCCACTTCCCTTGGAGGGCAGGCCTGTTGCGAGAGGTCCGGGAGGGGGGCCGCCACGACGCTGGGGCGGCCTCGAAGGTGAATCGGCGGGCAGGGGCGGTCGCGTGGCCCCCGGTCAGGCCGGCGGCGGAGGGCGTGGCCCAGGTGGTTCCGGTACGCGCTTCAGCCCGTGCGGCGCAGCGCCTCGCTCAGCCGCGCGGCCGAGTCGATGACCGCCTGGGCGTGCATCCTGCCGGGGTGGCGGGTGAGGCGCTCGATCGGGCCCGAGACCGACACCGCGGCGACCACCCGGTTCGAAGGTCCGCGCACCGGTGCCGAGACGGACGCCACCCCCGGCTCCCGCTCGCCGATCGACTGGGCCCAGCCCCGCCGGCGCACCCCGGAGAGGGCGGTGGCGGTGAAGCGGGCGCCCTGCAGGCCCCGGTGCAGCCGCTCCGGCTCCTCCCAGGCCATCAGGATCTGCGCGGAGGAGCCCGCCTTCATGGTGAGCGTGGAGCCGACCGGCACGGTGTCCCGCAGTCCGGACAGGCGCTCCGCCGCGGCCACGCAGATTCGCATGTCGCCCTGCCGGCGGTAGAGCTGCGCGCTCTCGCCGGTGATGTCGCGCAGATGTGTGAGTACGGGTCCGGCCGTCGCCAGGAGCCGGTCCTCGCCGGCCGCGGCCGCGAGTTCCGAGAGGCGGGGGCCGAGAATGAAACGGCCCTGCATGTCCCTCGCCACCATGCGGTGGTGTTCGAGTGCCACGGCGAGTCTGTGAGCCGTGGGTCGTGCGAGCCCGGTCGCCGCGACCAGCCCGGCGAGGGTGGCCGGACCGGACTCCAGGGCGCTCAATACCAGAGCTGCCTTGTCGAGAACGCCGACGCCGCTAGAGTTGTCCATACGACGATACTCGCGTCTCACTCTGTGAAACGCAAGTTCAATTTTTCCCGGAACTTGCGAACCTGTATCCGAGGCCGTACGTCGGCCCCACGGCCGCCGCCCCGCCAGGGGGGTGCGAGCGGCGGCACTCGAAATCTCTAGTTGGGCCGGTGATGACGCCGGCCGGAGGGAAAGCGATGGGTAGGACACTCGCGGAGAAGGTCTGGGACGACCATGTCGTCCGGCGCGCCGATGGCGAGCCCGACCTCCTCTTCATCGATCTGCACCTGCTGCACGAGGTGACCAGCCCGCAGGCGTTCGACGGCCTGCGTCAGGCCGGCCGCCCGGTGCGGCGCCTCGACCTCACCATCGCCACCGAGGACCACAACACCCCGACCCTCGACATCGACAAGCCGATCGCCGACCCGGTCTCCCGCGCCCAGCTGGAGACCCTGCGCAAGAACTGCGCGGAGTTCGGCGTGCGGCTGCACCCGCTGGGGGACGTCGAGCAGGGCGTCGTGCACGTGGTCGGTCCGCAGCTCGGCCTGACACAGCCCGGCACCACGGTCGTCTGCGGTGACTCGCACACCTCCACCCACGGCGCCTTCGGCGCGCTGGCCTTCGGCATCGGGACCAGCCAGGTCGAGCACGTCCTGGCCACCCAGACGCTGCCGATGGCCCGCCCCCGGACCATGGCGATCACCGTCGAGGGTGAACTCCCCGACGGCGTCACCGCCAAGGACCTCATCCTGGCCATCATCGCCCGGATCGGTACCGGCGGTGGCCAGGGCTACATCCTGGAATACCGGGGCTCCGCCATCGAGAAGCTCTCGATGGAGGCCCGGATGACCATCTGCAACATGTCGATCGAGGCCGGTGCCCGCGCGGGCATGATCGCCCCGGACGAGACCACCTTCGCCTATCTCGAGGGCCGCGACCACGCGCCCCGCGGCGAGGACTGGGACGCGGCGGTGGAGTACTGGAAGACGCTGCGCACCGACGACGACGCCGTCTTCGACGCCGAGGTCGTCATCGACGGTGCCGCACTCGCGCCGTTCGTCACCTGGGGCACCAACCCCGGCCAGGGCGCGCCGCTGTCGGCCAGCGTCCCCGACCCGGCCTCGTACGAGGACGCTTCGGAGCGCCATGCCGCCGAAAAGGCCCTGGAGTACATGGGGTTGACCGCCGGCCAGCCGCTGCGTGACATCAACGTCGACACCGTCTTCGTAGGGTCCTGCACCAACGGCCGTATCGAGGACCTGCGCAACGCCGCCTCGATCCTCGACGGCCGCAAGGTCGCCGACGGGGTGCGCATGCTGGTCGTCCCGGGATCCGTCCGGGTCGCCCTCCAGGCGGTCGAGGAGGGCCTGGACAAGGTCTTCACCGCGGCAGGAGCCGAATGGCGGCACGCGGGCTGCTCGATGTGCCTCGGGATGAACCCCGACCAGCTGGCCCCCGGTGAGCGTTCCGCCTCCACCTCGAACCGCAACTTCGAGGGCAGGCAGGGCAAGGGCGGCCGCACCCACCTGGTCTCCCCGCAGGTCGCCGCCGCCACCGCCGTGCTGGGCCATCTGGCCTCGCCCGCCGACCTGTCCGACGTCCGTACGCCCGCCGGAGTCTGAGAGTCATGGAAGCATTCACCGCACACACCGGCCGGGCCGTCCCGCTGCGCCGCAGCAACGTCGACACCGACCAGATCATCCCCGCGCACTGGCTGAAGAAGGTCACGCGTGACGGCTTCGAGGACGGGCTCTTCGAAGCCTGGCGCAAGGACGAGAACTTCGTCCTCAACCTCCCTGAGCGCAAGGGCGCCTCGGTGCTGGTCGCCGGACCCGACTTCGGTACCGGTTCCTCGCGTGAGCACGCCGTCTGGGCGCTGCAGAACTACGGCTTCAAGACGGTCATCTCCTCCCGGTTCGCCGACATCTTCCGGGGCAACTCCCTGAAGAACGGTCTGTTGACCGTCGTCCTGGACCAGAAGGTCGTCGACAGCCTCTGGGAGCTGACGGAGGCCGACCCCACGGCCGAGATCACGGTCGACCTCGAGAAGCGCCAGGTGCTGGCCGAGGGCATCACGGCCGATTTCGAGCTCGACGAGAACGCCCGCTGGCGTCTGCTGAACGGGCTGGACGACATCAGCCTCACCCTTCAGAACGAAGCGGACATCGCGGCTTACGAGGCGGCCAGGCCGTCCTACAAGCCGCGCACAATTGACGCCTGAGCAGCGCTTTTCCCGAACTGCGCCCCCTGCCGACCGGCAGGGGGCGCAGTCGCTTGTTGAGACCCCCTCGGGCGACAACTCGCCCCAGATGGCACAATCGGTGCATGGAACGCGACAGCCAACTCGAGCTCTACGGCCGCGTCGCCGACCAACTGAAGGAAGCGCACCTAAAAGTGCGCGCACTGCAAGTCCCGGAGGGCGTACGGATGGCGCTGTCCCGGAAGCTGTTGGCCGTGACGGCCGCGGCTAAGCACGATCTCCCAGGCGCGGCAAGGCGTCTGGACCGGTTGATGAAGGACCTCGACGAGGGCCGATTCCCCGAAGGTGACTGACTCTGCGGACAGCGCAGCGGTCGACTTCGTTGCGGCACTAGGGTGATTCGCCCGTTTCGTGTTTGATTTGCGGTATATATCTACCTAACGTGCGAAAAGGCCAGAACAGTTTCGTTCCGGCAATGTCTCCGAAGGGGAAGACGTGAACAAGGCGCAGCTCGTAGAAGCGATTGCCGACAAGGTCGGCGGCCGTCAGCAGGCCGCGGACGCTGTCGACGTGGTGCTCGACGCGATCGTCCGCGCGGTCGTCGCGGGGGACCGTGTCTCGGTCACCGGCTTCGGTTCGTTCGAGAAGGTCGACCGCCCCGCCCGGTACGCCCGTAACCCGCAGACGGGCGAGCGCGTACGGGTCAAGAAGACCTCCGTGCCCCGTTTCCGCGCGGGACAGGGCTTCAAGGACCTGGTGAGCGGCTCCAAGAAGCTCCCCAAGAACGACGTGGCCGTCAAGAAGGCCCCCAAGGGCAGCCTCTCGGGCGGTTCTTCCACCCGCACGACGGCGAAGGCTGCCGCCAAGAAGGCCACCGCCAAGAAGGCCACGGCGAAGAAGACCACCGCCGCCGCCAAGAAGACCACGGCCGCCGCGAAGAAGGCCACGGCGAAGAAGACCACCGCCGCCGCCAAGAAGACCACGGCCGCCGCGAAGAAGGCGACGCCGGCGAAGAAGGCCACCGCCACGAAGAAGACGGCCGCCGCCAAGACGGCGCCCGCGAAGAAGGCCACGGCCAAGAAGGCGCCCGCCAAGAAGACCACCGCGCGCAAGACCACTGCCAAGAAGGCCACCGCACGCAAGAAGTGAGACCGGGCACCGCTCGTTCCTCAGACGCGCCGGGCCGGGCTCCCCTAGGGGAGCCCGGCCCGCGGGCTGTTCGGGGCCCTCACCTGGCCGGGAGGGCGCTCAGAGGGTCTGGAGCGTCACCAGGGTGATCCGCAGTGAGGCACCCGACCCCTCGGTCTCGATCCGCACCCGCTGGCCCGGACGCAGCAGCCTGAGCCCTCCCGCATCGAACGCGGCGGCGTCGAAGTCCACCGGAGTGCCGTCGTCGAGCAGCACGCTGCCGGTGCGGGTCTCGGAGTCGTACGTGAACGAGGTCGCCTGCATGGGCCGCAGCCTATCGCTCCGCCGCGGGCACGGCCGGGGCCACCAGGCCCGCGGTGAACGGTCCGACCCCCAGCGCCAGCGCCGCCCGAAGGTCCTCGCCCGTGTCCACGTCCCGGCGGACCGAGTCCAGGCCCGGCAGCCGGATCTCCACCGCACCCGAGGCCAGATGTCCCGTCCGTGACGGCCCTCCGAACACCGGGCGCAATTCCGTACCGGAAGTCGCGGAAAGAAAAGTGGTGCCGATTCCCTGGGCGTCCGATACAAATGTGCGCGGAAATTCCGACGAGAATTCGAGCGCCCGCGCCAATTCCTCGGGGCGCAGTGCCGGGAGATCCGCGTTCAGTGCGGCCACCGCCGCGCGGCCGCGCCGGGCGGCCACCGCCCGCGCACCGTGCTCCAGGGCGGCGTTGAGGCCGGCCGCCGGGGCGTCGGGCACCGTGCGGGCGCCGAGCGCCGCCAAGGCCGGCCCGGCCACCGGATCGTCCGTGACGACCACCACATCCCGCACCCCGGGACAGGACAGCGCGGCGGCCACGGTGTCCTGCGCGAACGCCAGGGCAAGGCGCGGCCGCAGATCCCCGCCGACCGCCCGGCCCAGCCTGCTCTTGGCCTGTGCCAGGGGTTTCAGCGGGACGACCAGGGACCAGGGCCCGGTCGGGTCGGTGTTCGTGGCGATCTCCCCCTCGGTACGCATCAGCCCTTATTCTCGCCTGCCGGTGGCACGACCCGGAGGTCCGCCCCCACAGGTGAGGCGTACGGTGTTCTCCACAACAGCAGGGCCCCGGGGCGAAGGCAGCACGGGCCGCAGGCCCCGCAGCAGCACAGGTCCTAGAGGAAGGCGTCCGAGTGTCCCGCCGCAGAATCGGCTTCTGGTACCGCCTGGCCGCGGTCATCGCGAAACCGCCCCTGGTGGTTCTGTTCAAGCGGGACTGGCGGGGAATGGAGCACATCCCGGACGACGGTGGATTCATCACCGCGGTCAACCACAACTCGTACCTGGATCCGCTGTCCTACGCCCACTGGCAGTACAACACCGGCCGTGTTCCGCGCCTGCTGGCGAAAGCGGCGCTCTTCAGGGCGCCTTTCGTCGGAATGATGCTGCGCGGCACCGGGCAGATCCCCGTCTACCGCGAGTCGACCAACGCCCTGGACGCCTTCCGGGCCGCCGTCGACGCCATCGAGCGCGGGGAGTGCGTCGCCTTCTACCCGGAGGGCACGCTCACCCGCGACCCCGACATGTGGCCGATGGCCGGCAAGACGGGCGCCGCCCGGGTCGCGCTGATGACCAAGGCCCCGGTGATCCCCGTCGCGCAGTGGGGCGCCAACCTCGCGATGCCGCCCTACGCCAAGGAGAACAAGCTCCGGCTGTTCCCCCGCAAGACCCTGCGGGTCCAGGCCGGGCCGCCGGTCGACCTCTCCCGGTTCTACGGACTCGAACCCACCCCCGACGTCCTGCGCCAGGCCACCGAGACCATCATGGCCGCGATCACCGCCCAGCTCGAGGAGGTACGCGGGGAGAAGGCCCCCGCGGAGCTCTACGATCACCGCAGGGCACGTGCCGAACAGCGGCGCAAGGCAGAGGGAAAGGGAACGACGTGACACACCCCGCAAAGGCGGCCGTCTTCGGAACCGGCTCATGGGGCACGGCGTTCGCCGTGGTCCTCGCCGACGCGGGATGCGAGGTCACCCTCTGGGGCCGCCGGGCGGAGGTCGCCGAGGCGATCAACACCACCCGGACCAACCCCCAGTACCTCCCCGGGGTCGAACTGCCCCCGTCGGTGCGGGCCACGACCGACCCCGCCGAAGCGCTTCGCGGCGCCGATTTCGCCGTTCTGGTCGTGCCCTCGCAGACGCTGCGGGCCAACCTCGCCGACTGGGCGCCCCACATCGAGTCCGGCACCGTGCTCGTCTCCCTGATGAAGGGCGTCGAACTCGGCACGGCCAAGCGGATGAGCGAGGTCATCGCGGACGTCACCGACGTCGCCGCGGACCGCATCGCCGTCGTGACGGGACCCAACCTCGCCAAGGAGATCGCCGAACGGCGCCCCGCCGCCGCCGTCGTCGCCTGCGCGGACGAGGACGTCGCCCGGCGCCTCCAGGCCGCCTGCCACACCCCGTACTTCCGTCCCTACACCAACACCGATGTGGTCGGCTGCGAGCTGGGCGGAGCCGTGAAGAACGTCATCGGTCTCGCGGTGGGCATCGCCGACGGCATGGGCCTCGGCGACAACGCCAAGGGCTCCCTCATCACCCGCGGCCTCGCCGAGACCACGCGTCTCGGGCTCGCCATGGGCGCCGACCCCCTCACCTTCTCCGGACTCGCCGGGCTCGGCGACCTGGTGGCGACCTGCTCCTCACCCCTCTCGCGCAACCACACCTTCGGCACCAACCTCGGGCGCGGGATGACGCTCCAGGAGACCGTCGCCGCCACGAGCCAGACCGCCGAGGGCGTCAAGTCCTGCGAATCCGTGCTCGATCTGGCGCGCAGGCACGGCGTCGACATGCCGATCACCGAGACCGTCGTGGGCATCGTGCACGAGGGCAAGCCCCCGGTCGTCGCTCTGAAGGAGCTGATGGCGCGCAGCGCGAAGCCCGAGCGACGCTGACTCAGGCCCTACCAGCAGGTACGCTCAACGCGATATGAGCAGCCAGAACCTCTCCCAGAGCCCTGAGAGCCCCCTGAGCTCCGAGCGGAGCTCCGCGCAGGGCCGCAAGCCGCGCGTGGCCGTCGTGTTCGGTGGCCGCAGCTCCGAACACGGCATCTCCGTCGTCACGGCCGGCGCCATCATGAGCGCCATCGACCGGTCGAAGTACGACGTCCTGCCGATCGGTATCACCAGGGACGGACGTTGGGCGCTCACGTCCGACGACCCGGCCCGGATGGCCATCACGGACCGGCAGGTGCCGGACGTGGACCAGCTGGCCGAGTCCGGGCGGGGCGCCGTCACGCTCTCCGTCGACCCCGGCAACCGCGACGTCGTCGTCGGCGAACCCGGAGCGGTCCCCACGGTCCTGGGCGAGGTCGACGTCGTCTTCCCCATGCTCCACGGCCCCTACGGCGAGGACGGCACGCTCCAGGGGCTCCTGGAGCTCTCCGGGGTGCCCTACGTCGGCGCCGGGGTGCTCTCCTCGGCCGTCGGCCAGGACAAGGAGTACATGAAGCGGGTGTTCACCTCCTTCGGGCTGCCGGTCGGCCCCTACGAGGTCGTCCGCCCCCGCGAGTGGGAGTCCGACCGGCCCGCCGCCCGCAAGCGCATCATGGAGTTCGCCGCCGAACACGGCTGGCCGCTCTTCGTGAAGCCCGCCCGAGGCGGCTCCTCCATGGGCATCACCAAGGTCGACGACGCGGCCGGGCTCGACGAGGCGATCGAGGAAGCCCGCCGGCACGACCCCAAGTTCCTCGTGGAGTCGCTGTTGCGCGGCCGGGAGATCGAGTGCGGAGTGCTGGAGTTCGAGGACGGACCCCGCGCCAGCGTGCCCGCCGAGATCCCGCCCGTCACGGCGCACGAGTTCTACGACTTCGAGGCCAAGTACATCGACTCCGCCGCGGGCCTGGTCCCCGCACCGCTCACCGACGAGCAGACGGCGGAGGTCCAGCGGCTCGCGGTCGACGCCTTCGAGGCGGCCGCGTGCGAGGGGCTGGTCCGCGCCGACTTCTTCCTCACCGAGGACGGCACCTTCGTCATCAACGAGATCAACACCATGCCGGGCTTCACCCCGATCTCCATGTACCCGCGCATGTGGCAGGCGAGCGGCGTGGAGTACCCGGAGCTCGTCGACCGGCTGATCCAGGCAGCTCTCGACCGGCCCACCGGCCTGCGCTGAGGTCCGCACGGGGCCGCCCCGCCGAGGGGCGGCCCGCACCACAGGCCCTCACGCCCCCGCAGGCCCCCTCACGCCCTCAGAGGCTGTCGGGGACCGTCCTGCGCACGGGTACGGCGAACGCGGACAGCGGGGTGATGTCGTGCGCGTACTCCGTCCCGAGCGTCACCTCGACATACGCCTTGCGGTACGTGGTGGTGAACCGCGGTCCGGCGTCCTCACGCTGCTCCAGCAGCCAGTTGACGCCGTCCGCGTCGACGGCCTTCGCCTGGGAATCGTCCATCCTCGCGGGCCGCGGCACCCCGCAGCGCAGTACGATCGCCCCGTCCCCCCAGCCGGCGGTCAGTTCCGAATCCGGCGAGGGATCACTCCGCTCCAGACCGGCGACGGTCTCCGGCAGGGCCTCGTCCAGCTTCCCGCAGTACCCGGCCGCCTCCGGCGACGGCGTGGGAACCGGTACCGAGGGCTGTCCACCGCCGACGGAACAGCCCGCCACGGCCAGCACGAAGGCGGCGGTGGACGGGGCGAGAACACGGAATCGGGGGGACCGGCGGCGGGTGTGAGTCACCGGACCAGCGTAGACAGGGGTCAGAGGTGGACGACCGGGCAGGTCAGAGTGCGGGTGATGCCGTCCACCTGCTGGACCTTGGCGACCACCATCCGGCCGAGGGCGTCGACCGTGTCGGCCTGCGCGCGCACGATCACGTCGTAGGGGCCTGTGACGTCCTCTGCCTGGATCACTCCCGGGAGCTTGGCGATGGTCTCGGCGACGATCGACGCCTTGCCCACCTCGGTCTGGATGAGGATGTACGCCTGTACCACGGAACCTCCAGGGCGGCCACGAGGATCATGTGGGGGAAAGGGACGCCACGTTATCGCGTCGCCCCGCGCCGAGGGGAGACCTGTGGGCCGGATGACGCCCACAGCGTGGCGTACGCACCACAGAAGTTGACGTATGTCTTGACGGTACCGACAGCAGACGGGGCTCGCGACCGCAAGCCCACCGGAGCGGAAGGGGGACGGGATGCCTGAACGTCCCGGGGCCGGGGAGCCCCCGAGGCCGTCCGGCCGCGGACCGGACCTCCGGCCGCTGAAGCAGCCCGGACAGGTGTCCGGTGCGATAGATGAGAGGTGACACTCGGTGAAGGGAACCGTGGGCGAGTTGGGGGAGTTCGGGCTCATCAGAGAGCTCACGTCCCGGCTCACCACCACTCCGGCGGTACGACTGGGGCCCGGCGACGACGCCGCGGTCGTGGCCGCTCCCGACCGCAGGGTCGTGGCCAGTACGGACATCCTGCTCGAAGGACGGCACTTCCGGCGCGACTGGTCCACCGCGTACGACGTCGGCCGCAAGGCCGCCGCCCAGAACCTCGCCGACATCGCGGCCATGGGCGCCGTGCCCACCGCGCTGCTGCTGGGCCTGGTCGTACCGGCCGATCTGCCGGTCACCTGGGCCGCCGAGCTGATGGACGGGCTTCGCGACGAATGCCAGGTCGCGGGGGCGGCCGTGGTCGGCGGGGACGTGGTCGGCGGCGACACCATCACCGTCTCCATCACCGCCCTCGGGGACCTTCGCAACCACGAACCCGTCACCCGGTCCGGTGCCCGGCCCGGGGACGTCGTGGCCGTCACCGGCTGGCTCGGCTGGTCCGCCGCCGGGTTCGCCGTCCTCTCCCGCGGGTTCCGCTCGCCCCGGGCCTTCGTCGAGGCCCACCGGCGCCCCGAACCGCCTTACCACGCGGGTCCCGCGGCGGCCGGCCTGGGCGCCACGGCCATGACGGACGTCAGCGACGGACTCGTCGCCGACCTCGGGCACATCGCCGAGGCCAGCAAGGTCCGCATCGACCTGCGCTCCGGACTCATCGACATCCCCTCGCAGATGTCCGACATCGGGCAGGCCGTCGGGATCGACCCGCTGCAGTGGGTGCTCACCGGGGGAGAGGACCACGCGATCGTGGCCACCTTCCCGGCCGACGTGAAGCTCCCCGCCCGCTGGAAGGTCATCGGAGAGGTGGTCAACCCCTCGGCCCTGCCCCAGGTCACCGTCGACGGCGCGCCCTGGACGAGCAAGGGCGGCTGGGACCATTTCGGTTCCATCGAGGACGCCCAGTAGATTCCGGGGCATGACCTCACCTGCCGCGATACCGCCCCGTGTTCTCACCGTCGCCGGATCGGACTCCGGCGGCGGTGCGGGCATCCAGGCGGACCTGAAGACGATGCTCGCCCTCGGCACGCACGGGATGAGCGTGCTCACCGCGGTGACCGCACAGAACTCGCTGGGCGTCCAAGGCGCCTGGGAACTGCCCGTGGACGCCGTACGCGCCCAGTACCGCAGCGTCGTCGACGACATCGGCGTACAGGCCGTGAAGACCGGCATGCTCTCCTCGGCCGTCCTCGTCGACACCGTCGCGGAACTCCTGGCCGGGACCCGCGCGCCCGTCGTCGTCGACCCCGTGGGTGTCTCCAAGCACGGGGACCCGCTCCTGGCGGCCGAGGCACTCGGCTCCGTGCGGACCAAGCTGCTCCCCGTCGCCACCGTCGCCACCCCCAACCTCGACGAGGTGGCCCAGCTCACCGGCATCACCGTCACCGACGAGGCCGGAATGCGCAGGGCGGCGGCGGAGATGCTCTCCTTCGGGCCGAACTGGGTGGTGATCAAGGGAGGCCATCTGCCGGGTGAGGCGGTGGACCTGCTGACGGACGGCAGCGCGGAGCACTGGCTCCGCGCCCCCAGGCACGACAACCGGCACACCCACGGCACCGGCTGCACCCTCGCCTCGGCCATCGCCTGCGGGCTCGCCCACGGCCAGGACGTACCGACCGCCGTGCGGAGCGCCAAGGAGTACGTCACCGGCGCGATCCGCTCGGGCTTCGCGCTGGGCACCGGGATCGGCCCCGTCGACCACGGCTGGCTCACCCGCGGCTGATCCCCGCCGGAGCACAGCAAAAAGCCGGTCCACCGAGGTGGACCGGCTTTTTGGGCAACCGGAAGGCTGCGCTACGACGGGGACGTCAGCGCGCGACCTTGCCGGCCTTGATGCACGAGGTGCAGACGTTGAGCCGCTTCGGCGTCCGACCGACCACGGCACGCACGCGCTGGATGTTGGGGTTCCAGCGACGGGACGTACGGCGGTGCGAGTGCGAAATGTTGTTGCCGAAGCTCGGCCCCTTGCCGCAAACGTCGCAGTTGGCAGCCACGGGTCACTCCAAAGACTTCAGATGCACTTACAGTGAATTCCGGCACGCCGGAATCATTTTACTGAAGTGGCGGTACCGGAGGAATGTCCCGACTCTCGTCGGGCAACCGAAGCAGCATACAACGCCTGCTTCGGAGATACGAAACTACCACGGCTCCCGCAGCCCTCCGTACCGCCCTCCGTCCACGACGGCCCGCGCGCGAGGGCTACCCTGCGGTGCAGCCAGCCCCCCACGGCCGTCCCAAGGAGGACCAACGGTGCCGCAGCCCCCCGACGCCCTCGACGCCGTCGCGGTCCGCACCTGGTGCTCACTGGCCCTGGACGCGCTGGGGCGGGAACGCGCCGCCATCGACGCCATCAACGTCTACCCCGTCGCCGACGGGGACACCGGCACCAACCTGTACCTCACGGTCGAGTCGGCGGCCGCCGCCGTCGAAGCGGTCTTCGCCGCCCATGAGACGGGCTCCACCGTGCCCGCCCGAGCCGACGCGGTACGGGCCATGGCGCACGGAGCGCTGATCGGCGCCCGTGGGAACTCGGGCACCATCCTGGCCGAGCTGCTGCGGGGCATGGCGGCGGTGCTGGCCGAGGCCGGTGACGCCGACCACCTGCGCGCCGCGCTGACCAGGGCTGCGGCCGCGGCCCGGCTGGCCGTGGCACACCCGGTCGAGGGCACAGTCCTCACCGTCGCCTCCGCAGCGGCGGAGGCCGCCTCGGCGGACGGGGGGAGCGACAGCCTCAAGGACGTGCTCGACGCGGCGTACCAGGGTGCCCGTACCGCCCTGGCCGCCACTCCGGGCCAGCTGGCCGCCCTTGGCCGGGCCGGTGTCGTGGACGCCGGGGGACAGGGGCTGGTGACCGTGCTGGGCGCCCTGCTGGAAGCGGTCGGCGGCCGGGCGACGAGCAGGCCCGTCGGCCCCGCCCCCGAGGACCCGCCCCTGACCGGGGACTGCGCGGAGGCCGGCCCCGACGGCGGCCCCGCCTTCGAGGTCATCTATCTGCTGGAGGCCTCCGACGACGCGGTCGCACGCCTGCGGAGCAGGCTGGACGCCCTGGGGGACTCCCTCGTCGTGGTCGGGGGCGACGGCCTCTGGAACGTCCACGTCCATGTCGACGACGCCGGGGCCGCAGTCGAGGCGGGCGTCGAGGCCGGCCGGCCCTACCGGATCCGCATCACCCACTTCGCCGCCGACCGGGGCGCCACCCACGGCGACCCCGTCCAGCGCGCGGTCGTCGCGGTGGTGCCCGGCGACGGCCTCTCCGGCCTGTGTGCCGAGGCCGGGGCGACCACCGTGCTGGCACGCCCCGGGGAACCGCCCGCGAGCGGAGAGCTGGTCGACGCCATCCGCCGGGCGAACGCCCACGAGGTGGTCCTGCTCCCCAACGACGCCCAACTGCGCCACGCCGCGGCCGCCGCCGCGGAGCAGGCCAGGACGGAGGGCATCCGCGTCGCCCTCGTACCGACCCGGGCCGCCGTCCAGGGCATCGCCGCCCTCGCCGTCCACGAACCCGGCCGCAGCTTCGACGAGGACGTCGTCGCGATGACCTCGGCCGCCGGGGCGACCCGCTACGCCGAACTCGCCGTCGCCGAGCGTCAGTCGTGGACCATGGCGGGCATCTGCCAGGCGGGCGACGTCCTCGGCCTCATCGACGGGGACGTCGCCGTCATCGGGGAGGACTACTCCGGAACGGCCCGCACCGTGCTCGACCGGATGCTGTCGGCCGGCGGCGAACTCGTCACCCTCGTCCTCGGCGAGGACGTGCCCGACACCCTGGCCGACGAGCTCGGCGCGTACGTCCGCGAGGGGTATCTCGCGGTCGACACGGTCGTCTACCGGGGCGGGCACCAGGCCGCGCCCCTGCTGATCGGGGTCGAGTGAACGCCGGTGACACGTCCGCCGGGAAGGTGCCCGACGGCATCTGTCGGTGCCGTGGTGTGCAATGGACCGCGTGTCCGCTTTCGATGAACCCCTGAAGAAGCTGCTCGGCGGAGCCACCGCCAAGGTGATGGCCGAACACCTCGACCTCCACACGGTCGGTGATCTGCTGCACCACTACCCGCGGCGCTACGAGGAGCGGGGCCGGCTGACGGCGCTCACCGAGCTCCCCCTCGACGAGCACGTGACGGTCGTCGCCCAGGTCGCCGACGCCCGGATCATGATGTTCAACAACGGCCGGGGCAAGCGGCTCGAGGTCACCCTCACCGACGGCAGCGGACGGCTCCAGCTGGTCTTCTTCGGGCACGGCGTGCACAAGCCCCACAAGGAACTGCTCCCCGGGCGGCGCGCGATGTTCGCGGGCAAGGTCTCCGTGTTCAACCGGAAGACGCAGCTCGCCCACCCCACCTACCAGCTGCTCGACGCGCGGGACGAGGACGACCCGGCCGAGGTGACCGAGGCCGTCGACGCCTTCGCGGGGCAGCTGCTGCCGATCTACCCCGCCTGCAAGCAACTCGACTCCTGGCGGATCGCCAAGGCCGTCGACACCGTCCTGCCGAGCGCCGGCGAGGCGGTCGATCCGCTGCCCGCCGCCCTGCGCGAGGGACGGGGATTCATCCCGCTCCCCGAGGCGCTGCTGCGGATCCACCGGCCGCAGACCAAGGCGGACATCGCCGCGGCGCGGGACCGGCTGCGCTGGGACGAGGCCTTCGTGCTCCAGGTCGCGCTGGCCCGCCGCCGCTACGCCGACACCCAACTCCCCGCCGTCGCGCGGCGGTCCGTACCCGGCGGGCTGCTCGACTCCTTCGACGCCACGCTCCCGTTCACCCTCACCGAGGGCCAGCAGAAGGTCACCGGCGAGATCTTCGGCGCCCTGGCGACCGAACACCCCATGCACCGCCTGCTCCAGGGCGAGGTCGGCTCGGGCAAGACCCTGGTCGCCCTGCGGGCGATGCTCAGGGTCGTCGACGCGGGCGGCCAGGCGGCGATGCTCGCGCCCACCGAGGTCCTCGCCCAGCAGCACCACCGCTCGATCACGGAGATGATGGGCGAGCTGGCGCAGGGCGGGATGCTCGGCGGCTCCGACCAGGGCACCAAGGTCGTCCTGCTCACCGGCTCCATGGGCGCGGCCGCCCGCAGGCAGGCACTGCTCGACCTGGTGACGGGCGAGGCCGGGATCGTCATCGGCACCCACGCGCTGATCGAGGACAAGGTCAAGTTCCACGACCTCGGCCTCGTCGTCGTCGACGAACAGCACCGCTTCGGGGTGGAACAGCGCGACGCGCTGCGCTCCAAGGGGAAACAGCCGCCCCACCTGCTCGTCATGACCGCCACGCCCATCCCCCGCACGGTCGCGATGACCGTCTTCGGGGACCTGGAGACCTCCGTACTCGACCAGCTCCCCGCCGGCCGTTCGCCCATCGCCAGCCACGTCGTCCCGGCCAAGGACAAGCCCCACTTCCTCAGCCGCGCCTGGGAGCGGGTCCGCGAGGAGGTGGAGAACGGCCACCAGGCCTATGTCGTGTGCCCCCGCATCGGTGACGACGCCGACGAGGCCGCCGAGAAGAAGGCCAAGGGCGGCAAGAAGCAGGCACCCCCCGAGGAGGAGGCCGAGAAGCGCCCGCCGCTCGCCGTGCTGGACATCGCGGAGCAGCTCGCCAAGGGCCCGCTCGCCGGTCTCCGCGTCGAGGTGCTCCACGGCAGGATGCCCCCCGAGGAGAAGGACGAGGTGATGCGCCGGTTCTCCGCCGGCCGGGCCGACGTCCTCGTCGCCACCACCGTCATCGAGGTCGGGGTGAACGTCCCCAACGCCACCGCCATGGTGATCATGGACGCGGACCGGTTCGGGGTGTCCCAGTTGCACCAGCTCAGGGGCCGCGTCGGACGAGGCAGCGCCCCCGGGCTCTGCCTCCTGGTCAGCGAGGCCCACGAGGCGAGCCCCGCCCGGGCCAGGCTCTCCGCCGTCGCCGCCACCCTCGACGGCTTCGAGCTCTCCCGCATCGACCTCGAACAGCGCCGCGAGGGCGATGTCCTCGGACAGGCGCAGTCCGGTGTCCGCTCCTCACTGCGGGTGCTCAGCGTCATCGACGACGAGGAGGTCATCGCAGCCGCCCGGGAGGAGGCCGTCCGCGTCGTCGCCGACGACCCAGGACTCGAGCGGCTGCCCGAGCTGCGCACCGCGCTCGACGCCCTGCTCGACAAGGAGCGTGAGGAGTACCTCGACAAGGGGTGACCAGGCGGATCCCCGGCGACGCCATATCGTGGGAAGCACGGCGCACGTCCCGTCCTGTGCGCCGCCCGCGACCCGAGGAACCGACACCCATGACCCGCGTGATCGCCGGCTCGGCCGGCGGACGCCGCCTGGCCGTCCCGCCCGGCACCGGCACCCGCCCCACCTCCGACCGTGCCCGTGAGGGCCTGTTCTCCACCTGGCAGGCGCTCCTGGGCACGCTCGACGGCATCCGCGTCGCCGATCTGTACGCGGGTTCCGGCGCCGTGGGTCTGGAGGCGCTCTCCCGGGGAGCCGCCCACGCCCTGCTCGTCGAGGCCGAGGCCAAGGCCGCGCGCACCGTCCGCGACAACATCCGCACGCTCGGCCTGCCCGGCGCGGAGTTCCGGGCGGGCAGGGCCGAGCAGATCGTGACGGGACCGGCGCCCTCCGACCCGTACGACGTGGTGTTCCTCGACCCGCCGTACGCCGTCACGGACGACGAACTGCGCGAGATCCTGCTCACACTCCGTGCTCAGGGGTGGCTCACGGAGGATGCGCTCGTCACGGTGGAACGGAGCACCAGGGGCGGGGAATTCACCTGGCCCGGCGGATTCGAACCACAGCGGGCGCGCCGTTACGGCGAAGCCACGTTTTGGTACGGTCGCGCCGCCTCTACGTGCGAAGACGCACGATGACCGCACCGGAGAGCGAGGGAACCACGTTGCGCCGCGCCGTCTGCCCGGGGTCGTTCGACCCCATCACCAACGGGCATCTCGACATCATCGGACGAGCCTCGAAGCTGTACGACGTCGTCCATGTCGCCGTGATGATCAACCAGTCCAAGAAGGGGCTGTTCACCGTCGACGAGCGGATCGAGCTGATCCGCGAGGTGACGGCGGACTTCGGCAACGTCGAGGTCGAGTCCTTCCACGGCCTGCTGGTCGACTTCTGCAAGCAGCGCGACATCCCGGCGATCGTGAAGGGCCTGCGGGCCGTCAGCGACTTCGACTACGAGCTGCAGATGGCCCAGATGAACAACGGCCTCTCCGGAGTCGAGACCCTCTTCGTCCCGACCAACCCGACCTACAGCTTCCTGTCCTCCTCCCTGGTCAAGGAGGTCGCCACCTGGGGCGGCGACGTGGCACACCTGCTTCCGCCCGTGGTCCACACGGCGCTCGTGGAGCGTCTCGGCCGCCGGTGAGGCCCTGACCTACCGTCACCAGGTGTCGGTGGGGAGGCGACTGGCCGTACAGTCGTCCCCGTCCGTCTCCAACAGCAGCAGAGAGTGGCGAGCACACGGTGGACGTGCAGAAGAAGCTCGACGAGATCGTCGAAACGGTCGGGAACGCCCGCTCCATGCCCATGTCGGCGTCCTGCGTGGTCAACCGGGCCGAACTGCTCGCGATGCTCGAGGAGGTGCGCGAGGCGCTCCCCGGCTCGCTCGCCCACGCCGAGGAGCTCCTCGGCGGCCGTGAGCAGCTCGTCGAGCAGGCGAGGCAGGAGGCGGAGCGGATCATCGAGTCCGCCCACGCGGAGCGCGGCTCGCTGGTCTCCGGCACCGAGATCGCCCAGCGCTCCCAGGCGGAGGCGGACCGCATCCTCTCCGAGGCCCGCCGGGAGGCCGACGAGGTACGCGCCGAGGCGGACGAGTACGTCGACAGCAAGCTGGCCAACTTCGAGGTCGTCCTCACCAAGACCATCGGTTCCGTCGACCGCGGCCGGGAGAAGCTCCTGGGCCGCGGCGAAGGCCTCGACGAGACGGGTCACGAGGACCCCGACTTCACCGAGGCACCGGAGCGCAGCGCCGACCCCGAGATACTGCGCCGGCGCGCCGACGACTACGTCGACACCAAGCTCGGCGCCTTCGAGGCGGTGCTCGCCAAGACCCTGGAGGCCGTCGGCCGGGGCCGTCAGAAGCTGCACGGCAGGGTCGCCACCGACGACCTCGGGGCGCACATGGCGGCCCAGGACGCCGTCGACGGCCGGCACCACACCAGTGACGAGGACCACTGGGCGGGACTGGCCGAGCTCGCCACCCCCGAGCCGCCGCAGCCCTCCTACGCGGAGTCGGCGCAGCCCGGCTACGCGCCGGCGGCCGCCTACCAGGACCCCGCGCAGGGCTTCCCGGTCCAGGCGCAGCAGGAGCCCTCGTACGCCCAGGGCTACGGCTACCAGGACCCGCAGCAGCCCCAGGACGGCTACGGCTACCAGCAGCCCGACCCGTACGCCGGGTACCAGCAGCAGGCGTACGACCCGAACCAGCAGCAGGAGTACGGCTGGCCCCAGCAGGCCCAGGTCCCGGCACAGCAGGGCGAGGGAGCTCTCGACGAGACCAGCCTCTTCGACACCAGCATGATCGACCTGGAGCAGCTGCGCCGCTACGAACAGGGGCGCTGACCGGAGGGCCCGGACCGGATTGGGAGCTGGGCGGTACGTCCAGTATCCTGGCTCTTCGGTCGCGCGTATGTCCGCGATCCCGGCTGCCCTCTTCTCTCGGGACCATGTCCACGGGTGCGGGGCGGCCCTCCCGAAGCCACATCACGCACATGATCTTTCGAAAGCAGGAAAAGCCCTGAACGGCCACCTCGACCACCGCAACCCCCTCGTGTTCGATACGCGCGAGCTGGGTCGGCGTCCTGGTGCCATGAAGCGGCTGACCCGCACGGCGGACGCACCGAAGGACCTCGGCATCGACGGGGTCATCGGTGTTCCGGAGAACGCGCCCCTGGCGCTGGACCTCCGCCTCGAATCGGTCATGGAAGGGGTGCTCGTCACAGGCACCGCCCGTGCGACGGCCGAGGGGGAGTGCGTAAGGTGTCTGGAGCCGCTGACCCTCGAGGTCGAAGCGGACTTCCAGGAAATGTTCTCGTACCCTGACGCCGATGACCGGAACCGCAGCAGGACCGCGGACCCGGTCGACGACGCCGAGGACGACGAGGACAGGTTCTTTCTCGAGGACGACTCGTTCGACCTCGAGCCTGTGCTGCGTGACGCGGTGGTGCTCGCACTGCCGCTGCAGCCGGTGTGCAAGGAGACCTGTGCCGGTCTGTGTTCCGAATGCGGAATCAGGCTGGACGAGAATCCGGATCACCACCACGATGCCGTCGACATCCGTTGGGCGGCACTGCAAGGACTCGCCGAGACCGTTCAGGACGGCGAGAAGGACAACATGGGCGGCGCCGAACCGGGCGTCGACGAGAAGCAGGAGAAGTAGCCGTGGCTGTTCCGAAGCGGAAGATGTCGCGCAGCAACACGCGCCACCGCCGGTCGCAGTGGAAGGCTGCGGTCCCCACCCTGGTTTCGTGCGAGCGTTGCCAGGAGCCGAAGCTCCAGCACATTGCGTGCCCGAGCTGCGGCACCTACAACAAGCGCCAGGTCCTCGAGGTCTGAGCGGCTGGTGAGAGGCCCGATGTCTGAGTTGTCCAGCGCCAAGAAGCAGGCAGACAACATCAACACAGCCTCGTCCCACACGCTTCTGGAAGGGCGGCTCGGGTATCACCTCGAGTCCGCCCTTCTGGTGCGTGCGCTGACCCACCGTTCGTACGCGTACGAGAACGGCGGTCTGCCCACCAACGAGCGGCTCGAATTCCTCGGGGATTCGGTGCTCGGCCTGGTGGTCACGGACACGCTGTACCGCACCCACCCCGACCTGCCCGAAGGCCAGCTGGCCAAGTTGCGGGCCGCGGTGGTCAACTCGCGTGCGCTTGCCGAGGTGGGCCGCGGCCTGGAACTCGGCTCCTTCATCCGGCTCGGCCGCGGTGAAGAGGGAACGGGCGGCCGGGACAAGGCTTCCATCCTCGCCGACACCCTTGAAGCGGTGATCGGCGCCGTCTATCTCGATCAGGGCCTCGACGCGGCCTCGGAGCTGGTCCACCGGCTCTTCGACCCGCTCATCGACAGGTCCTCCAACCTCGGTGCCGGCCTGGACTGGAAGACCAGCCTCCAGGAGCTCACCGCGAGCGAGAGCCTCGGGGTTCCCGAGTACCTCGTCACGGAGACCGGCCCCGACCACGAGAAGACCTTTACTGCTGCTGCTCGCGTCGGTGGTGTCTCGTACGGCACCGGCACCGGTCGTAGCAAGAAGGAAGCGGAGCAGCAGGCGGCCGAGTCCGCCTGGCGCGAGATCAGCGCCGCCGCGGAGGCACGGGAGGCAGCGGCCAAGGCCGCAGCCGACGGAGGGGTCGCCGACACCTCCTCCGGCCCGTCGCCGCGCTCGGACGCCGCTCCGGCCTGAACCATCCGGGAACCCCTCGGTGCCTCACGCACCGAGGGGTTTTCGCTGTCCTGTCACGCCGCCCCGTCCTTTCACCTCCCGAGGAGTGCCCGCCGTGCCCGAACTGCCCGAGGTCGAAGTCGTGCGGCGGGGGCTGGAACGCTGGACGTCGGGACGTACGGTCAAGGCGACCGAGGTCCTGCACCCGCGCGCCGTACGCCGTCATCCCGGAGGTGGGGCGGACTTCGCGGCCCGTCTGGTCGGCCTGCGCTTCGGTACGGCGATGCGTCGCGGCAAGTACCTCTGGATCCCGCTCGACGAGGCGGACTCCTCGCTCCTCGGCCACCTCGGGATGAGCGGCCAGCTCCTCGTGCAGCCCGAGGACGCCCCCGACGAGAAGCACCTGCGGATCCGGATCCGCTTCGACGACGGGCTCGGCACCGAGCTGCGCTTCGTGGACCAGCGCACCTTCGGCGGGCTGTCGCTCCACACGAACACCCCCGACGGCCTGCCCGACGTCATCGCGCACATCGCACGAGACCCGCTCGACCCGGCCTTCGACGACGCCGCCTTCCACACGGCGCTGCGACTGCGGCGTACGACGGTCAAGCGCGCCCTGCTCGACCAGTCGCTGATCAGCGGGGTGGGCAACATCTACGCCGACGAGGCACTCTGGCGCAGCCGGCTGCACTACGAGCGCCCCACCGCCACCCTGACCCGCCCCAGGACCACCGAGCTGCTCGGCCACGTACGGGACGTCATGCGGGAGGCCCTCGACCAGGGCGGGACCAGCTTCGACAGCCTGTACGTCAACGTGAACGGCGAATCCGGCTACTTCGACCGGTCGCTGGACGCCTACGGACGCGAGGACGAACCCTGCCGCCGCTGCGGTACGCCCATGCGCAGGCGGCCGTGGATGAACCGGTCGAGCTACTTCTGCCCACGCTGTCAGCGTCCGCCCCGGGCCTCCTGAGGCAGAGGTGGGGCACTCACCCGTGGTGAGCGCCCCACCAGGCCCGATACGTGTCCCGTCAGCGGGTCACGACGGCTACCTCACTCGCGTCGGAGGTGGTCCCGTCCTCGCGGAGGACCGATACGCGGTAGTAGACCGTGCTGGCGGGAGGCAATGCCGGGTCCACCCAGCCCCAGGTGGTGCCGGCGCCGATCGGCTCCGTGTGCACGAGATCGAACGTCCGTGTCAGCGGGTTCCAGCGGTGGATCGCGAAGCCGGTCACCTCGCTCAGACTCTCGGTACTGGAGAGCGCCCAGGACAGCCAGCCGTTCTGGTCGGCGCCCAGGTAGGCGACCGGAGCGCCAGGGGCGGCCGGGACGGTCGGGCGAAGGTCCAGTTCGGTGACGCCGACCGCGGTGGCGCCGGTGGCGGGGGTCAGCTGGTTCCCGTACTGGTCGACGGCCACGACGATGTAGCAGACCTGCTGTCCGTCGGCGGGCACGTGGTCGTGGAACGCCGTCCCCTCGACCTTCCACGGCCGGAAGTCGGCGGGGTGGAGGACCGGGCTGTACGTCCACTGCCCGTCGGTGAGTACGCCGCGCAGGACGAGGTAGTGGGCGAGGCCGGGATCGCCGCTCGCGTCCCAGGAGAGGCTGACGCCGTTGGCCTTCGGTACGGCCTTCACGCCGGTGACGGCGGCGGGCGCCGTGGTGTTTCCGGCGACGGCGACCGACAGGGGCACGGAGGGCGTGCCGCCGTTGCCCTCGTGGTCCAGGGCGACGACCTGGTACGAGTAGGTGGCGCCGGCCGGCGGGGCGGGATCCGTGAAGCTCGTGCCCTTGATCCCCTTGCCGACCTCGGAACGCTGGGAGTTGGCGGTGCCGGGGCGGCTGGTCCGGAAGACGGAGTAGCCCGCGAAATCGGGGCTGGTCCCTTCGGAGGCGTCCCAGGTCAGGGTGACACCGGCCTCGCTCTCCGAGGCCCGTGCGCCGAGCGCGGTGTCGACCGGACCGGTCAGGTCGTCGCTGTAGTACATCGCGGCGCCTGAGGCGGCCGACTCGTTGCCGCTCGTGTCGACGGCGGTGACCACGTAGTAGTAGACGTCACCTGTCTGAGGCAGTGGGCCGGTGTAGCCGCCGCCCGACGAGGCGAGCCGGTTGGCGGGAGTGAGGGCGACAGGGGTGGACGTCGAGCGGTACACCCGGTACTCGGCGAAGTCCGGCTCGCTGTTGCCGTCCCAGTAGAGCGTGATCTTCGTCGGGGAGCCCATGGCCCAGTTGTCCTCGACGCCCTTCGGAGCGGCGGGGGCCGTGCGGTCGGTCGTGGTGATACCGAGGTCGGCGGTGCCCGAGGATGCGTTGCCCGCCTTGTCGTAGGCGCGCACCTCGTAGTAGTAGACGTTGCCGTCCTTCGGCGCGGTCGTGTCCGTGTACGACGTCGAGGTGGTGGTGGCGAGGGGAGCCGAGGGGTAGGCGGAGCCCTTCAGGCGCCGGTACACGCGGTACCCGGCGAGGTCCATCTCCTTGTTCTTCGCCCAGCTGACCTTCGTGGAGGTGGTGGCGGGGCTGTAGGTGACGGTGGTCCCGGTGGGAACGAGCGGCTTGACCTTGTCGACGGTGGCCGTCGTCCGGGGCGCGTAGGCGAACCTGACATTCGCGGCCCCGGTCCAGTTCACGAAGTCGATGCGCAGACTGTGCGTGCCGGAGGGGATGGTGACATAGGTGGTCCTGGAGACAGTGTCGGCGACGTTCTTCCACAGGTCGACCTTGCGGACCCCGTCGACGTAGACGCGGATCCCGTCACGCGAGGACGCGGTGAACGTGAAGGGCCCGCCCGAGCCGAAGTCGCGGGTCGTGGCCCAGCGGACACCGAAGTCGTTGGAGGGCATCCCCTTGTACCCGGGTGCGCCGGTGCCCCAGTCCTGGTCGATCACCGAGTCGCAGTCGGTGCCCTTGGGCGTCCCGGTGAACGTGGTGTTCGCGTAGAACGTCCGCTTGAAGACGGGCGGCGCGCAGGTCACGGCTGCGGAGGAGGGGGAGGCCGTCGCGAGCAGGCTGCCCGCCGCGGCGAGCACGACGGCGGCGGCCGTGGCCACCGTGGTGCCTCTGGGTCGGTTCATGCGTTCCTTCGGTTCTGGTCGTCTGCGTCACGAGGTGACTGCCGACGATCAAGACTCCTGTGAGGGCCGCATGGTTGTAGGTCCGGATGCCGGGACGGTTTCGAGGGGCGACGGAACGGAGCCGCAGCTGCCGGCCCGAGGGCGGGCGGGGGGCGGAATCCAGCCGGACGGTCGGCTACGGCCCTTGTGGTCGCAGTCGGCAAGTCACGTGACGGGCGCAAGCGCCACATCCTGACCGACACCGAGGGCTTGCCGGCTCACGCCGCCTCAACCGCGACCATGAACGCCGCCCCGACCACCACGCCCAGATGGTCTGGTGGGCGGCCGTGATCAGGCTGTCCCGGCGCCTGGCCGCAGACGCTCCCCGCTGGCCGGAGAAGCGTCCCGGCCGACCGATCCGGGCTCAGGCATGAACCGTCCGCCCTTCGCCCGCACCAGCCCATGAGAAGTCCCCGGCTCGGACTACTTCCGTGTACGGCGGCCACGTTGTGAACACCAGCTGCGGGTCACGTCGATAGAGAGAATTCGCCCTGTCCGCCCGTCATTTTGACCTCCACCGTGTTCGGGATGTCCTTGACCCAGTACGTACACGTGAACGACTTGCCGTCCTCGGCCACGAGATAGACAGGGCAGCTCACCCGATCAGTCTGTGGGCTGATTCTGGCCTTCACCGCCTGCTCCACCGCCACAGGGTCCAACACCACTGGGTCTGCGGGGGTGTCGGTGTCAAAGTTCATCACCTTGGTTGTCACGATCACCGTGCAGACGGCAACCACCACCGAGGAAGCCGCCATGATGCGCCGCGCAAACGTCCGTTGATCAGTCACCGGACAGTCCTACCGGGCCCTGTCCGGACTGGCAAGGGCCCTCCTGCATCTATCGGCGCCTCGACAGGGCCACATGGATCGGTCCGGACGCCTCGGCGACCTCTCGGACGCGTCCGGCACGCCACCGGATGCGCCCAGGCCACCGCTGACGGTCAGCCATTTACCTATGCAGTTGCGGAGGTGGATGCCGGGTGGATGCCGGGCCTTCGCCAGTGCCGGCCCCTGGTAGGCGCCGGCGACCCACACCGGTTGCAGCAGTCGGCCCGGCTGCTGCATGAACGTATCCAGCAGTACGGGGGCGGCTTCATGGATCGCTGACCTGCGGAAGGCTCAGAAGCCGAAGTCCTGGGTCCACCAGGGCCCGCCGGAGCCGAGGTGCACGCCGACGCCCATGGTCTTGTAGTCGCAGTTGAGAATGTTTGCGCGGTGGCCGTCGCTGCCCATCCAGGCGTCCATGACGGCCTGTGCGTCGGCCTGGCCGCGGGCGATGTTCTCCCCGCCGAGGCCGTCCACGCCCGCGGCGGCGGCGCGGTCCCAGGGGGTCGCGCCGTCCGGGTCGGTGTGGCCGAAGAAGTCGCGGGCGGCCATGTCCTCGCTGAAGTCCTGGGCGAGGGCGGTGAGGGCGGAGCTGGTCGTGACCGGGCTGCAGCCGACCTTCGCGCGCTCCTGGTTGACCAGGGACAGCACGGTGGCCTGGGCGGAGGCGGCCGACGGGCTCGGAGCGGCGCTGGGCCTGCTGCTCGGGGAGGCCGTGGAGGGCTTCGGGGATGCGGACTTGGTCGCGGGGGCCGACGTGGCGGTCTTCTTCGGCTGGGCCACGGGTGCCTTGGTCCGCGCGGGAGCCTTGGTGCGCTCCGGCGATCTCGTCGCTTTCTTCGAGGCGGTGGCGGAGGGCTTCGTAGCCGTGGCGGACGCCTTGGCGCCGGTCGACTTCGACGGGCTCTTCGAGGCGGAAGGAGACTGTGAGGGAGCGGCGGAACGGTCCGCACCCCGGCTGGCCTGGGCCGATGCCGAGGCAGACGTACGGTCGGTCGGTTCGGCGGACGTGCCGCCCTGGGTCAGTAGATCGGGAGCACCGCCCGCGTGCACCTGGTCGGAGACGCCGTTGCCGCTGACGCTGTAGCCGTCACCGCCCGGCAGCAGCCCGGAGGCGACGGCGACCGCGCCCACCGCCACGGCCGCGGACACTCCGAGGAGTCCGGCGCGCACGGGTATACCCGCTCGCTTCCTCCGGCGGGCGCCGTGGCGGTGCCCGTCCGTGGTGTGCGCCGCGTCCTGCTCAGCGGCGGGGGCCGCGCCTGCGCGTCGATGCCGTCCCATGCGCTGTGCCTTCCTCGTGCTCCGGGCGCCGTCTCCGACGTCACCGCATTCAAGATCAAGCTCACCCGTTCGAGTGAGGCTATTGCGAGGGGACCTTACGCCATCCCGGATTGGGGGCGAGGTGCTTCTTGGGCAATTCGACGGTTAGCGTTCGGGCATGAACGAAGATGCACGACTCGTCGTATGGGTACGCGGCCGAGTACAGCAAGTAGGGTTCCGCTGGTTCACCAGGGCAAATGCTTTGGAGATCGGAAACCTCACCGGCTTCGCGCTCAATCTCGACGACGGCCGGGTGCAGGTGGTGGCCGAAGGACCACGTGAGAATTGCCACCGTCTGCTCACCTGGCTCGGCTCCGACGACACACCCGGCCGCGTGGACGGGGTCACTGAGATCTGGGACACGCCTCGTGGCGGATATGAGGGATTCGCGATCCGCTGACGCCGACGGGAGAAGAAGATCGGATTCACCCGGTGCGCGAACGGCGGCGGGGAAGTGACCGGGAGTAGTCGCTGAGGCCCCGCACCCGAAATGACCTGCGAAGGAAGCCGGCATCCGGACATGGTTGCCAAGAAGCGCGCGCCGTGTCAGGCTGCGGCATTGACGAAGATCTCCACGCCCTTCGGGACCCGCAGGAGAGCCGCACCGCGAGATCAGCGGGCCGCGCGCCCCCGGGACACCCGACCCGCTGGCGTGTGATCGTGTTGACCGTCAAACTTTTTGGTGAGACGCTGAAAACCCCGCGCACCCTAGCTGTTCGGCAGGGCTGGTGACAGCAGAACAGCAGTGAAGAAACAACACTGCCGAACACCGCGGGTGCGATTCCCTCACGACCACGACCCATACCTCAACGGTCGGTCACTCAGTGTGGAGGACCATCCATCATGGCAAAGGCGCTTCTCGGTTACGTCGGCGGTACCGACCCGCGACTCCTCGCCGAGATGCGACGGCTTCAGAAGCGCGTCCAGGACCTGGAATCCGAGCTCGTACGGATCCAGGACGAGAACGACGCCCTCAACGCCGCCGCCCAGCACCAGGAGTCGCTGCTCGACAGCATCGACATCGACGTACCCCAGGCGGAGCCCGCGCTGACCTGACCCCCTGGCCCTGCCGGGGCCGGTCGGGCCGCTAACAGCCAGCCGCTCGGGATCTCAACCCAGAAGTCTTCGTCACGGATCGTCGTTCCGGACCACCGGGGACCGCGCGTGAACCCCGTCCGTTCGCGATCCGTCACGCAGGACTGTGCTCGGACGACCGCACGTGAACGCTGTGCGGGTCGTACACAGGGACGCTTCGGCGTCCCTTTTTTCTTTCCCCCGGGATCGTCCCCGCCCCGACGCTCTTCGCTTACCGTCTGATGTGCCCTGCACCTTCATCAGCGAAACCGAGAGTGAAAGGTAGAGTCCGGCGGCGTGCACCTCAAGGCCCTGACCCTCCGCGGTTTCAAATCGTTCGCCTCCGCCACGACCCTGCGGTTCGAACCGGGTATCACCTGCGTCGTCGGCCCCAACGGGTCCGGCAAATCCAATGTGGTGGACGCGCTCTCCTGGGTCATGGGGGAACAAGGGGCCAAATCCCTGCGCGGCGGCAAGATGGAGGACGTGATCTTCGCCGGGACCACGGGGAGACCTCCTCTGGGCCGCGCGGAAGTATCACTGACGATCGACAATTCCGATGGCGCGCTCCCCATCGAGTACGCCGAAGTCACCATCACCCGGATCATGTTCCGCAACGGCGGCAGCGAATACCAGATCAACGGGGACACCTGCCGGCTGCTCGACATCCAGGAACTCCTCTCGGATTCCGGCATCGGCCGCGAGATGCACGTCATCGTCGGCCAGGGCCGGCTGGACTCCGTCCTGCACGCCGACCCGACGGGGCGCCGCGCCTTCATCGAAGAAGCGGCGGGAGTGCTCAAGCACCGCAAGCGCAAGGAGAAGGCGCTGCGGAAGCTGGAGGCGATGGGCGCCAATCTCGCACGCGTCCAGGACCTGACCGACGAACTGCGGCGCCAGCTCAAGCCGCTCGGCCGGCAGGCCGCCGTGGCCCGCCGCGCCGCCGTCATCCAGGCCGACCTCAGGGACGCCCGGCTCAGGCTCCTGGCCGACGATCTGGTCGGACTGCGCGAGGCGCTGCGCGGTGAGATCGCCGACGAGGCCGCGCTCAAGCGACGCCGGGAGGCGGCGGAGGCCGAGCTCAAGGCGGCGCTGGTCAGGGAGGCGGACCTGGAGGACGAGGTGCGCCGTCTGGCTCCCCGACTGCAGCGGGCCCAGCAGACCTGGTACGAACTCTCCCAGCTCGCCGAGCGCGTCCGCGGCACCGTCTCGCTCGCCGACGCGCGGGTCAAGAGCGCCACCTCCGCGCCGGAGGAGGAACGCCGCGGCCGGGACCCGGAGGACATGGAACGTGAGGCGGCCAGGATCCGCGAGCAGGAGGCGGAGTTGGAGGCGGCACTCGAAGCGGCGGAGCACGCGCTGGAGGACACCACCGCGCACCGGACCGAACTGGAAAGGGAGTTGGCGGCCGAGGAACGCAGGCTCCGCGACGCCGCCCGCGCCATCGCCGACCGGCGTGAAGGGCTCGCCCGGCTCACCGGACAGGTCAACGCGGCCCGCAGCCGGGCGGGTTCGGCCCAGGCCGAGATCGACCGGCTGGCCGCCTCCCGGGACGAGGCCCTGGAGCGGGCGACCGCCGCACAGGAGGAGTACGAGCAGCTCAAGGCCGAGGTCGAGGGGCTGGACGCAGGCGACGCCGAGCTGGCCGGACAGCACGAGGACGCCAAGCGGGAACTCGCCGCGGCGGAGACCGAGCTGACCGCTGCGCGTGAGGCACTCACCTCGGCCGAGCGCAGCCGGGCGGCGGTCTCTGCCCGGCACGAGGCACTGTCGCTGGGCCTGCGGCGGAAGGACGGCACGGGAGTGCTGCTCGCCGCCGGCGACCAACTGCCCGGCCTGCTGGGCCCTGCCGCGGAGCTGCTCATCGTGGCCCCGGGGCACGAGGTCGCGGTGGCTGCCGCACTGGGCGCCGCCGCCGACGCCGTCGCGGTGACCGACCTGGTCACGGCGGCCGAGGCGATCCGAATGCTCCGCAAGCAGGACGCGGGCCGCGCGGCCCTGCTGCCGGGTGGACCCGGGGGCGCGCAGGTGCCGGCCCAGGGCACGGAACGGCTCCAGGAACTCCCGGCCGGCCATGGACCCGGCCAGGCTGCGGCGGTGGAGGACGGGAACCCGGCCGTCGCCGTGTCCGGGGCGGGAACCGCTTCGGTTCCCGCGGGGCCCGGGCCTGAGCGCGGCGCCGTCGCGCCCGCGGGCCGGCCCGACCCGTCCCCCGGCCGCTCCGCCGCCGGGGAACAGCCCGCTCCGGCCGTCGCCGGCCTGCTGAACGGCCCCGCCGAACTCATGACGGCCGTGCGGCGGCTGGTTCGGGACATGGTGGTCGTCGACACCCTGGAGGACGCCGAGGAACTCGTCGCCGCCCACCCCGGGCTGACCGCGGTCACCGCCGAGGGAGATGTCCTGGGCGCGCACTTCGCGCACGGTGGATCCGCCGGGGCGCCCAGCCTGCTGGAGGTGCAGGCGTCCGTCGACGAGGCGGCCGCCGAGCTGGCCGAGCTCGCCGTGCGCTGCGAGGAGCTCGCCTCGGCCCAGCGCACGGCTGCGGCCCGGCGCTCGGAGGGGGCCGCTCGTGTGGAGGAACTGGGGGAGCGGCGCAGAGCGGCCGAGCGGGAGAAGTCCGGCGTGGCGCAGCAGCTCGGGCGGCTGGCGGGTCAGGCTCGCGGTGCGGCCGGGGAGGCGGAGCGTACGACCGCCTCAGCCGCGCGGGCGCAGGAGGCGCTGGAGCGGGCGACCGAGGAGGCGGAGGAGCTGGCGGAGCGTCTGCTCGTCGCCGAGGAGACCCCGGTGGAGGAGGAGCCCGACACCTCCGTACGCGACCGGCTCGCCGCCGACGGTGCCAACGCGCGCCAGACCGAGATGGAGGCGCGCCTCCAGGCCCGTACCCATGAGGAGCGGGTCAAGGCGCTGGCCGGACGGGCCGACGCCCTCGACCGGGGAGCCCGCGCCGAACGCGAGGCTCGCGCCCGCGCCGAGCAGCGCCGGGCCAGGCTGCGTCACGAGGCGACGGTCGCCACCGCCGTGGCCTCGGGCGCCAGGCAGCTGCTCTCCCACGTGGAGGTGTCGGTCGTACGTGCAGAGGAGGAACGGTCCAGGGCCGAGGCGGCGAAGGCCGAGCGTGAGCGTGACCTGGCCGCCGAGCGCGGTCGCGGCCGGGATCTCAAGAGCGAGCTGGACCGTCTGACCGACTCGGTCCACCGGGGCGAGGTACTCGGGGCGGAGAAGCGGCTGCGCATAGAGCAGGTGGAGGCCAAGGCCCTGGAGGAGTTCGGCGTCGAGCCGGCCGGTCTCGCCGAGGAGTACGGGCCCGACCAGCCGGTGCCGCCCTCGCCCGCCGCCGAGGGCGAGGAACTTCCGGAGGATCCCGAGCACCCCAGGAACCAGCCGAAGCCCTTCGTCAGGGCCGAGCAGGAGAAGAGGCTGAAGGCGGCCGAACGGGCGTATCAGCAACTCGGGAAGGTGAATCCTCTGGCTCTCGAGGAGTTCTCGGCGCTGGAGGAGCGGCACAAGTTCCTCTCCGAGCAGCTCGAGGACCTCAAGCGGACGAGGGCCGATCTGATGCAGGTGATCAAGGAGGTCGACGAGCGTGTGGAGCAGGTGTTCACGGAGGCCTTCCGCGACACCGCGCGCGAGTTCGAGGGCGTCTTCTCCCGTCTCTTCCCGGGGGGTGAGGGCCGCCTGATCCTCACGGACCCGGACAACATGCTGACGACCGGTCTCGACGTCGAGGCGAGACCGCCGGGCAAGAAGGTCAAGCGCCTCTCGTTGCTGTCCGGGGGCGAGCGATCCCTTACGGCCGTTGCCCTCCTGGTCTCCATCTTCAAGGCCAGGCCCAGCCCGTTCTACGTCATGGACGAGGTGGAGGCGGCGCTCGACGACACCAATCTGCAGCGTCTGATCCGGATCATGGAGGAGCTCCAGGAGAGCTCGCAGCTCATCGTGATCACGCACCAGAAGCGGACGATGGAGGTCGCCGACGCGCTGTACGGGGTCTCCATGCAGGGGGACGGAGTCTCCAAGGTGATCAGTCAGCGTCTTCGCTGAGATCCAGGGCATACGGACTGACAGGCCATCAGGCCTGCTTTGCCAAATCTTCAACACTTCAACGTAGGTTTTGGGTGTTTCTGGGTGATTGTGAAGTCTTCAGGGCGTCTTCGTGGCTCTTGACTTCGAAACTTGAACGCATAACCTCAGCAATGTTGTTTTTACCTTCAAGTGGTGGTCGACCGGATGTTGTGCGCCACTGGGAGGGCTCACCCCCCACGCCTGACGTTGCGGCCAGGCATCAGGAGTTCATGTGACCAGCAGAGCGCGCGGACCGGAGTCCGGAGCCCGGGAGGCCCACCCGGACCATCTCGGCCATGTCATCTTCATCACCGCCGCCGCGGCGATGGGCGGCTTCCTCTTCGGCTACGACAGCTCCGTGATCAACGGTGCCGTCGAGGCCATCCGCGACCGCTACGACATCGGGTCGGGGACACTCGCACAGGTGATCGCCATCGCGCTGATCGGCTGTGCCATCGGTGCGGCGACAGCGGGACGGATCGCCGACCGGATCGGCCGTATCCGCTGCATGCAGATCGCCGCGGTGCTCTTCACCATCAGCGCCGTCGGATCCGCGCTGCCGTTCGCCCTCTGGGATCTCGCCATGTGGCGGATCATCGGCGGTTTCGCGATCGGTATGGCCTCGGTCATCGGCCCGGCCTACATCGCCGAGGTCTCCCCGCCCGCCTATCGCGGACGTCTCGGCTCCTTCCAGCAGGCCGCGATCGTGGTGGGTATCGCCATCTCGCAGCTGGTCAACTACGGCATCCTGCAGATCGCCGACGGTGACCAGCGCGGTGAGATCGCCGGATTCGAGGCCTGGCAGTGGATGCTCGGCGTGATGGTCGTGCCGGCCATCCTCTACGGGCTGCTCTCCTTCGCGATCCCCGAGTCGCCCCGCTTCCTGATCTCCGTCGGGAAGAGGGAGCGCGCCCGGGAGATCCTCGAGGAGGTCGAGGGCAAGAACGTCGATCTCGACGCCCGCGTCGATGAGATCGAGACGGCCATGCGCCGTGAGCACAAGTCGAAGTTCAGCGATCTGCTCGGCAGCCGTTTCGGCTTCCTGCCCATCGTCTGGGTCGGTATCGGCCTGTCGGTCTTCCAGCAGCTCGTCGGTATCAACGTCGCCTTCTACTACTCGGCGACGCTGTGGCAGTCCGTCGGTATCGACCCGACCGACTCGTTCTTCTACTCGTTCACCACCTCGATCATCAACATCATCGGCACCGTGATCGCCATGATCCTGGTGGACCGGGTGGGCCGCCGGCCGCTCGCACTCGTCGGGTCCGCCGGTATGGCCGTCGCCCTGGCGTTCGAGGCCTGGGCCTTCTCCGCGGACCTGGTCGACGGAAAGCTGCCGACCACGCAGGGCACCGTCGCGCTCGTCGCGGCCCATGTCTTCGTGCTCTTCTTCGCCCTGTCGTGGGGTGTCGTCGTCTGGGTCTTCCTCGGCGAGATGTTCCCGAACAGGATCCGCGCCGCGGCGCTCGGTGTCGCCGCCTCCGCACAGTGGATCGCCAACTGGGCGATCACCGCGAGCTTCCCCAGCCTCTCCGACTGGAACCTCTCGGGTACCTACATCATCTACACCTGCTTCGCCGTGCTCTCCATCCCCTTCGTGCTCAAGTACGTGAAGGAGACCAAGGGCAAGGCGCTGGAGGAGATGGGCTAATCCCCGCTGCCCCTCTCCTCGACCCGCTGCCCCGGTCCGGCCCGTGCCGTACCGGGGCAGCGTCATGTGTACGGCGCTCCTCCACGCACCGCGAGGGCGTCACGGCCGCTGCCCGGCCCCGCCCGCCGTGCCGGCAGGGCGCGGCAGCGCGGCGTAGAGCCCGCCGGAGACGAGGATCGTCACGGCCCAGCCCAGCCCGTCACGGCCGGCCCAGGTGGAGGCGAGCGGCCCGGTGAACCACTCGACCTCCGTGAGGAGCAGTCCCACCACCAGCCCGGCGCCCCAGGCGCCCATGGCCTGCCCGCTGAACCCGCCGGTGTACCAGTAGCCGCCGCCCGGACCGGTGTCCATCAGGGCGACGGTGTCGTACGTGCGCCCGCGCAGCAGGTCCACCCCGAACACCCCGATCCAGGCCGAGAAGGTGACGCCCAGCAGGGTCAGGAAGGAGAGGAAGGTCCCGATGAAGCTCTCCGCCACGACCATGAGCAGCCCGCCGAGCAGCAGGCTGATCGCCGCGTTCACCCCCACGGCCCAGGCGCGGGGCAGCGCGAGGCCGAGCGTCTGCGCGGTGAAGCCGGCGGAGTAGAGCGACATCGAGTTGATCAGCATCATGCCCACGACGGCCGTCAGCAGGTAGGGCACGGCGATCCACCGCGGGAGCAGCTCGCCGATGAACGACACGGGGTCCTTGGTGGAGGCCAGGCCCGGGGCGCCCACGGCCATCACCGCACCCATCATCACCAGGGGGAGCACGACGACCAGCGCCCCGCCCACTGCGGCCCCGGCCATGGCCACGGCGGAGGAGGACCGCGGCAGGTAGCGGGTGAAGTCCGGCGCGGACGGGGCCCAGCTGATGCCGCCCGCGGCGAGCGTCCCGATCCCCGCGGTCACCAGCGCGGTCTCTCCCGGAGGCCGGGCCACGACGGATGCCCAGGGGGACGTGGCGATCAGATGGGCCAGCACGAGCAGGCTCGCCGCACCGAAGAGGCAGGTCGAGACCCTGGAACACACCCTCAAGGCCCGGATCCCCAGCCCGGAGACGAGGAACGCGGCGCCGACGAACGCGGTCAGGGTCACCAGGGCCGCCTGCGAGGACCTCCGTGTCCCCAGCGTCAGGTCGAGCACCGCGAGCAGCGCGTACGAGCCCGTGACCGCGTTGATGCTCTCCCAGCCCCAGCGGGACACCCAGACAAGGGCGCCGGGGAAGAGGTTCCCGCGCTGCCCGAAGACCGCCCGTGACAGTGCCATACCAGGCGCGCCACCACGCTTCCCGGCGACCGACATCAGGCCGACGAGCCCGAAGGACAGGACGGGAGCGACGGTGCCCACGATCAGGACCTGCCAGAAGTTGAGGCCGTCGAAGACGGTGAGACCGGCTCCCACGGTGAGCAGGAGGACCGTCATGTTGGCCGCCGCCCAGGTGGCGATCAGGGAGCGGACCCGGCCGGTGCGCTCTTCGTCTGGGACGGGATCCAGGCCGCGGTTCTCCACGGTCGGCAGCGTACCTTTACCCCCAAACGTGGCATACCGATCGTGCGGTCCCTCACCGTCGCCTGCCGGAACCACGCCCGGACGACGGCGGTGCCCGATACTGGACGGGTTATGGATATCGCCGAAATCGTCATCCTTGCTGTAGTCATCGCCCTGGTCGCGGCCGGCCTGATCGGCGGGCTCGTGGTCGGCAGCCGCAAGAAGAAGCAGCTGCCGCCCTCGGCACCGTCGAGCACGCCGACCATCACTCCTCCCGCCGAGCCCCACGTCGGCGAGGAGGCCGAGACTCCGCGCGACGAAGCGCGGCGCACCGTCGAGGAGGTCGGTCCCCCCGGTACTCCCGTCGAGGAAACACCGGTCGTCCTCGAGCCGACCCCCCAACTGGAGGTTCCCGAGCCCACCGCCGGCCGCCTGGTGCGGCTGCGCGCCCGGCTCGCCCGCTCGCAGAACTCTCTGGGCAAGGGGCTGCTCACCCTTCTGTCCCGCGACAACCTCGACGAGGACACCTGGGAGGAGATCGAGGACACGCTCCTCACCGCCGACGTCGGCGTGGCCCCCACCCAGGAACTCGTGGAGCGCCTCCGCGAGAGGGTCCGTGTCCTCGGCACCCGTACGCCCGACGAGCTGCGCACCCTGCTGCGCGAAGAGCTGATCGCCCTGCTCGGCCCCGACTTCGACCGCGCGGTGAAGACCGAGGGCGGCGCCGAGACGCCCGGTGTCGTGATGGTCGTCGGTGTCAACGGCACCGGCAAGACGACCACGACGGGCAAGCTGGCCCGGGTGCTCGTCGCCGACGGCCGAAGCGTCGTCCTCGGCGCGGCGGACACCTTCCGTGCCGCCGCCGCCGATCAGCTCCAGACCTGGGGCGAGCGTGTCGGGGCCCGTACCGTGCGCGGTCCCGAGGGCGGTGACCCGGCGTCGATCGCCTTCGACGCCGTGAAGGAGGGCATCGCCGAGGGTGCCGACGTGGTGCTCATCGACACCGCCGGCCGGCTGCACACCAAGACCGGCCTCATGGACGAGCTCGGCAAGGTCAAGCGGGTCGTCGAGAAGCACGGTCCGCTCGACGAGGTCCTTCTCGTCCTCGACGCGACGACCGGGCAGAACGGTCTCGTCCAGGCGCGGGTCTTCGCCGAGGTGGTGGACATCACCGGCATCGTCCTCACCAAGCTCGACGGCACCGCCAAGGGCGGCATCGTCATCGCCGTCCAGCGCGAGCTGGGCGTCCCGGTGAAGCTCATCGGCCTCGGAGAGGGGCCGGACGACCTGGCTCCGTTCGAGCCGGGAGCCTTCGTGGACGCGCTGATCGGCGACTGAACGGACACGATCGCACGAGGAGGGGCGCCGACCCGCCGGGTCGGCGCCCCTCCTCGTGTCCGGGGAGCCCCGGCCGGCGCGGCGACGTCACCAGCGGTGGCATATGTAGGCCAGCGTTCCCAGCAGCAGCCTGGCCTGCGGGGGAGTGGCGGCCGTGTCCGGCGCCGGCGGACGCAGCCAGCGGACCGGACCGAGCCCGCCGCGGTCCGACGGCGGGGCGGTGACATGCGCGCCGCGGCCCAGCGCCCGCAGATCCAGATCCGCGTCGTCCCAGCCCATCCGGTAGAGGAGCCCGGGCAGCCCGGCCGCGGCCCCGGGGGCGACGAAGAACTGCGTACGGCCGTCCGGCGTGACCGACACCGGGCCCAGCGGCAGCCCCATCCGCTCCATCCGGACCAGGGCCCGGCGTCCCGCCGTCTCCGCCACGTCCAGCACGTCGAAGGTACGGCCCACCGGCAGCATCACCGACGCGCCCGGAACCTCGGCCCAGGCGTCCGCGGCCATGCCCAGGGTGGCGCCCGGCGGTACCTCCTGGGCGAAGTCCAGCGGATGGGCGCCGGGGGCGGGGCACGCCGTGTCTCCGCACGAGCAGGAGCCCGCCGCGGCCCGGGCGCCGGGAACGACCGCCCAGCCCCACAGTCCCGTGTACTCGGCCACCGCGGTCGCACCGGTCGCGCGTCCGCGACGCCGCGTGCCGGACCGCATCTCCCGTATGCCGCCGATCGTGAAGCCCATGCCCCCTCCAACGGGTCCGACCTACCGGTGGTTACGACCCGTGGTCCGGGACGCCCTCCGCCGCAGCCTCCGATCCGGCGGCGCGCGGGGGGTGTTCCAGGAGGACACGGCGTGACTCCCGCGCCCCCGAACGCCTCGCTGCGCCTGCTGCTGATCGGGGCCTGTCAAGTGAATCGCGGACGGCGCCGGGCGGGTTCATTCGAAGGGGTGGCGAATGGTGGCGTTTCAGCAACTGCCCTCGCGGGAGCGGTGATCGTAGGATTACCGTGGGTACCCGAACCTGCAATTGCACGCGCTCCTGGGTATGCCTCGGGCAACCCGATTTTCTGTTCGATGATGCCCGACCTCGGTACGGGCGGCGCGGAAGCACGGCAGTCTGATAGAGGTTCGCGCGACAGGTTTCAGCGGGATGGGGGCGTATCCGTGAGTGGCAGCGGCGCAGGCGAGGCGAATGCCGGAAAGCGCCCGAACGGGCAACTGGGATCGTGGTTCGTCCGGAGCGGCTGGTCCAAGGGTGAGCTCGCCCGCCAGGTGAACCGGCGGGCCCGGCAGCTCGGCGCCCACCACATCAGCACCGACACCTCCCGGGTGCGCCGCTGGCTCGACGGCGAACAGCCGCGCGAACCGATCCCCCGTATCCTCGCCGAGCTCTTCTCGGAACGCTTCGGCGCCGTCGTCTCCGTCGAGGACCTCGGGCTGCGCGTCGCCCACCAGGCCCCGTCGGTGTCGGGTGTCGACCTTCCCTGGGCGGGCCCGCAGACCGTCGCGCTGCTCAGTGAGTTCTCCCGCAGCGACCTGATGCTGGCCCGGCGGGGCTTCCTCGGCAGCTCGCTCGCCCTGGCCGCCGGCCCCACCCTCATCGAACCCATGCAGCGCTGGCTGGTGCCTGTCACCCGCTCGGAACAGGCGGAAGCCGGGCTGCCCACCGCGGAGAGCCGCCCCTCACGGCTCTCCGGCCCCGAGCTCGACCTCCTGGAATCCACCACGGCGATGTTCCGCCAGTGGGACGCGCAGTGCGGCGGAGGGCTGCGCCGCAAGGCCGTGGTCGGCCAGCTCCACGAGGTCACCGACCTGCTGCAGGAACCCCAACCGCATGCCACCGCCAAGCGCTTGTTCCGCTGCGCGGCCGAACTGGCCGAGCTCGCGGGCTGGATGAGCTACGACGTGGGCCTCCAGCCCACCGCCCAGAAGTACTTCGTGCTCGCCCTGCACGCCTCCAAGGAGGCCGGGGACAAGCCGCTCGGCTCGTACATCCTCTCCAGCATGAGCCGTCAGATGATCCACCTCGGCCGGCCCGACGACGCGCTCGAACTCATCCATCTCGCCCAGTACGGAAGCCGGGACTGCGCCACCGCACGGACCCAGGCCATGCTGTATGCGATGGAGGCGCGCGCGTACGCCAACATGGGACAGCCGAGCAAGTGCAAGCGGGCCGTCCGGATGGCCGAGGACACCTTCGCCGACGCCGTCCTCGACGACGAGCCCGAGCCCGACTGGATCCGCTTCTTCTCGGACGCCGAACTCCACGGCGAGAACGCCCATTCCTACCGTGACCTCGCCTATGTTGCCGGGCGCAGCCCCACGTACGCCTCCCTCGCCGAGCCCGTGATGGCCCGCGCGGTGGAGCTGTTCGGCGACGACGACGAGCACCAGAGGTCCTACGCGCTCAACCTGATCGGCATGGCCACCGTGCACCTGCTCAAGCGGGAGCCGGAGCAGTCGACGGTCCTGGCCACCCAGGCGCTGAAGATCGCGAAGAAAGTCAAGTCGGAGCGCGTCAACACCCGCCTCCGCAAGACCGTCGACACCGCTGCCAGGGACTTCGGCGACATCTCCGAGGTCGCCCGCCTCACCGAACTGCTCACCGAGCAGCTGCCGGAGACCGCCGAAGCGGTCTGAAGGCAATCGCGCCACCGGCCACGACGGCCGCCCCGTCAAACCCGACTCGGCTCCCCCATCGCCAGGTCAGCGGGTCGCCGTCGTGGCCGGTTCACGTTCTCGGGCGCGCCGACCGCGCCGTATGCGGCGCAGGCAGCATGGTAGGCAGGGGACCGGCTCCGACACTCCTGATTCATTCGGACGTAACACACGGCGTGCCTTCGTCACTGCGGTGAAACATCGTGCGGCATTCGTGGAAACCGCGCTGCGCGAATCTCATGGCGCATAACCGGCCCGCACCTTTTCACCGTGGTCCCGCACCCCCGCACGTGGCCGCACCGACGACGAGGAGACGCCGATGCCCCCAGGCATCACGACGCTTGCCGCAGACGCCCCGGAGCTGTCTGCCGCCAACACAGGGTTCATGCTCATCTGCACCGCGCTGGTGATGCTCATGACCCCGGGTCTGGCCTTCTTCTACGGAGGCATGGTCCGCGTCAAGAGCACTCTCAACATGCTGATGATGAGCTTCATCAGCCTCGGGATCGTCACGATCCTGTGGGTGCTCTACGGATTCAGCCTCGCCTTCGGCACCGACGTCGGTTCCGTCATCGGCTGGAGCTCGGACTTCGTCGGGCTCAGCGGCATCGGCGTCACCGAGCTCTGGGACGGCTACACCATCCCGGTCTACGTCTTCGCCGTCTTCCAGCTGATGTTCGCCATCCTCACCCCGGCCCTCATCAGCGGCGCCCTCGCCGACCGGGTCAAGTTCACCTCCTGGGCCCTGTTCATCACCCTCTGGGTCACCGTCGTCTACTTCCCGGTCGCCCACTGGGTCTGGGGCGCGGGCGGCTGGCTCTTCGAGCTCGGTGTCATCGACTTCGCCGGCGGTACGGCGGTCCACATCAACGCGGGTGCCGCCGCCCTCGGCGTGATCCTCGTCATCGGCAAGCGCGTCGGCTTCAAGAAGGACCCGATGCGGCCGCACAGCCTGCCGCTCGTCATGCTCGGCGCGGCGCTCCTCTGGTTCGGCTGGTTCGGCTTCAACGCCGGCTCGTGGCTCGGCAACGACGACGGTGTCGGTGCCGTCATGTTCGTCAACACGCAGGTCGCGACCGGTGCGGCCGTCCTCGGCTGGCTCGCCTACGAGAAGATCCGCCACGGCTCCTTCACCACCCTCGGTGCCGCGTCCGGCGCCGTCGCCGGTCTCGTCGCCATCACCCCGGCCGGCGGAGCGGTCAGCCCGCTCGGCGCCATCGCGATCGGTGTCATCGCCGGTGTGCTGTGCGCCATGGCCGTCGGCCTGAAGTACAAGTTCGGCTACGACGACTCCCTCGACGTCGTCGGCGTCCACCTCGTCGGCGGTGTCCTCGGCTCCCTGCTGATCGGCTTCTTCGCCACCGGTGGCGTGCAGTCCGACGCCAAGGGCCTCTTCTACGGCGGCGGACTGGACCAGCTCGGCAAGCAGGCCGTCGGTGTCTTCGCCGTCCTCGCCTATTCCCTGGTCGTCTCGGCGGTCCTCGCCTTCGTTCTCGACAAGACGATCGGGATGCGGGTCAGCGAGGACGAGGAGATCTCCGGCATCGACCAGGTCGAGCACGCGGAGACCGCCTACGACTTCAGCGGGACCGGTGGCGGCACCGTCGCCCGTACCGCCCAGCCCGCGCCCGGCAACCCGGCAGCCCCGACGAACAAGAAGGTGGACGCATGAAGCTCATCACGGCAGTCGTGAAGCCGCACCGGCTGGACGAGATCAAGGAGGCCCTCCAGGCCTTCGGCGTCCAGGGCCTCACGGTCACCGAGGCCAGCGGCTACGGGCGTCAGCGCGGTCACACCGAGGTCTACCGTGGTGCCGAGTACACCGTCGACCTGGTCCCCAAGATCCGCATCGAGGTACTCGTCGAGGACGAGGACGCCGAACAGCTCATCGACGTCGTGGTCAAGGCCGCGCGGACGGGCAAGATCGGTGACGGCAAGGTCTGGAGCGTCCCGGTCGACACCGCGATCCGCGTGCGGACCGGCGAACGCGGCCCGGACGCACTCTGACCGACGGTTCCCGTTAACGGAAAGGCAACTGGGTGACGAGCACCGAAGTGACCACCGAAGCAGAGGACTCGGGACCCAGCGGCTACGCGGCGGCCCGGCTGCGCCTCCTCCAGGAGGAGGCGCGGTCCGGGCCGCCGCGCCGTGCGGCCCTCGCCCGGCTCACCGACGAGTGGCTCACCGGGCTGTTCACCGCGGCCGCCGAGCGGTCCGGCGTCCGCGGCGCGGCCCTCGTCGCCGTCGGCGGGTACGGCCGCGGCGAGCTCTCCCCGCGCAGCGACCTGGACCTGCTGCTCCTGCACGACGGCAGCGCCGACGCGGCGGCGGTCGCGGCCCTGGCCGACGCGATCTGGTACCCGGTCTGGGACCTGGGCCTGGCCCTCGACCACTCCGTCCGCACCCCGGCGGAGGCACGGAGCACGGCGGGGGAGGACCTCAAGGTGCACCTCGGCCTGCTCGACGCGCGCCCCGTCGCCGGGGACATCGGACTCGTCGCCGGACTGCGGACCGCGATCCTCGCCGACTGGCGCAACCAGGCCCCCAAACGGCTCCCGGCCCTCGACGAGCTCTGCCGGGAGCGGGGTGAGCGCGTGGGCGAGCTCCAGTTCCTCCTGGAACCCGACCTCAAGGAGGCCCGCGGCGGCCTCCGCGACGCGACCGCGCTGCGCGCCGTCGCCGCGTCCTGGGTGGCGGACGCGCCCAGGGAAGGGCTCGTCGAGGCGCGCCGTACGCTCCTCGACGCCCGCGACGCACTGCATCTCACCACCGGCCGGGCCACCGACCGCCTTGCGCTCCAGGAGCAGGACCAGGTCGCCGGAGCGCTCGGCCTCCTGGACGCCGACGCCCTTCTGCGCCAGGTGTACGAAGCCGCCAGGACCGTCTCGTACGCCACCGACGTCACCTGGCGCGAGGTCGGCCGGGTGCTCCGGGCACGCTCCGCGCGGCCGAAGCTGCGGGCGCTCCTCGGCGGCGGCGCCAAGGCCGCGCCGGAACGCACCCCGCTCGCCGAGGGCGTCGTCGAGGCCGACGGCGAGGTCGTGCTCGCACGTACCGCCCGCCCCGAACGCGACCCCCTGCTCACCCTGCGGGCCGCCGCCGCCGCGGCCGAGGCCGGGCTCCCGCTCTCGCGTCACCTCGCCCGGCACCTGGGAACGTCCGCCCAGCCGCTGCCCGTGCCGTGGCCGCCCCAGGCCCGCGAGGAACTCGTCACCCTGCTCGGCGCGGGTGAGCCGACCGTCGCCGTCTGGGAGGCCCTGGAGGCGGAAGGGATCATCACCCGCCTGCTCCCCGACTGGGAACGCGTCCACTGCCGGCCCCAGCGCAACCCCGTCCACACCTGGACCGTCGACCGGCACCTCGTCGAGACGGCCGTCCGTGCCTCCCACCTCACCCGCCGGGTCGGCCGCCCCGACCTCCTGCTGATCGCCGCGCTGCTCCACGACATCGGCAAGGGCTGGCCCGGGGACCACTCGGTGGCCGGCGAGGTCATCGCCCGCGACATGGCCACCCGTATCGGCTTCGACAAACAGGACGTCGGCGTCGTCGCCACCCTCGTACGCCACCACCTGCTGCTCATCGACACCGCCACCCGGCGCGACCTCGACGACCCCGCCACCGTCCGCTCCGTCGCCACGGCCGTGGGAAGTGCCTCCACCCTGGAACTCCTGCACGCCCTCACCGAGGCGGACGCGCTGGCGACCGGCCCCGCGGCGTGGAGTTCCTGGCGGGCGTCCCTCGTCGCCGACCTGGTCAAGCGGGTCGCCGCGCTCCTGGCCGGCGAGGAACCGCCGGAGCCCGAACCGATCGCGCCCAGCGCCGAGCAGGAGCGCCTCGCCGTCGAGGCCCTGCGCACCGGCGAGCCCGTACTGTCCCTGCACACCCGGTCCGGGCCCGCCCCGGAGGACGGCGAACCGGAACCCGTCGGCGTCGAACTCCTCATCGCGCTGCCCGACCGCCCCGGGGTCCTGCCCGCCGCGGCGGGAGTCCTCGCGCTGCACCGCCTCACCGTGCGGGCCGCCGACCTGCGCGCCGTCGAGCTGCCCACGGAGCTCGGCGAGACGGCCGGTCTGCTGATCCTCAGCTGGCGGGTCGCTGCCGAGTACGGTGCGCTTCCCCAGGCCGTCAGGCTCCGCGCCGACCTCGTACGCGCACTGGACGGGACCCTGGACATCCGGGCCAGGCTCGCCGAACGCGAGGCCGCCTATCCGAGGCGGCGCGGGATGAAGGCCCCTCCGCCCAGGGTGACCGTCGCCGCCGCCGGCTCGCGCCTGGCCACGGTGATCGAGGTCCGTGCACAGGACGCCCCGGGTCTCCTGCACCGGATCGGGCGGGCGCTGGAGCAGTGCGCCGTCCGGGTGCGCAGCGCGCACGTCTCGACCCTGGGGGCCAACGCCGTGGACGCCTTCTACGTCACGGACACCGACGGCCGTCCCCTCTCCCCGGAACAAGCCGCGGAGGTGGCCAGGGAGGTCGAGAAGGAGCTGGGCTGACCACCTGCCCGGCGCCGGTTCGTCACGAGAAACGGCCGAGGGCTTTGCGTTCTCCGGGGTCCGGATACCCTGGAGGACGACTGACCTGCCCACACCCCCGACCCTGAGGACCGACGAGCGCCGTGTTCGATACTCTCTCCGACCGCCTTAGCGCGACTTTCAAAAACCTCAGGGGCAAGGGCCGCTTGTCCGAGGCGGACATCGACGCCACGGCTCGTGAGATCCGAATCGCCCTGCTCGAGGCCGATGTCGCCCTCCCCGTCGTCCGCGCGTTCATCGCCAACATCAAGGAGCGGGCGCGCGGCGTCGAGGTCTCCCAGGCGCTGAACCCCGCCCAGCAGGTCGTCAAGATCGTCAACGAGGAGCTCGTCTCCATCCTCGGCGGCGAGACCCGGCGGCTGCGGTTCGCCAAGACGGCGCCCACCGTGATCATGCTGGCCGGTCTCCAGGGTGCCGGTAAGACCACCCTCGCCGGAAAGCTCGGTCTCTGGCTCAAGAGCCAGGGCCACTCGCCGCTGCTCGTCGCCTGCGACCTCCAGCGCCCCAACGCCGTCAACCAGCTGAGCGTCGTCGCGGACCGCGCGGGTGTCGCGGTCTACGCGCCCGAGCCCGGCAACGGCGTGGGTGACCCGGTGCAGGTGGCCAAGGACTCCATCGAGTTCGCCAAGGCCAAGGTCCACGACATCGTCATCGTCGACACCGCCGGACGTCTCGGCATCGACGAGGAACTGATGCGGCAGGCCGCTGACATCCGCGACGCCGTCAGCCCCGACGAGATCCTCTTCGTCGTCGACGCCATGATCGGTCAGGACGCCGTCAACACCGCGGAGGCCTTCCGCGACGGCGTCGGCTTCGACGGCGTGGTGCTCTCCAAGCTCGACGGCGACGCCCGCGGTGGTGCCGCCCTGTCGATCGCCCATGTCACGGGCAAGCAGATCATGTTCGCGTCGAACGGTGAGAAGCTCGAGGACTTCGACGCCTTCCACCCCGACCGCATGGCCTCCCGCATCCTCGACATGGGTGACCTGCTCACCCTGATCGAGCAGGCGGAGAAGACCTTCAGCCAGGAAGAGGCCGCCAAGATGGCCTCCAAGCTGGCGTCGAGCAAGGGCAAGGACTTCACGCTCGACGACTTCCTGGCGCAGATGGAGCAGGTCCGGAAGATGGGCTCCATCTCCAAGCTGCTCGGGATGCTGCCCGGCATGGGGCAGATCAAGGACCAGATCAACAACATCGACGAGCGCGACGTCGACCGCACGGCCGCGATCATCAAGTCGATGACGCCCAAGGAGCGCGCCGAGCCGACGATCATCAACGGCTCGCGCCGGGCCCGTATCGCCAAGGGTTCCGGTGTCGAGGTCTCCGCGGTGAAGAACCTCGTCGAGCGGTTCTTCGAGGCCCGCAAGATGATGTCGAAGATGGCCCAGGGCGGCGGTATGCCGGGCATGCCCGGGATGCCCGGCATGGGTGGTGGCCCCGGACGCCAGAAGAAGCAGGTCAAGCAGGCCAAGGGCAAGCGCAAGAGCGGCAACCCCATGAAGCGCAAGGCCGAGGAGCAGGCCGCGGCCGCCCGCCGCGAGCAGGCCGCGCAGGGCGGTGCCCTCGGCCTGCCGGCCCAGGACGACAAGAACTTCGAGCTGCCGGACGAGTTCAAGAAGTTCATGGGCTGACGGCGCCCGGACCCACGGACGCGAGAGGCGCCCCGCCGAGCGGGGCGCCTCTTCCCGTTTCCGTCAGGTCACGCAGACCAGATAGCGGAAGACGTTCGGCATCCACACCGTCCCGTCGGGCCGCAGATGCGGATGCAGAGCCTCCGCGACCTCCTTCTCCACCTGGGTGCGGTCCGTCGCCCGTATCGCCGTGTCGAACAGGCCGGTCGACAGCAGGCCCCGCACAGCGCTGTCCACGTCCGCGTAACCGAAGGGGCAGGAGACCCGGCCCGAACCGTCCGGCTTGAGCCCGGCCCGTGCGGCGACCTCCTCGAGGTCGTCCCGCAGCGCCGGCCGCCAGCCGGCCCCGGAACGCGGGACGCGCGCGGACTCGGTCAGCCTGGCCGCCACCCGCAGCACGGGCGCCGTGGCGCACCGCTCGGGCGGACCCCAGCCGGCCAGCACCACGGTCGCCCCCCTCACGGCCAGCGGTACGGCGGCCGCCAGCGCGGGCGCGAGCCCCTCGGAGTCGCCGTCCGCGCACCCGATCGGCTGGAAGGCGGTCAGCAGGTTGTACGGCGCCTCACCGTCCGGGACCGCCGTCGGGACCCGGTCGAGGAGGCGGGCCGGCCGGTGTGCGCGGCCCTGGTCCGCGTCGTGCCCGGGACCGGAGACGAGCCGCTCACGGGCCAGCGCGAGCCGTTCGCGGTCACTGTCGACGCCGGTGACGCGCGCCCCTCGCGAGGCCGCGACCAGCAGCGCGAGCCCGGAACCGCAGCCCAGGGAGAGCATCCGCGTACCGGTCCCTACTTCGAGCCGCTCGTACACCGCCTCGTACAGCGGCGCGAGCATGCGCTCCTGGATCTCGGCCCAGTCACGGGCGCGGGTACCGGCGTCCGCCGGGGCGGACGAATCCGCGTACCTGTGGTGCCGGACGAGCGTAGGTGTCATGGAATGCGCCCCAATCCGCCGTGAGGTCGGTCGTGCCCGAGTGAGGTCCCCCATGTCTATGTGCTGTGTGTGTGCGCCCACAGCCCCCGTATGTCAGAGAACTCCGCATCGGCGGTCCCGTCCAGGGGTCGGACGGGGTGGGATGGCAGTGCTCGCGTGCTCCGGTCGTGCGCCCCCGGGGGTCGCGCCGCGGGTGCGGGCGCCGGAAACAGCACGCCTGCCGCTCGCTTCCTCACAGTCTTACCCGACAGGCGGGGCGCAGCACGTCGAGAGCTCCGGTCACCGGCCGCGGCCGGTGAGCGAGGGCCGCTCCGTGCCGGGTAAGGTCGCCGCTCGGGCGCGCGTCGACGGTGGTGCGTACGCGTGACTACGTACCACCTTGGTGTCAGCTGTGAGGCTTCTCCGCTGATCGGCGCACCCGCCCTCGTCCGGACGCATCAAGGACGACTGACTGGTACGTGCAAATTATTTGGGATGCCCCGGAATAGGAACACCGGAGCACTCAGGCTCGTTGTCACGACGTGAGCACGACACCACCTGTACTTGCCGCAGAGCTGGCGCAGGCGTGGGCCGACATTCAGCGGTACCACCCCGAGCTGCCCGATCTTGCCGCCCCAGAGTCCCTGATCGGAGAGTCGTCGTCCGCCTGTGGCGCCGAGCTCTCCTTCGAACGACTGCTCCACGAGGCAGTCCACGGCATCGCCGCCGCGAGAGGTGTCCGGGACACCTCCCGCGCCGGCCGGTACCACAACCGGCGCTTCCTCGCGATCGCCGAGGAGCTCGGCCTCGACCACGCCGACGAGCCGCACCCGAGCAGCGGCTTCTCGCTGGTGACGCTGAACCCCGAGGCCAAGCGCAGATACCGCCCGACCACGGAGCGGCTCCAGCGCGCGCTCAAGGCCCACACCGTGGCCACCGCGGCGGACACCAAGCGCTCGTTCCGCGGTCCCGCCGCCCGGCACGGCTCGTCCGGGGGAGGGGTGCGCGTCAAGGCCGTCTGCGACTGCGGACGCAACGTCCGCGTCGTACCGTCCGTCCTCGCGCAGGCGCCGATCGTCTGCGGAGGGTGCGGAAAGCCGTTCCGGATCCCGGAAGGGGCGGTCGCGGTGGGGTGACCCCGCGCGATGTGGCACAATGGTCAGCTGTACTCGACAGTCGCACAGGACCCCTCTCTCCTCCGGCTGACGCGTCCATCGGGCACCCGAGTACCGCAACCCCACGTGGCATCTTTTGTGCCCAACCACGTCAGAGACCAGGAGACACCACTTCCGTGGCAGTCAAGATCAAGCTGAAGCGTCTGGGCAAGATCCGTTCGCCTCACTACCGCATCGTCGTCGCCGACTCCCGTACCCGCCGTGACGGCCGGGCCATTGAGGAGATCGGCCTGTACCACCCGGTGCAGAACCCGTCGCGCATCGAGGTCAACTCGGAGCGTGCGCAGTACTGGCTGTCCGTCGGCGCCCAGCCGACCGAGCCGGTCCTCGCGATCCTGAAGCTCACCGGTGACTGGCAGGCCCACAAGGGCCTCCCGGCCCCGGCGCCGCTGCTGCAGCCCGAGCCGAAGGCTGACAAGCGCGCCCTGTTCGAGGCACTGTCCGCGGACGGTGACGAGGCCAAGGGTGAGGCCATCACCCAGAAGGCCAAGAAGTCGGACAAGAAGGCGGACGAGGCTGCTGACGCTGCCGAGTCCACCGAGTCGACCGAGGCCTGAGCATGCTCGAGGAGGCTCTTGAGCACCTCGTGAAGGGCATCGTCGACAACCCCGACGATGTGCAGGTCGCCTCGCGTGACCTGCGCCGTGGACGCGTTCTCGAGGTCCGGGTCCACCCCGAAGACCTCGGCAAGGTGATCGGCCGTAACGGCCGCACCGCGCGCGCCCTGCGTACCGTCGTGGGTGCCATCGGCGGCCGTGGGATCCGTGTCGACCTCGTCGATGTGGACCAGGTTCGCTGAAGAGTTGAACACCGGCAGGGGCCGGGGAGGGCTTTCGAGCCGTCCCCGGCCTTTGTCGTCCGTACACCACCGCCTCCTCAAGCAGAGAACACCGGGAGAAGAAGCGTGCAGTTGGTAGTTGCGCGGATCGGCCGCGCCCACGGCATCAAGGGCGAGGTCACCGTCGAGGTGCGCACCGACGAGCCCGAACTCAGGCTCGGGCCCGGGGCCGTGCTGATCACCGAGCCCGCCCACGCCGGTCCGCTGACCATCGAGACGGGGCGGGTGCACAGCGGCAGGCTGCTCCTGCGCTTCGAGGGCGTCCGCGACCGTACGGCCGCCGAGGCACTCCGCAACACGCTGCTGATCGCCGAGGTCGACCCGGCGGAACTGCCGGACGACCCCGAGGAGTTCTACGACCACCAGCTGATCGATCTCGACGTCGTCCTCGCCGACGGCACGGAGATCGGCCGGATCACCGAGATCTCCCATCTGCCGTCCCAGGACCTCTTCATCGTGGAACGGCCGGACGGCAGCGAGGTGATGATCCCGTTCGTCGAGGAGATCGTCACCGAGATCGATCTGGAGGAGCAGCGTGCCGTCATCACCCCGCCGCCGGGCCTGATCGACGAGAGCGAGGCGGTCATCGCCTCCACACGTGACGGGGACGACGAGTCCGGGGACGGCGACGGCAAGGAGGGCGTGTGATGCGGCTCGACGTCGTCACGATCTTCCCGGAGTACCTCGACCCCCTGAACGTCTCCCTGGTCGGCAAGGCGCGCGCCGCCGGCCGTCTCGACGTCCGCGTCCACGACCTCAGGGACTGGACGTACGACCGTCACAACACGGTGGACGACACCCCCTACGGCGGTGGCCCCGGCATGGTCATGAAGACCGAGCCCTGGGGTGAGGCACTGGACGAGGCGCTGGCCGACGGGTACGAGGCCGGGGCGCACTCCCCGGTCCTCGTCGTGCCCACGCCCAGCGGCAGGCCCTTCACCCAGAAGCTCGCCGTCGAGCTGTCGCGACAGCCGTGGCTCGTCTTCACCCCGGCCCGCTACGAGGGCATCGACCGCCGGGTGACCGAGGAGTACGCGACGCGGATGCCCGTGGTCGAGGTGTCCATCGGGGACTACGTGCTGGCCGGCGGCGAGGCCGCCGTGCTGGTGATCACGGAGGCCGTGGCCCGGCTGCTGCCCGGTGTGCTCGGCAACGCCGAGTCCCACCGCGACGACTCCTTCGCCCCCGGGGCGATGGCCGACCTGCTCGAAGGCCCCGTCTACACCAAGCCCCCGGAATGGCGCGGGCGGGGCATCCCCGACGTGCTGCTCAGCGGCCACCACGGCCGCATCGCGCGCTGGCGACGGGACGAGGCCTTCCGCCGTACCGCGCTCCACCGGCCCGATCTGATCGAGCGGTGCGAGGCCTCCGGGTTCGACAAGAAGGACCGCGAGATGCTCTCCATCCTCGGCTGGTCGCCCGCCCCCGACGGGCGATTTTGGCGCAGGCCGGAGGCCGTGGAAGAATAGGCCCGCTGTACGTCCGGCGTGCGCCCCTGCCACAGGGGGAAAGACGCCCGCCCGATGTGATCAGCGTCCGAACCTCACACTCTCCCGTCGATGACCTGTGGCATCGGCGAAGAAAGCAGATCACATGACTTCCCTGCTCGATGGCGTCAACGCCGCCTCGCTCCGTACCGACCTCCCGGCCTTCCGCCCCGGTGACACCGTCAACGTCCACGTGCGCGTGATCGAGGGCAACCGCTCCCGTATCCAGCAGTTCAAGGGCATCGTCATCCGCCGCCAGGGCTCCGGCGTCAGCGAGACCTTCACGGTCCGCAAGGTCTCCTTCAGCGTCGGCGTGGAGCGCACCTTCCCGGTGCACAGCCCGATCTTCGAGAAGATCGAGCTCGTCACCCGCGGTGACGTCCGTCGCGCCAAGCTGTACTTCCTCCGTGAGCTCCGTGGCAAGGCCGCGAAGATCAAGGAGAAGCGCGACCGCTGATCGCCTTTACGGCGTTCACATCGGGGCCCGATAGGATTCGGCCCCGATGGACACCGAAGCACAGCACCTGGAGCGCGATCGCTCCTCCGGCCCCGGCACAGGGGTGGAGGAGGGGTCGCGCTCCACGCATGTCCAGGGGGAGCGGGCCGCCACGATGTCCTGGGGGCGCACGATCTTCCTGGGCATGGCCTGCACCGTGGCCCTTCTGCTCTTCAGCGCCTTCGTGCTCCAGCCCTTCCTGGTCCCGAGCGGTTCCATGCAGCCCACGCTGCGGATCGGGGACCGGGTCCTGGTCAACAAGCTGGCGTACCGTTTCGGCTCCGAGCCGGCCCGCGGCGACGTCGTCGTCTTCGACGGCACCGGTTCCTTCGTGCAGGAGACGGGGCAGGAGGGGAACGCGGTCGGGGAACTGCTGCGCGCGGCGGCGGCCTCCCTCGGACTGGCGGAACCCGCCGGCTCGGACTTCGTGAAGCGGGTGGTGGGCGTGGGGGGCGACCGGGTGGTCTGCTGCGACGACCGGAGGAGGCTCGAGGTGAACGGGACTCCGGTGACCGAGGAGTACGTACATCCGGGCGATCGTCCGTCCGACGTCGCCTTCGACATCGTGGTGCCCGCCGGCAAGCTCTGGGTCATGGGTGACCACCGCAGCAACTCACGTGACTCACGGGACCACCTGGGGCAGCCGGGAGGCGGCATGGTGCCCGTCGAGCAGGTGATCGGACGGGTCGACTGGCTCGGCTGGCCGCTCGGGAGGATCGGCTCCCTGGAGGGCACGGACGCCTTCACCGGGATACGGCCGCCGGACGCGGATCATGGGTAATCGGGGCCGCAAGCGGGGCACCCCGGACGCGCGGCCCCCGCTGCCCACCGGTTCGAGGCCGGCCTCGGGACGTTCCCTGCCCACGCGGGCGGAGCGCAGGAAGCTGGCCCGCAAGGTCAAGCGCCGCAGACGCCGGTCCGCCGTCAAGGAGATACCCCTGCTCGTCCTGGTCGCGGTGGGGATCGCCCTGGTGCTCAAGACCTTCCTGGTGCAGGCCTTCGTCATCCCCTCCGGATCCATGGAGCAGACCATCCGGATCGGTGACCGGGTGCTGGTGGACAAACTGACCCCCTGGTTCGGCTCCGAACCACGGCGTGGCGACGTCGTCGTGTTCAAGGACCCGGGCGGCTGGCTGCAGCAGGAGAACGCCGGCACCGACGACTCGCCCGCGGGCGTCAGACAGGCCAAGCAGCTCCTGACCTTCATCGGTCTGCTCCCCTCGGCGGACGAGCAGGATCTGATCAAGCGTGTGATCGCCGTCGGCGGCGACACCGTGAAGTGCTGCGGCACGGACGGCAGGATCACGGTCAACGGCACGGCGATCGACGAGCCCTATCTGAACCCCGGCGATGTGCCATCCACTCTCAAATTCGAGGTAAAGGTTCCCCAGGGCCGCATCTTCGTCATGGGGGACCACCGGTCGAATTCCGCGGACTCGCGCTTCCACCTCGACAAACCGGGAAAGGGCACGGTGTCGCAGGACGAGGTCGTCGGGCGTGCCGTGGTGATCGCCTGGCCCCTGGGCCACTGGCGCAGGCTGGAGGAACCGGAGACCTATGCCTCGGTCCCCGGCGGGAGCTCCGCACCGGCCGGTGCGGCGGCCGGGTCGAATAGTGTGTCCTACCAGGATCACAACGGAATGGTCCTGCTCCCGACCCCTGCGGAACTCCCGCTCGTTATGGGAGTGGTGGGCCTGCGCCGAATCGGGCGTGGGCGGTGGCACGGAGTGAGGAGTGGATGTGGGGGATTTGGCGGTCGGCGCACGATCCGGACACGACGAACCCGAGGACCGGCCTTCGAGCGACGGGGTCCCGGTGGAGGCGGAGAGTGACGGCGAGTCCCCGGGCGGTGGCAGTACCGCGGCCAAGAAGCCGCGATCGTTCTGGAAGGAGCTGCCGCTCCTCATCGGTATCGCGCTCATCCTCGCGCTACTGATCAAGACCTTCCTGGTGCAGGCGTTCTCGATTCCCTCGGACTCCATGCAGAACACCCTGCAGCGGGGCGACCGGGTGCTGGTCGACAAGCTGACCCCGTGGTTCGGCTCCGAACCGGAGCGCGGTGAGGTCGTCGTCTTCCACGACCCGGGCGGCTGGCTCGAGGACACGGCGACACCCGAGCCCAACGCGGTGCAGAAGTTCCTCAGCTTCATCGGGCTGATGCCGTCCGCCGAGGAGAAGGACCTGATCAAGCGGGTCATCGCCGTCGGCGGCGACACCGTCCAGTGCAAGAAGAACGGACCGGTCACGGTCAACGGCAAGGCGCTGGACGACAAGTCCTTCATCTTCGAGGGGAACAGCGCCTGTGACGACGAGCCGTTCGGGCCGATCCACGTGCCCGAAGGCCGCATCTGGGTGATGGGCGACCACCGGCAGAACTCGCTGGACTCCCGCTACCACCAGGAGCTGCCCGGCCAGGGCACGGTGTCCACGGACGAGGTCGTCGGGCGTGCGGTCGTTATCGCGTGGCCGGTCAACCGCTGGGCGACCCTGCCCGTCCCGAAGACGTTCGACCAGCCCGGACTGAACGCGGCCGCCGCTGCCGCCGTGCCCGGAGCACTCGGTGTAGCCGGAGCGCTGCCCCTCGTGTTCTGGCGTCGCCGCAGGCTGACCCGCGGGCGTACCGCCGGGTAGGGTGCCGACTCGGATCAGCGATTGTCGATCTCCGATGGGGGAGCGCTGGGATGAGTGGATCAGAACGTCATGACGGCCGCGGCCGGCTCGGCAGCATCTTGTCGAACCTGGCCGTGGCCGTCGGCTGTGTGCTCTTCCTGGGAGCGTTCGCCTGGGGCGCGGTGGTGTACAAGCCGTACACCGTGCCCACCGACTCGATGACTCCGACGGTGAACGCCGGCGACCGGATCCTGGCGGAGCGGATAGCGGGCGACGAGGTGCGGCGCGGAGACGTGGTCGTCTTCACCGACTCGGCCTGGGGCGACGTGCCCATGGTGAAGCGGGTCGTGGGCGTGGGCGGCGACAAGGTGGCCTGCTGCGACAAGGACGGACGGCTCACCGTGAACGGCAAGCCCGTCGACGAACCGTATCTGCGGGCGGCGGGCGCCTCGTCGTTCGCCACCGGCTCCTCCGCCTCGCCCCAGAACTTCACCGCCGAGGTGCCCGAGGGCCAGCTCTTCCTGCTGGGCGATCAGCGCAGCACCTCCATGGACTCCCGCGTCCACCTGGAGGACCCCGGGCACGGTTCGGTGCCGCGCGGCGCGGTCGAGGCACGGGTCGACGCGGTCGTGTGGCCCTTCGGCGGCATGATCGGCAGGCCGGACGCCTTCGCCTCCCTGCCGGGCGGGGTGTCCTCGGAAGGCCCGCTGCCGCTCCAGTTCGGCGCTCTCGTGGCCGGTGCGGTACTCATCCTCGGAGGCGCGGCCTACGGGCCCCTCGCGGCCCGCTCCGCGCGGCGCACCGGCCGGACGAAGGTGTCCGCCGGTGCTCACTGAGCCGCGCAGGGTCGCCCGTGTGGTCCTCCTGGACCCGGAGGACCGGATCCTGCTGCTGCACGGTTACGAGCCCGCGAACCCGGACGAGACCTGGTGGTTCACCCCGGGCGGTGGCCTGGAGGGCGACGAGACCAGGGAGGAGGCCGCACTGCGCGAGCTCTCCGAGGAGACCGGGATCACCGATGTGACCCTCGGTCCGCTGCTCTGGACCCGTAAGTGCTCCTTCCCGTTCGACGGGCGCCGCTGGGACCAGGACGAGTGGTACTTCCTCGCCCGGACCACATGTACGGACACCGACCAGCGGGGCCTCACCGAACTGGAGCTGCGCAGCGTCGCCGGTCTGAGGTGGTGGACCTCCACCGAACTTCTCGCCACGCGTGAGACGGTGTACCCGACCAGGCTCGCCGGGCTGCTGCGCACGTTGCTCGACGAGGGTCCCCCGAGTGTTCCGCTGGTTCTCGACCCCGAAATCGTCTAATCGGCCAGGGTCGCGTGGGGCTGACGCACAATAGGGGGACGCACGGCTGAAGGGGAACTGCCATGAGTGCCGAGGACCTCGAGAAGTACGAGACCGAGATGGAGCTGAAGCTCTACCGGGAGTACCGCGATGTCGTCGGTCTGTTCAAATACGTGATCGAGACCGAACGGCGGTTCTACCTCACCAACGACTACGAGATGCAGGTGCACTCGGTCCAGGGTGAGGTGTTCTTCGAGGTTTCCATGGCGGATGCGTGGGTCTGGGACATGTACCGGCCCGCCCGGTTCGTCAAGCAGGTCCGGGTGCTCACGTTCAAGGACGTGAATATCGAGGAGCTCAACAAGAGCGATCTCGAACTCCCGGGCGGCTGATCCCGGGCCGATCCCGGGGCTGATCCCGGGCCTTGCGTCCGATGTCCCGGTTCACTCGTCCGAGTGGCCGGGATATTCACATCCGGCCCGTTTTCCACCAAGATCCAACAGATCGGTCACTCCGCGTCACAGTCGGTGCCGGAGGTGGTGCCGATATGAACGCACGGGGGGCACTCGGGCGGTACGGCGAGGATCTGGCGGCGCGGCTGCTGGCCGACGCCGGCATGACGGTCCTGGAGCGCAACTGGCGGTGTCGCGCCGGAGAGATCGACATCGTCGCCAGGGACGGCGACGCGGTGGTGGTCTGCGAGGTGAAGACCCGCAGGGGCGGCTCGTTCGAGCATCCGATGGCAGCCGTCACGCCGGCCAAGGCGGACCGGCTGCGCAGACTCGCCGAGATCTGGCTCTGCGAGCACGGAGGGCCGCCTCCGGGAGGCGTCCGCATCGACCTGGTCGGGGTGACCCTTCCGGGGCGCGGCGCCCCCGTCGCCGAGCATGTGCGGGGCGTGGCCTGATGGGGTTCGCGCGGGCGTGCTCGGTGGCACTGGTCGGTGTCGAGGGCGTGGTGGTGGAGGTCCAGGCCGATCTGGAGCCAGGGGTGGCGGCCTTCACGCTGGTCGGCCTGCCGGACAAGAGCCTGGTGGAGAGCAGGGACAGGGTCAGGGCCGCGGTCGTCAACTCCGGGGCCGAGTGGCCGCAGAAGAAGCTCACGGTGGGCCTGTCGCCCGCCTCCGTACCGAAGAGCGGGTCGGGCTTCGACCTCGCCGTGGCGTGCGCGGTGCTCGGCGCGGCGGAGCGGATCGATCCCGCGGCCGTCGCCGACGTGGTGATGATCGGCGAGCTCGGTCTCGACGGCCGGGTGCGTCCGGTGCGCGGGATCCTGCCCGCGGTGCTCGCGGCGGCGGAGGCGGGATATCGCCAAGTGGTCGTCCCCGAGCAGACCGCGGGGGAGGCCGCCCTGGTACCGGGGATCTCCGTACTCGGCGTGCGCAGCCTCCGCCAGCTGATCGCCGTCCTCTCGGACGAGCCCGTGCCTGACGAGCCGTCCGCCGGTCCTGGAGTCCCCGACACGATGTCGGCGGGCCTCGTGGTGCCGGGAGCGGGCCTCGGTACGGGCCTGGCGCTGCCCACGTCCGGAGGCGCCGCGCACCGGCCGGACCTGGCGGATGTGGCAGGACAGGACCGGGCTCGCCAGGCCCTGGAGGTGGCTGCCGCGGGGGGCCATCACCTGATGCTCTCCGGACCCCCGGGCGCGGGGAAGACCATGCTGGCCGAGCGGCTCACGGGAATCCTGCCGCCGTTGTCGCGCCAGGAATCCCTCGAGGTGACAGCGGTGCACTCGGTCGCGGGGATCCTCCCGCCCGGTGAACCTCTGATCAGCAGGGCGCCGTACTGCGCACCTCACCATTCGGCGACCATGCAGTCGCTCGTCGGCGGGGGGAACGGGATGCCGCGGCCAGGAGCGGTTTCCCTGGCGCACCGTGGAATTCTCTTTCTGGACGAGGCGCCGGAGTTCTCCGGGCGGGCGCTCGACGCCCTGCGCCAGCCCCTGGAGTCCGGCCATGTGGTGGTCGCACGGGCGGCCGGGGTGGTCCGGCTGCCCGCCCGCTTCCTGATGGTGCTGGCCGCGAACCCCTGCCCGTGCGGCAGGCACACCCTGGCCGGCGCGGGATGCGAATGCCCGCCCTCCGCGGTCCGCCGCTACCAGGCGAGGCTCTCGGGACCGCTGCTGGACCGGGTCGACCTGCGCGTCGAGGTCGAGCCGGTGGGGCGGGCCGACCTGATCGGGGGCGGCGGTCGCGGGGAGTCCTCCGCCGTCGTGGCCGACCGGGTGAGGGAGGCGCGGGACCGGGCCGCCGAGCGGCTCGCCGGCACCCCGTGGTCCACGAACAGCGAGGTCCCGGGGCACGAGCTGCGCACGAGGCTGGTGGCGGCTCCCGGCGCGCTCATGGCGGCCGAACGCGACATGGAGCGAGGAATCCTGACGGCCCGTGGACTCGACCGGGTGCTGCGCGTGGCGTGGACCGTGGCGGATCTCAGGGCCGCCGAGCGCCCGGACGCCTCCGACATCGCGGTCGCCCTCGAGCTGCGTACCGGCATCCAGCGCGGGGTCCCCCTGAGGGCGGGGGTCGAGCGATGATCCCGGTGAGCGAAAGGGAGCAGGAGCGGCTGGCGCGCGCGGCGCTCACACGCGTGTTCGAGCCCGGCGACGAGCGTGGTGGCCGCTGGCTCCGCGAGATCGGCCCCGTCGAGCTCCTGGACCGCCTGAGCGGTACGGACGGAGCGGCCCGCACCCTGCCGGGCATGACGGAGGCCCGGCTCGCCGGGCTCCGGGTGAGGGCGTCGGGCGCCGACCCTCAGCGGGACCTCGACGCCGTGGCCGCGATCGGCGGGCGCTTCGTCTGCCCGGGGGACCGGGAGTGGCCGAGCCAGCTCGACGACCTCGGTGACGCGAGACCGATCGGGCTCTGGGTGCGCGGGCGGTCCGATATGCGCCTCTGGGCGCTGCGTTCGGTGGCCCTGGTCGGGGCCAGGGCCTGCACGCCCTACGGCGCCCACATGGCGGCCACGCTGGCCGGGGGACTGGCCGAGCGGGGGTGGGTGGTCGTCTCCGGCGGGGCGTTCGGGGTGGACGGCGCCGCCCATCGCGGTGCGCTGTCCGCGGGCGGGGCGACGATGGCGGTGCTGGCCTGCGGGGTCGACGTGGCCTACCCCCGCGGGCACGCCGAACTGATCGGGCGCATCGTCGAGCAGGGCATGGTCATGGGCGAACTGCCGCCCGCCGGCCACCCGACGCGCACCAGGTTCATCCTCAGGAACCGGGTGATCGCGGCGCTCACCAGGGGCACCGTGGTGGTGGAGGCCGAATACCGCAGTGGCTCCCTGGTCACCGCGAGGAACGCGATTCGGCTCGGCCGCTTCACCATGGGAGTTCCCGGGCCCGTGACCAGCGGCCTGTCGGCGGGGGTCCATGAACTCCTGCGCGGTGAGGGCGTCCTGGTCACCGACGCGGCCGAGATCTGCGAACTGGTGGGGGAGATCGGCGATCTCGCCCCGGCGAGGAGAGGGCCGGTCCTGCCCCGCGACCTGCTGGACGAGCAGGCGGCGCAGGTGCTCGAAGCGCTGCCCGGCGCGGGCGCCGCGCGGGTCCGTGACGTCGCCCGGTGCACAGGGCTGACGGCGGATGAAGCCCTCGGTCGGTTGTACGAACTGCACTCACTGGGGTTCGTCGAACGCGAGGGCGACGGCTGGCGGTTGACTCCGGGACGGACACGTGAAGGGGGCGTGCGGCGAGGCGGTACTTGATCCGGAGCATTCGGGTGAAATGGTGTTGTCGAAGACTTCGGCAGCCCCCGGCCATGCCTCCGGGAGTGGTGTGAGCGCTGATGGTCGCCTTCACCGTTGCCCGTCGGACGACGGGCAACGGTGAGTGATTATGAACGGATTCGTACCGCACGGTTCCCTTGTCCTGCGCGCACCGCAACACTTCAGTCACGCTACGCTCACGAGGAATCCGCCCCAGAGACACGTCCCCCAGCACTTCACGGCAGAACGGCTCAAGGCACCACATGCCCCAGCACACCTCCGGGTCTGACCGCGCGGCAGTACCACCCGCTGCGCGTGGCACTGTGCGCCCTCCCGCCCCCTCCTCGCTCGAGGAGTTGTGGCGTTCGTACAAGACCACCGGCGACGAGAGGCTGCGCGAGCAGCTGATCCTGCACTACTCGCCCCTGGTGAAGTACGTCGCGGGCCGGGTCAGTGTGGGGCTGCCGTCCAACGTGGAGCAGGCGGACTTCGTCTCGTCCGGGGTCTTCGGACTGATCGACGCCATCGAGAAGTTCGACATCGAGCGGGCCATCAAGTTCGAGACCTACGCGATCACCAGGATCCGCGGCGCGATGATCGACGAACTCCGCGCGCTGGACTGGATTCCCCGGTCGGTGCGGCAGAAGGCCCGCAACGTCGAGCGGGCCTACGCCACCCTGGAGGCCCAGCTCCGCCGTACCCCCTCGGAGACGGAGGTGGCAACGGAGATGGGCATCGCCGTCGAGGAACTGCATGCCGTTTTCAGCCAGTTGTCGCTCGCCAACGTCGTGGCACTGGAGGAGCTGCTGCACGTCGGAGGGGATGGCGGCGACCGGCTGAGCCTGATGGACACCCTCGAGGACACCGCGGCCGACAACCCGGTCGAGGTCGCCGAGGACCGGGAGCTCAGACGGCTGCTCGCCCGCGCCATCAACACGCTCCCCGAACGGGAGAAGACGGTGGTCACGCTCTACTACTACGAAGGTCTCACCCTCGCGGAGATCGGCAACGTCCTCGGCGTCACCGAGAGCCGGGTCAGTCAGATCCACACCAAGTCGGTGCTCCAGCTCCGCGCGAAACTGGCCGACGCGGGACGCTGATCCCGAGCCTTCCCGGCCGACCGGTAGCCGACGCGAACCCCCTGTCCCGGCGGTCCCGCCGTAGAGTGGGGCTGTGCCCAGGATTCGAGCGGCCTCGGTGGCCGAGCACCGGACCATGCAACGCGGCGCCCTCCTGGACGCCGCACGCTCACTGCTGTCCGAGGGCGGTACGGAGGCGCTGACCTTCCCCGCTCTCGCGGAGCGCACCGGCCTCGCCAGGTCCTCCGTATACGAGTACTTCCGGTCCCGCGCGGCCGTGGTCGAGGAGCTCTGCGCCGTCGACTTCCCGGTGTGGGCCGCCGAGGTCGAGAGCGCGATGGGGCGGGCCGGGACGCCCGAGGCGAAGATCGAGGCCTATGTGCGCCGGCAGCTCGACCTGGTGGGGGACCGTCGCCACCGAGCCGTCGTCGCCATCTCGGCGAGCGAGCTGGACGCGGGCGCGCGGGAGAAGATCCGCGCCGCGCACGGTGGTCTGATCGCCATGATCGTCGAGGCGCTGGCCGACCTGGGCCACGCCGAGCCGAGGCTGGCCGCCATGCTCCTGCAGGGCTCCGTGGACGCCGCGGTGCGCAGGATCGAGCTGGGCGCGGCGGAGGAGCCGGGCACCGTCGCCGACACCGCGGTCTCCATGGTCCTGCGCGGCGTACTCGGCGCGCGGGGCTGAGAGGGCACACCGCTCCCTTCCGGGAGCGGCACGCCGAACACCGGCAGCAGCCGGGAAGGCCCTCGCCGCAGCAGTGACGGGGGAAGCAGCGACAACGGGTTCAGATACACCTCGCCACGCCGCAGTCCCCAGTGCAGGCAGCCGGACGGGCAGTGCGACGCCTCCGCCGCCATCACCCCCACCATCCGGCCCGCGGTCACCTCGTCGCCCTCGGAGACCTCGGCCCGGACCGGTTCGTAGGTGAACCGCAGCGGTGGTTCCCCGTCCCTCCCGGTCCCCGCCACGTCCACGGAGACCACGCCCCGCCCCGCCACCCGCCCCGCGAAAGCGACCCTGCCGGAGGCCGCCGCCCGCACCACGGTCCCCGGGGGAGCGGCGAGGTCGACGCCCCGGTGACCGGGACCGTACGGCCCGGCCGGCGGCTCCCATCCCCGTACGACGAGCGGCCGCCCCGCGACCGGCCACGCCCGCCCGTCGTCCGGCGCCTCGCGCATCCCGTCGGCGGCGGCCCGCGCGGCACCGGCGGACGGGGCGGCCGCGGCGCCACCCGTCAGGAGGGTGAGCAGGGCAGCCGGCAGCACGCAGACGAGGAGCACCCGTGCCACGTACGGCGCCGCTGCCGGATCCGCCCGACGCGACGGCCGGACGCCGCGCGGTGGCGTACGAGACGCGCGGACGCCCGGCGGTGCTGTGCGCGGTGCCGTGCGACGTGGCCCCGGGGCGGGGGGTGCGGAGGAGGCCGGGGTGGTGGTGACCGACGGCTCGGCGGCCGAGGGTGTCGCTGCCGTGGGTGACGTGGGTGACGTGGGAGCCGGTGCGGCGGGCGGGGCGCAGAGGCATGTGGCAGCGGGGCGGCGTAAGGCGGCGAGGCGTGCGGCGGCAGGGCGTGAAACGGCGAGGCGTAGGGCAGTGGTCACATCCGGTGCAGGGCTCATGACCGAACGTTCTCCCGTGTCCGGCTCGCGCGGGGATCATGGTCCGGATCTGTGGACGAGCGAGTGGTTGTGGACATCGCCGTCACCCGGCACCCGGCGGGTCCCGTACACTTCTTCTGGCGATCCGGGTCACCGGGTCGACTTCGCACGCCCCGCCACCTCCCTCTTCGCGGACGGTGGCCGCGCTCCTCGGTCCTCTGTGGCACGGCGCGTCGGGGCGTCAGGCGCGACAGCAATCCTGCGGTCGCGGGAACCGAGAACACCAAGGAGTACGGCCATGGCCGTCGTCACGATGCGGGAGCTGCTGGAAAGCGGCGTCCACTTCGGTCACCAGACCCGTCGCTGGAACCCGAAGATGAAGCGCTTCATCTTCACCGAGCGCAACGGCATCTACATCATCGACCTGCTCCAGTCGCTGTCGTACATCGACCGCGCCTACGAGTTCGTCAAGGAGACCGTCGCGCACGGCGGCTCCATCATGTTCGTGGGTACGAAGAAGCAGGCCCAGGAGGCCATCGCCGAGCAGGCGACGCGCGTCGGCATGCCGTACGTCAACCAGCGTTGGCTCGGTGGCATGCTCACCAACTTCTCCACCGTCTACAAGCGCCTTCAGCGTCTGAAGGAGCTCGAGCTCATCGACTTCGAGGACGTGGCCGCCTCCGGCCTCACCAAGAAGGAGCTCCTGGTCCTCTCGCGCGAGAAGGCCAAGCTGGAGAAGACCCTCGGTGGTATCCGCGAGATGCAGAAGGTGCCGAGCGCCGTCTGGATCGTCGACACCAAGAAGGAGCACATCGCCGTCGGTGAGGCGCGCAAGCTCCACATCCCGGTCGTCGCGATCCTCGACACCAACTGCGACCCCGACGAGGTCGACTACAAGATTCCGGGCAACGACGACGCGATCCGCTCCGTCACCCTGCTCACCCGCGTGATCGCCGACGCCGTCGCCGAGGGCCTCATCGCCCGTTCCGGTGCCGCCACGGGCGACTCGAAGCCGGGCGAGAAGGCCGCCGGCGAGCCCCTCGCCGAGTGGGAGCGCGACCTGCTCGAGGGCGACAAGAAGGCCGACGAGGCCCAGTCCTCCGCCGAGACCGAGAAGGCCGCCGACGCCGAGCCGGCCGCTGCCGCCGCCGAGCAGGCCGAGGCCGCTGCCGAGGCTCCGGCCTCGGACGCCGAGCAGGCCTGACCCGTCAGTCACGGCTGAATGACGGCGGGGGCCGGTGCACTGGCACCGCCCCCGCCGTTCACCCGTAGATCTTTCAGACTTCGAGAGAGAAACAGACTCATGGCGAACTACACCGCCGCTGACGTCAAGAAGCTCCGCGAGCTCACCGGCGCCGGCATGATGGACTGCAAGAAGGCCCTCGACGAGGCCGACGGCAACGTCGACGGCGCCGTCGAGGCGCTCCGCATCAAGGGCCAGAAGGGCGTCGCCAAGCGCGAGGGCCGTTCGGCCGAGAACGGCGCCGTCGTCTCCCTCGTCTCCGAGGACAAGACGTCCGGTGTCCTGCTCGAGCTGAAGTGCGAGACGGACTTCGTCGCCAAGGGTGACAAGTTCCAGGCCGTCGCCAACACGCTCGCCGCCCACGTCGCCGCCACCTCCCCGGCCGACCTCGAGGCGCTCCTGGCCTCGGAGATCGAGTCCGGCAAGACCGTGCAGGCGTACGTCGACGAGGCCAACGCCAACCTCGGCGAGAAGATCGTCCTGGACCGCTTCGCGCAGTTCTCGGGCGCCTTCGTCCACGTCTACATGCACCGCACCATGCCCGACCTGCCCCCGCAGATCGGTGTCATGGTCGAGCTGGACAAGGCCGAGGCCGACCTGGCCAAGGGCCTCGCGCAGCACATCGCCGCCTTCGCCCCGAAGTACCTGTCCCGCGAGGACGTCCCGGCCGAGGTCGTCGAGGCCGAGCGCCGCGTCGCCGAGGAGACCACGCGCGCCGAGGGCAAGCCCGAGGCCGCCCTCCCGAAGATCGTCGAGGGTCGTGTCAACGGCTTCTTCAAGGAGGCCACCCTCCTCGGCCAGCCGTACGCGCTGGACAACAAGAAGTCCGTTCAGAAGGTCCTGGACGAGGCCGGTGTCACCCTGAAGCGCTTCACGCGTATCAAGGTCGGCATCTGAGTCCGTCCGCGAACAACGGTGGACCCCGATAGGGTCTAGTGCAGTCGACGGCCGCACTCATGCCGGACGACCGCAGATCTGACGAGGAGGCCATTGCCGCTGAGGGACACCAGACCCACCGGCAATGGCCTTCTTCGTATGTGCACGAGGAGAATTTCCATGGAAAAGGGCGCGGACGCCACACAGGGTGACCACAAGCGCGACGACGGCACGATTTCCGGGCGCTTCATGCTGAAGCTGTCCGGCGAGGCCTTCGCCGGCGGAGGCGGCCTCGGTGTCGACCCCGACGTCGTGCACGCCATCGCCCGCGAGATCGCCGCGGTCGTACGCGACGGCGCCGAGATCGCCGTCGTCATCGGCGGCGGCAACTTCTTCCGTGGCGCCGAGCTCCAGCAGCGCGGCATGGACCGGGCGCGGTCCGACTACATGGGCATGCTCGGTACGGTCATGAACTGCCTGGCGCTGCAGGACTTCCTGGAGAAGGAAGGCATCGACTCACGCGTCCAGACCGCCATCACCATGGGCCAGGTCGCGGAGCCGTACATCCCGCTCCGTGCCGTGCGGCACCTGGAGAAGGGCCGAGTCGTGATCTTCGGCGCCGGTATGGGAATGCCGTACTTCTCCACCGACACGACCGCGGCGCAGCGCGCCCTGGAGATCGACGCCCAGGCGCTGCTGATGGGCAAGAACGGGGTGGACGGGGTCTACGACTCCGACCCGAAGACCAACCCCGGCGCGGTGAAGTTCGACGCTCTGGAGTACGGCGAGGTGATCGCCCGGGACCTCAAGGTCGCCGACGCCACCGCCATCACCCTCTGCCGTGACAACCAGCTGCCGATCCTCGTCTTCGAGCTGACCGCGGAGGGCAATATCGCCCGTGCGGTCAAGGGTGAGAAGATCGGCACGCTGGTGAGCGACGAGAGCACCCGGGCCTGACAGCCCGAAAGATGGACAACGGCCTGCCGGTCGGACACCGTGCAGGTGAGGACGCGACGCAGGATCCGACGATGCCGGGTCCGCTCAAGACACGCAGGAGCACGTGGTGATCGAAGAAATCCTCCTCGAGGCCGAGGAGAAGATGGAGAAGGCCGTCGTGGTCGCGAAAGAGGACTTCGCGGCGATCCGTACCGGCCGCGCGCACCCGGCGATGTTCAACAAGATCGTCGCGGACTACTACGGCGCGCTGACCCCGATCAACCAGCTCGCCTCGTTCTCGGTCCCGGAGCCCCGGATGGCCGTGGTGACCCCGTTCGACAAGACCGCGCTGCGCAACATCGAGCAGGCGATCCGCGACTCCGACCTCGGCGTCAACCCGAGCAACGACGGCAACATCATCCGCGTGACGTTCCCCGAGCTCACGCAGGACCGCCGCAAGGAGTACATCAAGGTCGCCAAGACCAAGGCCGAGGACTCCAAGATCTCGATCCGCTCCATCCGCCGCAAGGCCAAGGAGTCGCTCGACAAGCTCGTCAAGGACAAGGAGTCCGGCGAGGACGAGGTCCGCCGCGCGGAGAAGGAGCTCGACGACACCACCGCGAAGTACGTCGCGCAGGTGGACGAGCTGCTCAAGCACAAGGAAGCCGAGCTGCTCGAAGTCTGATGAACGACTCTTCCTGGGGCGCCCCGCAGGGAGCCGGATACCGGAGCGCGCCCGAGATGGGCGCCGCCCCGGCGGGTCCCGCCTACGATGTGCACGCCGCCCAGCAGACTCGGCCCATGCCCATCGTGCCGGACGTTCCCGACGCAGGTAGAGACGCAGACGACCGCGACGACCGGAACGGGGACGCCGCGCGCGTCAGCGGCCCCCTGTTCCGTGACGAGAAGCCGCAGGAGCCCATGTCCACCCCGATGCCGTCCCCGCCGCAGAAGAAGCGCGCGGGGCGTGACCTGCGTGCCGCCATAGGGGTCGGTGTCGGTCTCGGTGCCCTGGTCGTCGGCGGTCTCTTCATCGTGAAGGCCGTCTTCGTCGGCGTCGTCGTGCTCGCGGTGGTGGTCGGCCTCTGGGAGCTCACATCCCGGCTCAAGGAGCGCAAGGGCATCAATGCCCCGCTCGTGCCGCTCGCCGTCGGCGGCGCCGCGATGGTGGTCGCGGGCTATGTGAGGGAGGCCGAAGGCGCGTGGGTCGCCATGGCGCTCACCGCACTCGCCGTACTCGTATGGCGGATGACCGAGCCTCCCGAGGGATACCTCAAGGACGTCACGGCGGGTGTCTTCGCCGTGTTCTACGTGCCGTTCCTGGCCACCTTCGTCGCCATGATGCTCACCGCGGACGACGGCGCGTGGCGGGTCCTCACCTTCCTGCTGCTCACCGTGGTCAGTGACACCGGTGCGTATGCCGTCGGCTGGCGCTTCGGGACGCACAAGCTGGCCCCGCGCATCAGCCCCGGGAAGACCCGCGAGGGTCTGCTCGGAGCCGTCGGTTTCGCGATGGTGGCCGGCGCCCTGTGCATGGAGTTCCTGATCGACGACGGGACCTGGTGGCAGGGGCTGCTGATGGGCCTCGCGGTCGCGGCCAGCGCCACGCTGGGGGATCTCGGCGAGTCCATGATCAAGCGGGATCTCGGCATCAAGGACATGGGCACCCTGCTGCCCGGGCACGGCGGAATCATGGACCGGCTCGACTCGCTCCTGCCGAGCGCCCCGGTCGTCTGGCTGCTGCTGGTGCTGTTCGTGGGATCGGGCTGAGTCCACCCGTACGTTGTGGCCGTGGGGGCCGTCGCGCGGAAGCGACGGCCCCCACAGCTGTGTCGCGTGGCACTGCGGGGTGCTCCACCGGGACGGTGAACGGCGCGGCGCGGGGTACCCGGAGAGCGACGGCGTCATCGTGTCGAGTCCCTGGAGGTGGGTGGCCGTGCGCACCCTGAAGGCCGTGCTCGACCGCAGTCTGACCGCACAGGCCATAGTGATCTTCGTCTTGGGCGTCGGGGTCTACGCCCTGATACGGCGCGACACGAGCCCCGTCCTGTGGGTGGTACAGAGCGCTCTCATCACCGCCATGGCCGTCGGAGCCATCGCCGTGCAGCGCCGGAGAGCCGGCCGCGCGGCCGGCACCGACGCGCGTGGGATCGCCGAGCTCAACCGGAAGATACGGCACCGTGACGTGCCCCGGGACCCGCGGGAGCGGGCAGCCATGGGCCGACTGGTCGCCGAGCAGTTGGGCAGGATGGAGCGCGGCGGCCGCTGGCTGCCGTACTGGCTGGGGTGCATGGGCCTGATCGCGGTGGGCCTGCTGGTCCTGGGTATCACCACCGGTTCGCTGGTCTACCCGCTGGTCTTCGCCGTGGGGACGGTGGCGTTCTGCTGCTGGGTGATGTGGATGCGCCGGCGCGCCATGGAACTCCACCGCCACATGCGCGCGGCCCTGGAGGGGCAGGGCTGACAGTCAGCGGGTCCGCCCGTGTGATCCGTCACGGCCCCGGGGCCGTGTCCGGGCCGCAGTGGCGCTCCGCGAGGCCCTGCCGGCCCTCCCCGGCCCCTCGGCGGCCCTGAGTACCACGGCGTGTCTGCCACACTGGAAGAACCATGCCTAAGCCCGGAGAACTCACTTTCGTCGCGCCCCGCGGAGCCAAGCGGCCGCCGCGGCACCTCGCCGACCTCACGCCCGCCGAGCGCAAGGAAGCAGTCGCCGCGACCGGCGAGAAGGGCTTCCGCGCCCAGCAGCTGTCGCAGCACTACTTCACGCGGTACTCGCACGACCCGGCGGAGTGGACCAACATCCCGGCCGCCTCGCGGGAGAAGCTCGCCGAGGCGATGTTCCCCGACCTGATGTCGGTCGTGCGGCACATCAGCTGCGACGACGACACCACGCGTAAGACGCTCTGGAAGATGCACGACGGCACCCTCGTGGAGTCCGTCCTGATGCGGTATCCCGACCGGGTGACCATGTGCATCTCCTCGCAGGCGGGCTGCGGGATGAACTGCCCTTTCTGCGCCACCGGGCAGGCGGGCCTCGACCGCAACCTCTCGACCGCGGAGATCGTGCACCAGATCGTGGACGGCATGCGGGCGCTGCGCGACGGCGAGGTCCCGGGCGGGCCGGCGCGGCTCTCCAACATCGTGTTCATGGGCATGGGCGAGCCGCTGGCCAACTACAACCGCGTGGTCGGGGCGATCCGCCGGCTGACCGACCCGGAACCGGACGGCCTGGGGCTCTCGCAGCGCGGGATCACCGTCTCCACGGTGGGCCTGGTCCCGGCGATGCTGCGCTTCGCCGACGAGGGCTTCAAGTGCCGCCTCGCCGTGTCGCTGCACGCGCCGGACGACGAGCTGCGCGACACCCTCGTCCCCGTGAACACCCGCTGGAAGGTCCGCGAGGTCCTGGACGCGGCGTGGGAGTACGCGGAGAAGTCGGGGCGTCGCATCTCCATCGAGTACGCGCTGATCCGCGACATCAACGACCAGGCCTGGCGTGGCGACCGGCTGGGTCGGCTGCTCAAGGGCAAGCGGGTGCACGTCAACCTCATCCCGCTGAACCCCACCCCGGGCTCGAAGTGGACCGCGTCGCGGCCCGAGGACGAGAAGGCCTTCGTCGAGGCGATCGCCGCCCACGGCGTGCCGGTCACCGTCCGGGACACCCGCGGTCAGGAGATCGACGGAGCCTGCGGGCAGCTCGCCGCGTCCGAGCGCTGAGCCGCCCGGCAGGGGAGCGCCATCCGGCCGGTTCGCCACGATCCGGCCGGTGTAGCCTGGCGCCGTCATCAACTTCATATTCCGACAGGGGAGCGCCACAGCGCTGAGAGTGCGGCACCGAGGACAGGTCGGCCGCAGACCCTCTGAACCTCGCCCAGGTCATTCCGGGTAGGAAGTTCGGACCTTACTCAAGCTGTTGCGCCCTGCCCGCTCGCCGAGCGGGCAGGGCCGCGTCTCTTCCTGGTCACTTCCAGGAGGAATCACATGAACACCACCAGGTACGCGGCGACCGCCGTGGCCGCCGCGCTCGGCGTGACCGTGCTCGCGGGATGTGGCGGATCCGACGACGAGTCGTCCGGTGACACCGGGACCGGCTCGAAGACCGTCACCCTGGTCAGCCACGACTCCTTCAACGCCTCGGACGCGGTCCTGAAGGCGTTCACGAAGGAGACCGGCTACAAGGTCAAGGTGCTCAAGAGCGGTGACGCCGGAGCCGCGCTCAATCAGGAGATCCTGACCAAGGGCTCCCCGCGGGGCGACGTCTTCTTCGGCGTGGACAACACCCTGCTCTCCCGTGCCCTCGACAACGGCCTGTTCACGCCCTACGAGGCCAAGGGCCTCGACCGTGTCGCGGCCGACACCCAGCTCGATGCCGAGAAGCACCGGGTCACACCGGTCGACACCGGTGACATCTGCGTCAACTACGACAAGAAGTACTTCGCCGACAGGAAGCTCGACCCGCCGAAGACCTTCGACGACCTGCTGAAGCCCGCCTACAAGGACCTCCTGGTCACGGAGAACGCCGCGACGTCCTCTCCCGGCCTCGGCTTCCTGCTCGGCACCGTCGCCACCTACGGAGAGACCGGTTACCAGGACTACTGGAAGAAGCTGAAGGCCAACGGCGTCAAGACCGTCGACGGCTGGGAGCAGGCGTACAACGAGGAGTTCTCCGGTTCCGCCGGCGGCAGGAAGGCCAAGGCGGACCGGCCGCTCGTGGTCTCCTACGCCTCCAGCCCGCCCGTCGAGGTGCTGTACGCGGACCCGCGGCCCACCGAGGCCCCGACCGGCGTCGCCACCGGAACCTGCTTCCGGCAGACCGAGTTCGCGGGGCTGCTGGACGGCGCGAGGAACGAGGCGGGAGGCAAGGCCCTGCTGGACTTCCTGATCAGCAAGAAGTTCCAGGAGGACATGCCGCTGAACATGTTCGTGAACCCGGTGGTGAAGGACGCCGAACTGCCCGAGGTCTTCACGAAGTTCGGGGCGACCGTCGACAAGCCTGCGACGGTGGACCCCGAGAAGATCGCCAAGAACCGTGAGCAGTGGGTCCAGTCGTGGTCCTCGCTCGTCGTGAAGTAGCCGCGCGGCCCTCCGTGCGGGGAAGCGCGGTGCGGTTCGGCCTGATGGCCGTGCCCGTGCTGTTCTTCGCCCTGTTCTTCGCCTACCCGGTCGTCGCGATCGTCGGCCGGGGGCTGAGGACGGGGGGCCAGTGGCAGTTCGGCCGGATCGGCACGGTGCTGAGCCGGCCGGACATCCTGGACGTCCTCTGGTTCACCACCTGGCAGGCGGTCGCCTCGACCGCGCTCACCCTCCTCGTCGCGCTGCCCGGCGCCTATGTCTTCGCACGCCTGCGGTTCCCGGGCAAACAGCTGCTGCGGGCCGTGGTGACCGTGCCGTTCGTACTGCCGACCGTGGTCGTCGGCACCGCGTTCCTGGCGCTGCTGGGGCGAGGAGGCTTCCTCGACGAGCTGTGGGGGGTCCGGCTCGACACCACGGTGTGGGCGATCCTCCTCGCCCACGTGTTCTTCAACTACGCGGTCGTCGTACGGACCGTCGGCGGACTCTGGTCGCAGCTGGACCCGCGCCAGGAGGAGGCCGCCCGGGTGCTCGGGGCGGGCCGGTTCGCCGCCTGGCGGCGGGTGACCCTCCCCGCGCTCGGCCCGGCCGTGGCCGCCGCCGCGCTGATGGTCTTCCTCTTCACCTTCACCTCCTTCGGGGTCGTCCAGATCCTCGGCGGCCCGGCCTACTCCACCCTGGAGGTGGAGATCTACCGGCAGACCGCACAGCTGCTGGACCTGCCGACCGCCGCCGTACTGACGCTGGTGCAGTTCGCCGCGGTCGGCGGGATCCTCGCCCTGCACGCGTGGACCGTACGCCGCAGGGAGACCGCCCTCAGACTGGTCGACCCGGCACAGACCTCCCGCCCGCCCCGCGGAGCCGGGCAGCGCGCGCTGCTCGGTGGTGTCCTGCTGACCGTGCTCGTCCTCGTCCTGCTGCCGCTCGGCGTGCTGGTGGAGCGCTCCTTCGACACGTCGGGCGGTTACGGCCTCGCCTTCTACCGGGCGCTGCAGTCCGCCGACGCCAACGGCTCCACCTTCCTGGTGCCGCCGCTCGACGCCATCGGCAACTCCCTGCGGTACGCACTGGTGGCGACGCTCATCGCCCTGGTGATCGGGGGCCTCGCGGCGGCGGCCCTCAGCAGGCGGGCGGGGAAGCTGGTGCGCGGATTCGACGCCCTGCTGATGCTGCCGCTCGGGGTGTCGGCCGTCACCGTCGGCTTCGGCTTCCTGATCACCCTCGACGAGCCCCCGCTCGACCTCCGTACATCGTGGATCCTCGTGCCACTCGCCCAGGCGCTCGTGGGCGTCCCCTTCGTCGTACGGACGATGCTGCCGGTCCTGCGGGCCGTCGACGACCGGCTGCGGGAGGCCGCCGCGGTACTCGGCGCCTCACCGCTGCGGGCCTGGCGGGAGGTGGATCTGCCACTGGTCCGGCGTGCGGTGCTCGTCGCCGCGGGCTTCGCCTTCGCGGTCTCACTCGGCGAGTTCGGGGCGACCGTTTTCATCGCCCGCCCCGACAACCCCACCCTGCCGGTCGCCGTGGCCCGGCTGCTGGGGCGCTCCGGAGAGCTCAACTACGGGCAGGCGATGGCACTGAGCACGATTCTGATGCTGGTCTGCGCCGCCTCGCTCCTCCTGCTCGAACGTATCCGTACCGACCGATCCGGGGAGTTCTAGAGATGCTGGCAGTCGAGTCGGCCACCGTCCGTTTCGGGAAGCGGACCGCGCTGGACGCGGTGGACCTGGAGGTCGCCGACCACGAGATCGTGTGCGTGCTGGGTCCGAGCGGCAGCGGCAAGTCCACGCTGCTGCGCGCCGTGGCGGGGCTGCAGCCGCTGGACGGCGGGCGGGTGCTGCTGGACGGGGTGGACCAGGAGCCGCTGCCGGTGCACCGGCGCGGGCTCGGCCTGATGTTCCAGGACCACCAGCTCTTCCCGCACCGGGACGTCGGCGCCAACGTCGCCTTCGGCCTGCGGATGCACGGCGTCCCTCGCGCCGAGCGTGAGACCAGGGCCGGGGAACTGCTGGACCTGGTGGGGCTCCCGGGGGCCGCCCGGCGGGCCGTCGCCGCGCTCTCCGGCGGTGAGCAGCAGCGGGTGGCACTCGCCCGGGCCCTCGCCCCCCGCCCCAAGCTGCTGATGCTCGACGAACCACTGGGACAGCTCGACCGAGGTCTGCGCGAACGGCTCGTCGTCGAACTGCGCACCCTCTTCGGCCGCCTCGGCACGACGGTGCTCGCCGTCACCCATGACCAGGGTGAGGCCTTCGCTCTCGCCGACCGGGTCGTGGTCATGCGGGACGGCCGGATCGCGCAGGCGGGAAGTCCGCTGGAGGTGTGGCAGCGGCCGGCGTCCGCGTTCGTCGCCCGTTTCCTCGGCTTCGACAACCTGGTGGAGGCCACCGTCACCGGGACGGCTGCCGACACCGTCTGGGGCAAGATCCCGGTGCCGGACTCGTCCGTCCAGGGCCGGTGTGAACTGCTCGTACGGCCCGCCGGGGTCCGGCTGGGCGACGCGGCCGACGGCCTGCCCTGCACCGTGGGCGTACGTACCTTCCGGGGGCATCACGTCACCGTCGCCCTGCACCCCGCCGACGGGCCGGCCCTGGAGGCGGAGTGCGGGCTGCGGGACGCACCGGAGGAGGGGGCGGTGGTCGGCGTGACCTTCGACCCCGCGGAGACGGTGGTCCTTCCCCCGGTCTGACGCCCCGCGTCTCCGCCCGCCTCATGCGGGCCCAGGTCAGCCCGTCAGCCGGGCGAGTGCCGGGGCGGCCTCCTCGACGGTGTCGACCAGGGCGATACGGGACTCCATCGCCCGGCCCGACGCGAGCGCGCTCAGCAGCGGCCAGGCGGGCAGCTTCTCCGTCCAGTGCGAGCGGTTCACCAGCACCATCGGGGTCGGTGCGGAACGCGACTCGTAGTAGTTCGGCGTCGCGTTGTCGAAGATCTCCTGGACGGTCCCGGCGGCGCCGGGCAGGAAGATCACCCCGGCGGTCGAGCGGGCCAGCAGCCCGTCCTCGCGCAGGGCGTTCGCGAAGTACTTGGCGATGTGGTCCGCGAAGGCGTTCGGCGGCTCGTGGCCGTAGAACCACGTCGGCACCGCCACGGAGGAGCCTCCGTCGGGCCAGCGCTCCCGCACGGCGAAGGCCGCCTTCGCCCAGTCGGTGACGGAATCGGCGAACGAGGGCGCGGAAGCGAGGAGTTCGCACGCCTTGACCAGCATCGCGTCGGAGTGGGGAGCCGCGTACGCGCCGAGGTTGGCCGCCTCCATCGCGCCCGGGCCGCCTCCCGTGGCCACGGTCAGACCGCTGCGCGCCAGCTCCCTGCCGAGCCGGGCGGCCCCCGCGTACTCCCGCGAGCCGCGGGCCATCGCGTGACCGCCCATCACGCCCACCACACGCGCACCCACCAGGTGCTCGTCCAGTGCGTCGGAGACCGCGTCGTCGTGCAGGGCCCGGAGCATCGAGGCGAAGACGTCGCCGTTCGCCTTGGTCAGCTGGAACCAGCCGTACGCCCGGGCGTCGGGGGTGGCCGGGTAACCGCCCTCCGACAGGCCCTCGTACAGGGCGTCGGGGGTGTAGAGCAGGCCCCGGTACGGGTCGAAGGGCAGTCCGGGGACGGGTGGGAAGACGAAGGCCCCGTCGCCGCGGACCTTCGCCTCGGCGCGGGGCTCCATCCGGCAGCCGAGGAAGACCGCGCCTCGGGTGGCGGTGGTGAGGAGGGCGTCGGACCTGTCCGTCAGGTCGACGGACTGGACGCGGTGGCCGGCGAGCGTGCCGGCCCCGACCGCCTCGTCGAATGCGGTGAGCGTCTCTATCTCGACGCCGGGTTCACAGATGTTCTCGTCCGGTTTCTCCACGCCGCCATGCTACGGACCGGCCCGGCGGGAGGTGTCACCCCGTCAGAGGCAGTGCCGCGAGCTCAGCGATCACCCAGGTCAGGGGCACGAACACGATCACCAGAACCAGGGCGCGCAGGGCCGCGGCGCTGCGCAGCGCGGAAGCCGGCGCACCGAGCCGCAGCAGGGTCCTGGCCGTGCGGGCGCGTGCCTGACGGGCCTCGAGCGCGGTGGTCAGGAGGGTGGCCACGGTGCAGCCGATGACGAGCACGGCGCCGAGCGCCGTGAGAGGTCCGAAGGGCCGGGGGCCACCCGTGTACAGCACGGAGGCCGCGATCACCCCCGACACCACCGCGCAGACGATGCCCAGCGGCCGTCCGATGCGGGACGCCTCGTCCATCAGGACCCGGCCGGCCAGCAGCCGGACGGCACCCGGGCGCACCGACTGCAGCAGCCGGCCGCACAGATGGGTCAGGCCGGGGCCCACCATGGCCAGGCCGACCGCGGTGAGGACCCAGCCCGCGAGGACGGCCGTGGGCGTGGAGTCCAGGCGGCCGGGCAGCGGAAAGGGACTGCCGCCCGAGTTCCGGCTCGTGTACGCCTCCACCGCGAGGCCCGCGGCGGTGAGAGCGACGCCCCACGGGAGGCCCGTGGGCACCGGGGACGGCGCGAGGTCCTCCTCGGCCTCCTGCGCCTCGGACGGCGCGACCGGCCTCGAGCGTACGGCGAGGCCGGCGGCGACGGCCGAGGCCAGTGGCACCAGGGCCAGCAGCATCAGCGTCGCGGCGAGCGGCAGCGGCGTCCCCGCGCCCAGGAACTCCGCGGCCCCGCCGTCGAAGGGCAGACCGGTCAGGTCGCCGCGCAGATGCAGGAAGAACAGCAGCGCCAGGACCGACCCCAGCGTGGTGGACACCGCCGTGGAAACAGCCGCCAGGACCGAGAGCCGCGCGGGCCCGATGCCCGCCGCGAACAGCGAGGGCCGTGGGCGGGTGCTCGGATCGGTACGCGCCACGGCAACCGCCAGCTGGACGGTCGCGGCGAGCGGAATCGCGCACCACAGGAGCCGCAGGACGGAGCTCGATGCCTGCGCCGGGTGCCCGGAGGCGTATCCGAGGGTGCACAGGAGCAGGAAGCCGACCCCCGCGGACGCGGCGGCGAGGAACAGCCGCCGCATCAGGACCAGGGGGTGTGAACCACGGGTCAGACGGAGAGCGAGCACGCCGAGCGGCCTTCCGTATCGGACGCGGCGGGCAGGGAGACGTTGTTGACGCGGCGGCCGTCCAGCATGCCGACCACCCGGTCGGCGAGCGAGGCGACCTCGGCGTCGTGGGTGGCGAGCACGACGGTGATCCCGTGGGACCGCGCCGCGGTGGTGAGGGTACGCAGGAGCTGCGAGCGCTCCGCGTGGTGCAGCGTCGCGGTCGGTTCGTCCGCGAAGATCACGGACGGCGACGCGGCCAGCGCCCGGGCCACCGAGACGCGCTGGCGCTGCGACTGGAGGAGGGCGTGCGGTCGCTTCTTCGCGAGCGGACCGATGTCCAGGCGCTCCAGCCACTCGGTGGCCGCCTTCTTCGCCGCCCGGTGCGAGACACCCCGCAGCAGCAGCGGCAGGGCGGCGTTCTCCCAGGTGCTGAGCTCGGGCACGAGCTGAGGCTCGGCCGCGATCCAGCCGAATCTGTCCCGGCGCAGCTGCTCCCGCAGACGGGGACCCATGGTGTGCACGGGCACGCTGTTGAACCAGACCTCGCCCTGCTCGGGGACCAGCTGGCCGGAGAGGCAGTGCAGGAGCGTCGTCTTCCCGCACCCGCGGGGCCCGGCCACGGCGAGGATCTCGCCGTCGCGGACACCGAGGGAGACACCGCCCAGGCCCGGCGATCCGTTGTGGGAGTGGTGCAGGGAACGTGCCCAGATCACGTCGTTGTCGGGCGGGGCCACCATGGCGTACACCTCGGTTCGGATCAGATTTCCCGGTCCCCGTCACGGGGAACGAATACAACGAGAAAGCGGCCGATCGGTCACTCGGCACGCTAGGCAGCCGGACCGGGGTGTCGGGACAGTACGCGGCCCGGATACCCCCCTTCTCACTCGAAAGGGCGCATCCGGGCCGTGTGGTCCCCAGGCGGCGGCTGTCGGAGACAGCCGGTGTAGGTGCTCAGAGCTTCGTCCAGGCCTCCGTCAGGACGTGCCGCAGAATGCCCTCGATCTCGTCGAAGGTCGACTGGTCGGAGACCAGCGGCGGCGCGAGCTGCACGACCGGGTCGCCACGGTCGTCGGCCCGGCAGTAGAGGCCGTTCTCGTACAGCGCCTTGGAGAGGAAGCCGTACAGGACGCGCTCGGTCTCCTCGTCGGTGAAGGTCTGCTTGGTGGCCTTGTCCTTCACCAGCTCGATGCCGTAGAAGAAGCCGTTGCCGCGGACGTCGCCGACGATCGGCAGGTCGTGCAGCTTCTGCAGCGTCTTCAGGAAGGCGCCCTCGTTGTCGAGGACGTGCTGGTTGAGGCCCTCGCGCTCGAAGATGTCGAGGTTGGCGAGCCCGACCGCCGCGGAGACCGGGTGGCCGCCGAAGGTGTAGCCGTGCAGGAAGGTGTTGTCGCCCTGGTAGAACGGTTCGGCCAGCCGGTCGGAGACGATGCAGGCGCCGATGGGGGAGTACCCCGAGGTCATGCCCTTGGCGCAGGTGATCATGTCCGGCACGTAGCCGAACTTGTCGCAGGCGAACATCGTCCCGAGACGGCCGAACGCGCAGATGACCTCGTCCGAGACGAGCAGCACGTCGTACTGGTCGCAGATCTCGCGGACCCGCTGGAAGTAGCCGGGCGGCGGCGGGAAACAGCCGCCGGCGTTCTGTACCGGCTCCAGGAAGACCGCGGCGACGGTGTCGGGGCCCTCGAACAGGATCTGCTGCTCGATCTGGTCGGCGGCCCAGCGGCCGAACGCCTCAGGGTCGTCACCGTGGATCGGGGCGCGGTAGATGTTGGTGTTAGGCACCTTGTGCGCGCCGGGTACCAGCGGTTCGAAAGGCGCCTTCAGCGCGGGAAGACCGGTGATGGACAGGGCTCCCTGCGGGGTGCCGTGATAGGCGACCGCACGCGAGATGACCTTGTACTTGGTGGGCTTGCCCTTGAGCTTGAAGTACTGCTTGGCCAGCTTCCAGGCGGTCTCGACCGCCTCGCCGCCGCCCGTGGTGAAGAAGACCTTGTTGAGGTCGCCCGGGGCGTGGTGGGCCAGCCGCTCCGCCAGTTCGACGGCCTTGGGGTGGGCGTAGGACCACACCGGGAAGAAGGCCAGCTCCTGGGCCTGCTTGAACGCGGTCTCGGCCAGCTCGCGGCGGCCGTGTCCGGCGTTGACGACGAACAGGCCGGAGAGACCGTCGACGTAGCGCTTGCCCTTGTCGTCGAAGATGTACGTGCCCTCGCCGCGCACGATGGTGGGAACGGGCGCGTTCTCGTAGTCCGACATGCGGGTGAAGTGCATCCACAGGTGGTCGTACGCGGTTCGGCTGAGGTCCTTGCTCACGGCTATCGGGTTCCCCACATATAGGTCTGCTTCTTGAGCTTGAGGTAGACGAAGCTCTCGGTGGAGCGCACTCCGGCTATGGACCGGATGCGTTTGTTGATCGTTTCCAGCAGGTGGTCGTCGTCCTCGCAGACGATCTCCACCATCAGGTCGAAGGAGCCCGCGGTCATCACCACGTACTCGCACTCGTCCATGGCCGACAGGGCCTCGGCCACCGGGTCGAGGTCGCCGTCGACCTTGATGCCGACCATCGCCTGACGCCGGAAACCCACGGTGAGCGGGTCCGTGACGGCGACGATCTGCATCACGCCCTGGTCGAGCAGCTTCTGGACCCGCTGGCGTACGGCGGCCTCGGAAAGGCCCACGGCCTTGCCGATCGCGGCGTACGGACGGCGTCCGTCCTCCTGGAGCTGCTCGATGATTGCGAGGGACACGGCATCGACCGCTGGTGACGATCCGCTCCCGTTCCTGGAGTCTGCGCTACGACTGGCCACGCCCCCACTGTGCACCGATACTCATCCGTCTGGCAAGCCTGAATCGATGAAATTCGTTGTTTGTGTCTCCGAATCTCACTGAATCCGAAGGAGACGGCGGGTGGGTATGTCGAAAGCGTCACCGAACGGTCTAGGGTGGAAGTCTCACCCATCGGACAGCCGACAGGAGGGGTGGTCGTGACCACCGAGGTGCGCCGCCTGCGCAACTACATCAACGGAGAATTCCGGGACGCCGCGGACGGGCGGACCATCGATGTGGTCAATCCCGTGACGGAAGAGGTCTACGCGACCTCTCCGCTCTCCGGACAGGCCGACGTCGATGCCGCCATGGAAGCCGCCGCCGCGGCGTTCCCCGCCTGGCGTGACCTGACGCCCGGCGAGCGCCAGAAGGCACTGCTGAAGGTCGCCGACGCCTTCGAGGAGCGGGCCGAGGACCTCATCGCCGCCGAGTCGGAGAACACCGGCAAGCCGCTCGGTCTCACCCGCACCGAAGAGATCCCGCCGATGGTGGACCAGATCCGCTTCTTCGCGGGCGCCGCCCGGCTGCTCGAAGGCCGCTCGGCCGGCGAGTACATGGAGGGGCTCACCTCCATCGTCCGCCGCGAGCCGGTGGGCGTCTGCGCCCAGGTGGCTCCGTGGAACTACCCCATGATGATGGCCGTGTGGAAGTTCGCCCCGGCTCTCGCCGCGGGCAACACCGTCGTGATCAAGCCCTCCGACACCACCCCGGCTTCGACGGTGCTGATCGCCGAGATCATCGGGCAGATCCTGCCCAAGGGCGTCTTCAACGTCATGTGCGGTGACCGTGACACCGGCCGTGCGATGGTCGAGCACCCGACGCCGGCCATGGCCTCCATCACCGGGTCGGTGCGGGCCGGGATGCAGGTCGCCGAATCCGCGGCGAAGGACGTCAAGCGGGTCCACCTGGAGCTCGGCGGCAAGGCGCCGGTCGTCGTCTTCGAGGACGCCGACATCGCCAAGGCCGTCGGAGGGATCTCCGAGGCCGGCTACTTCAACGCCGGGCAGGACTGCACGGCCGCCACCCGTGTCCTCGTCCACGAGTCCGTCCACGACGAGTTCGTCACCGCCCTGGCCAAGGCCGCGGCCGACATGAAGACCGGCCTGCCGGACGACGAGGACGTCTTCTTCGGCCCGCTCAACAACGCCAACCAGCTGGCGCAGGTCAGCGGCTTCATCGAGCGGCTCCCCGCGCACGCCAAGGTCGAGGCCGGTGGTCACCGGGTCGGCGACAAGGGCTACTTCTACGCCGCGACCGTCGTCTCCGGCCTGCGCCAGGACGACGAGATCATCCAGAACGAGGTCTTCGGACCCGTCATCACCGTGCAGTCCTTCACCGACGAGTCCCAGGCCGTCCAGTACGCCAACGGCGTCGAGTACGCCCTGGCGTCCTCGGTGTGGACGAAGGACCACGCGCGTGCGATGCGGATGTCCAAGAACCTCGACTTCGGCTGCGTGTGGATCAACACCCACATCCCGCTGGTCGCCGAGATGCCGCACGGCGGGTTCAAGAAGTCCGGCTACGGCAAGGACCTCTCCGCGTACGGCTTCGAGGACTACACCCGCATCAAGCACGTCATGACGTCCCTCGACGGCTGATCCGTCCGCAGCGCCTGCCGCGGCCCCGGGCTCACGCCCGGGGCCGTCGGCGTGCCCGGCCGCGAACGGCGGCGGCCCGTCGTATGGACAGGGTGTGCGCAACAGGGCGCTCTCGCTGGACGATCGGTCGATTGCCCGCAGCGGAGACCCGCGGGCATGCTGCGCTGGTGCGCTCGAATCCGCCTCACCTCATGTCCCGCCGTTCCCTTCTGCGCGCCCTCGGCGCGGGGTCGGCCGGCGCCGCCCTGACCGCCTGCGGGGTGCCGGCCGCCTACGTGGAGCCGGGTGACCGCGCGGGCCACGACAGCTCGGGCACGGACCACACCCTGCACTTCGCCAACTGGCCGCTCTACATCGACACCGACGACGAGGACCTGTCGAAGCGGCCCACGCTCGCGGGGTTCTCGCGCCGGACGGGGATCTCCGTCACGTACACCGAGGAGATCAACGACAACGACGAGTTCTTCGGCAAGATCAGCCCCGCGCTGATGAACCACCAGTCGACCGGCCGCGACCTCGTCGTCATCAGCGACTGGATGGCCGCGCGCTTCGTACGCCTGGGCTGGGTGCAGGAGATGGACCGGTCCCGGCAGCCCAACGTCTCCCGGTACCTGGATCCCCAACTGCGCGGGCCCGCCTTCGACAAGGGGCGGCTGCACAGCGTGCCCTGGCAGTCCGGGATCACCGGGATCGCGTACAACCGGGCGAAGCTCGGCCGGGAGATCCGGCACACCGGTGAGCTCTGGGCGGACGACCTCCGCGGCAGGGTGACCCTGCTGTCCGGGCTCGACGAGGCCTTCGCCCTGCTGATGCAGGGCAACGGCGCCGACATCACCCGCTGGACCGCCGACGACTTCGACGAGATGTGCGAGCAGGTGGAGAAGCACGTACGGTCCCGCCACATCCGCCGCTTCACGGGCAACGACTACATCAAGGACCTGTCCAACGGCGACGTGCTCGCCTGCCAGGCCTACTCGGGAGACGTACTCCAACTCCAGGCCGACAACCCGGACATCGAGTTCGTCGTGCCCGAGGAGGGCGCCGAACTCTGGTCGGAGTCCCTGATGATCCCCAACCTCGCCTCGCACAAGCGCAACGCGGAGAAGCTCGTCGACTACTACTACGAGCCGGAGGTCGCGGCCGCCCTGGCCGCCTGGGTCAACTACGTCTGCCCGGTGCCCGCCGCCCGCGACGTCCTCGCCTCCGCCAAGGACGAGGAGACCGCCGCCCTCGCCGCCAACCCGCTGATCTTCCCCGACGACCCGATGCGGGAACGTCTGGCCATCGCGCGCGACATCACCTCCGAGGAGCGCACGGAGTACGCCAAGAGGTGGAACGCGATCGTCGGTCTGTGAGGCGGCCGGGAGCTCAGCCGAAGATCTCGTAGGTCCGCCGGTAGAGCGCGTCGGTGTGCTCGCGTACGTCCCGGTACACCGGCTCCAGGCGCCGGTACACCTGGTGGCCCTCGTGATCGGGCAGGAAGACCTCGCCGGGGCGGACCATGGCGTCGACGGCCTCGTCGAAGCCCGGGTACACACCCAGCCCCACGGCCGCGCAGATCGCCGAGCCCAGTCCGGCCGCGCTCGACGCCTCGGCACGACGGGCCGGCACACCGTACACGTCGGCGTGGATCCGCATCATCAGATCGGACCGTGAGCCGCCGCCGGAGACGATCACCTCCGTGTACTCGGTGCCGAGTTCGCCCGCCATCAGGTCCGCCGCGCCGTGGACGGTCATGGCGAGCGCCTCCAGGACGGAGCGGTAGATGTGGGAACGGCCGTGGCGGCCGTCGAACCCCAGCAGCGTCCCCTTGCGGTAGGGGGCGTCGCCGGGTGCGAGCCAGTCCAGGACCGTCATGAGGCCGTCGGAGCCGGCCGGCACCCTGGACGCCTCGGCGTTGAGGTGGTCCTCGATGCTCAGCCCCGCCTCGCGGGCGGCCTTCGCCGCCTCCTCGCCGAGCAGGTCGCGGTACCAGCTGACGGTCCACATGCCCCGGCGGACACCGCCCGACTCGTAAAGGTACGCGTGCGGCGCGCAGGCGTAGTTCGTCCAGAAGCCCTCGGCGTCCGCGATGTTGCGCGGCCCCGTCGCCATGCCGGCGACGTACGTCCCCAGGGACACCAGGAGCGAGTCCGGCGCGCGCAGGCCGCAGCCCAGGGCCTCCACCGCCTTGTCGTTGGCGGTCGCGACCACCGGGAGGCCGGCCGGGATGCCCGTGTGGAGGGCCGCGGCCCGGGTGACCTCGCCCAGCACCTCGCCGGGCAGCACCAGTTCGAACAGCATCTCTCGGGGGATCCCGGACGCGGCGAGGACCGGCTCCTCCTCGCTCCACCGCCAGGTGTCCGGGTCCAGGGGCCACATTCCGGCGTAGTTGGCCGCGGTGTCCCGGAACTCGCCCGTCATCCGGTGGCTGATGTAGCCCGAGGACGTCGTGACGTACGCAGCCTCGGGATCGGTGTGCGCGTAGGGCAGCCCGACCCGCTCGTCCATCCAGCTCATGACGGGCTGGGCCAGTGAGCCGTCCGCCTTCAGGACGGCACGGCAGAAGCGGATCGTGCACAGCCCCACACCCATGATGTCGGCCGGATCACCGCCGAATCCGGCCAGAGCGGCCCGGCTCGCCTCACCGATGGAGACCCACAGGTCGTCGTCGGGATGCTCCACCACGCCCGGACGGGGAGTGTCGTACGGGCGCAGCGCGGCGCGTCCCTCGCTGACGGCGCGGCCGCGGTCGTCGAAGACGGTCACCTTGGACGACTGGGAACCGTTGTCGATGCCGATGAAGTAGCGGGGACGCGTGCTGGTCATGCCCACTCCGGGGGACTCGTGGGGGACGGGGAGGAGGAAGGAGCCGTGGCCCCGGGCGTACCGCCCGGGGCCACGCGGCGAGGGGCGGCCTCAGGCGTCGATCGGGAAGATCGTGCCCTTGTTCATGATCCCGTTCGGGTCGAACGCCTTCTTCAGCCGGGCGAGGATCTCGTAGGCGCTGCCGTGCTCCTGGGTGGTCCACGGCGCGCGGTACTTGCCGATGCCGTGGTGGTGGACCATGGACCCGCCCACCTTCAAGGCCTCCTCGACGATGATCGCGTTGAGCGGGATGTGGTACTTCCCGATCTCCTCGCGCGGCTCGCAGTTGATCCTGTAGTCGTAGACGAAGTACAGATTCGTGCCGGTCTGGTAGCTGTGCGAGGAGTGGGCCCCGAGCATCACCAGGTCGTCGGCGTCCGGGAACTCCGAGCGGATGCGGCCGATCACGTTCTCGTACAGCTCGACGGTGTGAGACCAGTCGACGGACACCTCCGTGGTGTAGCCGAGTTCGGCCTTGGCGAGCATGACCTGCTTCTCGGCCTCGATCTTGTCGGTGCCCCAGTTGAGGTTGTCGAACCAGTTCTCGATGAGCTTCGGGTCGACCTTCTCGTGCGCGTACTGCTCGATCACGCGCTCGATCTCCTCGCTCGTGGCGCGCACCAGGCCCTTGGGACCCTCCGCCACGAACACGACGACGACCTTGTCCTTGTAGAAGTGGGCGAAGTGCTGGCGGGCGTCCTCGGGGGAGTAGACGCGGACCACCGACGGCTTGAAGCCGTTGGTGACGACCTCGCGGATCACCTTGATGCCGGTGGCCATGTCGTCGACCAGGAAGCCGTGGAACTCGTTGTTCTCCGGCTGGTACTTGAAGACCTTGACGGTCACCTCGGTGATGTAGCAGAGGGCGCCTTCGTTGCCGATGACGATGTGCCGGATGTCCGGGCCCGCGGAGCGGCGCGGGACGTTCTTGATACGCGTGACCGTGCCGTCGGGGAAGACCGCCTCCAGGCCGACGACCATGTCCTCGACGGCCCCGTACAGGGTGGAGAACTGGCCGATGGAGCGGGTGGAGACCAGGCCGCCGTACTGCGCGAGCGGCTTCGACTGCGGGGAGTGCCCGGTGGTCAGCCCCTGCTCGCGCAGCTTGTCCTCCAGAACCTGGAGCGGCACCCCGCACTGGACCGTGACCTGCATGTTCTCCACGTCGACCGAGATGATCTCGTCGAGTGACGAGCCGTCGAGCACGATCGTGTCCTCGACCGCGGTCTCCAGGCCGCCCTCGGTGCCGGTGCGGCCGGTGCGGGCCACCACGTTGATCCTGTTCTCGTCGGCGAAGGCCAGGACCCGTGACACGTCCTGGGTGGAGCGGGCGTTCACGATCGCGGCCGGGATCGGGCCGTCGAAGATGCCGTGCACCGACTGGTACTTCTTGAACCGGTCGACGCTCGCGAGCTTCAGCTGCTCCTCGTCGGTGACGATCTGCTCGGGGGTGAGCAGGGTGGTCAGACGGGCGACGATGTCGTCGCGGGTGAGTGCGGAGAGCGACTGGGTCATGGTGATCTACCTCGTTGTTCCGGTGTGGGGGGGAGGGCGGGCTGTGGGGTGTGGGCGGCGCGGTCGTCAGCGGACCAGATAGCCCCCGTCGACGGGCAGGACATGGCCGTTGACGTAGTCCGAGGCGCGGGAGGCGAGGAAGACCGTGGCTCCCATGAGGTCGGCGACGTCGCCCCAGCGGCCCGCGGGGATGTGCTCCAGCACGCGCCGGTTGGCCTCGGGGTCGGAGCGCGTCTCCTCGGTGATCCGGGTGGCGAAGTAGCCGGGGGCGATCGCGTTCACCTGGATGTTGTGCTGCGCGAGTTCGTCGCAGTACGCCTTGGTGAAGCCCGCGATGCCGTGCTTGGTGGCCGCGTAGGCGGGCGACCACTGTCCGCCGAGGAACGAGAACATCGACGCGATGTTGATGATCTTGCCTGAGCGCTGCGGGACCATGAAGCGGATCGCCTCATGGCTCAGTTCGAAGGGGGCGGTGAGGTTCACGCTCACCATCGGGTCCCACTGGCTCCGGTCGAACGCCTCCACGTCGGCGATGTTGCAGATGCCGGCGGAGTTCACCAGGATGTCGACCGATCCGAAGGCGTCCGCACAGCCCTCGATGATCCTCCTGGGGACACCGGGCCGGGTGAGATCCGCTTCCAGGAACTCCATGCGGCGCCCCTCGGCCTCGATGAGCTTCCGCGTCGTGCCGTCGTCGGCGGCGACCGAGGGCACGAAGACGTTCGCCCCGGCCTTGGCGAGAGCGAGGGAGAAGGCCTGTCCGAGGCCGGTGTTGCCGCCGGTGACGATGGCGTTCCTGCCGTCGAGCGAGAAGAAGTCCCGGTTGAACTCGGTGATCTCCATCGGGATTTCACCCTTTCCTGGTGCGGTGCGGTGCGGTGCGGTGCGGTGCGGTGCGGTTTCGGCTGTGGTGCAAGGTGGGTTCAGGCGGCCAGCGGGGCCGCCTCGGCGCCTGCGGGGGCGACGCGCGCGGCCAGTTCACGGCGCCTGGTGCGGTCGGTGAGCGTGGTCAGCCCCAGCCCGAGCAGTGCCACGGCGAGCAGGAAGACGAAGAGCGCGGTGTAGCCGCCGCCCTGTTCGGGCACCGCGGGGGTCGCCGAGGGGTCGCCGATCCACCAGGCGCTCAGGGTGGGAAGGAAGGCGTCGGGGAGGTAGGCGATTCCGGAGGCGAGGCCGATGACGCCGCCGCGCTCGTCCGGGTGGATCCCGGCCTCCCCTACCTGTGCCCAGTAGACGCCGCGGCTGGCGAACACCAGCAGGCAGAGCGCGAACATGAGGGCGAGGGCGACCCACTTGAAGGCGGAGTCGCGAGGCAGGACCAGGAACGACAGGGCGATCAGCGCGCAGCCGGCGAACATCCAGCGCAGGAAGCGGGGCGTCGAACGGGTGACCTTGTCCACGACGACACCACCCGCGGGTCCCGCCACGAACTGGAAGACATAGGTGCGGACGACCCCGATGACTCCGACGAGCGCGGCGGCCATGCCGTAGCGGTGCTCCAGGAGCGGCGAGAAGTAGCCGAGCGTGGTGTAGAAGCAGTACATCAGCATGACCGTGCCGCCGATCAGCCACGTGTACCTGTTGCGCGCGGCGCGCCAGAGCTGCCGCAGGGTCACGGTGCTGGAGCCGAGGCCGGCCAGTCGCCGGCCGTCGCCCTTGACGAACAGCCACACGAGCGCGGCGTAGACGAAGCACAGGATGCCGTAGAGCCGGATCAGCCAGAGCACACCCGCCGCCTCGGCAACACTGGCCGCGACGACGGCCGTACCCACGAAGCCGACGACCGTCGACGTGACACCGCGCACACCCTCCAGGAAACCGAACAGGCGGCCCTGTTCCGATGAATCGCCCAGCATTCCGATCGCTTTCACCAGGGCGGACCAGTACAGGCCCATTCCGGCGACGGCCATGACCACGTGCGCGGCGAGGATTCCCCAGTACCCGGGAACTGTCCCGAGATAGAGATCGGCGATTCCGGTGGCGGCGAGTGCGGTCACGATGAGGGTCTTCGGGGAGAGCCGGTCGGCGAACCAGCCGCCGAAGAAATACATCACCATGGCGACGATGCCGAAGACCGAGATGATGTTGGCGTAGTCCTGGGAGGAGAGGTCGAGAGCCCGAGCCGTGGGCCCCAGGAAGACGAACCGAATGTACGCGACCTGATAGATGACCCCGCAGGTCATCGACAGGATCAGGAAGCTGACCCACTTCTGGGACTTGGTCACGGCGCTCACCACCTCGTTGTGGAAATGCAGGACAGGGATGTGCCCGGAAAAGGGCACAAAAAAAGAACAGCAACTCTCCCCGAGGGGAAGGAGTTACTGTTCTCTGGTCTCTAGTAACTGCTCCGGTACGACGGCGCGGTGGCCGTGCCCGAAAGCCGGTATGTGATTTTTTCCAAGCGTGCCGCAGTGCCTGTGTCGGCCTGCTCGGCAAAAGTAAATCGGGGGTGTCTTCGATGTCAACCCCCGGTTTTCACATCGCCCAGACCTCGTGGTTCGAGGACGCGATCGCGCTGGCACCCGCCTTCAGGGCCGCGAACACGTCGTCCCGGTCGCAGACCAGGCCGCCCGCGATGAGCGGAACGTCGATGTCCGCGACGACCCAGGAGATGACTCGCGGCATGCAGCCCGGCAGGATCTCCACGCAGTCCGCCTTGGACATGCGGACCTGCGGGGCCAGGTTGCGGTAGGACATCGAGTCGATGAGGAAGAACCGGTGCACCGCGTAGAGCCCGAGCTCCCGTGCCGCGCGGACCATGAACGCCTTCGAGCTGAGGATCCCGTCCGCGGCCGTCCGCTCCTTGACGTACCGGACGACGATCTCCTTCCCCGCGAAGCCTTCGAGCAGGTCCACGTTGACCAGCACGATCCGGCCGTCGTCCTTGAGTCTCTGCACGATCGCCGGCAGGTCGAGGACGGTCCCGTGGAGCAGGAAGACGATGCGGCAGTCGGAGCGCAGCACGGCGTCGAGGTCCCCCGCGTCCTTGACGCTGGCGACGACCGGGTGCTCCTCCAGGAGTGAGGGCAGGGGCTTGGTGTCCAAGGGGGATCTCCTGGGTGCGGCTGAGCGGGAACACCCTCAGGGTACGGCCGTGACCTGGGACCCGGACATCCGGACGGGCGGACCGGGGGCGCCCCGTCCGTCCGTCGCTTCCCCCGCGTGTGCGGGGCGACGGCAGCCCCGGACCCCACTTTTTGAACGTGTTCATGATGGGCGTACGCTGCGGGGCATGAGCGAGCGAGCCCTCTTGCGGCGCATACGCGTGTGGTTGGTCGTCTTCATCGTCTGTCTGGTGCTCAGCGGTCTGACAGCCTTCCCGCTGGTCACCGAACTCCACTGGACGGAGGACCTGTTGCGCTCCTCCGTCTCTCCCGTCCCCGAACACGTCCCGGGCCTGCTGGACTGGATCACGAGGGTCCGCACCGGCCTCGACGAGGCGGACTCGGCCTATCCCTTCCTGCTGTACGGCACCGACTGGCTGGCCTTCGCGCACCTCGTGATCGCGGTCGCCTTCTACGGGCCCTACCGCGACCCGGTCCGCAACATCTGGGTCGTCGAGTTCGGCATGATCGCCTGCGCCGGGATCATCCCGCTCGCCCTGATCTGCGGACCGATCCGGGACATCCCCTTCTGGTGGAGCGTGATCGACATGTCCTTCGGCCTCTTCGGAATCGTCCCGCTGCTGATCGTGCGGCGCATGATCAAGCGGCTCGAGGCTGCGGCCCCCGTCGCCGTGTGAGGCGGCACCGAGCCGGAGGCCGTCAGGCCTTCCGGCCCACCGCCGCGAACTGTGCGACCTCGGGTGCCCGGCCGAAGGGGACGGCGCGCCAGCGCGAGCAGGAGACGATGCCGGGTTCGAGGACGGTCAGGCCGTCGAGGAACGAGGCGAACTCCGCGCGGCTGCGGGCGGTGATCGGCGGGGTCGCGTTCTCGTTCCAGAAGCGCATCGCGGCCTCGTTGCCCTCGCCGCCCAGTTCCAGCGTGGGGTGGGTGAGCACCAGATGGCTGCCCGGCGGCAGCGCGTCCATCAGCGTGCTGACTACGGACCGGGCCTCGTCCGTGTCCAGGACGAAGTTGAGGATGCCCAGCATCATCACCGCGACCGGTTGCCCCAGGTCCAGGGTCCGCCCGGCCGCCCGGAGGATCGTCTCGGGGTCACGGGCGTCCGCTTCCACGTACTCGGTGGCGCCCTCCGGGGTGCTGGTGAGCAGGGAACGGGAGTGGGCCAGAACGATCGGGTCGTTGTCGACGTAGACGACCCGGGCGTCAGGCGCGGTGTGCTGGGCGACCTCGTGGGTGTTGTCGGCGGTCGGCAGGCCGGTGCCTATGTCCAGGAACTGGCTGACCCCCGCGTCACCGGCCAGATGGCGAACCACCCGCCCCAGGAAGGCCCGGTCGGCCCGGGCCACCTCCCCGATGCTCGGATACATGCCGGTCACCCGGTCACCCACCGCGCGGTCGACGGGGTAGTGGTCGCCGCCGCCCAGCCAGTAGTTCCACACCCGGGCGTTGTGGGCGATGTCCGCGCGGACGCGGGTGGATGCCGGACGGTGGCCTGACTCGGGCACATCTGCTCCTGGGGTCACGGAGGTTACGGACCCGCCCATGATGCCGGACCGGTCAAACACCCTTCCGTGGAGCCGACTTCGCGAGCTGGGCGCGCAGCATGTCGATCCGGTTGGTGGTGATCGAGTCGACACCGTACGAGAGCAGCCGGCGCATCGTGCGCCGGGTGTCCGCCGTCCAGGCGGAGACCAGCAGGCCGTCGGAGTGGACGCGGTCCGCCAGCGCGCGGCTCAGCAGGCCGAACCGGTAGTTGAGCCAGCGAGGCCGCACCGCTTCGAGGAGCACGGGACGCGGTGGCGCGAGCGTGGTCCAGGTCAGGGCGATCTCGGCGGACGGATCGGCCGCACGCACCCGCAGCATCGCATGGGTGTCGGCGCAGTAGTACGCGCGCTCCTGGGCGCCGCACTCACGCACGGTTCCGACGACCTCCCGCACGGTGGACTCGGTCGCACCGGGCAGATCGATCATGACCCGTCGGTCCCCGGTGGCGGACAGGGCTTCGCGCAGGGTGGGGACCCCGCCGCCGGTCCTCCCCGTCAGCTCCTTGTGGTCCAGCCGGTCGAGACGCACGTCCTGGCCCCACAGCCGTTCGAGCGTGGAGTCGTGCAGCAGCACGGGGACCCGGTCACGGGTCGCCCGTACATCGATCTCGACCGCGTCCGCCCCCTGTTCCACTGCGGACAGGATCGAGGGCAGCGTGTTCTCACGGGCACGGTAGGGATCGCCGCGGTGCGCCACGGCGGTGACGGTGGTGGTCATGGGGCCATTGTGACCGCCGGGACTCACCGGCCCGGCGTCCGGAGCCAGTTCGCCGTGTACGTGTCGATCTCGTCGGCCAGGGTCCGCTTGCCGGCGGGGTCGAGGAACGAGGCCTCGACCGCGTTCTTCGCCAGCGAGGCCAGACCCCGCTCGTCCAGACCGAGGAGCCGGGCCGCGACCGCGTACTCGTTGTTGAGGTCGGTGCCGAACATCGGCGGATCGTCGCTGTTGACCGTGACGAGGACGCCGGCCTCGGCCATCTCCCTGATCGGGTGCAGGTCGAGATCGGCGACCGCCCGGGTGGCGATGTTCGAGGTCGGGCAGACCTCCAGGGCGATACGGTGCTCCGCGAGATGCGCGAGCAGCTCCGGGTCCTGGACGGAGCTCGTCCCGTGGCCGATGCGCTCGGCCCGCAGGGAGGTGAGCGCGTCCCACACGGTCCGCGGTCCGGTGGTCTCCCCGGCGTGCGGCACGGAGTGCAGCCCCTCGGCGATCGCCCGGTCGAAGTAGGGCTTGAACTGCGGGCGGTCCACACCGACCTCGGGACCGCCCAGGCCGAAGGAGACGAGCCCCTCGGGCCGCAGGTCCACGGCCAGCCGTGTCGTCTCCTCGGCGGCTTCCAGGCCGGCCTCGCCCGGGATGTCGAAGCACCAGCGCAGGACGGTACCGAGCTCCGCCTCGGCCGCCTTGCGCGCGTCCTCGATCGCCTCCATGAAGCCCTGCTCCGGGATGCCCCGGCGGGTCGAGCTGAAGGGGGTGACGGTCAGTTCCGCGTACCGGATGTTCTGCCTCGCCATGTCACGGGCGACCTCGAAGGTCAGCAGTCGCACGTCCTCGGGGGTGCGGACCAGATCCACGACGGAGAGGTAGACCTCGATGAAGTGCCCGAAGTCGGTGAAGGTGAAGAAGTCCTTCAGCGCCTCCGGATCCTTGGGAACCTTTGAGTCGGGGTGGCGGGCGGCCAGTTCGGCCACGATGCGCGGGGATGCGGACCCGACGTGGTGGACATGGAGCTCGGCCTTGGGCAGGCCGGCGATGAAGGGGCGCAGATCGCTCATCGGATACTCCCGGATTCTCTGTTCTGGGCCGGGTGGGCCGACCGTACCGATCATCGTATGCGGGGCTCGGCTCACGGAGGGCGGGCCGTAGCATGGCGGGACCACGATGGGGGAGGCCCATGTCAGACAACACACAGCAGCCGGGGGGCGAGGGCGCGCCGCGCGACCCGTGGGCGCCACCGGACAGCAGGGTCGAGCTGGGCAAGCAGCCCGCGGACGCTCCGCCGCCCGCGGTGCACGACCAGCAGACGGTCACATCGATGCCGAGTGCCGACGGTGCCACCGGCCCCGCCGGGGCCTTCGGACCGGTGCCCGCGCCCCCGGTAGGGCCGAACGGGCCGGGGGACTCCGGCCAGTACGGCTACCCCGGTGCTCCCGCCTCGGCCGCGTACGGCTACCCGGCGGCACCTGCCGCGCCCTCCGCGGGCTACGGCTACCCCGGCTATCCCGGATACGCCGGTCAGCAGCCCTGGGGCCCCGCGCCCGCGAACGGGCTGGGGATCGCGGCCATGGTCCTCGGGATCATCGCGGTCGTGGGCTTCTGCATGTGGGGCCTCGGCATCATCCTGGGCATCCTCGCCCTGATCTTCGGCATAATCGGCCGCGGCCGGGCCAAGCGTGGCGAAGCGACCAACGGGGGCATGGCACTCGCGGGGATCATCCTCGGGTCCGTGTCGATCGTCATCGGCGCGGTCTTCCTCGGATTCCTGATCTGGGCCGTCGCCAACGACGACTCCTCCGGTCGCTACAGCGACTACGACCCCTACGCCACGTCGCTGGTGGTCGACTCCGCCCGCTGAGCCCGCCGGGTGGTGAGGCCGCGGCGGGGTCCCGCCCCGTCGCGGCCGCGCTCCGTCACTCCCCGCTCAGCCTCGTCCGCGCCTCCATGAGCGCGAAGCCCAGCAGATTCAGCCCGCGCCAGGAAGCGGGGTCCCCGGTGCGCGGATCGTCCTTCGCCAGGCCGATGCCCCATATACGGTCCACCGGGCTGGCCTCGACGAGCACGCGGTCCCCCGTGCCCAGCAGATACGACCGCAGCGCGGAGTCCTGGCCGAACTTGTGGATACTGCCCGCGACGACCAGGGCGAACCGCTCCCGCTCCCAGACGGCGTCGTCGAACCCCTTCACCAGACGTCCCGCCTTCTTCGCCTCGGCGGGGGTGCGTGCCGTGAGGGCGAGCGTTTCCGCCCCGGCGTCCTTGAAGAGCCGCGCCTTGCCCGCCATCATCCAGTGCTCGGCCGAGGCGTAGGCCACCGCGTCCACGGTGAAGGGGGAAGGCCACCACTGGCTCAGGCAGCTCTCCGCGAGCCTGCCGTCCGGCCGGGGCCGGTGTCCCCAGAACGGCAGGTACTTCACACGTTCACCGCGCGCCGTGCGCGCCAGCAGCCCGTCCATGTGTTCCTGTCCCATGGCAGCCGAGTCTGGCATCCGCCACGGACAGCGAGTCCTGGTATTTCCTTGTTCACGCGACACATCGTCGACAGATTCCGTTGCGTAACCAAAAGGAAACAACGGAATCACTTGTTGGTGGAGGGTGCCTCTGCCAGGATCGGCACTCAATTCGTGAAGAAACTACGCCGCCCCAGATCGGGGGCAGGCGGAGGAGAGCGTCATGGGCAACGAATTCCAGGTGCGGGAACGCTTCGCCGCGGGTGCGCAGTACATCGGTGGACAGCTGCGCCGCGGCACATCGGGACGCGACCAGGAGGTGGTGAACCCGGCGACGGGTGAGACGGTCCTGCGTTACGAGCTGGCGAGCACCGACGACGTCGACGCCGCCGTGGCCGCGGCCCGCGAGGCGTTCCCCGGCTGGTCCGGGCTGAGCCCCGCCGAACGCTCCGACGCGCTCCACCGCTTCGCCGCCGTACTCGCGGACCAGGCCGAGGACTTCGCCCACGCCGAGTCGCTGCAGTGCGGCAAGCCCCTCAAGCTGTCCACCGAGTTCGACGTGCCCGGCACGGTGGACAACGCCGCCTTCTTCGCCGGCGCCGCCCGGCACCTGGAGGGCAGGTCGGCCGGCGAGTACAGCGGGGACCACACCTCCTACGTGCGCCGCGAGCCCATCGGGGTCGTCGGCTCCATCGCCCCCTGGAACTACCCGCTCCAGATGGCGGCCTGGAAGATCCTCCCGGCCGTGGCGGCCGGTAACACCATCGTGCTCAAGCCCGCCGAGATCACCCCGCTGACCTCCCTGATGTTCGCGCAGGCCGCGACGGAGGCCGGCATCCCCGACGGTGTGATCAACATCGTCTCCGGGGCCGGCAGGGACGCGGGAGAGCACCTCGTGGGCCACCCGGACGTCGTGATGACCTCCTTCACAGGGTCCACCGCCGTGGGCAAGAGGGTCGCCGAGATCGCCACGTCCACCGTGAAGCGACTGCACCTCGAACTGGGCGGCAAGGCACCCTTCCTCGTCTTCGACGACGCCGATCTCGACGCCGCGGTGAACGGGGCGGTCGCCGCCTCCCTCATCAACACCGGGCAGGACTGCACGGCCGCCACCCGCGCCTATGTCCAGCGGCCGCTGTACGACGCGTTCGTCGAGGGCGTCGCCGGGCTGATGGAGAGCGTCCGCCTCGGTGACCCCTTCGACCCGTCGACCGACCTCGGCCCGCTGATCAGCCACCAGCAGCGTGACCGGGTGGCCGGCTTCGTCGAGCGGGCCCGTGCCTACGCCACGGTCGTCACCGGCGGTGAGGCGCCCGGCGGTGAGCTCGCCGAGGGCGCGTACTACCGGCCGACGCTCATCGCCGGCGCCTCCCAGGACAGCGAGGTCGTCTGCTCGGAGATCTTCGGCCCCGTGCTCGTGGTGCTGCCCTTCGACACCGACGACGAGGGGATCGCCCTCGCCAACGACACCCCGTACGGTCTCGCCGCGTCGGCCTGGAGCCGCGACCTGTACCGGGCCAACCGCGCCACCCGCGAGATCGCGGCGGGCTGTGTGTGGATCAACGACCACATCCCGATCATCAGCGAGATGCCGCACGGCGGCTACAAGGCGAGCGGGTTCGGCAAGGACATGTCGTCGTACTCCTTCGAGGAGTACACACAGGTCAAGCACGTCATGTACGACAACACCGCGGTGGCCAGGAAGGACTGGCACCGCACCGTCTTCGGGGACCGATAGAAAGGGGCCGCCGTCCGGCGGCCCCTCCCACCCGGAAGGGCAACGCGTATGGAGCAGTACGAGCCCGAGCGCCTCTCCGCGCCCCAGCTCTCCGCCATGAGGCGGAGTCTCACCAGCGGCAGGGGCGCCCTCACCCGCCGTTCGCTTCTGAGGGCGTCCGCCACGGGTGCACTCGCGCTCGGCGGCCTCGGCACGCTCAGCGCCTGCGGAATCCCGCCCGCGGCGAGCGAGGGGGACGCGGCGGCGTCCGACGACCACTCCAAGACGGAGAAGCGGATCAACTTCTCCAACTGGACCGAGTACATGGACGTCAGCGACGACGAGAAGAGCCGTCCGACGCTGGCCGCCTTCACGAAACGCACCGGGATCACGGTCAAGTACACCGAGGACATCAACGACAACGTCGAGTTCTTCGGGAAGATAAAGCCGCAGCTCGCGGCGGGCCAGGACACCGGGCGCGATCTCATCATCGTGACCGACTGGCTCGCCGCCCGCATCATCCGGCTCGGCTGGGCGCAACGGCTCGACCCGGCCAACCTGCCGCACGCCTTCGCGAACCTGTCGTCCCAGTTCCGTACTCCCGACTGGGACCCCGGGCGCGCGTACTCCTATCCCTGGACGGGCATCCCGACCGTCATCGCCTACAACCAGAAGGCGACCGGTGGCCGGAAGGTCGACTCCGTCACCCAGCTGCTCGACGACCCGAAGCTCAAGGGGAAGGTCTCCTTCCTCTCGGAGATGCGCGACTCGGTCGGCATGACGCTCCTGGACATGGGCAAGGACCCGGGCTCCTTCACGGACGCCGACTACGACGAGGCGATCGGCCGGCTCCAGAAGGGCGTCGACAGGAAGCAGATACGCCGCTTCACCGGGAACGACTACACCGCGGACCTCAGCAAGGGCGACATAGCGGCGTGCGTGGCCTGGGCCGGCGACATCATCCAGCTCCAGGCCGACAACCCGGACATCAAGTTCACGATCCCGGCCGCCGGTTACATCACCTCCAGCGACAACATGCTGGTCCCGGCCCGGGCCAGGCACAAGACCAACGCCGAGAAGCTCATGGACTACTACTACGAGCCCCCGGTGGCGGCCCAGCTCGCCGCGTACATCAACTACGTCTGTCCGGTGGACGGGGTCCGCGAGGAGCTCGCGAAGATCGACAAGGCGATGGCGTCCAACACGCTGATCCTCCCCGACAAGGAGATGGCCGCGAAGTCGCGGTCCTTCCGCTCGCTCAGCCCCGAGGAAGAGACGGCGTACGAGGAGAAGTTCGCCAAGCTCATCGGCGCCTGACCGGCCAGACCTCCCGATCTCCCCCGACACCACTGGGACCGCGACCCATGACACAGCAGCAGACGGCGGGCGGCGACGTCCGCCTCACCGGGATCAGCAAGACGTACGGCTCCTTCACCGCCGTGCACCCCCTCGACCTGACCGTGCCGCAGGGCTCCTTCTTCGCCCTGCTCGGCGCGTCCGGCTGCGGCAAGACCACCACCCTGCGGATGATCGCGGGGCTGGAGGAGGCCACGACCGGCACGGTGTGGCTGGGCGACCGCGACATCACGGACCTGCCCCCGTACAAGCGGCCGGTCAACACCGTCTTCCAGAGCTACGCGCTCTTCCCTCACCTCGACGTCAGCGAGAACGTCGCCTTCGGGCTGCGCCGCCGCGGCATCAAGTCGGTGAAGAAGCAGGTCGACGAGATGCTGGAGCTCGTCCAGCTCGGCGACTTCGCCCACCGCAAGCCCCACCAGCTCTCCGGCGGCCAGCAGCAGCGCGTGGCCGTGGCACGCGCGCTCATCAACCACCCGCAGGTCCTGCTGCTCGACGAGCCGCTCGGCGCGCTCGACCTCAAGCTGCGGCGCCAGATGCAGCTCGAACTGAAGCGGATCCAGACCGAGGTCGGCATCACCTTCGTCCACGTCACCCACGACCAGGAGGAGGCCATGACCATGGCCGACACCGTCGCGGTGATGAACGGCGGCCGGGTCGAGCAGCTCGGCGCCCCCGCGGACCTCTACGAGAACCCGCGCACCACCTTCGTCGCCAACTTCCTCGGCACCTCCAACCTCATCGGCGGCGAGATCGTCTCCACCGGCACGGACGTCGTGGTCGCGGCGGGCGGCGGCAAGCTCACCCTGCCGAGCGAGCGCTGTCAGGCTCCCCTCACGTCCGGCGGGCGCCTCCTCCTCGGGGTGAGGCCCGAGAAGATATCGCTGGCCCACAGCGACGACGCCGACGCGATAGCCGCCGGCCGCAACCGGGTCACCGGCCGGATCGTCGACTCCAGCTTCATCGGAGTCTCGACCCAGTACGTGGTGGAGAGCCCGGCGGGAAAGGCCCTCCAGGTGTACGAGCAGAACGTCGACCGGCGCGAGGGACTCCGCCCCGGCTCCGAGGTCGTCCTGCACTGGGACCCGGCCCACACCTTCGGACTCGACGCCGACCAGGACATCGACGCGGGTGCGGCGAGCGTGGAGGACGCGGCGTGAGCCTCACCGAGGCGCCTCCCGCGCCGCCCGCCGGATCCGGGGACCCTGTGCTCCGCAAGCCCTCCACCCGCAAGCGTCTCGTGCCCTACTGGCTGCTGCTCCCCGGCATCCTGTGGCTGGTCGTCTTCTTCGCGCTGCCGCTCGTCTACCAGGCATCGACCTCGGTGCAGACCGGCTCGCTGGAGAAGGGCTTCGAGGTCACCTGGCACTTCCAGACGTACGCCGACGCCCTGCGCGACTACTACCCGCAGTTCATCCGGTCCCTGCTGTACGCGGGCACCGCGACGATCCTCTGCCTGCTGCTCGGGTACCCGCTGGCCTATCTGATCGCCTTCAAGGCGGGGCGCTGGCGCAACCTCGTGCTCGTGCTGGTCATCGCGCCGTTCTTCACCAGCTTCCTGATCCGCACCCTCGCCTGGAAGACGATCCTCGCCGACGGCGGCGCGGTCGTGGGAGCACTGGACACCCTGCACGTCCTGGACGTCACGAGCTGGCTCGGCTGGACGGAGAACAACCGCGTCCTCGCCACCCCGATGGCCGTCGTCTGCGGTCTCACGTACAACTTCCTGCCGTTCATGATCCTGCCGCTGTACACCTCGCTCGACCGGATCGACGGCCGGCTGCACGAGGCCGCGGGCGATCTCTACGCCACCCCGGCCACCACCTTCCGCAAGGTGACGTTCCCGCTCTCCATGCCGGGCGTCGTCTCCGGCACGCTGCTGACCTTCATCCCGGCCAGCGGCGACTACGTCAACGCGGAACTCCTCGGCTCCACCGACACCAAGATGGTCGGCAGCGTCATCCAGAGCCAGTTCCTGCGGGTCCTGGACTATCCGACGGCGGCCGCGCTCTCCTTCATCCTCATGGCGGTCGTCCTGCTCATGGTCACCGTCTACATCCGCCGCTCCGGTACGGAGGACCTGGTCTGATGCCCGTACTCCGATGGATCCGCCGGAACCTGGTCGTGCTCGCGGGCCTGCTGACGCTCGCGTACATGATCCTGCCCAACGTGATCGTGATGGTGTTCTCCTTCAACAAGCCGAAGGGGCGCTTCAACTACGCCTGGCAGGACTTCTCCCTGGACGCCTGGAAGGACCCCTGCGGGGTGGCCGACCTCTGCGGCTCGCTCTCCCTCTCGCTCCAGATCGCGTTCTGGGCGACGCTGGGGGCCACCGCGCTCGGCACGATGATCGCGTTCGCGCTGGTCCGGTACCGGTTCAGGGCGCGGGGCACGGTCAACTCGCTGATCTTCCTCCCGATGGCGATGCCCGAGGTCGTCATGGCGGCCTCGCTGCTGACGCTCTTCCTCAACATGGGCGCCCAGCTCGGATTCTGGACGATTCTGATCGCCCACATCATGTTCTGTCTCAGCTTCGTGGTGACCGCGGTCAAGGCACGCGTCATGTCGATGGACCCGAGGCTCGAGGAGGCCGCCCGCGACCTCTACGCGGGACCCGTCCAGACATTCGTACGGGTGACCCTCCCGATCGCGGCCCCGGGAATCGCCGCCGGGGCGCTCCTCGCCTTCGCGCTCTCCTTCGACGATTTCATCATCACCAATTTCAACGCGGGATCCACGGTGACCTTCCCCATGTTCGTCTGGGGATCGGCCCAGCGTGGAACACCTGTGCAGATCAACGTCATCGGCACGGCCATGTTCGCCATCGCCGTACTGATGGTTCTCGCCGGTCAGCTCGTATCGGGCCGCCGGAAGAGCAATGCGGGAAAATAGCACCAGAAGGAGTTGGAAACCATGGCCCCGGATGCCATGCGTACCGCCGCAGAATCGCTTCGCCACGCACGCCCCGTGTCCTACTGGCTCGACGACCCCGGGAAGCCGCAGGCCCAGCCGGCCCTGACCGGGGACGAGCACTGCGACCTCCTGGTCGTGGGCGGCGGGTACAGCGGACTGTGGACGGCCCTGCTCGCCAAGGAGCGCGACCCCGGCCGCGACGTCGTCCTGATCGAGGGCAACGAGGTGGGCTGGGCGGCCTCGGGCCGCAACGGCGGATTCTGCGCCGCCTCCCTGACCCACGGCCTGTCCAACGGCCTGGAGCGCTGGCCGGACGAGATCGGCACCCTGGAGGAGCTCGGCGCGCGGAACCTCGATGCCATCGAGGAGGCCGTCGCCCGCTACGGCATCGACTGCGAGTTCGAGCGGACCGGTGAGATCGACGTCGCCACCGAGCCCCACCAGCTCCAGGAGCTGCGGGAATGGCACCGTGAGATCCAGGACCTCGGCATCACCGGTGTGGAGTTCCTGGACCGCGACGCCCTGCGCGCCGAGGTCGACTCACCCGTCTTCCTCGGCGGGCTGCTGGACCGGCGCGGTGTCGCGATGCTGCACCCGGCCAAGCTCGCCTGGGGCCTGAAGCGGGTCTGCCTCGAACTCGGTGTCCGGATCCACGAGCACACCCGGGGCCTGGACCTCGTCCGCTCCGGCCCCGGGATGGCGGTCCGTACTCCTTACGGACGGGTCTTCGCCCGTAAGGTCGCGCTCGGGACCAACATCTTCCCCTCGCTGGTCAAGCGGGTCCGTCCCTTCACCGTGCCGGTGTACGACTACGCGCTGATGACCGAGCCGCTCACCCCGGAGCAGCTCGACTCCGTCGGCTGGAAGGGCCGTCAGGGGCTCGGTGACAGCGCCAACCAGTTCCACTACTTCCGGCTCTCCGCGGACAACCGGATCCTGTGGGGCGGATACGACGCCGTCTATCCGTACGGAGGCAGGCTCAGCGCCGATCTGGACCAGCGTCCGGAGACGTTCCTGAAACTCGCGGGGCAGTTCTTCGAGTATTTCCCCCAGCTTTCCGGAGTGCGTTTCACGCATGCCTGGGGCGGCGCGATCGACACGTGTTCCCGGTTCACCGCCTTCTTCGGGACGGCCCATCAGGGGCGCGTCGCGTACGCCGCCGGATATACGGGCCTGGGCGTCGGGTCCACCCGTTTCGGCGCGGACGTGATGCTCGATCTGCTCTCCGGCGAGGAGACGGAGCGGACCCGTCTGGAGATGGTCCGCTCGAAGCCGATGCCCTTCCCGCCGGAGCCGTTCGCCTGGGCCGGGATCGAGCTCACCAAGCGGTCCCTCGCCCGTGCGGACGACAACGGCGGACGGCGCAACCTGTGGCTGAAGACCATGGACAAGCTCGGCCTCGGCTTCGACAGCTGACGCATCCGGAGTGACGTACGTCACTCTCGACGGGTCGCCGGACCCGCGTCATGATCCGGCATCCACGCTCTCTCTCCCGTGTAAGCGCCCGCGGAATCCCGTCGGCGCCCACGGGAGAGGGAGACATGTCATGACTCGCACGGGGGCGAAGGCCGCGATCGCGTGGCTCGCGTCGGTGGCACCGAATCCCGCCGCGTGCAGGGCGGAATGGGAGCGCGATCCCAGGGGGGTCGCGCTCCTTCCCGCGGGCAGGCTCTGGGACGTGCTGATCGTCCCCGGCGGGCTGGGGCATCCGACACTCGATGTGCTCACCCGCCTCGTCAGCCGGCCCGGACCGGTGCTCGCCGGCTTCGGGGAAGCCCGGATGGGCTACTTCGTGCCCCCGGGCACGGCCGCACGCTGGGTCGGTACGGGCATCCGCGGCGTCGGCCGCGGGGCGTGGATCGTCGTCCCCCGGCCGGGCGCCACGGTGGGCGGCGCGCGCTGGATCATCCCGCCCGACGGTTCGGGTGTGCTCACCGACGCCACCCTGCTGGAACTCGCCCTGCACGAGGCGGCGGCCGCGATGCGCGGCGGGCCCGGTGGCGTGCGGTGACGGGCCGCCAGAGGTCTTGACAACCCGATTGGTCTGGACCATCTTGTGCGCGGACGGCTCAAATTCCCCCTGCACGGAGGCTGTTGTGGAACGTAGTGGACCACCCGTGAGACCTTCCGGACTTCTCGCCGCGTTCTCGGCGGCCCTCCTCGCGGCCGGCGCCCTCGTGGCGACCGCCCCCGCGGCCGGCGCGGCCGACTCCGAACTCGCGCGCAACGGAGGCTTCGAGTCCGGCCTGACCGGCTGGACCTGCTCGGGCGGCAGCGGAGCCGTCGTCAGCACACCCGTGCACGGCGGGACATCGGCACTCAAGGCGACCCCGGCCGGCAGCGACAACGCCCGCTGCTCCCAGACCGTGTCGGTGAAGCCCGGCTCCACCTACACACTGAGCGCCTGGGTGCAGGGCAGCTACGTCTACCTCGGCGCGTCCGGCACCGGCACCACCGACGTGTCCACCTGGACCCAGGCCGCCGGCGCGTACCAGAAGCTCACCACCAGCTTCACGACCGGTCCCTCCACGACCTCCGTGACCGTCTACACCCACGGCTGGTACGGCACCCCCGCCTACTACGCCGACGACCTCTCGCTGACCGGACCCGGCGGTGACCCCGTCACCCTGCCCGCCGTCCCCGCCGGACTGAAGGCCGGAACCGCCACCGCCACCACCGTCCCGCTGTCCTGGAACGCCTCCTCCGGCGCCACCGGGTACCGGGTCTACCGGTCCGGCACGAAGATCCTCGACACCACCGGAACCTCCGCCACCGTGGCCGGGCTGACCGCCTCGACCGCGTACAGCTTCCAGGTCTCCGCCGTCAACGACGCGGGTGAGTCGGCGAAGTCGTCGGCCGTGAACGTCACCACGGCCACGGGCGGCGGCGGGGGAGGGACCGACGCGGGCCTCCCGGCCCACGCGCTGGTCGGCTACCTCCACTCCAGCTTCGCCAACGGCTCCGGATACACCCGGATGGCGGACGTACCCGCCTCGTGGGACGTCATCAACCTCGCCTTCGGTGAACCGACGTCCGTCACCTCCGGCGACATCCGCTTCTCGCTCTGCCCCGTCGCCGAGTGCCCGAACGTGGAGAGCGAGGCGGAGTTCAAGGCCGCCATCAAGGCCAAGCAGGCGGCCGGCAAGAAGGTGCTGATCTCGATCGGCGGCCAGAACGGCCAGGTGCAGCTCGCCACGACCGCGGCCCGCGACACCTTCGTCACCTCGGTCAGCAAGATCATCGACACCTACGGCCTCGACGGCCTGGACATCGACTTCGAGGGCCACTCGCTCTCGCTGGCCACCGGGGACACCGACTTCCGCTCCCCGACGACGCCGGTCATCGTGAACCTGATCTCCGCGGTCAAGTCCCTCAAGGCCAAGTACGGCGACGACTTCGTCCTCACCATGGCCCCCGAGACCTTCTTCGTCCAGCTCGGCTACCAGTACTACGGCTCCGGCCCCTGGGGCGGCCAGGACCCGCGCGCCGGTGCGTACCTGCCGGTCATCCACGCGCTGCGTGACGACCTCACCCTGCTGCACGTCCAGGACTACAACTCGGGCTCGATCATGGGCCTCGACAACCAGTACCACTCCATGGGCGGCGCCGACTTCCACATCGCCATGACCGACATGCTGCTCACCGGCTTCCCGGTGGCGGGCGACCAGACCAAGGTCTTCCCCGCGCTCCGTCCCGAGCAGGTCGCCTTCGGCCTCCCCGCCTCCACCCAGGCGGGCAACGGCCACACCTCCCCGGCGGAGGTCACCAAGGCCCTGAACTGCCTCACCAAGAAGACCGACTGCGGCAGCTACCAGACCCACGGGACCTGGAGCGGACTGCGCGGTCTGATGACCTGGTCCATCAACTGGGACCGCTTCAACAACTGGGAGTTCTCGAAGAACTTCGACGCCTACTTCGGCGGCTGACCGGTCCCCGCGCCCGCCCGCAGGGCGAGCAGCAGGACGCCGCTCAGGCACCAGCCGGCCACCACGTCCAGCGGCCAGTGGTAGCCGCGCAGCACCAGACCGACGCTCGTCGCCGCCGTCAGCAGGACGGCGGCGACGAGCGTCACCCATGTCCGCCGCACGTACGGGGCGAGCAGCACGGCGGCCGCCCCGTAGGCGACCATCGCCGTGGTCGTGTGGCCGGAGGGGAAGTAGCCGGTCGCCTCCGTCAGCGGGCCCTGCCGGTCCGTCCAGAGCTTGAGCGGGATCACCAGTGCCGGCACGGCTGCCATGACCAGGACGGCGCACACGGCCGCCCGCCTGGCGCGGCGCACCCAGGCGACCAGCACCGCGCAGGCCAGTACCGGGACGGCGACCTGCATGTTGCCGAGATCGGCGAACAGGTCCGCGAGCGGGGCCGGGCCCCGGCCGGCGAGCTCAAGGCCGAGGCGTTCGTCAGGGCCGAGCAGAGGGCCGTCCGCGAGCACCTGCCAGGTGATCAGCGCGAAGAGGGCCGACAGTGTGACCACCGCCGCAACGAGAAGAACCGGCCACCGGGGAACAGGGGGGATTGTTCCGAGGTGGCCGGTCGGACCGGTTTGCCGCGCGCCCCGGGGGGTGTGGGGCGGGCGGCCATCCGATCGGTGAGGAGTCCTGGAGCCCGAAGGTCCAGTGGTGTGCGCGATGGCACGGCCGGTACGGCGCTGGGGGAGCTCCGGACCGGCATCGCCCGCAGTCCCCTGCGAGCGGGGTGTTTCTCTCATCTGGGAAAACCGTACGTCAGAGGAAGGGGGCGCCGGAAGCCACAACCGTAACCCGCCATGGGCCCCGCACACCTTCTTCACACGCCCGCACGCCGACGCCGGCCGCCACGTTCGCACGTGACGGCCGGCGCCTGGTGTGTCGTACGGATCAGAGCGTCGCGAACGCCTGCTCGATGACGTCGAGGCCCTCGTTCAGCAGGTCCTCCCCGATGACGAGCGGCGGCAGGAAACGCAGGACGTTGCCGTAGGTGCCACAGGTCAGCACCAGCACGCCCTCGGCGTGGCAGGCCTTGGCCAGCGCGGCGGCGGCGGCCGCGTCGGGCTCCTTCGAGCCGGACTTCACCAGCTCGATCGCGATCATGGCGCCGCGGCCGCGGATGTCGCCGATGATCTCGCCGTTGGGGAGCTTGGCCCGCATCTCGGAGAGGCGGCCCTTCATGATCTCCTCGATGCGCTTGGCCTTGCCGTTCAGGTCCAGCTCGCGCATCGTCTCGATGGCGCCGAGCGCACCCGCGCACGCCACCGGGTTGCCGCCGTAGGTGCCGCCGAGGCCGCCCGCGTGGGCGGCGTCCATGATCTCGGCGCGGCCGGTCACGGCGGAGAGCGGCAGACCGCCGGCGATGCCCTTGGCCGTGGTGATCAGGTCGGGGACGATGCCCTCGTCCTCACAGGCGAACCACTGGCCGGTCCGGCAGAAACCGGACTGGATCTCGTCCGCCACGAAGACGATGCCGTTGTCCTTCGCGAACTGGGCGATGGCCGGGAGGAAGCCCTTGGCCGGCTCGATGAAGCCGCCCTCGCCCAGGACCGGCTCGATGATGATCGCGGCGACGTTGTCCGCGCCGATCTGCTTGGTGATCTCGTCGATGGCCTGCGCGGACGCCTCGGCGCCGGCGTTCTCCGCGCCGGTCGGCCAGCGGTAGCCGTACGCCACCGGTACGCGGTAGACCTCGGGCGCGAACGGGCCGAAGCCGTGCTTGTACGGCATGTTCTTCGCCGTCATGCCCATGGTGAGGTTGGTGCGGCCGTGGTAGCCGTGGTCGAAGACGACCACCGCGGTGCGCTTGGTGTACGCACGCGCGATCTTCACGGCGTTCTCGACCGCCTCGGCGCCCGAGTTGAAGAGCGCCGACTTCTTGGCGTGGCTGCCCGGGGTCAGCTCGGCGAGCTGCTCGCAGACCTCGACGTAGCCCTCGTACGGCGTGACCATGAAGCAGGTGTGCGTGAAGTCGGCGAGCTGCGCGGACGCGCGGCGCACGACCGCCTCGGCGGAGGCGCCCACGGACGTCACGGCGATGCCCGAGCCGAAGTCGATGAGGCGGTTGCCGTCCACGTCCTCGATGATTCCGCCGCCCGCGCGCGCGGTGAAGACCGGCAGCGTGGAGCCCACGCCTGCGGCGACCGCCGCGACACGGCGGGCCTGCAGCTCCGCCGACTTCGGGCCGGGGATGGCGGTGACGACGCGGCGCTCCTGCGGGATGTCGGACATGCGGGGCTCCTGGGGGTGTTTCGGACGCTTCTGTTTCTGCAGGCTAGGGGCGGTCGGGGGCGCCGGTCATGCTCCGTTCGGGAGTGGTGCGGGCGTGTCCTTGTCCGTGACGGACAGATGGCCCCCGGGCCCCCGGCCAGGACGCCGCGGGCACCCGGCGCCGGCGCAGTGGGGCCGCATGGCTGAACTCCCGGTGCCCGGGCACTAGATTGGCCGGACCAGAAGGCGGACCTGGCTGGTCAGGGGGCAGCGGTTCATGGACACCGAAGGCACGTACGACGCACGCGGCACGGGAGCGGACCGGGTGCCGCGCCCGGCCGGGCCACCGCCCGCGGCGCCACCGCCCCCCACGTACGCCCCGCACCCCCGGCGCCCGCCGGCCGTGGAACCCGCGGGCGTCGAGGAGTGGCTGCGTACCCCGCGTCCGGTCCGGGAACCGGGCGTATGGCGGTACGGGCACGTCCCGCGTCCGCCCGAGCGCCCCGAGGGGGTCTCCGACCGCTCCCTCCTCGTGGGCGTGCTCATCTCCGCGCTCTGCGGACTGCTCCTGTGGTCCCTGTGGCGCAACGGCTACATCCCCTACCGCCTCGTCCCGCTGAAGCTGTTCACCCCGGGCGACTGGTGGTACGCGGGGACGTTCGGCGGCCCCCGCACGATCCAGGGCGCCGACGCCCTCACCGTCTACGAGGCCGTCCTCTTCGGGCTCCTGGTCTACGGCTGCGGGCGCCTGGGCAACTGGCCCGAGGTCTTCCGCCGCCATGTCGCGGGGCGGGGTCAGCCCTTCCTCGCGCTGGCAACCGCCGCCGCGGCCGCCCTCGCGCAACTCCTCGTGTGGAAGGACGCCGTGCCGGTCGTGCGGCCGGTCCTCATCCTCGTCGCCTCCGTCGCGGGTGGTGAGATCTACCAGAGCCAGACCGTCGTCAACCTCCTCTACGCGCTGATCACCCTCGGGGTCCTCTGGCCCTTCGCCCGCCTCGGCCGGTGGTGGCCGCTGCTCGCCGAGCGTCGCGCGAAGGCCACGGCCACGGCGCCCCGAGCCCCGTCCTCGCCCCCGGACGCCCCCACCCCCGACCAGTGGCCCGAGCTGCGGGCGGCGGGACGGACCGATGCCGCCGACGCCCTCACCGCCGCGGTGCGCACCGGCCGCATGAACGACGTCGACGTCGCCCGCCTGCGCCACGCCTGGGCCGTGGGCCGAGACGACCCTCGACGCCTCGACGCGCTGGACGAGGCCGTGCTGCGCGCCGGGGGCTCCGCCGCCCTCCACCCCTCGGGGGCCAGGGACCTGCCGCGCCGCACCGCCCGCCACGACCTGCTCACCGGGCAGGTCCGGATCGGCGCGTGCGCCGACGACCCGCACAACCCGTACGACCGCAGGGGGTCGGGCGTCGCCCTGGAGCCCGCGCTGCTCGGCACCTCCCTGCTCGCCGTCGGCCCGCCCGGATCGGGCAAGTCCGCCCGCCTGGTGCGGCCGGTCGTCGAGTCGCTCGCCCTGCAGGCGCTCGCCGGCCGCGCGGCGGTCCTCGCCGTCGGCGGCGCGGGGGACGAGTCCGGACCGGACGACGCCTTCGACGTCGTGGTGCGGATCGGCGACCCCGCATCCGGGCACGACCTCGACCTGTACGGAGGCACGACCGACCCGGACGAGGCGGCACGCGTGCTCGCGGAAGGCCTGGTCGGGGACGTCACCGCCCTGGACAGCCGGCGCGCCGCCACCACGCTCGCCCAGTTGCTCGGCCCCTACCGGGCCGTGCACGGCCACTTCCCCGGGGTGCCCGCGCTGCGGGAGCTCCTGGACGGGGACCTCGCCGCCGTCGAGGCGCTGCGGGAAGCGCTCACGGCAGGCGGACACGGCGCGATGCTGCGCGAGCTGGAGGCCCGGGCCCGGCAGCGGGGTGGGGCCGGCGACCCCGGACCGGTGCTCGCCGACCGGATCGCGCTGCTCGACCGGCCGGCCTTCGCCCCGTTCTTCGCCACCGGCGCCGACGCCCGGCCCTTCTCGCTCCGGTCGCTGGAACACCTCCCGCTCCGGGTCAGGATCGATCTGCCCGAGCGGGCGCACGCCGAGGCCTCACGGCTGCTCACCCGGCTGGTCCTCGCCCAGTTCACCGCGATCGCCGCCGCCCGGACCGACCGCTCGCTCTTCACCTGCCTGGTCCTGGACGACGCCACGCACGCGGTCACCGCCGAGACCGTCCGGGGCATCAGGCGGCTGCGGTCGGTCAACGCGGGAGCGGTCCTGGCGCTGCGCACCGTCGACGACGTCCCCGACGAGCTGCACACCGCGCTCCTCGGCGCGGTCGGCTGCCGCATGGCGTTCAGCGGTGTCACTACCTGGGACGGCAAGCGGTTCTCCGAGGTCTGGGGCAAGGAGTGGGTGGAGACCAGGGAGGTCGCCCAGCACGCGGTCTTCGCCGACCAGCCCTTCACCCGCGCCCTGCACGGCCTGCGCAAGCTCGTCACCGGAAAGGCCGTGACCAGGGACGCGGTGACCGTGCGCCGGGTGGAGCGGGAGCGCTGGTCCGCGTCCGAGCTGGCCTACCAGCTGCCCCCGGGACACGCGGTCCTCTCCCTGACCACGGTGGAGGGCGAGCACGTGTCACCCCTGCTGGTCGATCTGGGCTCCCGGTAGGGGAGGTCACGCGGACCCTGCCGCCCTGGCAGAATTGAGTGCGGCCGCCTGTACGGGGCGGCGCATTCGGCCCCCGTACCGGGCGGTCCCCTTCACGCCGTCCGCACGGACGGCGCCATCGATCCCCACAGGTCCGGCGGTCATCCCATGCCCCCCACGCTCGCCTCGCTGCTCCAGCACTCCTCGCTCAAGCTCACCGTCCGGGCGGGCGCCGACAAGCTCTCCACGCCGGTGCGCTGGGCGCACGCCAGCGAGCTGGCCGACCCGGTCCCGTACATGGACGGGGGCGAGCTGCTGCTCGTCACGGCGACCAACCTCGACGCCCGCGACCCCGCCGCGATGCTCCGCTACGTGCAGCGGCTCGTCGGCGCCGGGGTCGCGGGCATCGGCTTCGGTGTGGGCGTCACCTACGAGGAGATCCCGCCCGCCCTCGTGGACGCCGCGGAGGAGGCCGGGCTGCCGCTCCTGGAGGTGCCCAGACGCACCCCCTTCCTCGCCATCAGCAAGGCCGTCTCGGCGGCGATCGCCGCCGACCAGTACAGGTCCGTCACGGCCGGCTTCGAGGCCCAGCGCGAACTGACCCGGGCGGCCGTCGCCGGGGACGGGCCCACCGGACTGCTCACCCGCCTCGCCGCCACCGTGGACGGATGGGCCGCCCTCTACGACTCCTCGGGCGCCGTCGTGGCCGCCGCGCCCGACTGGGCGCAGCGCCGGGCCGCCCGGCTCACGCCCGAGGTCGAGCGCCTGAGGGAGCGGCCGGGCCCGGCCAGCGTCGTCGTCGGCGACAGCGACGGCGACGACCGGGTCGAGCTCCAGTCCCTGGGCGCCGGCCGCCGCAGCCGAGGGGCGCTGGCAGTCGGCACCGGGGCCGCTCTCGGCACCGCCGAGCGGTACGCGGTGCATTCCGCGGTCGCCCTGCTCACACTGACCACGGCCCGCTCGCGCGCCCTCCAGGGCGCGGAGCAGCGCCTGGGCACCGCGGTGCTGAGGATGCTCCTGGCAGGCGAGTCCGACCACGCCCGCGCCGTCGCGGGCGACCTGTACGGCGGACTGCTCGACGCCCCCTTCCGCCTCCTCATCGCCGAGGCCACCACGCAGGCGGGGACGGACGCGCTCGCCGAGGCCATGGAGTCCGCGGCCTCCCGGTCGGGCGAGACCCTGCTGACGGTGCCCGAGGGGGAGCGCCTCGTGATGCTCGCCGTGGACGGCGGGGCGGCGGTCGCGGCCTGCGCGGCCCACGCCAGGGCGGCGGACGACCTCCCGGCGCGCGAGGGCGGCGGCGACGACACCGGCGTGGTGGTCGGCATGTCGGCCCCCTCGGGACCGATCGCCGTGTCCGCGGCGTACAAGCAGGCCGAGCAGGCTCTCTCGGTCGCCCGCCGTCGCGGCAGGACCCTGGTCGAGCACGAGGAACTCGCGGCCGGCTCGGTCCTGCCGCTCCTCGCCGACGACGCCGTACGGGCCTTCGCCGACGGGATGCTGAGGCCGTTGCGGGAGCACGACGCCAAGGGCCGCGGCGATCTGGTCGACTCGCTGCGCGCCTGGCTCTCCCGGCACGGTCAGTGGGACGCCGCCGCCGCCGACCTGGGCGTGCACCGCCACACCCTGCGCTACCGGATGCGCCGGGTCGAGGAGATCCTCGGCCGGTCCCTGGACGATCCGGACGTCCGGATGGAGCTGTGGCTGGCCCTCAAGTCGACCGCCGCCTCGTCCGCTCCGCAGTAGCCCCGGCCCGCCTACGACAAAGCGGCGCACAGGCGCCCCGCTCCACTCCACGCAGGACAAACCTCATCCGCGCCCGCTCGCCCTACGGTGGGGCCGAAGGGCGCCCAGCCGCGCCCGGCGATCGTGTTCACCACCCCCGAAGGGCCGGAAACGCCATGACTTCCACCCACGCCTTCTGGCTCGCCGGCCGCCAGGCCACCGGCGAGGACAGCTTCGACGTCACCAACTCCTACGACGGACGCCTCGTCGGCACGGTCTCCGTGCCCACCGACGCCCAGGTCGAGGAGGCCGTCGCCGCCGCGTACGCCGTCCGCGAGGAGTTCGCCGCGACCCCGGCACACGTACGCGCGGCCGCCCTCGACCACGTCGTACGCCGCCTCACCGAGCGCACCGAGGAGATCGCCCAGATCATCTCCGCCGAGAACGGCAAGCCCGTCAAGTGGGCCCGCGGCGAGGTCGGCCGCGCCGTCTCCGTCTTCCGGTTCGCCGCCGAGGAGGCCCGCCGCTTCAACGGCGGCGACGCCCAGCGCCTCGACACCGACGCCGGCGGCACCGGCCGCCTCGGCCTGACCCGGCGCTTCCCGCGCGGACCGGTCCTCGGCATCGCGCCCTTCAACTTCCCGCTCAACCTGAGCGCCCACAAGGTGGCCCCCGCCATCGCCGTCGGCGCGCCGATCATCCTGAAGCCCGCTCCGGCCACCCCGATCTCGTCCCTGATCCTGGGCGAGCTGCTGGCCGAGACGGACCTCCCGGCCGGCTCCTGGTCCGTGCTGACCGTGCCCAACGACAAGATGCCCGCCCTCGTCAAGGACGAGCGGCTGCCCGTGATCTCCTTCACCGGCTCCGGCCCGGTCGGTTACTCGATCATGGAGTCGGTACCGCGCAAGCACTGCACCCTGGAGCTCGGCGGCAACGGCGCGGCCGTCGTGCTCGGCGACTACTCCTCCGAGGAGGACCTGGACTGGGCCGCGACCCGCATCGCGACCTTCTCCAACTACCAGGGCGGCCAGTCGTGCATCTCGGTGCAGCGGGTCATCGCCGACACCACCGTGTACGACCGGCTCGTCCCGAAGATCGTCGCCGCGGTCGAGGCCCTCGTGACGGGTGACCCGTCCGACGCCGCCACCGACGTCGGCCCGCTGGTCAGCGAGGACGCCGCCCGCCGCGTCGAGTCCTGGGTGGACGAGGCCGTCACCGCCGGCGCCACCCTGCTGACCGGCGGCAAGCGCGACGGTGCCACCTACGCCCCGACCGTCCTCACCGGCCTCCCGGACACCACCACCCTCGCCCAGGAGGAGGTCTTCGGCCCGGTCCTGTACATCACCAGGACGGACGGTGAGGCGGAGGCGTTCGCGGCCGTCAACGACTCCAAGTACGGACTCCAGGCGGGTGTCTTCACCCACGACCTCCAGACCGCCTTCCGCGCCCACCGCGCCCTGGAGGTGGGCGGCGTCGTCATCGGCGACGTGCCCTCCTACCGCGCCGACCAGATGCCGTACGGCGGAGCCAAGCAGTCCGGCGTCGGCCGCGAGGGCGTCCGCTACGCCATGGAGGACTACACCTACGAGCGAGTGCTCGTCCTCACCGGCCTGGCCCTGTAGCCGGCAGCGGGGAACGGAGAGGCCTGAGCCCGCTGTGCGGGGGCTCAGGCCTCTTCCGTGTGCCCGCGGGGAGGCGCCGCACGGTGGTGGGGGTGCCGGGGATCGGGTAGATACGGACAAGTGACACCGATCGGCACGCGTACGGCCCCACCCATATCCCGACTCGCGGCGAGGTGAGCTCCTCATGTCCGCCCCATCCGACACCCCCCAGGCCCCCAAAGTCACCGAGCGCGAAGCACGGCAGGTGGCCGAGGCCGCCCGTGAACAGGACTGGCGCAAGCCCAGCTTCGCCAAGGAACTCTTCCTCGGACGCTTCCGGCTGGACCTGATCCACCCCCACCCCCAGCCCGCCCCAGACGACGTACGGCGCGGCGAGGCCTTCCTCGCCCGGCTGCGTGAGTTCTGCGAGACCAAGGTGGACGGCGCCCTCATCGAGCGCGAGGCCCGCATCCCCGACGAGGTCATCGACGGCCTCAAGGAGCTCGGCGCCCTCGGCATGAAGATCGAGACCAAGTACGGCGGTCTCGGCCTGACCCAGGTCTACTACAACAAGGCCCTGGCACTGGCCGGTTCGGCCAACCCCTCGATCGGCGCGCTGCTCTCCGCCCACCAGTCCATCGGCGTACCGCAGCCGCTGAAGATGTTCGGCACCCAGGAGCAGAAGGACGCCTTCCTGCCCCGGCTCGCCCGGACCGACATCTCCGCCTTCCTGCTGACCGAACCGGACGTGGGCTCCGACCCGGCCCGGCTCGCCACCACGGCCGTCCCGGAGGGCGACGACTACGTACTGGACGGCGTGAAGCTCTGGACGACCAACGGTGTCGTCGCCGACCTGCTCGTCGTCATGGCCCGGGTCCCCGAGTCCGAGGGCCACAAGGGCGGGATCACCGCCTTCGTCGTCGAGGCGGACTCCCCGGGCATCACCGTCGAGCACCGCAACGCCTTCATGGGCCTGCGCGGCATCGAGAACGGCGTCACCCGCTTCCACCAGGTCCGGGTCCCCGCGGCCAACCGCATCGGCCCCGAGGGCGCCGGTCTCAAGATCGCCCTCACCACCCTCAACACCGGGCGCCTCTCGCTGCCCGCCATGTGCGTGGGCGTCGGGAAGTGGTCCCTCAAGATCGCCCGCGAGTGGTCGGCGGTGCGCGAGCAGTGGGGGAGGGCGGTCGCCCGCCACGAGGCGGTCGGCGCGAAGATCTCCTTCATCGCCGCCACCACCTTCGCCCTCGAAGCCGTCGTCGATCTCTCGTCCCAGATGGCCGACGAGAGCCGCAACGACATCCGCATCGAGGCGGCGCTCGCCAAGCTGTACGGCTCCGAGATGGGCTGGCTGATCTCCGACGAGCTCGTCCAGATCCGCGGCGGCCGCGGCTTCGAGACCGCCGCCTCGCTCGCCGCCCGCGGCGAACGGGCCGTCCCGGCCGAGCAGATGCTCCGTGACATGCGGATCAACCGGATCTTCGAGGGGTCCACGGAGATCATGCACCTGCTGATCGCCCGTGAGGCCGTCGACGCCCACCTCAAGGTCGCCGGCGACATCATCGACCCCGACAAGCAGCTGTCCGACAAGGCGAGGGCGGGCGTCAACGCCGCCGGCTTCTACGCTCGCTGGCTCCCGAAGCTGGTCAGCGGACCGGGCCAGCTGCCGAACTCGTACAGCGAGTTCCGGGTACCCGGGCACCCCGACCTCTCCGCGCACCTGCGGTACGTCGAGCGTGCCGCCCGCAAGCTGGCCCGCTCCACCTTCTACGCGATGTCCCGCTGGCAGGGCCGCATGGAGACCAAGCAGGGCTTCCTCGGCAGGATCGTCGACATCGGTGCCGAGCTCTTCGCGATGAGCGCCGCCTGCGTCCGCGCCGAACACCTGCGGGCCGACGACGACCACGGGCGCGAGGCCTACCAGCTCGCCGACGCCTTCTGCCGGCAGTCCCGCATCCGGGTGGAGGAGCTCTTCGGCCGGCTCTGGTCCAACACCGACGACATCGACAGGCGCGTCGTCGACGGAGTCCTGTCCGGCACCTACACCTGGCTGGAGGAGGGCGTCCTCGACCCCAGCGGCGACGGCCCCTGGATCGCCGACGCCACCCCCGGCCCGACGTCCGCGGACGACGTCCACCGCTCCGTCCGCTGAGCCCGGCACGCCCCGCGGGACGCGTCCACCGCCTGGACCCGTTCCGCGGGGCACACCCGCCGCAGGGCAAGATGGACGACCGTGACCGTCATCCACATCCCCGGCTCCAAGTCCGTCACCGCCCGCGCCCTGTTCCTCGCCGCCGCGGCGGACGGCACCACCACCCTCCTGCGTCCCCTCGACTCGGACGACACCGAGGGGTTCACCGAGGGTCTGACCCGCCTCGGATACGGCGTCAGGCGCGAGCCGGACCGATGGCACATCGACGGCCGTCCCGCGGGACCTGCCGCCACCGACGCCGAGGTCCACTGCCGCGACGGCGCCACCACCGCGCGGTTCCTCCCGACGCTCGCCGCGGCCGCGGCGAGCGGGACGTACCGGTTCGACGCCTCCGCCCAGATGCGCCGCCGGCCCCTCGCCCCGCTCACCGAGGCCCTGCGCACCCTCGGCGTCGACCTGCGTCACGAGGGCGCCGAAGGACACCACCCGCTCACCATCGAGGCGTCGGGCGTCAAGGGCGGCGAACTCACCCTCGACGCGGGGGAGTCGTCGCAGTACCTCACCGCGCTGCTGATGCTCGGTCCGCTGACCGCCGAGGGTCTGCGGATCCAGGTCACCGAACTCGTCTCGGCGCCGTACATCGAGATCACCCTCGCCATGATGCGCGCCTTCGGCGTCACGGTCGGGCGCGAGGGGAACACCTTCAGCGTGCCGCCCGGCGGCTACCGAGCCACCACGTACGCCGTCGAACCCGACGCCTCCACCGCGAGCTACTTCTTTGCCGCGGCCGCGCTCACCGGCGGTGAGGTCACCGTCCCCGGCCTGGGCGCCGACGCCCTCCAGGGCGACCTCCGCTTCACCGACGTGCTCGGGCGCATGGGCGCCGAGGTCCGCACCACCTCGGACTCCACGACGGTCCGCTCCTCGGGGCGGCTCCGCGGCCTGACCGTCAACATGCGCGACATCTCCGACACCATGCCGACCCTCGCCGCGATCGCCCCGTTCGCCACCTCGCCCGTACGCATCGAGGACGTCGCCAACACCCGGGTGAAGGAGTGCGACCGGCTGGAGGCCTGCGCGGAGAACCTCCGCCGCATGGGCGTCACCGTGCACACCGGACCCGACTGGATCGAGATCCACCCCGGGACCCCGCGCCCCACCGAGATCGCCACCCACGGCGACCACCGCATCGTCATGTCGTTCGCCGTCGCCGGGCTCCGCACGCCCGGCCTCACCTACGACGACCCCGGCTGCGTACGCAAGACCTTCCCCCGGTTCCACGAGGAGTTCGCCGCGTTCGTGGCGAGGAACGCCGCGCGGAAATGAGCTGCGGCCGGGGCGGAGGCGGACTACGGTCACCGGGATGATGACCCGGGACGACGTACTGTCCGTCCTCGCCCTGCTCCGCGACGCGGACACCGACGTGGTGATCGCCGGCGGCTGGGGCGTCGACGCACTGCTCGGCGAGGAGACCCGCCCGCACCGCGACCTCGACCTGCTGCACGTCGGTGAGCAGGAGCGTACCGTCGTCGCCGCCCTCGTGGCGGCCGGATACACCGAGACCCTGGACCAGCGCCCCGTCCGCTTCGTGCTCAGCCGCCCCGCCGGGGCGGAGATCGACCTCCACCCCCTGGACGTCGCCCCCGACGGCTCCGCCGTCCAGGCGTCCTTCGACCCCGCTGAGCCCTTCCACTACCCGGCCGCCTGCTTCGTCACCGGCACCATCGGCACGACGACGGTGCGCTGCATCTCCGCCGAGCAGCAGTTCCTCTTCCACCAGGGCTACGAACCGGCCGAGCGCGATGTGGCCGACATGCGGCGGCTGGGAGAGAAGTTCGGGATCGACACCCGTCTCTGACCCGCATGCCGCAGAATCGAGCCGCGACCGGGACACCGACCCCGGCGCGCCGACGGGAGAACGGGGCAGGGATGTTCGGGGTGTACGGGGCGGGACACCGGCGAGGTGCCACGGCGGCAGCGGGGGCGGCTCTCGCCCTGGCCGTTCTCACCGGGTGCGGCGACGGGGACGGTCAGAACACGGACAAGGCGGCCAAGGAGCCCGCCGCCACGCCCTCGCCGTCGGCGTCGGCCGGGGCGCTCACCAAGGCCCAGCTCACCGCCGTCGCCCTCACCGACGGGGAGCGGGCCGGGGATCTCAGCGCCTCCGAGTACGCCCTGGACGGACCGCTCGCGGACGCCTACACCGCGGACCCGGCCGTCTGCCAGCCGCTCGTCAGCCTCGCCGGCGACGTCAGCGGCCACGCCCCCGCGGCCCAGGTGCAGCGCAAGGCCGACGAGCCCGGGGAGATGCTCGGCGTGACCGTCGACATCACCCTGCGCTCCTACGCCGGCGACGAGGCGGCCGAGGTCATGGCCTCCCTGGACCGGGCGGGCCGCGCGTGCGCGGGCGGCTTCACCGAGGAGAGGGCCGTCGCACGAGCCGCCTACGAGAAGGCGGAACCGGCACCGCTGCCCGGCTTCGCGGCCGAGGCCGACGAGGCGAAGGCCTACCGCTTCACCATCCTCGACGTGAAGGGGAAGCTGAAGCTGTACGAATACCTCACGGTCCTGCGGTCCGGCACCACGACCCTCGCGTTCCGCGCGGAGATCCTGGGCACCAAGGACATCGGCGGGGTTCCGGAGGACGTCATGGCCGCCCAGTGGAAGAAATTCCGTGCCGGGAGGGCCTGAGGGACGCACCTACGGGGGCGCCCTGTCGGTGCGCACAGCGGATGCGGCAACAATGGGGGTCATGAGCGACAGCCCCTCACCCCTCGCCGATCCGCACCGTCTCTTCGACGCGGCGGAAGGCCGCCGCGATCTGGTGATCCTCGGCTCCACCGGGTCCATCGGCACCCAGGCCATCGACCTGGTCCTGCGCAATCCCGGCCGCTTCCGCGTCACCGCGCTCTCCGCCGCGGGCGGCAGGGTCCGGCTCCTCGCCGAACAGGCCGGCCGGCTGCGAGTGCGCACGGTCGCGGTCGCCGACGCGAGCGCCGTACCGGCGCTCCGCGAGGCCCTGGGCGAGGTCTACGGCGCCGGCGAGACGCTTCCCGAGATCCTGGCGGGCCCCGACGCGGCGGCCGAGCTGGCCGCGAGCGACTGCCACACCGTGCTGAACGGCATCACCGGGTCGATCGGCCTCGCTCCGACCCTCGCCGCGCTGAAGGCGGGCCGTACCCTCGCCCTGGCCAACAAGGAGTCGCTGATCGTCGGCGGCCCCCTGGTGAAGGAGCTGGCCGCCCCCGGACAGATCATCCCGGTCGACTCCGAGCACGCCGCGCTCTTCCAGGCCCTCGCCGCGGGCAAGCGGTCCGACGTCGGCAAGCTCGTGGTGACCGCGTCCGGCGGCCCCTTCCGCGGCCGCACCCGCGCCGAGCTGGCCGGGGTGACACGCGAGCAGGCCCTGGCGCACCCGACCTGGGCGATGGGACCGGTCATCACGGTCAACTCCGCGACGCTGGTCAACAAGGGGCTGGAGGTCATCGAGGCGCACCTGCTCTACGACATCCCCTTCGACCGCATCGAGGTCGTGGTCCACCCCCAGTCGTACGTGCACTCGATGGTGGAGTTCACCGACGGCTCCACCCTCGCCCAGGCCACCCCGCCCGACATGCGGGGCCCGATCGCCATCGGCCTCGGCTGGCCCGAGCGCGTCCCGGACGCGGCCCCCGCCTTCGACTGGACCAAGGCCTCCAGCTGGGAGTTCTTCCCCCTCGACACCGAGGCCTTCCCCTCGGTCGGGCTCGCCCGGCACGTGGGCACCCTCGGCGGCACGGCCCCCGCGGTCTTCAACGCGGCGAACGAGGAGTGCGTGGACGCGTTCCTGTCGGGCCGGCTGCCCTTCAACGGCATCATGGACACGGTCACGGCGGTGGTGGACGAACACGGCACCCCCGCCGCGGGAACTTCACTGACGGTCGCGGACGTCCTCGAAGCGGAGGCCTGGGCCCGGTCCAGGGCCCGCGAACTCTCGGCGGCAGCGACAGCGGAGGCGCACGTATGAGCATGACGACGATCCTGATGACGGTCCTCGGGATCGCCATCTTCGCCGTGGGTCTGCTGTTCTCGATCGCCTGGCACGAACTCGGCCATCTCTCGACGGCCAAGCTCTTCGGCATCAGGGTCCCGCAGTACATGGTCGGCTTCGGGCCGACGGTCTGGTCCCGGAAGAAGGGCGACACGGAGTACGGCATCAAGGCCATCCCCGCGGGCGGCTACATCCGCATGATCGGCATGTTCCCCCCGGGACCGGACGGCCGTCTGGAGGCCCGCTCCACCTCACCGTGGCGCGGGATGATCGAGGACGCCAGGTCGGCCGCGTTCGAGGAGCTCGAGCCGGGCGACGAGACGCGCCTCTTCTACACGCGCAAGCCGTGGAAGCGCGTGATCGTGATGTTCGCCGGCCCCTTCATGAACCTGGTCCTGGCCGTCGCGATCTTCATGGGCGTGGCCATGACCTTCGGCTTCCAGACCCAGACCACCGAGGTCGCCGGTGTCCAGCAGTGCGTGATCGCGCAGAGCGAGAACCGCGACACCTGCAAGGCGTCCGACCCGGTGTCCCCGGCCAAGGCCGCCGGGCTGAAGGAGGGCGACAGGATCGTCGCCTTCGACGGGCGGAAGATCGACGACTGGGCCACCCTCTCGGACCGGATCCGGCAGACCGTCGGACCGGCCACCATCACCGTCGAGCGCGACGGCCGGGAACAGACCCTGAACGCCGTGCTGAGGAAGAACGCCGTCGCGCAGAAGGACGCAGACGGCGAGGTCGTCCCCGACAAGTACGTCACCGCCGGCTACCTCGGCTTCGCCGCGAGGACCGAGATCCTGCCGCTCTCCTTCGGGGAGTCCGTCGTCCGCATGGGCGACATGATCGAGAACGGCGTCGACTCGATCATCGCCCTCCCCTCCAAGATCCCCGACCTGTGGAGCGCCGCCTTCGGTGACGGCGAACGGGCCGAGGACTCGCCCGTCGGCGTGGTCGGCGCGGCCCGGATCGGCGGAGAGGTGATGAACCTCGACGTCCCGGCCCAGAACCAGATCGCGATGATGCTGTTCCTGCTGGCCGGCTTCAACCTCTCGCTCTTCCTCTTCAACATGCTGCCCCTGCTCCCGCTGGACGGCGGGCACATCGCGGGCGCGCTGTGGGAGTCCCTGCGCCGCAACCTCGCCAAGGTCTTCAGGCGGCCCGACCCCGGGCCCTTCGACGTGGCCAAGCTCATGCCCGTCGCCTACGTGGTCGCCGGGATCTTCATCTGCTTCACCCTGCTGGTGCTCGTGGCCGACATCGTCAACCCGGTCAAGATCACCTGATGTCCCACACACCCCACGGACGGCGGGTGGCCCCATGCGTGTCGCCGGGCCACCCGCCGTCCGGCGGTTCGGCGACACGGGTGCATCCCGTGCCGCCCGGGTGCCGTAACCTCGGAGCCTGGAGCCCGCCGTGCTCGGGACCTCGATCCACACTGATCCACACCTTGGGGATGCTCAGCGCATGACTGCGATTTCTCTCGGAATGCCGGACGTTCCGACCAAGCTCGCCGACCGACGGGTCAGCCGACAGATCCAGGTCGGCACGGTGGCGGTCGGCGGAAACGCACCCGTGTCGGTGCAGTCGATGACGACGACACGTACGTCGGACATCGGCGCGACGCTTCAGCAGATCGCCGAGCTGACGGCCTCGGGCTGCCAGATCGTGCGAGTGGCCTGCCCGACCCAGGACGACGCTGACGCGCTGGCCACGATCGCGAAGAAGTCGCAGATCCCGGTCATCGCCGACATCCACTTCCAGCCGAAGTACGTGTTCGCGGCCATCGACGCGGGCTGCGCCGCGGTCCGGGTGAACCCGGGCAACATCAAGCAGTTCGACGACAAGGTCAAGGAGATCGCCAAGGCGGCCGGCGACGCCGGCACCCCGATCCGCATCGGTGTGAACGCCGGATCGCTGGACGCGCGGCTCCTCAAGAAGTACGGCAAGGCGACCCCCGAGGCCCTCGTCGAGTCGGCACTCTGGGAGGCGTCCCTCTTCGAGGAGCACGGCTTCCGGGACATCAAGATCTCGGTCAAGCACAACGACCCGGTCGTCATGGTGAACGCCTACCGCCAGCTGGCCGCCCAGAGCGACTACCCGCTGCACCTCGGCGTCACCGAGGCCGGCCCGGCGTTCCAGGGCACCATCAAGTCCGCGGTCGCGTTCGGCGCCCTGCTCTCCGAGGGCATCGGCGACACGATCCGGGTCTCGCTGTCGGCCCCTCCGGCGGAGGAGGTCAAGGTCGGCATCCAGATCCTGGAGTCGCTGAACCTCAGGCAGCGTCGGCTGGAGATCGTGTCGTGCCCCTCGTGCGGACGCGCCCAGGTCGACGTCTACAAGCTGGCCGACCAGGTCAGCGCGGGCCTCGAGGGCATGGAGGTCCCGCTGCGGGTCGCGGTGATGGGCTGCGTCGTGAACGGCCCGGGTGAGGCCCGTGAGGCCGACCTCGGCGTCGCGTCGGGCAACGGCAAGGGACAGATCTTCGTGAAGGGCGAGGTCATCAAGACCGTCCCCGAGTCCAAGATCGTGGAGACCCTCATCGAGGAAGCGATGAAGATCGCGGAGCAGATGGAGAAGGACGGCATCGCCTCGGGCGAGCCGCAGGTCTCCATCGCGGGCTGACCGCCGGTCCGGTGCCCCGCAGGACGCCGTCCTGCGGGGCACCGGCATGTCGCCCTCCCCGGTGCTTCCCCCGCGGGGGAAGCACCCCACAGTCAACTTGGGTACAGTGCGGACATCAGCAGACCGTTCGGTGAGGCCCCAGTGTTGACGCAGACCACTACCCGGGTCCTCGACCCCGGCGAGCTCCCCGCAGCGCTCGCCGTCCTTGAGAGCGCCCCCGTCGAGAACGCCTTCGTGACGTCCCGCGTCCAGGTCGCCGGACTCGACCCCTGGCGGCTCGGCGGTGAGATGTGGGGCTGGTACGCCGACGGCCGGCTCCGCTCGCTCTGCTACTCCGGGGCCAACCTCGTACCCATCTGCGCGACACCCGAGGCCGTCAGGGCCTTCGCCGACCGCGCCCGCAGGGCGGGCCGGCGCTGCTCCTCCATCGTCGGCCCCGCCGGGCCCACCGCCCAGCTGTGGCGTCTGCTGGAACCGAGCTGGGGCCCCGCCCGCGAGGTCAGGGCGAACCAGCCGCTCATGGTGACCGAGCACCCCTCGGCCGAGGTGGCGCCCGACCCCCTCGTACGCCGCGTCCGCAAGGACGAGATGGACATCCTGATGCCGGCCTGCGTGGCCATGTTCACCGAGGAGGTCGGAGTCTCCCCGCTGGCAGGCGACGGCGGCCTGCTCTACCAGGCCCGAGTCGCCGAACTCATCAGCACCGGACGGTCCTTCGCGCGGATAGAGGACGGCAGGGTCCTCTTCAAGGCGGAGATCGGCGCGGCCACCTCCCGCGCCTGCCAGATCCAGGGCGTCTGGGTCGCCCCCGAAGCACGGGGACAGGGCCTGTCCGAGACCGGCATGGCCGCCGTCCTGCGGCACGCGCTGAGGGACGTGGCACCGGTCGTCAGCCTGTACGTGAACGACTACAACACCCCCGCGCGCAAGGCGTACAGCCGCGTCGGTTTCCGTGAGACGGGCGCGTTCATGAGCGTGCTGTTCTGACCCGGAGACACGGCGCGTAGGGTTCCCGCATGGCAGCCACAACCCCCACGTCCCCCCAGGACCCCGGGACCCCCGACACCGTGGTCGGACCGATCGACCTCGCCGCCCGCGTCGACGAGGCACTGGCCGTACAGGCCCTCGCCTTCGGGCTCAGCCAGGACGAGATCGACGTACGCCGCCACATCGTGCTGCGCCACCTCGAACACCCGCAGGCCCGGGCCCTGGGCGCCACCACCGCCGACGGCCGGCTCGTGGGCTTCGTCTACGGGCTGCCCAACTCCCGGACCCAGTGGTGGTCCACGGTCGTCGAGCCCTACCTGCGCGCCACCGGAACCGACTCCTGGCTCGACGACTCCTTCGTGATCACCGAACTCCACGTCCACCCCGGCTTCCAGCAGCGGGGTCTCGGCCGCGGTCTCATCACCGCCATCACGGACGCCGTCGACCTGCCTCGCTCGATCCTCTCCGCGATCGACACCGAGAGCCCCGCCCGGGGTCTCTACCGCTCCCTCGGCTACCAGGACCTCGCCCGCCAGGTGCTCTTCCCGAGCGCACCCAAGCCCTATGTGGTGATGGGAGCGCCGCTCCCACTGCGCCGCGGCTGACAATTGGATTTCCGCCCGCGCGGGCCCCCCGGCTAACCTCGGGCTCACCACCCTTCCGAGCAGGAGTTCACCATGGCCCAGGTCCAGCGCATGTCCCGATTGATGATCAAGACACTGCGCGACGACCCGGCGGACGCCGAGACGCTCAACCACAAGCTCCTCGTCCGCGCCGGTTACGTACGCCGCACCGCGGCCGGCATCTGGTCCTGGCTGCCGCTCGGGAAGAAGGTGCTGGAGAACATCACCCGCGTCGTCCGCGAGGAGATGGACGCCATCGGCGGCCAGGAGGTCCTGCTCCCCGCGCTGCTGCCCAAGGACGCCTACGAGGCGAGCGGACGGTACGACGAGTACGGCGACCTGCTGTTCCGGCTGAAGGACCGCAAGGGCGCCGACTACCTCCTCGGCCCCACCCACGAGGAGATCTTCACCCAGGTCGTCAAGGACATGTGCTCGTCCTACAAGGACCTGCCCGTGATCCTCTACCAGATCCAGACCAAGTACCGCGACGAGGCCCGCCCCCGGGCCGGCGTGCTGCGCGGCCGCGAGTTCCAGATGAAGGACTCCTACTCCTTCGACACCACCGACGAGGGCCTCGCCGAGGCCTACCAGCTGCACCGCGCCGCGTACATCCGGATCTTCGACCGCCTCGGCCTCGACCACCGCATCGTCTCCGCGGTCTCCGGCGCCATGGGCGGCTCCGCGTCCGAGGAGTTCCTCGCCCCCGCCCCCGCCGGTGAGGACACCTTCGTCGACTGCCCCAACTGCGACTACGCCGCGAACACGGAGGCCGTGACCTACAAGGTCACTACCGTCGCCGACGCCTCCTCGACCGGCCCCGTCGAGGAGCTGGACACCCCCGACACCCCGACGATCGAGACCCTCGCCGCGCACCTCGGCGTCCCGGCCTCCGCCACGCTGAAGAACCTCCTGGTCAAGGTCGACGGCGAGATCGTCGCCGTCGGCGTGCCCGGCGACCGCGAGGTCGACCTGGGCAAGCTGGGTGAGCACCTGGCCCCCGCCGTCGTGGAGCTCGTCACCGCCGAGGACTTCGTGGACCGTCCCGACCTGGTGCGCGGCTACGTCGGCCCGCAGGGCCTGGAGAAGGTCCGCTACATCGCCGACCCGCGGGTCGCCGCCGGCACCGCCTGGATCACGGGTGCCAACAAGGAGGGCAAGCACGCGAAGAACGTCGTCGCGGGCCGCGACTTCGAGGTCGACGAGCACCTCGACGTCGTCGTCGTCGAGGCGGGCGACCCCTGCCCGAAGTGCGGCACCGGCCTCCAGGTGGACCGCGCCATCGAGATCGGCCACATCTTCCAGCTCGGCCGCAAGTACGCCGACATCTTCTCCCTCGACGTCCTCGGCCAGCAGGGCAAGCCGGTCCGCGTCACGATGGGCTCCTACGGCATCGGCGTCTCCCGCGCCGTGGCCGCGCTCGCCGAGCAGACCGCCGACGACAAGGGCCTCTGCTGGCCCCGCGAGATCGCCCCGGCCGACGTTCACGTCGTCGCCGCCGGCAAGGCGCTGCAGACCGAGCTCGCCCTCGACGTCTCGGAGAAGCTGAACGCCGCCGGTCTGCGCGTCCTCGTGGACGACCGCGCCGGTGTCTCCCCCGGGGTGAAGTTCACCGACTCCGAGCTCATCGGTGTCCCGAAGATCCTGGTCGCCGGCCGTCGCGCGGCCGAGGGCGTCCTGGAGCTGAAGGACCGCCGCACCGGTGAGCGCGAGGAGCTCACCGTCGACGAGGCGATCGCCCGCCTGACCCAGCGGGGCTGACGTCCCGCACACGGACACGAGGAAGGGCCCCGCGCACCGCGCGGGGCCCTTCCTCGTGTCCTGCCTGCCTATAGCCAGCCGGCGAACTCCAGGGAGAGCTCACCGTCCTGGGTACGGCCCACCGTCAGCGCGCGGGTGCCGGACTCGACGGCGCGGAAGAGCGTCCAGCCGCGCAGCCTGGCCTGGTCCACCTCCAGGGAGTCGGCGAGCTTCTTGATCCGGCGACGGGCCGTCGCGGCGCCACCGGGCGACGCGACGAGGTCCTCCACCCGGTCCCGCGCGAGGCGCGCCAGGTCGTAGGCCCGCTCGCCGGTCAGCGGTTCCGGGCCGACCGCGAGCCACGGGGCGCGCTCACCCGACAGGACCTTGCTCTGCCGGAAGTTGCCGTGCAGCAGGAAGTCCTCGGGGGACTCCCGGACCAGTTCGTCCCGTGCCTCGACGGCCGCCCGTACCAGCGGTTCGAGCGCCGGGTCCCGCTCCGCCGCCGCCCGCATGGGCTCCGTCTGCCGGGCGGTGCGTTCCGCGACGGTCTCGAAGCCGTGGCCGGCCGGCGGCTCCACCCACAGGCGCCGCACCGTGCCCGCGGCCTCCAGAAGGGCCTTGGCCTCCGGCAGCGAGCGCAGCGACACCTCGTGGTGGAGCCGTTCGAGCAGCAGCGCGTCACCGGGGACCTCGCCCGCCGGTGCGGCGAGGAGTTCGACAGCGCCCCAACCGCCCCAGTGCGCGAGCGCCGCCCGTTCGAGGTCCGGTCCGGCACCCGCCGGAGCGACCTTCACTACCGCGGGTGTGCCGTCCGCCCGGTGCACCAGGAGCACGAGGCTCGTGCGTCCGCCCGGGGCGCACACCCGGTCGAGCGAGACCGAGAGCGTGGACAGCGCGTCGTCCGCGAGTGCGGGGAGCCGGTCGAGCCACGCGGCGCCGGCCGCGTCCCCGTACGTCTCGCCGAGCGCTCGCACCAGACGCTGCGGCGGTTCGAAACCCATACGTGCCTTGTTCCCTTTCAGAGTGTGCTCAGTGCGTGTCGCCCGTGGCGCCGGCCTCCGCCGTGTTCTCCGGCGGGGCGGCCTTCTCGGCGAGCCCGGGAAAGGCTACGCCGGTGCCGCGCCAGCGCACCGCGCGTACCGCGGCCTCCCGGAGCGCGCCCGCCGCGTCCTTCCGCAACGGCCCCTCGGCCGCCCGGACGAGGTCGGAGTAGACGCCGGCGACCCGGTCCTCCACCAGAGCGGCGAGCCGTATGGCGCTCGCGGGGTCCCGCACCGCGAAGGGCAGAGCGTACGCCGCGCGGGCGGGAACCGGCGCACCGCCCAGGTCACGCACCGTGCGTGCCAGCGCGTCACGCCGCGAGCGGTGCGCGTCGACCGCCGCCGTCGCGTCGGAGCGGCGGTCGCCGTCCAGCCGGCCGCCCAGGACCCCGTACCCGTAGACCGCGGCGTGCTCGGCGGCGAGCGCGGCCTGCGCGGCGCGCAGCGATTCCTCGGAGTCGGTGTCCGTGTCGGCGGTCCGGGCCCGTCGTGTCATGCCGCGGTCTCCTTGGCCAGTTCGGTGAGCAGATAGGCGTGAGCCGCGCCGGCGGCGGCGACCGAGGCCAGCAGCCTGGCCAGCTCGGGGTCGGCGGTCAGCAGGGCCGCCGCCCGGCCGTCGGCCACCCGGCGCTCCTCGCCCGCCAGTTCCCTGAGAGCGGCCCGTGGGTCGGAGGCCGGGGCGGTCGGTGCCGGGGAGGCGGCGGAAGCCCGGGCGGCGCCACCGAGGGCCTTCAGATGTTCGCGTACGGTCTCCCGCATCGGCGCGATCCCGGCCTCCGCGACCGGGTGGGCGGCCGCGACCTGGTCGTACCGTGCGAGCAGGGCGGCGCTGTCACGTGCGGCCGCCGCCCGCAGCGCCTTGCCGGCGCGGAGCGAGGCGGCCCGCGCGTCCGTGCCCCCGGAGGCCGACGGCCCCTCGGGGCCGTCCCCGCAGCCTGTCAGTACCGCACCCAGGGCGAATGCTCCCGTAGCGGTGAGCGCACTCCTGCGCGTCGTCCCCGTGCGGCGCACTTGTCTCCTTCAGCCTGGTTTCTGACAGTTTCTGACTTGAAGTGATCACCGGAGGTGAGCGTACCCGTGGCAGGGCGGGAGGCGGACGGCAACACCCCTGAGGACCGGATACCCTTTGACCTGACGCACGACGTTCCCCACAACAGCACACGCGGCCGAGGAGTCACCCGGATGAGCACCACCCAGAGCGACAGGCTGCGCGAACTGCTGGAGCCGCTCGTCAGCGCCAAGGACCTCGACCTCGAGGAGATCGAGGTGTCCCGGGCGGGCCGCCGGCGGGTGCTGAGAGTGGTCGTGGACTCCGAGGACGGCGTGGAGCTCGACGCCTGCGCGGAACTCAGCCGCGGTATCTCCGAGACGCTGGACGAGACCGACGCCATGGGCGAGGGCGAGTACGTACTCGAAGTGAGCTCGCCGGGCGCCGACCGCCCGTTGACGGAGCACCGCCACTACGTACGCGCCACCGGCCGGCTGGCCCGGCTCACCCTGGGTGAGGGCGGCGAGCTCGTGGCCCGCATCCTCGAGGTGGACGACGAGGGTCTCGACCTCGAAGTGCCGGGCGTGAAGGGGCGCAAGCCCACGGCACGCCGTGTCGCCTTCGACGAGATCATCAAGGCGCGCGTCGAGATCGAATTCAACCGCAAGGACAAGAAGGAAGAGGAGGCGTAGCCGTGGACATCGATGTGAAGCTTCTGAAGGGCTTGGCGCAGGACAAGGAGATCCCCTTCGACGTGCTCGTCGGGGCGATCGAGTCGGCCCTCCTCATCGCGTACCACCGCACCGACGGCAGCCACCGCAGGGCGCGCGTCGAACTGGACGCCGCCGGACACGTCACGGTGTGGGCGAAGGACGACCCCGCCGAGCTCGAGGAGGGCCAGGAGCCCAAGGAGTTCGACGACACGCCGTCCGGCTTCGGCCGTATCGCCGCGACCACCGCCAAGCAGGTCATCCTGCAGCGGCTGCGCGACGCCGAGGACGACAGGACGTTCGGCGAGTACGCGGGACACGAGGGTGACGTCGTCACCGGCCTGGTCCAGCAGGGCAAGGACCCGAAGAACGTCCTCGTCGACATCGGCAAGCTGGAAGCGATCCTGCCCGTGCAGGAGCAGGTTCCGGGTGAGGAGTACACCCACGGGCTGCGTCTGCGGACGTACGTCGTACGGGTGGCCAAGGGCGTCCGGGGTCCGTCGGTGACCCTCTCGCGCACCCACCCGAACCTCGTGAAGAAGCTCTTCGCGCTGGAGGTCCCCGAGATCGCCGACGGGTCGGTCGTCATCGAGGCCATCGCCCGCGAGGCGGGGCACCGCACCAAGATCGCCGTACGCTCCACCAGGGCAGGCCTGAACCCCAAGGGTGCGTGCATCGGCCCGATGGGCAGCCGGGTCCGCAACGTCATGGCCGAACTGCACGGCGAGAAGATCGACATCGTCGACTGGTCGGACGACCCCGCGGAGATGGTGGCCAACGCGCTGTCACCCGCGCGGGTGAGCAAGGTCGAGGTCGTGGACCTCGGCGCGCGCTCCGCACGGGTGACCGTGCCCGACTACCAGCTGTCGCTGGCGATCGGCAAGGAGGGGCAGAACGCCCGCCTGGCCGCCCGCCTCACCGGCTGGCGGATCGACATCCGCCCGGACACCGAGACGGACGCCGAGCGTGACGTCGCCGACCGTGAGCGCGCCGAGCGTGCCCGGGAGCGGTCCGAGCGGGGCTGACCCCGGGCGTACGGGGAACCGAGCCGGGCAGGAGCGGTTCCAGGGAATAGATCACGGCGCTGCGGCGCTGTGATCACGACAACATCCGTTCGATTTTTGCCCCAAAGGGGTGAGGTCGGTGCGGGGAGGTAGACTTAGCCGTGTCTGGCCGGACGCACGCCCGCGCTTACCCCGAGCGAACCTGTGTGGGATGCCGGGAGCGAGCGGCCAAGAGCGAACTGCTGCGCATCGTGGTGGGCGAGGGAGAAGTAGTTCCTGATCCACGCGGTACGCTGCCCGGCCGGGGTGCGTATGTGCACCCCGCCTCTGTCTGTCTCGACCTGGCGGTCCGCCGCCGGGCGTTCCCCCGGGCCTTCAAGGCCAAGGGGCCGTTCGACCCCGCCGCAGTGCAGCGGTTCGTCGAGCGGGTGACACCGTAGGAAAAGAGAACGGCACGGGTCCCCGTGCGGTCAGGTACCTCGCGAGTTGGAAGTAGGTCGAGATTGCGATGAGCACTCGATGAGTACGCGATGAGTACGCCCATGAAGTAGCGACGGTCCGGCGGTAACCCGGACCTAAAAGGAGCGAAGTGGCTAAGGTCCGGGTATACGAACTCGCCAAGGAGTTCGGCGTGGAGAGCAAGGTCGTCATGGCCAAGCTCCAAGAACTCGGTGAATTCGTCCGTTCGGCGTCCTCGACGATCGAGGCGCCGGTTGTACGCAAACTGACTGACGCACTGCAGGGTCCCGGCGGCAACGCCGGCAAGACCGCTGCCAAGCCTGGCGCGCCTCGTAAGGCCGCCCCCGCGAAGCCCGCGGCGCCGTCCCCGGCGTCCGCGGCACGTCCCGCTGCCCCGAAGCCCGGCGCCCCGGCCCCCAAGCCGGCCGCCGCGGAGACCCCGGCGAGCAGCACCCCCGCGGCGCCCTCCGCGCCGTCGGCGCAGTCGGGCGGTCCTCGTCCGGGCCCCCGGCCCGCGCCGAGGCCCGCACCGGCCAACCCGGTGCCCGCGGCGGAGTTCTCCGCCCCGGCCCCGGCCCAGCAGCCGGCCGCGCCGCAGCAGGCGCCGCGTCCCGCCGGTGCCACGCCCGGCCCCCGTCCCGCCCGCCCGGCTCCGGCCGGCGGTCAGCGTGACGGCGGTCAGCGTGACGGCGGCCGTGGCGGCGAGCGCGGCGGAGACCGTCCCGCACGTCCGGCCGGCCAGGGCGCACCGCGTCCCGGCGGCGCACGTCCGGCCGGTCCCCGTCCGGGCAACAACCCCTTCACCTCCGGCGGCTCCACCGGCATGGCGCGCCCCCAGGCGCCCCGTCCCGGCGGTGCCCCGCGCCCCGGCGGCGGTCAGGAGCGCCCCGGCGCCCCGCGTCCGCAGGGTGGTCCCGGTGGCGCCCCGCGTCCCCAGGGTGGTCAGGGCGGCGCCCGTCCGACCCCGGGCGGCATGCCCCGTCCGCAGGCTCCCCGTCCGGGCGGCGCGCCCTCGGGTAACCGTCCGAACCCCGGCATGATGCCGCAGCGTCCCGCTGCGGGCCCCCGCCCCGGCGGTGGCCCCGGTGGCGGTGGCCGTGGTCCCGGTGGCGGCGGCGGTCGTCCCGGTGGCGGCGGTCGTCCCGGCGGCTTCGCCGGACGTCCGGCCGGTCCCGGTGGCGGTGGCGGCGGCTTCGCCGGCCGTCCCGGTGGTCCCGGTGGCGGTGGCGGCGCAGGCCGTCCCGGTGGTGGCGGCGGCTTCGGCGGTCGTCCCGGCTTCGGTGGCCGTCCCGGTGGCCCGGGTGCCCGTGGTGGCACACAGGGTGCCTTCGGCCGTCCCGGTGGTCCCGCGCGTCGTGGTCGCAAGTCCAAGCGTCAGAGGCGCCAGGAGTACGAGGCCATGCAGGCCCCGTCGGTGGGCGGCGTCATGCTGCCTCGCGGCAACGGGCAGGCTGTCCGGCTGTCGCGCGGTGCGTCCCTGACCGACTTCGCGGAGAAGATCAACGCCAACCCGGCGTCGCTCGTCGCCGTGATGATGAACCTCGGCGAGATGGTCACCGCCACGCAGTCCGTCTCCGACGACACGCTCAGGCTCCTCGCCGAGGAGATGAACTACGTCCTGGAGATCGTCAGCCCGGAGGAGGAGGACCGCGAGCTTCTCGAGTCCTTCGACATCGAGTTCGGCGAGGACGAGGGCGGCGAAGAGGCCCTGGTCTCGCGTCCGCCGGTCGTGACCGTCATGGGTCACGTCGACCACGGTAAGACGCGACTGCTGGACGCGATCCGCAAGACGAACGTCGTCGCGGGCGAGGCCGGCGGCATCACCCAGCACATCGGTGCCTACCAGGTCTCCTCCGAGGTCAACGGCGAGGACCGGAAGATCACCTTCATCGACACCCCGGGTCACGAGGCGTTCACCGCCATGCGTGCCCGTGGTGCGAAGTCCACCGACATCGCGATCCTCGTGGTGGCGGCGAACGACGGTGTGATGCCCCAGACGATCGAGGCGCTGAACCACGCCAAGGCGGCCGAGGTGCCGATCGTGGTCGCGGTCAACAAGATCGACGTCGAGGGTGCCGACCCGACCAAGGTGCGCGGTCAGCTCACCGAGTTCGGTCTGGTGGCCGAGGAGTACGGCGGCGACACGATGTTCGTCGACATCTCCGCCAAGCAGGGCCTCAACATCGAGGCGCTGCTGGAGGCCGTCGTCCTCACCGCCGACGCCTCGCTCGACCTGCGGGCCAACCCGGAGCAGGACGCGCAGGGTATTGCGATCGAGTCCCACCTCGACCGCGGTCGCGGTGCCGTCTCGACCGTCCTCGTCCAGCGCGGAACGCTGCGCATCGGCGACACGATGGTCGTCGGCGACGCGTACGGCCGTGTCCGGGCGATGCTCGACGACAACGGCCAGAACGTCGAGGAAGCGGGTCCGTCGACCCCCGTCCTGGTCCTGGGTCTCACCAACGTCCCGGGTGCCGGCGACAACTTCCTGGTCGTCGACGAGGACCGTACGGCCCGTCAGATCGCCGAGAAGCGTGCCGCCCGCGAGCGCAACGCCAACTTCGCCCGCAAGGGTGTCCGGTTCTCCCTGGAGAACCTGGACGAGGCGCTCAAGGCCGGTCTGGTCCAGGAGCTCAACCTCATCATCAAGGGCGACGCGTCCGGTTCGGTGGAGGCTCTCGAGTCCTCGCTGCTCCAGCTCGACGTCGGTGAAGAGGTCGACATCCGGGTCCTGCACCGCGGTGTGGGTGCGGTCACCGAGTCGGACATCGACCTGGCGACCGGTTCCGACGCCATCGTGATCGGCTTCAACGTGCGCGCCGCCGGGCGTGCGCAGCAGATGGCCGAGCGCGAAGGTGTGGACGTCCGGTACTACTCGGTCATCTACCAGGCGATCGAAGAGATCGAAGCGGCCCTCAAGGGCATGCTCAAGCCGGAGTACGAAGAGGTCGAGCTCGGCACGGCGGAGATCCGCGAGATCTTCCGCTCGTCCAAGCTGGGCAACATCGCCGGTGTGCTGGTCCGCTCCGGCGAGGTCAAGCGCAACACCAAGGCGCGCCTGCTGCGCGATGGCAAGGTCATCGCGGAGAACCTCAACATCTCCGGTCTGCGTCGCTTCAAGGACGACGTCACCGAGATCCGCGAAGGCTTCGAGGGCGGTATCAACCTCGGAAACTTCAACGACATCAAGATCGACGACGTCATCGCGACGTACGAGATGCGCGAGAAGCCGCGAGGCTGATCAACGGGGATTCCCGGGGGGGGGGGGGGGGGGCACCCCCGGGAATCCCCACCGGAGTCGGGGCCGGTCGACGGGTCGTATTTCCGTCGATCGGCCCCGGCCGTTCCGTGTACGGTTCTGGTGTCCCCGCCAAGCGATGGCGGGGCACGACCCCGAACCGGCGGGACATCCGGACATACATGTATGTGGGGACTCTGTCCTTCGACCTGCTCCTCGGCGACGTACGGTCGTTGAAGGAGAAGCGTTCCGTCGTCCGGCCGATCGTGGCCGAACTCCACCGCAGATTCGCGGTGAGCGTCGCGGAGACGGGCGACCAGGACCTCTACCGCAGGGCCGAGATCGGCCTTGCCGCGGTCTCCGGAGACACCGGACACCTCACAGACGTACTCGACCGGTGCGAACGCATGATCGCGAGCCGGCCGGAAGTGGAGCTGCTGTCCGTACGGCGGCGGCTGCACAGCGACGAAGACGATTGAGCAAGGCTTGAGAAGGAGAAGGACCAGTGGCCGACAACGCGCGGGCGAAGAAGCTGGCAGACCTCATCCAGGTGGTGGTCGCCGAGAAACTGCAGCGCGGTATCAAGGACCCGCGTCTGGGCACGCACGTGACCATCACGGACACCCGGGTCACCGGCGACCTGCGGGAGGCCACGGTCTTCTACACGGTCTACGGCGATGACGAGGAGCGGGCCAGCGCGGCCGCCGGCCTGGAGAGCGCCAAGGGAATCCTGCGCTCGGCGGTCGGTGCCGCGGCGGGGACGAAGTTCACCCCGACGCTGGCCTTCGTGGCGGACGCCCTGCCGGACAACGCCAGGGCGATCGAGGACCTGCTCGACCGGGCACGTGCCTCGGACGCGAAGGTCCGTGAGGCGTCCTCGGGTGCCACCTACGCCGGTGACGCGGACCCGTACCGCAAGCCGGAGGACGAGTCCGCCGAGAACGACGAGGACTCGCCTTCCGCATGACGCAGAACAAGCAGGGCAAGCAGGACAGGACGCCGGACGGACTTGTCATCGTCGACAAGCCGTCCGGCTTCACCTCGCACGACGTCGTGGCCAAGATGCGGGGCATCGCCCGCACGAGGCGGGTCGGCCACGCCGGCACGCTGGACCCCATGGCGACGGGTGTCCTCGTCCTCGGTGTCGAGAGGGCGACCAAGCTCCTCGGCCACCTGGCGCTGACCGAGAAGGAGTACCTCGGGACGATCCGGCTCGGCCAGGACACCGTCACCGACGACGCCGAGGGCGAGATCACCTCGTCCACCGATGCCTCCGGGGTGACCCGCGAGGCCGTCGACGCCGGGGTCGCGGCCCTGACCGGGGCGATCATGCAGGTGCCGTCCAAGGTCAGCGCCATCAAGATCGACGGCAAGCGGTCCTACGCCCGTGTGCGGGGCGGCGAGGAGTTCGAGATCCCGGCCCGCCCGGTGACCGTCTCGTCCTTCCGTGTCTACGACGTCCGCGAGGACGTCGCCGAGGACGGTACGCCGGTCGTCGACCTGGTCGTCTCCGTCGTGTGCTCCTCGGGTACCTACATCCGCGCCCTGGCCCGCGACCTCGGCGCCGGGCTCGGCGTCGGCGGTCACCTGACGGCGCTCAGGCGCACCCGCGTCGGACCGTACGGCCTGGACGCGGCCCGTACGCTCGACGCGCACCAGGAGGAGCTCACCGTGATGCCGGTGGCCGAGGCGGCCGCGTCCGCCTTCCCCCGCTGGGACGTCGACGAGAAGCGCGCCAAGCTGCTGCTCAACGGGGTACGGCTGGACATGCCGTCCTACCCGCCGGGGCCGGTCGGGGTCTTCGGGCCCGACGGTGAGTTCCTGGTGCTCGTCGAGGAGCAGAAGGGCAAGGCCAAGAGCCTCGCCGTCTTCGTCTGAACGAGGGCGTCGCGGGACCGCGTGGCCGGGCCCCGCGGTCGTCGGCGCCCGGGGGCCCGCCCGGTCGCCGTGAAGGGACACGGGGGCCGTGGGCGAGGGTGCGAAGGGCCGTGAGGTCCGGCGCCACGAGAAACCGGTCCCATCGTGGAGCGGGCAACCCCCCTGGTGTCTGCCCGCTCCACGATCCCCCTCCAGCGACCATCCCTGTCCACCTGATCGCTTCGATTCACCCCTATGGAGGGGCGCTCGGAGCGGCAGGGGGGTGTGAGGGGGGCGCTTTCAGCTCGTGAGTTTCTCCTGCCGATCGGCCTGGACCTACGGTCGGACCATGGGCAGCGGGGACCGGTCGACACTTGTGAGAATCTGCGATCAGGCCGGCCGGCCGCGGGGGACCGGATTCGTCGCGGACGACCGGGGAACCGTCGTCACCGGGCACCAGGCCGTCGCGCGCCCCGGGCCCCTCACGCTGCACGGTGCCGAAGGCCGCAGCCGCACCGTCGCCGGCGACGACATCGTCGCACTGCCCGCACAGGGCCTCGCCCTGCTGCGCACCGGAGATCCTGACGCCCTGGGCGCGGAACCGCTCCCCATCGCCGTACGCGAGCAGATCGGCACCGGCACCTACGTGCGGATCGCCGCCCACGGCTGGCGAGAGGCGCGGGTGCTCGGGACGACCCCGGCGACGTACAGCGAGGGCGGACGCGACCACCCGGTCGCCCATGCGCTGGAGCTCGCCCTCGGCACCGACGGGAGGGACGCCCTGCGCTCCGGCGGGGCCGCCGTCGGAGGACCCGTGACGGACCCCCGCACCGGCGCCGTCCTCGGGGTGCTCTCGACCGCCCTGAGCGCCGGACGTGAGACCGCCGGACTCGCCCTCCCGCTGGCCGCCGAGGACGCGCCGGCTCCGCTGGCCGAGGTGCTCCGCCGCAACGCGAACGGCGTCCCCGGATACGGCAGCGACCTCAACCTCGCCGGCGCCCTGCAGCTGACCGCGATGTCGCTCGGCCACGCCGATGCCGGACCCGGCGGCACCGAGGCCGTCGAACGGCCCAGGATCAGCGCCGAGTTCACCGCCTTCGAGACCGGCACCGGACCTGTGCTCGCCCTGGTCGGAGCCCCCGGGACCGGTCGTACGACCGAACTCACCGCACTGGCCTCCCGCCGGACCCGCGGCCCCGTGCCCGCCCTCACCCTCTGGCTGCGCGGTGCCGACCTGCTGGCGGACGACGCCTCGGTCGCCGACGCCATGTCCCGCGCCCTGACGCGCTCCGGGAGGATCATCACCGCGGCCGGGGCACCCGGCGACATGCGGACAGCCACCCCGGAGCGGGTCGCCGCGCTCGCCGCGGCCTCGGGCAACCCGCTGCTCGTCCTCGTCGACGGCCCCGAGGAGATGCCGCCCCTGCTGGCCCACCGGCTCGCCCGGTACGCCGGGGCGACCACCGAATGGCTCCTCGCCCATGATGTCCGCATGGTCGTCGCGTGCCGCCCCGAGCACTGGGAGACCGCCGGAGCCCTCTACCCGCCGGACGCCCTGCACCGTCCCGAGCGGCCGGCCGGCGGGCTGCCGCCCTCGGTCAGGCTCACCGACCTCACGGCCGGACAGGCCGAGCGGGCGAGGGAGCGGTACGCCATCCCGCCCGGGTCGATCGCCCCCGGCGACGACCGGCACCCCCTCACCCTGCGGCTCCTCGCCGAGGTACGGGCCGCGCTGCCGCCCGACGTGGAAGGCAGGCCGGGGACCGAAGAGGTCTTCGCGGCCCACCTGGACCTCGCCTGCGTACGGATCGCCGTACGGATCGGCGCCGGGGCCGAACCCCCGCTGCGCGGCACGGCGATCCGCAGACTGGCGGCCAAGGTCGCGGGCCAGGTCCACGAGGCGGCGAGGCGCTGTCTCGGGCCCGGCCAGGGCGAGCTGGACCGGGAGGCGTTCGAGGAACTCTTCCCCTGGCGCACCGGATGGGCCTCCGCGGTCCTCACCGAGGGCCTGCTGGCCCCGGCGGGCGCGGGGTACCGCTTCGCCCACGAGGAGATGGGCGACTGGGTGCAGGGCGCCCACCTCGACCTGGACGCGGCCCTGCACGCCCTGGTCCACCGCTGGCACGCGGAAGAGGCACCCGCGGAGCCCGAACCGGCCCCGGACCCGGCGGAGCACCGCAACCTGCCCGTGCCCCGTCACCGCATCGGCCCGGTGCTCCAGGCGATGCTCCTCCTGGAGCGCAGGCAGGGGCACGCCGCGCTGGCCCACCGCATGGCGGACCTGATCGAAGCGATGGACCGCCTGCCATCCGGTCCCGGCGCGCCCCAGCGGCACACCGACGCCGCCTGGTGGGCCGCCCGCCTCCTCCGGGAGAGCCTGCTCAGGGTCGCCGACGCCCGGCCCTGCCTGGGCGTGCTGCGGGTCCTGGCCGGCCGGATCACCCGGCGTTCCCGGAGCGGTGGCGGCCGGGCCGCCCTCGGCCCCTACGCGGAGTTCGGCCCCTGGTTCTGGCGCCGGATCAGGCTCCCCGAGGCCGACCGCGTCGACCTCCTGCGCCGCCTGCTGCCCGCCGACGCCACCGCACGGCCGGACGGCGGCGAGCGTTATCTGGACGCGGTGTCCCGGCGCCTGGCCGCCCACCCCGCAACCGTTCAGAAGCTGCTCTGCGGCTGGTTCGGGGACGAGAGCCCGCTGCCCGCCGAGGAGGGCGTGCCGATGCGGCTCACCGTGGCCTCCGCCGCGCAGGCCCTCCTGTACGCCCGCCGGGACCAGGCGGTCGACGACCTGACCGAGGCTCTCGCCGACACCCCCCACGCCCGGGCCGCCGAACTGCTCGTCACCCTCGCCGAGGACGAGCCGAGCGCCCTCTGCCGGGCCGTCGACCGGTGGGCGCGCGACGACGAGCGGCCCGCGCGCCGCGCCGCCGCCGCCTTCCACGCCACGCTCGTCGCCGCGTCCGCACTCTCCGAGACCGACCGCGCCCTGCTGCGCGGCGCCGCGCTCACCCTCCTGGCCCGGCCGGACGACTCCGTCCTGCACGCCCAGGCGCTCACCGTCCTCGTACGGGACCCGAGGACGGGCGGTCGCTACCTTCCGCAGGCACTTCGGGTGTTCGCCGCCGGTGACCCACGGCTGCCGGTGTCCCTGCTGACGGAGGTCTTCCCGAAGTACCCCGAGCCCGTACTCGCCGCGCTGGGCGCCCGCCTCTCGCTGCCCGGCGAGGCTGCCGAGGGGGTCCTGCGGGAGCTCGCGGCCCTGGACACACCCGCCCTCGCCCTGCACGCCCCCGGGCTCGTACGCCGCTTCATCGACAGCCGTCCCGGGGAGGACGCCGGGGCGCAGGCGGCCGCGTACGTCGATCTCCGGCTGGAGCACAGCCCCGCCGCCCGTGCGCTGCTGCTGCCCCTGATGACGGGCCTGCTGCGGGACCGCCCGGCTCCGCCGCCGGTGCGCGCCGCGCTGGCACGGGTCCTCGCCGCTCCCGGGACCCCTGCGTCCAGACCGCTGAGGGCGGAACTGCTGGAAGTGCTGCTGGGCTTCGAGCAGGACACCGGACGGGACCCCGAGGTCCTCGACGCCCTGCTGCGGGCGGCCGCCGCGGGGGCCTCGGGGCGCCCCGAGGCCCGCACCCGGGCGCTGGTGCACCGCACCGCGATGCTCCTCGTACGGACGCCCGAGGGCGCGGCCCGTTTCGACCGGGGCCTGGTGGAGATCGCCGGGGAGATCCCCGGATTCGCGGCCCTCGTCGTCCGCTGGCTGGCCGACGCCCCGCAGGAATGGGCCCCCGTCGTGAGCCCCGGCGCCCGCCGGACGATGGAGGCCCTGGACGGGGCGCGTGCCGGGATCCCGATGCCGATGCAGGCCGCAGGGCGTGCGCATGGCAGTCTTAGACCTGCGTAATGGACATACACACGTACACAGGTTCGGGCGAGGAGCGGTCACAGTGCACTGCTGGCGTGGCTTGGAGGACATCCCTGAGGGCTGGGGACGCAGCGTCGTCACCATCGGCTCCTACGACGGGGTGCACCGCGGGCACCAGCTGATCATCGGACGCGCCGTCGAGCGGGCGCGCGAGCTCGGCGTCCCCTCCGTGGTCGTCACATTCGACCCGCACCCCAGCGAGGTCGTCCGCCCCGGTACCCACCCGCCGCTGCTCGCCCCGCACCAGCGGCGGGCCGAGCTCATGGCCGGGCTCGGTGTGGACGCGGTGCTGATCCTGCCGTTCACCGCCGAGTTCTCGCAGCTCTCGCCCGCCGACTTCGTCGCGAAGGTCCTCGTCGACCAGCTGCACGCGAAGCTGGTCATCGAGGGCCCCAACTTCCGCTTCGGCCACCGCGCCGCGGGGAACGTCGCGTACCTCGCCGAGCTCGGGCCGGCCTACGACTTCGACGTCGAGGTCATCGACCTCCACGTGAGCGGCGAGGCCGGCGGCGGCGAGCCGTTCTCCTCCACCCTCACCCGGCGCCTCGTCGCCGAGGGCGACGTCGAAGGGGCCGCCGAGATCCTCGGACGCCCGCACCGCGTCGAGGGTGTCGTGGTGCGGGGCGCCCAGCGCGGCCGCGCCCTCGGCTTCCCGACGGCGAACGTGGAGACCCTGCCGCACACCGCGATCCCGGCCGACGGTGTCTACGCGGGCTGGCTGAACGCCCAGGGCGAGGCCATGCCCGCCGCGATCTCCGTGGGCACCAACCCCCAGTTCGACGGCGTCGAGCGGACCGTCGAGGCGTACGCCATCGACCGTGTCGGCCTCGACCTCTACGGCCTGCACGTGTCCGTCGACTTCCTCGCATACGTCCGCGGCATGCTGAAGTTCGACACGGTCGACGACCTCCTCGTCGCGATGGCCGCCGATGTGAAGCGGTGCGGCGAGCTGATCGAGGCGTACGGGCGCGACTGACGCCCTCCTGTGGTGCGCACGGCGTCACCGGTGCATCGTCGGGGGCAGGAGCCGTCGACCGGCGAGGAGGTGCGTACGTGCGTGAACTGCTGACGGACCTGCGTGACTGGCACGCCGCCGGCACGTCCTTCGCCCTGGCCACGGTCGTCGCCGTGCGGGGCAGCGCGCCGCGGGCTCCCGGCGCGGCCATGGCGGTGACCGACACCGGCACGGTCGCCGGAAGCGTCTCCGGCGGGTGCGTGGAGAGCGACGTGCACGAGGTGGCCACCGAGGTCATCAGTACGGGCCGGACGGTCCTGCGGACGTACGGCATCAGCGACGACGATGCCTTCGGCGTAGGTCTCACCTGCGGCGGCACGATCGACGTCCTGGTGCGGCCCTTCGTCACGGCGGAGGCCAGGGAGCACCTGCGGGAACTCCTCGACCTGATCGCGGCGGGGGAGCCCGTCGCCCTCGCCACCGTGGTCTCCGGCGCGGGCCTCCAGGGCGCGGGCCGGGTGGTGAGGGCCGGAGGCGCGAGCGGTTCGCTCGGCGACGAGGGCCTCGACGTCGCTGTCACCGACGACGCCCGGGGACTGCTCGCCCAGGGGGCCACCGGCAGCGTCCGCTACGGGGCGCACGGCGAACGCAGGATGCAGGACGTCACCGTCTTCGTCCAGACCTTCGCCCCCGCGCCCCGGATGCTGGTCTTCGGCGCCATCGACCACGCGGCCGCCACCGCCCGCATCGGGTCCTTCCTCGGCTACCGGGTCACGGTCTGCGACGCCCGGCCGGCCTTCGCCACCCGGGAGCGCTTCCCCACGGCCGACGAGGTCGTCCGGGCCTGGCCGCACACCTACCTGGAGTCGACGGAGGTCGACGAGCGGACGGTCGTCTGCGTGCTGACGCACGATCCGAAGTTCGACGTGCCGCTGCTCGCCGCCGCCCTGCGCACACCCGCCGCCTACATCGGTGTGATGGGCAGCAGGCGGACCCACGCCGACCGGATCGCCCGGCTGCGGGAGGCCGGCGTGGGCGAGGCGGACCTGGCCCGCCTCGCCTCACCGGTCGGCCTCGACCTCGGAGCGCGTACCCCGGAGGAGACGGCGGTGTCCATCGCCGCCGAGATCATCCAGCACCGCTGGGGCGGCACCGGCCGGCCCCTGGGGGAGACCGGCGGGGCGATCCACCATCCCCAGGAGCCGGGACACGGCTGAGGACGGTCCTCAGGAGGACACCGGCTCCGCCGCCGCGGCCCAGTGGCAGGCCACCTGGGTGCTGCCGTCCCCCTCCAGCACCGGCAGGTCCTTCGTACGGCAGGCATCGGCGACACCCGCGCGCTCCGCCTCACCCGAGGCGAGGATCTGGCAGCGGGCGTGGAACCGGCAGCCGGCCGGAACCTTCGAGGGGTCCGGGGGCTCGCCCGTGAGGATGACCGGTTCGCCGTCCGCCTCGGGCAGCACGGACAGCAGCGCCTGGGTGTACGGGTGCCTGGGTGCCGTCAGGATCTGCTCGACGTCACCCGTCTCCACGATCCGGCCGAGGTACATCACGGCCACCCGGTCCGCGATGTTCCACGCGAGGCCCAGATCGTGCGTCACCACCAGCGCCGACAGACCGAGTTCGTCGCGCAGCCGCAGCAGCAGCGCCAGGATCTCCCCGCGCACAGACGCGTCGAGCGACGCCACCGGCTCGTCGGCGACGATCAGCTCCGGTTCCAGGACCAGCGCACCCGCGATCACCACCCGCTGGCGCTGGCCGCCGGACAGCTCGTGCGGGTACCGCAGCAGGAACCGCTCCGGAGGCCGCAGCCCCGCACGGGACAGGGCCTCGCACACGGCCGTGTGCTCGTCGCCGGTGTACCCGTGGATGCGCAGCCCCTCGGCCACCGCGTCGTACACCGTGTGGCGCGGGTTGAGGGAGCCGCTCGGGTCCTGCAGCACCAGCTGCACCCGCTTGCGGTACGCCTTCAGGGCCCGGCCCGCGTAGTCCAGGGGCTCGCCGCCGAAGGTGACCCGGCCGGCCGTCGGCGGGACCAGGCCCAGCAGGGAGCGGGCCAGAGTCGTCTTGCCGCAGCCCGATTCGCCGACCAGGGCGACGATCTCACCGGGACGGATGTCGAGGTCGACCCCGTCGACGGCGCGGGCGGTCGATGCCCCGCGCCGGCCCGGGAAGGCGACCTTCAGCGCCTGGGCGCTGAGCAGCGGGACCGGGGGAGTGGTGGTCATGAGGTGCTCCTTGCTTCCTCGGCTCCGCCGAGCGGGCCGGGTGCCGCGCCGCTGTCCGGCTCCACCAGCACGCAGGCCGCGCGCCGGGACGGTCCGGCGATCCGCAGCTCCTGGTCCTCGGTGGCGCAGGAGTCCAGCGCGGACGGGCAGCGCGGGTGGAACGTACAGCCGGACGGCAGGTCCGACGGGTCCGGGGGGTCGCCCGGAAGGCCCCGGGGCGCGTGCCGGGACGCGAGGTCGCCGATGCGCGGGAACGCGGCCGACAGAGCTGCCGCGTACGGGTGCCTGGCGTTCTCGTGGACCTGTTTGGCCGGCCCCTCCTCGACGATCCGGCCGGCGTACATCACCGACAGCCGGTCGCAGGTGTCGGAGAGCACCGCCAGGTCGTGGCTGATCATGATCAGTCCGAGGTCCTGGTCGCTGACGAGCTGTTCGATCAGCCGCAGGATCTGCGCCTGGATCATCACGTCGAGCGCGGTCGTCGGTTCGTCGGCGATGATCAGCCGGGGATCGCAGGCCAGGGCCATGGCGATCATCACGCGCTGGCGCTGGCCGCCGGACAGCTCGTGCGGATACGCGTCCACACGCGAGGCCGGGAGACCGACCTGCTCCAGCAGCTCGCCCGCGCGCCTGCGCGCCTCGGCCGGCGTCGCCCTGCGGTGCAGCAGGATCGGTTCGGCGATCTGGTCCCCGATGCGGTGCACCGCGTTCAGCGAGTGCATCGCGCCCTGGAAGACGATCGACGCCCCCGCCCAGCGCACCGCGCGGAGCCGTCCCCACTTCATGGTGAGGACGTCCTCACCGTCCAGCAGGATCTCCCCGCTCATGGTGGCGGACGCGGGCAGCAGGCGCAGCAGGGCGAGCGCCAGCGTGGACTTGCCGCAGCCGGACTCCCCGGCGATGCCCAGCTTCTGGCCCGCCTCGACCCGCAGGTCGACACCCCGGACGGCTGGGACGGCCGAGGCCCCCGATCCGTAGGTGATCCGCAGGTCGCGGACCTCCAGCAGCGGCTGACCGGTCTCCGGCTTCGGCGCGTTCTCGGTCTTCACAGCGGTCAACGGGAGACCCCCAGCTTGGGGTTGAGCACGGTCTCGATGGTGCGGCCGCACAGCGTGAACGCGAGCGCGACGACGGCGATGGCGAGTCCGGGCGGAGCGAGGTACCACCAGTTGCCGGAGCTGACCGCTCCGGCCTCACGGGCGTCCTGGAGCAGCCCGCCCCAGGAGACGATCGTGGGATCGCCCAGCCCGAGGAAGGCGAGGGTCGCCTCCGTGAGGATGGCGGTGGAGATGACCAGGGTGGTCTGCGCGAGCACCAGCGGCATGACGTTGGGCAGCACATGACGGGACATGATGTGGCCGTGCCCGCCGCCGAGCGCCTTGGAACGCTCGATGTACGGACGCGACTCCACCGACAGGGTCTGCGCGCGCACGAGGCGCGCGGTCGTCGGCCAGGTGGTCACCCCGATGGCGAGCACCGTCGTCCAGATCGACCGTGAGAGCACGGTGGCCAGGGCGATGGCGAGCACCAGCGTCGGCATCACCAGGAACCAGTCGGTGATCCGCATGATGACGTTGCCGTACCAGCCCTTGAAGTGACCGGCCGTGATGCCCACCAGGGTCCCGATGGCCACCGAGAGGAAGGCGGCGAGCAGTCCCACGGTCAGCGAGACCCGCGTACCCCACACGAGGAGCGCCAGGAGGCTTCGGCCGAACTGGTCCGTGCCGAGGGGGAACTTACCGCTGGGCGACTCCAGGGGGCCGCCAGGCGCGTCGGTGACGCTCTGCGAGTCCGCGCCCACCAGCCAGGGTGCCGCCAGCGCCGCGAGGGCGATCAGCGCGAGCACGGCGAGGCCGGCCAGCCCCGCCCGGTGGGTGCGGTACTGCTGCCAGAACCGGGCGGCGGCCCGGCGCCTGCGGGCCCAGCTCAGCGCCCGCGTGCTGGCGGCGGGCGTGGTGTCGGTCGTGGTCGTCGTCATCGGCCCACCCGGGGATCGAGGAGCGGATAGATCACGTCGGCGAGGGTGTTCATCAGGATCACCGCGGCGGCGAAGATGAAGAACAGCGCCTGCACGAGTGGCAGGTCGGGAACGCTCAGCGCCTGGTAGAAGAGTCCGCCCAGGCCGGGCCAGGAGAACACCGTCTCCACCAGGATCGCGCCCGCCACCGTGTTGCCGAGGTTGACGAAGAGCAGGGTCACGGTCGGCAGCATCGCGTTGGGAACGGCGTGACGGCGTCGTACGAGGTCGTCGCGCAGGCCCTTGGCACGGGCGGTCGTCAGGTAGTCGCTGCCCATCTCGTCGAGCAGCGAGGAGCGCATCACCAGCAGGGTGCGCGCGTACTCGACGGCGACGAGCGTGACGACGGGCAGGACGAGGTGGTGTGCCACGTCCAGGACGTACCCGAATCCGCTCGAGTTGCCGGACTCCATGCCGCCGGTCGGGAACATGCCCGGGATCGGCCCGATGCCCACCGACAGGGTGACGATCAGGAGCAGACCGAGCCAGAACGAGGGGACCGAGTACAGGGTCAGCGCGAAGGCGGTGTGGAAGCGGTCACCCGCCGAACCGTTGCGCCAGGCGGACCTGGAGCCCAGCCAGATGCCGATCACGGTGTAGATCACGAACGCGGTGCCGGTCAGCAGCAGCGTCGCGGGGAGAGCCTCGGTGATCTTGTCCATCACCGGGGCGCGGAACTGGTACGACGTACCGAAGTCCCCGGTCAGGGCCTTGCCGCAGTACTGCGTGAACTGCTGCCAGAGCGGCAGGTCCAGGCCGAATTCCTTGCGCATCGCGGCGATCTGCTCGGTCGACACCTGACGGCCGCCGGTCATCTGCTTGACCGGGTCGCCGGGGATCAGCCGGAACAGGAAGAAGCTGGTGACGAGCACGGCGAACAACGAGACGGCGGCGCCGCCCAGTTTGCCCGCCGCGTAGCGGAGATATGCGGCAGTGCTTCGGGAGCGCGGACTGCGGGCCGACGGCCCGGCCGGAGCCGGACCGTCGGTCTGCACAGCGTCCACGCCCGCCGCGCCCTTCAGGAGCGCGGGAGTGCTTTCTGTGCTCATGGACTATTCACGGTCTTCCGCGGTGGAACGGCGACGCATGGCGAACAGCAGCCCGCCACCGACGAGGACGACTACGGCGACACCGACCCCGATGAGGACTCCGGTGGAGCTGCCTCCGTCGTCGGACGAACCGCCCGACGCGGCGGCGGCCGGGACCGCCGACCACCAGCTCCAGTAACCGTCCTGACCGTAGATGTTGCCCGCGTCCGACGGCATCGTCGTGATGGACTTGATCTGGTCGGTGCGGTAGGCCTCGACGGCATTCGGGTACGCCATGACGTTCATGTATCCCGTGTCGTACAGCCGCGACTCCATCTGCTTGACGAGGTCGGCCCGTTTGGCGGGGTCGTATTCCGCCGCCTGCTTCGCGTACAGGTCGTCGTACTGCTTGTCGCAGATGAAGTTGTCGGTCGCCGCCGACGCCTTCGCCTTGGTCGGCAGCGCGGCACAGGTGTGGATGGACAGCACGAAGTCGGGGTCCGGGTTCACGGACCAGCCGTCGAACGCGAGGTCGTACTCACCGGCGTACCAGGGGTCGGAGACGTTGTCGAGGCAGTCGACCTTCAGGCCGACGCCGAGGTCTCCCCACCACTCCTGGAGGTACTTGCCGATCGCCTTGTCGTTGGGGTCGGTGGCGTGGCACAGGATGCGGAAGTCGAGCGGCTTGCCGTCCTTGCCGACGCGCTTGCCGGCACCGTTCTTCTTGTAGCCCGCCTCGTCGAGCAGCGCGCCGGCCTTGGCCGGGTCGTAGGCGAGCTTCTGCGCGCCCTCGGGCTTCCAGAAGTACGAGCCGTAGCGGGGAGGGATGTACCCCTCACCCTCCACGGCGTGGCCCTGGAAGACCTTGTCGATGATGGTGCTGCGGTCCACACCCATGAAGAGCGCCTGGCGGACCTTCTGGTCCAGCAGGGCCTTGTGCCCGTCGCCGAACTTCTCGCCGTCCTTGGTCCGCGCGCCCGGGTTGACGGCCAGGGCGTAGAAGCGGCGGCCGGGGGCGTCGTTCACCTTGATGTCGGGGGCGTTCTTCAGCGACGCCGACTGGGCGGGCGTCAGGCTGGGGCTGCCGGCGACGAAGGAGACCTCACCCTTCCGGAGGGCGGCGACCGCGGCGTCCTGGTCCTTGTAGTAGCGGAAGACCAGCTCGTCGAACTTGGGCGCGCCGCGCCAGAAGTCCTTGTTGGCCTTCAGCTTCACATAGCTGTCGACCTTGTAGTCCGTCAGGATGAAGGGGCCGTTGCCGACGATCGGGAACTTCGTGTCGTTGTTGAACTTGGAGAAGTCACCGACCTTCTCCCAGACGTGCTTGGGGACGATCGGCACGTCCAGCGCCGTCATCGTGGCCTGAGGCTTCTTCAGCTCTATGACCAGCTTGTCCGGGCTCGGAGCGGTGACCTTCTTGAAGTTGCTGACGAAGCTTCCGTTCGAGGTGGCCGCACCCTCGTCCGTCATCATCGTGTTGAAGGTCCAGGCCGCGTCCTCGGCGGTGGCCTTCTCCCCGTCCGACCACTTGGAGTCGGAGCGGATGGTGTACGTCCACGTCAGCTTGTCCGCCGAGGACTCCCACTCGGTCGCGAGGCCAGGGATCGTGTGGGAGTCCTTGGCGTCGTAGTTGGTGAGGTAGTCGTACATCAGGCGGTGGATGCTCGTGGAGACCAGCCGCTGTGCGAGGAACGGGCTCAGGGAGTCGACGCTCTGCGCGACCGCGACCGTGAGCACCGACTTCCCGTCGGCGGCCTGTGCCTGCTGCGGAGCGGGGGCGAGCGGGTTTCCGGGGACGACCGAACCGGCGGCCAGCGCCAGGGCGGCGGCTCCGGAGGCGAGAAGGATACGCAGACGGCCGCGTGGGTGACTGGAGCGTGGAGGGAATCTTGTGACCATGGACGTGGACCTCGCGTCGTGTCTCGCATGGTGAAGGCGGGTAGATCTTTGGTTCGCCAACTGGTGATGCGAAGGTTTATCAGCGCCGGTCGAGTCGCGTCAACGGTCCGCCAAACCGCGTGTGGTCTGCGGGAATGCAATGAGGGCTCGCACCGAGTCGACGGTGCGAGCCCTCATTGGTTTAGACCTCTGCTGCCTTACTGCTGAGGGGCGGACGGCGGCTGCGGAGGGTGCTGCTGACGGCCCGTCGGCGGCACCGGACCCTGCAGTTCGGGCTGTCCGGGCTGATGTGCCTGGCCACCGGGGTGAGGCGGCTGAGGAGGCGTCACGGCACCCGCGCCGGGCGGCGCCTGGGGCGGCTGCTGCTGCCAGCCGGTGCTCTGCGCGCCAGGACCGGAGTACGGGGGATACGGCTGCTGCGGTGCGGCCGCCTGCTGCGGGGGCTGCTGCCCACCGTACGGCTGCTGCTGTCCCCCGTACGGCTGCTGGGGCGGATACGGCTGACCGGGGTACGGCTGCTGGCCGCCGTACGGCTGCCCGGGGTAGGGCTGCTGTCCGGGCTGGGGCTGCTGTCCGGGCTGGGGCGCGTACGGCTGTTGTCCCGGCTGGGGCGCGTAGGGCTGTTGCTGTCCGGGCTGGGGCGCGTACGGCTGCTGACCGGGCGTCTGCTGCCCCGGCATCGGGGGAGCGAACTGCGGCGGCGGGTTGCCGTCCGCCGTCCAGAGGCCCTGCTGCTGCTGGGCCCGCTGGAAGTCCTCCGCCACGAGCGCGGAGAGGTTGAAGTAGGCCTCCCGGGTCTTCGGCCGCATCATGTCGAGGTCGACCTCGGCCCCCGCGGCCAGGTGCTCGTCGAAGGGGACGACGACCACGCCGCGGCACCGCGTCTCGAAGTGCTGCACGATGTCGTCGACCTTGATCATCTTTCCGGTCTCGCGGACACCGGAGATCACGGTCAGGGAGCGCTGCACGAGTTCGGCGTAGCCGTGCGCGGAGAGCCAGTCCAGGGTGGTGGAGGCGCTGGAAGCACCGTCCACGGACGGGGTCGAGATGATGATCAGCTGGTCGGCGAGGTCCAGCACCCCGCGCATCGCGCTGTAGAGCAGACCGGTGCCCGAGTCGGTCAGGATGATCGGGTACTGCTTGCCGAGGACGTCGATCGCCCGGCGGTAGTCCTCGTCGTTGAAGGTCGTGGAGACCGCCGGGTCCACGTCGTTGGCCAGGATCTCCAGACCCGAGGGCGCCTGCGAGGTGAAGCGGCGGATGTCCATGTACGAGTTGAGGTACGGGATCGCGCCCACCAGGTCGCGGATGGTCGCGCCGGTCTCGCGGCGCACCCTCCTGCCGAGGGTCCCGGCATCGGGGTTGGCGTCGATGGCGAGGATCTTGTCCTGCCGCTCGGTCGCCAGGGTCGAGCCGAGGGCGGTGGTGGTCGTCGTCTTGCCGACGCCGCCCTTGAGGCTGATGACGGCGATGCGGTAGCAGGACAGCACCGGTGTACGGATCAGATCCAGCTTGCGCTGCCGCTCGACCTCCTCCTTCTTGCCGCCCAGCTTGAAGCGTGAGGCGGCCGAAGGGGTGCGGCTGCTCTTCGCCTTCTGCTTGCCGCGGACCAACCGGTCGGAGGACAGCTCGACGGCCGCCGTGTAGCCCAGCGGCGCACCCGGCACGGAGCGTTCGCGCTGGTCGTGGGTGACGGGGGTCGGCCAGGCGGACCCGGCGCGCGGGTCGACGGGCTGCCCCTGAGGCGCGGGCTGCTGAGGCTGGTACGCCTCGGGCTGCTGCTGCTGCTGCGGGGCGGGCAGGTTCGGGGTGCCGGGGCCCAGCTGCTGCGGCGCGGGCAGGTTCGGTGCGCCCGGGCCCTGCTGATGGGGGATCTGCGGGGGCAGGGGCGTGCTCTGCGCGGGCGGCTGCGGGTGTGCCTGCGGGGCCGGGAACCCGTAGCCGCCGGGCTGGGCGCCCTGGGGCGGCGGGGGCGCCTGGTGGTGCGGCTGGGGTGCCTGGGGTGCGCCGCTCTGCGCCGGCAGCTGGGGCGGCTGATGCGGGAAGCCGTACCCGCTCGGCTGCGGAGCCTGAGGGAATCCGTAACCGCCTTGTGGGGCCTGCGCGTCGGGCCGAGCGGGCGGCAGGGGTGTCTGCGCTGCGGGCGGCACCGGTGGCACGGGTGCCTGCGGCGCGGGAGGGACCGCAGGAGGCGGCGTCTGCGGGAAGCCGTAGCCGCCCTGGTCGGCGGAGGCCGCGACCGGAGCGGTCCCGGGCTGCTGCGCGTGCCACTGCTGCGCGGGCGGGGGAGCGCTCGGCTGCGGCGCCGCGGGCTGGAAGGCGGGCGGCAGCGGTGGCAGTGCACCCTGGGGCGGCGGAGCCGGAGCCCAGGGCACCGGAGCGTTCGACGGGACGGCGTCCTCGGGGGTGCCGGTGGGAGTCCCGTCCGCCGGCGGTGTGTCCGTGTCCTCGGGCGCTGATCCCGTGGGTACGGCCGTCTCACCGACGGCCGCACCGCCGTCCGGTACCGGGCTGTCGTCGGAGTCCGAGGGGGAGTCCGAGGGGGAGTCCTGCGCGGCGGAATCCTCCAGGGTGCCGGATTCGTCCCGCGCCTCGGGGTCCGAGGGGGCCGTGCCGTCCGCGATCTCCGGGGCCGTCCGCTGCTCACCCACCGCGTCTTCGCGGTCCTCGTCGTCGTCCGTCGTCGGCGCGACGGGCGAGGGGGATGCCACCGGTTCGTCCGTGGAATCCGCGCGCTCCTCCTCGGCCTTGGCCGCCTCCCGCTCGGCGATCTCCCGCTTCAGGGCTCCGGGCGAGAACCGCATCGTGGCGCCGCTCTCCACGTCACCCCCGCCGAACGCGCCGCCCTCGGGGCCCTGATCGGCCGGCGCCGGGACTGGCGCAGGGGCCGGAGCGGCGGGCGCGGGCTCGAAGGAGGGCGCGGACGGCTCGGGGGAGGCCTGCGGTGCGGTTCCGGCCGGCGTCACCTGCGGGCGGCCGGTCTCGAATCCGCCGGGGATCCCCGGACCCGGCACGGACAGGGGAGCGCCCTGCGGCGGGGGAGGCGGAGCGAGGTGCGTCCCCGCCCCACCCGAGGAATCACCCGTCGCGTTCTGCGTGTACCAGGCGGGAGGGGTGTAGTCGATGGTGAACTCACCCGTCATCTCGGCGGGATCCGCGTCGGACGACTCGTCGACGGGCGTGTTCCATCCCCCGCTGATCTCGTCCCGATCGCCGTTCACTTTGCCTCCTGGTGTGGTCGAGCACCCTTGTGCCGTGGTGGGTGGGGGCGACCGATCCCGTCGTCCGGAGCGCCCGGCTCTCCCCCTTGCGACGCGCGGTGCCTGCCCTCAGGTTCCTCCGACGCGTGCCCCCACCCACCCTAATCGCCATGTGGCGCACAACGGCAGGGCGTATCGCCCAGCAGCGACTGTCCCGTGCGTCACGCCCTGCCCCCGAACGGCGAAGGGGGCGAACGTGGAGGCACGTCACCTGCCGGGACGCCCAGGGGGCGGACGGGACCGACGTCGGTCACGGCCGCCCGTCTCCGCGACCCCTACTCCAGGTCGAACTCGCCGTCCCGCGCCCCGAGGACGAACGCCCGCCACTCCGCCTCCGTGTAGCGCAGCACGGTCTCCGGGTCCAGCGACGAACGCATGGCGACCGCGCCCCCCGGGAGATGGGCGATCTCGACCCGCTCCTCGACGTTCTCGGTCCCGGGGGCGCTCAGCCACCGCACATCCGAGATGTCGAGAGCGTAGAGCTCGTCCTTTTCCTGCTGGGTGCCCATCGCACGCCCTTCCGTCGAACCGGTTCGTTCCCCCGACATGATCCTGAAAAGCGGAGCCTCAGGGGCCGGAACGACGAGGAATCAGTCCATCCTGCGCGCTGTGCCCAGGAGTCCGGTCTCGACGTCCGTCGCACTCGTCATCACCCAGTGGCGGTCACGGCCCGCCACCCAGAGCGTGACGCCGTCCGCCAGCGTGGGCAGCGCCTCGCTCTCGGTACGCGCGAGCCCCAGGATGCGGCCGATCTGCTCCGCCTCGGCCGGCGAGACGCGCTGGACGCCCACCAGGGTCGCCGAGCGCAGCAACCGGGGCGCCACGGGGCTCAGATAGGGCAGCAGTGTCAGCACCGACTGCCACGGCGACGACACCACGCGCCCACGCGGAGGACGCATACCGCAGTCGCGGACCACCACCACGGGGCTGCTGACGGTCGCCCCGGTGGGCGGAACCCTGCCCACGTCGTGCAGCGAGACGCACTCCAGTCCCGCACCGGCGGACTGCGCCAGTTGCGTCCAGGCCTGCGTACGCCCCGTCTCCACGGCCACCCGCGCACCGGTCGCCGCCGCCCGCAGCGCCAGCACCTGCGCGGTCCACAGGCCACCGATCAGCACGACGTCGTACGGCGTCGGCCGGTGGAAGCCGATCATCTGCGGCCTGCCCTCGGCGTCGTCGCCGATGATGACGCCGTCGTCCCCCACGGGGAGCGACAGCGCACCCAGGTGATCCGCGGCCAGGGTGTGGCCCGCGTGACGCGGGCCCAGCAGGCCCCTCCTCGGGGCGAGTCGCCGTGTCACTGCGCACCTCCGAGCGGGAGAGTGGCCAGGACACCCGGGAACTGCTCCCGGTCGAGCCGTACCAGCCCGACCCCGGCGTGCCGTGCCGCCTGCTCCAACGTCCTTCTCACTCCGACCAGTTCGGTGTCGGAACCACCGGTGATCCGCACATGCCCACGTACGGACAGGTGCCCCTGGTGACCGCCTCGGCGCACCGTCAGGCTGAACGTCGTCGCGTACGCGGGTACAGAGGTCAGCAGGGCGACGAGCCGCGGCAGCGGCGTCGCCCCCCGTCCCAGCTCGGGCCACCGGTCCACGGCGTAGCTGGTGTGCCAGCGGTCGTCGCAGCGCCAGACCCGGGCCGTCTCCGCCGTCCGCCGCTGCGGGGCGGCATCGGGGCGTCCGGCACGGGCCGACAGGATGGCGTTGGCGCAGGCGGACGTCGCGAGAGCGGAGTTGACCTCGTCCTGGTCCAGCACCGAGGCACGGAACCCGGCCCCCGTGATCCGGCTCGCCACATGGTCCGCGACCCGCACCAGACAGCGCTGGGCCCCGGCGATACCGCCGCCACGTGCCTCCACGGCCTCCCGGCAGAGCTCCGGATCCAGCTTCACCGCCACCCAGGTCATCCGCAGCGCGGGCGCCCCGGTCCGGTCCTGGAGCGGACCGTAGGACAGCCGGGCGACCGAACGCTCCGGAAGGTGGGGAGCGGGTGCGGGCCGCACCTGCTGCACCAGTTGCGCCGACTCCAGGACGATGTCGTCCACGGTGAGGGCCTCGCCCAGGAGGGACAGCGGGAGTGACCGCGCACCCATCGCCTGGCGCAGGGACTCACCGCTCGCCTCGACCCGGACGACCGCCGTCAGGAACGTGCCGTCACCGACCATGCCCACCGTGCGGCGGGCGCCGTCCACATAGATGTACGGAGCGAAACCCGGCACGCCTTCCGCCACCGGGGCCAGCTGCGGCTCCGTCCCGGCCGGAACCGCAGTGGCGGTGCGTCGGCGGTGGCGGAGGGACTGGACGGTCGCGAGCCAGTCCTGCACGGCCCAGCCCCGTCGGCGTACCACCGCGAGGAGGACCAGCAGACAGGCGATCACGCCGGCGGGGATCATCCAGGCGCCCCCGAGCACCGCGCCCACGGCCGCGACCGCGAGGGCCGCCTCGACCAGCACCATCCGACGCAGCGCGGGGCCGACGCGGCCGGTCCTGGAGATCGAGCGGAGCGTGGTCGCCGCGGGGGCGTCCGACGACGGCTGGGGGGTCTGTACGGCAGGCTCGTTGCTGCGTTGCCGCCGGGAAGGGCCGGGCGTCCGGCGGGCAGACCGCCTCGTGCGCTCCCCCGTCGCTGCACCCATCGCCGCGTTGCCCCCTCGTGTCCGTATTCACCGTTTTTTGTATGGGCGTTGATCGGGCGATCACCCTACCTGAGCGGTGAGAGCCAAGTGCCAACAGGCATAGTAGGGGGCCCGGTCGGCGGCGGCGGCCCACCGAGGGTGTGGGAACCTGGTCGCCCATCGGGGAGAAGGGGCAGCGCGCACATGGCATCACGGCGGGACGAACTCAATGCCTACACCTTCGCGAAGCGGAGGTTGGTCGCACAGTTCCTGCAGCCCCACCCGTCGGGTTCGGAAGAGGGCGCTCCGCGTCCACTTCGTGCGGTGGTGCCCGGCGTGATCGTCGGAGCGGTCACACTCGCCGTGTTCGGCGCCTGGGGCATGTTCAAGCCCGTCGCGCCACAGAAATGGGACACCCCGTACGAGAACGTCATCATCGCCTCCAAGTCGACCACGCGATATGTGGTGTTGAAGACCGACGGCAAGACGCAGCTCCACCCCGTGCTCAACATGTCGAGCGCCAAGCTCCTCCTCGCCCCCGACAAGGGCACCGTCGTCAAGGTCGACGAATCGGTTCTGGACAGCGGGAAGATCCCCCACGGCGCGACGCTGGGCATCCCCTACGCGCCGGACCGCCTGCCCGACGGGACCGAGGCCGGCTCCGCGAAGCGCTGGGCGGTCTGCGAGAGGCCCGGCGAGGGCGGCAGGGCCATCCAGAAGGCGGCGTTCGTCTTCGCGGAACGCGAGAAGGGCAGAACCGAAGGGGCGAGCAAGCTCCACGGCGGCGAGCTCATCTACGTCGAGGGCCCCGGACCCGACCGCACCCGCTACATCGTCGACGCCGGCGGCAAGGCGTACAGCCTGGAGAAGAGTGAACTCCTCCAGCGCACGCTCGTCGGCCACGGCCGCGACCCCCAGCGGGTCTCCGCCGACTGGCTCGACACCCTCCACACCGGGGACCCGGTCACCTTCCCCACCATCGAGGGAACGCCGGGCAGCGACGCGGGGGTTCCGGGCGAACTCCGGCCCCAGGACAACAGGGTCGGCATGGTCCTCGCCGCGACCTCCGGCACCACCACCCAGCACTACGTGGTGCTGCCCGGAAGGGTCGCACCGGTATCCGACTTCGTCGCCAAGCTCCTCCTCAGCAGCCGCAGCCTGGTCGGGCTCGACCAGGACGGCAAGGCCGAGCAGGTCAGCGCCGGCGCCTTCGAGCCCGGTGAGGCCTTCGGGCAGGAGCGGGACTGGCCCACGGACGAGCCCACCCCCGTCAACTCGGCGAGCACCGCCGACGGAAGCCGCAACACCGTCTGCAACGTCCTGCGCGGCGTCTCCGGCAAGAGCGGCTCCGCCACGCTCAGCACCTGGGCCGGGAAGGCGTTCCCCGCCACCCTCCCGACGGGCTCCAGCAGCGCCTACGTCACCCCCGGATCCGGCCAGCTCTTCCGCCAGTTCAAGGGATCCAGCCCCGAGTCGGGCCCGCTGTTCCTGGTCACCGACACCGGCCTGCGCTATGCCATGCAGTCCAACGGCGACAGCGCGCAGGACGACTCAGGCATCGGTGAGTCAGGTACCGCGGAGGAGCGGGAGCAGCGCCGGCAGGAGGCACAGCAGGCGCAGAACCGGCTCGGGTACAAGGACGTCGACCCCGCCCCCGTACCCGCGGCCTGGTCCGCCTTCCTGCCGACCGGCCCCCGGCTGTCGACCGGCGCCGCCCGCCAGCCGCAGGGTTCGTGAGGAGCCACCACGTGACCACGCACGCTTCGTACCGCCGACGGCTGCTCACGGCCGCGGGCGCCACCGCCGTCCTCCTGGTCACGCTGCCGGCGCTGCCCGCGGCCGCGGAGGACTCCACCCAGTGCACCTTCCCCGCCAAGCCGTACGCCGGGCGGCCCTGGGCGCTCCAGCGCGTGCTGATGGACGAACTCTGGGAGCAGTCCAGGGGGAAGGGCGTACGGGTGGCGGTCATCGACACCGGCGTCGACGTCAAGAACCCTCAGCTCGCCAAGGCCGTCGACGCCGGGAGCGGCAGCAACCTCCTGCCGAAGAACCTGAAGGACGACAACGGCTCCCCGATCGAGCGGGGCAAGGAGAACGGCACCACCGACGTGGTCGGCCACGGGACCAAGGTCGCCGGCATCATCGCCGCGCGCGAGGCGAAGGGCACCGGTTTCACCGGGCTGGCGCCGGACGCCACCATCATCCCGATCCAGCAGAACGACGCCGAGGGCCACGGAACGGCGGAGACGCTGGCGGCCGCCATCGGCCACGCCGTCCGGGAGGGCGCGGACGTCATCAACATCTCCCAGGACACCGCGAACGCCGTGAAGCCCGCGCCCGCGCTGCGGCAGGCGGTGGACGCGGCGCTGGCCAAGGAGGTCGTGGTCGTCGCCTCGGCAGGCAACGACGGACTGGACGGCACCCTCAAGGAGACCTACCCGGCGTCCTTCCCCGGAGTCCTCGCGGTGGCCGCGTCGGACCGGAACAACGAGCGGGCGGCCTTCTCGCAGTCCGGGGAGTTCGTCGGTGTCGCGGCACCGGGCGTGGACATGATCTCGACGGTCCCCGGCGGAGGCCACTGCGCCGACAACGGAACCAGCTTCTCCGCCCCGTACGTCTCCGGAGTCGCGGCCCTCATCAAGGCCAAGCACAAGGACTGGACGCAGGAGCAAATCGTCGCCCAGATCGAGCAGACCGCGGAACGGTCGATCGCGGGTCACGACCCCCTGGTCGGCTGGGGCGTCATCGACCCGGTGCGCGCACTGACCGAGGACGACAAGCCCATCGAGCGGCCGGTCGCGCGCGAGGGCGTGAGCAAGGGTGAGGCTCCTGTACCCGCCGCACTCCACCTCGGCGAGACCGCCGACGAGCGCAACGCCCGGCTGGCGACGTATGTCGTGGTCGGCGGAGCCGTCCTGGTCGCGGCCATCGCGGGCACGGCCGTGGCCCTGCGTGACCGGAAGCGGAGGCAGGGGCAGCCGGAAGGTTCCTGACGTGGTGGTCGAGGTACGGCTACCGGGAAGTTACGCCATGGACAAGACAGTTGGTCCTGTCAGTGGCATTGGTTAGAGTGATCTGATGTGGCCAGAGGTGTTCCCGTGGATGCGATAGCAACGTAGAACACTCTGTGCAAACGGGGCACACGGGGAACGGGGAAGGGCAGCGACGTGGCCGAAGGAAACGGGGATCTCCGCAAGGGCGTAGGCGCTCTGGAGAAGTTCCAGAGGAGCGTCAACGCGCTGCTTGCCGACCTGGAGAGTTCGCCGGCCGGCAAGTCCAAGGTGGCGGCACAGACGGTCTCGCGCTCCGCGCTCAGCGGCGGCAACGCCTGCTTCGCCGAGGCCGACGGCCTCTACACCCAGTACAACCGGGTCCACGAGTCGCTCGTCTCGCTCTCCAAGTCCCTGGGGGACCAGATCGAGTACCTGAGCCTCGGGGTCCACGCGGCTGCGGTCGGCTTCGACAACGTCGACGACGACACCCGGCGGCGGTTCTACGAGATCCAGGCGCACCTGGACGAGGAACGCGAGAAGGCCCAGGCGGAGCGGGAGAAGACGCAGAAGCCGGAGCAGAACGCCGACAAGCAGAGCGACGCGGGGTGGGGCGCGGAATGAGCGAGCCGAAGCAGCCGGAACAGAGCACCGAGGTTCCCCCGGAGCTGACCCCTGCGGAGCAGCGGGAGCAGGACCAGGAGCGGGTCCAGGGCCAGATCGTCGTCACCGATGTCACCCGCCAGATGCAGGCCGTCATGGAGACGTTCGGCTTCGGAGGCTCCGGATCCTCGGGGCGTACCTCCTTCGAGGGACACGAACTCAACGCGATGATCGACCTCATCGAGAACTCCAGTCCGGAGCACCTCGAAGAGGCAGGCCAAGCGCTCCTGAAGGCGCGGACCTCGCTGAACGACGCGGCGAAGGAACTCGGCGACTTCATCGGGGCGGTCGACTGGGAGGGCGAGTCCGGCTCGGCCTTCCGCGACTGGGGCAACGGCCTGGTCGCCCACGCCTACAAGCTGGGCGAGTACGCGCAGACCGCCGGTACCCAGATCACGGTCGCGGGCACGGGCCTTGCCTCGGTACGGAGCTCCCTGCCGCCCCGTGACACCCGTTTGGTCCGCAAGTCCCCGGAGGACATCGAGTCGCCCGCCCGCATCGAGGGCAACCCGGAGTACGCGGCGGCGGTGAAGGTCGAGAAGGACCGCCAGGAAGCGATCAACCAGGCGAACCGGCTGGCCTCGTACTACGCGGTCTCGGAGGAGACACTGGCGGCCCAGGAGCCGCCGCGGTTCGAGAAGACGCTGGATGTGGCGATGCCGCGGCCGTCGGGCTGGGGTGACGGGAGCGATACGAACTCGGCGACGTCTGGAGGCTCGTCGTTGCCAACCGGAACACGCCCCGAATCCGTGACTGGCCATTCAACAGTGGACAACTCAGGCACTGCGGTCCGTGACGATGGGTTTGCATCGCCGGTCATCGTCACGCCTGTACCCGACAGAACGACGTCGACAGAGATCAACAGTGTTGCCGTCGCGCAGACTCCTCCTGCCTCCCCCGCAGTTGCAACGCAGCCGACTCCTAGCGGCCCCACGGGGGCAGGCGGCCCTACTGCTCCTGTTCCGCCAGGGTTCACCAACCCAGTCAATAACGGCATCAGGGCATCCCAGGGTCCCGCCGGAGCCCTCAAGGCGGTCGGCCAGGGGGGCAACTGGGCAGCACGAGGCACAGGAACTGGGGGCGCCACTGCTAGTGGCCGCTCTGTGCCCACGGTGGGAAGGCCCTCACCCATGTCTGGTACTGGGCCGGCCTCAAGCAATGCCGGGCGGGTGAGTGGTGGTTCGTCTTCACCGATGGCGGGGCGTTCCGGCGTGACTGGCGGCAGACCCGTCGTGGGCGGTCACGCCAACGCCACTGGAACTGCGGGTCCGCGTGGCGGTCGGGCGAGCGGCATTGTGGGCGGAACTCCTCAGCGCGCCGTTCCCAGTTCTTCTGGAGGAGCCCGCAGCGTTCCGCGCGGCACTGTCGTCGGAGCTGGTGGCGCAAACAGTGCCACCCCTCGTCCCAGCGGCCGCAGCGCCCCCAATACGAGTGGAGTTGTGGGCGCACCCCGTGGCGGCGCGCAGCGGCCTGGCACGACCGGCAAGGGCTTCACGACCGGTGGTGCCGGACTCGTACGCGGACCTGCGGCCCGCAGGAATTCGGATCAGGAGAGCCAGGATGAGGTGACGCCAAGGCCGGACTACCTGACCGAGGACCCGGAGACGTGGGAGGCCGGTCGGCGTGGAACCACGCCGCCGGTGATCGAGTAGGGACAGGGAAGGTTCGGAAGTCAGGTATGACCGCAGGAATTAGCCAGACCCGAAAGCGTCGCACTTCCCTCGGATTGAGCGGACGCCTGCTCGGCGTAGCTTCTTTGGCTGCTGCTTGGACTGTCACATTCGCAGGTGTGGCTCCCTCTGCTCTCGCGGATGATACCCAATCGAAGCAGTGGTATCTGGGTGCGATGCAAGCCGAGGAAATGTGGAAGACCTCTACAGGCAGTGGAATCAAAATTGCCGTCATCGACACTGGGGTCAATCCATCGACGCCCTCTCTGGAGGGCCAGGTTCTCAAGGGCGTTGATGCTACGGGCGCCAAAGGGGATGAGACGGATGACTACGACGGTCATGGCACAACCATGGCTGAGTTGATCGCTGGCACGGGGCGTGGTGGAGGACTGAAGGGCCTTGCTCCTGGAGCCAAGATCATGCCGATGAGGGTCGCTGATGCAGATTGGCAGACGAAGGAAAAGCTGAATCCGCTCGATACCACGGATGCAATCCGCGCTGCTGCCGAAAGTGATGCCAAAATCATTAGCATGTCCTTCGGTAACGACTTTGCGTTGGACGAAGAGAGGGAAGCGGTAAAGTACGCCCAGAGTAAGGGAAAGCTCTTCTTTGCTTCCGTTGGTAACGAGGCCAAGAAGGGTAACCCGGTGAGGTATCCCGCCGCATATGAGGAGGTTGTTGGCGTCGCCTCGGCTGATCGCGAGGGAAAGGTAGCCGAATACTCCCAAAATGGGAGCACCGTTGATATCGCGGCTCCTGGTAACGACATCCCCCGTTGGTGTGACTCGTCCTTCCAGAGCTACTGCGACGGCGACGGCGGCACCAGCGCGGCCACCGCCATCGCCTCCGCCTCCGCAGCCCTCGTCTGGTCGGCCCACCCCGACTGGACCGCGAACCAGGTGCTCAACGTCCTCTTCGACACCGCTAGCCGGGACTGGGAGAAGGACACGGTCAGCAAGTACCTCGGCCACGGCCTGATCCGCCCGTCCATGAACATCCTGAAGGGCAAGGGCGACCCGGGCGACCCGGACGTCAGTCCGCTCACCAACGAGAAGACATCCGGCTCAGCCGGCTCAGCAGCCCCGTCCGCATCAGCTTCGTCACAGCCCGCCAAGAAGGACGAGGCTGGTGACGCGGCCATGGCAGGCTCCAGCGCGGAGACGGATGGCGGCGACAGGACGGGCCTGATCATCGGCGGAGTGGCTGTGGTGCTCGTGCTCGGCGGTGCGGCCTTCGTGTTCGCTCGCAAGCGCCGGGCTTCCTGACCCGTCCCACCGAACGTAGTTCCTCATACGCCTCACCCGGCACGATCGCCGGGACGAACCAAGAGCACCAGGAAGGAAGCCAGCACCATGGCAGATCAGAAGCTTTCAGATGAGATGCTCCTCAAGCTGGAGGGCGAACTCACCAGGCGGTTCGACTCCGTGCGGGGCCAGCTGAAGACCCTGCAGGCCACCATTGACAGCCTGGAAGGCACCTGGAAGGGCATCGGCGCCTCGGCGTTCAACGCCAAGCAGGCCGACATCAACCTGAAGATGGGCAACATCGCCACGCGACTGGTCAACTTCCAGGAAGCGATCAAGGCCGCGCGCACCATCTCGGGCAACACCGAGGACGAGATCCGACAGGCCCTCCAGGGCGTCGACGTCGTGGGCGGCTACTCGACGGGTTCCGAGGCCAAGACCTCGGCCATCAACAACCTCTGATTCTCCTCGTACGCGCAGCACGGACGAGAACCCCTACACCGAACTAGTTAGAACCGGAGGACCGCATGCCGCACAACGACGGCACGATGGTTGTCACTTACTCGAGCCTTGAGCAGGCCGCAGGTGACATCGACCGGCAGAGCAGGCAGCTTCAGGAAGACCTCGCGTCCATCAAGCGGATGGTCGGCAGCGCTTCCGAGCTCTGGGTCGGCGAAGCGAAGTCGGCGTACGACTCGGCGCAGGCCGGCTGGGACCGCGACGCGACGGCGATCCAGACCGCCCTCACGGAGATCTCCCGCAAGGTGCGCGACGCGGGCACCGCCTACCACGCGGGCGACAAGCGCGCGCGGGCCAACTTCGAGTAGACCTGCGACAGCAGACGAGCGGACAGGTCAGGGTGGGCACGCACGGGAGGTGCCCACCCTGTCCCATGCCATACGACGGCCCGGCTCAGCGATCCTTCAGCAGCGTCCACCACCACGCGATGCTGGGGATGGGCAACGGCTGATCCTCTTCCCCCTCCTGGAAGGGGGAAGAGGCGCTTCCGTGAGGCAGATCAGCGGGATCCTCCGGATTGACGTAACGATGAGTGGTGAGGGACCAGTCGTAGTCGGCGCGGATCCAGGAACTGCAGTCCGTGACCCAGCGGCGAAGCTCCGGGCCGGCGTCCTGCAGGATCTGGTCCCGCAGACGGAGATAGAGCGCCATGGCGCGGGTGTGCATCATGGCGGTCTCGTTGACCGCCTCAGCGAGCGAACAGCCCCGCTCATGGGCGATGAGGTCGACGATGTTCCCGAAGCCCTCCTGACTGCGCCGGTGCTCCTTGTGGTACGAGACCAGGTCGTTCGACCACCCGATGATCGAGGCGAACACCTCGACGAAGCCGCGGACGTCGTGGCGCTCGTAGTCCGCAGCGGGCAGGTCGTACCCGTGGATGATCTCGCTGAGCGTCGAGAAGATCTTGACCCCGGAGGAGTCGAGCCGGACCGCCAGATGATCCGAGAGCGTGGGGATTCGGCCGTGGGCGCTGTTGGCCGCCATCCAGATCTGGCCCTGCAGATAGGCCCGGAAGCTGGCTGCCCAGCGAGCGGTCTGCACGGGGGTGGTCAAGGTGTCGAGACGTAAACGCAGCTCACGCAGAGCGGCGGAGTAACCGTCGTCCGCCGGGGCTGTCCAAGGCACCTCGACGACACGTTGGAGCTTTGTGATGATCAACAGGGTCGCGTCCGGAGAGGCGGCGGCCGGCCCCTCGTCGCAGAACTCGTCGTCGAACGCGAACAGCCACATCAGGAAGTCCGAGGTCCACTGCAGGCCTTCGACCCGTCCGGAGGGCGCCCCCCGGCTGGTTATCTCACCGACAGCGATGTGTGTCAGCCGTTCACGCTGAGCCCGGTCGGAGAAGAGACCGAACCGATCGAGCCAGGCAGCCGAGCCCTCGTCGATCTCACGCCATCTCGGGTGGATCGCGGACGGGAGCGGAACCCACAGCTGGGGGATCTTCGGAGCCGGAGCATGGGAGGTCATGTACCGCCCTTTCACCTGTTCTTTTTCAACACCTCTGAGCCCCGGAAGTTAGCAAGGTGCCTGGGGTACGGGTACAGCCGTTTCAAGCCTGTTTGTGGCTTTGCAACGATGTCCTGGACGTTACGGCCTGGGACATCTCTCCATGTCGCGGACGCCTGCGTGAGCTCTCAAGGTGGTTGAACGCGCCACCATTGGGATGATCGACCCCCTCGGGCGGTTGGCCCGAAACTGCCTCTTGCCAGTTGAGGATTCACCGATTCAGCGGTGGATGACCAGATCCCCCGAAGGGGAACGGGACCCTCAGCACTCGCCCTCACGGCTCGTCACGGCGAAGTCGTAGTTCGGGACCGTCACCGTGCCGGCGCCCCCCGCCACGCCGGGGGGCGTGTAGTCCCCGTCCTCCGACGGGGTGCGCACGACGTGTACACAGAAGACCGCGTCCGCGCCTGCGGCCTGGACCGTGTAGTCGGCGTCGGAGGGCTTGTTCGAGGCTGCGGCGCTGGCCCCCACTCCATCCTGCGGGGCGCCACCGCCGCCGTTCTCGACGATCTCCTCCTCGATCATCGTCGCGAACTCCTCGTCGAAGCCGCTGTCATCACCGAAGATGTCACCGAAGCGGGAAGTGCCGTCCATTTCCTCCGCGGCCTGGCTGACCGCGCTGGACAGCTCGTCATCGCTCCACTCGGCGTCGGCGACTACGGTCATGAACTGGAACGCGGTGAACACGCCTATGCCTGCCATCCCGAAGAGGACGACGCGAGCCACGACGAAGGTGGAGTCGGGGAGCGCCGGTGCCGAAGGATTGAACGACTCGCGCCACGCACGGACCCGATCCGCTTTGACGCACCCCATGGCGACGAGCCCGGCTGTCAACACAAAGGTAAGTACAACCATCACATTCGATGCCTTTACTGTTCTCGCCCGTCGGACGCGTTAACCAAAGAAGTGAGACGTTCTTCGGGCGCTTGACTGGAATCTACTATGAGCAGTGGTCTGAATTTTTGAGCTTCTCCGAATATTCGCGGACAAGGTTCTTGAGTGCCTCCGCGCTAGGTTTCCCTCCTGAGACCCGGATGCTTGTGAAGACTCTCTCGCCGCTCGTCGGGGGCCGGAGGCAGGTCACTTCCCCGATCGCCCCGTTCTCGGAGTAGATGAACTTCCCGTCGTCCGTCATTTTGTCGCCGGGGTCGACATTATTGAACGGCATGGAGGCAACATCGAGCAGTGATGTGTCCTTGCGTAGCCACTCGGAACTTGCTGATAGTGCCTCCTTGTCGTCTACGTATACTCGGCACCTTCTGATACCTTCCGTTTCGTGGCGAGCCACTACGGATACTTTCTTTCCTGGCGGTAGCAAGGGGTCAAGTAGCTTCGGTGAGATAGATTTACCGCAGAGGGAGCCGGGGGTCTCGTAGGATTTCGCGGGAGCCGAACAGGCCGAACTGGAGATCGCCAAGATCGCCGCCCCCATGACTGCTGCTGAGGCCCTCAGTTTGGTGCGACTATCCAGGAGTGATCTGTTCATATTGATTCCTGTTTGTTTTCAATGCCGTACTGATGGCGTTCTCTGCGACTATGCGGGAATATCGGTGTCGAGGTCCTTGGCCATCTTCTGGCCTGCTGTGGAAGCGTCGTTAAATCCGTCCCGAGTCCCCTCTCGTGTCCACTCCTCGAACTGTTCAATGTTGGGCGACCTGTGTGCCCTTCCTGCGGTATCTGCTGCAACTCTGGCCAGTTCGGTATTCCTTTCCGTGCTATCTTCCCAGAGCTCCCCTACGGTCTTTCCTGCCTCCTTCAATTTATCGGGCTCTGTGTCCTTGAAAAGCTGTTCCAGTACAGCGCCGGTAACAGTCCCTGCCGCTCCACCCGCTGCGGCTCCTACGGCCGGGCTTGCGATGAAGCTCGTGCCAATTCCTACTCCTGTACCGATTACTCCCGAAGCGATGCCCTTCTTCTGATTCACGGCATGCTCGAAGTCGCCGTCAGCTTCGTTCGCTTCTCCCAGCACCGCTTCCTGGCGCCCGATTGCCAGGGTTCCTCCAATCTCACCGGACCGGCGAGTAATTTCTTTGATCGTTTCTTCGGTGGAGTGAGGGTACTTTTGGTCACCGGGGAGGTCGGGGTTCAGGTGATAGTCCATAAGGCTGGCCATGTACGATTTCTGACCGACTTCGACAGCGGCGTAGCCCTCAGGGTTCTGCTCTAGGCTTACCAATAGGCGAGTTACGTCTGTGTGCTCCAGGTCGGCAATGTGGCCTGAAATTGGGAAGAGTTTTGGAACGCTCGTGTTTTCTTCTCCGGCGTCGGTGGTTGCTCGATTGATGTCAGGTAGGTATTCGGATGCAATCTGCCCGATGCTGTCCGACATGTATCCATGCCCGGTCAAGCGCTCTGGGTCGTCGGAAATGGAGGCTGTGAGTCTTTCCATGAGCTTTGCCTGACCTGAGTTATGCGCCGGGAGGTCGGCTGTAGGGATTTCACCCGCCGGATGGCCGGTCGTCGCCGCTTCCAGCGCCAGAGCCATCGCGTTCCGCCCGGAGATACTGTCCTCCCCCTTGCTGGTGAAGTCCTTTGGCCAGTCTCGTTCGCCGAAGAGATAGTCGAAGTTGCTGAGCTCTCTCATCCCCTTCTTGCCGTCCCCGTCGGTGTCCTCCTTGAACTCGTGGTCCTCTTCCTTCGTCAGGAAGGTGTCGTTGAAGAACTCGGTCGCAGCGTCAGGGCTGCTCGACAGCGCCTTCATGAAGCCCGTCATCGGGTCGGTCCCGGAGTCCGACCCTGTCCGGTTGAGAGTCGGGTCCATGACGCCTGCTCGCCACGCCTCATCCCTGCCGTTGTCGGTGCGTTCCTTCTCCGCTTTCATCAGTTCGTTTCCGTAGTCGTCCAAGAACTTGTTGTCGAAGTTCCCCCAGCGCATGAGGTTGCTCATGACCTGGAAACCGACGATGCTCGAACTCCTGGAGACGGGCTGATTCCCCAGTTCCACCATCTCGCGCTTCCAGTCCGTCATGGCCGGGCTGTCGCTCCGAGTGGCGGTGGCGAGTGTGAGGCTCAAGTTCTCCTGCAAGTCGTCGAACTGGTCACCCCGGGAACTCTGCAGGTCGATGGGGGGCGTGTTCAACTCGGCCCAGAAGTCCAACGTCCCCTTCGGGCCCAGCTTCTCCGCGAATCGGGCAGCGAACAGTTCATCACCCGACATCTTCTTGAGGCCGGCGTTCAGCGCGTCGAACTCCTTGGCGCTGAGGTCTGCCGGGTCCTTCCTCGCGAGCGCCGACAGGTCGTCGGCCTCTTCGATCGCGTGTGCCGCAGAGTCCCGGTCCTTGTATGTGGCGCCGGAGAAGCCCAGAACGGCCTGGTCCACCAGTGCCCTCAGAGCGGCGGAGCCCGTGTGGTCGCTCTCGGTCGCCTGGTCGAGGATCTTCTGGATCTCGTCCCGGAGGCGATCGACATCGCTCTGGCTGTGGTCGGCGACGGTCGTCCCCTTGGCCGCGCTGTCGGGCCGGATGTTCATCGAGACCGTGAACCCGCCTCCGCCTGTGGCGACCACCGTGAGGTTCTTCGCCTGCCCATGCTCGATGGCCGCGTCGAGCAGGCCACGTTGCGCCTTCAACTCGTCTCGGGTGTCCTTGAGGATGTTCCACAGGGACTTCGCCTGCTTATGGGCGTCATCGAACTCAGCCACCGTTTTGTCGACGAAACCCTTGGTGACGTTGGCGTTCTCTCCCGACCAGTCAGCCTTCTCGGCTTTCGCCCTGAGTCCTTCACGGGCATCCGTCGCCAGGTGGCGAGGTTGGTGACCAGGGTGGACCAGTCGGCGACGGCGTCGTCCAACTGACCGAACCTGGCGGAGCGCAGAGTTTCCAGGTCCATCAGTTGTCCGCCTTGTTCTTCTCACCCTTGGGCGCGTTGTCGTCGTCGAAGGCCTGGTCGAGCGCGGCGATACTGCTGACCCGGCTTCTCACATACTGGTCGTCATCGCTGTGCAGGAACTTCGTGAAGTCCACATGGTTGGCGATGTGCCCACATGCGTCGAGCAGTGACTTGAGCTGGGTGTCCCACCGTTCCGCCACGTGTTGAAGTGCGCCACCGAGCTCGAATCCCTGGGTGTGGAGATTGCCTCCCGCTGTCTCGCTGGTAGGCGCCGCGACCCGAGCCTCCCGCCACAAGCGGTTCTTGAGACCTGAGGCTTCGTTTCGGACCCCTGACAGGTCGCCCTGATTGACGGCGAGGTCCCCCTTCTTCCCGCCGCCACCGTCACCGCTCCCGGCCGCGTTGACACGCATCCGAGAACCGTCCCTGCCGGCCGCATCGGCCTTCAGCTGTTCCCACTCGGCCCAAGCCATAAAGGCGTACCCCCTCATCCCGTGCTGTGGCACCCATGCTGTCCGACGGAAAGTCCGCACAGGCCCTGGCGCGTCGCCGTGGCGCAATACGGGAACACCTACGGCTGGAATGGCGAGTTTCCTTCCGTCGGTGGGATGACCGCCACCCGGACGCCTTGCCCGTACACCGCGTAATCGGCCACGCCCTTTGCCCCGCAAGCCGGAGCGGGCGGTAGCAGCCCTTTCGGTGCCGCCACCGCCCGCCCTGACCCCCCGTACCCGGAGGCCGAACACGCCGGCCAGGCGCGCAGAGCCGGAAGCGCTCCGCGAAGCCCCTACCGCGCCCCGTCCATGAGCCCCGTCTGCACCAGCGGGTTCCCTCGCCGGCGGGTCACGAAGATGCCGCGCCCCGGAGGCATCGGCCGAGGGCGAACGTTACCGAGGATGTCCCCCTCGATCGGGTCGCCCGAGAGCATCACGCCCTGCGCGCCCAGCTCCAGGATGCGCTGAAGGAAGGGCTCGTACAGCGCGCGGCCCGCCCCCGCCGTGCTGCGGGCGATGATGAAGCGCACGCCCACGTCCCGGGAGAACGGCAGCATCTCCGTGAGCTTGCCCATCGGGTTGCCGCTCGACGTGGAGACCAGGTCGTAGTCGTCGACGACCACGAACACGGACGGGCCGCTCCACCAGCTGCGGTCACGGAGCTCCTGCGCCGTGACGTCCGGCGAAGGCGTACGGCGCTTCATCAGGTCGTACAGCGCGTCCGTGTGGTGCTCCATGTTGTTGGACATGGGCACGTACTCCGCGAGATGAGTGGCCGGGGTGACGTCCAGCAGGGCCCGCCGGTTGTCGATGACGAAGAACTTGGCCTCGTTCCCCTGGTACCTCTCCGTCAGCTGCTTGATGAGCAGGCGCAGCAGGTTCGACTTGCCGGATTCGCTCTCGCCGAATACCAGGAAGAACGGGTCCCGTTCGAAGTCGAGGTGGACGGGCTCCAGGTTGTTCTCGTCGATACCGAACGCGATGCCCCGCTCCGGCTGCGCGTAGCCCGAGGGCAGTTCCTTGACCGGGAGTTCGCGGGGCAGCAGCCGGACCGCGGGGGCCGGCGCCGCCGTCCAGTGCCGGGCGACCTCCTGGTTCATGGCCGCGGTGGCCTCGGAGAGGTCGCTGTCGGAGTTGATGCCGTCGATCCGCGGCACCGCCGCCATGAAGTGCAGCTTCTCCGGCGTCAAACCGCGTCCCGGCACTCCGGCGGGCACGTTGACGGCCGCCTTGCGGTCGAGTTCGGAGTCCATGACGTCACCGAGCCGCAGCTCCAGCCGGTTCATCAGGTGGTCCTTCAGATTGGCCCGGACCTCCATCGAACGCGACGCCGTGACGATGAGGTGGATGCCGTAGCCGAGACCCCGCTGGGCGATGTCGAGGGCGGCGCCCTCCAGCGCCTCGTAGTCCGTACGGAAGTTGCCCCAGCCGTCGATGATCAGGAAGACGTCGCCCCAGGGCTGGTCGGTCACCGAGATCTCGCCCCGGGCCCGCAGCCTGCGGAAGGTGGCGATGGAGTCGATGCCCGCGCTGCGGAAGTACTCCTCACGGCGCGCCATGATCCCGTAGACCTCGGCGACCGTACGGCGCACCCGCTCGGGGTCGAGCCGGGAGGCGATACCGCCCACGTGGGGCAGGCCGGAGACGGAGGCCATTCCGCCGCCGCCGAAGTCGAGCCCGTAGAACTGGACCTCCTGCGGGGTGTGGGTGAGGGCGAAGCCGGCGATGAGCGTGCGCAGCAGGGTGGACTTGCCGGACTGCGGGCCGCCGGTGATCTGCATGTGCCCGGCGGCGCCGGAGAAGTCCCGGTACAGCGTGTCGCGGCGCTGCTCGTACGGCTTGTCGACCACACCGAGCGGTACGACGAGGCGTCCCGAGCCCTCGAATCCCGGCTGCGTGAGGCCGCGTCCCTCCACGGCGGAGAGGCCCGGCAGCAGTTCGTCCAGCGACGGAGGGTTGTCCAGCGGGGGCAGCCACACCTGGTGCGCGGATGCTCCGCGGCCCTCGAGCCGACGCACGATCACGTCGAGCACCGTGTCCGCCAGGGCGTCGTCCTCGGACTTGCGCGCGTCCGGCACGGCCGCCTGCGCCGTCGGCTCCACGTAGCGCACCGGTACCGGCGCGGCCGTGAAGAGCACCGGCCTGCGGTCCACGGGCAGCGGGCCCGAGGAGGCGGCCGGCTGGGACCCCGAGCGGTACACCCCGGAGACGTAGGCGGCCTTGAAGCGCACCATCTCGTCCGTGCCGTACTTCAGATAGCCCGAACCGGGCACGTTCGGCAGGTGGTAGGCGTCCGGGACACCCAGCGCGGCACGGGACTCGCCCGCGGAGAAGGTCCGCAGACCGATCCGGTACGACAGATAGGTCTCCAGGCCGCGCAGACGGCCCTCCTCGAGCCGCTGCGACGCGAGCAGCAGATGGACGCCCAGCGACCGTCCGATACGCCCGATCTGCACGAACATCTCGATGAAGTCGGGCTTGGCGGTCAGCAGTTCGCTGAACTCGTCGATCACCAGGACGAGTGAAGGGATAGGCTGGAGCGGAGCACCCGCTGCCCGCGCCTTCTCGTAGTCGTGGATGTTGGCGTAGTTGCCGGCGTCGCGCAGCATCTCCTGGCGACGGTTGAGCTCGCCGCTGATGGAGTCGCCCATGCGGTCCACCAGCGTCAGGTCGTCCGCCAGGTTGGTGATCACGGCCGCGACGTGGGGCATCTGGGCCATGCCGGCGAAGGTGGCACCGCCCTTGAAGTCCGCGAGGACGAAGTTCAGCGTCTCCGAGGTGTGCGTGACGGCCAGACCCAGCACGAGCGTACGGAGCAGCTCGGACTTGCCGGAGCCGGTGGCCCCGACGCACAGCCCGTGCGGTCCCATGCCCTCCTGCGCGGCCTCCTTGAGGTCCAGCATCACCGGACCGCCGTCCTCGCCGACACCGATCGGCACCCGGAGCCGCTCCGCCTGGGAGCGTGCGCGCCAGGTCCGGGTGACGTCGACCGAGGCGGCGTCGCCCAGGTTGAGCAGGTCGGTGAACTCCAGGTTGGCGAGCAGCGGCTCGTCGTCGTCGCCACCCGTGGCCACGTGCAGCGGCGCCAGCTGGCGGGCCAGCGCCTCCGCGGCCTCGTGGCTGAGCAGATCGGGCACACCGTCGTACACCAGGCCGTGCCCGGACTCCAGCTGGAGCGAGCGCGGGTCCACCGTGATCGAGAGCCCGCCCCGCGCACCGGTGACCTGCCCCGGGACGATCTCGATGACCGTCACACCCTGCAGCCCCTCGGCGGACGCGAGAGCGGACGTCGCCGGGACCGACTCACCGTCCAGGACGACCACCACGTGCGGCTGGTCGAGCAGCGGCTGACCGCCGGGCTGGAAGCGGGGGCGGCCGTCGAGGCGGCCGGCGAGCATCTCCTCCAGTTCGGCGACGCTCGTACTGACCAGCCTGCGGGTGCCCGCGCCGTCGACCGACCCGTGCGCCTGGACGTGGGGGAGCCACTTCGTCCAGTCCCAGCGCGGGGCCGCGTCGCGGCCGGTCGCGACGGCGATGATCAGGTCCTCGGGGGAGTGGAGTGCGGCGAGCGACCCCACCATCGCGCGGCCGGTCGCCCGCGCGGACTCCGCCTCGCCGCTGATCGTCAGGTGGTAGAAGGCCCGCAGCGAGACGGCCATCGGCAGGCCGTCGAGCGTGCTGTGCGTCGTCAGGAACTGCTGCATCGCCCCGGCGGTCAGCGGCTCCAGCTCGTCCACCGGGGCGGTCTCGGGCGCGATGAGAGGCGTGGCGAGCTCCTGGCTGCCCAGGCCGATGCGGACATGGGCGAAATCCGCGTCACCGACGCGGCGCTCCCACACCCGGCTGCCCTCCGCCACGAGCGCCCAGAGCTGCTCCGGCGACGGGTGGAGGTAGAACTGTGCGTCGCGCTGCTGACGCGCAGTCCTCAGCACCGCGCGCCTGGTCTGCGTCAGGTACTTCAGGTAGTCGCGCCGCATGTCGGCGAGCTGGCCCTGGGTGCCCCGCCGGAACCGGATGATCATCGCCACGGCCATCGCGATCGTCGACGCGATCATGATCATGCCCATGATCCGCATGATCGGGTTCGGCGTCATGAAGAAGAAGACGACGGAACCACCCATACCGAGCATCGGGAGCAGCTGCATCATCACCCCCTCCTGCTGCCCTCGGGGCAGCTCGGGCGGAGGTTGCAACTGCACCTGCTCGCCCGGAACTTCGGAGGGGAGGGCCCGCGGTGGGCGCTTGACGACGATCTGGCTCACAGCTCACCAATTCCCTTGCCGGACGGAACTGTTCCTATCGGCGCCCCCGTGGCGACGGGCTCCGTCCGCGGGAGGATCCTACTGGCGCCTCCGGGGACCCGAGGGCGGTAGGGTGTCGCGACGCGTGTACGCATCCGCTAACTACCGCAAAAAAACGGGTCATTCGGGACGCAGTCGCGACCCGTGGTCCAGGGGTGCGTTCCGGGAGATCCAGAAGAGAACCACGAGGGGGAGCAGCACGTGACAACGACGGCCCAGACGGCGGCCACCGGAACCGGTCGGCCGGGTCCCGGACTTCCCGTCGGCAACACGACGGGCTTCTGCCGGGTCACGGTCGTCGCGCCCGACAGCCGTGTCGACGTGGCGCTCCCCGAGGACATCGCCGTCGCCGACCTCTACCCCGAGATCCTCCGGCTCTCCGGGCAGAGCCCCGCCCAGGACGCACCGGTCGGCTACCACCTGGTGCGCCGCGACGGCACCGTCCTCGACAGCGGGCGCACGCTCGCGGGACAGCGCATCCTCGACGGGGAACTGCTCTCCCTGCGGCCCTTCTCCGAGTCCCTGCCCCCCGCGGTCTTCGACGACGTGTCCGACGCCGTCGCCAGCGCCGTCTCCAAGGACCGCACCCTCTGGGGCGACGGCCTCATGCGCTCCGCCGGACTCTTCGGCGGGTCGGTGCTGCTGGTCCTGCTCGGCTTCGTGCTGTGGACCTCCGACATCAGGCACGACATGCACGGCCTGCCGGGGATACTCGCCGCCGTCACCGCGGTGCTCCTGCTCGCTCTGGCCTGCGTACGCGCCCGCGTCTACGCCGACCGGGGCTCGTCCATCGCGCTCGGGATCGGCGCGCTCACCAGCGCGGCGGTCGCCGGTACGGGGCTGCTTCCGCTCAGCGACGGCCAGGGCATCGGGAAGCTGCAGTTCCTGCTGGCCTGCGCCGCCGTGCTGGTGGCCTCCGTGATCCTCATGATCGCGGCCCCCGAGGGCGACGGCACGTTCGTCGCGTTCGTCTTCGCCTCCGTCATCGGCGTACTGGTGACCTTCGTCGCGATCATGACCGGCATGGAGCCGTCCGAGACCGCCGCCGTCTGCGCACCCCTGTCCGTGGGGCTCCTCGCCTTCCTGCCGGGACTCTCCACCCGCTTCGCCCGTCTCCCGATCGGCTTCGAGCCGCCCCGCACCACCGTCGGTGACTACGGGACCTCCGACCCCGCCCCGCAGGGGCCGGTCGACGCCGCCCGTATCGCCGCCCAGGCCCGCCGCGGCCACGAACTGCTCCTCGGCCTCGTCGGCGGCTGCGCCCTGGTGGCCGTGGGAGCCGCGGCGGTCCTCGGCTTCTCCGACAGCGTCTGGGGCCAGCTGCTCGCCCTCGCCACCGGCGTAGCCATGCTGATGCGCGCGCACCTGTTCCGCTACACCGCCCAGGTCGGCTGCGCCCTCGGTGCCGGTCTCGCCGCCCTCGTGCTCCTCGGCCTCGGGCTGTCCCTCAACCCGCCGGCCGACCTGATCCAGGCCGCCTTCAAGGGCGACGGCACCGGGCTCGACATCCGTACGATCTGGCTCACCGCGGCGGTCGCGGCCGTCGCCGCGCTGATCACCGCCATAGGGCTGATCGTGCCGCGCAAGGGTGTCACCCCCTTCTGGGGGCGCTTCCTGGAGGTGGCCGAGGCCTTCGTCCTCCTGACCCTGCTGCCGCTGTGCCTCGCCGTCTTCGACGTCTACCACTCGATCCGCGCGCTCACCAGCTGATCCGGGGCGGCGGCGGGCGACGGGTGGCATTGAGCCCGGAGGGCTCTCCTCTTCGGGGCGGCGGCGGGCGACGGGTGGGCCCACGGCGGCTGGTACGCTGTGTGACGGCCGTTTGTGTACGCGCCTCCGGGATCACCCTGGGGGCTGCGCTCATCGGACCTTCGCCTCCGAGTCACGGAAGCTCCCCTGAGAACAAGACCAGGGGCACTCGTGGGCGCATCGAACATCAAGAGGAGTACGCGTGCCGCTCGACGCCGCTACGAAGAAGCAGATCATGTCCGAGTTCGCCCAGAAGGAGGGTGACACCGGATCCCCCGAGGTCCAGGTCGCCATGCTCTCCCGCCGGATCTCGGACCTGACGGAGCACCTCAAGACGCACAAGCACGACCACCACTCCCGCCGTGGTCTGCTGATCCTGGTCGGCCAGCGTCGCCGCCTCCTGCAGTACCTGGCCAAGAAGGACATCCAGCGCTTCCGTGCGCTCGTCGACCGCCTCGGCATCCGCCGTGGTGCGGCCGGCGGCGCCAAGTAAGGACGCTGTGAGAGGGAGCGGTACCCCGGTTCCAGGGGGCCGCTCCCTTTTGCTGTACGTGCGTGAACCGGGTCCGGCTCAGTAACCTGGACGTACGACAACAGAACGAGGAGAGGCGCCCCACGGCCGCCGCCGGTCCTCGGTAGTGGCCCCCGGGACAACGCCCGGGAGCTTCGATCGAAGACCGGCCCGCACACACGGTGCGCTTCTCCGCACCGTCCCCCGCCACACGGGCGCGGGGACGAAAGACGACGAGTATGGAGAAATCACTAGTGGAGAACGAGACCCACTACGCCGAAGCCGTGATCGACAACGGCACCTTCGGCACCCGCACCATCCGCTTCGAGACGGGCCGCCTGGCCAAGCAGGCCGCAGGCTCCGCCGTCGCGTACCTGGACGACGACACCATGGTGCTGTCGGCCACCACCGCTTCCAAGCGGCCCAAGGACCAGCTCGACTTCTTCCCGCTCACGGTGGACGTCGAGGAGCGGCAGTACGCCGCAGGCAAGATCCCCGGCTCCTTCTTCCGCCGGGAGGGCCGCCCCTCCGAGGACGCGATCCTCACCTGCCGCCTGATCGACCGCCCGCTGCGCCCCTCCTTCAAGAAGGGCCTGCGCAACGAGATCCAGATCGTCGAGACGGTCATGGCGCTCAACCCCGATCACCTGTACGACGTGATCGCGATCAACGCCGCCTCCTGCTCCACGCAGCTGGCCGGCCTGCCCTTCTCCGGCCCGATCGGCGGCACCCGTGTCGCCCTGATCAAGGGCCAGTGGGTCGCCTTCCCGACGCACACCGAGCTCGAGGACGCCGTCTTCGACATGGTCGTCGCCGGTCGCGTCCTCGAGGACGGCGACGTCGCGATCATGATGGTCGAGGCCGAGGCCACCGAGAAGACCATCCAGCTCGTCAAGGACGGCGCCGAGGCCCCGACCGAGGAGGTCGTCGCCGCCGGTCTCGAGGCCGCGAAGCCCTTCATCAAGGCGCTCTGCAAGGCCCAGTCCGACCTCGCCGCCAAGGCTGCCAAGCCCACCGGCGAGTTCCCGGTCTTCCTCGACTACCAGGACGACGTCCTGGAGGCGCTCACCAAGGCCGTCCGCACCGAGCTCGCCAAGGCACTCACCATCGCCGGCAAGCAGGAGCGCGAGGCGGAGCTGGACCGCATCAAGGAGATCGCGGCCGAGAAGCTCCTCCCGGCCTTCGAGGGCCGCGAGAAGGAGATCTCCGGTGCCTACCGCGCGCTGACCAAGAAGCTGGTCCGCGAGCGCGTCATCAAGGAGAAGGTCCGCATCGACGGCCGCGGCGTCACGGACATCCGTACGCTCGCCGCCGAGGTCGAGGCCATCCCGCGCGTGCACGGCTCGGCGCTCTTCGAGCGTGGCGAGACGCAGATCCTGGGCGTCACCACCCTCAACATGCTCCGCATGGAGCAGCAGCTGGACACCCTCTCCCCGGTGACCCGCAAGCGTTACATGCACAACTACAACTTCCCGCCGTACTCCGTCGGCGAGACCGGCCGCGTGGGCTCGCCCAAGCGCCGCGAGATCGGCCACGGAGCGCTCGCCGAGCGCGCCATCGTGCCGGTCCTGCCCTCGCGCGAGGAGTTCCCCTACGCGATCCGCCAGGTCTCCGAGGCGCTGGGCTCCAACGGATCGACGTCCATGGGCTCGGTCTGCGCCTCCACCATGTCGCTGCTGAACGCGGGTGTGCCCCTCAAGGCCGCCGTCGCCGGTATCGCCATGGGCCTGATCTCGCAGGAGATCGACGGCAAGACCCACTACGTCGCCCTCACCGACATCCTCGGTGCGGAGGACGCCTTCGGCGACATGGACTTCAAGGTCGCCGGTACGAAGCAGTTCGTGACCGCGCTCCAGCTCGACACCAAGCTCGACGGCATCCCCGCCTCGGTCCTGGCCGCCGCGCTGAAGCAGGCCCGTGACGCGCGTCTGCACATCCTGGACGTCATGAACGAGGCCATCGACGTCCCGGACGAGATGTCCCCGAACGCCCCGCGGATCATCACCGTCAAGATCCCGGTGGACAAGATCGGTGAGGTCATCGGCCCCAAGGGCAAGATGATCAACCAGATCCAGGAGGACACCGGCGCCGACATCACGATCGAGGACGACGGCACCATCTACATCGGTGCCCAGCAGGGCTCGCAGGCCGAGGCCGCCCGCGCCACGATCAACGCCATCGCCAACCCGACCATGCCGGAGGTCGGCGAGCGCTACCTGGGTACGGTCGTCAAGACCACCACCTTCGGTGCGTTCGTCTCCCTGATGCCCGGCAAGGACGGTCTGCTGCACATCTCGCAGATCCGCAAGCTCGCCGGTGGCAAGCGCGTGGAGAACGTCGAGGACGTGCTCGGCGTCGGCGCGAAGGTCCAGGTCGAGATCGCGGAGATCGACTCCCGCGGCAAGCTCTCCCTCATCCCCGTCATCGAGGGTGAAGAGGACGAGAAGAAGGACGACACCGCCAAGTGACGTCCCGTAGTCCCGTGACGACGGCCCGCCCCTCCTCGGAGGGGCGGGCCGTCGCCCGTACCCAAACGCTTCTCAAGGGCAGCAACGGGATCGGTACGGTCCGCAGGACCGTTCTCCCCGGCGGTCTCCGGGTGGTCACCGAGACCCTGCCCTCCGTCCGTTCCGCCACGTTCGGGATCTGGGCCAACGTCGGCTCGCGTGACGAGACGCCCTCCCTGAACGGCGCCACGCACTACCTCGAACACCTCCTCTTCAAGGGCACGGCCAAGCGCAGCGCCCTCGACATCTCGTCCGCGATCGACGCGGTCGGCGGCGAGATGAACGCCTTCACGGCGAAGGAGTACACCTGCTACTACGCGCGGGTCCTGGACACCGACCTGCCGCTGGCCATCGATGTCGTCTGCGACATGCTGACCGGTTCCCTGATCGCCCCCGAGGACGTCGACGCCGAGCGCGGCGTCATCCTCGAGGAGATCGCCATGACGGAGGACGACCCGGGCGACTGCGTGCACGACCTGTTCGCGCACACCATGCTGGGGGACACCCCGCTGGGCCGCCCCGTCCTCGGCACCGTGGACACGATCAACGCCCTGAACCAGGGCCAGATCGCCCGCTTCTACAAGAAGCACTACGACCCCACCCACCTGGTCGTCGCAGCCGCCGGCAACGTCGACCACGCCACGGTCGTACGCCAGGTCCGCAAGGCCTTCGAACGCGCGGGCGCCCTCGGCCGCACCGACGCCGTGCCCACACCGCCGCGTGCGGGATCCCGCACTCTGCGGGCCACGGGCCGTGTCGAGGTGCTGAACCGCAAGACCGAGCAGGCACACGTCGTGCTCGGCATGCCGGGCCTGGCCAGGACGGACGAGCGCCGCTGGGCCCTCGGCGTCCTGAACACCGCGCTCGGCGGCGGTATGAGCTCCCGCCTCTTCCAGGAGGTCCGGGAGAAGCGCGGCCTCGCGTACAGCGTCTACTCGTACACCTCGGGCTTCGCCGACTGCGGCCTCTTCGGCGTCTACGCGGGCTGCAGGCCCAGCCAGGTCCACGACGTCCTCAAGATCTGCAGGGACGAGCTGGACCGGGTGTCCTCGGACGGTCTCGACGACGAGGAGATCGCCCGCGCCGTCGGCCAGCTCGCCGGTTCCACCGTCCTCGGCCTCGAGGACACGGGCGCGCTCATGAACCGCATCGGCAAGAGCGAGCTCTGCTGGGGCGAGCAGATGTCTGTCGACGAGATGCTGGCGAAGATCGCGGCGGTCACCCCCGACGAGGTCAGGGCCGTGGCGGCCGACGTCCTGGGACAGCGCCCCTCGCTCTCGGTCATCGGCCCGCTGAAGGACAAGCAGGCTGACCGCCTCCAGTCAGCGGTCTCCTAACCACCCCTAAGGAAGAGCACATGAGCAAGCTGCGCGTGGCCGTTCTCGGAGCCAAGGGACGCATCGGGTCCGAGGCGGTACGGGCCGTCGAGGCCGCCGACGACATGGAGCTGGTGGCCGCGCTCGGCCGCGGCGACAGCCTCGAGGCACTGACGGAGAGCGGTGCCCAGGCGGTCGTCGAGCTGACCACCCCGTCGTCGGTGATGGACAACCTCGACTTCTGCCTCCGCCACGGCATCCATGCCGTCGTCGGCACCACCGGATGGACCGACGAACGGCTCGCGCAGCTGAACACCTGGCTCTCGGCCTCCCCGGAGACCGGAGTGCTCATCGCGCCGAACTTCTCCATCGGCGCCGTCCTCACCATGCGGTTCGCGGAGCAGGCGGCCCGCTACTTCGAGTCCGTCGAGGTCATCGAGCTGCACCACCCGAACAAGGCGGACGCCCCCTCGGGCACCGCCACCCGGACCGCCCAGCTCATCGCGGCGGCCCGGCACAAGGCGGGTGCTGCTCCGCAGCCCGACGCCACCGCCACCGCCCTGGAGGGCGCCCGCGGCGCGGACGTCGACGGTGTCCCGGTCCACTCGGTCCGCCTGCGCGGCCTCCTGGCCCACCAGGAGGTCCTGCTGGGAAGCGAGGGCGAGACGCTCACCCTGCGCCACGACTCGCTGCACCACAGCAGCTTCATGCCCGGCATCCTGCTCGGCACACGCCGCGTGGTGACCACTCCCGGCCTCACCTTCGGCCTGGAACACTTCCTCGACCTGAACTGACTGGGCCACCCCATGCGCGCAAAGCTTTCGTACGCCGTCACCGCCGCCGTCCTCGTCTTCTACTTCGTCCTGGCCGGCAGCCGTGGCGTCCTGCTCATCCGGCACGGCACGCTGCTCACGGTCACCTTCGGCGTGGCCGTGCTGATCCTGCCGGTCATCGGGGTGTGGTTCCTCTGGAAGAACACCCAGTTCGTCCGCAGGGCCAACGCGCTGGCCGCCGAGCTGGACGCGGAGGGCGGCCTGCCCGTCGACGAGCTCGAGCGCACTCCGTCCGGGCGCATCGACCGGGCCTCCGCCGACGCCGTGTTCACACGCCGCCGTGAGGAGACCGAGGACAGCCCCGACGACTGGCGCTGCTGGTTCCGGCTGGCCGTGGCCTACCAGGACGCCAGGGACACCCCCCGCGCCCGCAAGGCGATGCAGCGCGCCATCGCCCTGCACGCGAACAAGCCGGTACGCGCCTGAGCGGCGCCGTACCGGCTTGTGGAGGTGCGCGACGAGCTTCAGCCCGTGCGGTACTCGTCCCCCCACGCCTCGACGGAGTCCGTGGCGCGCTCGAACGCCTCCGCGCGGGCCAGGAAGTCCGCGTTGCGGTCGGTGACCAGCGGGGCGAGCGGCTCACCACCCTTGACCACCACGACCAGGGCCTGTCCCTGGACCGTACGCGGGAAACCGAGCCACTTCACCGGCTGCTGCACGGTGCGGACCGCCGCGACGTCCCGCCACCGCACGGTGGTCGTACGGAAGAACCCCACCCGGCGTACCCCGTGGCGGCTGACCCAGGCGCCGACGCGGAGCAGCCGCAGCGCGCTCACGATCACCACCGCGGACAGCACGAAACAGAGAGTGGCGCCGGACAGCGATCCGGCGAGGGTGATGATCATCGCGGCGAGCAGCACGAAGGACGCCAGCAGCAGCGATGTCGCCGCCGCCGCCACCCGCCACGGGCCGGGACGGTAGGGCCGCCGCCAGCTGTCGTGGTCGTCGAACGGCAGCGCGATGTCCTCTGCGTCCGCGTCGAATGCGCGGTCGGCCGTCAGGAAGGGCAGGGGCACGACTGATCCTCACTCACAAGCACGCTCGATTGCTGTGCCCGGTGAGGCTACCGAGCAGCCCCCTGGCCGACCACCCCAGGGGGCCCGTACGAGTCAGCGGTGCTGGGAGGCCTCGGACGTCTGGCTGTGCGACGGCGTCCGGTCGGTGTCGAGGGCGGGCAGACCGAAGAGCAGCGATCCGGCGAATCCCGCGATCAGAGTGAGCCCTACCAGGGAACGAGATGCCAGCTGCGTGCGGCTGACGCGCTGGCGGGGAGGCGGAGTGACGTTACTGCGGAATCGGTCGGCCTCGGCGACGAACGAGAACGGGACGGATTCACGCCGGCGGAACATGAGGAAGCTCTCCTTGAACTGCGAAACGGTTGCTGCTAGTGAATCAGACGTACGCCTGCCCGGATCGGTGCCCCGAAACGCCGACCACTTCCATTTTTTCGCTGGCGGACTCCTCTTCCGGCGGCCCGTAGAGTGGACGCCGCCCGAGCGAAGCAATTGGAAGGACCCCCGCCGGTGAGCGACACCCCCGAGCCCACAAAAGCCCACTTCCGCAGCGATGTCACCGTTGACCTGGTGAAATCCGCGGCCGCCGACTCGGACGTGCTCTTCGCCGCGCGCGTGTCGACGGCAGGGGAGCAGTCCCTGGAAGAGGTCACGAAGGACCCTGAGCGGTCCAAGGGGCTCATCAACTTCCTGATGCGGGACCGGCACGGCAGCCCCTTCGAGCACAACTCGATGACCTTCTTCATCAGCGCCCCCATCTTCGTGTTCCGCGAGTTCATGCGGCACCGCGTGGGCTGGTCGTACAACGAGGAATCGGGCCGCTACAGGGAGCTGGAGCCCGTCTTCTACGTCCCGGGGGAGTCCCGCAAGCTCATCCAGCAGGGCCGTCCCGGCAAGTACGAGTTCGTCGAGGGGACGGCGGAGCAGCACACCCTCACCACTCGCGCGATGGAGGACTCCTACCGCCAGGCGTACGACGCCTACCAGGAGATGCTCGCCGCCGGCGTCGCCCGCGAAGTTGCCCGCGCGGTGCTCCCCGTCGGCCTCTTCTCCACGATGTACGCCACCTGCAACGCCCGCTCGCTGATGCACTTCCTCGGACTGCGCACCCAGCACGAGATGGCGAAGGTCCCGTCGTTCCCGCAGCGCGAGATCGAGATGGTCGGCGAGCAGATGGAACAGCACTGGCAGAAGCTCATGCCGCTCACTCATGCCGCCTTCAACAAAAACGGACGGGTCGCCCCGTAGGCGGTGTCCGTATTGCGGCGTTTCGTGAAGTTCATCTAGGCTGATCAAACGGACCCGGCACTGCTTGAACCCCCGAGCAGGCAGTGCCGGGCTCCTCTTCCCCGTCCCCCGAGGGGGCGCGAGGCTCCGAGCAACGAGTAGCGTGTTACCCATGGCTCCGATCTCCACTCCGCAGACCCCCTTCGGGCGGGTCCTCACCGCTATGGTCACGCCCTTCACGGCGGACGGCGCACTCGACCTCGACGGCGCCCAGCGGCTCGCCGCCCATCTGGTGGACGCAGGCAACGACGGCCTGATCATCAACGGCACCACGGGTGAGTCCCCGACCACCAGCAACGCGGAGAAAGACCAGCTCGTACGGGCTGTCCTGGAAGCCGTAGGAGACCGGGCCCACGTCGTCGCCGGCGTCGGCACCAACGACACGCGGCACAGCATCGAGCTGGCCCGGACGGCCGAGCGCACCGGAGCCCACGGCCTCCTCGCGGTCACCCCGTACTACAACAAGCCCCCGCAGGAGGGCCTCCTCCGCCACTTCAACGCCATCGCGGACTCCACGGACCTCCCGGTGATGCTGTACGACATCCCCGGCCGCAGCGGTGTGCCGATCGACACAGAGACGCTCGTGCGCCTCGCCGAGCACCCGAGGATCGTCGCCAACAAGGACGCCAAGGGAGATCTGGGCCGCGCCAGCTGGGCCATCGCCCAGTCCGGCCTCGCCTGGTACTCCGGCGACGACATGCTCAACCTGCCCCTCCTCTCCGTCGGAGCCGTCGGTTTCGTCTCCGTCGTCGGCCACGTCGTCACCCCGGAGCTCCGCGCGCTCGTCGAGGCGCACCTGGACGGCGACGTGCAGAAGGCCACCGAGATCCACCAGAAGCTGCTCCCCGTCTTCACCGGGATGTTCCGCACACAGGGTGTGATCACCACGAAGGCCGCACTCACCCTGCAGGGCCTGCCCGCCGGCCCGCTGCGCCTCCCGATGGTCGAACTCACCGAACAGGAGACGGCCCAGCTCAAGATCGATCTGGCTGCCGGTGGGGTACAGCTCTGACCACGGACTTCACAACTGAATACGCGAGGACACTCGCGGCGGAAACACCACCTGACAACAGCAAGTGCACGAATGACATGCGCGCCACGTGCCCTCAGCGGTACGTGGCGCGCGTGGTAAGGAGAGTCTTTTGAGTCATCCGCACCCTGAACTCGGTACGCCGCCGAAGCTGCCCAAGGGCGGTCTGCGGGTCACCCCGCTGGGCGGTCTCGGCGAGATCGGCCGCAACATGACGGTCTTCGAGTACGGCGGCCGTCTGCTCATCGTCGACTGCGGTGTGCTCTTCCCCGAGGAGGAGCAGCCCGGCATCGACCTGATCCTTCCGGACTTCACCACGATCCGGGACCGCCTGGACGACGTCGAGGGCATCGTCCTCACGCACGGCCACGAGGACCACATCGGTGGAGTCCCCTACCTGCTCCGCCTGAAGCCGGACATCCCGCTGATCGGCTCCAAGCTGACCCTCGCGCTCATCGAGGCGAAGCTCCAGGAGCACCGCATCCGTCCGTACACCCTCGAGGTGGAGGAGGGGCAGCGCGAGCGCATCGGCGTCTTCGACTGCGAGTTCATCGCCGTCAACCACTCCATCCCGGACGCCCTCGCCGTCGCCATCCGCACTCCCGCGGGCATGGCCGTCGCCACGGGTGACTTCAAGATGGACCAGCTCCCGCTGGACGGGCGTCTCACCGACCTCCACGCCTTCGCGAGGCTCAGCGAGGAAGGCATCGACCTTCTTCTCTCGGACTCCACGAACGCCGAGGTCCCCGGATTCGTTCCGCCCGAGCGGGACATCTCCAACGTGCTGCGCACGGTGTTCGCCAACGCCCAGAAGCGCATCATCGTGGCCAGCTTCGCCAGCCATGTCCACCGCATCCAGCAGATCCTGGACGCCGCTCACGAGTACGGTCGCAGGGTCGCCTTCGTCGGGCGTTCGATGGTCCGGAACATGGGCATCGCCCGTGATCTGGGGTACCTGAGGGTTCCCGCGGGCCTTGTGGTCGACGTCAAGACCCTCGACGACCTCCCGGACGACGAGGTCGTGCTGGTCTGCACGGGGTCCCAGGGCGAGCCGATGGCAGCCCTCTCCCGGATGGCCAACCGCGACCACCAGATCAGGATCGTCCCGGGCGACACGGTGATCCTCGCGTCGTCGCTGATCCCCGGCAACGAGAACGCGGTCTACCGCGTGATCAACGGTCTGACCCGCTGGGGCGCGAACGTCGTCCACAAGGGCAACGCCAAGGTCCACGTCTCGGGCCACGCGTCGGCCGGCGAGCTGTTGTACTTCTACAACATCTGCAAGCCGAAGAACCTGATGCCGGTGCACGGCGAGTGGCGTCACCTGCGCGCCAACGCCGAGCTCGGCGCGCTGACCGGCGTCCCCAAGGACCACATCGTCATCGCCGAGGACGGGGTCGTCGTCGACCTCGTCGACGGCAAGGCGAAGATCGTGGGCAAGGTCCAGGCCGGCTATGTGTACGTCGACGGCCTCTCGGTCGGCGATGTCACCGAGACCTCCCTCAAGGACCGCCGGATCCTCGGCGACGAGGGCATCATCTCGGTCTTCATCGTGGTCGACACGTCGTCCGGCAAGATCGTGGGCGGACCGCACATCCAGGCCCGCGGCTCGGGCATCGACGACGCGGCCTTCGGCGCCGTGGTGCCGAAGATCGAGGACGCGCTCAACAAGTCGGCGCAGGACGGGGTCATGGAGCCCCACCAGCTCCAGCAGCTGGTCCGGCGGACGGTCGGCAAGTGGGTGTCGGACACCTACCGCCGGCGCCCGATGATCCTTCCCGTCGTGGTCGAGGTCTGACCCGACGGAGCCCGAAGGGTCCGCCAATCTGGAGCGGGGTCCCTCGATTTGCATCGAGGGACCCCGCTCCAGTACGTTTACGGCTCCACCAGACCGGGAAGCGACCGGCGCACGTGTGCGCAGGGAGCCCCTCGAAGAGGTGGAAAATTCGACTCAGAACCTCTGATAAAGTCGGATCAGCCGAAAGGCAAAGGCCACTCCACAGGCCACCGGAATCAAATTCGGACCGGAAACGGAACGAAAAAGAGTCTGGTAAAGTTGGAACCGCCGGAAAGGGAAACGCGAAAGCGAAGAACTGGAAAGCGAAACCCGCTTCGGCCGGGAATCGGACACGAAAGAGTCTGATAGAGTCGGAAACGCAAGAACGAAGGGAAGCGCCCGGAGGGCCCCGGTGAAACGGG